>CADAAA010000003.1 GCA_902785785.1 uncultured Bacteroidia bacterium | reverse complement strand
GGTGAGGACGTGGACACCGGATACCTTGCCCTGGAGGGCCGCGGCGGCGTCAGCAGTCGAACGGTTCTTGAGGTCTTCCGAACGGACGGATGCCACGGCGCCGGAGAGGTCGCTCTTGCGCTGGACACCATAACCGATCACGACGGTCTCCTCGAGGAACTCATTGTCCTCTTCGAGAACGAAGTTGAAAACGCTCTGGGAACCGACCGGTGTCGTCTGGGTGCCGTATCCGATACAGGATACCGAAATGGTGGATCCGGCCGGAACACTGAGAGAGAAACGGCCGTCGGCATCGGTAACAGTACCAAGAGTGCTGTTACCCACTACCATGACCGTAGCTCCGATGACCGGCTGGCCGCTGCCATCGAGGACAGTTCCACTGATGGGACGGTTCTGGGCATAGGCCAACGTTCCCATCAGGCACATGACGGAAGTCAGGACGACAGCCGCCACTTTCTTGAAAACTTTGTTTGTCATAAATCAGTAGTTAATAATATTGGTTAGGGTAAATGGCAAACCTCACGGAGCCGGAAGACTCCGAGAACACTGATTTAAGACTTGAGTTATGCAAATATAGATTATAATCGACTAAAATGTTTAAATGAATCTTCTTTTTTCTTTTGTTTTTCGTTCATTTTCTTCATAGCCCCGTGTAAAGCCCGTTATATTTTTACGTAAAAAAGGACTTTTTGCCACAATACGGGCAGGAAATTCAAAAAACCTTATGGATGAATCAATTTTTATATTATTATTTCTATCTTGCGGCAGAATTGAAAGTCCAGGATTTGTAAAATTGATTCATGAAACGTGTTCTAGTACTCTCCACCATGGTTATTCTGCTGTCAGGCAGCTGCCTGGCCGCTAACGAGCAATATTGGTTCAACCACTATCAGACCAAGGACGGGCTGCCTAGCAATACCATTTATGCGGTAGTGCAGGACAAATACAATTTCATATGGGTAGCGACGCGCGACGGTATCTGCCGTTTTGACGGCCGCGGTTTCGTCAAGCTCGGTGACGACAGTCCGAACGGGTTGACTTCCGGGATGACACCAGCCCTTTGTATGGATGACGAGGGCGGGTTGTGGTTCGCCAACGGGAACGGTGCCGGATGCTACAATATAGACACTGGAAAGACCCTGTCCCTCGGACGGCTCGAGGAAAACGACATACGATATATCTGCCAGGATGCCGCAGGAAACATCTGGTTCCTGTCCTCAAACATGTATCGTTACAACAAGCCGTCAGGAGTCGTATCCAAATACATGGCCGCCGATTATTTCGCTCCAGCTTCGATGACGGCGGACAGTTTCGGGACGATATGGGTATCCTCGGTCAGCGGAGACCTTTACAGGTATGACAACAGGACGGATCGATTCGATATTCAAGACCAGAACGGGATCAACCTTATAGCAGGAACATCTTCTGCGAGCATCCTCGCGTCAACCTCAGACAATGACGTGATCCTCCTCGAGCCGGAAACCGATATGGTACGCAGGGTCTTCCACTATGATGAGCCGCGCAGTATACTCTGCCTTCTGGAACGGGTCCCAGGAGAGTATTGGATCGGAACGGAGACCGGGGTATTCGTCTGTTCGGACAGGGACAGGACGGTCACCCACATACAGGAATCCGCCTCCGACATGCACGCCATCTCCGCTAGTTACGTGATGAAACTGACTGCAGACCGTGAAGGGAACGTCTGGGCCGGGACTTTCTACAAAGGGTTGAACTTATGGCTGGACAAACGTGATTCTTACCAGTTGTTCTATGTCAACGACGCTCCAGGTTCTATCCGCGGAAGCATAGTCCGCTCCATCTGCCCCGCCCCATCCGGCGGTCTTTGGATAGGCACGGAGGATGGCGCGCTTGAGTTCTTCGATCCCAAAACGCGCGAAATGACACATTTCTCCGAGCCGAAGGGAACGTTCTACAACATCCAGGACGTGAAACGCATAGGCAATGAACTCTGGATCGCCACATATGGGGACGGACTCTTCAGATACCGTCCCGATCAAAGGAAAATAGTCAGCCACTACAGCTTCCCCAACGACAACGTCATCCGTCAATGCGAGATGAAGGACGGCAAGATCGTAGTGGGTACTCATGAAGGACTATACCTATACAATCCGGAGAGAGACGGATTCGACAAAGTGGATGCACTCGGAGACTATTTCATCCACGCGTTGTTCCAAGACAGCAGGGAAAACCTCTGGGTTGGAACTTATGGCAGTGGTATATGGCTCTTGGACAAGGAAATGCGTCTGATCCGCAGAGTGAATACCTCCAATGAAGGCCAGGGCATAAAGTCGAACCATATTACTTCTTTCCTTGAAGACAGCGGACACAGGATATGGATTACGACGGAAGGCGGAGGCATCTCATTCACCTCGCGCGACTGGACCACGGACAAACTCGGGCTGCGAAACCTCACCAAGGCCGACGGGCTGCCCTCCAATGTCGCCTGCGCGATAGCTGAGGACAGGGACGGCAAACTGTGGGTATCCACGACGCACGGCCTGGCCCAACTGGACCCTGAGACCGAACGGTTCTCCGCATCCTATTTCGAAGAATCGCATGTAACCGTCAACCAATATTCGTACGGAGCCGCCTATACCGCGGCCAACGGTACAGTCTACATGGGATCTACCGACGGCCTCATCGCCTTCTCCCCCGCCCTGCTCAAGACGCAGGCTGCCAACGGCAACCTTCTCATAACAGGCATCACAGCCAGGACTTTGGATAAGGAGACACAGCTGGCGACTCCAGGACACTCCTATTATACCTCCGACCGCATCAAGGTCAGATACGACGACATTTCGACCCTTGAGATCGGATTCGCGGCTCCAGTCTACTCGAGTATCCTCACGTCACAGTACGAGTATTCCCTTAAACATGGAGGAAAGACGCTCCGCGGCACCACCTCCGGCAACAGCGCCACTTTCACCGGGATCGAACCCGGCCGTTACATATTCAATGTCGGTATCGTCGGGGATGACCGTCCAGAGGCTCACAAAACTCTTGAACTGACAGTCCAACCGCCGCTGTTTCAGACACTTGCAGCCAAGATCATTTATTCCCTCCTCGCCATCGGACTACTCTACCTCGCGGTCACCGCATTCGGAAGGAGGAGGAAGATCGAACGCGAGAGCCAGATCGCGCGCATGGAAAACGACAAGCAGAAAGAGATATACGATGCCAAGATAAAGTATTTCACCAATCTTACCCACGAGATCCGCACTCCCCTCTCGCTTATCAAGATGCCCCTCGACAAGATCATCGCAAGCGAAGGCTACAAGGATAGCGCCAGGGAGGATATGCTCACCATACAGTCCAACACCGCAAGACTCCTGGAACTCACCAACCAGCTCCTCGACCTGCGCAAGATGGAACAGAAAGAGCTTAAATTGAACTTTACCGAAGAGGACCTGAAGGCCATCCTCCGCAAGTCCTGTGACTATTTCACCACTACCGTGCAGGAGAGGCACATCGCGATGAATATCGATGTTCCGGAAGGCCCGGTCATGGCCATGTGCGCCCCTGACAGCATAGAGAAGATACTCACCAATCTCATTTCGAACGCCGTCAAATACGGCAAGAACCGCATCGATATCAGTCTTTCGGAAGACAAGGCTGGTGACAAGGTTATCTTCCGAGTGAACAGCAACGGACCTATTATCGCCGAGAAGGATAGGGAAAAGATTTTCGAGCCCTTCTATCAGGTCAAGATGTCCAGCGACCAGTTGGCCGGGAGCCGGGGTACCGGGCTCGGTCTCCCGTTCGCACGTACACTTGCAGAGCTCCACAACGGAGAGCTGTTCATCGACGAAAACAGGAAGGATGTCAATTCCTTCGTACTGGTAATACCAAAGAAGCAGGCAGAACAGGCCGTCCTGAAGGAGAGCGGCGCGGGTACGGAATCCAACGATGTCGCTTTCGAGATCGACAATACCCGCCACACCATCCTCGTCGTGGAGGATTCCGCTGAAATGCGTTACTATCTTGGCAAGGAACTTTCCGGCGAGTACAACACCCTTCTCGCCTCCAACGGAGAGGAAGGTCTCAAGATAGTCCAGGAACAGAAGGTCGACCTTGTCATCAGCGATATCATGATGCCGGTGATGGACGGCTGCGAACTCTGCAACCGCATCAAGAGCGATGTAGAGCTCTGCCATATCCCGGTCATCCTGCTCACTGCGGCAGTCGGGGTTGAGACGCGCATCGAGACGCTGCGCATGGGCGCGGACGGATACATTGAGAAACCCTTCTCAATCGACCTCCTTAAGGCCAATATCGCCAATCTATTCAAGAACAAGGAGATCTCTTTCAAGCAGTTTACAGAGTCACCGCTGTCACACTACAGCAGCGTCACCGCCGGTACCGTGGACAATGAGTTCATGGAGAAGCTGCACTCGGAGGTCATGAAGCACCTCTCGGAGCAGGACCTCAACATCGAAGCCCTCACCACCATCCTCGGTACCAGCAAGTCGACGCTCTACCGCAAGATCAAGGCCAATACCGGCCTGAACATCAACGAGTATATACGACTCTGCCGCCTCAAGGAGGCGGCAGAGATGCTGTCTTCGCAGAAATACCGGATCAACGAGGTGGCTTACCTTGTGGGGTTCTCCTCACCTTCCTACTTCACTACAAGCTTCCAGAAGCAATTCAACATTTCCCCTTCGGCATTCGTAAAGCGGATCCGGCAAGAATAATAGTCCTTAGATCACCTCGAAAGCTGCAGCCTTGAGGTCCTCGTCCCTGGACGAAGAACCATAGAGGAGCTGGTACTTACCGGGTCTGACGGAGAGTTCGTCGATGCTTGCGTCATAGTACTCGAAGGCGCCCTTGTCAAGGGTGATCTTCACGCTGACCTGCTGGCCGGGAGCGATATTGACGCGCTTGAAGCCCTTGAGGGACTTGATGGGAGCATCAGGATTGTCAAGACTCTTCACATAAACCTGGACGACTTCGTCACCTGCGATGGCACCGGTATTCTTGACCGGGATGGTGATGTCGACGCTGTTGCCGGCCTTGACGGAAGCCTTGGACAGGGTGGCGTCACCATACTCGAAGGTGGTGTAGGACAGACCGTAACCGAAGGCATAGAGCGGTTCGCCGCGGAAATACCTGTAGGTGTGGCCCTCCATGTTGTAGTCGTGGAAGTCAGGAAGCTGGGAAGTGGACTTGTAGAACGTGATGGGGAGACGTCCGGCAGGGTTGTAGTCACCGAAGAGGACGTCAGCCACGGCAAGACCGGTAGCCTGGCCGGCATACCATGCCTGGAGGAGGGCGTCATACTCGTTCTCGACCTCGGCGAATGCGATGGCGGAGCCGGTGCAGTTCACGAACACGACAGGCTTGCCGGTAGCATCGAGAGCGTCAAGGAGGTTCTTCTGTACGGGAGGAAGTTCGATCCTGGTACGGTCACCACCGGAGAATCCCTCGAAGTGGACCTGCATCTCCTCACCCTCAAGCTGGGCGGAAAGACCGCCGACCATGATGATGACGTCAGCCTCGGCGGCCTTCTTGGCGACTTCGGCGAACTTGGCGGGATAGCGCTTGGAGAGGTTGAAGGACAGGAAAGCGGAGCCCTCGGGTCCCTTGGTGTACTCAAGGACGATGTCATAAGGCCTGCCGGCTACAACCGGGAAGAACTTCTCGGGGGCCTGGTTGCGGCCGAAGCCACGCATGCCGGGAACCTCCTCCTGCTGCTCGACGACCTTGCCGTTGACAGTCAGCTTGTAAGCGCCGGCGCCACGGACTGCATAGTTGATGTTGCCGGTGAAATCAGGCACATACTTGCCGGTCATGCGGACGGAGAAGTCGGTGGGATTGACACCTTCAGCGAAACGGTAGTCACCATAGGTACGCATGTTGACGGCGTCCAGGTCACTGGTGGTAACAGGTGCACCCTCGAACTTGGTGTTGTTGAAGAACTCGGCGTGGAGGCCCTTGCCGCCATTGAGCGAACCGAGCTTCTCTTCAGTCATGAGCGGGTCGGCGAGCTCGCAGCCCTTCTCGTAGATAATCTCTGCATTCGGAACCTCCCTGCGGATAGCCTCGAGGATGGAGACGGTGTGCTCGGGAGTAGGGGTACCGTTGTAGTTGCCGTTGTGGACGGAAGCGTTGTCGGCGTTAGGACCGACGATGGCGATCTTCTTGATGTCCTTGGAGAGCGGGAGGATGCCGTTGTTCTTCAGGAGGACCATGGCCTCACGGGCAGCCTTCTCGGCGAGGGCGGTGTGCTCGGCGTTGCTGATGACGCTGGCATCGAGGTTGGCCCAAGGCATGCTCTCTTCAGGATCGAACATACCGAGCTCGAAGCGGCCGCGTAAGATGCGGGTAAGGGCGGCATCGAGGTCAGCCTCGCTGATGAGGCCCTTCTCCATGCTCTGGAGCAGGGACTTGTAGCTGGTACCGCACTCGAGGTCGGTGCCGGAGAGGACAGCGTCAGCGCTGGCGGTAGCGGCATCCGGGTGGGTCTCGTGCTGGCCCTTGGTGTAGAAGTTGTTGATAGCACCGCAGTCGGAGAGGATGATGTCATCATATCCCCACTTCTCGCGGAGGATGTTGGTCAGGAGGCGGTCGCTGCCGCAGCAAGGCTCACCCTCATAGCGGTTGTATGCGCACATGACTTCCTGCACGCCGGCGTCCTTGACGATGGTGCGGAAAGCAGGGAGGTAGGTCTCCCAAAGGTCGCGCATGGAGACAGTGGCGTCGAAACGGTGACGCTCGCTCTCGGGTCCGCTGTGGACTGCATAGTGCTTTACACAAGCATGGGTCTTGTAATACTTGCCGTCATAGGCCTGCATGGCGCGGACAGTGGCTCCGCCCATCACGCCGGCGAGATACGGGTCCTCGCCGCAGGTCTCCTGGCCGCGTCCCCACCTCGGGTCACGGAAGATATTGACGTTCGGGCACCAGAAAGAAAGGCCCTGGTTCCAGATGCCGCCGGTGGCCTCGGTCACTCCGAAGCGATGATGGTCGGTAGTGTTCCAGGTGGCACGTGCCTCGTCCGAGACGGCGGTGTAGATCTCGAGCTGCTGAGGCTCGTCGAAAGTAGCTGCAAGGCCGATGGACTGCGGGAAAACGGTAGCGCCCGGACGGCAGATACCGTGACAGGCCTCGCTCCACCAGTTGTAGGCGGGGATACCGAGACGGTCGACCGAGATCGAGCCGTTCATCATCAAGCCCACCTTCTCCTCCGGAGTCAGCAACGAGATAAGATTCTCAACCCTCTTGTCCACGGACAGTTTGGGGTTCTGGAAGGGGTACTCGTACCCCTTGTTCCCACTGCATGATCCCAGTACGAGACATGCAGCAGCGAAGATCAGAATAGAAAGCTTTTTCATCGCAAATGTGTTTTGAGAAAAATTGGTTTTTGTTTTATTTTGATGTGGTTCTGATTTCCTTATACGGTCTCACCGGGTCGTTGGTGACCAGGCCGGAACTGAACCCGGCCGAAGCCGAGCGGAATGTCGCCTTCCTGGATGCACCGGCCTTGATGACGGTCCCGTCAGGCAGGTCGGAAGTGACGCCGTCAGGCAGGTCGACCTTGCGGATACGGAGATCGCCGCTGCCGGTGTTGCGGATGACGACCGAGCCGGAGTAACCTCTCCCGAGGAGGGAGCGCTTCATTTCCATACGTGAAGGGTACACCTGCAAAGCAGGCGCAGGTCCCTTCCTGCCCTCGAAATCCTCGACACCTATGCAGGAGGACTCGATAGTGCGATTGCACGGCCGGTCGTTGACCAAAAGGGTAACCTTGTCCTCATGCATACCATAGGAAGCGGCTCCGTCAGGCAGCGAATAGCGAAGTATGAAGCTGCCCGCCTCACCGGGACCCAAGCGCTCAGGACATGCCACGGAAAGGAAGCCCAACGCATTGTCGGACTCGGTCCCCAGTGTGACAGGCTTGTCCGAGGCATTGATGACGTCTATCCTGCGTTCAGCCATTTTGCCGACAGCCAGGTATCCGAAACGCTGGGACGTGCCCGTTATCCTCACTCCGTCGGGGAGAGCGACAGGGTACATGTCCTCTATGTCATATTCCGAAGGCTTGACCTGGGCCTTGAGTGTCAGCGAAACACCGGGCAGACCGTCGGAGAGGAATATGTCCACCATACGCTCCACTTCACCGAAGGTACGCGCAGGATTGAATGCGACACTGATCTCCCCGGGCTGCCCGCCCTCGATCCTCCCCTGCGGATAGGATACGGAGACACAACTGCAGCTCGCCGAAACACGCAGGATGCGTATGGGGGTGGATGCACCATTGATAAAAGTGAAGGTATGGAACAGGGTTCCTCCGGCCTCCTCCACTTCACCGAAATCGCACTCGTATGCGTCGAAAACCATCGGCGAAGCCTTTTCCTGCGCGATAATCGCCGCAGGGAAAGCCAGACACAGCAGTGCAGAGAATATAAAGTGCAGTATTTTCATCAGAAAGCGTCAAGCATTGTAAGCATGTCCTGCGCAAGCCGGCTCTTGACCACGATATGGTCTGCGACCGACTTGACGAAGGGATCGTTCTCGAAAGAGGCGCCGCGCACCTGGAAGAAATCGAGGTTGCGCTGCTTCTCGTCCCCGTCAGCGCCAAAACTCGTCATAGCGCTGAGCGAGAATTCCTTGCGGGCATCCTCGTAGATAAGGTTGTCAAGGCTGACCACGGCGTCACGCCACCTGTGGACAAGCTGTATGAGAGACTCTATGGAAACTGTGGATAGATCCAGGCCGTACCACGACTCGATGACGTCGTGGGCCCAGTTCCATTCGTACGAATAATATTGCTCGTGCATCCCCCGGAAACGGGCGTCGATCTCCCCGACACTGCAGACGGCACCGGACTCGATGTCGTCCAGCAGGGAGAACACCTCGCTGCGCGGGGCGATAAGTCCAGACAGGTCCACCCAGTCTCCTGCCCCCGTCTCGGAATCCTTTGCAAGGGCCTTGCGGAGGGCATCGACACCATCGAGATTGCCCGCCTTCTGGATCCTGGATATCAGGGAATTGCCAAGGAACTTGTCAATCGCCATACCGTAATACTTCAGGCCCTTCTCGAGCGAGGAGCGGCGGATCTTGCCGTTCTGGTAAGAATATGTCTCGGTGGAAGAGCCGGATACGCGGCGAAGATCCTTGAGGATATCCACGGCCCGGAGCATCTTCTGGACAGTATACGGGCTCAGCAGGTTGAAATTGATACAGTCGAACTTATCAGGGTCCTTGCGTCCGTCGCGCTTGGGCCATTTCTTGGCGTCACGAATGGTACCTACGCTCTTCAGGTTCGCTCCAGGCATCACGAAAGTGACGCCGCCGTCCTCGATCAGATACGAGAACGGGAGGTCGGAAGTATCCTGATGACTCACGTGGCGGCCCATCACCAGCGAGAAGGCGCCGACCTTGGCGGGCCAGAGCAGATATGAATCGGAAGCGGTCTTCGCTCCACGCTCCATGATACCCTGATGGATGGGGCCGAGCTTGTACATGTGGTTGCTCTGGTTGGACCCGGAACCGGCGTTCATGAATGAGAACATGCCGGCGATCAGCAGACTGGATTTGTGATGCGTGACGGTGAAAGGGCCCGCGAAAATGGCGCAGGCTTCGCCGTTCTCACCCTGGCAGTTGCTGAAGAACAGGGAATCTGAGGCTGAATAGTTGTGTCCGAGCTTGCAGGCCTGGCCGATGAAGCATCGCGAGAAAGTCACTCCGTCCTCGACGGAGGAACCGCTGGATATGATGAAGTCATCACCGATGACCCCCACCCCGACATGCACGGGAGCGACGGAGTTGCTGTTGATGCTGCCGTTCTTGAGACGGCAGGCACCTTCGATCTTGCAGTACTCCCCTACCTTGACGTTCTTGATGTAACCCGTGTCTACTATGACCGAACAAGGGCCGATCTCGCCGATGGGAGACGTCACAGAAGCTACATAGTCGCCGATCAGGCCGCGCATCCTTCCGATCAACTCAGGTCTGTGGCGGTAGAGCGCCATGACATATGCCTGCTGGGCGGAGAGGCGGTCATAGATGGTGACTTCACGGCCACCGGTCTCGTTGAGCACAGAAACCTCCACGCCGTTGCCGAAGGATGACTCGCCGTCGCAGATGATGATATCGACATTTTCGATGAAAGTGTCGTGTCCGATGCGGTAATTGGCAATATAATTGTTAACTCTCTCTATGCAGCAGTTGTCACCCACTTCGACGTTGTGAAGCGTAACATGGTACAGTCCGGAATGCTTTTTCATGCCTCCGGCGAGCTGGAACTCCTTGTCAAAGGCTCCGAGCCGGATATCCCCCGAAAAACGTGAGGATATGACATGGTCGGGGGAAAAGCCCTCGGATACCATGACGCGTCCCCATTCGGAGGAGTGACACAACTGCCGTTCGAGCTGGGTGATCTCTTCGGGTGTTAGATATCGATAGGTCATAGGCTAGCCAAATTCACTGCAAGTTAACAAAATTATTCGGGAAATATGTATTTTTGCAGCCCCATTTTATGAAAAGATTCTTCAAATTCCTGCTCGTCAAGCTTCCGCTCGCGCTGATAATTTTCAGCGTGCTGACCGTGCTTGCACTCAAGTGGGTGCCGGTGTGGGTTACGCCCATCATGGTGAGCAGGTGCATCGAGTTCCGTTCCGACCCGGATTTCCATACAGTTAAGGAATGGTGCCCCCTCGAGGACATATCCCCGGAACTCATGAAAGCCGTCATCACCAGCGAAGACAACCTTTTCTGTGAGCATGACGGTTTCGACAGGAAGGCCATACAGCAGGCCATGCAGGAGAAGAAGGACGGGAAACGGGTGCGCGGAGCCAGCACGATCTCGCAGCAGACAGCTAAGAATGTTTTCACTTTACACAAGCGCACGATGTGGCGCAAGGGCGTAGAGGGCTGGTTCACGATCCTCATAGAGAAGATCTGGGGCAAGGAAAGGATCATGGAAGTCTACCTCAATGTCGCTGAGATGGGCAAGGGCATCTACGGGGCCCAGGCGGCAGCGCAGGCGTACTTCGGCAAGGACGCCTCGGCGCTGACGCGGCGCGAGGCGGCTGCTATCGCCGCCTGCCTGCCGAACCCGCTCGGCCGCAATCCTGCCAAGCCCTCCAATTACGTCTCCTCGAGGGCTGCGCAGATCTCCAGGATGATTCCGAATATCAGCTATCCCGACTGGATTGAAAGGAATTAAGCGCGGGGCGCAACGACACCGATCCGTTGCCCGGTGACACTCACTTCGACCGGGAGACGGCCCTCAATCTCACCGTCCACCTCGATAAAATCAGCGGAACGGGAATCCAGGGGCCTTATACTCAAATGCTTGCACTGACGGTAAACAAGGGCTGAAGACTGTGGCGTGGTACCGTCGAAAAGGCGGTGGATCTCACGGATGATGCGAAGCAGAGACATTGCCGGAACCACCAACACGTCCACGAGACCGTCATCAAAGGCCGCATCAGCCGTCTGCAGCATGCCCCCTCCGGAGAAACGCCCGTTCCCTAGTGCCAGGGAATAACAGGGACCGCTGTACAGCACCTGTCCGTCGCCCGACACTTCCAGTCTGATACGCCTGAGCTTAAGTATCGTCATTACTAGCGCACCTACATATATCCACCGGCTCCTGTGACCGCGCTCCTTGCGTGCATTCACGCGCTCGCAAACATGTGAGTCAAAACCGGTTCCGCCGACATTGGACATACAGCATGTCCGTCCGTCAGAAGCATGCATGGAGATGACGTCCTGCATCCTGGATGAACCTTCCGCAATTAGGCGGACTACTCTCTCGATGTCATGGGGGACTCCTAGGGACTTGAGCCAGTCGTTGCCTGAGCCGATGGGGATGTTGGCCATGAGGAATCCATCGGCCGGCGTCCCTGTCTCGGTGCAGAAGTCAAGCACGCCGGAGAACATCTCATGCACCGAACCGTCCCCGCCCGCCGCGACGAACCTGCGGTAGCCGTCGCGGGCCGCCTGGCAGGCCAGCTCGCGGGCATGGGACTTATAGTGCGTAAAAGCGCACGTGAACGGTACCCCGAGTTCGCGGAGCAGCCTTTCAGCCACCGTCCAGCCGGATATGGTCTTGCCGGAACCGGCACGCGGGTTCACGATGATGAACCATTCGGTCTTGGTTTCGCACATGGGAATAATGTGGTTCTGTATTGGCACAAAAATAGCAAATTAGCCGCAGAAGTGGAATAAATTTGCTAAATTTGCATTTCTTAGGAGTTATTCGACCGTTTGAATATGGGTAAAGTCATAGCAATAGCGAACCAGAAGGGCGGCGTGGGCAAGACCACCACCGCCATCAATCTCGCAGCCTCCCTCGCCGTGCTCGAAAAGAAGGTACTGATCATCGATGCAGACCCTCAGGCCAATACCACTTCCGGCCTGAACTTTTCACCCGGCAGCGACCAGAAACGCACCCTTTACGAGGTGATGATCGGACGCATCGGCATCGAGGACGCCCTCGTCCAGACCGAACTCGCCGGTCTCCACATGGTCCCTTCCCACATCAACCTCGTGGGCGTCGAGATCGAGATGCTGGAGGCGGACGAGCGCGAGTCAATCCTCAAGAAGGCCATCCAACCGGTCCGCGGCAGCTACGACTACATCATCATAGACTGCTCCCCTTCCCTCGGCCTGATTACCGTCAATGCCCTGACTGCGGCTGACTCGGTCATCATCCCGGTCCAGCCGGAGTTCTTTGCGCTCGAGGGCCTCGGGAAGCTCCTTCAGACCATACGCATCGTCCAGAACGGAGTCAACCGCAACCTCGCGGTCGAGGGCTTCGTCGTGACCATGTTCGACGGCCGCACGCGGGTGCACACCCAGGTGGTGAACCAGCTCCGCGAGCATTTCCAGGACATGGTGTTCAACACCATCATCCAACGCAACATCCGGCTGAGCGAGGCCCCCTCGCACGGCAAACCTATCGTCCTCTACGACATCATGAGCAACGGCTCCAGCAATTACCTGAAGCTGGCGCGGGAAGTGATGGAGAGGAATGAACCCCAAGCACAGACATTATGAGCAACAAGGAACCGAGAGGCCTCGGACGGGGCCTCGGAGCAATATTGGGAGACAGCGCCGCGCTCGACCAGCTGCGCAAGCCCGTAGGCTACGTCAACAAGGAGATCGTCAGCAACCGCACCCAGTCCGACGGCAGCGCCGACATCGTGCGCATCCCCGCCGGCATGATCGAGCCCAATCCCTTCCAGCCCCGCATGTCTTTCGACACTGAAGCCCTGGAAGAGCTGACCGCATCCATCCGCAGCCTCGGCCTTATCCAGCCCATCACCGTTCGCAAGACCGATGACGGCAAGTATCAGATCATCAGCGGAGAGCGCCGTTTCCGCGCCTGCAAGGCCGCGGGTATGGACATGATTCCCGCCTATATCCGAGCCGCCTCCGACCAGAGCATGCTGGAGATGGCCATCGTCGAGAACATCCAGCGCGAGGACCTCGATCCTATCGAGGTGGCCCTCGGCTACCGCCGCCTGATCGAGGAGTGCAGCCTCACCCAGGAGCAGATGGCCTCACGCATCGGCAAGAAACGCGCTTCCGTGACCAACTATCTCCGCCTGCTCAAGCTTCCCGCCAAGGTACAGCACGACCTCAAGGTCGGACTTCTGAGCGTCGGTCACGCCAAGGTCATACTCGGAGTCGAGGACCCTCAGCTGCAGGAAGAGCTGTGCGACCTGACGGTCAAGGGCGGCCTGTCCGTCCGCCAGCTGGAGGACAAGGTCCGCAAGCTGCTGCGTGAGGACGACGTCCGCCGCCCTGAATACACCCAGGAGCTTCCGGACGAGTATTTCCGTGTCCTGGAGCACATCGGCAAGTATTTCGAACAGGACATCTCGCTGAAGCGCAGCTCCGGCGGGAAAGGTACGATGACCATCAGGTTCAACTCCGATGCAGAAGTGCAGCGTTTCCTGAAAGCCCTTGAAGATGCCAAGATCTAAGCCCATATATCTAATATTGATACTGGCTGCCCTGGTGGCTTTCGCGCCGCGGTCATCGGCCCAGTTCAAGTCCGAAGCCTTCTCAAACGGCTTCGGAGGGGATGATGAGGCACCGGCCGATTCCGCCGAGGCGATGTTCTCGCTCCGCGAGTACTTCGCCGGGCTCCAGCACAAGAAGGAGCTCAAGATCGGCACCCTCGCCGGAGGTTCTGCCGTATTCATCGGCGGCCAGCAGATATACCACAAGCAGTATTGGAAGCTTCCTATAGTATACGGAGGCCTCGGAGCTACCGTAGGAGGAGGATTCTATTACCATAACAAATACAAGACCTCGCTCAAGGCCTATGAAGAGGCCTTCGCACTGGATTCCGAGACTACGCTGACCGTGGATGAACGGTCGCACAACCTCAGCAAGCTTCTGTTTGCCGGAGGTGCGCTGGTATACTGGGGAACGATGATGGACGGAGTGGTCTCCTACCCCACCGACAATCCCCACCATGCCGGCAAGGCTACCATGTATTCCATCCTGTGCCCCGGTCTTGGACAGGCCTATAACGGTGAGTTCTGGAAGATCCCGATATACTGGGGCTGCCTTGCAGGTGCTATCCACTATCTGGATGTGAATCATACCAATTACAAGCGTTTCAAGCGGATACACAACGAAGCCACCACGCCTGACAGTGGTTACGATGCAAGGATTTCCGCCCAGACAGCTCTATACTACCGTGACCTGTACAGGAGGTACAGGGACTATTCGATACTGGCAGTCGCCGCGTTCTACCTGCTTCAGGCCATCGATGCCAACGTGTTCTCATACATGCAGGACTTCGAGGTCAATGACGATATCTCCATGCAGATGGGACCGACGATCCTGACACCGGACATGCAGTATGCATTCTCCGGAGGAGGTTCCACCGCAGTCGGCTTCAGCCTTGGCATAAGATTTTGACCATGAAGTTTCTCAAGACCATAATAGCTCTCGTCCTGACGTTGTGCTTCCTGCAATCCGCGGGGGGCCAGGAGCTCCGGACCCGCAGCAGGCTTATCAAGGAGAACGCAGAACTCCGTTCCCGCGTGGACTCGCTCATCAGGGAACTCGAGGCATACCGCCTGGAGAAATCCGTCGCCGACAGCCTTGCGGCAGAGATGCTCCTGATGCTCGAGGAAATGGAGGAGATGGACGGCGTCGACGAGCCCGTCGAGGAGTACAGCCCCGAAATGACCGACAGCCTGCTGAGCCTGTGGTACGTCCACCGTCAGATGGAAGTGAACAAGGAACTGACCGAATACGACATGGATTCTGTCAAGTTCACTTCCGACGTGCCGGATGCCGTTCTCATCGAGAGGCTCGAGAAGATGAACTCTTTCATCACCCTGCCCTTCAACGAGACGGTCAAGAACTACATGGTCCTCTATTCCGAGAAGATGCCTACCAAGATGGGACACATCCTCGGCCTGAGCACCTATTATCTCCCTATTTTCGAGGACATCTTCAACAGGTACGGGCTGCCCTCGGAGCTCAAGGCCATGGCTATCATAGAGTCTGCGCTGACCCCCACTGCCGTGTCCCGCGCAGGTGCCAAAGGCATGTGGCAGTTCATGTACAATACGGCAAGGACATACGGACTGAGGATCAATTCGTACGTGGACGAGCGCCTGGACGTCGAGAAGGCTGCGGATGCAGCTGCCAGGTACCTGCTCGACTCGTACAACATCTTCGGAGACTGGTGCCTCGCCATCTCGGCTTATAACTGCGGCGCCGGAAACGTCAACAAGGCCATCAGGCGCGCAGGGGGCAACAAGGATTTCTGGTCCATCTACCCCTATCTCCCGAAGGAGACCCGCGGCTACATGCCGGCTTTCGTCGGTGCACTGTACGCGATGACATACTACAAGGAGTACGGCATCGTGCCAGAGCCTGTGCAGATGCCGGCGCACACCGATACCTTCGAGATCCGCCGCAACCTCCATTTCAGCCAGATCAGCGAGGTTATCGGCATTCCCAACGAGGACCTGCAGAATCTCAATCCCCAGTACATCCACGACCTCATCCCGGGAAACGAGGCTCCGTACATACTCAAGCTGCCCTACAACTACACCAATGCCTTCCTGGACAATCAGGATTCCCTCTATACCCACAAGACCGCCGAAATGGCCGGCACCAAGGTGCTTGAAGGACCGTCCGTACCGGATTCCGGTACTCAGGAGCGCATAGCCTACAAGGTAAAGAGCGGCGACTATCTTGGTCGTATAGCTTCACGTTACGGAGTGACGGTCAAGCAGTTGCAGCAGTGGAACAATCTCCGCGGCACCAACCTCCGCGTCGGACAGACGCTGTACATCTACCGCAGTGGCGGCGGCAAGACAGCCTCATCCTCATCCGGCAGTTCCGCGTCCGCATCTTCGTCTTCATCCGGCTACATCACCTACACTGTCAAGTCCGGCGACACCCTCTACAAGATAGCCCAGCGCTACCCCGGGGTCACCGCAAACGACATCATGAAGATCAACAGCATCTCCTCCAACATCAAGCCGGGGATGAAGATCAAGATCCCGACTAAAAAGTAAACTGGCACTGAAGTTTGAGCCCGGCCTTGCCGGGCTTTTTTCCGCCCATCCCCGGATATGCCGTGGCATAGGCACGGGCATGGCAGGAGAAGTGCCGGCGCTTGACGGAGGCCACGGCGCTGGCGGAGCAGCCGCGGCCGTAGTAAGCCGGCACTGAAAACGCTCCGGGAATATCGCGCTCGTAGATGTAGATCCGATCCTCCCAACGGTCTATCTTGAAGGCGGTTCCACGGATATAGGCTGAAAGCTTTCTCACGGATGTCTCATTGACATAACCACCTTCCACGTATGCCAGCCAGGTAGTTTCCACGCACCTGCAAAGCGTTCCGCTGCCTTTGATTATGAGTCCGTTCCCACCCGAGAGTGCGGCCTCGGCTCTCAGTTCAGTACGCCAGGGATAGGGGTCTGCGGGACGATATCTGCCAACGGCCCTGAAGGAAAGGGAAAGGCTCTCAGTCAACTTCGGAGCATATTTCCAGATGGTCTTGTACTGTGCGGTCCCTTTATCCGGATGCAAGGCGGCGTCGGCGGTGACCGTCAAAGCCTTGCAATCAAATGCGAGGGCGGCGCCCCGCTCGTCGGAGGTCCGCGTGGAACTGCGGAGCGCTCCGGCGAGCGAGCCGTCGAAGGCGGCGGGGTAGTTGCGTACCGAGACCGCAAGGCGGACCTGGTACGCAATGTTCCAGGCGCCGCCCGCCAGGAACGCGACCGTGCGGTCAGGCATGGCTGCCACCGTCTCACCGAAAACATCTGTCTTTCCGAACGACCACCGGAAATCCACGGAACCGCGTAGGACATGATATCCGGTACTGATTGCCGTCATCCCTATCTGGCCGCTTCTGGCAAGCCATGTGAGGTTGGTCCCGGAGCATTTGCCGTACGACCAGAAGCCAGACAGGACGAAGCGGCCGAAAGACATGTCTGCGGCGGCGCCCCGGTGGGCTGTATCCGGGGACAGGGTCCACGCGGGCGAAAGCCCCGCCGGATGCTTGTCCATCGCCGCCGCAGACTGTACGCCGCTTAGGGAGAAGCCGCTCCAGAGCAGAAGCCCCTGACCGAAACGGGTATTGAAGTCACCGAGTATCACTTTTCCGGGGCGTTTCCGCCCATGGATGACAGCGCTGGCGGAAAGCGCATCCGGCGGCCACGCGGGCTTCAGGGAAGCCTGCTTCGCCGCCACTGAGAGCAGCCAGCGGTCTTCGTCTCCGGTACGGACTTTCACCGCATGGCTGCCTGTACCCTCCCCTTCCTGTACCTGCACCGCAGAGCGTGCCATCATCTCGGTTTCCACCCTCCCCTTTTCAAGGGAGGAGCGGCCCGGCGGCGCCTGTGTCCCGAACGAGACAAAAGGCGCCATGGCCCGGGCCGCCGCATCCCCGAACCCGTCCAGCAGGGCGAGCTCCGCAATCGAGAGTATATCCCCCGAACTGCGCCTGTAGTCGGCTATCGAGGCCGCCTGGTAGCGGCTGAACAGGCCGCTGGCCACCAGGCGGCTCTCCGTAGCGGTATTGATACGCACGGGCCGTGAGGCTAACGCGTCGTAGCGTTCCAGCACTTCGGCATCCAGTTCCTCCAATGATGATGCACCCGTCAGGAACAGCACTGCATCCAGGTATTCCTGTGATAACGCTTCCACCACGGAAACGAAACAGATGACGGCCAGCAGCATAAACCTTCCCATAGTCCAAGTTTTCCTCCGACAATTTAGGATGAAAAAAGATCATTATCATATCAATTCATCCAAGACGGCAAAATACATACGTTTTTTTAGGATTTTGGTTAAATTTGTACATTAAACTACAGACAGCCCATGGACAGAAAGCTCAAGTTGCACGACAAGTATTTCAAGCCGTTCATCTCCAACGCCGAGATGGAGGAAGCCATCGACAGGCTGGCAGAGAGGGTGAATGCGGATTTCCGCGACTCGGATGACGTCCCCATCTTCCTCTGCGTTCTGAACGGCGCCATCATGTTCACCGCCGCCATGATGAAGAGGCTCAATTTCAAGGCCGAACTCGTTTCCATCAAGCTCTCGTCATACCAGGGCACGGCATCGACCGGAACGGTCCTTATCCCCATCGGCCTTACCGCCCCAGTCGACGGCAGGCGCGTCATCATTTTCGAGGACATCGTTGACACCGGCAATACCATCGTCGCCCTCAAGGAGATGCTTCTTTCCAAGGGTGCCCGCGAAGTACGCATCTGCACGATGCTGTTGAAACCGGATGTCTACAAGAAGGACGAGAAGCTCGACTATGTCGGGAAGGAGATCCCCAACGCCTTCATCGTCGGCTATGGACTTGACTATGATGAGCTTGGACGCAACCTCCCCGACATCTACGTATTGGACGAACAGAAAGACAAAAATATGAAGTACTACATTCTTTTCGGGCCTCCGGGAGCCGGCAAGGGCACCCAGGCCACAGCCATGGTTGAGAAATACAACCTCCACCACATCAGCACCGGAGCACTGCTCCGCAAGGAGATCGCCGCCGGCACCGAGCTCGGCCTCAAGGCCAAGAGCCTCATCGAGGCCGGCGCCCTCGTTCCCGACGAGGTCGTCGAGGGCATGATCGAGTCCGAATTCAAGACCGTCACCGGAGTAGACGGCTTCCTGCTGGACGGCTTCCCGCGCACTATCGCACAGGCTGAAGCCCTTGACGCCATCCTTGACAGAAACGGCGAGAAGGTCACTTCCATCGTCAGCATCATGATTCCTGATGAGATGATCATCGAGCGCATCTCCCACCGTGCAGCCATCGAAGGGCGCGCCGATGATGCCGATGTCTCCATCATCAAGAACCGCATCGATACCTATCACAACCAGACCGAGCCTCTCATCGACTATTACAAGAAAGCCGGCACTTACAATGAGATCGACGGCGTAGGTACGATCGATGAAGTACGCGACCGCATCTTCGGCCTGGTGGACAAGTTCTAGGTCCCGAAAGGCACACCCAACAGAAAAACCGCGGATTTCAAATGAAACTCCGCGGTTTTTCATGTATTGCTACGAAAACCTAGACGCAGGTATAGCCGCCGTCGACAGGCACCGCAATGCCGGTGACATAGGTCGATGCCGGCGAGGCGAGGAACAGGACGGTAGAATCGAGCTCGCCTTCATTGCCATAACGCTCGAGCGGAATAACGCTGTGCGCATAGTTCTGGAAGAACTCGGAATCAAGGGTTTCCTTGGTCAGCGGAGTGTAGAAATAGCCGGGGCAGATGGAATTGACGGTAATGCCGTATTTACCCCATTCCGCAGCAAGCGCACGGGTAAGGTTGACGACTCCGCCTTTGGCGGCATGGTACGGCGAAGCGGGAGCGATCTTGTTGCCGACGAGGCCGTACATCGAAGCGATGTTGATCACGCGGCCGTAGCCGGCGGGGATCATGGCGAACTTCGCGGCTGCACGCGCAACGCGGAAAGTACCGAAAAGGTCGATCTGCATCTCGCCCTCGAACTGGGCGTCGGTGATGTCCTCGGCCGGAGCGACAGCGCCGGTACCGGCATTGTTGACGACTATGTCGATACGTCCGAAATGCGCAAGCACCTGCTTGACAGTCGTTTCCACCTGTTCGGTAGAGGTGATGTCACACTTTATGGGAAGTACTTCCACGCCGTAAGAGGCACGGAGATCCGCAGCGACTTCTTCGAGTTTCTCCATGCGGCGGGCGATGGGAACGATGTTGCAACCCTGACTGGCCAGGGCCTTTGCCATCTGTACTCCGAGACCGCCGGAGCAACCTGTAACGAGGGCAACCTGACCCTTGAAATCAAAATAATTCTTCATATAGAACGCATGTTTGGAAAAAATTGTGCAATTTTAACGAGTTTTTATTAAGAATGCAAGCTAAAAGTCTACATATTATACTCCTTCTGATACTGGTATGTCTGGGGGCTCAGAATGTCGTGGCGGCGCCTCCCGCCCGCGACAGCGTAACCCTCAGTGCATCGCAGGTCGCTGACCTTATCATAGACGAAGCTTACAAGCATATCGGTACTCCCTACCGCTATGGCGCCCGAGGCCCGAAGGCGTTCGACTGCTCGGGATTCACCAGCTATGTATACCGCCAGTTCGGCATCAATCTTTCCCGTTCGTCCAGGGACCAGGCCCGCGACGGCAAAGCCGTGGAAGGCACTTATGCCGACATGCAGAAGGGCGATATCATCATCTTCGGTGCACGCGCCAGCCGCAGGAGCATCGGTCACGTGGGTATCTTCATCGAGATGATGCCTGACGGGCAGGATTTCACCTTCATCCATGCCGCCACCCACGGAGGCGTTACGGTTTCACACATCAAGGAGGATTATTATGCAGCAAGATTCCTAGGAGCCAGACGCGTTCTGCCGGACTTCGACATAGAATTATCCGAACCGGAGCCGGAACCGATTGATTTCGAAGCCGTTTACGGCAACGTTTTCCTCCCGATAAAGGATACCCTCTCACTCGGCGAGGCCGACCGGCGCATAGTGCTGTTCGATGACGGCAGCTGGGCGGCGGTCGCCGAAGACGGCAGCCTGTCCGGTGACGCTCCCGGCCTCGGTACCCGCATAATACTGAACCCCGGCGGCACCTGGCAGGTGCTGGCCGCCAGTACATCCTCCATGCGGATTCCTTCGCTGGCAGCGGGCAGCCCCGCAGCCGTCTCCGCTACCAGGCCATCATCCGCTTCTTCCCAGACAGTCGCAGCGGCGGCTGGCGAATCCGCAGATGCCCAGTACCACGTCATCAAGAGCGGCGACACCCTCGACAAGATCTCCAAGACCTACCACACGACTATCGACCGCCTCTGCGAGCTCAACGGCATCACCCGCAAGACCATCCTCCACATCGGCCGCCGCCTCCGCGTCCGCTGACCTTATTTCGGCGGTATTTCACCAAAAAACCGTATCTTTGCAGCGATATGGCAGACAGCAACTTCATAGACTACGTAAAGATATTCTGCGCATCCGGGCACGGCGGCGCGGGATCGACGCACCTGTACCGGGCTAAATACATCCCGAAGGGCGGGCCCGACGGAGGTGACGGTGGCCGGGGCGGCCACATCATCCTCCGCGCCAACCCGCAGTTCTGGACCCTCATCCACCTGAAATACCGCAAGCACGTCAAGGCTGAGGATGGCGGCAAGGGCGAAGGCGGCAACCGCCACGGCAAGAACGGCGCGGACATCGTGCTCGATGTCCCGCTCGGCACCGTGGCCAAGGACGCCGAGACCGGCGAAGTGCTCTTCGAGCTCGTCGAGGCCGGCGAGGAGAAAATCCTCTGCCGCGGCGGCCGCGGCGGCCTGGGCAACACCAATTTCAAAACCCCTACCCTGCAGACGCCCCGTTTCGCACAGCCCGGAGAGGAAGGCGTCGAAGGATGGTTCATCCTCGAGCTCAAGCTCCTGGCGGACGTAGGCTTGGTAGGATTCCCCAACGCAGGAAAATCCACCTTGCTGGCTACCATCACTTCTGCCAAGCCCAAGATTGCCAACTACGCATTCACGACACTGGAGCCCAACCTTGGCATCGTGCGCTACTACGACGACAGGTCGTTTGTCATGGCGGACATCCCGGGTATCATCGAGGGCGCGCACGAAGGCCGCGGCATAGGCATACGCTTCCTGCGGCACATCGAGCGCAACTCGGTTCTTCTCTTCATGGTTTCCGCTGAAGAAGAGGACATCGCCGCCGGTTACAGGACCCTTCTCAACGAACTTGAGGAGTACGACCCCGAATTGCTCGTCAAGGACCGTGTCCTTGCCGTCACAAAATGTGACCTCATAGACAAGAAGAAGGAGAAGGAGATAGAGCCTACGCTCCCTAAGGACATACCTCACGTCTTCATCTCTTCGATGAACCAGCAAGGGCTCAAGGAACTCAAGGAAGCCCTGTGGGCCGCTCTCCACAAATAATGCTCGACACCCTACAAGACCTGGACCGGCGGATCACGCTGGTACTGAACAGCCTCCACTGCGAAGCCGGAGACTGGTTCTGGCAGTTCTTTTCCTTGAAGGAGACATGGTTCCCGCTATATGCCGCGGTGCTCTTCATCGTGATACGCCGCCTTGGATGGAAAAAAGGCCTTGTCATGACCCTTGCCATGGTGCTGACCGTCGTGGCCTGCGACCAGGTGGCCAATCTCGTCAAGGACTCGGTATGCAGGCTACGCCCCTGCTATGATTCGTACATGATGAGGCACGGACTCCACGTCCTGGAGAAGCGGGCAGGGTATTTCGGATTCTTCTCCGGCCATGCCGCCAACGCCTTCGGCTTTGCGGCGGCATCCAGCATCAGCCTCGAAACAGACAGGAACCACCGGTACGGAGCGTACCAGTGGTTCATATTCATTTGGGCCGCACTTATCGGCCTCAGCCGGATTTTTGCGGGCAAGCATTATTTCGGCGACGTGGTAGTAGGCGCCATAGTGGGCTACGCCCTTGGCTGCGCGATTGCCGGCCTATTCCGCATGCTCGTTACAAAACGGGAATAGCTTTCTCCATACGGATTCCGCGGGAACCCTTGACAAGCACGCAGGCGCCCTCAAGCGGATGCGCGGCCAGATGGGCCGCCAGGGCGTCCGAGTCGGCGAAATGTCCGAGGACATTCGCCGGACGGCCCGCGGCCTCCAGCGCCCGCGCAAACTCCTCTCCCACCAGATAAGCCTCGCAATCGGAAGCAGCGATCTTCTCCACGACCTTGACGTGCTCCGCAAGGGAGTTGTCGCCGAGCTCACGCATGTCGCCCAGAAGGGCGACCTTGCGCGGAGCCTCCATCATGGCGAAGCTGTCCAAGGCTACGTCCATGCTGGAAGGGTTGGCGTTATAAGCGTCCAGGATAAGGGTGTTGCGTTCCGTTTTCTGCATCTGCGAACGGTTGTTGGCAGGGACATAAGCCTCTACAGCAGCGACGGCATCCTCGAACGGCACTTCGAAATGACATCCGATACAGATGGCTGCAAGGACATTCATGGCATTATAAGATCCGACCAGATGGGTCTCGATCGTACGTCCGTCCAGTTTCATACGCAGGAATGGATGCTCCGGTGTGGGAGGGAGTATCTCAACCCCGTTGAAATCAAGGCCATAAGGGATGATCGACAGTCCCTGGCGTTCTTCGGCCATGGCCTTCAGGTCCTCGCTGTCGACGTTGACGAACACTTCCCCGCCATGAGCGGCAATGAAGTCATACAGCTGGCCCTTGGCCTTCTTGACACCATCAAAACTGCCGAAACCGAGCAGATGGGCCTTGCCGACATTGGTGATCAGTCCGCAGTCGGGCTCGCACACCTCGACGAGATGCTTTATGTCATCAGGGTGGTTGGCTCCCATCTCTATGACGGCCAGCTCGGTGGCATCGGTTATCTTGAGGAGCGACAGCGGAACGCCGATGTCGTTGTTGAGATTGCCTTCCGTAGCCGTCACGTTATACTTGGCGGACAGTACTGCATGGATCAGGTTCTTGGTAGTGGTCTTGCCGTTGGTACCAGTCAGTCCGAGAACAGTCAGATGCTTGTCTCCCAAGCAGTTGCGTCTATGATAGCGCGCCAGCGACCGCAGGGCGTCAAAGCCGTCGGGGACGGCTATGACCCGCGGGTCGCCGGCCGAGGCCGCGGCGCAGCCGTCGTCTACGACGGCGCAGGCCGCGCCCGCCTCGAGCGCCTTCAGCGCATACTCGTTCCCGTCGAAATTCTCGCCTTTCAAAGCAATGAACATCTCACCGCCGGTGATGGCGCGGCTGTCTGTCGTCACGCGACAGCCGCACTCCCTGTATTTCAGATATAGTCCTTCAGTATTCATTTCACTCCCGTACTTCCGAAGCCTCCGGCTCCGCGTTCAGACTCTTCCAGGGTATCGACTTCCTCCCAATCCACCTGCTCATGCCGCGCGAACACCATCTGGGCGATGCGTTCGCCCGGAACGATGGTGAACGGATCCGAAGACAGGTTTACAAGGATCACCCGGACCTCGCCCCGGTAATCGGCATCGATGGTGCCGGGCGAATTGAGCACGGTGACGCCCTTCTTGGCGGCTAGGCCGCTGCGCGGGCGCACCTGCGCCTCATACCCAGCGGGTATCTCCAGATAAAGCCCCGTGGGCACCATGGCCCTCCCGAGGGGAGGAAGGACGATGTCCTCCCGCGTATCTGCCCGCAGGTCCACGCCCGCAGACTGCGGAGTCGCGTACTGCGGCAGGGGCCACTGCGAACGGTTGACGATCTTGACTTTCATATATTTCTACTTGGGGGCCAGCCTGTAAAGGACGGCCGCTATGATGGCGAAGAGGAAATTCGGTATCCAGATGGCGAGCCCCGGCGGGAGGATGTCCGTATACACGAACATCTGCGCGAAACGCTGGAACAGGATGTACGAGAATGCCAGGGCGATACCGAATGCAAGGTTCCAGCCGAGTCCTCCCCTCCTCTTGCGCGAAGAAAGGGCTACACCGATGATGGTCAGGATGATACAGGAGAACGGCATGGCCCAGCGGTTGTGCTTCTCGATGAGGGCATACATGATGTTGGAGTCGCCGCGCATCTTCTGTGTCTTGATGAGAGTCTGAAGCTCCCCGTAAGGGAGTGTCTGGACGGTCTGGGAGTTGCGGTAAAAATCATCCACCGTAAGGGCGATGACGGTATCCTTCTGTGCTCCTGAACGGACACGGTCGGACATGCCGGAGGTATAGTCCCTGATGAAATACCGCTTCAGCTGCCATGCACCCGAGAGGCTGTCCCAGACCGCCGTCTCGGCAGATATCTTCTTGACTATCTGATTGTTCTCTATGCTCTCCAGAGTAAACCTGTAAGCGGTGTTGTTCCATGTGCTGAAACTCTCGACGAACACGAATTCGCCCGGAGCGATCTGGTAGTGGACATTCCGTATGGCCGTGCTCTTGTTCTTGACATATTCCTTCTCGAATGCCAGTCGCTCCTGGTTGGAGCGCGGTATGACGTACAGGTTCAACCCGAGCGACAGCAAGGCAATGAGCGCCGAAGCCACGATATACGGTACCATCATCCGGTGGAAACTCACGCCTCCTGAAAGGATGGCCACGATCTCGGAATTGGCAGCCATGCGCGACGTGAAGAAGATGACCGAAATGAACACGAACATCGCGCTGTACATGTTCACGAAGTACGGGATGAAGTTGACGTAATAGTCAAGTATGATAGCCTTGAGCGGAGCCTGATTGGAGACGAACTTGTCAATCTTCTCGCTGATGTCGAACACGATGACGATGCCGATGATGAGCAGCAGCGCAATGAAGAAGGTCAGGACGAACTTCTTGAAAATGTACCAGTCTAATATCTTCGGTCTGAGTGTCATCTTACAGTCTTCTGGTCACTTTGCGGACGGCCTCTTCCTTCCAGGAAGCGAAGTCCCCCGCTTCGATATGCTTGCGGGCCTGGCGTACCAGGTCGAGGTAGAACGCAAGATTGTGTTCGGAGGCGATCATCCCTGCGAACATCTCCTTTGCAACGAACAGATGCCTCAGGTACGCTTTCGAATAAGCATGGTCGACGAAAGACGTGCCGGCCGGATCCAATTCGGAGAAATCCTCCGCCCATTTGGCGTTGCGCATGTTCATGATGCCCTCCCATGTGAAAAGCATCCCGTTGCGTCCGTTGCGCGTGGGCATGACACAGTCGAACATGTCTACACCGCGGGCGATGCCCTCGAGGATGTTCGCCGGTGTGCCGACGCCCATCAGGTAACGCGGCCGGTCCTTCGGGAGGATGGGATCCACCACCTCCAGCATCTCGTACATCTTCTCGGTGGGCTCCCCTACCGCAAGGCCGCCTATGGCATAGCCGTCGGCATCGAACTGCACTGCATGCTCCACCGCCTGACGGCGAAGGTCCGGATAAACGCAGCCCTGGACGATCGGGAAGAAGCACTGCGAATGCCCGTACAGGGGCTCGGTCTCACGGAAGCGTTTCACGAATCGTTCAAGCCATGACTGCGTGAGCCTGAGTGACTTCTGGGCATAGCGATAGTCCGCGTCGCCGGGACAGCACTCGTCCAGCGCCATCATGATGTCTGCACCGATGATACGCTGCGTGTCGACGTTGTTCTCCGGCGTGAAGGTATGGCGCGACCCGTCTATGTGCGAGGAGAAAGTGCACCCTTCCGGTGTCAACTTCCGTATGGGACTCAGGGAGAACACCTGGAAACCGCCGCTGTCCGTCAGGATCGGGCGGTCCCAGGACTCGAACTTATGGAGTCCTCCGGCAGCTCTGAGAGTGTCAAGCCCGGGACGGAGATACAGGTGATAGGTGTTGCCTAGGATGATCTCAGCCCCGATATCATCCTTCAACTCCTTGTGATACACGCCCTTGACGGAACCGACGGTCCCGACGGGCATGAAGATGGGAGTGTGGATGCTGCCATGGTCGGTGGTGATGGTTCCGCAGCGGGCGGAACTGCAGGGATCGCTGGCAGTCTGGACAAATTTCATCTGGGCTTCGATTTTTAACCTTCAAAGATAGTAAAAACTGAGTAATTTCTTCTATTTTTGCAGAACACACCGGAACGAAACAACCATTAAAAGTTTTCCATATGAAAAACCAGAACATCAGCCTCAGGCTGATCATCATGAGTTTCCTGGAGTTCGCCGCCTGGGGCGCCTATCTCACCTCGATGGGCAGTTTCCTCGCCCGCTCCGGCTTCGGCCCCCAGATCTGGCTCTTCTTCGCCACCCAGGGCTTCGTGTCGATATTCATGCCGGCCCTTATGGGCATCGTAGCTGACAAGTGGATCCCCGCGCAGAAGGTCCTGTCACTGTGCCAGGGCGTCGCCGGCCTCGCCATGCTGGCTGCCGGCTGGTATGCCATGAGCTCGGGCGATGCCATCCAGTTCGGTCCCTTCTATGCACTTTATACTGTCAGCATAGCATTCTTCATGCCGACCATTGCCATATCCAACTCCGTGGCTTACAACGCCTTGGAGAAAGCCGGCAAGGACCCCGTCAAGGATTTCCCTCCGATCCGCGTGTTCGGAACGGTAGGATTCATCCTGACGATGCTTTTCGTCAATTTCGTCAAGGGAGCGGACGGCATTCAGTTCCAGCACACATACAACCAGTTCTTCGTGTCCGGCATCATCAGTCTGATACTCTGCGGCTATGCCCTGACCCTGCCGAACTGTCCTTGCAAGCCCAAGGCTGAAGGTACGCAGTCCTTCGCCGAGGCCACCGGCCTCAACGCCTTCCGCCTGTTCAAGGACCGTCAGTTCGCCGTATTCTTTATCTTCTCGATGCTTCTCGGCGCTTCCCTCCAGGTCACCAACGGATACGCGAACACCTTCATCACCTCCTTCAAGGAGAATCCCGCATTCGCCAATGCCTGGGGCGCCAACAACGCCAACGCACTGATATCCCTCAGCCAGGTGTCCGAAACGCTCTGCATCCTTCTCATCCCCTTCTTCATGAAGAAGTTCGGCATCAAGAAGGTCATGCTCATCGCCATGTTCGCATGGGTATTCCGTTTCGGATTCTTCGGAGCAGGCAATCCCGGAGGCGGAGTCTGGATGTTCATCCTGAGCTGCATCGTATACGGTGTCGCTTTCGACTTCTTCAACATCTCCGGTTCGCTCTTTGTCAATGAAAACACCGACAAGGGCATCCGCTCCAGCGCACAGGGCCTGTTCATGCTCATGACCAACGGCCTCGGAGCCTCTATCGGCACCTGGGCTGCAGGACGCGTGGTCAACCACTTCGTCTACAATGCAGCTGAGCCCTCCTGGAGTACCGCCTGGTATATCTTCGCCGCATATGCCTTCCTCGTCGGCATCCTGTTCGCGATACTCTTCAAGGATCCGCAGAAAAAGCAAGCCTAAATCTCCGGCGTCACCCGCTCGATCTGGAAGATACGGCTTTCGGAGCAGCGGTACTTGATGTCGAAGCATCTGAATTCGTCGTGACCTCCCATCTTGTGATAGGAGGTCACGTATTCTTTATTGTAGCCCAGCTGAGCCGCATCACCCAGAGAGATGGAGCGGATGTCAAGCCTCAGCAGCTTCTCCAGGATCGAATAATTCTTCTCCAGTGCACCTAGTATATGCAGCCTGACAGAGCGGCTGTAATGATGCTTTTGGTTGTGATACCTGTTCCGGCAGCTCTCACTGCAGAACTTCTTGTCTCTCCTGCCGTACCCTATCCTGTCCCCGCATTCCAGGCAGACCGGCGCGTCGTCGGTTTTGTCCGCGTATTCCATAGCTTTTCGGTTTTGAGGACAAATATGCGAAGAGGGGCGTTCCGCACCAAGGAAGATATAAAAAGAATAACGGGGTAATTCTCTTTTTTTATGTCCGCCCGGACTTACAAAAAGATACGGAGCATAAAAAAAGACGATAATCTGCCGAATCTTTTTTTATGTTCCATTGAAAACGGTCCGCAAAGCCCTTCCTTTGTCACGGCCGGAGGCGCCGACAGTCAGCGCAGCTCCGTCCCAACCTTCAAACTCAGACTTATGGAACAGCTCAATCGAATCGAAATCAGGGGCAATGTCGGAGCGGTACGGCTCCAGGTTGTCGGCAATTCCCGCGTGGCCAAGATCTCCGTGGCCACCAACTACGTTTACAAAGGACGCGACGGCGAGCCCGTCATCGAGACTACCTGGCACTACATCAGCGCCTGGGAGGGCAAGAACATGCCCGACCTCACCACCATACACAAGGGAGACAAGATCAGCGTTACCGGCCGGCTTAGGAGCCAGCGCTACACCGCCGCGGACGGAACGGAGAGGACAGCCTATGACGTGCTGGCCTCGAAAGTCGCAATCATCGAGACCGACGACTTCCTCCAATACGAGTTCTGATGCGCGCATTCCGGTACATCACTGCTGCGCTGGCCCTGGCCGCCCTCCTTTCCTGCTCCACGCAGTCCAAGCTGCGGAGTCTCAGGAAAGGGGCTGCGGCCGCATCCCTGGCTCTCGCCAGGGAAGACAAGCTCCCGGAAATCTCCTCCGGAGACCTTCAGGCGCACAGGGATACGCTCAAGGTACAGGCTCCGGACGGGCGCGAGATGATGATCATGCGGGCGGTACGGAACGAGGATGGAGAGATGGTGGCCACAGACGTGATCGAGGCCGCCATCGTGACCGCCCGCTTCAGGAATGTCGCCGAGAGGCACGGCAAGGTCGACCTGCGTTTCCTTGTTACGGTCCCCAAGGACATGCTTGACAGCCGGTGGCAGCTGCGCCTGACGCCGGAGATGAATGTCCTGGGAGAGGACATCATGCTGGATCCGGTGCTGATTACCGGCAAGGATTACCGCAGGGCTCAGCTTCGCGGCTACCAGCAATACGAGCGCTTCCTCCGCTCTATCATAACCGACACTACGCGTTTTATCCGCCAGCACGAATTGGAGGTGTTCCTGCACAGGAACATACCTGACCTTTACAGCCTCAAGACAGACACCACATTCGTGTCGGACGAGGCTTTCGCTTCGATCTACGGCGTGACCGAGCGTGAAGCCGTCGATCACTATACCCGTATGCTCGCCGCAAGCTATAACCGCCGCAAGATCGAACGCAAGGACAGGATGTTCGAACGCTACGTCAAAGTCCCCATCGTCACGGAGGGGCTGCGGCTGGATACTGTCTTTGTCACTGCCGGGGGTGATTTCGTCTACGAATACGTGCAGACGGTCAATACCGCTCCTGCGCTGCGCCGGGTGGACGTACGTTTGTCCGGCTCGATCTTCGAGGAGGACCGGGACCTGTATTCGATCCCGCCCGCCGATCCACTGACATTCTACATCAGTTCGCTCAGCACCCTCACACTGGATGAAGAGAGATACCTCACACAGGTCATCGGCAGGCGTGTGACAGCCAATTCCACATACTGGATCGATTTCGAGTCCGGCAAGTACGAGATAAACCCCGGGCTGGGAGAGAACGCCGTAGAGATTTCCAGGATAAAGCACCATCTTGGCGAGCTGCTGGAAAACAAGGAGTTCGACCTGGACTCGATAATCGTCACCGCATCATGCTCACCGGAGGGCGAATACCGGGTGAACGAAACGTTGTCCGGAAGGAGAAGCACCTCGGTCTCACAGTATTTCGACAGGTATATCCGGCATTACCGCGACTCCCTCGCCGACGCTGCGGGACTCTTCTACTCCCTGGACCCGTCATTCGCACGCGACTCCGGACCCGTCAGGAGTATTCCGTTCATTTCCAGGAACATACCCGAGAACTGGGACATGCTGAGCGATCTGGTGGGCAAAGACCCGGAGATGGACGAAACCGACCGCGACGACTTCCGTCTCAAGATGGAAGTCCGGGATCCCGACACCAGGGAGAGAGGCTTGTCGGCAGCACCCTACTATCCCCGCATGCGGACCGTGCTCTATCCGAGACTGAGAACCGTACGTTTCGATTTCCACCTCCACAGGAAAGGCATGGTGAAGGATACAGTACATACCACTGTGCTGGACACAGTATACATGCGCGGGCTCCAGGCCATCAAGGACAGGGACTACCGCACCGCCGTCACCCTACTGAGGCCTTATGACGACTACAATGCCGCCGTGGCGTTCTGCTGCATGGACTACAACGAAAGCGCCTTGGCCATACTCGAACGTCTGGAGAAGACTCCGGCGGTAAACTACCTGCTCGCGATTGTCCATTCGCGCAAGGGAGAGGATCAGGACGCCGTCCAGCACTATCTGGACGCTTGCGGCCAGGACCCTTCATATGTCCACAGGGGCAACCTCGACCCCGAGATCAGCGGTCTGATCGACAGGTACAACCTTAACATGGATCTATAACCAACACTCAAACAATACAGACATGAAAAACACTTTCTCTATCATCGCATCCGCCATGCTGGCGGCATTCCTCGCAGGATGCAACGGCGCCTCCGTCACGGAAGAAACTCCGGAAAACCTCGTACGCACAAAGGTGTCCGTCGGTGGTAGCCCGCTTACCAGGGCGACAGGCGTCACATCGGAACAGGAAAACAACGTCGCAAACCTTCAGATCTTCGTTTTCGATGAAAGCGGATCCCGGGAATACTACGTGAACGCAGGCGGAAGCATGACCTGTGACATCGTCACAAAGGAAGGCAAGAAGACCGTCATGGCTGTGGTCAACGCCCCGGACATGGAGAGCATCGGATCCAGGAACAGTCTGCTGACGACGACTTCCCTGCTGTCCGACAACTCTCTCGGGTCCATGGTCATGACCGGAGAGGTCGAGGCCGTCCTCCAGGACGGCGGAAGGATCACCATTCCGGTCACGCGCATCATTTCGAAAGTGATGATCAAAAGGATCTCGACCAATTTCTCTTCATCTGCGAACGCTTCCAAGGTATTTCAGGTCAAATCCATATATCTGATCAACGTAGCGGGAGACAATACCTATGCGGCCTCCTCCGAGCCGAAAATATGGTACAACAAGCTTGCTAACGGAGTGAATGATCCGGCATGCCGGTCCTTCTCACTGCTTTCGGATCCGGTCAACGAGACCATCGCCAACAAATCCTCCTACAGCAAGGAACACAGTTTCTACTGCTATCCCAATCTCATCAGTGCCGAGTCGTTTGACTCCACATGGTCGCCGCGCCATACCATGCTTGTCGTGGATGCACTCCTCGGAGGGGTCCAGACCTATTACCCTATCGAACTTCCCGTCATCGGACGCAACAAATGCATCATCATCGAGGAGCTCATCATCACCAAGAAAGGCTCGGACTACCCCTACATTCCGGTGACGGACGGCAGTTGTGACGTCAGCATCGAAGTTGTTCCATGGGACGAACTCACGCCCTATACCGAGACCATCTGAAACAAAACGTACGGTACATGAAAGCGACCAGGCTTTTCCTTGCTGCACTGCTCATGGCAGCCCTGTCCTCCTGCTCCATAAAGGAGGACAGGGATCCCTGCCCGTGCGTGCTGGACATATTCCTGGAAGACAGCGGCGACCATGCGGAACGGCTTGCCCTGTCCGCATGGGACGGTACGGGACGTCTGTTCCTGGACCGTATCGACACGGACAAATATCCTGACATCTATCAGAAAAAGGTTCCTAAAGGATTCCTCAACGTCTGCGCCTACGGAGGTGTCAGTTCAATGGCGCAGAAAGGAGACCGGCTCCTGATCCCTGAAGGGGGCCAATGCGATCCGGTTTGGGCTTACAAAGGAGATACAATAGACGCCAACGGGGAGACGGCGGAAGACCACATAACACTGCATAAGCAATATGCCGTCATCCATATCAGGCTTGACTCTCTGGGACGGGATACGGGTGGAGCCATCCTGAGGGCTGTCGGGAATGCCAACGGCTTCGACATTTCCACCTTGGAGCCGGTCAAAGGTCCGTTTCACAGTTTCACTTCGCTTGACAAGGAGATGCACCATGTCGTCAGCGTTCCTAGGCAGTTCGACGGTTCGCTCGAGCTGGAGGTGTATCTCGAAGGAGTACTGTCTCGCACCGTACTGCTTGGAGAGCTCATACTGAACGCAGGATACTCCTGGGAACGGGAAGACCTGGAGGATATCTACATCTCCCTTGGCTTGTTCTCCTCAGGAAGGATTACCATAAGCGTCAACGGTTGGGACACCGAAGCCATTACATTCAAATACTGAAGCAATGCATTTACAATTCAAGAAAACACTGTCCGCCGCCGGTGCTGCCGTCATTGCAGCATCCATGCTTTCCTGCAACGGATATACCGATGAAAGGGAGACCGCAAGGACGATGGACGTGACATTCCACATAGTTGCAGATGGCTTCACTGATACGCGGTCTTCATTCACATGGGGCGAAAACGAGATCCGCGATATCCAGATAGTCATCACCAAGGAGGATGGAAGTGTCTTCGACGTCCTCTACTCCGATTCGTCATCAGAACTGGGGTTCACTGGAAACGTCGGCAGCCGATACCACATCTGGGCCGCTGCAAATCTGGGCGAAAAGGTGGATGTGCATGACCTGCAGGACTTTACAAATGGTACACGGAGCATTACCAAGGCCGGGATAGCCGCCTCCGGAATCCCGATGTTCAACGGGCCGGACGGACAGGAGATCATGCTTACGGACGATTCCGGGGCCGTTACTGTCTTCCTGACCAGGATGCTTGCCAGGGTAGACCTGAAAGTCGATACAAGACTGCTGAAGATGCAAAGTCAGTTCAACGTCAAGTCTGTCAGCATCTACAATGCCATAAATGCCTATTCTCCCTTCACACCGGCAGTCAGACAGGAGCACAGGGGCAGGGTCGAGTACACCTTTGACAGTGCGTCATCATCTGACGTTTCGATCCTCAACCGGGGAGGAACAATATCGTTGTATGCGTTCGAGAACATGCAGGGTACGCTTCTGCCCGGCAACACCGACCCGTGGAAAAAGGTGCCGTCGTCCCTGGGGGATGCCGGCGATTACTGCTCATACCTGGAAGTGGATTGCTCGTACGGTTACGATGATGTCACTTACCGCATGTACCTGGGGAAGGATGCCACGGAGAATTTCGACGTCGAGCGCAATACCGTCTACCGGGTGACGCTGATGCCCACGGAAAAGGAGATCCGCGGAGAGCGCGGATCCTGGAAGGTGGAGGTCGAGCCTTGGAACGATGTGGTGGACGTTGAATTGATACTGGATCCTTCCACGCTGGAGCTGAAGACCGGCGGCGATTTCGCAGAGATTACCAGCCATTTCCTCGTCACATACGAGGATGGGAGTACCGAACTGGAAGATGCCTGGGCAATCTGGACATCCGTAGGAGACGCTTTGTCATACATCGAGCCCGCCGGGCGGACTCCGCTGGACACCGGCACCTCCCTCCGCCATATGGAAATCAAAGGCAAGTCAGACGGACATGCAACCATCAAGGCCACCGCATATTACGGAGACGGAAAGATGCTCTCCGCCACCTGCGCGATTACCGTGACGCATGATCCTGTGTACTCTGAAGAGTCCGAGTTCGAACTCATCGCGGAGCCCGGATCAGCGACCATTTCCGAGGGTCAACAGGTGCAATTCAGTGCCACACTGATTGAAAGGGTGTATGAGACGGTGGATGGCGAACGTACGGGTTCTGAGCCGTCATACACCAAGTCCACCGACGTCACCGGAAGTGCGGACTGGTCGGTGACGAGCGGCGATGAATACGTCACCAATGAGGGTGGCGGTGTATTCGGTTGGGCATCCGGTCCTGGAACCGCGACGGTGTCAGTATCATACGACGGATATTCGTCATCAATTGAAATCGTCACAACGACGCCCGATCCGAAACCCGAGCCAGAACTTACCGCGAGCGTGACGGCACTGGACACATGGGGAGGTAATGAATACCCTGTCACTCTTTCATACGACGACGGCCTAGGAAATGTAAGTTACGTCACCACTTCAGCATCCTGTTCAATCAAGTTTACCGGAGGTATTCCCAAGAACCTCCTCAGTTGGAGCGGTTCCAAGCTCGTCGCAGAAGACTGGTGGGGTTTGTCCGGAAGCTGGGTAACGGCAGGTCCTACATATACCTTGATACTCTCCTACGGAGGACTGTCAGTTGAGATAAGCGGAGAAATGCACGGATACACCCATGCTGAAGTCGCCCCGGAGAAACCTGTATGGCACTATTCAGAGATCGAATCCAACGGCTGGTCTGGTCCCGCCGCGGTCGCCACTCTCTATGGGTCAGAGACCACGGAGGTGTGGACAAGTAACACCCAGGTCAAAGATAGTGGCAGGTATACTTTGAGTAACGGATATCTCGGACTTGGAAGCGATATCCCGTTCCACGTCTGGTTCACCGACCCGTCAAACGGGTATACCAGGGAAGGAGACTCGCAATTCGACATTGAGACCAATATCGTTACGCTTCAAGTGAGCATCTACCCGGCAGCCGCTCAATTTGCTGAAGTCAATTCTCTTATAGTCAACACGGATTCCAGCGGAGAGTTCCTCGGCAGTGTCGGCATAATCGCTGCCGATGACAGTACCCCGTACTTCATAATGGACATCGAGCAGGAGATCTGGTACGAGGACTACAAAGGAGATACACACCAACTCACCTTCTCCAACGGATCGGCACCGTCACCCGAGGTTGTCAGCGTCTCCGGAAACTGGAAGCTGAACACCCGCTGGACAGACACCATCGATAAAGGTGAGGTCCGGACCATAGCAATCAACGTCAACGGATTCTCCGCCTCATGGCTTTGGGGCGACATCAGAAACCATTGACGCTCATAGAACTGCCGAAGGCGGGACCGTCGTGAGACGCTCCCGCCTTCATTATTCTCAGGCTGTATCAGAATACGAGTTTTACTATGAAAACCTGTCGTCCGTCGACGACACCTTCGACATAGAACACCCGGTTCTCGTCCGTAACCTGTTCAGCAGTCCAGAGTTCCACGTCATCACCAAGCCGTGTCTCACGGTTGAAGTTGATGGCCAGCTCCTGTATGGGATGTGAGAACACGAAATCCTGGTCGATGCTGTCCAGCGCCCATACCACATACTTTACATTGTTGGTATGACGGTTGAAATCGGTATCGGAGTACTTGACCTTATGATTCCTTGCAAGTACTTTTTCAAGTCCGGACGGTATCACGACCTTAGGTGCAGCAAATTCGACGGCGGACTCGGTACACTGCGGATCGGTATTGATGAAGTCGGGATAATCCTCCTTCCTGACGAAAGACCTTTTATCCATGTCGATGACGACCCATGAACTGGTTGCTACTGCCGAACACTGTCCATCCCCCGCAATCAATTCGAAATCACGCTGGAAAACAAGTCCTTCCATACCCTTGTGCCAGGTGTTCATGGTCACCCTGTCGCGCCATGTCACTGGCCGTAGGAACTTCATGTACATCCTGTAAAGCACCCATCCCAGACGGTGCTCATTCATATTGTCATACCCGAACCCTAGTTCATCCGAACCCTGCAGGGCCATGTCCTGGGCTTCATCCAGGAACGCTGCGGCCCGCAGCCTGTAGTCCTGGTTCGTCATGAAGCACTTTACCTCGAAATCTCTTGTGGTTTTGTTCATGGGCGTCAGATGGAAAGGATACCGAGCACGTTGATGAGCTCCTTGTCGATAGGGCGGTTGATCTTGACAGCGCGCGCGATGGGGACATACACGATCTTGTCGTCCTTGATGCCGATCATCACATTGCGCTGTCCTTCGTTGAACGCCTCTATCGCAGCGACGCCCATGCGGCTCGCAAGTATGCGGTCATACGCCGTGGGAGTACCTCCACGCTGGAGGTGTCCGAGGATGGACACGCGCACATTGTACTGCGGATACTCCGTGCGGACACGCTCTGCATAGTGCATCGCGCCGCCGTCTTTCTCGGAGACGATGACGATGCTGCTGTTCTTGCTCTTGCGGATGCCGCGTTCGATGAAGGATGCGAGCTGGTCGATATGGGTCTCATCCTCCGGGATGATGGCAGCCTCGGCACCGGCGGCGATAGCGCTGTTCTGCGCCAGGAAGCCGGCATCGCGTCCCATCACCTCGACGAAGAAGATGCGGTCATGTGAAGTGGCGGTGTCGCGGATCTTGTCCACGCATTCCACGATGGTATTGAGGGCGGTATCGTAGCCGATAGTAGAGTCGGTACCGTACAGGTCGTTGTCAATGGTGCCTGGCAGGCCGATCACGGGCACATCGTGCTCGCGTGCGAGCTCGACGGCGCCGGAGAGCGAGCCGTTGCCGCCGATGACGACGAGCGCCTCGATACCGAAGCGACGCATCGTCTCAGCAGCCTTGGCACGGCCCTCGACGGTGCGGAAAGCCTCGCTTCGCGTAGTCTTGAGGATAGTGCCGCCCCTCTGGATGGTGTTGCTGACGCTCTCAGTGGTAAACTCCTTGATCTCACCGTTGATGAGTCCTTCCCATCCGCGGTAGATGCCGTAGACTTTCATGCCTGCATAGATGGCGGAACGGGTAACGGCGCGGATGGCCGCGTTCATTCCGGGAGAATCCCCTCCCGAAGTGAGGATACCTATTGAATTGATCGATCTCATGGTCTTAAAATCTGGTTGCACAAAGTTAACAAAAAGGAAATTATTGCGTAAATTTGGAAGAATAAATCGCACATGTTCCGCCTATGAGACGAATGCCGTCAAAATCACTGCCCCTGCGCCTTTCCGCTGTAGCGATAGTGCTTCTCGTTATCTTGTTCTTCATGCTGATCAGGTCCGGGGCCGGATGGAGCGCATCGGAAAAAACCATCATCAACGGCGAGGGTGTCATGCGTGTCCTCACGATCGAGGACAAGTCCGACTCACAGTTCCTGCGGACTCCCTGCAAAGACCTGACTATAAAGGAGATCCGCTCGACGGAATACACCACGCTGGCGGAGAGGATGCTTGTCACCGTGACATCTCCGGAGCAGGATGGCGTCGGCATAGCCGGCCCCCAGGTCGGCATCGGCCGACGCGTCGTTGCCGTGCAGCGTTTCGACAAGGAGGGCGAACCTTTCGAGGTCTATCCCAATATCCGCGTAACCGCGAAGCGCGGCAGCCCGGAACCCGGCCCCGAAGGGTGCCTGTCCATTCCGGGCCGCCGGGGCGATGTCCTGCGCTGGCAGGACATCGACATCGCTTATACCTCACCACGTACCGGCCGTGACACTACCGAGACGATTAAGGGCTTTACCGCAGTGATATTCCAGCATGAGACCGACCATCTGGACGGAGTTCTGTACATAGATAAGCTCGTGCCATGATGTCGATGCTGCGATACCTGTTCATCCTCGAGGACAGTGAGACCTCTGCAAATCTTAAGGCGAAACTGTCCCGGGAGATGCATGAGATGGACAGCGGCGTGGAATACGATTTCTACGAGGCCACCGGTCCGGAAGACGCTTTGCGCCATGTATCGCTGTTCTGCGACCTTCACAAGGACATCGACACCTGCTTCGTCTCCTGTGGCGGAGACGCCTTGACAGCCGGTGTCGCAGCCGGCCTCATGGGCTCCGGCGAAGGAAAGTATCTCGCTGTCTATGACGCCGAAGGCCTCAACAGCCTGGCAAGATACTACGAAGGCGTGGATTTCGGCAGCCTGCCGATGCTCATAGCCGGCTCCCCTTCCGGCATCGACATGATACGCATCAACAATTCCTACGCGGTCAATGCATGCACCTTCGGGCTCGAGGAAATAATGAACGGCAAGGTGCCGGGATTCATTCCCTCCCTCTCCACCATCCTGAAGAGAAGTTTCCGGACCATCCGCATCAAGGCGGACGGTGTGCCGCTCGACACGGGGTCGATACTCCTTTTCACGTTAGCCAACGGCAGATATGCTTCCGGAGGGTTGAATTGCGCTCCGCAAGCGTCCAATGATGACGGCAAGATGGACCTTTGTATAGTGAAAACCCTGCCCCCGACGCGGATGATGAAACTCATTCCGGCTCTGGCCTCAGGCGGACTCACTGACGACACTGCCTTTACGGACGATATCATCCTCCGCCGCGTGAAGAATCTCGAGGTCGAATCCGCCAAGGAGATCACTCTTGATCTGGACGGGATGTCACTCACAGACAAGCATTTCACTATCAGGCTGATACCCGACGCCGTCCGCCTGATAGTCCCCTCTCAGGGTTGATTTTTTTAAATAGTGTATTATTGAATGAAAAACATACAGATGGATTACGATTTACAACGGTTCAAGGATGCGCAGAATGAAGGGAATGCGTACAAGAATGCCCTGAAGGAGATCGGGAACGGTCACAAGGAAGGGCATTGGATGTGGTACGTTTTTCCGCAGCTGCGGGGCCTGGGACGTTCGGAAACAGCCGCATTCTACGGGATCATCGGCAAGGGTGAGGCCAAGGCCTACCTTGCCGACAAGGTCCTCGGAAGCCGCTTGCGCGAGATATGCAACTCTCTCATCCAGGTCAGGGGCAAATCCGCGGCCGAGATCTTCGGCCCTGTCGATACCATGAAGCTCCGCTCCTCCATGACACTGTTCTACATAGCTTCCGGCAAGGAAGAGGTTTTCCGCAAGGTCCTGGCCAAGTATTTCGACGAGAAGCTTGACCAGAAAACCGTTGACATGCTATGAGATTTCGACCATTAGTAGTTGCCGCCGTCCTGGCGGCTGCCGTTTCATGCGTCCGCAGCAAAGATGTCCCCGTAGAGGAGGTCTCCCGCCCTGTCCCTCCGATAGGATTCTTTACTGAGGATTTCAATTGCGAAGAGAGTGCAGTCCATAATGGCGAGACATTCTCCGGACTGATGAACAGGCTGGGAATGAGCATGGACGAGGCTTATGCCATGGCACAACTGTGCGACTCTACATTCGATGTCACCAAGATGCGCGCCGGCAATGCAGTGCGTTCGTATTCCGACACTCTCTCCAACAAACTCGCATATGTGGTCTATGACATGGACCGCATACGTCAGGCTGTATTCCAGTGCCGGGATTCCATGGCGATATGGATTTATGAAAAGCCCGTAGTGAAACACCGCCGCTATGCCGATGTCAGCATCAGCTCGTCGCTGTGGGCAGACATGGCCAAGGCGGGATCCTCCCCCGCCCTGATCATGAAACTCTCGGACATTTTCGCATGGACCGTGGATTTCTTCGGCCTGCAGAAGGATGACCGCTTCCGCATCATCTACGGAGAGAGCGAAGTCGAAGGAGAGAGCATCGGCATCGACACCGTCTATTTCGCACGGTTTACAAGCGGTGATATCGACAAGTACGCCGTGATGTTTGACCAAGGGGACGGAGGCAACGTCTACTGGGACGATAAGGGAGAAAGTCTCCGCAGAGCCTTCCTGAAAGCCCCACTGGAATTCAAGAGGATATCATCCGGCTTCTCATACGCCCGCAGGCATCCTGTCACAGGCCAGGTCCGGCCGCACACGGCCGTTGACTATGCCGCGCCGACAGGCACCCCGGTCGTCGCCATCGGCGACGGCACGGTGGTCAGCGCCGGCTGGGCCGGGGGCGGCGGCAATACCGTCAAGATTCGACACAACAGCGTCTACACCACCAGCTACATGCATTTGTCCAAGTACGGCCCTGGCATCAAAGCAGGTGTTCATGTCCAGCAGGGACAGGTCATCGGCTATGTGGGCATGACCGGAACCGCCACAGGTCCGCACCTCGATTTCAGGGTGTACCAGAACGGCACTGCCATCAATCCCCTGACGCTCGAATCACCTTCCGCCGAGCCTCTCCCGGAAGAGTTGATGCCGGCATTCGACTCAACTTTCCATGCCAGACTGGCCGAGATGGACAGCCTTGCAATTGCCAGCGCAGACACTCTTGCCACGGTGCTATGACACTGGAACCCATCGCATATTTCAAGTCTCCATTTACCAGCAAATTCGGTATCCCGAGACAGAGCGGACTCGTTCCCGAGCTCCGCGGCGAGATCCGTTTTACGGACAGCTACCGCCGTGTGGAGGCCGTCAAAGGGCTGGAAGGATTCGATTTCATCTGGCTGATCTGGGGATTCTCCGCCAATCGGCGGGATACTGACTGCGGCTGGCAGCCTACGGTCAGGCCGCCGAGGCTCGGCGGCAACACCCGTCTGGGTGTCTTCGCCACCCGTTCCCCTTTCAGGCCCAATCCGCTTGGCTTGTCAAGCGTACGCATAGAACGCATTGACTTCGAATGCGAAGACGCTCCGGTCATACATGTACTCGGCGCCGACCTTATGGACGGGACGCCCATCTACGACATCAAGCCGTATATCCCTTACGCTGACTCCCATCCGGAGGCGGCGGGCGGATTCACTGACGCTGCCGGATGGACACCGCTCGCGGTGATCGTCCCGGAGGACTTGCGCGCGCAGCTGAAGCGCCTCCTCGGCCCTGACGGGCTCGAGGCGCTCATCGGCGCGCTCGCCCAGGACCCCCGCCCGCGCTACCAGGACGATTCCGACCGCATCTACGGCATGCCCTTCGGCGGCCTGGACATCCATTTCAAAGCAGAAGCCGGCTCCCTTACGGTCACCGGCTTCGAAACACTCGTATGAAACTCTGCCTTAAGGCATAGCCACGATACTTTCAAAATCGAACTGGCCCGCCTTAGTAGCGCCATCTGTTCCATAAGTAGCTTTTTCTCCTACAGTGAAAGTCACACTATCCGAAGAGCCTGTCCAAGTCACTGTCCAGTCTTCAACGTCAATGGTTACTTCTCCAGTATCGGCACTGATATCAGTCAAGCGTTTTTTACCTTGACTCGAAATATAGAAAGTCAGACTGGTAATATCAGTAGAAGAGTTGGATACCGTAACAGTGTTTAAAGCATAGGCACGGCAGTCATTGGATTTAGCATTTACAGTGGGCTTAGTCTTACCTCCCCCAAGCGAGACAGTAACCGTATAATCACCTGACTCATAGCTAATTTCATCATCTTCTATCCCAATCCAATCAGACTGGCCGTCCCAAGAGATAGTGTAGCCTTCTTCATCCCCGCCCGGCTGGTCCGGATTATCATCACCGCCTCCCTCACCGGGAACGTGACTGACATAATATGCGGGAGTATTAGCGCCACCAAACTCAGCGGTGGTCTTGCCGGAAGGACCTGTGTAATCGGTGCGGTATCCGATGGCTGTCACGGTATCGCCGACCTTCAGCTTCAGCGTGGAGAAAGTCTTGTCATTGTAGTCCTGCTTTGTAGCGGTGAGACCATAGACATAGACCTTGCCGGTATTATCCTCCATATAGAAGTTCCCGTAATTAGCATTCTCTATATCGGTTATCTTCCCGGTAAGCTTGTACCACACGTCGGTACCTGCAGGCTTTTTGAGGAACTCCGCTATGGTGACCTCTTCAATAACCTGAGGCATGTCCTCGCCCTTAACATGTTTCTCATATACTGCGTCCTTGACCTCGACCTTCCCATCGTGTACGTTGCGTGTTCCATGAAGGGTCACCTTGTCACCCCTCTTGAGTTCGAGAGGAGTGAAGACATACTCTCCTTTCTCATTGGTAAGTCCGAAGACATATACCGTACCCGTGTCATCCTTCATCTCGAAGTTGCCGTATGTCGAATGGCGTACGATGGTGATGACACCGGTGAGCTGGTAGATATCGGTATCGTCGTCAGGCAGTGCGAGGAAATCGGCGATGGTGATCTTGGGATACTTGGATTCCACGGGTTTACTCTCCTGATATACCTTCATGAAAACGGAGGCTCCTTCAGAGGGGCGGAACTCGACCTTGGCAGTACGGGAATCTGTCTCAGACTCATTGGGTTTAGCCGTAATACGAAGGGTATCGGTACGGAGCGCCTTTGTCTCAGGGCCCACGGAAAGCCATTCCTTGGCATCGTCAGGAATGACGATCTCATAGTCAAGATTGGTCTTCACGAAAGCCTGGACATCTCCTCCGGCGGCGGGAATCGTGACAGCAGGAGTCACATCAAAGACTCCCTGGGAAAAACTGAGGACGACACCGCAGACCGCCTGATCGGAGTTGCGTACCGCCATCACCAAAACATCACCCGAGACAACGTTGGCCTTGGGGGTTACATAGATCTTCGAGGCATCGTAAGTCACCGTGAAATCATCGCTCTGTACGAAGAGTTTCTCCGTGCCGTCGGCTCCATAGATCGAATACGGGATCTCGGTAGTGGCTCCAGGCTGGATCACATAGTCAAGCGTTGCGATATCCAAGGTGAAACGACCGGTCTTGGAGAGAGTAATGGTCGAGCCGGAGCCGGGGACTGTAAGATACACGAAGTTGGCATCCTCGGTCACTACCACTCCGGACAAACTCTCGGCAGAACCGATGTCCTGCCAGTTCTTGCCGTCATACGTTACGAACCATTTGCCGTCCTGGATCTTGACCTGAGGTACGGCACCTGTGACGATTACGCGCTTACCGTCAACGTCAAGCAGCCATTCGCCGTCGACCGTCCAATAGAAAACGCCGTCGTCAGCCTTGACTCCGACATGGGGGGTGGCGCCCTTCTCTCCATTGGAGATGGACACGGTGGAACCGTCGGAGAAAGAGATATCGTATCCGTCCTGGGTCTTGGTTACCGCATCGACGGTGACATTCTCCTGAAGCGCCCTGACAAGCGTCTGGAGCGAAGCGATGTCGGCATTGATGTTGTTGACCTTGGTTTCCAGATCGGTGACACGGCCTTCGAGGGTGTCAATGCGATTCTGCAGGGCAGAATCATCATACTTGTCGCACGCTGTGAGCAGCAATGCGGCAGAGAAAAGTGCTACTAAAATTCTTTTCATAATGATATAGTGTGTTATTAATCATGTGCATTTTTCAGAACAGACAAATTTAATAAAAGTTAGCGAGTATCGCCACAAATTCTTGCGAAAAAGGTTATTGTCTCCTCCCAGTCACGGAAGTCCGGAGCACCCAGCCTGATGACGGTCCCCATGAACGAATCACCGCCGTTCTCCTCGGGATGTGCATCGACCAGATAATCACCCAGCAGCAGATCCTTCCTGGTAGTGAGTACCGTACGGTTCCATACGGGGACGCTGATGCTGTCCTCCATCCATTTCCGCTTATCTTCCATCGCCTCCCATCCGTCGGCATCACCACTGACAACGAACTGGAGGTCAAAGCGCTGCGCGAGATACTCCACGGCCTTGAGCGAGGCGCTCACGGCCTCGCCGTTGTGGCGGTAGCGCAACGCATCATCGAAGACTATCAGCACTGAAGGACGCTGGATGCCGCGCTGCCTGTCGTCTATCCACTGGATTACCGGCAGCACAGAATGCAGGAGTGACGAATCGACAAGGCTGTGCTCCCCGTCATAGCTGATGCACTGTGGATAGTGCTCACGTGTAAGGTCGTGCGTGAACACCAGGGTGTCACGCCGTCCGAAGAGCGCGAATACGCGTTTCTTTTCTTCTTCACAGATGCCCTCGAAGCAATGCGAAGATACTTCTCGGAACTCCTCAAGGAGACCTTTGGTCACAAGAAAGTCCTTCTGCCCGTCTTCACGGGGATTGTGGAACTCCTTGCGTCCCAAGCCGTTGTTCTTCAGGATAGTATCGGCAAGCCGGAAGGCTGGATTGACAAGGATCCTGTCGAAGCCGTACAGCTGCTCGGCATACATCCCACCCATGGAAGTGCCTAGGATAAGGTCGGGGCGGCGCTCCGCGACGAGGCCGCGCAACAGCGCCATGGCCTCGTGCGGGTCGACCGGCAGGTCGGGCGCGAGGACCTCCGCCTCCGGCAGGAGGGTCCGGAGCGCCCGCGCCGTCCCGCTGCGTCCGCTGGACGCGAAACCGTGGACGAACAGTATGGTCTTGCCCGACATGAGGGCGGGCCGTGCGAACTCGTATAATTCCATTTCTTGTACCCGTTTTCACAAAAATAAGAATAAAACTCCTATCTTTGGACACTTTTAGGCATGGACAGGACACTTATAAAGTTTTTCAGCCGGTTCACCAAGGACGAGCTTTCGTACATCCTGGAGTTCTTCGACCAGCCTCTGGTCAAGAACGAGAAGAAAGCCGGGCTTGTTGACCGCACGGCAGGTCTCATCGGAGACAATCCGCGGGCATGGTTGTACATGCTCACGGAGAGCGACCTCATGCTCCTGCGCGATCTGGTGTCCGCCGGCCCCGGCCAATGGGTGGAACTGCTCAATCCCGACTACCCCTATATGCTGGAAATGCTGAACCTCATCTACATAGACGACACCGACAAGGATTTCGTCTATGCCAGCATTGACCAGGCCCTTTATTCCCACGTGGCGGACATCCTGGACCATGTCATCGCGGAAAAGAGGGTGGACGGCTCGTTCGAGACCGAGCGTCTGGCGCTCGGACTCCTCAACCTTTACGGAGTCATCACCGTGGAAGGGTTCGTCAAGCAGGCCTTCGACATGATGGATGACGGCACCAACCGCGGCGAAGAGTTCGCCCGCATCGCCGAGAACCGCCTTGTAGCCATACAGAGGGCCACATACAAGGGCGAGATGTATCTGGTCTCCCCTTATGCCTATGAGTTCGAGAAGCTTATTGACGGCTGGGACGAATTCCCGGACACCAAGGATTTCGCCAGTTTCACGAAAGAGGAAGCCCTTCACGCCGGCAGCGACGCCCCTTTCTGCGCCTTCGGCTACGGCACTCCCGAATACAAAGCCGCATGGGAGGTCCTCGAAGACCTCGGATATGACCGCCAGGACATCCTAGACTGCCTCAACGAAGTGTGGGTCAATGCCCAGTATGCGATGGACGAAGCCTGCGCAGAGGCCATGTTCAGCTGCGTCAACGACCGCATCAACGAGATCGAGACATTCGACGAATACCGCAGGTGCATAGACACCATCGCGGAATACGCCAATTCCGTTCCAAAATGGCTGCTCAAAGGCCATTCTTCCACCGAGTCCAATCTCCTGAAACTCAGCATCAAGGTCGATGAGAGCGGCTTTGAAGAGGACCTTTCCGGAGATGAGGGCACAAAAAAGGGACCGGACGAATTGTCCGGTCCGCTCAATGAACTCTACCGTTACAGCATGGCCGTCAGGCACGTCGGCCCCGACGATCCATGTCCCTGTGGCAGCGGCCTGTCCTACAGACGCTGCCACGGCAAGAATCTCAACTGATCCCGTCCCAGTATTTCAGCACAGGCTTACGGGCCGCCATGGTCTCGTCAGGACGCGAGATAGGGGCATTGTGCGGAGCTCCGTGCAGGATGTCGGGATCCTCTGCAGCCTCCTTCGCAATCACATGCATCACGTCGATGAAAGCATCGAGCGTCTCCTTCGACTCCGTCTCCGTCGGCTCTATCATCAAAGCCTGATGGAACAGCAGCGGGAAATAGATGGTAGGAGCATGATAGCCGAAATCCAGCAGGCGCTTGGCCACGTCGAGCGTGGTCGCGCCGGGCTTGCCGGTGGCCGATCCGTCGTCGATCAGTCCGTCGAATACGAATTCATGCTTGCACACTGACGGGATAGGAAGCTTGTAGGCATCCTTGAGGCTTTCCTTGATGTAGTTTGCCCCAAGCGTGGCGAGCTTGCCCGCCATGGCGAGATTCTGCTTCCCGAGCATCAGGATATATGCGTATGCACGGAGGATGACTCCGAAATTGCCCATGAAGGCGGACACACGGCCGGCGGACATCGGGGCGTCGTCCACGATGTGGAAACGGCCGTCCTCCCCCTTCTCCACCTTGGGCGTCGGCAGGAACTCCGCCAGCCTGCCGGCTACGCCGACGGGGCCGGAGCCCGGGCCGCCGCCGCCATGCGGGGTCGAGAAGGTCTTGTGAAGGTTCAGGTGCATGATGTCGAAGCCCATGTCGCCGGGACGGACCACGCCGAGAAGCGGATTCATGTTGGCTCCGTCATAGTAGAGCAGACCTCCGCAGCCATGGACCAGCTCCGCAATCTCCTTGATGTCCCTCTCGAAGAGTCCGAGGGTATTGGGATTGGTCATCATGATGCCGGCGATGTCAGGACCGAGCAGGGGCTTGAGGTCCTCGACATCGACCAGGCCGTTGGCATTGGACTTCACTTCAACGATGCTCAGGCCGCAGACAGCAGCCGATGCAGGATTGGTACCGTGTGCGCTATCCGGTACGATGACCTTAATGCGGGCGGTATCGCCGCGCGAAGCGTGGTAGCTGCGCATGACCATCAGACCCGTCAGCTCACCATGCGCGCCGGCGCAGGGATTGAGCGTGAAATGCTTCATGCCGGTAATGGCCGAAAGCGAGCGTTCCATCTCGTAATAGACTTCCAATGCACCCTGGACTGTACTTTCGTCCTGAAGGGGATGAAGTCCCTGGAACGCTGGCATGCCCGCAATCTCCTCGTTGATCTTGGGATTGTATTTCATGGTGCAGCTGCCGAGCGGATAGAAGCCGGTATCCACACCGAAATTCATCTGCGAGAGATTGGTATAGTGACGGACGACATCGACCTCGCTGACTTCGGGGAGAGCTGGAGCCTCGGCGCGGAGCAGCCCCGAAGGGATGGAGAACGATGCGGAAGGATCTGCCGCCGCGGGAAGGGTATATGCCCTGCGGCCGGGTTTCGAAAGTTCGAAAATGAGTTTGTCGTAGTACTTCATACCCTATGCCTCCCTTGCCAATGCGACCAGCGCCTCGATCTCAGCGCGTGTCCTTTTCTCTGTCACACAGAAACTTACATATCCCTCTTCGGTTTCGAGGGCGCCGAAGAAACCGCCTTCACAGAGCCTGGCCTGCAAGGCCTTGGCATCTACGAGCGGTTTCAGGACGAACTCCTTGAGGAAAGGCTTGTCGAAGACTTCCTCAAACTTGCCGGTCTGCAGCAGCATGTCGTGAAGCAGATGTGCTCCGGCATAGGATTTCTCATTGACCTCCCTCAGGCCCTGCGGGCCCATGAGGGACATATAGACCGTCACGAAGAGCGCCATAAGGGACTCGTTGGAGCAGATGTTGGACGTAGCCTTCTCGCGGCGGATGTGCTGCTCGCGCGCCTGCAGCGTCAGCACGAAGGCGCGCCTCCCCTGCCCGTCCACCGTCTCGCCGACGATACGGCCGGGAAGCTTGCGCATGTGCTCCTTGGTGCAGGCCATGAAGCCGACATAAGGGCCGCCGAAGCACATCGGGATGCCGAGCGACTGGCCGTCTCCGACGGCGACGTCGGCTCCCCACTCCGCTGGAGTCTTGAGGACAGCCAGTGTGGAAGGGTCGCAGTACTCGACCAGCAAAGCCTTGCCCTCATGGAGGGTATCGGCAAATCCGCTGAGATCCTCGATGATACCGAAACGGTTGACTGACGGCACGATAGCGCCGGCGACGTCGCCGCACGCCATAGCCTCGCGAAGGCTGGCGAGCGACGTCTGCCCGTCCTCGGCCTCGATGTAGGCGATATTGGTACCGTAATACTTCGCATAGGTCTCGACGGTCTTGACCACGTTCGGAAGAAGGGTCCTGGAAAGGAGAACCGTATTCTTCTTCCGGGCGCTGGCAACGGCCATTCTCATGGCCTCAGCCGCAGCGGTGGGTCCGTCGTACATGGATGCATTGCTTACATCCATACCCGTCAGGGCGCAGACCATGCTCTGGTATTCGAAGATATAACGCAGTGTACCCTGCGAGATCTCGCACTGATATGGCGTATACGCCGTCAGGAACTCGGAACGGGAGATGATGTAGGGAATCACCGCAGGGGTGTAATGGTCATAGGAGCCGGCGCCGGCGAACACCTTGAGGCGGGTGTTCTTCGAGGCCAGGCGCTCGAAGAAGTCGCGCACCTCCTGCTCGGAGAGCGCATCCGGGAGGTCGTACTCCCCCTTGTAAATGAAACCGGCAGGCACGTCGGCATAGAGGTCGTCGAGCGACTTTACCCCTATACGGTCTAGCATCTGCCGGATATCTTCCTCAGTGTGAGGAAAATAAGAGAAGCTTCCCATGGACTATCCAGTGATACCTGCGTAAGCTGCGGCATCCATGAGGGACTCGAGCTCGGCCTTGTCACTCATCTGCACCTTGATGATCCAGTTGGCGAAAGCGTCCTCGTTGACAAGCTCGGGAGCATCCTCGAGTGCTTCGTTGACCGCGACGACGGTACCGGAGACGGGAGAATAGAGCTCGCTGGAGGCCTTGACGCTCTCAAGTGCGCCGAAATCCTCACCCTGGCTCACCTCGTCGTCCACCTCGGGAAGGTCGACATAGGTGATGTCGCCCATCTCAGCCTGAGCGTAATCGGTGACTCCGATGATGGCGACGTCGCCGTCAACCTTCACCCATTCGTGTGAATCGCTGTAAAGCAATCCTTCTACAATCTTTGACATTTCAACGGTTATTTTTTATAGTTTGTCTGATAGAATCTTTTCTTGACGACCTCGCCGGGGAAGACCTTCTTGCGGATACGGATCCACAGAGGCGTGCCAAGCTTGGAATACTCCGACTTCACAAGGGCGAAACAGATGCTGCGGTCAAGCGAAATGGAACGGTAGCCGGTCGTGACCACTCCGACTTCGGTGCCATCCTCCAGTTCGACGGGATAACCGGCGCGGGGAATGGCCTTGTCATGGATCTCGATACCGACGAGTTTCTTCTCCGTGCCTTCGGCCTTCTGGCGGACGAGGACGTCCTTGCCGATGAATCCGTCCTTGTCAAGCTTGCAGAACATGGACAGGCCGGCCTCTACAGGGGTGATGTCGGCACTGAGCTCGTCGCCGTAGAGCGGAAGGCCCGCCTCGAAGCGAAGCGTATCGCGGCAGCCGAGGCCGCACGGCGCTACGCCGGCCGCCAGCAGCATATCCCAAATCTCACCGATACTCTCGGGAGAGGCATAAAGCTCGAATCCATCCTCACCGGTATAGCCGGTGCGGCTGACTATCATGCGGCCGCCCTTCCATTCGCTGTCGAAGAACTCATAAAAACCGAGGGATGCGGCGCCGGTGATGCCGAGCACGTCCACGACGGTCTTCTCGGACTCAGGGCCCTGAACCGCGATCTGGCCCCAGCTTTCGGAAGCGTTGTCGATTACGACATCGTAACCTGATGCATTGTCGAGCATCCACGCGTAATCCTTATCTATGTTGGAAGCGTTAACCACGAGCAGGTATGTGTCCGCTTCGAAGCAACGGTAGACGAGCAGGTCGTCCACGACTCCGCCCGTAGGATAGAGCATCATTCCGTACAGGATCTTGCCCGGAGCAAGACCGCGGACGTCGTTGGTGAAGATATGGTTCACGAAGGATTCGGCATCGGAGCCGCTGATAAAGACTTCGCCCATGTGCGAGACGTCAAACATGCCGACATGATTGCGTACTGCCAGATGCTCTTCGGTGATGCCGGCATACTGGATAGGCATCATGAAACCGGCAAACGGGCTCATCTTGGCGCCCAATGCCACATGCTTGTCGTATAGACAGGTCATTTTGAGATTGTCTTCCATGACGGATTACGATCTTTAACTGAATTAAGCTTTGAAATAACGATTTTTAAGCGGATTTTGGATTGTTCCTCTTAATCGTTCAAAGTTACGAATCTATTATGAGATTACCAAACAGTTTTTCCAAAGCCAGGTCTGTCTTGAGATTTATGTCGAAATCCTCGCTTTTTCCGCCCTTGTCGGGAGTGAGGCCGCCGCAGATGTCCGCACCCAGCAGCCGGTGTCCGGCTGCGATGCGGAGCACCGCGGCCTCCAACTGCGGAAGGGTCATGCCGCCCTGGTCCCAGTCGGTGCGGGCATAATCCTTTGTAAGTACATCCTTGTCGATACTGATATAGACAGGTACATGCGGATCCAGCAGCGAAAACATCTCCAGGACATCCTGGGAGAGGTTGTCTCCAGTATGCCTCAGATCCTCTGCCGTGACTGCAAGGACGCCATCGAAGACCAGGTCGAGGATCTCCACCTCGAGGTCGGGATTGATTCCGACCAGAAGTATCTGCTTTAAATTAGGAATGCCCGTGAAGGCGTCCCGCGCCCAGCTCCCGCAGGACAGTACATTTCCGAAGGCGGGCTCCTGCATGTCCGGATGATGGTCGAACAGTACCAGGGCGAAAGGCTCTTCACCCATCTCCTTCGCCGCCTTCTCCAGCCAGAAACCGGACAGGTAATGGTAATCCCCGGTGTCGCACCAGTGGAGCGCAGAAACAGGCAGGGTCTCCACCGCCTGGCGTATCGCAGAGGCGGCCGCCGGGTCGCAGTAGCAATTGGTTCCTTCCAGGGAAGAAAGGCTGAGGGTTTCGGGAGAGGCCAGAGAGGTCGCGAGCCCTCCGTCACGGCACAGGCCGGTCATGTCAAGGATGATATTCTTCATAAAAAACCGAAAAAATGGCATTTCAATAATGCAAGATACGGTTTTTTAGGTCAAAACGGGTGGTTTTTTAACAAAATAGTCATTAAATTTGCGAATCGACTGACTAACGCCTTTATGGACTCAGACCAGATTTTCCCTCTCGATCCGGAGAAGACCTACTTCTCAATGGACGAGTTGACGCTAGATACGGCTGAGGGTCCCGTGACCCTCAGGATGGGCGCGTGGCTCAACTACGACCCCGTCCGTATCCACAGGATGATCATCAAGGAGAAGACGTTGCATGTCGACACCTTCGAGGTCCTCAATCCACTCGTCAGCAAGCTTCGCAGGGCCGATCCCGACTACTACAAGCGTTTCATGGGGCTCAACCTCATCATCGACTATCCGGGGTACAGCAGCGGCATCAAGGCCAGCATCCCCTTCGAAAACGACCCCATAGGATTCTACAAATGGTGGCGCAAAGGCAAGCACGAAGACAAGGTGCACCTTTCGCTGGGCAACCAGATAAGACTTTTCCAGAAAGTCTCCCTCATGGACCCCAAGACCATACTCAAGAAGGATCTGGAGATCCTCCGATAAACTTTTTATCCTAGATTCTATTTGCCGCGGGAAGCCTTGGCTTCGCGCTTGGCGGCTTTGCGTGCCGCCTTCGCCGCGCGGGCGGCTTCGCGGACCTCGCGCTGGTAGGCGGCCTCACGCTCCGCCGCGAGCTTGGCGCTCTTCGTGGTGATCAATATCACGCCGTTGCCTCCACGCGAACCATAGATCGAGGCGGAAGCATCCTTCAGGACACTGACGGACGCCACGTCACTGGGATTGAGGCCGGAAATGTCGGGGGCCTCGACGCCGTCCAGCATTATGAGGGGCTGGGTCGGAGAATTGATGGAGTTCTTTCCGCGTATGACGATATCAGGTGTACTTCCCGCCACCGACTCTCCAATCTCCACGCCGGGCACCCGGCTGCGCATATAGTCCCAAATATTGCTGTATTGGGAAATCTCCCGCTCATCCACATCCAGCTGGCTGACGGAGTAAGTCAGTTTATCCTTGTCGACCGATCCATATCCGACATTCACCTGGTCGTCCGGGGCATAGTCTTTCCTTTCAGATGCATCCTTGGCAACGGAACAGGAGCAAAGCATCCCAGCCACTCCTGCCACCACCAGCAAATCCTTCACCGACATTCCCCGTAATACAGAAATAAGAGTCTTCATCTTCGTATCTATTAAGTTTCGTTTCCCAAATATAAGCAAAAAAAATAAAGCCCTTCGAAAATCGAAGGGCTTTATGTGGTGCTGGCAGGAGTTGAACCGGCGACACATGGATTTTCAGTCCATTGCTCTACCACCTGAGCTACAGCACCGTTGTGTTTTGGGACTGCAAAGATATACAAAAAATGTGACCTACCAAATTTTTCTTGCAAAATAATTGGGCTGTAAAACCTGTCGGAAGCAGAGAACGGAAAGGAGGCAAAGAGAGAAAATGGACGAGATTATTGCATCTTTCTACTTTTATTATTAAACTTGCATTTATTAAACGGTTACTATGGAAACCAATATTTTAAATACACTTGTGAAATGAAAAAGTACATTGCATTCTTCCTTTGCGGAGCTATGATCCTTTCAGGATGCTCCTCTATGTCCAAGATGGCCCAGGATTCCCTCATCGGAACCGGAGCGGGCGCAGCTCTCGGAGCAGGCGTAGGCGCCCTTATCGGTAAGGACGGCAAGGCCGCCGCCATCGGCGCGGCAGTCGGTTCCGCCGTCGGCGCCACCGCAGGCGCCATCATCGGCAAGAAGATGGACCAGAAGGCCGCAGAGCTTGCAGCTCTCGAGGCCGCCACGGTCGAGACAGTCGAGGACGCCAACGGCCTCGAGGCCATCAAGGTCACCTTCGACAGCGGTATCCTCTTCGCCCTCAACAAGGCCGACCTGAACGCCGCCTCCAAGGCCAATCTCGCGAAGTTCGCTTCCCAGATGGCTGACATGCCCGAGACGGACATCACCATCTATGGCCACACCGACAACACCGGTAGCGATGCAGTCAACGAGCGCCTCTCCAAGCAGCGCGCCGAGTCCGTGCTCAACTATCTCAAGTCCTGCGGCATCGCCGGCAGCAGGATGACCTCCGAGGGCATGTCCTACCACATGCCGGTAGCGTCCAACGAGACCGCCGAGGGCCGTGCCCAGAACCGTCGCGTCGAGGTCTACATCTCCGCCAACGAGAACATGATCAAGCAGGCCGAGGCCCAGGCCAAGGCCCAGTAATCCTTAGGGACCATATCTTAAAAAAGTGCATCTCCTCTGAAGGGGATGCACTTTTTTTCGTTATCTTCGCACAAGCATGGAAGAGGTGCAGTACATAAAGGTCATCCTGCCGCTCAAGCTTGCGTGGGAGCCCTGCTACCGGATCTCCGAGGAGGTCCGGACAGGGGCGCGTGTGAGCGTAACCTTCGCCGGGCGCAAATACATCGGCGTGGTCAGCGAGACCGGCGTGTCGCCGGAAGTGGACCCTGACAGGGTCCTTCCGGTAAATGCCGTGGAGCGCCACATGGAACCGATCGGAGAGAAGGAGCTTGCGCTCTGGCGCTTCATGGCCGACTACTATCTCTGCACCATGGGCGAAGTCTACAAGATGGCCTATCCCGCCGTCAAGACCGCCGGTGAGGAAGTCCGTGCAAGGGCGGAAGAGCGTCGGGAACTGATGAAAGCCCGCACATCGGAGCTTTACAGCAAACGCATCCTCGCGCTCGAGGAGCGGCTTGCCAAAAAGGAAGCCGCATTGGCGGGAAAGCACAACCCCAAGGTCATGGCAGGGCTTGAAGCCGGACGCGACAAGATCCTGGCGGAACTTACCGAAATATGTCGGAGACTTGAGGTTTTGGAGAATGGTGAAGCGACAGGCACCTCCTTTCCGGCCGGAACAACAGTTCTCGCATCCTTCGCCTGCCATTCTGAACAGAGTGACAATTCTGCTTTTGCAGAGATGCAGGCGGCTTTCGCCAAAGGCGCGAGCGTCCTGCTGCTGGGCGGAGCAGCGCGCATCGGCGTCCTCGTAGAGGCCGCGCGCGCCACGCTTGCCGCCGGCCGCAGCGTCCTGATGCTCGTACCGGAGATCACTCTCAGCAAAAGGCTGCAAGCCGTCCTCGCAGAGGCTTTCGGCGACGCCGTGCTCGTGTTCCACTCGGCCGAGACAGCCGGGAACCGCCGCGAAGTCGCTACGCTCCTTCGCCGCAACGACAGGCCGAGGCTCATCCTTGGGACACGCTCGGCCCTGTTCCTTCCGTTCAAGGACCTGGGGCTCGTCATCGTGGAGGAAGAGCACGACATCGCATACAAGCAAGACGGCACCCCGCGCTACGGAGCGCGCGACTCTGCCGTCATGCTCGGGAGCATACACGGAGCACATGTGCTCCTCTCCTCCCCCACCCCCTCGCTGGAATCCCTCTACAACTGCATCACCGGTAGATACGCGCTTGTACGCACACCGCTTGAGGAAAGCGCCATGGAAATCGTGGACACTTCTGTCGAAGCCAGGAAACGCGGAATGGTCGGAGACCTGTCGCGCGTCCTCATCTTAAGGATGGGCGAGATCCTTGACAATAAAGGCAAAGTGCTGATACTTAGGCCTTGGGGACCGATGGACGACCTCAAGGAACAGGTTGAAGCGGTCTTCCCCGGACAGACGGATAATATAGGTTTCGCCACGGTAAATGAAGCGCGACGGAAGGACATCGCCGATATCTCGCTGCTGGTGTTGCTGAACGCTGATACCCTCATGGACAAACACGATTTTCGGGCGGATGAGAAGACCATGCAGACCTTGGAGCAGTTCCGCGGCAGACTCCCCGGCCACATGCTCGTCCAGACCCGCCAGGGAGGCCATCCGGTTTTCCTCCAAGGCGACGACTATTCCCTTCACCTGCTCGAGGAGCGCAAGACCTTCAATCTCCCGCCGTATTCCCGCATGGTAGATGTCATCGTCAGGGACACGAACACCGGGCGGCTCGCAAAGCTGTCGGGACTGCTCGCGGAAGCCTTGAAGGGCTTCGCCTCCACCAGCTCTTTCACCCTCGCCGGCCCTTTCGCCCCGCGCCGCGGCCGCGAGACCGACCCGGACGCCCTCGTCATCCGCATCACCCTTCCAAAAGACCGCCGCCTCCCGACACGAAAAAAAGAAATCGCCGAAACTATCAGCGATTTCGAGAAATCTTACAAATACACTGGCCACATCACTCTGGACGTGGATCCCGTCTGATCGTATCCCATCTGACAACGCCTAAACTGAGATACTCCTCTCCCCCATCTGTATACTCCTCTCCCCCATCTATTATGATGTATTGATAGCGTCCTCCGCAGCAGACCTATTCGTTTTTTCCGCCCTCTCTCCCTCTCCGCGCACGAAAAAGGCAAATTTGTGCGCGGAGGACAGGGAAAAGGCCCTTCTGCGCACGAAAACGGCGAATTTGTGCGCGGAGGACGGAAAAAGGCCCTTTGGCGCACAAAAACGGCGAATTTGTGCGCGGAGGACAGGGAAAAGGCCCTTTGGCGCACGAAAACAGCGAATTTGTGCGCGGAGGACAGGGAAAAGGCCCTTTGGCGCACAAAAACGGGAAATTTGTGCGCGGAGGACAGGGAGAAGGCCCTTCTGCGCACAAGATGGCGACACTAAAAGGGACTAATATATACTAGATTTGATTTGTGATACCCGGATCGAGAGGCATCAATCTCTGACTACACTGGATGAGCGGACAACGTCTAGAGAATTACTTCAAAGTCCTCCTCCTCATCGGAGCCCTTGACCAGCTCATAGTATCCCGGGATGACGCGGCCAGCGCTCTTGTGGAGGTCGCGGCGCTCCGCGGTCATGCTGATCACGCGCCCGTCGGGCGTTATCGAGATGTACGCGTCGCGGAACTGCATCGTTACATCTTTCCCCTTGGCCGTGGCGCTGAACCTGTAGTCATAGTAGGCTACGTCATCGAGGATAGCGACATTGGCCTTACCAAGACTGTCGAGACCCTGGAGGATCCTGAGGTCGTTCATGTAACTCTCGGACTTGATCGAAGCATTCTTCTTCTTGCCTTCCTGCATGTACTTGAGAAGGAACTCGCTGTCGGCGTCGCGCTTAAGGGTGAAAGCCTTCTTGCGGCGGTCCAGTTCGGTGCGGAATGTCGTAGAGTCGATCTTTTCCACTTTCGTGATCTCCACGTCGGTGAACTCCTGGAACATGTTGTCCATGATCTCTGAAGTGATCGCTTCGCGGACGGGATCGGACGTCTTGCCTCCGCAGGAGAAGAGCAGAAGCAGGGAAACGAAGCAGATTGAAGCTTTCTTCATAAAAATGCGGTTGAAAACAAAAAAACCCGCTGTCTCCAGCAGGTCTCTGGTACTGGGTAGGAGAATCGAACTCCTATTGCAAGATTGAGAATCTTGAGTACTAACCGTTATACGAACCCAGCATAGTGGTTTGGGAATGCAAAGTTAGGTAAATTTTTCATTCCTCCAAATTTTTTCTGCATATTTGCACATTATATCACAACTGAGCTCAATATGTCACTCATTAAATCCATCTCGGGCATCCGCGGAACCATCGGCGGACCAGCCGGCGAAGGCCTCACCCCCATAGATATCGTCAAGTTCACATACGCATACTGTGCCAAGCTGCGCGAACGCCGGCCGCATGCAGACGGCTCGCGGTACAAGGTCGTGGTAGGAAAGGACGCCCGCCTGAGCGGGGAGATGGTGGAGCAGCTTGTCTGCGGCACCCTCGTAGCTTGCGGCGTTGACGTGGTCAAGGCCGGCTACGCCTCCACTCCCACCACGGAGATGGCGGTCGTTTTCGCGAAAGCGGATGGAGGCATCATCCTCACCGCATCGCACAACCCCCGTCAGTGGAACGCCCTCAAGCTTCTCAACGAGAAAGGCGAATTCCTTAATGCGGCTGAGGGACAGGCCATCCTGGACTGCGCGGAGAGCGGGGAGTTCGACTTCGCTCCGGTAGACGAATTGGGACATATCACCGAGCACGACTTCACCGACGAGCACATCCAGGCCGTCATCGACCTCAAGGCGGTCGATGAGGAGGCTGTCAGCGAAGCCGGTTTCAGGGTGGTGCTCGACCCCGTCAATTCCGTCGGCGCCATTGTCATGAAGCGCCTTCTGGAACGCATGGGCGTCGAATGCATCATGATCAACGGCACCCCTGACGGGAACTTTGCCCACAATCCGGAGCCCCTGCCCCAGAACCTCACCGATCTCAGCGAGACTGTGGTCCGCGAGCATGCCGACCTGGGTATCTCTGTCGACCCTGATGTCGACAGACTGGCTTTCATCTGCGAGAACGGCGAGCCTTTCGTCGAAGAATATACACTTGTCAGCGTGGCGGAGTATCTCTTCGCCAAAGCCGAGAAACTCGCTGAGATACAAGGGATTTCCCTCGAGGAGGCTACGGCTCCTTATAAACCGGTAGCAGTCTCCAACCTGTCATCTTCCCGCGCCCTGCGCGATGTCGCCGAGCAGCATGGCGGCCGCTATGTGGCGGCGGCTGTCGGCGAGGTCAACGTCACGACAAAGATGCATGAGGAGAATGCGCTGATCGGAGGCGAGGGCAACGGCGGAGTCATCTATCCCGCCAGTCACTTCGGCCGTGATGCCATGGTAGGCGTAGGACTGTTCCTCAGCAACCTGGCTTACAAGAAGATGAAGGTCTCCGAGCTGAAGAAGACCTATCCCCCTTATTTCATCGCCAAGAACAAGATCTCGCTGTCTGACAAGGCCCTCATCGACCGGATACTCTCCCAGATGAAGGAGGTCTTCAAGGACGAGCGCATCAATGACATCGACGGCGTCAAGATCGACTTCGAAGCCGAACGCCAGTGGGTCCACCTGCGCCGCTCCAACACCGAGCCCATCATACGCATCTATGCCGAGGCCCCGACGCAGGAGGCCGCCGAGGCCCTAGCCGCGCGCGTTATCAGCATTGCCGAAGGCATCATCAAGGGATAGGCGATGTTCTCTTTCAGGACCACGAGACTGGAGGACCAGCTGGACAAGGCCCTCATCGACGGGAAGGTAGCATGCTTCTGCACCCAGAACTGCTGGGATACCGCTTCCGGGCGGTACATGCATGACATCTTCCGTGAGAGGGGCAACCTCGTTCGGGTTTTCAGCCCTTCCGATGCCGAACTCAGCCCGGATACGGAGCACATACCGTTCAGGCGCGAAGACCTCGAGGATCTCAACGCCATCGTGGTCGAGATCCAGGACGCTGGTGCGAGGTATTTCAACTACACGCGCGACGTATTCCACCTCATGACCGTGCTCCTCGAGATGGAGGATGGAGAGGACTATCCCTCTGTGCCATCCCTGTATGTGGTAGACCACGATAACCCTGCGGGCAGGGTCGTGGAAGGTTCCATGCCCGTTGTCGACAACGAGCCCTGGGTGCCGAAGATCGCGCACCGTCACGGCTTGACTCTCGGAGAGCTCTGCCACCTGTACTACAATGAGATAGGCGCCCGCTTCCCGCTCCACATCATATCCGCCCGCGCGACGGACATCAACAGGGTGCTGATGCCGTGGACCATCGCCCCCGCCTCGGATATCCCGGGCATGTTCACATGCTACATGTACAGCGGCGGCGGCCTCTGGAACGGCACCAACATCACTCCGGGCATAGGAACGGCGCGCCCGTACGAGTACTTCGGCGCCCCGTTCATCGTACCCGGAACCTTGGACTCCCCTCCCGCTCCGGAGGGAGTCATGATGCGTCCCTGCACCTTCAAGCCTTCCGCAGGCCTGTACAGAGGGGAGAAATGCTCCGGATACCAGATCATCCTCGAGCCCGGAACGGAATACCATTCCCTGCTACATACAGTACAGCTTATCCGCTATTTCAAGGACCGCTACTCCCAGTTCGCGTTACGGGACGACTTCTTCTCCAAGCTCGCGGATCCCGTCATTGCCGAGTACATCAAGGGAGGCATCACCTTCGACATCGTGCAGGAGCATGTCAAGCTAGAGGAACAGAAATGGATACGGAAAGCCAAGCGTTACGTCCTCTATGACGTACAGCCGTATCGCATTAAGTAAATAATAGTTGGAAATTGCGAAATTAATTCATACCTTTGCGGTCCGTTTGAACGAAACAGTTAATTTTACGTAAAATGAAAAAAGGAATCCATCCCGAAACCTACCGTCTTGTAGCTTTCAAGGATATGTCCAACGAAGATGTATTCATCACCCGCTCCTGCGTCAATACCAAGGAGACCATCGAGATCGAGGGTGTTGAGTATCCTCTTGTGAAGGTTGAGATTTCCAACACCTCTCATCCCTTCTACACCGGCAAGGTCAAGATCGTTGACACCGCCGGTCGCGTTGACCAGTTCTACCAGAGATACAAGAGCAGGAAGAAATAATCATTTCTTTCTTCAAGATAGGCAAATAAAGTCACGGCTAGGCCGTGACTTTATTTTTTTATTGAGTATATTTGTGAATCAGGAAACAAGGAAATACAATTGATAACATAGATTATGAAGACCAAGGCAAAGATCATCACCATCAGCAGCATAGTGCTAGTCCTGGCGCTGGCTGCATTCATCTTCTTCAAGTTCTGCTTCGTATTCGGAGAAGGTGTGAAGGCAGGACAGCTCAACCAGCTGATGTACAAGGGATATGTATTCAAGACCTTCGAAGGCAGGCTCATCCAATCGGGTTTCAAGGGCCAGAAAGGCACCAACAGTATCCAGTCAAACGAGTTCAACTTCTCGGTCGTGGACAAAGCCATAGCTGACTCCCTGATGCGCTGCAGCGGAAAGAATGTCGAGCTGCACTACAAGGAGTACCTCGGCGCACTGCCCTGGAGGGGTATGGAGAAGTATATCGTCGACGGAATCATTTCCGTAAGGGAGGTCGACAACAGCACCACTGTCATACCGATTGCAACGGAACAGATATGAGAAATAGTTTACTGGCCTGTATAACGGTCCTTTGCGCCCTGTCGTCAAGCGTCGGGGCGCAAACCGTTCTGGACAGGCATCCGGCGCAGGATTCCGGAAAGGATTTCACGATGAAGGATGTCACCGTCTCTAGGACGGGCTACGCCGCATCTTTCTCAGCCCAATGGCAGGACGAAGGCTCCTACCTTTTCCGCGACGCGGACGGGGTCAAGGTGTCGACGATAGCCGGAGAGGTCTCCGGCTATGAGCCCGCGGCGGACGAGGCCCGCAGGGCCATCCCCCGCGGGGCCGGCGACATCACCCCGAACGGCAAGGGAGCATACGCCTTCACCGAAGGCCACAGCCTTTACTGCATTACGGCCCAGGGCGCGCGGCTGACAGTCGCCGAGAGCGTCAGCGACCAGATCACCTTCGGCCAGAGTGTCAGCCGCAACGAGTTCGGCATCGGAGAGGGCATCTACTGGTCCCCCTCCGGCCGCAGGATTGCATTCTACCGCAAGGACGAGTCGCGCGTGACGGATTTCCCCATCCTCAACATCAAGACCCGCACAGGAGAGCTTGTGACTTTCAAGTATCCCATGAACGGAATGGCCTCCGAGCACGTCACGCTCGGGGTTTACGACATAGAGAAGGGCACGACTGTCTATATGATAGTGACGGACTTCGACGAAGAACGCTACCTGACCAACATCAGCTGGAGCCCGGACGACCGGTACATCTTCATCCAGGTCCTTGACCGGCCGCAGCATCACATGCACCTCAACATGTACGACGCGGCCACGGGAGCATTCGTACGCAACCTCCTGAACGAGGAGAACGACCAGTGGGTGGAGCCCTATGAGCATTTGTTCTTCCTGAAGGGCACGTATCAGTTCCTGTACTCCACCGACAACCGCGACGGATACAAGAATCTCTACCTCTGCGACACCCTGGGAACCGTTCGCAGACTCGTAAACACCGATGCCGAAGTCACTTACGTGACCAATGACGGCCAGTATGTGTATTACAGCTCCGCGGAGGTCTCCCCCATCGAGAGCCACCTCTTCCGCGTCGAGGTACGCCAGAACCGCAGGCAGGAGCTTGCCAAGGCAAGGATAGGCGTTCCGCAGCGCCTCACCTCCGAGCGCGGATGGCACAGTGTCTCGCTTTCACCCGACTGCAAGTATTTCATCGACAGTTACAGCAGTTTCAACGTCCCGCGCGTAGTCGACCTCCGTTCTGCCGACGGCAAGCTCGTACGCAATCTCTTCACCGCCGATGACCCGCTCGCGGGCTACCGTACCGGTGAAGTCCGCCTTGGCACCGTCAAGAGCGCCGACGGCCTGTACGACAACTACTACCGCATGTTCCTCCCGGCCAATTTCGATCCGTCGAAAAAGTATCCGGTGGTTCTCTATGTCTACGGAGGCCCTCATTCACAGATGGTTACAGACACTTGGCTCGGCAGCGTCCGCATGTGGGAGATGCTGATGTCCCAGCGCGGCTACATCGTATATGTGCAGGACAACCGCGGCACCGAACACCGCGGCGCGGCCTTCGAGAAGGCCATCAACCGCCAGTGCGGCCAGGCTGAGATGGCCGACCAGATGGTCGGCATAGACTGGCTCCGCACCTTGCCGTATGTCGATTCAGACCGCATCGGCGTCCACGGCTGGAGCTACGGCGGCTTCATGACCATCTCCCTGATCACCAACTACCCCGACGTATTCAAGGTAGGCGTGGCCGGAGGTCCGGTCATCGACTGGAAGTGGTACGAGGTAATGTACGGCGAGCGCTATATGGACAATCCCGAGACCAATCCCGAAGGATTTGAGAAGACCTCGCTCATCAACAAGGCCAAGGACCTCAAGGGCAAACTCCTTATCTGCCAGGGTGCCATCGACAACACCGTCGTATGGGAGCATTCCCTAAGCTTCATCCAGGAATGCATCGAAAACAACATCCAGGTGGACTATTTCCCCTACCCAGTCTCCGAGCACAATGTCACCGGAGCGTGGAGGGAACATCTAATGCAGAAAGTTACCAACTATTTTGACGACTATCTATGAAACGGACTTTGACACTGGCGGCCTGCGTGCTGGTATGCATCACCGCCACAGCACAGAAAAAGGTGCTTGACCACACCGTCTATGACGACTGGCAGAGCACGACCGCCCCGGTCCTCACCGATGACGGGCGCATCATGGCCTACCAGATAACCCCGCAGCAGGGTGACGCCGAGCTTGTCATAGTCGAAACGGCAACGGGCCGCGAACTCAAGGTGGATCGCGGCGGCGCCGCCACGATCTCGCGCGACGGCCGCTGGGCCGTCTTCACGATCAAGGCGCCCTACGCCGCCACCCGTCAGGCCAGGATCGACAAGAAAAAAGCCGATGACATGCCCAAGGACAGCCTCGGTATCGTGGATCTCAACACTTTTGAGCTCAAGAAGATAGCGAATGTCAGCGCTTTCAAGAGCACGCTCGAGAGGCGCAATGTCATCGCCTACCAGACCGAGTGGAAGAAGGAAGTACCCGACACCGTCAAGCCTGCTCCCAAGGCCGAGAAGATCACTGTCGTGTTCTATCCCGGCACCGGTCAGTCCGATACGCTGAAGAATGTCGACAAATACGGTTTCGACCGGTTTGGAGACCGTCTGGCCGTCGTGTTCAAGAAGGACAAGAAAGACTCCCTGTCCAAGGACGAGGTCGCTCTGTTCAAGCTCCCTGCGATGACCCGCAAGACCCTCTCCGAGGGCAAGAAGTTCTACTCGCTGCCCAACTTCAACGACCCCGGCGACAAACTCGTGTTCCTGGCTTCCGCCGACTCCAACTCCACCGGCAACAAGCACTGTTCCGTCATACTCTACGAAGAACTCCTTCAGGGCAAGGGCCGCAAGGCCCAGCTCATAGAGAATGTCGAAGAGCTTATCCCTCAGGACTATACCGTTGACGGCAAGCTCTGCGTCACCGAGAACGGCTCCCCTGCCTTCTCCAAGAACTCCACCCGCGTCCTCCTCGGCATCGCCGAGTGTCTCCCTCCTAAAGACACCACGATCATCGACTTCGAGACCGCACAGCTGGACATCTGGGCTTATGACATCTACATGACCCCGCCCATCCAGAAAGCCCGCGCCTCACAGCTGAAGGCCGCCACCTACGAGTCGGTCATCAACCTCGGCGCCGACCGCCACAAGCTCATCCGCCTCAACCACGAGCTCACAGCAACGACAAGCTATTTCAACGGAGCGGAAGGCCAGTGGGCTCTCGTGCGTGACAACAAGCCCTACCAGATCAGTTCCACATGGGACAGCAACAGCTTCCAGGATGTCTATCTCGTGGACATGAACACCGGCGCACGCCGCCTTCTCTTTGAGAAGCTCAACGGCACGGCCAATGTCTCGCCGGGCGGCAAATATATCTACTGGTTCAGCGACGACGACCTCGGCTGGCACACTTACCGTATGGCGGACGGCGTGAGCCTAAATGTCACGGCTGCGGCAGGCGTTCCGTTCTACGACGACGAGGATGACCACCCGGCTCCGCCGCCGGCCGTCGACCGTCCGCACTGGCTGGACGGCGACGAGGCGTTCCTTCTCTCCGACAAATACGACATCTGGAAGATCCAGCCCGACGGCAAATACGCCACCTGCCTGACACAGGGCAAGGGCCGCAGCGGCAACCTCCAGCTCAGCTACGCCAACTACGAGCGCAGCGATATCCCGGCTGCACTCACCCGTCTCGGTGTCATCAAGACCATAGGCAAGAAGGACGAAGTGTTCCTCACCGTCTTCGACCGCACCACCAAGGAGAACGGCATAGCCACGATAAGTGTCGACAAGCCCGGTCTTCTCAGCTGCTTCACCGACAAATACGCCTTCACCAGCATAGCCAAGGCCAAGGACGCCGAGGTTATTGCCTACAAGAAAGGCAGTTACAAGGAATCACCGGATGTATACACGACACTTGACCGTTGGGGGTCCGAAAAGAGATGGTCCTGCATCAATCCCCAGCAGGCTGAGTACAATTGGGCGGACAAGCGCCTGGTGCACTGGAAAGCCTACGACGGCACTCCTCTCGACGGCATCCTCCTCACTCCGGAGAATCTCGATCCCGCGAAGAAGTACCCTATGATCATCTACTTCTATGAGAAGAATTCCGAGACCCTGTACAACTATGTAGCCCCAGCTCCGAGCCGTTCCACCGTGAACCTCACGTTCTACGCCAGCCGCGGATACATAGTGTTCGTACCGGACATCGTCTACAAGGACGGACACCCCGGCGAGAGCGCCTACAATTGCATCTGCTCCGGTGCGGAAGCCATGTGCGAGCAGTTCCCGTTCATCGACAAGGACAAGATGGCCATCCAGGGCCAGAGCTGGGGCGGATACCAGACCGCATACCTCGTGACGCGCACCAACATGTTTGCCGCGGCCGGCGCGGGAGCGCCCGTCGGCAACATGACCAGCGCGTACGGCGGCATCCGCTGGGAGTCCGGAATGGTCCGTGCAATGCAGTACGAGCATGGCCAGAGCCGCATCGGCAAGTCCCTTTGGGACGAGGGTGGCCTGGACCTCTATATCGAGAACTCCCCCGTTTTCCATACCCAGAACGTCACCACGCCGGTACTCATCATGCATAACGACAATGACGGAGCCGTACCGTGGTACCAGGGCATAGAGTTCTTCATGGCACTCCGCCGCTTCGGCCATCCCGCATGGCTGCTGGAGTACAACAACGAAGCCCACAACCTGGCAGAACGCCGCAACGCAAAGGACCTCTCCGTCCGCCTGCAGCAGTTCTTCGACCATTACCTCAAGGGCGACCCGATGCCGGCTTGGATGAAGACCGGCGTGCCTACCGCCCGCAAGGGAGAGTATTTCGGATTTGAACTCACTGAAGATTAGCGTTTTATATGAAGAATTACATCGAACAGAACAAGGAACGTTTCTACGAAGAGCTGTTTTCGCTGCTGCGCATCCCTTCCATCAGCGCGAAGGCTGAGCACAAGGACGACATGCGCCGCTGTGCCGAACGGCTGGCCGTCCTCCTCATGGAGGCCGGCGCCGACTTCGCGGAAGTCTCGCCTTCCGACGGCAACCCCGTCGTATATGGCGAGAAAATGGTTGACCCTGCCCTCAAGACCGTCCTGGTCTACGGGCACTACGATGTCCAGCCGCCGGAGCCACTGGATAAGTGGCGCACAGACCCCTTCGAGCCCGTCATACATGACGGGGCCATCTGGGGCCGCGGCGCAAACGACGACAAGGGCCAGCTCTTCATGCATATCAAGGCGTTCGAGTTCCTCGTCCGCACAGGGCAGCTGCGCCACAACGTCAAGTTCATGTTCGAGGGCGAGGAGGAAATCGGCAGTCCTAACCTTCCGGCTTGGATAAAGCAGAACAAGAAGCGCCTGGCGGCCGATGTCTGCCTGGTTTCCGATACCACCATGATCTCCGAGAAAGTGCCGTCCATCAACTGCGGCATGCGCGGACTGTCCTACCTCGAAGTCAAGGTCACCGGTCCCAACAAAGACCTGCACTCCGGCCATTACGGCGGAGCCGTCGCCAATCCTATCACGGTGCTATGCGAGATGATCGCGACGCTCCATGACGAGGACGGCAGGGTGAATGTCCCCGGCTTCTACGACAAGGTCGTGGAGCTCTCCCGCAAGGACCGCAAGATGCTCGCCCGCGCTCCCTTCAACCTGAAGGAATACAAGGAGTTCCTGGATATCAAGGACATACGAGGTGAGAAAGGCTATACGACGCTCGAGCGCACGGGCATCCGCCCGTGCCTGGACGTCTGCGGCATCTGGGGCGGCTACACCGGCGAGGGCGCCAAGACGGTCCTCCCGTCCGAAGCCCACGCCAAGATCTCGATGCGGCTGGTCCCCGACCAGAAGAGCGGCGAGATCACCAAACTCTTCGCCAAGCACTTCAAGTCAATAGCACCCAAATGCGTCAAGGTCGAGGTCAAGGAGTGCGAAGGCGGCGACGGCTTCCTCATCCCGATCAGTTCCGAGGCCTACAAGGCTGCCGCGCGCGCCATGGGCGAGGTCTACGGCATCGAGCCCGTACCCTCGCGCGGCGGCGGCAGCATCGCGGTCCTGGCCGAGTTCCAGAAGATCCTCGGCATCGACCCGCTACTCATGGGCTTCGGTCTTGAGCGTGATACCATCCACTCCCCCAACGAGAGTTACCTGCTCAAGCAGTTCTTCGCCGGAATGGAGTCTATAGCATTGTTCTACAAGTATTATTAAAAAACTGCGGGCTTTCACCCGCAGTTTTTCATATCTGGTTCTCAAGTTTAGACTTGGCGTAGTCGAGGGTGATGTGGAAGGTCTTCTCTCCCGAAGACGGGGCTTCGTACATGGCGTCGTTCATGATCTGTTCGCAGATACTGCGCAGGCCTCTGGCGCCAAGCTTGTTCTTGATGGAAGTGTCGACTATGAGATCGAGGACCTCCGGGTCGATGACAAGTTTCTGTCCGTCAATCTCGAATATCTTCTCGTACTGCCTAAGGATGGCGTTCTTGGGCTCGGTCAGGATGCTCTTGAGGGCATCGCGGTCAAGGGCGTCAAGATAGGTGATGACAGGCAGACGGCCGATGATCTCCGGGATGAGTCCATAGCCTCGGAGATCCATTGCAGACACATACTGGAGGAGATTCTCCTTGTCGATGCGCTGCTTTCCGGACGCGCCGAAGCCGATAACCTGGGTATTGAGGCGCTGGGCGATCCGGCGTTCGATGCCCTCGAACGCGCCGCCGCAGATGAAGAGGATATTCTCCGTATTGACGTGGACGAAATCCTGCTCAGGATGCTTGCGGCCGCCCTTCGGCGGGACATTTACGACATTGCCTTCGAGGAGCTTGAGCATTGCCTGCTGCACTCCCTCGCCGGACACGTCGCGGGTGATGGAAGGGTTGTCGCTCTTGCGGGCTATCTTGTCGATCTCGTCGATGAAGACTATGCCGCGCTCAGCTTTCTTTACATCATAATCGGCCTCCTGGAGGAGACGAGTAAGGATACTTTCCACGTCCTCGCCCACATAGCCGGCCTCGGTCAGGACGGTGGCGTCCACAATGGTGAACGGAACATCGAGCATCTTGGCTATAGTCCTGGCCATCAAGGTCTTGCCGGTACCGGTAGGACCTACCATGAGGATATTGGACTTCTCGAGTTCGACACCGTCGTCGGGCTTCTCCACGAGGTTGTGGTTGATACGCTTGTAGTGGTTGTACACCGCCACGGACAGGAGCTTTTTGGCGCGTTCCTGCCCGATGACGTACTGGTCGAGGAACTCCTTGATGGCCTTCGGTTTCTGGAGTTCGCCCACCTTGATGGCGGGAGCCTCTTTCTCGCGGGCATGTCCCAGCTCGGCGAGATACTCCCCTGCCATCTTCACGCAGTCGTCACAGATATAACCGTCGATGCCGCTTAGGAGCAGGTTCACCTCATCCTCGCCGCGGCCGCAGAAACAGCAGTGACGTCCGGTCTTGTTGTTCTTGGAGGATGCCATACCTATTTCTTCTTTCTCGTAAGGATCTCGTCCACCATGCCGTATTCCTTGGCCTCCTGGGCGGTCATCCAGAAGTCGCGGTCAGCGTCGGCGAACACCCTGTCGTAAGGCTGACCGGTATGCTCGGCTATGATGCCGACGAGCTCGGCGCGGCATTTTTCAATCTCCTTCGCTGCGATGAGGATGTCGCTGGCCTGGCCCTTGGCGCCGCCCAAAGGCTGATGGATCAACACTTTGGAGTGTGGCAGCGCCGAGCGCTTGCCGGGCGCGCCGGCGCAGAGCAGAACGGCGCCCATCGAGGCGGCCTGCCCAGTGCAGATGGTCGCCACATCCGGCTCCACCAGCTGCATCGTGTCGTAGATACCGAGCCCGCTGTTCACCTGCCCGCCCGGAGTATTCAGGTATAGAGAAATATCCGCAGTCGGGTCGGTCGAGGCCAGGAACAGCAGCTGCGCCTGGATGATATTGGCCACATCGTCATCGATGGGTACTCCCAGGAAGATGATGCGGTCCATCATCAAACGGCTGAACACATCCATCGAAGCGACATTGAGTTTCCGCTCCTCTATGATCGTGGGGTTGATATACGAGTCGTACACCGACTCGAAACGGTGCAGGGTCATGGAGCTTATCCCCCGCTCCATCCTCGCGTATTTCTCAAACTCTTTCATATCTCTATATACTTCTATCCGACACAAATCTTTCTTCAATCATTCAAAGTTAGCACATTTTTGCAAAAAAACAGAGCGTCTGGACGGCGCTCTGTTTTTCAACGGTTGTGCGAAGAGTTTATTTCAACTCGCGGAACTTCTCGACGGAGATGGATTTCTTGTCGAAGGAGATGATGTCCTTGACGGCGGCGATGACCTTCTGCTCGGCGACCTGCTCGGAGAGGCGCTCGACCTGCTGGCGGTCATTGAGCATCTTCTGGGCGGCCTCGTCGATGAAATTGGACGGGACATTAGCCATGCCGTACATCGCATACTGATATGCCACGTAGCCATGTGCAGCCTCGCTGAGGTCGTTGCGGTCGATCTTGAGGTCGAACTTCTTCATCAGGTAGTCGCTGACGAGCTGCCACTTGTAGTCAGCAAGGAACGAATCGAACTCCTTCTCGATGTCCTCCATCGTATACTTCTCCTTGTTGATGGTGTAGAGCCAACGCTTGAGGAAATCCTCGGGAAGCTTGATGTCAGCCTTCTTGACGAGATAGTCCTTGATATCCTTGCCGAGGCGGTAGTCGCTCTCCTGGCGGTAGTTCTCAGCCAGACGGTTGGCGACCTCCTTCTCGAAGTCTTCCTCGGTCTTGACATTGCCATCGCCGAAGATGCGGTCGAAGGTTTCGGGAGTCGGCGTGGCAGCCTCGAAGTTCTTGATGTTCACCACGGTGGCGTTGAACACGGGATTGATGCCGGCAAGATCCTCTTTCTTGACCTTGAGCAGGGTGGCGCGGTCACCTTCGCGGTCGAGCACTTCGTTGATGTTCAGCTCGAGCTTGTCACCGGCCTTTACACCCATGAGGGCGGGCTTCATAGCCTCGGTCACGTCACGCATGGAGATGTAACCGTTCTCGACGGTCTTGTCGTCATTCTCGAGGTCGACATAGAGATAGGACTCGGGGGTGGGAGCCTCAACCTCCTGCATCTCGCCATACTGCATGAGCATGTTGCGCTTCATCTCCTCCTTGGCGACAGCCGTGGACTTGATGGTATAGTTGACGACCTTGTCAGAGGAAGAAAGTTCGAAATCGATCTTCGGAGCGACGGCAAGGTCGAACATGAACGTGAAGTCGTTGCCGTCCTTCCACTCGATCTCCGGCTGGTCTTCGCTGGTCAGAGGCTCACCGATGAAGTTGAGACCGCTCTCATCCATGTACTTGCCGAGCTGCTCGGAGATGATGTCGTTGACGGCATCACCGAGGCACTGCTCGCCATAGACGCGCTCGATGAGGGAGGCAGGGACCATGCCCTTGCGGAAACCCTTGAATTCGGCGGTGCGGCGGCGTTCGTTCAACTTCTTCTTCTTGATCGGTGCATAGTCGTCTGCAGCGATGTTCAGCGTAAGCTTGATGTTGAGATCATCAATCTGTTTCTTTTCGATGTTCATTGTATGTCTGTTGTTTTATTGCTATTCTGGAACGGGCGGCAAAGATAGGCATTAATTCTCAAATAATCAATGCGTCGGCTTCGCTTTCATCTTAGGATAGACCACCCTCTCGTGATAGAGCTGGGCAAGGTAGGACTTGAGGCTTTCCTTGACCGTATTGAGCTCGCTGATCGAGATGGAGGACTCGTCGAACTGGCCTGACTTCATCTTGTCGTCGACCATCTTCTCAACGAACTCGGAATACGCCTCCGGAGTCGATGCCTTCAGAGTCCGCGACGCCGCTTCGATGGAGTCGCACAGCATCAGGATCACCTGCTCCTTGGTAAACGGCTTTACGCCGGGATAGTAGAAATCTGCGGCATCCGACGGATCCCCTCCCTCGTTGATATACTTGTTGTAGAAATAACCGGTACGCGTAGTGCCATGGTGCGTAAGGATGAAATCCTTGATGACCTGGGGCAGTTTGTAACGGTCGGCAAGTTCCATTCCGTCCTTGACATGGGCGATGATATCCCTGGCGCTCTGACGGGAGTCAAGACCTGTATGATAGCCGTTCTTGTCCTCCGAAGGCAGCAGGGCTTCGTTCTCGATGAAGCACTGGGGATTGCTCATCTTGCCGATATCGTGGTAAAGGGCGCCGGCGCGCACCAGCAGCACGTTCGCGCCTATAGAGCGCGCCGCCGCGTCGGCCATGCTCATGACCTGCAACGAATGCTGGAAGGTGCCCGGAGCCTTGGACTCAAGCTCGCGGAGGAGCTTGTTGCTGGTATCGCCCAGCTCAGCCAGCCTGGAGTTGGAAACCAGGTTGAACATGTTCTCGAAGAGGAAAACCAGCTGATATCCAAGCACGGTAAGGATCGATCCGATGAACAGGAATGTCAGCGTCAGCGCCACGTTCCCGCCGATCGAATCGATGAAACGGAAACCAAAATAGGTCACAGCCAGTGCCAGGAAGATGATCAGCCCGGTGATGAACTGCTTCCATCCCTTGTAGAAATACCTGAAAGCGTAAATTGCGACGAATCCGGCGAACAGGAACAACATGAAGATCACCGCTCCGTAATGCGAGAAAATCAGCAGCGGGAGCAGCGTTACAATGTACAAGGGCAGGACCATCTTGTTCCTGAAGAACGCCTGATGCCAAAGGGCGGGCAGCGTGAACGGAACCATGAAAAGGTAGAGTGGCTGCGAACGCCCGATAAGGATGGCGCAAAGCGTGGAGATCACGAATACGAGAATGATGTAGCAGACCTTGTTGGGCTCCTTGAGCGCCTTGCGGCTGGTGAAGAACACAGCCAGGTACAGCGCAAGTGAGAGCACGAGGGCTAGCAGGATATTGCCTGCCCACTGCAGCGCCCTCGGAGTGCCGTAGCCCATATTCGCCTCATACTCAACCTTGTATGAATCAAGCAACTGAGCGACCTCAGCCGTGACGATCTCACCGTTGGAGACTATCAGCTGACCGGCGTTCACGAACCCCTGGGTGGGAGAGATGGACGGAGCCGACTCCGCATGCACCACCTCGGTGGTCTGGCGGTCATAGACAAGGTTGGGGACGATGAGGTCGTAAACGGAGTTGGCCTTGAATACTGAGTCGAGATTGTAGCTCTTGTAGGTCTTACCCATCTCCGCGATCAGCTTGGACTTGGCGTCGGACTGCTTGTAGATCTCGGTGACAGGAACCTTGGTCGCGCGCTTGTCCTTCTGGACGTACAGCACCTCTTCGGAGAGGTCGGTGGCGTTACGGTCAACCTTGACGCCCTCGTCAGATACCACGCCCTGCGCATAAATATCACGGATAATGGAGACTATCGCGGGCTTGAGTGCCGCATCCTTTCCGAGGGAAAGGGCTTCAGCGGCCCTGAGGTTCTTGTTGACGATGTCTTCGGAATACTTGTAGTACGGAATGACGCTTGAGACGGAACGGCTCCTCTCCTCCCTTATCTGCTCGTCGGTCTTGAGGATGGGAAAATCGAACTGTGCGTACAGGGTCTCATACTTCCACTCCGAACCTTTCCTGTAATCGTAACCGAACTTCGGGCTCCTGGGCAGGATAAGCGCAAGGAACACGAAGAGGACGATGAAAGGGAGCCAGGTCTTTAGTGCTGGAGGGATTCCGGAGACTTTCATGGGCTGCTAGTTGAAAGGGCTGTTGGGTTCCCTGGCGATGTAACGGTAGGTCATCCTGTCCGTAAAGCGTGGGAACCGCCGGTGTGCATAGACGGTGAGCCGTCCAAGGAAAGTGAGCGTGACCTGCGAACGCCTGTGATACAAGGCCTTCGCAAGTTTGGCCGCGACGACCTCCGCGCTCATAAGCTTGCTCTCGTCGAGCGGAGTCTCACCCTGGGCCGAGCCGTCGGCAGTAAGGGCGTTGCGGCGGACCATGGACGAGGTATATCCGGGGGCATAGACGAGGACGTTGAGACCGTCCTTGAGATGCTCGATGCGGAGCGTGTCAAGGAAGCCGCGGATCGCGTATTTCGAGGCTGAGTAGCCGGTACGCGCCGGAAGTGCGGAGAAGCCGGCGATGGAGACTATGCCGACCACGGAGCCCTTGGACTTCAGGAGCCAGGGCAGCGCATATTTGGTGCAATACACAGTCCCCCAGAAGTTTACATCCATCAGTGTATGGATGACCTTAAGGTCAAGGTCCTTGAACATGGCGCGCATCGACACTCCTGCGTTGTTGACCAAGATGTCGATGCCACCGAACCTTGCGACGGCCGCATCGATGAGGTTGCGGCAGTCGTCCTCGACAGATACGTCCGCACGGACACACAATACCCGGTCAGGATCCGACGACACTTGAGGGGCAAGTCCGCACATCTTCTCGAACGACCGCGCGGCCATCACGACACGCGCTCCGTACGAGCCGAACAATTTGGCGGTAGCCAGCCCGATACCCGAGCTGGCTCCCGTAATGACTACAACTTTGTCCTTGAAGTATGCGGTATCCATGCTATTCGACGGTCATGGCGGCCACGTCGTCTCCGTCGTACTCTCCGGCGTCAAGCTTAGCCTTGATCTCCTTGAAGGCGTTGAGAGTGTAATTGACGTCCTCCATGGTGTGCGCGGCGGTGGAAACGATGCGGAATATCACCATACCCTTGGGGATGACAGGGTAAATGACCATCGAACAGAAGATGCGGTAGTTCTCCCTGAGGTCCTTGGCCATCTTGGTCGCCTGTGCGACGCCGCCCTTGATATGGACGGGGGTGACGCAGGCCTGGGCCTCGCCGATGTCGAAGCCTTCCTTCTTGAAGCCTTCCTGTATGGCGTGGGTGATGGTCCAGCATTTCTTGCGGAGCTCGTCGCCCTCGGGGCTGTCGATGATCTCCATGCGCTTGATGTTGCCGATGACGAGCGGCATGGGGAGGGACTTGGCGTACATCTGCGAGCGCATGTTGGCGCGCAGGTAGTTGATGATGCTGTGAGGGCCGGCCACAAAGCCGCCGATGGAGGCCATGGACTTGGCGAAGGCGCCGATATAGAGGTCGATGCCGTCCATCACGCCGAAATGCTCCGACGTGCCGCGGCCATGCTCTCCAAGAAGGCCGAAGCCGTGGGCGTCATCGATCAGGATACGGAAATTGTACTTGCTCTTGAGGGCGACGATCTCGTCGAGCTTGCCGAGGGCGCCGGTCATGCCGTATACACCTTCGGTGATGAGGAGCACGCCGCCGCCGTTCTCGTCCGCCTCCTTGCAGGCGCGGGCGAGGACCTTGTCGCAGTCGGCCATGTTGTTGTGGCGATACTTGTACTTGCTGCCGATATGGAGGCGGATGCCGTCCAGCAGGCAGGCATGGCACTCGGCGTCGTATACGATGACGTCATGCCTGGCGGTAAGTGCGTCGATGGTGGAGACGATACCCTGATAGCCGAAATTGTAAAGGAAAGCGTCCTCCTTCTTCTCGAACTCCGCAAACTTGCGCTCGAGAGCCTCATGGTAACGGGTATGGCCGGTCATCATGCGCGCACCCATAGGGTAAGCGAGACCCCACTGCGCGGCGGCTTCCGCGTCAGCCTTGCGCACCTCGGGATGGTTGGCCAGTCCGAGATAGTTGTTGAGGCTCCAGTTGAGCACCGGCATGCCGTTGAAAATCATATGGGGGCCGAGTTCGCCTTCGAGACGGGGATACATGTAATAGCCGAAGCCCTGCTCAAAGTACTGTCCGATAGGACCGCCCGAGTCCCTTTCGATTCTGTCAAAAATGTCTAACATGGTGATTTATGGTTTTTTACACTTATTATGCATCAATATTGGCGTAGTGGGCGTTCTCCTCGATGAACTGCCTGCGCGGCGGCACGTCGTCGCCCATGAGCATCGAGAACGTACGCTCGGCCTGGGCCGCGTTCTCGATGGTGATCTGGCGGAGACGCCTGCGTGCAGGATTCATGGTGGTGTCCCACAGCTGCACGTCGGACATCTCGCCGAGACCTTTGTAGCGCTGGATGGTGTAGCCCCTGTCGGAGCCCTTGCCAAGACGCTTGGCGGCCTCTTCGCGCTGCTCCTCGGTCCAGCAGTAGATCTCCTCCTTGCCCTTCTTCACCAGGTAGAGCGGCGGCGTAGCGAGATACACATAGCCGTTCTTGATGAGGTCGAACATATAGCGGAAGAAGAACGTCAGGATCAGGCAGGCGATGTGCGAGCCGTCCACATCGGCATCGGTCATGATGACGACCTTGTGGTAGCGGAGCCTGCTGAGGTCCATGTGCTTCTCGCCGGTCTCATCCTCGAGCGCCACGGTCACTCCGAGGGCAGTATAGATGTTCTGGATCTCCTGGCTGTCGAAAGCGCGGTCTGCGGCAGCCTTCTCCACGTTGAGGATCTTGCCTCGGAGCGGGAGGATGGCCTGGGTGCGGCGGTCGCGGCCCTGCTTGGCGGTGCCGCCTGCGGAGTCTCCCTCGACGAGGAAGATCTCGCACTTCTCGGGGTCGCGCTCGGAGCAGTCGGCGAGCTTGCCGGGCATGCCGGCGCCGGAAAGCACGGTCTTGCGCTGGACCTGCTCGCGCGCCTTGCGGGCCGCGTTGCGGGCCGTAGCGGCGAGGATGACCTTCTCGACGATGAGCTTGCCAAGCTTGGGATTCTCCTCGAGATAGTTGTCCATCGCGGCAGCTGTGGCCTGGGAGACGGCTGACGTGACCTCGGTATTGCCGAGCTTCGTCTTGGTCTGGCCCTCGAACTGGGGCTCGGCGACCTTGACCGACACGACGGCGGTGAGGCCCTCGAGGAAGTCGCTCTGCTTGAGGTCGTCGCCCTTATATTTCTCCATCAGTTTGTTGCGGTCGGCATAGTTCTTCAGGGAACGGGTGAGACCCATCTTGAAGCCCTGGAGGTGCGTACCGCCTTCGATGGTGTTGATGTTGTTGACGTAGGAATAGATCTTCTCGGTATAGCCGTCGTTGTACTGGAGGGCGATATCGATGGGGATGATCTTGTCGGATGTAACGCAGACAGGCTCGGGAATGAGGTGGGCGGCGTCAGCGTCGAGGTAGGTGATGAACTCGGAAAGGCCTTTCTCGGAATAGAACACGTCGCTGCGGAACACCTGGTTGCCGGTGGCTTTGTTGTTGCCGTTCTCGTCCACCTTGAACTCGTCGACCATCTCGCGGAGGTCCCTGAGGGTGATCTTGATGCCCTTGTTCAGGAACGAAAGTTCGCGAAGGCGATTGGCCAGCGTATCGTACTTGTAGACAGTGGTCTGGGTGAAGATGGTGGCGTCGGGATGGAAGGTGATGATGGTTCCGGTATCATTGCAGGTGCCGATGACCTCGACGGGGCCGAGCGGCTTGCCCTTGGAGTACCTCTGCTGAAAGACCTGCCCCTCGCGGTGAACCTCGGCGACCAGAAGGTCGGAAAGGGCGTTCACGCAGGAGACACCCACGCCGTGGAGACCTCCGGACACCTTGTAGCTGTCCTTGGAGAATTTACCTCCGGCATGCAGGACCGTCAGGACGACTTCGAGGGCCGAACGGTGCTCCTTCGGATGCATGTCCGTAGGGATGCCTCGTCCGTTGTCCTGTACCCTGATGGAATTATCCTCCTCAATGGTGACGTTTATCTCGTCGCAGAAGCCGGCCATGGCCTCGTCGATACTGTTGTCGACCACTTCGTATACCAGGTGGTGAAGGCCCCTCTCTGCGATATCTCCGATGTACATCGAAGGTCTTTTCCTCACAGCCTCAAGCCCTTCGAGGACCTGGATGCTATTGGCGGAATACTGCTCTTCCGCTACTCTCGTCTCTTCGTTCTCTATCATTATCTGTATAAAAAAAATTTGCCTGTATTAAAACAGACAAATTTACGAAAAAAGATTGGAATTACTTGTAATTCCAGCCTAGAAATTGAGGCAAATACCGGCGGTCACATACGGTCCTTTCTCGGCCACCATGAAGTTCCTCATGACCGTCTGGTTCAGGAGGTTCCTGCCCTCTACCCACAGCGAGAACCTGCTGGTCGCCTTGAACTCTGCAGAGACGCCCAGGTCCAGCCAGCCGGGAGCATGGCAGTCGAAAGACTGGAGATAGGATTCATAGAATCCGTGGCCCTCCCGGGCCGTAGCCCAATCGGCGAGAAGCCCGGCGAAAACCCTGCGGTTCCAGTTATACACAAGCTCCGCGGAACCGGTGAAAACAGGCAGCATCATGGCGAAGAACCCTTTCTCCGAATCCCCCTCTTTGGTCTTCTGCAACCGCAGATGCGCCGAGGCGTCCACGCGATCCGTGCCCAGCATGCCTTTCAAGTCTGCATAGAGCAGGTCGTAATTCATCATGGCAAGCGCCGGGACATAGAAAGTCTCGACAGAGGACGATATGATGCCGGGGCTATAGGACCTTCCCTCCACGCTGTCCATTGGGACGTTGAAATAACGGGCGTAACCGACCTCCGCACCATACTGGAATATGCTGCGGACACGTCCGCTGAGGCCTATGCCGGCATCGAAGGTGTTGACGGTAGCGTCTCCGAGGAAGGAGGAATACCTGGATGAATTGTACATCGAGAAATGATGGTTCTCCCTCAGGTAAGAGCCGTATGTATTGAAACGTTGCCCGCCGATGACCTTGGCGGAAAGGACAAGCTTTTCGGGGATCGCCTCATAGCTGAGATGGAAGTCAGGATAGAGCTTGCGTCCGGTATAGTCGACATAAGGGAAACCCTCGTCAGCGGATATCTCCCCGTCGAAATCACGCCAGACATCGGAGAAACGGATGCCGGCCGAAACGGAGAATCCGTCCTCGGAGTAACGGTAAGACGGCACGAGGTCCACCCGGTCGGCGAAAAGCTTGACCGGAGCGTCATTGAAGATGGTATGCTGCCACTGGGCGATGAACTGCAGGGAATGCCTTTCAGCCAGGCGGTAGCCGAGCCGTACATCCATTCCCAGGTCATTCTCCTTGTATTCGGTCGCTGTCCCGGAAGATTCCTTCACGGGCATCACCTTGTTGGACAATCCGTTCCATCCGAGGGAGGCGTCATAGCTCAAATCCCCCTCCCCTGCCGAACGGACCCTCAGAAGGGCAGAACCGCCATAAGCGTTGTTTCCGCCGAAGAACCATTCCTTGGTCCTGATGAAGTCGAACCCTCCGTCAAGCGTTACGACCGTGGAGGCGCCGTCGAAACGGAGCGTGGTCCCGATACGGTTCGACAGGTCAGAGCCGTTGTAAGGGTCCCCTGAAGGGCCTACAAGGCCGTTCCCGGTCCCGCGCGTAACTGTAATCGAATGATAGGGTCCGATATAGCCTTTGAAATCATCATAGACCGATATGCCGAACCTGCCCTTTGTCGACGGAGTAAAAATCGCCTGGACCTCCGGATGCAGCGTGAAACCGGCGCCTGCGCGCAGGTAGAAAACACCGTTGTCACGGCGCGTCGGATCAGGCTTCATGTCTATACGGTACGGTTTGAACTCGTATGCTCCGCGATAGGGATTGTCGAACACCGAATAGTTGAAGTTCCAGTCGAACTTCAGCAGGGAGTCCGGAACGGCCATGGCGACGTTCTGTTTGTTCACCTCCATGAGCTTGCCCTCATAGTCGTTTGTCACCTGGACGGTGGGATTGAGGTTCTGGGCGGATGCGACCGCACATGCCAGCAGGGCTGAAGCAATGAATATATATCGTCTCATAGCGTGATTACATCATTTGTGAAAGTTTCTCGAGTCTCATGGCGACAGCGTCGAGGACGTCATCCTCCGGGCCAGTGGACTCATAACCGTTGGCGATGCTCTCGAAAGTAGCCTTGGCCTGCTTGAAGTTGTCCTGCTCGGCAAAGGCGTCTCCGAGTACTATGAACGCCTTGGCCAGCCAGTAGTTCTGGGTGCCGGCGTCAGCGGCAAAGTCGTATACCATCTTCTCGACCGAGTCGAAATTGCCCTCGTCGTACGTGCTCTGTATCAAAGTGTAAGCGGCCTCGGCGCCCTCGTCCGTCGAAGGCTTGGCAGCCAGACGGCGGAAGATGTCCATGGCGGCGGCGCGCTGGCTCGTGCCCATCAGCGACTTGGCCTTGACGAAGTCGGCCTCGCGGCCAAGGGCTTCGTCACAGCGGCTGTCGGCCTTGACTCCGTCCGCCGCCGCCACCGCGTCGCGGTAGTTCTTGGAACGGTATGCGGAGCGCATCATGCCGACCTTGGCGGTGAAGACGTTCTCATCCATGCGTGCCTTCTCCCGGAGCATGGAATAGCCGTTGTAAGCTTCGGAATAATGCTCGAGACCGTAGGAGAGAACGGCGTAATTCAGGATGGAAGGCTCGAGGAGCGAACCGGCGTCAGGTGCGGTCATGACCTTGGCATAGCTGTCGACGGCATTCTCCTTCTGGCCGAGGTTCATGTAGCACTCGGCCTCGTAGAAACGCGCCTCGGTGATCCTCGCCCCTGAGGGATATTCGTCGAAATACTTCTGCAGCGAGGTCAGCGCCTTCTGGTAGTTGCCGCTCAGGAAGACCTGCTCGGCGGAGTTGAAGTAGATCTGCTCCTTCTCGGCCTCGGTCTTTGTCGTGCCGTCTCCGACTGACTCGGCATATGCGAGGTACGCCTCCGGCTCTCCCATCGACTGGTAGATGGACTCGATGGCGAGCATGGCGTCAGCCGTGTATTCGTTCTTCGGGAGGTCGCTCACTACCTGCTTGTAGTAGCCGAGGGCCTTGTCGTACTGGCGTTTGTTGCGCGCCAGCATACCCAGCTCGATGAGCGAACGGGCGACATAGGTGCCATCCTTGGAGTTGGCGCGGAGGTTCTCGAAACACTCGGCCGCGGCCTCGTCCCGGTCGAGCTCGACATACGCGCGGCCTAGCTCGTACATGGCCTCAGGCCAGAAGTTGGCCGAAGGAGAGGCCTTCCTCACTCGCGTGAGGGCATCCACCTTCTTCTGCTTCTCTCCGGCCAGGCCGTAAGCGAGGCCGAGCTGGTAGTAAGGATATACATCGTCCGGATCGGAGAAATCCGCAAGCACGGACTCGTATCCGCCCGCGGCGGCCTTGTAGTCCCTGCGCAGGAAATCGCAGTCCGCACGGCGCACGCCGGCGTCCTGCCTGAAAGCCCTGGCGCCGGACGAAAGGTATGTATCGAACCACTTGGCGGCATTGGCATAGTCTCCGTGGCGGAAATAACTGTAGGCCAGGTTGTAGGGCAGGGCCCTGCCCTCCTCGTGGCCGTCAAGGGCGGAGCCGTTGTACAGGTCCGTAAGGATATTCTCGGCCTCGTCATAGTTGCCGGAATTGTAGTAAGACTCGGCAAGCCAGTAGCGCGAGAGCTGGTTGAAGGGATTGCGGCGGCCGGTATAGAAAGCCGCGGCTTGCAGGCACTGCACCGCGTCGCGCCAGGAGCCGTTGGAGATCAGCTGGTTGGCACGCAGGTAGTTGGCTTTCATGTAGTTGCTGCGCATGTCCGGGCTGAGCTCATCGATATTGTCATAAGCCTCGACCGCGCCGGCGTAATCATGGGCGGCGAGCCTTGAAAGGGCCATATAGCTGTAGATATCGTCTCCCCTCTTGGACTTGGCGTATGTGGAGATGTAATCGGCGAAAGGCTGTCCGTCCTGGTTCAGGTCGAACGCGAGCTTGGCGTAGTTGAACATGGCGTCTTCGCGGATCTCTTCGTCGAACTTCAGCGATGAAGCATCGCGGAAGCACTCCATGGCCTTGACCTTGTTCTTCATCTGGAGGTAGGAATCAGCCATCTGGTAGGACGCGATCTGGCCGAGCGAGTCGGCGAAGGAGGACATGCCGGAAAAGTTCTCCACCGCACCCTCGTAGTCCTTGAGGGCGTACAGGATGGAACCGGCATAGAAATAGTCTGAACGGGTCTTGGCCTCGTTGGAGAGGAGGTTCTTGTCGAAGTACTCCTTGGCCTTGTCGACATTGCCCTGCACCAGATAGGACTCGGAGATGATGCGCGCGAGATGCGGCTGCCTCTCGGCGGGGACCTTCTCGAACATCGCGGGACCGTTGTCGGTGACATAACGGTAGTCCTTGTTGTTGAAACGGCACTCGAGGATGTAGTAATTGGAGTGCTCGGCGAAGCGGGGATCCTTGGCGGCCTGCTCGAACCATTTGATGGCCGAGTCGAAGTCGCTGGCTGAATAGTCGATGTATCCTATCGCATAGCGGGAAGGGGCGGTATAGTCGGAGAAGGGCATCTTCTCCACGGCGAGGAAGCGCTCGCGGGCGCTGGGATAGTCCAGCAGAGCGTAGTCGCTGTAGGCGCGCTTGAACACATACTCAGCCACCTGCTCGCGCCTGAGATCCTCCTTGGAGAAGGAGGAGAACTCGCGGCGCGCCGCGGCATAATCGCCGGCGTCGAACAGGGAAAGGCCCTTCTCGAAGCGGATCTGCGGTATCAGCGAGGACTCGGGATACTTGAGCATGTAGGAGTCGAGCTCCTCCATGAAGCCCTCGGTCTGCATCTTGGCGGCACAGAGCGCGGAATAGCCTTCGCTGAGGAGGTCTCCGTTCCGGCCTATGTCCTCGAAGACGTCCTTGGCCCTCTCGTACATGCCGCTCCGATAAAGCCTGAGCGCCTTCTTGAAGTCGCCGTCACGTGGAGCGGCCTGAGCCTGGAAAGCCAGGGCCCCGATCACCAGCGCCGCCGCTGCGGCGCAAATTTTCCTTGTATGCATAAAAAAACAATTATCTTACTTCAACCTACAAATTTACACAATTTTAAGCTATATTTGCTCAACAATTGAGCCAAATAAGCCCCGATATGGACAATACACCCCTCATTTCTTTCAAAAAAGCCAATATCATCAACGGAGAGAGCATAGTCATCTACGGACTGGACATGGACATCTATCCCGGAGACTTCGTCTACATCGTCGGAAAGGTCGGCACGGGCAAGACTTCCATCATCCGCACCATGACCGCCGAGAACCCGTTGAAGGAGGGTGAAGGTACGGTCTGCGGCTTCGCCCTGAACGGCATCAGGGCCAAGGACATACCTTTCCTCAGGAGGAAGACGGGAGTGGTGTTCCAGGACTTCCAGCTGCTCATGGACCGCACGGTAGAGTCCAACCTCGAGTTCGTGCTCAAGGCCACCGGATGGAAGGACCGCGATGCGATGGACAAGCGCATCCTTGAGGTCCTCCAGGACGTCGGGATGGAGACCAAGGCCCACAAGATGCCGCATCAACTGTCCGGAGGCGAACAGCAGCGCATCGCCATAGCCCGCTCGCTGCTCAACCGCCCGTCGGTCATCATCGCCGACGAGCCTACGGGCAACCTCGACAACGAGACCGCCGACGGCATCCTGCGCCTGCTCACCAAGATCAACAAGGAGGACGGCACAGCCATAGTGATGGTCACCCACAACCGCGGCATCTTCGAGAAATACCCCGGCAGGGTGTTCATCTGCAAGGACGAGACCTGCAACGAAAGGCTCGAGAATGAAGTCATAGACCTCTCGCTGACGATATGAGAAAGTCCGAGCGCTATGCCGGTGTCATCGGCTGGTTCATGGAGAACATGCCCGTCGCCGAGACGGAGCTGCACTTCGATTCGACTTTCCAGCTACTGGTAGCCGTCGTGCTCTCCGCCCAGTGCACGGACAAGCGCGTCAACATGGTCACGCCGGAGCTTTTCCGGCGCTTCCCCACCCCTGAGAGCATGGCAGAAGCCACTTTCGACGAACTCTACGGATACATCCGTTCCGTATCATATCCCAACAGCAAGACCCGCCACCTAATCGCCCTCTCTCAGAAGCTCATTTCCGACTTCGGAGGGGAGGTACCATCCGACATTGAGTCATTGATGACCCTGCCCGGAGTGGGGCGCAAGACCGCAAACGTAGTGGCCTCGGTCGTCTACAATGAGCCCGTAATCGCCGTTGACACCCATGTATTCCGCGTCTCGCACCGGCTCGGGCTGTCGGACGGCAAGACACCTCTCGCGGTCGAAACCGAGCTCGAAAAACACATCCCCGTGGACAAGCGTGCCACAGCCCACCACTGGCTGATCCTGCACGGCCGGTACGTATGTACGGCAAAATCGCCCAGGTGCACGGAGTGCGGCCTGAGCGATTGGTGTCGTGAATATTCCGGGAAACAATCCTAGATGAAAATATAGCGTGCTATGAACAGCACCGCGAGCACCCACATGGTCGGGGTGATCTCCTTCGCCTTGCCGGTGAGGGCGTTGAGTACGACGTAGGTGATCATACCGATGAGGATACCGTCGGAGATGCTGTAGGCGACCGGCATGAGGATGAGGGTCACGAAAGCGGGGATGGCCTCGCGGAAGTTGGTCCAGTCGATGCGGACGACGGGCTCCATCATCATGACGCCGACAAGGATGAGGGCGGGAGCGGTAGCGGCGCTGGGGATGCCGAGGAAGATAGGGGCGAAGAAGAGTGCGAGCACGAAGCACATGGCCGCGCTGAAGGCGGTCAGGCCGGTACGGCCGCCCTCGCCGACGCCGGCGGAGCTTTCAACGTAGGTCGTGGTGGTGGAAGTACCGAGGCAGGCACCGCAGACGGTACCGATGGAGTCGGCCATGAAGACCTTGTCGATATCCTCTACATTGCCCTTCTCATCCACGAAGCCGGCCTTCTGGGACACGCCGATGACGGTACCCATGGTGTCGAACATATCGATGAACAGGAAGGTGAACACCACTGCGAGCATATCCCAGGACAGGATGTGGCTCCACTCGAACTTCATGAAGATGGGGGCGATGGAAGGAGGGGTATCGACGACGCCGCTGAAATGCGTGAGGGCTACTCCCGTGGCCGGGTCCTTGATGACCAGGCCGAGGAGGGCGGTGACGAGGATACCGAGCAGGATGCCGCCGCGGACCTTGAGTATCAGGAGCATGGCGGTGATGAAGATGCCGATGACGGCCAGGAGGCCGGATCCGTGGCAGACGTCACCGAGAGTCACGAGGGTGGAGTCGGAGTTGACGATCAGGCCGGAATTCTGCAGGCCGATGAAGGCGATGAACAGGCCGATACCTGCGCCAATGGCGCTCTTGAGACTCAGCGGAATGGAGTTGAGTATCCATTGCCGTACCTTCGTGAGCGTTAGGATGACGAAGATGACACCCTCGATGAGGACCGCTGTCAGGGCGAACTGCCAGCTGTAACCCATCGTGAGACAGACTGTGTAAACGAAGAAGGCGTTGAGGCCCATGCCCGGGGCCAGGGCGAACGGTTTCTTGGCATAGAAAGCCATGACAAGGGTCGCGATGATGGCCGCAAGGGCGGTAGCCGTGAACACTGCGCCGTTGGGCATGCCGTCCAGTGCGCCGAAGATGGAGGGGTTGACAGCCAGGATGTAGGCCATCGTCAGGAACGTCGTGATACCCGCTACAATCTCTGTACGGATACTGTGCTTCTCGGGATCGAGCCCGAAAGCTTTCCGGATGAATGTCGACATAGTCTGTATCAATTAACGAGTTGTTCTTTCAACTGTCCGATCTTGGCGTCGGCATCGGCGCCCTTGGCACCGAAATAGAACTTGATCTTGGGCTCCGTGCCCGACGGGCGTACGGAGACGACGTCTCCGGCCTCGTCGAAGAACTGCAGGACGTTGGACTTGGGCTGTCCGGTCTTCTCGGGCTCGAGATAGTCGATGACCTTGACCACAGGCGATCCGCAGAGCTCCTTGGGAGGGTTGGAGCGGAAATCCGCCATGATGCGGGAGATCTCCTCCGCACCGGTCTTGCCCTTGCGAACGAGCGACACGAGACCTTCTTTGCGGTAACCGTACTCTTCGTATATCTTCTGCATGAGCTGGTAAAGGGTGAGGCCCTGGTCGGCGGCCCAGGCAGCGCACTCGGCGACCATCAGGCAGGACACCTGGGCGTCCTTGTCGCGGACGAACTCGCCGACGTTGAAGCCGTAGCTCTCCTCGCCTCCGCAGATGAACTCCCCGCCCTTGGCCTCCTCGCGCTTGACGATCTCGGCGATGTACTTGAAGCCGGTGAGGACATTGTACACCGGGACTCCGAAGCTCTTGCAGATGTCGGTGATGAGCTCGGTGGTGACGATGGTCTTGACCACGTACTTGCCCTCGCCGAGCTTGCCGAGATCCTTCCAGCGGTTCAGGATATAATATGTTAGCATGGAAGCGGTCTGGTTGCCGTTGAAGAGCACGATCTTGCCGTCATTGTCACGCACGGCGATACCCATGCGGTCGGCATCTGGATCGGTGCCGATGACGATGTCGGCGCCTGTCTCCTCAGCCTTTTCTACGGCCATCTTGAGCGCCGCAGGCTCCTCGGGATTGGGCGAAACGACTGTCGGGAAATTGCCGTCGGAAACATCCTGGTCGGGGACATGGATGATGTTCTTGAAGCCTGCGCGGGAGAGGATCTCCGGCACGAGCCGGACTCCGCAGCCGTGAAGCGGCGTGTAGACGATCTTGATGTCGGAATGACGCGCAGCGGCCTCGGGGCTGAGCGACAGTGACAGCAGGTCGGAGAGGTAAGCCTCGTCCATCTCCTTGCCCATGGCGTCGATGGCGCCGCAGCGGAGGTCGGACTTGAACTTGACCTGGGACGGGTCGGTGATCTTGGCGACCTCGTCCACGATCTCCTTGTCCACGGGCGATGTCACCTGTCCGCCGTCGGACCAGGAGACCTTGTAGCCGTTGTACTCCTTGGGGTTGTGCGAGGCGGTGATCATGATGCCGGCGACGGCGCCTTTCTTGCGCACGGCGTAACTCATCTCGGGAGTGGGACGGATGTTGTCGAAGATATAGACATGGATGCCGTTGGAGGAAAGGACATCGGCAGCGATGCGGGCGAACTCCCGGCTGTTGTTGCGGCTGTCGTAAGAGATGCAGACCTTGATGTCGTCGCCCTGGACGTGCTTGAGGATGTAATTGGCGAGTCCCTGGGTGGCCATGCCGACCGTGTACTTGTTCATGCGGTTGGTGCCGACGCCCATGATGCCGCGGAGGCCTCCGGTGCCGAACTCGAGATTCTTGTAGAACGCGTCCTCGAAGCCTGCGGGGTCGTTGTTGCGCAACTCAATGATCTTGCATTTGGTCTCGGGATCGAAATCTCCGTTCAGCCAGCTCTGGGCCACTTCGTTAAAATCTTTCATCGGGTATGTGGTTTTATGTTCGTCGTGGTAACAGACACAAATTTACAAATTATCTGCAAGAATACCTATCTTTGCAAACATGAAAAAGAAGACTTTTTCGGACATTCTGGGAGACATTTCCGACGCTGGAGCCGCCCGCATGAGGAAGAAGGTTCCGGAGTGGGCTGACACCCCCGGGATCGAGTTTCCGACGAAGCTCGCGACGGAGCAGTGCAGCTCGTCGGCCACGGCCGCGTACAAGGCCGCGCTGGCGCGCAGGATCTGCCCCGGATGCCGCCTGCTGGCCGACCTGACGGGCGGCCTGGGCGTGGACTGCGCGGCCTTCAGCGGCATCTCCGAAAAGGTGGTTTACAACGAGATGGACCCCGTCCTGGCCGCTGCGGTGGAAAGGAATTTCGCCAGGCTCGGGATAGGCAACGTCACGTTCTCAAGCGTCGAGGTGACGGAAGAGACGCTGCCCGGTCTCGTCTCCGACGGGCCGGACCTGATCTTCCTGGACCCGGCGCGGCGGAGCGGCACGGGCCGCAAGGTCTTCCTCCTGGAAGACTGCAGCCCGGACGTGCTCCGGCTGAAGGCCGGCCTCCTGGCCGCCGCGCCCGACGTCCTCGTCAAACTCTCCCCCATGGCCGACATTTCCATGGTTTGCGACAGGCTTGGACCCGAAGTGCGCGAACTGCACGTCGTCGGCGCGGACGGAGAATGCAAGGAACTGCTCGCCTGGCTGCAGCGCGGCTGGAGCGGCGGATGCAGCATAGTGGCCGAATGCCTGAGCTTCACCGCCGCGGAAGAGAGTGCGGCCGCGCCGCAGTTGCTGCCAGGGCGCGAAGCCCTCGGCGGCGTCCTCTTCGAGCCCTCCGCCACACTCCTCAAAGCCGGATGCTTCAATCTCCTCTGCAGCCGCCTCGGCCTCGTCAAACTCGGACGCTTCACCCATCTCTACCTTGCCCCCGAGTATTCCGAGAGCCTTAAGGAGCACGGCAAGCTATTCAGCATCAAGGAAGTACATCCCTTTGACAACCGCAGCATCAAAGCCCTCGGAAAGGCCTTCCCGAAATGCTCCGTCACGTCCAGGAACCTCCCGATATCCAGCGACGCGCTGGCAAAAAGAATGGGCGTCGCACAAGGCGACACCCACATATTCGCTTTCACGGCCGACTTCACCGGCGCTCCTTCGGAGCGGCTGATGGCCGTGACCGAAAGGATCTGATCACTCCCCTTTCAGGTATTTCAGCCAGAACTCCCGGTCGGCGGCCGTGGAGTGCTGTCCCTGGTAGCCGCGGTAGCCGTGCATGCCGTCGGGATAGATCATCAGTTCGAACACCTTGCCCCTCCGCTGCAACTCGTCTATGAGCTGCAAGGTATTCTGGAAATGGACGTTGTCATCTCCGGTGCCGTGGGTGATCTTCAGCATCACGGAACCGTCGTTCGTAGAGGGCGTTACGGGATAGGACGGCACGGCGCTCAGTACGCGCGATGCGGCATAGCCGTCGGGATTGGCCTGCGGTGTCTCCATGAAGCGCTCTGTATAATGGCTGTCGTACAGCATCCAGTCATAGACTCCGCCTCCAGCGATGCCGTAATGGAACTTGTCAGAATGCTCGAAAAGCAGCAGCGAGGTCATCGTGCCTCCAAAGGAGAAACCCTCAACGCCGATCTTTTCCGGAATCACATAAGGGAGACTTTGGAAATAGTCCGCCCACGCCACGAAGTCCTTGACCGGAGCCGCGGTGAGGTTGCGGAAATCCTGGTCGGTGCCGGCACGGCCGTTGTGACCCGCCACGCGGGTGTCGGCCGTGACGGTGATGATGCCGTGCTCGCTCCACCACTGGTTGGAGGCCGATGGCGTAACCCAGCGCTCGCGCACATACGCCGTATTGGGGCCTCCGTAGATTTCGAAATGCACCGGATATTTCTTCGAAGGGTCGAAGTCCACCGGATAGGTGACGGCGGCCGGGATCTCCAGCCCGTCGTCAGTCGTGATATGTATCATCTGAGGCAGCGCATACTTCGAAGCGTCGAAGCCCGGCCCCGCCATGTCCGCCACCTTGAAAGCTGTGGATGCAAAGCGGTTGCTCATACGCCTGCCCGTACCCCTCGCCGCCGACAGCGTCCTGCGGGCGCTCCAGGCGAGGTTCGCCTTGGCAGTCTCGTACAACCACACCTGGGTGGGAGTGGTGAAGTTCGACAGCGAAGCGACGAACCATTTCCCGTCAGGGGAGAACTTCACCCCCGAAACATTGTACTCGGGATCGGTCAGCGCGGTCACCACGCCCTTGGAGTCCACCTTGTACAAGGCTGCCTTGGCCGTGGCATCGCGGTTCGAAGTGAAGTACACTTCCCCGGCCTTCTCGTCCACACGGACGATGCTCGTCCGCCAGTTCTCGCCGTCCGTCAGGCGGCGGAATTCCTTGCCGTCATAGGAGAGGAAGTATATCTGCTCCCAGCCCGTCTCGAAGGCCCGGACCATGTACAGGCCCTTCGAGCCGAAGCTCATCTCCTCCGGCCAGTCTAGCCAGGTATCGTAATGCTCGTTGTAGATATGCCGCTTGGAGCCGTCCCGAGGATCCACGCAGAACAGTTCTAGGTCGTGCTGGAGCCTCGGTTCGCGCGCCACGAAGAATCCCTTGCTGTCCGCTCCCCAGAACGGGATGCCGAAATACTGGTCCTCCTTTTCGTCGAAGTCCGCCCACACGATGTCGCGCGACCCGAGGTCCACGATACCGATGCGCACCGAGGGATTGGTCTCCCCCGCCTTGGGATAGCGGGTGAGGTTCAGGCTGCCGTCCTGCCCGAAGGGAGAGTAAATCGGGAACATCGGCACCTGAGAATTGTCAAAGCGGTAGAAGGCTATCTTGCGCGAATCCGGCGACCACCAGAAAGCCCGGTACATCGAAGGCCTGCCGAGGATCTCCTCATAGTACACCCATGAGGCGAAACCGTTCAGTATCAGGTCGGTACCGTCAAAGGTCAGACGGGTCTCCTCAGCGGAAGCGATGTCCACCACCCACAGGTCGTTGGCCCGCGTAAAAGCGAGTTTGGTCGAGTCCGGCGAATACGTCAGGTTGACGGCTCCTTCCGGACGCAGGGGCAGCTGGGAGAACTTCTCCGGGGCCTTGACACCCTTGGTGATGCTCTTGGATGCGGCAGAGACGCTGAAAGCATCATCGTCAGTATAAGTTCCGTCATACGTGAACACGACCTCGCCGGGAGCTATCCACTTCCAGGCATACGGAACAGGTGTGAAATCCTGCGCATTCTGCGCGCCCGCCGATGCGGCTACGAGCAACAGGGCCGAAACGGCCAGCACAATTCTTCTCATTTCCATATCATTCAAAGAAACGGTCCTTGAAATTGACCAGATATACTTTTTCCACCGCTCGCGTAAGCGCGGTGTACAACCATTTCAGATCGTCGAGGGTCTGCCCCTCCTGCCAGAACGGACAGTCGATGAAGACACAGCGCCACTGGCCGCCCTGGGACTTGTGACAGGTGATCGCCTCCGCATGCTTGACCTGCAGGGCGTTGAAATACCTGTCCTCACGCACCGCCTCCCATATCTTCTTCTTGCTCCCCCTGTCGGCATAATCGGCGCTGACGCCATTGTATAGCGCATTCTGCTGCTCGTATGTCAGCGAAGCGGACTCCGACTCAAGAGTGTCGAGGCAGAGCTTGGCGGTCACTTCGATATCCCCGTAGTCCGGGAAGGAAAGCACCGCGTCGGCGAAATGCAGGCCGTAGCGTTCCTCGAAATGCTTGATGCTCTCCAGCCGGGCGATGTCTCCGTTGGCTATATAGTCCAGCTCTTCGACATCCTCGAGGAACTGGTAGCAGTTCTTGACTATCATGAGCTTGTCGCCCTTGACAAGCCTTTCCTCCTTGAAAAGGACGGTGGCGCGGATGCCGAGGTTGTAGCGTATGGCGCGCTTGTTCGAACGGCAAAGGATGACGGTATCATCCTCGCCGTAGCGTCCGTAAGCATCGGAAATCTTCTCTATCAATTCGCCCCCGGAAAGCCTCTCCACATCGTCGAAACCGCGGATATCGAGCTTGAGGTCTTCGAAGATCTCATCGCCGGAACCGGACGATATCCGCTCCCGCAGCATCGTGGCGTTGCGTAGGATGCCGGACTCCTGCGCCTGACGCACGACCGTGGTAAGCTCGGAGAAACGGACACCGCCGAAACCCTCCATGTATTCCTTCGAGAGCGCCGGACTGCAGTCCAGCCCCACGGGGGGCAGCTGGGCGGCATCGCCGACCAGTATCAGCCGGCAGTCCACACCTGAGCGGACGAAGCGGATGAGGTCTTCCAGCAAGTTGCCTGTTCCGAACGCTGTAGAGGACTGCCGCTGCATCTCCTCGATGCCGACCAGAGACACCTCGTCCACGACGAACAGTGTATCCTTCGCCTTGTTCGGCGAGAGGGAAAACTGGCCGAAACCGTCGCTTCCGACGGATTTCTGCCGGTAGATATGCTTGTGGACTGTAAATGCAGGGCGATGGGCATACGACGACAGGACCTTCGCGGCGCGGCCCGTAGGGGCAAGGAGCACGCACGGGACGTGCATGCCCGTCAGGGACGCGATGACAGCCGCGAGCGCGGTGGTCTTGCCCGTTCCGGCATAGCCGTTCACGACAAGTATGTCCGCATCGTCGGAAGTAACGAACTCCCCGACGTCGCGGAGCATCCTGTCCTGGCAGGAAGTCGGCTCGTAGTCAAGGTGAGACAGGAAGTCCCGGTATAGGAATGTCCCCCGGTCCATCACCTCTTTCTCCAGGTGAACAACATGGAGATCACGGCCAGCACTGGATAGATCTCTATGCGGCCGAAGAACATGTTCATAGAATAGAGGATCTTCGCGGCATCGGGCACGCTGTTGTAACTGCCCATCGTGCCGAGCTCCTCGAGGGCGGGGCCTACATTGGTCAGCGTACTGACGGATGCAGCGAAGGCGCTGTGGGTATTGACACCGTACAGCAGGCTCAGGAAGACCGACAGCGCCAACAGGATGGTGAAGAGAGACACATAGAGCAGCTGGGGCATCAGGTCTTCCTCGCGGACAGTGCTCTTGCCTATGCGTATGCTGCTGACTTCGGACGGATGAAGGGCCAGGCGTACCTGGCGTGCGATGGTCTTGATCAGCATCACGAATCGGTCGGACTTGATGCCGCCGGCAGTCGACCCGGCCATACCGCCGATGATCCCGATGAACAGGGTGATGACACCGGCTGACAGAGGCCAGGAAGCGTTGTCGACTATGGCGAAGCCGGTACTGGAGCCGATGCAGAGCACCTGGAAGGCGCTGTGCCACAGGGCGTCACCCCAAGTAGCCTCGTAACCTCCCGGCTTGAGGATCAGGGCCAGAAGGACCGTGAACAGCAGCAGGCCGAAGGTGTAGAACTTCAGGATGGGGTTGTTGAGAGGCTTGAAGGAGCGTGTCGCAAAAGCCATGTACACCAGTCCGAAATGGATCGAAGCCAGATACATGAATATCATCGTCAGGCCCTCTATGACACGCGAGTCAAACGCCGCGATGGAAAGGTTCTTCGAACTGAATCCACCTGCCGCGCAGACGCTGAAAGCATGGTTGATGGCATCCAGCGGCGACATGCCCGCCAGCATGTACAGCAGGAACGCCGCGGCGAACAGCCCCAGATATACGGTCGCGAAGACTATCACTATCTTGTTGGCCCGGACATTATAACTGTCCTTGGACAACGAAGACAACTCCATATTGGTGAGCCTGAGGCGTATAGGACTGGATGAAGGGATGATGAGCAGCAGGAACACCACTACTCCCAAGCCTCCGATGAAGTGCGTTGCGCTGCGCCAGAAAAGAAGGGAGTTGGGCAGAGACTCGATGTCGTCGAGGATGGTCGCGCCCGTGGTGGTAAAGCCGGAGACACTCTCGAACCAGGCGTTGGTCACCGTGAAAGGACCGCCCCAGAGGGCGTACGGCAGCATTCCGAAGAGGAACGACAGCAGCCACGACAGGACGATGATCATGTATCCGTCCTGAAGGGAAATCACGGAAGTGCGACGTACAAAGATGAACGGGAATATACCCACCGTGAAGGTGATGACGAAGGAGATGAGCAGCGCTGCAAGGGCGCTGTCATTGCCGTTCGCCACCGATACAAGGACCGACAGCAACATGAAGAGCGCGCTCACAAGGAGCGCATAGCCCACATTCCTGCTTATCGCCTTAACGTTCATCCTGATTGATAGTGCTGTTCCTGAGGGCGGTCAGACGTTTGCGGAGCTGCTGGTTCTCGCCGGCGAGGTCGGAGATACCGGCATTGAGCTCGGAGAGCTGGTCGTCTCCCTCGAAATTGTATGTGTATTTCTTGCCGAAGGAACGGTAGTCCCCCAGCGATGCAAGCATCTTGTTGATGGGCCTGACATAATATGCCAGGATGAAGAAGAGGAGCAGGACCACCAGTATCAGTCCCGCAAGGACCGCCACGAGGCCGGGGATGATGCTGCGGTAGAAGCCGCGCTCGAACGTCTCGGAATTCTTCTTGAGGTCGTTGTACATCCCTGCGCTCAGGGCGTCGATGTCACCGCGGAGGCGGTTGAATTTAGGCTGAAGGCGGTCGAAGTACCATGTACGCGAGTCGATGAAATCCGACAGGAGCACGTCCTCGAACTCAAGGGTGGTGAGCATGTAAGCGGCGTACGAGTACATGACCGAATCGGCAAGGGGAAGCAGGCTGACCGAAGTGAGGTTCTTCTTCAGGCTGTCGCAGCGGGACACGAACTCCTCCTGGTTGAAGGTAGGCAGCAGCGCCTGCTCGTCGCCGATGACCGAGAGGATGTCGAGATTGTACTTGTCGGTCACCTCGGAGAGCTTCTGAGCGACGTTGATGGAGTTGATGTTGTCAGCGATCAGGCCGGAGACATATGAGCTCATACGCCGATACTCCATCAGCGAAATGATGCTGGAAACGACCAGGATGACGGCGATGGCGCTGAGGCTCAGCGTCAGTTTGGCCGCCAGCGACAAGCGCCAGGTCGCAAGCCGGTTTCTTATCTTGCCCAAAAACATAATAGCCTTGTATATCAATTTACAAAGTTAGCAAATTATCCGGAAATGCCACACGTTCCCCTCATTTCAAACATGGTTGTGAAAAATTTTATTCAAAAGCCTTGCATTTTACAATATTTTTATAAATTTGCAAATCAAACATGGAGTAAAATTATGAACAAATACTTCTTTAGCGAGACAGACAGCAAGAATGCCGCGCTCAAGCGGCAGATCATAAAACTCTGTATCGAATCCGGCAGCTACAGCATTGCCGACCTAAGCTCAAAGATCAATGCCAGCGTGCCTACGGTCACGAAACTCATCAACGAGCTCATCGATGAGGGATTCCTCCAGGACCTCGGCAAACAGGGCACTTCAGGAGGAAGACGTCCCTCCATCTTCGGCCTCAATCCCGGCGCTGGTTTCTTCGTCGGCGTGGACATCGCACGCCAGCACTTCCACATCGCCATCTGCGACTTCAAGGGAGAGCTCATCGACTTCATCCAGGACATCGAGTTCGTGCTCGAGGACAGTCCGGAGTCGTTCCGCTCCCTCTGCCAGATGATACGTGCTTCCTTCGTACACACAGGCAGGGACTGGAACCAGGTGCTCGGCGTCGGCGTCAGCCTGTCCGGCCGTGTCAACCCCGAGAAGGGTTACAGTCTCACCTATTTCGTCACTGAGGACATCCCTCTCAAGGACTTCTTCCAGCGCGAGCTGGACGTGCCCGTCGGCATCGAGAACGACTCGAGGGCCATGGCCTACGGCGAGTACCTCACCTGCGTCAAGGACGAGAAGAACTTCATCTTCGTCAACCTCAGCTGGGGTCTCGGCATGGGAATGATCCTGGACGGAAGGCTCTACTACGGTAAGTCAGGATTCTCCGGCGAGATCGGCCACTTCCCCATACTCGACAACGACCTCATCTGCCGCTGCGGCAAGAAAGGCTGCCTTGAGACCGGCGCTTCCGGATCGGCCCTGCACAGGATGATCATCGAGAGGCTGAGCAAGGGCCAGACCTCATCCCTGTCCAAGATATTCGCCGAGCGCGGCGACGTGACGCTCGACGAGATCCTCAAGGCCGTGGAGGACGAGGACGTCCTCGCCATCGACGGCATCGGTGACATCGGCGACGCGCTCGGCCGCGGCATCGCCGGCATCATCAATATCTTCAATCCCGGCCTGGTGGTCGTGGGAGGCCGTCTCATCGTCGGAGGCGACTACCTCATGTATCCCATCAAGACCGCCGTCAACAAGCTCTCCCTCAACAGGGTGAGCAGCGACACCACCATCCGCTTTTCACAATTGGGAAGAAAGGCAGCCTCGATAGGAGACTGCCTTCTGTCCAGGAGCAAGCTCCTGGGGCTTCCGCTCTAGCGGTATTACTGGATCTTGAACGAATCCTTCAGCGCCGTGGTCTTGTTGTAGACCGGCTTTTCCGGCGTACTGTCTGGATCCTTGAAGAAATAACCTACGCGTTCGAACTGAACGGCGATCCCGGACCCGTCCTCAAGCAGGGCGGGTTCGGCGTATCCCTTGGATACGACGAGCGACTCGGGATTGAGGAAATCCTTGTAGTCCTTGTCCTCCGGCACCTGGCTCATGTCGGCCAGCGTGAAGAGAAGGTCGTACAGGCGGAGCTCCACCTCGCGGGCATGGGCTGCCGACACCCAATGGATGGTGCCCTTGACCGAACGCCACTCCCCGCCTCCGGGGCGCGTGGACGGGTCGTAGGTGCACTTGAGCTCGACGACCTTGCCGTCCGCGTCCTTCACCACTTCGTTGCACTTGATGATATAGGTGTACTTGAGGCGCACCTCTCCGTCCGGCTTGAGCCGGAAATACTTCTTCGGAGCGTCCTCCATGAAGTCGGCACGGTCGATGAGCAGCTCGCCGGTGAACGGCACCCTACGGGTGGCTCCCTCCGGCTCGGCCGGATTGAGCGGGCAGTCGAACCATTCGACCTTGCCCGGCTCCCAGTTGGTCAGCGTGACCTTGATGGGATCGTCCGACACCACCATGTAGCGGTTGGAACGGGCGTTGAGGTCCTGACGGACGCACCACTCCAGCAACTGGATGTCCATGAGCTGGTCGCGCTTGCTGACGCCGATCTTGTCGCAGAACATCTTGAGCGCCTCGGGCGTGTATCCGCGGCGGCGGACGCCGCACAGCGTAGGCATGCGCGGATCGTCCCAGCCCGAGACGAATCCCTTCTGCACAAGCTCCAGGAGCTTGCGCTTGCTCATGAGGGTATAGGTGAGGTTCAGCCTCGCGAACTCGTACTGATGGCTCGGATAGATGCCGAGCGTCTCGATGAACCAGTCGTACAGGGGCCTGTGGACGTCGAACTCGAGGGTACAGATGGAATGGGTGATATGCTCGATGGAGTCGCACTGACCGTGGGTGTAGTCGTACATCGGATAGATGCACCACTTGTCACCGGTCCTGTGATGGTGCGCATGCTTGATGCGGTACAGGATAGGGTCGCGGAACATCATGTTCGGATGGGCCATGTCGATCTTGGCGCGGAGCACCTTCTCGCCGTCGGCGTACTTGCCGGCCTTCATCTCGCGGAACAGCCGGAGATTCTCCTCGACGGAACGGTTGCGCCAGGGGCTGTCGGTACCGGGCTTGTCCACGGTGCCGCGGTTCTCGCGCATCTCCTCCAGAGTCTGGTCGTCGACATAGGCCTGCCCCTTCATGATCATCTGCTCGGCCCACTCATAGAGCTGGTCGAAATAGTCGGAAGCGTAGCATTCCTTCTCCCACTGGAATCCGAGCCACTTGATGTCCTCCTTGATGGCGTCGACGTACTCGGTATCCTCCTTGGTGGGGTTGGTGTCGTCGTAGCGGAGATTGGTCTTGCCGCCGTATTTCTCGGCAAGTCCAAAGTTGATGCAAAGGCTCTTGGCGTGGCCCAGGTGGAGGTAGCCGTTCGGCTCCGGGGGGAAACGCGTGAGGATGCTTTCGTACTTGCCCTCTGCGAGGTCCTTTTCGATGATCTCCTCGAGGAAGTTGAGCTTGCGCGGCTCGGCGGCATTCTCTACGGTTTTGTTGATATCGGCCATATGACTTCTTATTCTAAAAACATGCAAAATTAATTAATATATTCGTATTTTTGCACGGATATAATCAACATTTCGGCATGATAAGATCTATGACCGGCTACGGCAAGTCCGAGGCCCTGCTTGAAAACGGAAAGCTTACGGTGGAGTTCCGCTCCGTGAACGGAAAGAACGCCGACATCAACATCAAGACTTCCCTGCTCCCCAAGGACAAGGAGATGGGCGTGAGGAAAAAGATAGCCGACAAGCTCCAGCGCGGAACCATCGACATGTTCCTCACCTGGGAGCCCAATGCTTCCGAAGGCGCCAAGGCCGTCAACATCGCCCTCGCTAAGGAGTATTTCTCGCAGATACAGGCGCTCGGCAGCGAGATCGGTGCCGTCAACCTCCCCCTCCACGAACCCAACTACCTGCTGGCCACGCTGTTGCGCATGCCGGATGTCATCGACGCCAAGAAGCAGGATGTCATCACCGACGCCAACTGGCCGCTCGTGGAGAAAGCCGTCGACGAGGCCCTGGCCGCGATCGACGCCTACCGCGTCAAGGAAGGTGAAGCCCTCTACAAAGACGTCACCTCCCGCGTGCAGAAGATCCTCGGCCTGTACGACGAGGTCGAAAGCCACGAGGCGGAGCGCCTCGAAGCGGTCCGCACCAGGCTCATGAAGAACCTCGAGGAGCTCAAGGCCAAGGTAGACCCCGAGCGTTTCGAGCAGGAGATGGTATATTATCTTGAAAAACTCGACATCAACGAGGAGAAGGTCCGGCTGCGCCAGCACTGCAAGTACTTCATGGACACCATCGACGGAGAACCCTTCCCCGGCAAGAAGCTCGGATTCATCATCCAGGAGATGGGCCGCGAGATCAACACCACCGGAAGCAAAGCGAACCACGCCTCCATCCAGAAGTGCGTGGTCCGCATGAAAGACGAGCTCGAGAAGATCCGCGAGCAGAGCCTCAATATTCTCTAATAGACGTCGATACGGCCGATGTTAAGGCCCCAGCAGCCGTCCTGGATGACCGGGACCTGCTTGCCTTCAAGGTCGGTCCTGTACTCCAGGTCCTTTACGAATGTGTGCGAATGGCCTCCGACCACGAGGTCTACGCCTCGCGTTTCCTTCACGAGGTCCAGGTCCTCGTCGTAGCCCAGATGGGACAGGACGATGACCAGATCACACTTCTTGTCGTTGCGCAGATAGTCAGCCCATTTGTTCACAACTTCGGCATCCGTCCCAGCCCGCGGGATACGGCTCGCAGTCTCGTATGAGACCACCTTGGTGATGTCGGTGAGCATGCCGATGATGCCTATCTTCAGACCGCCGCGGCGGATGATGGTGCAAGGCTTCACCCCCCTCCTTCCCATGTCGAACTGGCTGAAGTCATAGTTGGCACAGATCACGGGGGCCTTGATGCCCTTGACCCTGCGGCCAAGGTCCTCGACACCGTTGTCGAACTCGTGGTTGCCAAGCGTCAGGCAATCGTACTTGAGGGCGTTGATCAGCGAGACCTCGAGGTCGCCTCCGAAAATAGAATAGTACGGCGAACCCTGGTTCCAGTCTCCAGCGTGCAAGAGCAGGACCTTGTCCTTGCCGACGGCGTTCCTGACGCTGTCTATGTAGGCTGCGCGCTCGATGATGCCGCCGTGACCGATATCGTCACCGGTACGCTCCGGATCGAGGTGGCTGTGCGTGTCATTGACATGGATGATGACGAGGCGCTGCGCCGAGGCGCCGGCCATGACTGCCAGCAGGCAGAGCATTGTAAGCAACAATCTCTTCATGGCTAGTCCCTACTCCTCCTTTCACTGAGGTCGACGACGCGGCCGTCCCTCTCCTTCTCGATGGGCTTCCCGGCGGCATTCAGCTCGCGCACCTTGCCGAGGATAGCGTCGAACACCAGCACGTCGGTTGTGATGACCTGGTCCATCTCGCGGCCCGTGAAGATGCTGTCGCCGCCCGTCACGAGGAAGTCGATGGATGCGACGCCGTACATGCGGTCGTCATCCAGCGGCTCTCCTCCCACGAGGACCTCGAGCAGCTCCCCGTCCTTGACGGTGGCCTTCACGCCACCGATCACGGGGAGCCTGCGGGCGCTCGCCGCGAGCAGAGCGCGCACCTCGGACCCCTTCATCATCATGTGGCAGAGATAGTTCCTGAAAGGAAACATCGACATGATGTCGTCCATCAGGACCGTGCCCTGCGGCATGTCGATGCGGATGCCGCCGTGATTGAGGATGCCGATGTCAACGGGCTTGCCCGTCTCGGCGGCGGTGGCCTCCATGAGGATGTCCACGGCCCAGTCGCCGAGGACATTCTCGGCGCCGCCGCGCTCGAGGCCGGTCGGGCAGAAGCCCACGGCCTCCTTGACGTCGGCCATGCCCGGCTGCGCCGCCAGCATCAGCCTGGCGGCCCGGGCCGTGGCCGTACGGCCCTTGAAGCGGCGCCCGTTGGGCGCCACGTAAGTGCGGCCTTCCATCCTGCCCATAGCCGCCTCCACATTGTCGGCGTTGGGGCAGGTCACCCCCGTACGCGAACCGTCCACGGGGGTTGACTTCCATTTGAAGCCGAAGGCGCCGGCCGGCAGGACAGCCAGCGACGACGCCAACAGCAGGATGACGAATCGTCTCATATAACTAGTTTTGTTTCAGCCATTTCCAGAGATCCTTCCACGAGGACTTCTTGCCGAACATCAGGATGCCGACCTTGTATATCTTGGCGGAAGCCCATGCACACACGACGAACGTCAGGATCAGGAGGCCCAGCGAAACGGCTATCTCCCAGCCCGGCACGCCGAAAGGCAGGCGGGCTATCATGACGATCGGGGAGGTGAAGGGGAACATCGAGGCCCAGAACGCGATGGAGCTGTCAGGAGCCTTGAACGCATACAGCGCGATGATATAGCCCAGCATCAGCGGCACCGTCAGCGGTATCTGCAGCTGCTGCGTATCCTCGGCGTTCTCCACCGCTGAGCCGATGGCCGCGAAGAGCGAGGCGTAGAGCAGGTAACCGAAGAGGAAGAACACCAGGAAGATGATGATGATCTTCCCAATCGGGATGCTGTGGAACATGTCGAGAGCCATCGCCATGTCATTGTCGGTGCCGGCAAGCTGGGTGAAATCCACGGTGTCGAGCTGGTCGGGGCTGACACCCAGCGACTGGGCCAGTTCGGCGGGATCGGCCTGCTCGATGAGCTTGTCTTTCATGATGCCTCCGGCCACTCCGATGATGACTCCGGACAACAGGATCCACAGAAGGAACTGCGTCAGGGCGACCAGGGCGATGCCGATGATTTTGCCGAACATCAGTTCGGTGGATTTGACGGAAGATACGAGGACCTCCACCACACGGCTCTGCTTCTCCTCGATCACGGCGGACATCACCATGCTGCCGAACATCGTGACGAACATGAAGATAATGATACCCAGCACCATGGAGATGATGGAGTAGACACCCGCCTCGGATATCTTCTCCTTGCCGCTCTCATCTACGGTGTAGGAGTGCAGCTTGACATCGGATTTGACCGCCTTCATTATCTCATCCAGACCCTCGATATCGTAAGAGGCTATACGATAGTCCTCCACGGCCTTGTCCAGGCGGTTGTTGATGTTCGATGTCAGGTCCATGCCCAGGGGCTTGGTCGAGAACAGGTCGGGGTTGACGGTCTTGGCAACGGTATCAAGTGCCGGGATGCTCAGCAGACCGTCATAACCCAGGTTCGAGAGACGAAGCTTGATCGAATCGGCCTCCTGGCCGCTGCAGTCAACGTATTTGATGGTCTCGGTATCCTCCAGATACGGGAGAACTATGCCGGAGCGGTCCACGACCGCGATGGTCTTGGTCTTCTCCTTGGTGGTCATCATGACCGCCATGCCACCGATGGTCAGGCCGGCCACGAGGATGGGCACGAGGAAGGTGGTGATCAGGAAGCTCTTCTTCTTGACCTTGTTGAGATACTCGCGCCTGATGATTATGCCTATGGTTTTCAGATTCATTTCGCGTCCTCCCCTGTTACAAGTTTGATAAAGATATCGTTCATGCGGGGCATCAGCTCCTTGTAGGAGTTGATGGTCACGCCCTTGGCGATGTAGGCCTCGAGCGTGGAGTTGCCGTCAACCTCGCGAGGAAGCACCTCGGTGTGGCGGCCGTCGGCGTCGGTATAGACGAGCTCGACGTTGTTGTTGCCGTATTCGCGGCGGATGTGCTCGACTCCGCCGGTGATTACCAGGCGGGACTTGTTGATCAGCGCGATCTCGTCGCAAAGCTCCTCGACGGACTCCATATTGTGGGTAGAGAGCACGATGGTAGCGCCCTCGTCACGCAGGCGGAGGATCTCCTTCCGGATGATGTCGGCGTTGACCGGGTCGAAGCCCGAGAAAGGCTCGTCGAGGATCAGCAGGCTGGGCTTGTGGACCACCGTGGTGATGAACTGGAGCTTCTGGGCCATACCCTTGGAGAGCTCCTCCACCTTCTTGTCCCACCAGTCCTGGATACCGAAGCGGACGAACCACTCCTTGAGGCCGGTGCGCGCGTCGCGGGCGCTCATGCCCTTCAGCTGGGCGAGGTACATGGCCTGCTCGCCCACCTTCATCTTGCGGTACAGTCCGCGCTCCTCCGGCATGTATCCGATCTTCTCGACGTCGCGCTGAGTGATGGGGACTCCCTTGAAGAGGACCTCACCGGAATTGGGGATGGTGATACGGTTGATGATACGGATGAGGGTGGTCTTTCCTGCGCCGTTGGGACCCAGCAGTCCGAAAATCCTGCCCTCGGGGATGTCGATGGAGACGTGGTCGAGGGCCACCTTCTCACCGAAACTCTTGCAAACTTCCTTGCACTCAATCAATCCCATTGTTCGTTCTTTCTGTTTAGCGATGCAAAAATAATAAAAATATATTGAAAAACAACAAATAGTTGAAGTTTTTCAAAAACTTTTCAAACATTAAGTATCCTCGTGACCATCTCTACGAGGAGAGTGCCCTGATCCATGTCGCCGCCGTCGCCGCCCTTGCCCTTGTAGTCGTACTCGTTCAGGATGGAGATCACCTGCATGCACTTGGGCAGCGGATAGTTGCGGACCGCCACGTCGTAGTCGCGGTAGAAGTAAGGGTTGACGCCCGCCAGGGCCTCGGCCTTTTCCTCCGGAGAAGGCCGGGGGCTGCGCTGCAGCAGGGCGGCGTAGCGGAGCACCTTGTAGAACTGCGAGAAGATCACGCTGACGGCCATGGGCATCGCGAAACGCGCGGCGGAGCCGACGTGCGTCGCGATGCGCACCGCCTTGGCGGCATTGCGGGCCGCCAGTTCGCGGTTCAGCTCGAAGACGCTGAACTGGCGGCTGATGCCGACGTTCTTCTCGACGTCGGCCACCGTCACGGTGTCCACCCCCTCCGGGAGATTCTTGACGAGCTTGTCGGTCTCCACCACGATGGTACTGAGTTCGGTGCCCGTGCTCTCCCCCATCAGGGAAGCCGCCTCTGGCGAAATGTTCAGCCCGCGGCTGCGGAAATAGCGGACTATCCAGTCCGCAATCTCGTAGTCCCGCAGCGATGGCGACTCGACGATGGCGCCACCGCACTTCTGCACGCTCTTGTAGAAGGCCTTGCGCTTGTCGACGGAGGCCTTGTGCATCAGCACCACCAGCACCGTCGAGTCCAGCGGCTGCTGGCAATAGTACTGCAGCGTCTCGATATCCTTCATCAGTTGCGCCTCCTTCACCACGACAAGGATGCGGTCCGACATCATCGGATACTGCCTCGCCGCCGAGACGACGTTGTCGGCCGTGGTGTCGGCCCCGTAGAATATGTACTCGTTGAAATCCTTGAACCCCTCCTCCACGCAGTTCGCCATGACGGCATCACATACCAGGTCGGGATAATACGGCTCGTCGCCCATCAGCAGATACACCGGCTTGAAAACGCCCCTGCGGGCGTCTTCGGCGAGCTGTGAACACAGCGCGGGAATCTGTACGGAACTCTTTGCCATAGTACACAAAGGTAAAAAAAAAGGATGGTTTGACAACCATCCTCACAATAAAAGTATGTCTGCTATCCTTCGTAGAGTTTCTCCTTGAATCTGGTCAGTTTCTCCTTCATCGCATCGGCACACTCGGTGACGGCATCCTCGAAGGTCCTGGCGTTGCGCTCGATGATGAGCTCCTGGCCCGGCACATGGATCTGGATCCTGGCGTTCTTGTTCTCCGGCTCAGGAAGCAGGGAAAGGATCACATCCACGGTATCCACACCCTCGTAAAACCTCTCCAGCTTTGAAACTTTCTTCTCGACGAAAGCGACCAGCTTCTGGTCCGCGTCGAATTTCAAGGATTTGATCTTGATCTCCATAATGAAATATGTTAAAAACCCCTTTCGGGGCGGTTAGTCCAGGTTGACGATTGTAAATATACAAAAATCATGTCACAAAACGAAGATTATTTAAAAAAGTCATCCAGTATGGTATCCTTTTTGACTAACTTCGCGGAAAAGATCGCAAATCATGAAAGACAACAAGATCATCGCGGCCGTCATAGTCGGCCTCAGCCTCATCCTCTTCGGTTTCATCCTCAGGAGCGGCATCATCAGATTCATAGACAAGGACCGCCAGGTCACGGTAAAGGGACTTTCCGAGCGTGAGGTTCCGGCCAACAAGATCACTTGGAAACTCTCCACATACGTCACCGGCGACGCACTGCCCGCACTCTACAACGAGATCCAGAAGACCAACGAGACCGTCGTGGCCTTCCTCAAGAGCAACGGCCTGTCCGAGAGCGAGATATCCATCCTCCCTCCCGAGGTGGACGACCGCATCTCCAACCGCTGGTCCAACGAGTACATCCCCTTCAACTACAAGCTCACGACACCCATCACCATCACCTCGTCCAACGTCGACCTGGTCAAGGGCATCGTCATGAAGCAGGGTGAGCTCCTCTCCAAGGGCATCGCGCTCGGCGGCTACAACTACATCAACTATGACTACACCGGATTCCAGGACCTCAAGCAGGAAATGATCGAGGAAGCCATCGCCAACGCCAAGACCACCGCCACCCAGTTCGTCGCCAACTACGGCAGCAAGCTAGGCAAGCTCATCACCGCCGACCAGGGCCAGTTCTCCATCTCCAGCACGGAAGAGAACCCCGCCGTCATGAAGGTCCGCGGCGTCGCCACCATCACCTACGCCATCGACCGGTAGCGCAAGTCTTTCGACTTTAACCGCGACGCCCAAAAACAGAACTCTGTTTTGGCGTCGCGGTTCGTTTTCCGGCGTTTCCCCCTGTTTCCCTGCCGCGACGCCGAAATTCCACCCCGATCTTCTCCGTCGCGGTCATCCACCGTCCCCCTACCATCCAGATAGCAAACTCCCTCACCGTCCTCACTGTCCCCCCCCCACCGTCACGGGAGTCCCTCTTGGCCCCTTACCGTCCCTTAAGCATACTCCCCCCTTAATCCCCTCACCTCACTATCCCGTTCATAATACGCCCTCTAGCCCCTCCTTCCACCACTCCGTAAATCCACTCTGGTCCCCTCACTGCCCCATCCCGGAAGCAGACTCCATCTAGTCCACCTCCCACGGGCCACCGATGAACAAATAGGCCGATTTCGTTCATTTTCAGCGATTTCGGGCGCAATTCTGAACAAAACGGCCGTTTTTGTTCAGATTTAATAGTCTTGGCGTCTATCCTGAACAAAACTGCCCGTTTTGTTCATTTATCGGGAATCCGAGACGGGAACGGCGGGATTCCACTCGCCGCGCTTGCGAAGGAGGAGTACGGTGCGTAGGAGGACTGAAAAGATGTCTGGGGTCCTCCTGTGCGAGTCAGAACATGCTTGGGAGTGGTTTCCATCTGCACAGGAGGAGTGCAAGGGCGCCGACATTCCTCCTGTGAGAGCCGAAACACGCTTGGGAGTGGTTTCCCTGCGCGTAGGAGGACTGAAAAGATGTCTGGGGTCCTCCTGCGCGGGTCGGAACACGCTTGGAGGGGGTTTCCCTGCGCGTAGGAGGACTGAGAAGATGTCTGGGATCCTCCTGTGCAGAACGGGACACGCTGCGGGAGTGGTGGGGACCGGTGCAGAGCGCTGAGGGGGAGAGGACTTGGGACCACCATCGACGCAAAGGCACAACTGATGAATTAGATTCCGCGCTCGAGAAAAAAAGAGAAAGGGTGATCCCGCCGTCGACGCGAAAAGCCGAGGCTGATGACAGCCTCGGCTTTCAGCGGAGAGGGCGGGATTCGAACCCGCGAACCCCTTTGGGAGGTCACGCGCTTTCCAGACGCGCCTCTTCAGCCACTCGAGCACCTCTCCTTTGCGGTTTGCGGGTGCAAATATAAACAAAAATATGTTAACTTTGTAATCTTGTCAGGAAAATTGATGTCAATCTGCCGAAAGTGACCATGGAATCGATATATGACCCGCTCAGACGCAAGGACGTGTCCCTCACGCCCGAGGAGCGGGTGCGCCAGTGGTTCATCGAGCAGCTCCGCACCGCGGCGGGCGTTCCGCTCCATCAGATGATGAGCGAAGTGGCCCTGGAGTACGGTGCAGGCAAGAAATGGCGCGCGGACATCGTGGTCTACGGACACGGCGGCGTTCCCATGGCGGTCGTCGAGTGCAAGCGCCCGGACATCGAGATCAGCAAGGAGGTACTGGAGCAGGCATTGCGCTACAGCGCAGTCCTGCAGGTGCCTTTCCTTTTCCTGACCAACGGACATCTGACCTATATCTGCAGGAAGACCGGGGACGGATACGCGTTCCTCGACAAGGCTCCGGTCTACGAAGAAATGCTTGCCCAATGCCGACAATAACCACAGGATTCCTCGACAAGCCGATCTTTGCGATAGTCTCGGAAGTGGCCGCCAAGCGAGGCGTAAAAGCCTTCGTGATCGGCGGTTACGTACGTGACTGTTTCCTTGGCAGGCCCTGTAACGACATCGACATAGTGGTCGAGGGCAGCGGCATCGATTTCGCCGAAGCCGTGGGCGAGGCGACGGGCAAGAACGTCTCGTATTTCAAGAATTTCGGTACGGCGATGATGCGCTACCGCGGCGACGAAGTAGAGTTCGTGGGCGCCCGCAAGGAGTCCTACCGCCGCGAGTCGCGCAAGCCGATCGTGGAGAACGGGACACTCGAGGACGACCAGCTGCGGCGCGATTTCACCATCAACGCCATGGCCTTCAGCCTGCAGAAAGACAGCTTCGGCGAGCTCGTGGACCCCTTCGGGGGCATCCGGGACCTCGCCGCAGGCATCATCCGCACTCCCCTCGAGCCCGACACCACCTACTCCGACGATCCGCTCCGCATGCTGCGGGCCATCCGCTTCGCGGCCAAGCTTTCCACGCCGGAGCAGGAGTTCCAGATCGTCCCCGAGTCGCTCGGGGCCATGAGGCGCATGAGCGACCGGCTCGCGATCCTTTCCAAGGAGCGCATCGCCGAAGAGCTCAACAAGATGCTCGTCACGCCCCGGCCGTCGATCGCCTTCAGGCTGATGGACGAGACCGGGCTGCTGGAGCACGTGCTCCCGCAGCTTTCGGCCCTCAAGGGCGTCGAGACTATCGAGGGCCGGGGCCACAAGGAGAACTTCTCGCACACGCTCGCGGTGCTTGACAACGTCGCCGCGGCCGAGGCCGAAGGCATTGCCGCGGGCCAGCTCCGCGACTACACGCCCGAGCTCGACGGCAACGGCTTCGTGGAGAGCGTCCGCACCCAGCCGGACCTGTGGCTCCGCTGGGCCGCGCTGCTGCACGACATCGGCAAGCCCGCGTCCAAGCGCTTCGAGCCTGGGTCCGGCTGGACCTTCCACGGTCACGAAGTCATTGGTGCCAAGATGGTTCCGAAGATTTTCAAGGACCTGATGATGCCCCTGAACGAGAAGATGAAATACGTCCAGAAGCTCGTGCGCCTGCACCTGCGGCCGATAGCCCTCGTCGACGACGAGGTCACGGACTCGGCGGTGCGGCGCCTCCTCTTCGACGCCGGCAACGACATCGACGACCTTATGCTCCTGTGCAATGCCGACATCACCTCCAAGAACCCCGCGAAGGTGGCGCGCATCAAGCACAACTTCGAGCTCGTCCAGCAGAAGATGGTCGAAGTCGAGGCCAAGGACTCCATCCGCAACTTCAAGAACCCCATCACCGGAGAACACGTGATGGAGGTATACGGCATAGGGCCGGGCAAAGAGATAGGCGTACTGAAAGAATACGTCAAGGAAGCCATCCTCGACGGCGTCATCGACAATGATTTCGAAGCGGCCGACAGGCTGATGCGTCAGAAAGCGGCCGAAATGGGGTTGGTGCCGGTCGGTGAAGGGTCTCTCTAGATCGTCTTTGCCAATGAATCCCCTGATAGGCAATTATATCCGCTATGTCGAGACAGTCCGAAGGTATTCCCAGCGGACGCGGGACATCTATAATGACGTCCTGACGGAGTATGCAGCGTATTCGCTTGAGGATCCTTCTTCTTCCGATGAGCTGGCCGCTTCGCTCAATCCTACATCCGTCCGCAATTACGAGGTCCATATCATGGAGGACCGCAAGCTCGGCACCCGTACAGTCAATCTGCACCTGTCGGTCCTCAGCGGATTCTGCAGATACCTGATGACCCAGGGGGTCCTTCGGTCCAATCCTGTCCGGCTTGTGACCCGTCCAAAGACGGAGAAACGCCTCCCGATATTCTACCGCGACGAGGCCATGGAGCGCTACCTCTCCGACACGGAGTTTGCCGTGTCGGAGGACAGCCTCGAGCTGCTGCGAGAGGTGTGCGGGCGGGGCGCGGGGCCGGCCGGCGTGCCGGATGGCCAGCCGGCCGGGGCGCCCGCCCCGCTCGCTCGGACACTCTACGAGCGCCGCCTCCGGAGGCTCGTCGTGTCGTTCCTCCACGGCACGGGCCTCCGGCGCGCCGAGCTTGCGTCGCTCGACATCCAAAGCCTTGACTTTGAACGCAATATCCTGAAAGTCAAGGGAAAAGGAGACAAGATGCGCGACGTGCCGCTCGTGCCGGCGGTAGTGCGGGAGACGGAGCGGTATCTGGAGGCTGCCGAAGTGTACTTCGGCGGGAGGCCGGCGGCCGGAGATCCGCTCCTGCGGACTCCGTCCGGCCGCCGGCTCTACCCGGTCTACATAGACCGGGCTGTCAAGGCCGAGCTCGGCTCCGTCCCCGACATCACCGGCCGCAAATCCCCCCACGTCCTGCGCCATACACTGGCGACCGAGCTGCTCAACGAAGGCTCCGACCTCAACTCCATCAAGGAGCTCCTCGGCCACTCCTCCCTGGCGGCCACCCAGGTCTACACCCACAACTCCATCGAGCGTCTCAAAGCCGTCTACGACAAGGCCCACCCCCGCGCCAAGGACCCTTCCGAGAAATAGGACATGTCAGCAGGAACCATCCTCATAACGCTGTTCTTCCTCCTTGCCCCGGCGGGAGTCCTCCGGCTCTGCCGGCAATTCCCGACGCTCGGCAAAATCGGCCCCGTCCTGATCCTCTATCTGCTCGGCATCCTCGTCGGCAACCTCTTCCACCCTGCCGGGATGGCGCGGATCCAGCAGGCGCTCTCCAGCGCCATGGTCCCCCTGGCCATCCCGCTCATGCTGTTCTCCTGCACTTTCCGCCGCAGCGGAACGCGCAGCCAACTGCTAGCCCTCCTGTCCGGCATGCTCGCCGTCACCGCCGCCGTCATCGCCGGCTACCTCCTCTTCGGCAAAGGTCTCAAGGACGGCCCCAAGATCGGCGGCATGCTCACCGGCGTCTACACCGGCGGCACCATCAACCTCGCCTCCCTCCAAGTCATGCTGGACGTCCCCGAGGAGACCTTCGTCCTCCTCAACTCGTTCGACATGGCGGTCAGCTTCCTCTACGTGACCTTCCTCCTCGCCATCGGCTTCAAGCTCTTCCGCCGCATCCTCCCCCACGACTCCGACGCCATTGCCCCCGGCCCCATAACCGGCCTCAAGCCAACCATGGCGCCCGAGGCAAACGGCAACCTCGACTCCACCAGCGCGTCCGGGGCAACCGATCGCCCCGGGGCCGGCGGTGGCGAGCCAGAGGCTGCCGGCGGGCGGGCGGAGCGCCCCTTCCAGGGGCTCTTCACCCGCCGGGGCCTCCGCGACGCCGCCATCCTCCTGGCCGTCGATGCCCTCATCATCGGCATCTCGGCCAGCCTCGGCCTCCTCGCCGGCGACGCCGCCTTCATGACCGTCCTCATCCTCTCCCTCACCACCCTCGGCATCGCCGCCTCCTTCTGGCGCCCCATCAAACAACTCCGCCACAGCTACGACATCGGAATGTATTTCATCTATGTCTTCTCCGTCGTCGTCGCCTCCATGGCCGACCTCCGCAACCTCAGCATCTCCGGCAGTGTCAACCTCCTCGGCTACCTCGCCTTCGTCGTCTTCGGCTCCCTCCTCCTCCAAGTCCTCCTCGCCAGGCTCCTCAAGATCGACGCCGACACCATGACGATCAGCTCCGTCGCCTACATCTGCTCCCCGCCCTTCGTCCCCATGATGGCTGCCGCAATGAACAACCGCCGCGTCCTCGCCGGCGGCCTCGCCGTTGGCGTCATCGGCTACGCCGCCGGCAACTACCTCGGCTTCCTCATCTCCCACCTCCTCACCCTCCTCTAGCCTATCCTTCTCACCCGCCATCGCCATCACCCTCTCTCTCAGCATCACACTCATCACCATCTCTTTCACCTTCACCTTTACCCTCATTTTACCATTACCCCTGGCCTTAAACTTAGCCTAACCCAACCTCCCTAGCCTTGCCCAGGCCAGACAAGACCAGATCAGACCAGACCAGACCACCCAAACCAGCTCAGTTGCAAGCTTAGCCCAAGCGCCCCCCCAATACAATTCCGACCAAGCGCACTTTTGGCATTTGGCGAGGGAAAACGCTCTTCATGCGACATTTTAATGTCGCATCTGCCGCGTTTTTGCCCCTCAAAGGCCGATTTCGCGCTTGATGCATATCGCCAAGTAGTAAATTGCGCCCTGGTTAGAGAAAGCAGAAGAGAATGGGTGGCACTTACAGCCCCTCACATTCTAAACATATCCTCAAACATTCCAACGTCAGAACAAATCTACCGTCCCTCCCCACACTTTCAAGAGCTCTCCACCCACACCGACGATCACCCTCACAAACTGTCACCCCCACCCTTCCCAACCATCACCCTCACAGACCTCAACCTCAACAACACACTCGCTGGCCCCTCCAACGCCCTCACCGCGACGCCCAGATATAAGCCGTTTTTTCAACGTCGCGTCACAAAACTGCCCCAATCCACACAAAAACAAACCGCGACGCCCAAAAACCACCCACATATTTGCCGTCGCGGCAGGATTAAAATAGAATAGCATTGATTACTATAGAAGCGCATTCAGAAGAAGGCTCATATCGGCAGCCCCCCCAGAAGCGCCCTCAGGAAAAGACCCATCGTGGTAGCCCCTCCCAGAAGCACGCCCAGTAGCAAGTCGTGAAGCTCACTCAGTAGTAGGCCAAAGCGCTCCCCAGTGCAATTCCGACCAAGCGCACTTTCGGCATTTGGTGAAGGAAAACGCTCTTCATGCGACATTACAATGTCGCATCTGCCGCGTTTTTGCCCCTCAAAGGCCGATTTCGCGCTTGATGCATATCGCCAAATAGTGAATTGTGCCCGGGTTAGAGAGGTGCGGAAGGAGATGGCGGGAGGGGAAGTAAGAGAGAGGAAGCGCTAAAGATAGGTAGGGGCGAAAGAGAGGAAATCAGAAGGACGAAAAGGGCGAGAGGAGAGGGTTAGAGAAATAGGAAGTGCTAGTGGAAAGGGCGGAAATGGAGAAAGGAAATGGGGAAATAGCGAGAAGGAGGGCGAAAAACATATTATAATGGGCTGGCGGAAAGGAGGAAAGGCGGCAGTGAAGCGCACAAAAACGGGGAAAACATGCGCGGAAGCAGACGATCACGGGGAAAAGCGCACGAAAACGGGGAAAACGTGCGCATAAGCAGACGATCAGCGGGAAAAGCGCACGAAAATGGGGAAAACATGCGCGGAAGCAGACGATCACGGGGAAAAGCGCACAAAAATGAGGAAAACGCGCGCGGAAGCAGACGATCACCGGGAAAAGCGCACGAAAATGAGGAAAACGTGCGCGGAAGCAGACGATCACGGGGAAAAGCGCACGAAAACGGGAAAAACGTGCGCGGAAGCAGCCGATTCCGGCGAAAAGCGCACAAAAACGGGGAAAACATGCGCCAGACAGGAGGAAACGAAAAAGGAGCTGCGAACGCAACTCCTCGAAAAGTCATTTAGGCAAAAACGTCCTAGGGCGCTCAGTCATTTAGTCATTCGGTCAATTGTGATCCAGCTATTTGCGTTTGACGCAGGCGAAATGTCCGGCAAGTTAACAGCGATTCGGTCAGTTGCGCACGGTCACTTTCGTTTGCCGTAGGTGAAGTGCCAGATCAAGGGACCGAGGAAGTAGACGAAGCCCTCCAAGATGCCGATGACCACGAGGCCCATAAGAACCCACTTCCCTATCTCGGCGGCGAGGGAGCCTTCGATGACGCGGCCGAAGCAGAGGCCGATGACGGCGATGGCCAAAGCAGCTACCACCGCCACCCAGATGGCGACGCGTTTGACGAACGTTATCTTATCCATATCCTAAATGTATTCAGTAGATCTCTAGTTTATAGTTGCCTGAGACAGAAGCGTGTTTTGCAATGGATTGAAAATCAATTTGATCCGCTAAAATTCCCTATCTAAAACGGAGGATGAGGTTTCAGTCAATAGTCGTATAATCAATCACTTACAAAACACACGGCAAGGAGGAATACGGCGGCGAAAGGTGAGGGGGATCACGGCGGCGGGGTTACATACCGGGGCGGCGGAAGGTGAGGGGGATCACGGCGGCGGGGTCACATACCGGGCAGCGGATGGTGAGGGGGATCACGGCGGCGGGGTCACATACCGGGCAGCGGATGGTGAGAGAGAGCAGGCTGGCGGGATACATACCGGGGCGGCGGATGGTGAGGGGGATCACGGCGGCGGGGTCACATACGGGCAGCGGATGGTGAGGGGGGATGGCGGAGGGGTTACATACCGGGGCGGCGGATGGTGAGGGGGATGGCGGCGGGGGGGAAGGCGGAGCGCGAGGCGCAGACGAGCGCGAGGTAGCCCCCGCCGCCGGCGCCCGGCATCTTCCAGGCGAGGACGCCCGGCTGGGCGGAGTACATGTCAATGTACTCCTGCACGCCGGGCTGGATCATCGCCGGGAACATCGCCACCTGGGCCTCGAAGGAGGCCCGGTAGGCGCCGGCGAAGGCGTCGAGGTCCCGGGCCAGGATCGCGTCCCAGCAGCGTTCCGCTGCGGACGCGAGCGCCCGGACCTTAGCCTCGGTGATATCCTTCCCGGCTACCACCGAGCACCCCGGCCGCCGGGGAAACATCGGTATCATGCACAGATGTTCCTCCAGCCACGAGAGTACATTCTCGTCGTAGCAGGTCTCGATCTTGTCCGGCCAGAAACGGTTGTCATAATAATGCCGGCAGAGTCCGGGCACGCAGATTCCGATGGAATCCTGAGCCCCGGACACGATCCCGTCGGACCGCTCGGGGTCATTCTCGAAGCAGAAAACCAGTTTAGCCAGCATCTCGGGGTCCATGTTCGGCAGCTGGTAAGGCCATATCTTCTTTATCACATTGCGCGTTGAAGTCGACAGCCCGCAACGCTCCCGCACCTCGAACGTCGGCTCCAGCGAGATCGTGATAGCCCAGCCCGGAGCGAAACAAGACACATACGGCTGGTCTATCCACGTCCCCGCCAGGTCCAGACGCGTCGGTATCCGGCTCCCCACTTTCTTCAAAGATGTGCTCGAGCGGGCCTCCAGCCCCTCGTGGGGGTCGCGGGAGAGTACTACGTACTCGATCCCCCGCTCTTCGCAAAACCGCTTCTTCTCCTCGCTCCCGCCATCCTCATTCACGACCAGTATATCCGGCTTGAGGAAATCCACAGTCGGCACGAAATCCATCACCCCGCTTCCGGCATTGATGAACGCATCCTTCACATAGCGGATGCTCTTCACCATGAAGAGCCTTTCCTGCTCACTGTAAACGGTCTTGTGATGCTTATAGTCCAATATCGTCGCATCCGACCCGATACCCACATACAAGTCGCCATACGCCGACGCCTGCCGGAAAAACTCCACATGCCCGCTGTGCAGCAGGTCATAACATCCCGAAACAAAAACCTTCTTTGCCATTACCGCTCCGCGCGCATTGGATTGTTCAAGAAATCATCATACGCCAGCCTGATGCCGTCCTCCAGCTCGGTCTTGTAAGTCCAGCCGAGCGCAGTGGCCTTGGACACGTCCAAGAGCTTGCGCGGCGTCCCGTTGGGACGCGTAGTATCCCAAAGGATCTCTCCGGTATAACCGACCACCTTGGCCACCAACTCAGTCAGTTCCTTGATAGTCAGCTCCTTGCCTGTACCGGCATTCACGGTCTCATTGCCGGAATAATTGTTCATCAGGAACACGCACAGATTGGCGAGGTCATCCACATAGAGGAATTCCCGCAGAGGAGACCCGTCACCCCAGCAGGTGACGGAAGGCGCGCCGGCCACCTTCGCTTCGTGGAAGCGACGGATCAGGGCCGGCAGCACATGCGAATGCTCCGGATGGTAGTTGTCATTCGGCCCGTACAGATTGGTCGGCATCACCGAGATATAGTCCGTCCCGTACTGCCTGTTCAGGAACTCGCAGTACTTCAGGCCGGATATCTTAGCCAAGGCGTAAGCCTCGTTCGTCTTCTCCAGCGCGCCGGTCAGCAGGCAGCTCTCCGGCATAGGCTGCGGCGCCATGCGCGGGTAAATGCACGACGACCCCAGGAATTCCAGCTTCTTGCAGCCGTTCTTCCAAGCCGCATGGATCACATTCATCTCCAGGATCATATTGTCGTACATGAAGTCCGCCAGCGCACTCTGGTTGGCGACGATGCCGCCAACCTTGGCGGCGGCCAGGAACACATATTCCGGCTTCTCCGCCTCGAAAAACGCCTCCACATCCGCCTGCCGGCAAAGGTCCAGCTCCTTGTGCGTCCGCACGACGATATTGGTATAACCCTGCCTCTGAAGCTCGCGGACGATGGCCGAACCCACCATTCCCCGGTGCCCGGCCACGTAGATCTTGCTATTCTTCTCCATCATCCAACTTGCTGCGCAAATAAAGTTTGCGAACTTTCTTCATGTCATGCTTGACCATGATCTTCACCAGATCCTCGAAGCTCGTCTTCTGAGGATTCCACCCCAAGACGGTCCGGGCCTTGGTCGGATCGCCCAACAGCTGGTCGACCTCGGCCGGACGGAAGTACTTCGGATCCACCTCGACCAGCGTCCTGCCGGTCGCGACGTCGATGCCCTTCTCGTCCACGCCCTCGCCTTCCCAGCGGAGCTCGATCCCGACCTCCTTGAAGGCCAGCGTGCAGAACTCCCGCACGGAATGATACTGCCCCGTCGCAATCACGAAATCGTCCGGCTGCGGCTGCTGCAGCATCAGCCACATGCACTCCACGTAGTCCTTGGCATATCCCCAGTCGCGGAGCGAGTTGAGATTGCCAAGGTACAGCTTGTCCTGGAATCCCTGGGCAATGCGCGCAGCCGCGAGCGTGATCTTGCGCGTCACGAACGTCTCCCCTCGCCTCTCCGACTCATGGTTGAACAGAATGCCGTTGCAGCAATACATCCCGTAGCTCTCGCGATAATTCTTCACGATCCAGAACCCGTACTGCTTTGCCACGCCATACGGGCTGCGCGGATAGAACGGCGTCGTCTCCTTCTGCGGCACCTCTTGCACCAGGCCGAACAGCTCCGAAGTCGAAGCCTGGTAGATGCGGCAGGTCTTCGCCAAACCCGCGATGCGCACGGCCTCCAGCAGCCTGAGCACACCTATCGCATCCGCATCCGCCGTGAACTCCGGCACATCGAACGACACCTTTACATGGCTCTGCGCCGCAAGGTTGTAGATCTCATCCGGCCTGATCTCCGAGATGATGCGGATCAGGCTCGACGAGTCCGTCATGTCGCCCCAATGAAGATTGACCAGACGCCTCTTCTTCATATCCCTCACCCACTCGTCCAGATACAGATGCTCGATACGCCCCGTATTGAACGACGAACTGCGCCGAAGTATGCCATGAACCTCATATCCCTTCTCGATCAAAAACTCCGCGAGAAAGGACCCATCCTGCCCGGTAATACCGGTGATTAGTGCTTTTTTCATTATGTAATTGTATTGAGTTTCAAAAATAAAGACCTATCTTTGTTCCAGCGAGACTATTTGGCCGTGGGCTAGGTCGATTTTATCATGTAGAGCATTGTTTCCCGTGAGGGGACGATGCTCTTTTTATATCAAAAAGGTCTTCTGTTCATCAAACTCTACCACCCGGCTTGAAAACGCCCAGCAATCGCGTGCAATATAAAACCTTGATAATCAATTAAATCGTCAAATTCCCCGTCTCAAAAACGGAAGAGGACAAGTAAGGAAAATGCTCAATTTCAAATAGTTACATTGCACGCACACAGGCACAGAGAGCCAAGGGAGACGGCCGAGGTGGGTCTTGTCGGAGAAGAGGCATAACCACCAGCCGAGGCGTGGTAAGTAAAGTACTGACAATCAATTCGATAGACCATTTAACTACTCCCCTGTAATCAGGGTATCAAAACCAAATAAAGTGCTAGTAGTTAACGCATTAGTGACCACGGTCGCGAAGAGGTAATTATCGAGTATTTCTTCGATAATCAGCAATTATCGGGTTTTTCCTTGATATCCGCGGGGGCAAAAGGCTCATAGGGGCCGTCCTTGCACTCGAGGATGACGGTGCCGGGCTCATGGGGCACCAGGCGGTGCCACCGCCCGGCCTCGACGGACATCCCGACGCAAGGACCGCCGACAGCGATCGTCACCCGCTCCGTCACCTGCCCCGCGTCGTCATAGAAGTATTGCGTCGCGCTCCCCCGCAGGATCACAATCGTCTCCGACGACTTCATGTGCCGATGGATCGGCAACTCCGTCCCAGGCTCCAGCGCATTCAGCATCCGCTGCGAGTCGTCCGCGGGAGAATTCCGCAGATCGAAATTCATCCTCAAGCGAGGCGAAGCCTTGGCCTGGGCGGAAAGAGAATCGAGAAGATGAGAATCAATTACCATCGAAAGTCCCTAAATCTGTTGGATTTCAAAAACTAATTCGTAACTTTGTTCCAGCAAGTTTGTGGTCGTGGAATCGGCCGTATTTTATCAGTTAGAGCATTGTCTCCTCTCCAGGAGCGATGCTCTTTTTATGTAACAGAGCGGAGATGGTCAGGTTTGTCAATGAGAAGGTCCCCGACTAATAAAACAAACTTGAATATGATAAAATACGACCTATTCATCATGTGCATCTCTGTCCATGGTACAGATGCCAAACCCGTTTATGTGCGCTCCCACTGGAGAGTTCAGAACGGAAAAAGAGTCCACGTGAAGGCCCACTGGCGAAAGCATTAGCTTGAGTTATGGCCCAATCGGTCTCTGACCGGTGCTGCACCGACATCTCCGCAGGAGCCTTGGCTCCGGAGGGCTACCCGCAAGAGTGGCCCTCTTTAATATTATGCGTCTGCCCCCTGTTCATCAAACTCTACCAACCAATTTGAAAAAGCCCAGCATACGCGTGCAATATAAAACCCTGATAATCAATCAAATCACCAAAATCCCTGTCTCAAAAATGGAAGAGGAAAAGCAAGGAAAATACTCAGTTTCAAGCATTTACATTGCACGCCTGCAAGACCGGGGCGGGCCGGGAGACGGAACCCGCAGAATATGATCCGCGCACAGGCGCGGAAATCCGAGGGAGGCGGTGCGTCATGATAGTTTAAGGTCCTTGACGAAGAAGTAGCCCCAGACGTAGCGGAGGAGGCAGCCGAGGCGGGTTTCGTCGGAGAAGAGGCGGAATTTCCAGCCGGAGCGGAGGATCCGCAGCGCGATGCCGAGCCGGCCTCCGACGGAGCCGGAACGCTCGCCTATCGTCAGGATGTCATCAAGCATTCTGCGGTCCGCAGGGGTGAGGCGGCAAGGCTCGACATCGCCTCCCTGCCGGGCGGATCCGACGGAGCCGGAACGCTCGCCTATCGTCAGGATGTCATCAAGCATTCTGCGGTCCTCAGGGGTGAGGCGGCGAGGATCGCCAGCGCCTCCCTGCCGGGCGGATCCGGCGGAAGCCGGGACGCCGCACACATATTCCGCCAAGCGCGTCATGGACTCCGCGAAGCGCGAAAGGCCATAACGGGAGCATATTGACATGAATTCTTCCCAATCAAACTCCTGGCGGTATCGCTTCAGGAACATCGCCCAGTCGCAAACATGCCGCAGCGAGATACCTTCTTCCACAAGAAAGTGCTGGTGCGCATGCCTGGTCAGGAAAAGAGCATTGAACAACGGAGGGCCGACCAACAACGAAGACCCCTCCAAAGGCCGCAGCGCGCCCGGGGCTTCGAGCATCCGCTCAAGCTCGAGCTCGAAGCGCTTCCAGCGCACGCTCCCACGCCATCCCGTCAGGAACTGATGGTTTTCGACGCTCGCACCTTCATACTTGAAGGACGAATGCTTGTAATGGAATCGACGGACCTTCACCCCCGCAGCCTCCATCGCGCGATTCCCCTGCTCGAACGCGCTCCGGTCCGTCGCCGGCCCGTCGCCCATCAGGAAACAGTCGAAATCGCACGAATACCGATGCTGCGGGACCGGATAGCATTCGCCCAGCGCAAAGCCCTTCAGCACCAAGGTGCGAAGCCCGGCCGCCGAGAACAACTCTCCCAGCGCCGATACCGCCTTCCACTGCTTGTCGCACTCGACCTCGACGTTCAACGTGGCCCCGAACCAATCGTACTTCACCGCCTTGAGCTCGCGGTCCAACGGGAGCGAAAGCCGAGGATCGGCCTCGTAGCACTTCTGCAAACCATCGTGCGCGAGTGCTGCGACGCCCTGCTCCGTGGCCAAGGCCACAAGCGCAGGCCAGTCCGCGCCCTCCGGCACCGACAGATCCGTCTCACCACCCAGCGCGATGCGCAAAAGTTTGAATAATGCTTCCACTAGAGTTCTTTCACCACCTCCACATAATTCCCAATCACATATTCCACATCCTCATCCGTCAGTCTCGTATGCAGTGGAAGTGTAACCTCGTTCTCAAAGAGATGATAAGCGTTAGGGAAATCGGCAATATCGAATCCAAGCGCCTTGTAAGCGGTCATCAACGGGAGAGGTTTGTAATGCACGTTGCAAGCAATTCCCCGCTCGGCCATCTTAACAATTACCTCGCGCCTCTCAGCATCAGAGCGGCCGAGCAACCGCGTCAGATACAGATGCCCGCTGCCAGCAAAGTCTGCCCCATAGTGCTTCAAGACTGCCACCGGCAGCTCAGCCAGAGCAGCATCATAGCACGAGATGATCTCCCTCCTGCGCTCCAGCATTCCAGCATAACGCGAAAGCTGCGCGAGACCGATTCCCGCCATGACATCAGTCATATTGCATTTATACCAAGGCCCGATGATATCGTATTCCCAGGATCCGAGCTTTGTCTTCGCAAGAGCGTCTTTGTTCTGCCCGTGAAGTGAGTACAGCTGCGAAACTCTATACAAGAACGCATCCCATGTCTCTCCCTCAATTGGAGGCACAGTACTCCACGGATCAATGGTCACCGGCTCTTCTCCGAAAGGGAGATTCCATGTCAAAGCACCTCCCTCCGCAGTCGTAAGGTTCTTCACGGCATGGAATGAAAACGATGAAAAATCTGCGATCGCCCCAGCTTTAATACCATGCCTTGACGCGCCAAATGCATGAGCACAATCCGCCGCTACGATTATCCGCCCAATCCGTTTCTGTATTTCATTAGAAGGTCTAAACAAGCTTCGCTTCGCCTCTATGATGGCATACACGCGATCATAGTCGCAAACGATCCCTCCCAGATCCACAGGGCATATTACCTTCGTGCGCTCCGTGATCGCATCCGCCAACCGATCATAATCCATCTCCACGCAATCCTTCTGCGAATCAACCATCACCAAACGACATCCTACATGCTGCGTCACCGATGCAGTCGCAGTATATGTGTAAGCCGGCACGATAACCTCATCATCCGGCCCGACACCAATCAACCGCAAGGCCATCTCCATCGCGGCAGTCGCCGAATTCAAGCAGACAGCTTTCGCCGTCCCACAATATGCAGCAATCTGCCGCTCGAACTCCTTGGTTTTCGGTCCCGTCGTGATCCATCCAGACCTCAACGCCTCGGCCACTTGCTCAACCTCAGCCTCCGACATGTCCGGAGGCGAGAACGGTATGTTTCTAAGCTTCAAATTCATACTCTCTTTATTTCCTTTTTCTCAAAAGATTTTATCACATCCACATATTTCTTGGTTCCGACCTCCTTCGTCAAGTTTTCCATAACGAATTGTCTACCATTCTGACCATACTCTCTACAAAGGCTTGGATTAGAATATAGCTTAAGGATTGACGCCTTGAATGCATCCTTATCCCCTGCTTTTGTGAAGATTCCACAATTGTGATCAGTGACAATATCCTTTAACTCATTTTCATCGAAGTTAGCCAGCACAGGACGTGATGCTGACATGATACTCCAAGTTTTGCTCGGCACAGAATTCGCCCCCACTCCAGGCTTACTTATCACCAGTCCCGCGTCTCCTAAGCTAAACACATAGCTGATATCCTCATACGGCTGAAAGGGGAACATAGTAACATTCATAAGATTCTTTGCCTCGATGATGCTCTCCACCTGTTTTTTGTATGCCCCCTCCCCAATGAGCACCAACTGGATATCCGGTGCCTCCATTTGCAATTCTTCCATCACTTCCAGTAGCATATCCATATTCTGTGTGAGGCCTATGTTTCCAGAATAAGTGATGTAGAACTTACTTCGTTCAAGATTAAATGTGTCGAAGAGTTTATTCTCCGAGCGAGGAACATCCTTTACAGCATCCTCATCAACCCAATTATAGACGACAACGATCTTCTCCTCTGGGACCCCTTTTGCCATTATGTTCTTTTTGAAATCCTCAGAGATGACTATTATCTTGTCCGCATTGCGATAAGTGAAATTCTCTACCACACGGCCGATCTTCCAAAGAAAACCGTCCTTTTTGGCTAGGCCAGTCCCTACAAGGGAGTCGGGAAAAATATCTTGAAGATTATATATAAAAGGCACCTTCTTCAGCCTTTTTAAGCATCCCCCTAATACTCCTTGTATCGGAGGCGTACTTGCCAAATAGATACAATCAATATCTTTTGCAAGAAGCCCCCTATTGAACTGCTTAATCCAGCATATCATATAACGAATAGCACGGAAAATGGGATTATTACCCTCAGCATACATAGAAAATCTATGGACTACCATCTTGCCATCGTACATGATTTCTAACTTCCTGTTTTTGTATGCTCTTCGCATTTCAGGCGTGATGCCCCGCGTCGGAGATGGTACGTATGCAATACTATTAAATCCCGCACTTGCGAAAGCAGCGTATCTATTCTCACCTAAATACGAACTAGCGGCATGTTCAGGGTAAAAATAAGCAGGTAATAATAAAACTCTCACGACAATAAACAATTTGTTACGCCATATCCTCTATGAGAATAATCACTCTGATTACTTCTATAGAAGCCCGAAAATAATCCTCATTTTTATCATGAAATCAGACATGAACGATCCCATTCTTATTTCCCTATTAAACAACAATTTAATCCTACTTGAAATGCTATCCTTATAATGAGCGACACTCTTTATAAGCTTATAGTCATCATCGTTAAGGACATCTTTATATGCGCTCAATAGATTCCGAGCATTGATTTCTCTAAAATGTCTTCTTTCATATGTTTTGAATGATTTCTTAAACCTATTCCAACGGCCTCTCCAAGAACTATCCACACCTGCCGCATTTTTCCCATGCTGCCGATAGAGCAAATAAGAGTTGTTATCATAGACAACATTTCCGAAGAAGATGGCGGTTTGGCTAAGCCATAGGTCATGCATTGTAAGCTTATTTTCTGCTTTATGTTTATTTAAGAAATCTAACATGTTTCTATCAAAAACCATGGTACAACCTAACATAAAGTATCTTACCAGAATCGTTGGTTTAGTCATAGTAGGCTGATACTCTTTGATTGTCTTTTGGCCGGTATTCTGCTTTACTTTTTTTGAGCTGAAAAGAGGATTCAAATCCCTATCAACTAACGTATAATTAGACCAGTACAGATTAGGTCTATCAGACACGCCTTTTTCCTGTAGTTTCTTAATTGCTGACAATAGTTTTGTCGGGAGCCATACATCATCTTGATCACAGAATGCATAATAATCATATTGGTCCGCATATTCAGCTGCCTCTCCAACCAAAGACATGAAGCTCATTGCAAAACCAAGATTATCACCTTTAATTAAAGAGATGTTTTCTCCACTATCTATCCAGCTTTGAATAATCCTGACAGTGTTATCAGTAGATCCATCATCGCGAACAAGAACATGGACAAATACTCCCTCTTGTTTAAACAATGAGTTTAGCTGCTCACATAAGAACTCTTCCCCATTATATGTGGACAATAAAACTAATACACTATTCATGTCATTATTCGAATTCAATAATAACCTTACTTCTAGCTGAATTCAGTAGTTTTTCACACGCATCCATATTCTGTCCACGTACGATTATCTCTCCCACGGCGTCATTGCTATTTGTAAAAACTCTAACTTCAGAGCCTTTATGAATAAAAAGGTGAATCTGAACATCATTCTCCTCTTTATATGACACACTTTTGCATATTCCCGATCGCTCGGACTTAATCATGCGAGCCATTGTCGTCGATGGTTCTTTATGTTGGTTAAATACTTCCTTCGGATTCTCGCCAAGACAAGCGGCCAAAATCATTTCATAGTAATTAATCCCCCAATAATTACTTGTTAATTCAGGCAAGCTATTCGCTCCAACTCTGCCTGTCAATTCAATTATATATGCCTTCCCATCTTTCTCAATCAAATCGACATTAACTGCACAATTATTAATCCCCAATGCCATTATAGCATTAGTGACTTGTTTTTGTGTGTCGGCATAAAGTTCTTCGCTAATCTCGTAGGGCATATAATGGCCAACGGGGACTGCAGTCTTGCACATAATAGTTTCATCACCGTGCGGAAGAACAAACAAAATCTCATCGTGATATACAAAGGCTTGGGCGCCATATTCTCTCCCCTCAATAAACTGCTCAATAATGCAATAGTCCTTTTTTGTGAGGGACATTGTATCCTGATAAGCCTTGAGCAACTGTGATTTCTCATGGACAATACTAATTCCACGACTACCTTGTAAATCCGTGGCCTTCACAATCATTGGAAAACCTATATTTTTGATGGCCATTTCAAGCTCAGTTGCTTGACATACTTTTATATATTTAGCCGTGCGAACCCCTGCTGACATCAATGCTTCTTTCATCAAGAACTTATTTGCAGATACTACTGCAGCTCGTTCTGTAATGCCAGCTAGTCCCATCACATCATTGCACCGTCCAACTGCTTGTAGTCCAGTATCAGAACAGCAGATAATAACGCCATCAACCCTCTCGTCTCGAGCTACTCTTAAAACAGCATCAGGATCAGAAATATCTGCATAGCAAAACTTATCCGCATATGGATTGCAAGGAAAATCACCTCCCAGCCCAGTCATCACTATATATATCCCTCTTTCTTTAGCTGTTTTAACAAGTCCAAGGTTGCCACGACTTGCGCCTTGAACTAGAAGCTTTTTACCTTTATATTCCATAGAACAATCAACAAGTAAACTCTCAATTTAACAACAATAAAACAAGGCCGACTCGTAATACCGCATAATTCTACAAACGACCAGTTATGCTCACATTATTCAAAAATCCTGGCTGTTTTAGCTGTCCTTCCATACTCAGTTTCAAAATGCACCTTAATAAATGGGGCGCTTTCTGTTGGGATTAATGGTGGTGTAAGTACTGCCATACCATCTGAGATTTCTGTGGAGGTAAGTAAATGACTTAATATCCCTTTTACTCCTCGCGGCCCCTTCTGACCATTATCTTCGCAGAAATCATAATAAAGCGGCTTTGCGTTTTCCGATGCGAAATAAACTATGCTTTGTTGGTCATTCCTACTGAGACTGACCGACATATTTACAACCTTAAAAAACGAATACTCACTTGTACGATTGTGCCCATCAGTTAAGCACACTTTATAATCTCCGTAAGGCAATCCTTCTAAGCAAATATCTATACTAGAAATCTCCCTACAAAACAGGAGATTGTTATCTTTATAAACATTTAAATACCTATATCCTTTTTTACTATAATCTTTTGTGATATTAATGACCACCGTATCACCTTCAACATAGTTACTCCTATTCCCATAATTAGGGCAGACATCCTCGTTAAAAGCATAACAGCCAAGCACTTCTCCCTCAACAGCGACAAAGTCGGTATATGGGGTATATTCTAAATTGTTCTCTATATTCTTGTACCGAACAATAGTATATCCCGTTGACAAATACTCATCAAATTGAGCAGGTGTAAACTCCGTCGATGAAGTAGTCATATTTGCATTCTCTGTAATCGTTATAGTCGAAATTGTACCATCTGCATGTCTTTTTATGTCCGTTATCAAAGACACATGATAGCCAGAAGATAGAATGTCTGCTAGTTTAACACCACGAGAGTTTTGAATATCTACGACCTCTACTTCGTCCCAATACGGAAACTCAGATGCTAAAATCCCAAAAGGAAGCCCTAAAGCATATGTCACTAAATAACTGCAAGTAGAGCCATAATAGCAAGCACTGCCGACCCCATTATACTTTCTGCCCAAGGAGGATTTACTATTGGTTTTGCTGACATTCTCAGTATATAATACACTTCTTGGATTATGTACTGCAGTTACGAAAGTTTCGATACTTACATCAAGAAAAACATGCTGATTATACGCTAAAACATTACTATATGGGATACCGCAGTATTCAGTATTATCCTTGAAAAAACCTTCGTTAAAAGGCATCCCTTTTGCGGCTGTCTTCCAAACAACATTTTTCATCTGAGCTGCTTTCTTAAGAGCATTTTTAACTCCTATATTCTCAGGTATATCACTTTTTACTCCATCGTGAAAATCTGTCGGCAGATTAGTACAACCACAGATTGTCAATGACACGAACAAAACAATTAAATGGGGTATAATTCGGTAGAGCCCCTTTGCCATCATCGATACGCTCAAAACTATTACTTGATAATGACACTAATCATATTCATTGCCTCGTTACAGACCCTGACGGCCTGCTCCGCATTGTTACCTTGTGCAATAACATAGCCTATACGGTCATTACTACACTCAATGCGAGACGATTTCTCGCCTACTGTTTTTGTAAAAGTAATCTGTTTTACACCACGTTTTTTTTTCGCAGCGTCAATCCCCTTGATTGAATCGATAGTACCAAAAGGCAAATTAAAGTAGCGTATTGCGGAGCCACAATTTAGAGAAGGTTTAATATCTGGTATTTCACCAAGAGCAACTCTAATAGTAGCACCAACCATATCTATTCCAGTACTTAACGGTACAAGATGAGTAGTAATGTTGTCACCACCCATTCGTGCACCTAATTCTATCATCATGGGGCCCCGATCTGTCACTCTCATTTCCACATGTGCAGGTCCCTTATCAAGCCCTAAAGAAAGACAAGCAGACTTGGCAACTTCGCGAATCTGACGCTGAACATCAAATGGAAGTGACGAAGGTTGAGTATGTCCCATCTCCACAAAGTGAGGGGCGCCGGTGGTTATCTTATCCGTGATTTGTAGGACATTAACTGCTCCATCTATGACCATAACTTCTACCGATACCTCCGGGCCGTCCAGATACTCCTCTATTATAACCTTACCAAAACGACTACACGAGTGGCTATATTCATAGCTTGATAATAATTCTTCAAAACTATCAACCTTTGCAACACCATGGCTGCCCGCATTATCTGTTGGTTTAATGATACACGGGAAAGTCACCATGCCCTCCAATGCCTTCAATTCTCCAAACGAATCTACAGTATAGAACCACGGCGATGGTACGCCATAGGCCTTAAATGCCTTTATCATTTCGTACTTATCCGTAGCTTTAAATGCCGTCTCATATGAAATACTATGTAAGCGCATCTGATCCGAAACTTTAGCAACACCACGCATTGGCATATCTGTGGCCAAAGTCATAATCCCATCTGGCTTGAACTTTTCAGCAGCACTTAACACAGCATCCTCGTCCATCGTTGAAGCATTAAAATACTCATCTGCATATTGGATACCTATTGCTTGTGGATTGTAATCTACTACCCCAACATAAAGCCCCATCTCCTTAGCCTTTAATATAGCAGGCAACTGGAGCACAGAAGCCCCCACTATCATTAGCCTTTTCATTTTATGTTTTTATAGCTTTGTTCAGTGTTAATATTCTTTCGTCCAATGACAGAGAGGATTGTCTGCAACAGAATCTTTATATCCATCAAGAATGAAACGTTCTTTGCATAATATGCATCCCATTTGATTTTTTCCTCCTGCGTAATACTATTACGGAAATAAGCTTGTGCATATCCTGTGACACCAGGTTTAACAGAAAAACTTCTTTTGAAATCCTCACTGGCATCATCACGTTCCAGCCGGCCTTCTATGTAAAGCTTTGGACGAGGCCCCACCAAACTCATGTCTCCCCATAATACATTTAGAAACTGTGGGAACTCATCGAGCGACCATTTACGCATGATTTTCCCGACCGGCGTAACCCGGGGGTCATTATCGCTATTGAAAGTACTTCCATCAGGATTCTTCAAATCAGGAGAATTAACATACATACTACGAAGTTTTATCATCTTAAAAGGCCTATACCCTAAGCCTGCCCTATATGCATTATAGAATATTGGGCCTCTATCGGTTAACCAGATGAAAGGGGCGCAACACAGAATAACTAATAGCGCAAATGGTAATACCATCAACCCTATTAAAAAATCAAAAACTCTTTTTAAAAATCTTTTATACATAAAAACCACATAAACCCTTAAGGCTCTAATTTGCCATGCATGATCCCACGCGAAATAGTACATAAAGAAGAAACATCGAAATCTTCTTTTTGGAATAAATCAACCGCCTGTTTTAGTGTTCCTTCTGGTAAATCCCACCATTGCACTTTAAGAAGTTCCGAGATAATATGTTGGTCAAATCGAAATCTAATCGTTTTCGCCGGAACGCCACCCACAATCGCATAGGGAAGTACATCGTGGGTGACAACCGCACCAGCCCCGATGACTGCACCATCACCGACCTTGATTCCACCCAAAACCAGCGCATGAGAGCCAATCCACACATCGTTACCAATGGCAACTCGCCTAGAAACGACTTCATTACTATCTTGCTTAACCCATGAATCTTTACACGCATTTATTCTTTTGCTAAACAATGGAGAAGTAGAGATTCTATTTGTAGAATGGTCAGCCATTCCTATTCGGCAATGATCGGCTATTGAGCAATACTTCCCTATCTCAGCATTTTCAATCTCTGTATGGGCAGAAACATATGTGTGACTCTTGATGCATGTATTTTTAATCTTAGCCCCACGATATATAACAACCGATTTATCAACATCCGAATCGGCAGAAACAAATGCAAGAGACGAAACTCTACGATTGAACAGGTGCCTAAGCCACCCACGGAAAAAACTAAACTTACTCATTCTTGATATGGCGGCATAATACAGACAGTTGGAAACTAGGAGTCCAGTTTGTATCAATCTCTTTGAAACACGCTTGGCGTATGGATTCACGATTGTTTGAATTAGAAGAAAGCCATGCTATGATCACTTCAGTAAGGGATGGGACTGATCCATCAACAAAATAATCACCAGTAATTTTAGGGATAATCGCCTCAAACTCAGGCATCTGATGCGTAAAATCATTGTGAGTTATTACTGGAGTACCATATACCAACGAATGCATTGCTGTTAATCCAACATTACCTGGTGAAACACATAAATCAGCATTATAAATGAATTCGCCTAACACTTTTTCATCATAGCATGGTCCATAAAACCAAATATGATCCTTCAATTCTAAGAGAGACGATAACGACACTAATTCCTCTTTCATCTCGCCATCTCCGATGAGCACTAGATTGTACAACTTGCCAAGCTGGTGGCATCGCTTTAATGATTTGATAAGAATATCTAATCTTTTAATAGATGTTAATCTACCTACAAACACTATGGTCTGATTAAAATTACCAAAATATGAGCTAAATATAGCAGACTGATGAAGAGTACGACGGATTTCTAACTGACACTCATAATCTAATGAGTTATGAATGACATATAATTTATTAGCATCCAACCCATCATTAATCATTAGATCGCGCGCATAATTTCCATATAAGAAAGTTCCTCCTTTAGGTAGGCTAAAAAGCACTCTTTTAATAAAACGCTCCAACCAACTCTCTTTACCGTAATATCCATGAGACCAAAAAAAGACTCTTTTTCTAGGGTAGAAAAGTCTTGCTAAAATGGCAAACACCCAGGTACTAATATCCTTTGTTTGAGCTAGTATAAGATATTTAGTGTATTCCCTTTTTCGCAGCAGGCTTAAAACACCTTTTTGCCAACATAGCCCTTTTATGACGACACAATCTAATTCTTTCACGTCCCCTCGGAAAAAAGAATAATCCATTCTCTTTATATCTGAATTACTCTTTCCAAAGAACCAAGTACAATTGAATTCCTTATCAATTCTCTTGAAAATCCCTTGACGATAATGAGCTGCAAAATTATATATAATACAAAGATTCATTACTCAATTACCTAACTCTAGAGGTTTCAAATCAACTAACGCGAGGATTAAATATAGCGCTATCAATCCACAGGTCAATAGTGCAGTAAAAATAGACACATTCATCATCATTGATACCGCAAATATGAAGATGATATAACAATAACGAGAATCGTACTTCTCACCTATACTATTGAACAACGCTTTTATAAACAAAAACACAACACTTATGATAATACACCCCACAATTCCATCTGCCGCTATACCATCCATCAACCAGAAACAACCATTTGCATTGGCTCCGCCATATGTTACAGCATGCCCCAATGACATATCATACGGATATGAACCAGTAATAGAATTAACAATACCAATATGTGAATAATGTGTGTATGGGTGATATGAACCATCAGAGCCAAAAAAACGAAGATAGGTATTTAGTTCCATACCCTCAATACACTGTATTCTCATTATAAAAATTGCAGCCAGCTCATAAAGAATTGGGCTAGAATCCTTATTTTGGTTTAATACAAATGAAACTGCAACGAGAGCAAAGACAATTAATGCAAAGAAGTGGTTAGTTAGTAGTTTCTTCTTCCATTTTGTAAGGGCAAAAAGCAAGATAATGAGAAAAGGAATAAAAAAAGTGATCTTCTGCTGATCAAGCATAAACAATAGAATGAAACTGACAAAAGCAATAGCGGCTTTTACGAGATTGTTTTTGCGAAGATAGTAGACTAACAAACATGGTAAAAACGCACACTTCAGCCAGTATAGGAAATAAACGGCTATAGATCCACCCACTATGCTTAAGTTTGATCTCAAATCATACAAATCACTTTTTGATTCAACAAAATTAGTAAAATGAAGATTTCTTATGTTTAGTAATAATAGTGCGCTCAACAAAACTAGAGAGCCTATCTCGAAAACACGAAAAGAGATAATCCCTTTTTTCTTAAAAGGTCCTCGCAATAACTTAAGGTTATCCGTCGCAAAAAATAGAATCGTGAATATTAAAAATACTATCTTATAGGCATTATACTCAGGCCCGTATCCTCCAGTATATAACGTCTCCATAAAAGGAATATAGACAAAAACATAGTTAAAAATGGAAAAGAGTGATGCAAGATTGTATATACCCTTAAAAAAGACTATAGGAAAAGTGCAAATAATAAGATATTCAATGAAGATACTTGTACTCATTTTAATAAAGGAAGATCCATATAAAGAAACTATATAATCAGAATATATATAGTTATAATATGCCGAGTACAAAAACGCTACCAGAACGTTTATCACGATTCGGTTCTTACCTAAAGAATCATTTATGGATGAAGGGCTCATCTAAAAACTAGTTTGCGTATTAAACGGAATATGAAAGACACCAATATGGTAGACAAAAAGAAAACAATTAAAGATGAGATTGGACAGAGAGCATTCAGAGCAAACTTAACCTTGTTGTGCGTTATATAGATATCGTAAGACAAATCAGAAATCAGTTGTGGCAATGCTTTGGCTACTATATTAAAAATACAAGAGAGATAGACATAAACAAAAACAATAGTATAGCTGACTATTGCATGGAGCATTAATGATCTCTTATAAAAAACAATCGTACAAACCAACGCAAGAGTAACACTCAAGACAAATAAAACATGACGATATTTACCCCAAAAGAAACTGTATTTCGACACTAATACACCAAAAGAGAACAACGGTATCGACACAACAGAAAAAGGCCCAATCGAACGATATGCAAAATACATAATTGAACAAGACCCCAAGATAAGAATCAAAAAACTAATCGAGACAGAGGTATTTAAACCGGAATAAACCCAAAACAGAAGATAAAGCAATAGAATAACCTTAACGAACCACAAAACAGAATCATAAAACTGAAAAGTTGCAATTCGAATCAAAGGGTTAATCCCAGAAATATCGTGGCCATCTACTCCCGCTGCAATCCGTATTTTTGGTGAGATTACTAAGACAATAAACCATAAAACGGTGACTAGAACAACGGGGAGATATACTTTCAAAAACCGTATTTTAATAAATTGAAAAAAAGGACGTGGGTGCTTTGACCAACTCTCTGAAAGCCCAAATCCTGATAAAAAAAAGAAAAATGCGACCCCGATATAACCACCCTGTGATGACAACAAACTAATAAAAATGCTATCTGACAAATTCTGTTGTATCAAATACTGAGAATAATGATGAAGAGCTATAAGCAAACAGCATAATAATCTTAATAAATCTGTAACATTTTTATTAAGAATCGCCCGGTGTGCGCCCGTCTGTAAACTTACACTAAGAAATCGCATGACCAATGACCAGGAAACCTAAGTTGTTTGCTTCTTTGTCGGTAATAATGACAAAACAAACTGTTTTTCTTCGTGAGTGAGTCCTATTAGCCAAACTGTTATGCATAGTGTTGCTATACAAATGACCCCGGCAAATAGCATCCAGCTAAAGCCACTCTTTATAGAGTATACCTCGTAACAAATAAAATAAGATAATGTTACAGGAGCAATGACCTGCGCCAAAACATCTTTGAAAAAGCGTGAGATTTTAAAGCTCGAGATAAGAGATAATACAACCGCCCTACTTAAAGAGCCTATTGTTTCACATATAACAAAAACAATAATAGCTGATTTAGGAGAAAAGCCGAATAAAAGAACAACCCAAGACAATGGTAGAGCTATCATTCTCAAGGAAGATACTATGATTGAAAACCATTTAATATTCCCAACGGCTTGATTTGCATAAACCAAACCTCTAGTTAATTGCTCTACCATACAAGCAACAATAAGTAGCCTAGAAAAGGATACAGTATAATTAGGGACCTTATTCAACCATATATGTAGAAGATCTGGCATCATTATCAGTAGCGGAATAGTGATGATTGACATCATAAAGAATCCGAATTTCCCTGCTGTTAAGGATAATCTGAACATTCGCTGTTCATCACCTGCCCCATGGCTTTTCAATATCTGCGGTTTGATAGAATTCACAACAGCTGCTGATACTGAATAAATATGCCCCTCAAGTTGTCGGGAGACAGAGAATGCAGAGTTTATCGTGGGACCGAAAAACTTATTCAACAAAACTGAATAACCTTGTCTATTTACAACTGAGCTAAAGGTGTCCAGAAGAGTCCACCCGGCAAACTGGCCAACTTCAGAAAAACAGCCCCGTACTGGCATATGCATCCTGGAAACAGAAGGGAACTTCAGTTTTGAATAAAAAAAGAATAACGAATAATCAATAATGGTTATGACCACCATTAAAACGGAATAAATCAGCAACTTATCATTCTCGTAACTAGCGACAAATAAAGCTAGCAATAATTTAAGAATGGATTCAGTAATTGATACTGTAGCCTTATATCCAAATCTCTCATAGGAGCAAACCAAAGCACTTAATGGCGTAGAGTTTATCTTAACAAAGAGGCTTAGCACCATACAATGATAAATAATTTTAGCAACAGGTACTCGCTCAGCCGGAATATTTAAAAAACCCGTGAACAAAAACATGCCTACAAACTCCAACAACCCACATAAAAGCAATGCTATTAAGAGATGAAGCCACACACATGAAACAAAAACATGATTTGTGTTATTTATACTCCCAGTACCTAAGCTAACCGAAATAAACCTCATAGAAGATTGAGAGAGAGATTCACTGATAAAACTCAGAAGACCGACTATTCCTCCAATTAGGTCATAGATACCATAATCAACTTCACCGAGAGCGTTTAGAATAATCCTGACAGTAAAAAAGCCTATAAGTACATTCAAAACTAATTGAACATACATAATAATAGTATTGCCAACAGCCCTTTTACCTCTATTCATACTAAACTGCTTTTGTCATGAGGGTAACTTCATTCCGACTCACGAAGTCATTATCTAAAAGCATTTCATTATTGGGTCACACAAAATGGGATAGTTGCTAAATAATCAACGGAAAAATGAGCAAAAACCATCGACTTCTTTTATCATCATGGCGAAGTATTTGGGAGAGATCGCATTACAAAGTTCGACGAGGTCACGGTTATCTTTCGCTACATCAACATTGTTCTCTATTACAATCACTCTAACAGGATCAATGTCTGTTATATCCTAAGTCGTAGAGATGCATACAATCTCACCCGAAAGATTGTGAAAGCATCTCAATTGAATCCATATATCAGTGAAAAGATAGTAATCACTTGAACTTTTGGAGACGATACGCATGACGTTCCCAAATTGTCCGCTTACTCCTGTTACAAGTATCATCAATCTAATATAAATCCACGCCGATATCGAACGGAGAGTTGAAGTCAGAGAATAGACAATGCTTCGTGTCCTTCTCACTGAGTATAATTCTCTCCGCAGGGATTCGCCAATCTATTCCGAACGATGCATCAAGGATAGAGATTCCTCCATCTGCCTGCGGTGCGTAGAAGTTGTCACACTTATACTGGAAAACTGCCGTTTCGCTCAACACTGAAAAGCCATGGGCGAATCCTCGCGGGATGAAAAACTGACGGTGATTATCTTCATTTAATTCTATGGCGACGTATTTCCCATAGGTCGGACTCCCCTTTCTTATGTCAATCGCTACATCCAAGACTGCGCCCTTTACACAACGGACAAGTTTGCTTTGAGAAAAGGGCGGGCATTGAAAATGCAATCCCCTCAATACCCCATAGCTGGACATGCTTTCATTGTCCTGGACAAAAGTAATAGGCCTCACCTTTTCATCGAATTCCTTTTGGGAAAAGCTCTCGAAGAAATAGCCCCGAGGGTCTCTAAATACCTTCGGTTCGATTATGACTAATCCCTCGATATCTGTCTTGATGACATTCATTCTAATTGTGAGTCAAAGTATCACTATTGGTCCTCTCTTTCTGTTCGTCAATGACGAGGAGGAGGTACTGTCCATATTGGTCCCCTTACTCTAGGTCTGTCGTGCGACTTTCCGGCCTTTTCCCGCACCGATTCCTCATTCTCACCTCCTCCGTGCGGATTTTGCCCCTTTTTCAGCACAAACTCGCGATTCTTGTGCTCCCTGTGCTCGATTCGGGCGCTTTTGAGCACGGGCTGGTCTATTTCGTGTCTCTCGTGCTCGATTCGGCCCCTCTTGAGCACCGACTGCCTTTCCCCCTGCCTCCGGTGCTCGGTTCGGCCCATTCTGAGCACCGGCCGCCCTTAGGCGCAGATCCGCGCCATGCGTGTCGGTGACTGCCAGGTGTAGTCGCGGCCAAGGAGTTTGATGATGGCGAGAAGGGTGAGCGGCGCGTGCTCGTTCATGGCTCCGCCCGCCTGGGCGGGATCGAGCTCGCGCGTGGGCGGGGCGACCATCTTGGAGAGGGAGGCTTTGACGTCCACGACGTCACCGATGACTCCGCTCTTGACCAAGGTGACAAGATGGTTGAAAGCCGGGCAGAACGCTGTTTTGCTGGCTTCGAGGAGGACGAGTTTGTTGCGCTCCGCGAGGTCGTAGAGCTCGCGGGCCTCGGTGCCCGAGAGGACAAGCGGGATCTCGCAGAGAACATGCTTGCCGGCCTCGAGGGCACGCTTGGCGTACTCGTAGTGAGTGGGGTGCGGGGAAGCGATATAGACCGCGTCGACGCCTTCTATGAAGGGGTCGAACGCGGTATGGGCCTGAAGCCCGAATTCTCGGGCGAAGGCCTCTGCTCCGGCCGCATCGGGGTTGAGGACCGAGACGACCTCAGCTCCGCTGACAATCTTCGACTCGGGCACGAAGCGGCGCGCGATGCGGCCGGAGCCGATGATTCCGATGCGATAGGTATCCTGCGTCTGTTCGCGAAGTTGAGTACTCGAAATGCCTTCCGTACGCGGAAGATAGACTACCTTACAGTACTCGTTCAAGTAGTCGAACTTCCCTACCCAGTCCGAGCCGATGGCGAAGATATCGACATCGTATTTCTGGATATCATCTATCTTCTGACCCACATAGTCCTCGATGATGACTTCGTCTGCATACCCCGTCGCTTTCACGGCCTCAACGCGTTCCAAGACATTGTTCCTGGTGTTGAGTTTCCCACGACCCTGGTCGAACGTGTCACTCGTAACCCCGACGATCAGGTAATCACCCAACTCTTTCGCCCTCCGCAGCAGGTTGATATGCCCCTGATGCAGCAGGTCGTATGTTCCGTATGTGATGACTTTTATCATGGATGATGATTTTATTCTTTCCTTAATCCTCTTTGTTCGCCGTGCTCGTTTCCGCCCTTTTCAAGCACATTCTCGCTGTTTTTGTGCTTTTCGTGCTCGGTTTGCCCGTTTTTGAGCACGCACTCGCTTAAATTATGCCATCCGTGCGGCTTTCTGCCTTTTTCCCGCACCGATTTCTCATTCTCACCTCCTCCGTGCGGATTTAGCCCCTTTTTCAGCACAAACTTGCGGTTTTTGTGCTTTTCATGCTCTTATTTGCCTTTTTTGAGCACATTCTCGTCTAATATGTGCTTCCCGTGCTCATTTTCGCCCTTTTCACGCTCCAATCCATCTTTCTTTTCTAAGCCTATTGATTTACAACTCATTGGTTTTCAACTAGATCCCAGCTTATTCATCAAGCAGAAGGATTAAACTTCCACCGACTCCACAAACCTCAATAACCTCAAGGCATCTTTCTTATGAAAAGACAATTGATCAAAGAGTTTATATGACTTTAATTGAATAATAGCTGCTTCTTCACTCAATTCTCCGTTCTCATACATGTTGATTGTGAGATAGAGCCTATCATTTGCAACAGGCCCCATTACCATGTCGAAGTCGTGATGAATCTTTTGCTTTCTGCAGCCAACGATGAAGTGCAACCACTCCGAATCTACACCAGAAAAACGGCGGACTGAGAATCGTTCATCATCCAACAATGCATCTTCAAATTCGTATATCGACACAACAGCTTTTGCTGTTTTGTCCCGCTGTTGCCGGATGTGAGCCCACCTCTCCGCTTGCTCATAGCTTGTCGTTGCATAGAAACCTTTCCCGAAATCCGTATTAGGACGTCCCCGGGAAATCACCGGTCTTCGCACCTCAACTGTTGATCCGTGATACAATCTCATCTTCTATTATCGATAAAGTGTTCAACATCGTCCAATACAAGCCCTATTCCTTGAGTATGAAGTAAATCATAGTTGTCCAGAATATAATCATCTGCTCCATATCGATCGAATAAAGCCATTACTTGCAGGCTTGTCAAGCCTGTTCTTTTAGCGAATTGTTCGAGACAATATACATAAAACTCAAATGCCCGGAATTCAACTCCTTTGGAAGCAGTTTTACGTCTCTTTTCGAACTCGTTATACAACGATTCCGTATCAAGATACCACCACTTGGCTCTCTCATCGTAGAGTTCTTCAGACATTGGATTAGAGTAGATGTAAGTCAAGGCATCTTGAAGTGAGATTCGCTTCTTTTCAGCTATAAACTCTGCCAAATAAGCAATTTTGATTGGGACGATATTATCTTCTATCTTAGACATATTAATACTGGTTTTAGTCTTGAAACCTATTTGCTCCTAATGTCCTTTCTCTTCGCCCTAGTCTAGAAGCCAAGGTCTTCACAAATGAAGCGGAACTTCAGGAAGAGAAGCTCTATTATTCCATCAACGTCTATACGAATAGTGTTGTGACTGTAGTTATCATGAATCCTGGATACATTTTCATTCCCTTCGGTAAAGTACTTGTAGTATTCTATGTAGCGGATGATGCTGCTGGGATCTCATTGACGTCACTGTCCAGGGACCTACGCTGTACAACGTTACCGAGACTGCCAGTTCCTCCTATAATCATAAGAGTCTTGCCTTTGAAAACTGACATTTGGTTATTGGTATGATCATTCTACCAGTGTAAGTCTTTCAAGTTCGACAGAAAAGGAATGCCACCATAACGGCCGTTCAGGTAGCCATTCTCAATGTTTGCGGTTTTGTGGATATTGAAGTCGCTGAGCGGGTAAAACTGGGTTGCCTGGTCTTGATCCTTTTGTGCGAACCAAATCTCATCCGGGCGCAGTATATCCTGATCCAGCAGGCAGGACTCATGGGTAGTGAAAACAAGCTGTCCCTTGGCGGTCTCGCTCTCCGAGAGCTTAGTAATGATCTCCTTGATCAAGATTGGATGGAGGCTGCGCTCTACCTCGTCAATAAGCACTGTACAGTCCTGGTTAAGGACGAGATAGATTACAGGAGTATACTCTATCAGCCGGATCGTACCATCTGACTCAAAATTAATCGGCATCTTTACTGTCGACCCATCACTAAGCTGATGGAAAGGCTGCAACTCCTTCAGTACTATCCTGCCATTCTCATATATGATAGAGGCTGTGATTCTGGAATCATAGTTGCTCGGGATGACGCGGGCCGTACCTGGCGTTGCTTTTAACTCCTTGACCCAATCTTGAGGTATTTTGTCCTCATCCATCACAGTCGGGACAATAGACAGGCTCGAGATGCCGGTCTTCATCCCTGGCAGAAGATCCTGAAGGAGTTTCATCATATCGGCATTGACATCCAGGAAATGGGCGATTGTCAAACCTTTCAGCCCATCCGATTGTACTATAACGAGCTTATCGATGAACCAGGAGTAAGCTTCTTTTATTTCCTTTATCTCATCCGGATAATTGACCGCCATGAAACTCAGAAGAAGGGACTCCTTATTCAAAAGCTTCTCTTCAAGAACGTTGGAAAAGAACACATTCTTTTTGTTCTTCATGTACTCTTTACCAAAAGAAATCGTTTGAGTACCATTACTCTTTCTCTCAAAGACAAGCTTATCCTTCTCTCCTTCGGAGACTGAAAGGGATTCATAGTTGACCCTGTCGGTCTCAAACTCGACGGAATAGTAGAAAACCGTACTCTCATAGCTGAATTCTATTGCCATTGAGACAGGTTCATTAATGCACTCCTTCGCAAGCTGGAACTTATAGTACTGGAAGAGATTGCCAATAATACTTCCACGGGACACAAAACTTCTGAGATCAGTAAGAGCCTTGACCAAGTTGCTCTTCCCTGCACCGTTGGCACCATATATGGCACTGAATCTCAACGCCTCAGCATGACCGCACTTAATCTTATGATGAAGATGATGCGTGGCTCTACTGCTTGGGAATAAGTTGAACTCGGTCTCGTCCTTGAAAGAGTAAAGATTCTTGACAACAAACCTAAGAAGCATGATGGATTCCGTTAAAAAATCACTGCAAAAATACGAACAAGTTTACACTTTTCCAAAACTTGTTCATAATATACGTTAAAAACTAACGGTTTACGCACCTTTCTTCCAGCACGGCCCAGTCGACGAGGGGCCAGAGGGCCTGGAGCTGGGCGGCGCGGCGGTTCTGGAAGTCGAGGTAGTAGGCGTGCTCCCAGACGTCGAAGGTGAGGATGGGGCGGAGGCCCTTGGTGAGGGGGTTGCCGGCGCCGGGCTCCTGGGTGATGGCGAGGGAGCCGTCGGGGGCGGCGGCGAGCCAGACCCAGCCGGAGCCGAAGAGCCCGACGCCCTTGGCGATGAAGTCGTCCTTGAAGGCGTCGAGGGTGCCCCACTGTTTGACGATTTGCTTAACGAGTTTGCCGGCCTGGTCCGGCGATGCCGGGCTGGGGGCGAACTGCGTGAAGTACATGTTGTGGTTGAGGATCTGGCCGGCGTTGTTGAAGACGGCGCCGTCAGACTGCTTGACGATCTCGTCCAGCGGGAGGCCTTCCCAGGGGGTGCCGGGGAGGAGTTTGTTCAGGTTGTCGACGTAGGCCTGGAGGTGCTTGCCGTGATGGAAGCTGATGGTACGGGCGCTGATCACGGGCTCCAGCGCATTGTCCGCATAGGGGAGGTTGATAAGTGTGAACATGGTCGGGAATTTAAATGGCTTCGCCTCTGCTCCCCTTGTGGGAAAGCACGGCCGGGAAGACCCTATAAGGGGTCTTTTCCATTAAAATACAAATATATTAATTATTTGTTGTTAAACAAACGAAAAGCGTCTCCAGCCCTTTTGGGACCGGAGACGCAGTATAATCAGGATAATTATTCTACTTCTACCGAGTTGGCGGAGCCGGGGGTAGGAAGGCCGGTGAGCCGGAAATCCTTGCAGAGCATGTCGGTGTCTGCGCCGTCCGGGAAGCGGACGAGGCTGCGGTAGAGGACGGGCGGGGCGGCGGCGCCGGCGGGCCCGAAGGGCCGCCTCGCCTGCGGCAGCACGGCGATGCAGCCGCCGCCGTCCTGGACGCCCTCAAGGGTGGCGAGTTCAGGGCTGGCGATGGTGCCGTTGGCGCTGGAGCTGCTCTGCTGCGAGCCGTAGACTATGGCGTCCAGGACTGCGCCCGTGGCCGGGTCGACGAGGGCGACGGAGCCAGCCGTGAGGGACGGGGCGTAGCCCAGCCCGAAGCGGACGGAGGAGTCGTCCTTGCCGACGATCAGGCGCAGGATGTCGCGCACGACCTCGATGCCTGCGGGCAGGCCGACCGCCTGGTAGGCGGCGACGTCGGCCTTAAGCGGCGCATCGAGCTTGTACGGCGCGCCGAGGGGCTGGACGGCTTCGCCACTGATGTGGGCGAAGCCCGTCGCGGGCTCGAACGATACGCCCGTGCCCGGGCAGGAGACATCGACGCTGACGGCGTGATCCTTCTTCAAAGGCTCCGTCAGCTCGATGATGCCGGGCTCGTGCGGGACCTGCGGCTGGCCGAAGCGGCGCGGCGCCGGCGGGTCGGAGGCTTTAACGAGCTCCTTGACGGTCACGACCTCCACGCGGTCGCCGGTGTTGACGGTGACCTTGGAGCCCGGGACGAGGTTACGCGTAACCTCGATAACCAGCTGAGTATCACCGGCCTTGGCGGCCTGCATCAGGGTGCTCTGGGTGGACGGGGTACCGACCTCCGTCACGGTGACGACCTCGTAGTTGCCGCCGAGGCCAATGCCCATCTTCTCCCCTTTCGTGAAGCCCTCTGTGGAGGTGACGGGGATGTTGGTCGCACCGGCCGGGATGTTCATCCAGGGGCCTGTGGATACGGGAGTGAAGACGGTGGTGAATTCGCCGGCAGGCGTGCCGCGCTGGGCGATGCCGTACTGCGAGCCGTCGATCTCTATCCTGTCGAGCGCGGCGAGGTCATACAGGAGGTTGACCTCGCTGCTGCCCTTGGCGGCCGGGGCCGTAACGGCCGAGGCGCCCTGCTCGAGGGTGACGAACTCGCCGGGCTTGACGATAGTTCCCTTCGGGAAAGTAAAGGCCTTGACAGGCGTCCATCCGCTCCTGCGGATGACGACGTCCACGCCGGAGAGGTCGGCAGCGTCCGAGCCCGAATTATAGAGCTCGACGAACGCAGTCCTTCCGACCGCAGAGGGGATGCCGACTTCGTTGATCTTGACGGGCTCGACGCTGCGCACGCGCTCGACGAGCGAAGCTTCACCGCCCTTCCATTTGGCGGTGAAGCGGATGAAGCCCGCGGAGCGGGCCGCCGGCGCCGTGACGGTGAATACCTTGGAGGTATTCGCCCCGGCGCCCAGCGACGACGACGCGTCGCCCTTGCCGTCGAGCGTCCAGCCTTCCGGCAGCTCCGCACTGATAGTCAAACCGTTAAGCTTCTTCCCGGTGGTATTGGTAAATGCTACAGTCACGTCAGAGCCGGAGCCCGGCGCAAAGGAGGTGAGGCGCGAGACGCTGAGAGGATACCTGCGGTATCCGGCGGCGGCGATGCCCTCCTGGACCTTGTTGATGGCCTCGTCGGTGGGATAGCCGAAGGTCATGACACCCTCGAAGAAGGTGCCGGCCGAGCCGTTGCCGTTGTCACCGCCGTTGCCAAGGAGCATGCCTCCCTTCTTGTGCATCGGGTAGTAGGCGTCGCTTTCCGGGGTGTGGGGGCGGACTCCGCTGTAGAATGTGATGAGCGAATCCTTTTGGGCGTCACCTCCGCGGAGGTCCCATTTATTGCCGCCTCCGCCGTTGACGAAGACAGACACGAAGTCCCAGTCGGTGATGGACGGGACGTCGTTCTTCTTGGCATTGTAGCCGGAGAACAGGCCGGCCTCCATGTCGGACATGATCCAGGGGCCTTCGCCGTTGCCGCTGCCCCAGGCCGTAGCGGTGCCGTAGTAGGTGGTCTCCATGGTGCCGGTACCGACGGCTCGGCCGTTGGTGGAGGAGTTGCCGTAGTCGAAGCAACAGCCGCTGTCGTAATGCATGCCGTCGATGACGTAATACATGCCTTCAGGCTCGTCATCAATGGCCAGGCCGCGGGCGTTGTTGCAACGGAAGCCCATGCCCGGCATGATGTACGCGCCGTAGACCTTGTGACCGTCCAGCAGGACAGGGGCCATGTCGGCGATCGGCAAGGCGTTGAAGCCGCCGTCGTCCGGCCCGAGGAACGTGCCGGGCGACGCCTGGACAAGGTCATTGCCCATTCCGGACTGGTCGAATATGACCGTTATGCGGCCCAAGGTTCCCTCCAGGAACCGGTCCTGCGCGGCGGCGTCGGCATAGCCCGACGCGTCGGCGCCGATGTCGAGGGTCTGCCCGTCGGAGTCACGCTGCACGCGGTACAGGGGCCCGTGGTATTTCGAGTAGAGCAGGCGCGTGGTACTGTGGGCGGTAACGCAGGGCGTGCCCCCGGCCTTGTAAATGTCGCAAGGCAGCGACTTGCGGCCGGGGCCGCTGCAGCACACTAGCACGATGGCGGGCAGCACAACGCACGCCGCCAGCGAAATGATGAGTCCAGGTCTTTTCATTGTCTGATTCTCTATTTACGTACGAAAACCGGGATGCTCTCGAGGGAGACGGGGATGTCATAGTACTTCCCTCCCTCGAAATGCTCGTTGGTCCAGAAGTCGTCCCATCCGCCGGCATTGGCGGGCAGGTACACCCTCCAGCTCGTGACGCCGGCCTCGAGCACAGGACACACGAGGTATTTCGGGCCGAACATGTACTCGCTGTCCTGACGGAGCGCCTCGGCGTCGTCACAGAAGTCGAATACGAGCGGCCTCATCATCGTATAGCCCTCCTCGGAGACCTTGCGGGCGCAGTCGATGACATACGGCTGCAGGGACTTGCGGAGGTTGATGTACTTGACGAATATCTCCTGCGTCGCCTCGCTGTACCTCCACGGCTCGGTGCGGCTCATGTAGCCGTGCACACGCATGAAAGGAAGGAAGCAGCCAACCTGGACCCAGCGGAGCATCCGCTCCTGGTACTCCTCGCTCTGGTACTGGTCCGACGGGCGGAAGAATCCGCCGGCGTCGAAGGTCCACCAAGGGAGGCCGGTAGACATAAGTCCGAGGCCTCCGACAATCTGCCTCTGCAGGGTGCCGAAGTCGTTGCCCACGTCACCGGACCAGGTCACGACGCCGTAGCGTTGGATGCCAGAGAAAGCGGAGCGCGTCAGGATAGACGGTTCCTCCTTGGAAATGCTCTTCAGGCCCTTGTACATCGTCTTATTCACCATAAGCGGATATACGTCGCGGTAGAACTCGCCCGGAAGGCCGTCCTTGCCGATGGATCTGCCCAGGAGGTCGTCGTTCTCAGGCTCGGTAGCGTCGAACCACCATGAGTCGATGCCGAAGCGTCCAAGGCTGTCGAGGAAATTCTTGCAATAATAGTCGGCCGCTTCGGGATTGAAGAAATCAACCCAGTCCGTACCGTCGATATAGTAGCCGTTGCTCTCCAGCGCCTTGCCGACCTCGCTCTTCCTGTCGACCTTGGACCAGACCGACAGCATGAGATGGACATTGTCCTTGTGGAGGGCGTCGGTCAGGGCCTTGGGATCCGGATAATGGTCCTCATCGAAACGCAGGGCGTTCCAGCCGTACTTGCCCCACCACTGCCAGTCCTGGACGATCACGTCGAGGGGGATGCCACGATCCTTGAATCCGGCGGCATTCTCGAGGATCTCGTCCGACGAGCTGTAGCGCTCGCGGCAATGGATGTATCCGAACATCCATTCTGGCATCTTGGGGACTTCGCCAGTGAGCTTGCGGTACGAGGCGATGCACTCGTCGGCACTTCCGGCGAACACCGTGAAATCCAGCGCCGTAGCGACGGGCGAATGGAAGACGGTCGCGTCCTGGGCCTTGCCCCAATACACCTTCGGCTTGTCGCCGCGCATTCCGCTGACCTCGAGTTTGTGCTCACCCGCGGCGAGCTCGACGATGACCGAAGCGGTGGGCGGCAGCCAGGAGTTGGTGAAATCGATCACGGGCTCGCCGTCGATGGCGAGGTATTGCTTCCTGGACATGGTCTGGCCTACATCCAGGAGGATTGAATACATCCCGTCCTCCGGCAGCTGGAGGGTCTCCTCGAACTGGGTATTGAAACGCATCTCACGCCTGTTGCCGAGGGTACCGGTGACATTGAACATCCTTCCGTCGGCTTCGGTCTGTATCTGCTTCATCTCCACGCAGTTGGGCAAGGGGTTGAACTCCGTCAGACCGTAGTTGTTCCACAGCAGGGCGTATCCCTTGCTGGACAGGACCATAGGGATCGCTATCTGGGTGTTGACCTGGGTCAGGCGCCTCGAGAGACTGCGGATATCGAGATATCCGTCCTGGAACTGGCCGGTGCCGTACAGATGCTCGTCCGCGGGCGAGGTGAACGCCTGCGTGACGTCATAGCAGGGCACGCCGGAGACGGACGACTCCTTGATGCTGTGCGAAGTCTCCTTGAGTATTACCTTCCCGTCAGCGCCGTAGAACGTCAGCACGTCCTGCGCGGGGCTGTACTCCACGGAGATGCCTTTCAGGGAATAGAGCGTGCCGCCCTCGGTCTTGCTTGTCTTGAACTTCGGGGCACGGACCTTTTCAGTATACACGAGTTCCTGGAGCTGAGGGGTCTGCAGGTCGCCTTTGACCTGCACGCGGATAGCATTGTCACTCAGCGGGATAAGGGTCAGTTCACCCTGTCCGGTAGCGATCTTGGTGCCATGGCCGGAACATCCGGCCACGACGACGCAAAGGGCTACGATGAGATGTCTGTATTTCATAATATGGGACGTATGGTTACGGTACGGGTATAGCCGGCGGGGTATGCACGGTAGGCATCGAAGATGCCGCGGGCCGTGCAGCCGACGCCGGAGGTGACGTAGTCGAGGTTGAGGGTGATGTCCCCTCCCCTGACCAGCTGATACTGGTACACTGCCTTGGTGAGGTTGTCAGTGGTGCAGTCGTAGGCGTTGAACGAGAAAGGAGCGTCCATCGAGAACTCCAGTCCCGCTCCGGATCCGTCGGTCAGGCGGACCCAGCGGTTGTCTGTCCTGAGGCCGTAATCCTGAGGGATCAGGTAAGGCTCGTACATCTCGTCCATGTCGGACTTCCAGATGCCGATCCTGTAGCCGGTCTTGCGGTCGGGATACGAGGCCTGGGGGCCGCGTCCGTACCATTCGACCTCGCGGAGGGACTTGTCAAGGCTCAGGGTGAGACCCAGGCGCGGCAGCCACTGCGGCATCTGTCCCTGGGGATTGGCCTTGTGCAGCAGCGTCAGGGTGCCGTCTCCGGACACTCTCCAGCTGTAGGTCTCGTCGAATCCGTCGTAGGAGCGGCCGCTGATGTAGGCGTCGAGTTGCATCATCCTGCCGGTGCCGGCACCGAACAGCGCGAGGTCGCGCACGTCGACGACAACGTCGTCACCGGCCTCGCGCGCCTGCACTGATACCGGCATGTAGGCGACCTTGTCCAGTCCGGCCGAATAGTAGTGCGAAGCAAGTACCTGGGCATGTCCTATCGAGCCATAGCCGGATACCCTGGCATTGCCGGCATTGCGGCCGTTCCAGCCGTCGAGTTCGTTGGCGACAGGGGCGCGCCAGAGGTTGAGATGGAGCGGTTCGGTCATCATCTCCTTGCCGCCCACCTTAATCGAGACGAGGGCTCCGGACCTGGTGTCGAAGCTGTATTCAAATCCGTCACCAGCGGCGGTGATACGGCCGTTGGCATTGCTCATCCTGACCTTCTTGCCGGAAGCGGGTTTAGGTGCGGCCGGGACATTCCAGGAAGAAAGCTCGAACTGGTCCCAGGACACTTCGTGACCTGCGGAAGCCCATTTCTCGTCCTTCGCCAGTACGGAGCTGAAATTGAGCCTGTATTCCTTGCCGGGGACGGACTGAGGACGTACAAGAGGGATCTTGACGACCTTGCGGCTCAGAGGAGCCACGTCGAGATCCATCACACCGGACGCCACGACGTCGTTGTCGGCGGTCAGGGTCCAGGTAGTCTTGTAGTACGAAGCATTGAGGAAATGGTTGCGGTTCCAGACCTCGACGGTCCCCTGCTCCGGGCTCAGGAGCTTGAAGGACAGGGGCTGGGTGCTCTTCTTGAGCTGCCACATCTCGGGCTGGGGAGTACGGTCGGGCCAGATACATCCGTAGGTCCTGGCGCCGATGCCGTATGTCCAGAAGGTTCCTTCATTGGTTTCCTCCTCGAAATCGAGCCAGAGAGCGGCCTTGGAAGGATCCAGGGAAGAAGGCGAAACAGCCTCCGCGAACACTCCTGCATTGTCGATGAGGGCGTCGCAGATATAGACGTTGGTATCCTGGCCCTGGGCCTCCTCGCTGCGGCCTATGCAGAGCGAGAGAGGGAGGTTGCGGATGGATCCGGTCATAGGCTTGGATGCTGCCTCGGCACCGTCGATGAAGATGCGCATGGCGGCACCGTCATAGGTGGCGGTGACATTGTGCCACTTGCCCTCCCAGTCGGCCGGGAGCGGCGCGGTCAGCGTCTGCTTGCTGCCCGTATCAATGTAGAACAACAGGTTCTCGGTGCCCTGCTGCTTGAGGCCGAACTGGTTCTCGCCCTTGGTGATGAGGTATCCGCCGCTGGCGTTGTAGTGCCTCGGCAGTAGGTCGAGGGTGAGGGTGAGTCCGGTGCCGGAGATCTCTACGGCGTCAGCCCTGTACACCTGGACCCACTGGTCCTGCTTGTTCAGGTCGATGGCATTGCCGTAAGGACCCTTGACAAGCCTTGCCTTGCCCATGATATGCGCGGGAACGTCGTTGCCGGACTTGTCCTTGAGGGCGCGGACCGGCTCGTTGAGACCGACGCTGACGAAGTCCCAGAGGGCTCCGCCCATCGACTTCGGATGCGCATAGATGACATCCCAGTAGTCGTCCACGCCACCGCCGCCGTTTCCGGCGACTGACAGGTACTCATCCATGAAGGAGGGGCGCAGGTCCTTGGTATCGAGGCCGTAGCCGAGCTCGAGTTCCATCGGTGAAGGATAGCGGGGGCCTACGATATCCTCGGCGGGATGCTTGGCGGCATTGCCGCCGTACATCCAGAAGCGGGTGGGATCGTAGGACTTGCCTTCCTTCACGACTTCGGTGATGTTGTTGCCCTCGCCGCTCTCGTTGCCGGCGCTCCAGAAGAGCACGCAAGCGTGGTTGCGGTCGCGCAGGACCATCCTGCGGACGCGCTCGCGGTACATCTCCGTGAACTCGGGCATGTCGCTGACATACTCGGAGGCGTGAGCCTCGTCACCGGTCTCGTCGACGATGAAGATGCCGTACTCGTCAGCAAGGTCGAGGTACTCGTTCACCGGCGGATAGTGCGAGGTACGCACTCCGTTGAAATTGAACTGCTTGAGGATCTCGAAATCCTTGCGGATCACGTCCTCGGTCATGGCGTGACCGAGGTCGGGATGCTGCATGTGGGAGTCGACGGCGCTGACCTTGAGCGGCTTGCCGTTCAGGTAGAAGACGCCTTCGCGTATCTCGGTCTTCTTGAAGCCTATGCGCTTGGTGACCTCGTCCACGACGCGTCCGGAGGCGTCCTTGAGCGTCATCTTGAGGTCATAGAGGTCGGGAGTCTCGGACGACCACTTCTTCGGCGCGGCCACGCGGGCGCGGAAGTTTACCTTCTGCTGCCCTCCGGCAGCCACGCTGAGCCCGGACTGCTCCATGGTAGCCACCGCCTTTCCGCCGTCGGAAACCACGGCGGAAAGGGAGTAGCCGGAGGCCTGGGCGTCGAATGCCTGGACGTCCACCGCCAGGCTGAGGTCGGAGTCGGTATACGACGCGTCGAAATCCGTGATCACCTGCCAGTCGCGGATGCGGACCTGGGGCGTAGCGAAGACAGTGACGTCATCGAAGATACCGGCCAGACGCCAGTAGTCCTGTCCTTCCAGGTAATAGCCGTCGCAGTACTTCACCACCATCACGGCCACGGTGTTCTTGCCGGGCTTGACATACTTGGTGATATTGTACTCGGAGGGCTCCTGTGCACCTTCATTGTATCCTACCTGCTTGCCGTTGACCCATACGAAGGAGCCTGACGCGACCTTCTCGAAACGCAGGAAGACCTGCTCGCCCTTCCAGGAAGAAGGGAGGTTGAAGGTGGTACGGTAGGCTCCCGTGGGGTTGAAGTCCATCGGGACATTGGGGATCTGCGCGGCGAAAGGATTGACCGGGCCGCCCCCGGCGCGGAACCGCGCCATGCGTTTCTGCTGCTCACTCGCATTGGGGTCATCCAATATTTTGCGGTACCGCTCCAGGAGGGACTCGGGCATGGTCACCGCGAAGGGGGCGCTGACGTTGCGGAACAGCGCCTGTCCGAAGCCCTGCATCTCCCAGTTGGACGGCACCTCGATCCAGGACCACTTCCTGTCGTTGAACGACGGATTGAAGAAGTCCTTCGGAACGTCATAAGGCGACTCAAAGTACTGGAAACGCCATTTTCCGTCCAGGGAAACGTTGTGGGCGGGGATATGGAAGGCCCTTCCGGGCTCCTGGTTCAGCTCGAACACCGCGAGGTTCTCCATATAGTACGGCAGGTCCTCAAGGAAGGGTTTGTCCTGTGCAGGCGCCTGGAGGGCGATAAGGCACAAGGCAAGGGGTAGAATGATTCTGCGCATAATGCTGGGTTGTTTCTATAGTCTAAAGGGAGATCTTGACGGTCTCGCCGGCCTTGGTGTCAAAGTCATAGTAATTGTCGCCGACCCTGACCTTCAGGGGGCCGCCGACCTGGGACTTGACGCTGGCCTTGACAAGCTTGCCGCCGTCCCATGTCATGTCCACGATGAATCCGCCGCGGGCGCGGAAGCCCTTGACGCTTCCGGTAGGCCATGCGTCAGGCAGTGCGGGGAGTAGGTGGACATAGCCGTTCTGGCTCTGGAGGAGCATCTCCGCCACACCGGCGGTAGCTCCGAAGTTGCCGTCGATCTGGAACGGAGGATGAGCGTCGAAGAGGTTGGGATAGGTCCTTCCCATCTTGGGACGCTGGCCGCCCGGAGCCATCCTGGGACGGCCGAAGCCGACGTTCGGGTCGATAAGCGTGAACATGTTGCTGAGGATGAGGAAGGCATGGTTGCCGTCCAGCATGCGGGCCCAGAAGTTGGTCTTCCAGCCGAGGCTCCAGCCGGTGGCCTGATCGCCGCGCTGGATGAGGGTGACCCTGGCGGCGTTGAACAGTTCGGGCGTGTCGGGATTGATCTGATTTGAAGGATAGAGGCCGTAGAGGTGCGAGATGTGCCTGTGCTCGTCCTTGGGATCATCCATGTCCTCGATCCACTCCTGGAGCTGGCCGTACTGGCCGACCTTCATGGGCGGGAGCTTGGCCATAGTCTCGGCGAGGGTCTTCTGGTAAGCCTCGTCGATGCCGAGCTCGGAGGCGGCAGTCTTGGCCGCGGTCATGATATCGACTACGATCTGGTTGTCCATCGTACAGCCGGCAGTGAGCGGATTGGCCTTGCCGACGCCGCCGTGCTCGGGGCTGACGGAAGGAACGACCACGAGGTAGCCGTTGTTGGGATCGACCTGCATGTAGTCAAGGTAGAAGTCGGCGGCGCCCTTGATCACCGGATACCACTCTTTCAGGAAAGCCTTGTCCTTCGTGAACAGATAATGCTCCCAAAGGTGCGTGGCGAGCCATGCGCCGCCGTTGGGATACATACCCCAGTCGGCAGCGTCCACAGGACCGGCGATCCTCCAGATGTCGGTATTGTGATGCGCCATCCAGCCGCCGCATCCGTACATCTCGCGGGCTGTGATGGCTCCTGTCTCGCTGAGATCCTTGATCATCGAGAACAGCGGCTCGGTAGTCTCCGTAAGGCCGCAGACCTCTGCGGGCCAGTAGTTCATCTCAGCGTTGATGTTGATGGTATACTTGCTGTCCCAAGGGGCCATGTGCTCCTGGTTCCAGACGCCCTGGAGGTTGGCGGCCTGTCCGCCTGGCTGCGAGCTGCTGATGAGCAGGTAGCGGCCGTAGTTGAACATCAGCTCAACCATTCCCATGTCGTCGCTGCCGGTGAACGAGTCGAGACGCTGGCTGGTAGGAAGGGATGCGTTGGCTCCTGCGGGAAGATCGAGGTCCACCCTGTCGTACTGGTCCTTGTATGCATCGACGCTGCGCTTGAGAAGCTGCTTGTAGGACATCTTCTCCGCCGCGGCAAGCCTTTCGGCGTTCTTGGCGGAAGCGTTGCCGCTGACGTCGTGGTAGTTGACGAAATTGGTGGCTGCGGAGATGAGCAGCATGGTCTCGGTCGCGTCGCTTACATTGATCTTGTCACCCGCTGCCGTGACCGAGCCGTTGGATTTGACCCTGATCACGATCTCAGCGGCGAGCTTGGCGTCGATGCCTTCCATCGAGTCGCCCTGCACGACCGCTACCAGGTCGTTGCCGTTGGCCTTGGCCTCGAACGGCAGGCGCGCGTTGTATGACAGCGAGAACGAAGTCTTCTTGTCCTCGGTGAGGCGGACTACGACTACCTTCTCAGGCAGCGAGGCGAATGCCGTCCTCGTATAGTTGACACCGTTGGAGGTGTACGTGGTGGTGTTGACGGCATTGGACAGGTCGAGCTGACGGTGGTAGTTCTCAGCCTCGCCCACTCCCTCGAACTCGATGAACAGGCTTCCGGCATTGAGGAACCTCATTCCGTGCGGCCCGACGACGAAATCCTGGTCGATGATGGTCTTGGCTTCAGCCTCCTTTCCGTCGAAGATCAGCTGCCTCACTTCGTCCAGGCGGGCGAGCGAGCGGGGGCTGTTGTTGTTATGGGGACCGCCGCTCCAGAATGTCTCTTCGTTGAGCTGGATCTCCTCTTTCTGGACACCGCCATATACCATGGCTCCCATGTTGGAGTTGCCCAGGGGCAGTGCTTCCAGCCAGACGCCGGCCGGCGCATCGTACCATAAGACTTCGTTTACTCCTGCCTCGGTCTGTCCGTTGCAGGAGAGGGCGCACATACAGAGTACCGCGCCGAGAATGTAAGCTGCTCTTTTCATAGCTGTATTAAAAATTGTGCTGTGGTTGGATACCCAGCCACAGCACAAATATAAGAAATTATCTCCAGGTTCTGGTCTGCTGCAGAGTACCGTTGTTCTTCAGGAGTTCGTCCGTTGCGATAGGAAGCAGGTACATCGAATCGTTGAACTTCCTGTCGAGGAGCAACTCGTCTTCGTAAGTCTTTACGCCGGTTGCCTTGTCCAGGGTGATCTTGATACCGTGTCCAGGGCGGTTGAGCACCTCGGAGGCGATCATCCAGCGGCGGAGGTCGAAGTACCTGTGCTCTTCGAACACAAGCTCGATGCGGCGCTCGTTGTAGAGGCGGGCCCTGAGGGCTTCACCGGTGACGGATGCCGGCAGGCCGGGCATTCCGACGCGGGCGCGGATCTTGTTGATGTACTCGCGGCACTCGGCTTCCTTGCCGGTCTCGAATGCAGCTTCTGCGAAGTTGAGGTAAATCTCAGCCAGACGGAAGTGGATCCAAGGCATGACATACTTCTCCTGCCAAGTAAGAGGAATCTCATCCGGCGGCATGAACTTCCTCATCTGCTGGTTGCTGGCAGGGTTGTCACTACTCTGGTGGACGTTGTCATATCCCCAGCTGGTACCATCGGAAGACACCCACATTTCAAAAGTGACACCGTGGAACTGCGAACCGTCGTGGAGGATACACATATCCATACGGGGATCCCTGTTGTCATAAGGGTGCTGGGGATCGTAGCCGGAAGCAGGGTTGATGGTCTTGACACCGTTGTTCCAGATGAAAGCAGGCTCGCCGTTGATCATGTCATAGTCGTCGAGGAGCTCCTTGGAGACACCGGAACTTCCCCACCATCCGCCATATCCACCGTAGCGGCGGCCGATCGTGTTGATCGGGTACTGGTGGCTGCTGGTCGAGGTGAAGTTTTGGGCGAAGATGATCTCACTGTTCGGAGTACCGCTGGCCTGGTTGAACAACTTCTCGTAGTCAGGATAGAGAGAGTACTGGGTGTAGGTATCGATGAACTTCTTGGATGCCTCATAAGCCTTGTTCCATTTCGACTTGTCGTTCGAAGTGTTGAACAGGGGGGATGCGGCATAGAGGTACATCCTGCTCAGGAGAGCCTGGCAGACAGCCTTGGTGGGATGGCCGAAATTGGCATCGTTCGTGGCGTAATAATCAGGGAGCAAAGGCATGATGGCAGCCAGTTCCTTGTCTATGAAAGCCACGATCTCATCGAACGGAGTGCTGGTGAATGTATTGTCCGAACCAAGCTCGTAGGACTGGGTCACTAGAGGAACGTCTCCGTAGCGCTCGATCAGATAGAAATAGATGAAGGCGCGGAGGAACCTGGCCTCGGCGACGAGCTTATCCTTGTCCTGCATGGAGACTTCGGTCGTTTCCATCTGCTCCAGGAAGAAATTGATCCTGCGGAGGTACTGGTATGCCTGGTTCCAATAGTTGAGGTTGCATCCGCCATGCCACTGAGTGGTGGAAAGGTTGCCGACGTTGTCAGGAGTAAGGGTTGCGAGTGCGATCACCGGGGAGCTGCCGGAGTTGACGGTGACGATCTCATCAGTGGTCTTGCACTGCATATCGATTTTGAAGCCGTGGGGGATGGCATTGAAGAGAGCGGTATGGTAGGCCCTGATCAAACTGGGATCCGACCATACGGCAGCATCGGAAATGCTGTTGGTAGGTTTGATATCCAGTATCTTGTCACTACAAGCGGATATTGCCAGTACTGTAAGGATGATTGCAAATATCTTTTTCATATCGTTAGCTTTTAATTAGAACTGGATTCTTGCTCCAAGGTTAAGAACGCGCTGCTGAGGATAGCTGAGGTAGTTGCCGCTGACCTCAGGGTCACTCCACTTGACCTCCTTGGCCCAGGTCAGGACATTGAATCCGCTGACATAGAATCTGCAGGAGTTGAAGCCGATACGGCTCATGACACTCTTGGGGATGGTATAGCCGAATTCGATATTCTTCAGACGGACGAACGAAGCGTTATGGAGGAAGAAGGTGGAGCTACCGGGCTGGTAGCAGTCCGCTCTCGGCATGGTACCGTTGGGATTGTCGACGGTCCAGCGGTTGATGGACCTGTGTACGGTACTGTTGCTGTAGTCGGAAGCACCGAGCTTGACATACTCGTCGTCATAGTTGTAAGCTCCGGCCTGGCCCTGGATGAGCATGCTGAGATCGAAGTTCTTGTAATTGACACCGAAGTTGAGTCCGAAGACATACCTAGGCGTGGCATCGTAGTCGAAGCGGAAACGGTCGTTGGAGTTGATCTTGCCGTCATTGTTGAGGTCGATGATCTTGGGGTCTCCGACGTGGGTCCTGCTGTGGTGAGGATAGGAGTCGAGCTCTTCCTGGGTGTGGAAGATGCCGTCAGCCTTGTAGTAGAGGCCGGCGCCGATGGGGTGGCCGGTACGGTTCTGATACTCTTCCACATTCGGGGTCTCATCCATGAAGATGATGGTGTTCTTGGCGTACGACATGTTGGCGGATACGTTATAGGCCACATCACCCACCCTGTTGCGATGGCTCAGGACGATCTCATATCCGTGGTTCTCGATCTTTCCGATGTTCTCGTTAGGGAGAGAGGAGAAACCGAAGGTGCTCGGGATAGAGAGGTTCCTGGCGGTAAGGATGTTGTTGCGCTTCTCCTTGAAGACCGTGATCTCAGCGCCGAGAAGGCCGTTCCAAAGGGTGGTCTCAAGACCGAGGTCGTACTTCGTACTCCTCTCCCAGGTGATGTTGGGGTTAGGCATGGTGCCGGGCTGGATACCTGCAGAGGTGCTGGTTCCGAAGATGAAGTTGCCTCCGAAACTGTAATTCTGCATGTACTGGTAAGCGGAGACGGCGTCATTACCGGTCTGTCCGAGTGATGCGCGGAGCTTCAACTGGTTGATCCAAGGGGCGTTGTTCTTGATGAAAGGCTCCTCGGAGATACGCCATCCGAACGAAGCTGCAGGGAAGAAGCCGTAGCGCTTGTCCTTAGGGAACTTGTAGGATCCGTCATACCTGAACAGGAGCTCCAACAGATACTTCGATGCATACTCGTAGTTGAAGCGGCCGAAATAGTTGTTACGGGCGGTCTTCGAAGAAGAACCGGAGTTGTCCTTGTCTTCCGCAGCGGTGCTACCGACGTTGATCTCTTCGATCGCGGTACTGATGAAGTTCTGCCTTCTGGCCATTGCCGAGGAACTCTGGTTGATCTGCTGCTCCTGACCGACCATGAGGGCTACGCGATGGTCACCGAAATACCTGTCATAGGTGATACGGTAGTTGTAGAGCATGTTAGTACCATAGTTGTAGGTGTCGGTGAGCGTGACGGTGCTCTGGCCGGTACCCTGCTTGTAGTCATACTCTCCGGTGTTCACGTTGTACTCGTGATAGAAGTAAGGAATGGACCATACCTTGTTCTTCGAGGTGGAGATGTCGTAGTTGAAGGAGGCATCTACCCTGAGGCCTTCCACCCACGGAATCTTGTAGGTCGCGGTGAAGGTGGAATAGATAGGAGACCTCCAGGTCTTGTTGTAACCGCGCGTATCGAGCAGGAGGGGGTTCTCTCCGAGTCGTCCGGGAGCGATAAGTCCGTTGGGATAGACAGCGATGAGACGAGGGTCGGCCATGAGGATGTTCACGAAGTTGTCGTGGGTGCTCACATGGCTGTGGGTCTCGTTGGAAAGGATGGCGCTGATGTTGGCGCCTACGGTGAAGTAATCGCTGAAGTCAACCTCTACATTGGTCCTGAAGGTGTACTGGTTGTACTCCTCAAGCTGGTGATAGAAGCCAGGTCCCTGGGTCCTTGCGCCGAAGGAAAGGAGGTAACGGACGTTCTTGGTACCGCCGGAAGCCTGGACACTGGTACGGGTCTGGAGTGCGTACGGACGGAGGGTCTCCTTTACCCAGTCGGTGTTCGGATAGAGGACGGGGTCAGAACCGTTGCGGTATTTCTCGATATCGGAAAGGGCGATGGCGGGATTGTAGTTCGCCGGCCTGCCCTTCCTGTCCCAGTCGCCTTCGTTGTAGACCTCGGAGTAGGTGACTGCATCGAGCATCTTAGGGATCTTGGTAGGGCTGGAGAAGGAAGTACTGAAATCAACCGAGAAGCTGGTCTTTCCTTCCTGTCCCTTCTTTGTGGTGATGAGGATAACACCGTTAGCAGCACGGGCTCCGTAGATAGCGGCCGATGCGTCCTTCAGGACGGTGATGCTCTCGATATCATCAGGGTTCAAGCGGGTCATGCCGTCACGCTCGACACCGTCGATGATGTAAAGCGGGGTCGTGGTGCCGAAAGTACTGAAACCGCGGATGTGGATGGACGGGTCGTCACGTCCGGGCTCACCGGAACGCTGGTTCACGATGAGGCCGGGGAGACGGCCTTCGAGGGACGAACCGAGGTTCGGAGAAGGGCTCTTCGTGAGTTCATCGCCCTTGACGGTCACGATGGATCCGGTCAATGTCTCCTTCTTGTGGACACCATATCCGACCACCACCGTCTCCTGCAGCTGCATGTTGTCAAGTGCAAGGGACACGTTGATGTTGTTCGACTGTCCTACGGGAACCGTCTGGGAGAGGTAGCCGAGGGAAGAGAACTGGAGGACGGCGCCTGACGAAGGGACTGAAATTGAATAGGTTCCGTCAAGTTCCGTGATCGTTCCTACGGAGACGCTACCCTGAAGGAGAACGGCGACACCCACCAGGGGTTCGTTGTTCTCATCCGTAACGACTCCGGTAATTGTCCTTTGCTGGGCAAAGGCGGACTGGCATACTATCAAGAAGAACGCCAGCACAAACAAGAGATGTTTTTTCATCATGGTTATAGAATTAGTATGGTGAATGTAATTCTTTCGTTTTCAATCTTGTTCCCTGGGGGCCTTTGCCTCCCGCGCTTCCCAGCGAGGGAGGCTGCCCCGGAACCAACCATTAACCAAACAAACAAACTTTAAGTATTATTCCATCGCTCGCCGAAGTGCGGTTCGATAATCTTCGTGACCGCCTCCAGCAGGGCTGCATCGGTTTCGGATTCAACGTATGCGACATTCCTCCTGACATTGTCGGGATTGGCCGAACTGAACAGGGTCGTGGCTATCCTAGGATTGTCGGTGGCGAACTGCATGGCGAGCTTCTCTATCGGGTAACCGACGCCCTTGCAGTATTCTGCCGCCTGCGCGCAGACATCTACCAATGTCTTCGGGGCGGGATGCCAGTCGGGGATACCCCTTTCGGAGAGCAGTCCCATGGACAAGGGCGAAGCATTGATGACGCCGACGCCCTTCTGCTCGAATTCGTCGAGGTAATCCAGGATCAGAGTATCGTTCAGGCAGTAGTGACAGAAGCAGAGGACGGACTCGACCAGCCCGCTTTCGGTATTGTCAATAACCCATTTAAGGTTTTCGGGCTGCAGGTCCGTGATGCCGATATGGCCGACAACACCCTCCTCCTTCAGCTCATGGAGCGCGGGAAGAGTCTCTTCCGCCACCTTTTTCAGGCCGCCGGGCAGGGAGGCCTGGAACTCTATATCGTGGACATTGATAAGGTCGATGTGGTCGATGTTCAGGCGCTCCATGCTCTCATACACGCTCTCCTTCGCCCTCTTGGCTGAATAGTCCCAGATATTGACCCCGTCCTTGCCGTATCTGCCGACCTTGGTGGACAGATAGTACTTGTCACGGGGAATGGACTTCAGGGCCTTGCCCAACACGGTTTCAGCTTTGTAATGCCCGTAATATGGCGAGACATCCAAGAAGTTGATGCCGCACTCGATGGCAGTAAAGACAGCTTCGATGGCTTCCTGCTCCTTTACGCTCCGGAATACCCCTCCAAGCGAGGAGCATCCGAAGGACAATTCGGAGACTACCATCCCTGTCCGACCGATTTCCCTATAATTCATAAAAAAGATTGGTTATCCAGTTTCGTTTATAAAATTACGGTAGAAACCCGGAAGTAGTTGGAAAATTATTTACAAATAGTTGGATTATTTTGACATGTGCAAAAATATTGAAACGTTTTATCAATTTTATATCAGAAAATTGCTATATTGCGATTGCTATTTTTAAGCTATCGCCATGGATTATTCTGTCGATGACCTGAGGCTTCTGGTCCTCAATGTCGGATATGCTGTCCACAACAGTGACTGGAACTGGAAGGATGTCTCCAGTCCTTTCACCAGGCTATACTATGTCACTGACGGTCACGCACAGATACGGATGGAGGACGGCGTCCATGACCTTTATCCGGGCAAGCTCTATATCGTTCCTTCTTTCACCAGGCACACCAATATATGTAACGAACATTTCGAGCATTACTATATACATATCTATGAGGATGTGCAGTCCAAGAGCAAGATCTTCGAAGAGTACGAATTCCCTTTCGAGGTTGCTCCCCATGAAGGCGATTCCAAGCTCTTCCAGAGGCTCTGCGAGCTGAATCCGAAGGGCCGGCTGCAGCAGTCCAATCCCAAGAGTTACGACAACCATTCAACCCTGATCGAGAACATACGCATCAACAAGACCAGGGAGTTCCAGGACATAGTCGAGTCCCGTGGCATAGTGTATATCTTGACCTCCAGGTTCCTGGAGGCAGCCAGGCCCAAGTCTTCCTCCAAGGATGAGAGGATCAGGATCGCACTGAATTATATCCGGAAGAACATCGGCAACAAGATAATGGTCAAGGAACTGGCAGACAGCACTTCCCTCTCCATGGAGCACTTCATCAGGCTGTTCAAGAAAGAGACCGGGGAGACTCCCAACATGTATATTACAAGGGTAAAGATGGAAAGGGCCATGGTCCTGCTCGCCACGAGCAACGCCAACATCAAGTCCATCGCGCTGACCCTGGGGTACGACGACCTGTCCTATTTCACCCGCACCTTCAAGCGCTTCTCCGGCGTTTCGCCCCAGCGCTACCGCGACCAGCACTTCACCCCCGCCGGGTAGGGAGGCGGAAGTTCTCTGCTTTCGAGCGAAAGGATTCCGCGGCCCCTTTGGGCAGCGCGCGGCGGCCGCGGAGGCAGCAGAGCCGAGAGACACTGCCCGCAGAGGCCACTGCTGCCGCCTTGCCCGCGGATGTTTTTCACAGAAGCCCTAGTACTGGCTTCTCCCACTAGCATTTTTTCACTGAGCCAAGGCCCAGTTTTGCCCACTACTTTTTTCCCGAAAAACTCAATTGAGACCTTGCTCACGAGCGTATTCTCACTGAGCCAAGACCGTGCTTTATCCACTGCCATTTTTCCCGAAGGGTGCTGCAAAATGAACCGACCCTGCTGGAAAATCGCTATATTTGCCGAAGTATGCCGAAAAAGGAGAAGATACAGCAGATGTTCGACGGGATCGCCGGAGACTACGACCGCCTGAACCATATAATGTCACTCGGTATTGACCGCAGCTGGCGCCGGCGGGCGATCAAGGAGATCGTCCGCAAAGCTCCGGCGCCCAGCGCCAGCGCTAGCGCCGACACCGGGCCCCGAAGCGATCCGGAAGCCGCCACGCGCCCAGCCTCCGGCACTGCGCGACAAACCGCGCAGAGCGCAAACGGCACTGCCGTTCAGAGCGCTAGCGGCATAGTCGGGCATCCTGCCGCGCAGGAGATCCTTGACATCGCGTGCGGGACGGGCGATTTCAGCATCGCCATTGCCCGCGCGATGGCGCCCGGCAGCCGCGTCACCGGCCTTGACCTCTCCGAGGGCATGCTGGCCGTGATGCGGGCCAAGCTCGCGGCCGCCGGCCTGGAGGACCGCGTCGCCTGCGTGCAGGGCGACAGCGAGGCCCTCCCCTACGCCGATGCCGCATTCGACTGTGTCACAATCGCTTTCGGCATCAGGAACTTCGAACACCGCGAGACAGCCCTGCGTGAGATCCTCCGTGTCCTGAAGCCCGGCGGCAAACTCGTCATCCTTGAACTCTCAGTCCCGTCCAACCCGGTAATCCGCTGGTTCTACAAACTGTATTTCACCGGCCCTCTCCCAATCATCGGCGGCAAGATCTCCGGTGACAAGGCTGCGTACCGGTATCTCCCTGCGTCAGTGCTGAATTTCCCCGGCCGCGACGAGTGGATGGCCACGATGCGCGCCTGCGGCTACGCCGGCGTACGCCACAAGGCCTTCACCCTCGGCATCTGCCGCATGTACATCGGCCTCAAGCCCTGACCGCCACCTACACTTCCTCCCCAGGACCAGCACCCGGAACTATCTTCCCCATAACCACCTCCCAAAACTTCTCCCCAGACCCCTCTGCCCCATTATCTCCCCGCCGTTCAGGCCACCCTGCTGGTTAGGATTACCCTATCCCCATCCATCAGTATCACACTCCCCACACGATCACACGTCCCTTGTTTCTGCCATCCACTGAGAATCAACTTGTCCCCAGTATCCACACGACCGTTCAAAATCGCCCGGCCCTACAGGACTACCCGGCAACTCAAAATCACCCGGTCTATCCTCCTCATCACCCCCCCTTTTTATCTTTCGGCCGCTATCAAACACAATCTGAACAGACGATGTCAAATTGTTCAGATTCGAAGAAAAACGTCCCCTTTCTGAACAAATCACACCAAATTATTCAGATTCAAGCAGAAACGCTCGTTTTCTGAACAAATCACGCCAAATTATTCAGATTCAAGCAGGAATGCTCGTTTTCTGAACAAAAAGGGCCGATTTGTTCAGAAAAAGGCGAGCCAGCATCCGAGCGACCGGATAATTAACGCGGAAAAAAGGCAAAAACGCTCGGAATCTTTGACCTGAGGTAGAAGGATGACAGGGAAAGTGAATTATCCTTCAGCCGATAGGTCTCTTTAACCGAAATCAGGAAAGCACAAGCCGATAAAGAAAGCACAGGCCAATAAGGAAAGCACAGGCCGATAGGTCTCTTTATGCGCAGGAGGAACGTGGGGGCGTTAAGAATCCTCCTACAAATAGTAAAGTGCCATTGGAGGGCGTTTTCCCGTGCGTAGGAGGACTGGGAGCAGCCCGGGAGTCCTCCTGCGCAGAAAGTAGTGGGGCATTTTATCCCTCAGCCGGCGGGTGAGGGATAACGAGTGAACGGCCGCGGGAGGAGGAATGGCCGCGAGCGGAGAAAGGGCGTGGGAGGAGAAAGGGCGTGGGGGCGTAAGAAGGGCTGCGGGCGAGGGGAAGGGGCAGCGGGAGGAGGAGGGGCAGCGGAAGGAGGAGGGGCAGCGGGAGGAGGAAGAGCCGCGGGAGGAGGAGGGGCAGCGGAAGGAGGAGGGGCCGCGGGAGGAGGAGGGGCCGCGAGGGGAGGAGGGGCCGCGAGGGGACGCTAGAAGAGGAATACCACGAAGCCGAGGCCGGCGAGGAGGGAGAAGAGGAAGGAGCTCATGACGAGGAGCGGGAGCATGGGGTCGAGGGCGCGGCCGTCGCGAGTCCAGACCCCGCGGAGGTGCAGGATGAACAGCGGAAGCGTCAGCACGAACAGGTAGTGCCAGATGCTGAAAATGCGCAGCGCGCAGTAGGCCAGCATTGCGGCCCAGCCCAGCGCTATGAGCGCGGTCTGGTAGATGCGCGCGCTGCGCCCGCCCAACTTCATCGCCACCGTCACACGCGTGGCGGCATCGGTCTTCATGTCGCGTATGTTATTGACATTCAGCACTGCCACGCTGAAGCAGCCGATGGCGGTCGCGGGCAGCAGGAGTATCCACGAAGGGAACTCATGCGCGCAGAGGAAGTACCCTCCGCACACTGTCGCGATGCCGAAAAACAGGAATACGAACAGGTCGCCCAGCCCGCGGTAGCCGTAGGGATTATCGCCCAGGGTATAATGCATCGCCGCCCAGATGGCGGCCGCACCGAGCACGACGAAAGTCATTGGATGCCAGTCAAAAACCTTCCCGAAGGAAAACTTTATCATCAGCAGCCCGAACACGCAGCACAGCGCCACCATGACGCCGATGAGCCGCTTCATCTGCGGAACGGTCATCTCCCCGTCCTGGATGGAATAATGTATCCCCTGCCGGTCAGAAGTATCGGTACCGTGCAAGGTGTCCCCGAGCTCGTTGGAGAGATTGCTCAGGATCTGCAGGCAGACAGTCGTCAAGGCTAGGAAAACCACCGTCCAAGGTGCGATACGATAATCGGCCGCAGCTAGGAAAACGCCCATGACAATGCCGGACAGAGACAGCGGCAAAGTCCTCAGACGCATGGATTTAAGGCAGGAAGAAAGGGTCATGGCAGAAGTGGTGTGGCTTTGACCCAGGTGAGGTTGTGTACCCGGGTCTTGGAAGGGTCATATTTCTCGGCTTCGACATCCGGAATAGCTATATAATAGGTCTTGCGCTCCTTGTTGACAAGCTTGGAGTCGCGCAGCCAGAGATTGGCCCGCTTGAGGTCGGCGTAAGTGACGCCGTATTTCTCGGCGAAAACGGTAAGGTCGTCGATCGGGCCGCTGACCTCGACCTCCTCGCGCGGAGGGATGTTGGGGTAGAGCCCCTCGCGGGTGAAATAGAAGCCGAAGGCGGAGGGATCCTCGAAATACATCTTGGCCGCAAGGATGCGGAACATGTAGCGCGAGGTCTCCTCGACCAGCCAGAGGTCCATGGCGGACGTCTGGTGCTGGTCGGTCAGGCGCTTGCTGATATTGCCCTGGCCGGCGTTGTAGCTGGCGGCGGCCGTAAGCCAGTCCTTGTATTTGGCGTAAGCCTGCTTGAGGTATTTGCACGCGGCGAGCGTGGCCTTCTCGGTGTTGTACCGCTCGTCGACCTCGTTGTTGACGACCAGTCCGAAACTCCTGCCGGTCTCCTTCATGAACTGCCAGAAGCCCGCAGCGCCGGCGGTGGAGACCGCCTTCGGATCGACATTGCTCTCGATGACCATCAGGTACTTGAGGTCATCCGGCACTCCCCAGGCGCGCAGGAGCGGCTCGATCTGGGGGAAATAGCGGTTGGCCCGCTTGATCATGAGAGTGGAGTTGGTATGCGAATAGCAGAATGCGATGAGTTCACGGTCCATCCGCTCGCGGAGATCGGCCCTGTCAAAGCGGACAGTATCGCCCGCGAAGACTATGTAATCCGGCACCCTGGGCTGGGCGGCGGAGGATATGCAAAGGAGGAAAAGGGCCGCTGCGGCGGCATATAGCCTGGTCGTGAGTTTCATAGTGTCAATCCGGATGTGTGTGTACAAATTTAGACAATTTCTTCGTATATTGCAGAAAATATCTAACTGCACAATTATGAAAAAAGCACTCTTCATCGGCGGTACGGGCACCATCAGCACCGCCATCACCCGCAAAGTAGCGAAGGACGGTGAATGGGAGCTCTGGCTCCTCAACCGCGGCAGCCGCTCGGACATCCTCCCGAGGGAAGTCAAGACCATCCAGGCCGACGTTTCCGATGAGGAAGACGTAGTGCGTAAGCTCGAAGGGACGGAGTGGGACTGCGTCTGCGATTTCATCGGGTTCGTTCCGGCACAGGTCGAGCGCGACTACCGGCTCTTCAACGGCCGCACCCGCCAGTACATGTACATCAGCTCCGCGTCCGCCTACCAGAAGCCTGCGGCAAGCCCGTACATCACCGAAGGAACGGCTCTCGCCAATCCTTACTGGGAGTATTCGCGCAACAAGATCGCATGCGAGGAGTTCCTTATGAAGAAGTACCGTGAGGAGGGCTATCCCGTGACGATCATCCGCCCGAGCCACACCTACGACGAGCGTTCCGTGCCCCTCGGGGTGCACGGCCCCAAGGGCTCATGGTCGGTGATAAAGCGCATGCTCGAAGGCAAGCAGGTCATCGTCCACGGTGACGGAACGTCCCTCTGGACGATGACGCACAATTCCGATTTTGCCAAGGGCTTCACCGGGCTCATGGGCAATCCCCACGCCATCGGCAACGCCTTCCAGATCACGAATGACGAGAATCTCACCTGGAACCAGATCTATTCCACAATCGCGGACATCCTCGGAGTGGAGTTCAAGCCGTACTACGTCGCCTCCGAGTACCTGGCGGCCGTGAGCGACTACGACTTCCTCGGAAGCCTCGTCGGCGACAAGGCCTGCACGGTGATATTCGACAATTCGAAGCTGAAGAGGGCGGTGCCGGGATTCCAGCCTACAGTGCGCTTCGAGCAGGGCATCCGCGCCACCATCGAGAATGTCCTGGCCCATCCTTCGCTGCAGGTAGAGGATCCGGAGTTCGATGCCTGGACCGACAGGGTGATCGAAGCCCTGGAAGAGGCAAAGAAAAAGATCGTGCGGTAGCGCAGACAGCGCCATCGCACGATCCTTCAATCATTTATCAGCTTACTTCCTTTCAGCCGCACGCGCTGCATTGTAGCACTGGCGGCAGAGAGGCTCGTACACGTCCTTCTCGCCGAGCTCCACGAGGTTGGTGCTCGCGGAGAGGCGGTGCGAATGGTTGGCCAGGGCGCCGCACTTGACGCAGATGGCATGGACCTTCTGGACGTCCTCGGCGATGGCCATGAGGGACGGCATCGGACCGAAGGGCTTGCCGAGGAAGTCGGTGTCCAGGCCCGCGATGATGACGCGGACGCCGCGGTTGGCGAGGGTCTGGACCACTTCGACGATGCTGTCGTCGAAGAACTGGGCCTCGTCAACGCCCACCACCTGGACATCGTCGGCGATGCCGAGCATCTTGACGGGGGTGTCCACCGGCGTGGAGGTGATGCTGTGAAGGTCGTGGGAGACGACGTCGACGTCGGAGTAGCGGTTGTCGATGGTCGGCTTGAAGATAGCGATCTTCTGGTTGGCGAACTGGGCGCGTTTGAGACGGCGGATGAGCTCCTCGGTCTTACCGGAGAACATTGATCCGCAAATGACTTCTATGCAGCCGGATTTTATTGTATTTTCTGAAAACATTTGTGTACATTTGTGGTTAGTGTAATGCAAAGATAATAAAATTGCCTTATGGAAAAAAGCCGCCCGGAGATTTTGTCTGAGATTCAGGAAACGCTGGCCATGCTGAAGGCCAGGATCGCGGATATAGAGGAAAAACTGGCCGTGCTGGAGCAGGCCCTGGAGCCTGAGCCGGAACCTGCCGAAGAGCCTGTGGCAGAGCAGGTTCCGGTGCAGGAGCAGGAGGCCGTCGAACTCCCCGCGGAAGAGATCGTTGACATCGCTCCGGAGGAGCCGGTGTCGGCCGCAGAGGCCGCGGAAGAGGATCTTCCCGCGGCGGAGGCCGACCTCGATCCCATCGACATTTCATTGGACGAGATAGAGGTGGATATGGCGCCGGCCGTGCCGGAGGCAGAGCCGGAGGCGGCGGAGCCGGAGGCGGCGCCAGCGCCTTCGCCTGCGGCGAAGCCCGCGCCCGCCCCAGCCGCGCCGGAGGAGCCCGATCCTGAGGAGGAGCTCCTCATGGACGGCCCGGCCAGGACCAATATCAACGACAAGCAGGGGCGCAATGTCCGCAAGGCAGTCATGGATGTCGTCGGCCAGAAACTCGCGTGGAAGACCGCAATGCCGGGCACCCCGGTCAAGAACGTCATCAGCGCCATTTCCCTCAACGACCGCGTCCTCTTTATCAACACGCTATTCAAGGAAGACCCGATGGCATTCCAGGAGGCGATCGCAGCATTCAACGGCATGGCTTCCTTCGACGAAGCGGAGGAGTACGTCAAGGCCAATTATCCTGACTGGAACCTCAACTCCGACCTGGTGTTCCGCCTGATGATGGCCGTCCGCAGGAAACTCAAGTGATGGCCGGAGTCCTGTACATAGTTCCGACTCCCGTTGGCAATCTCGAGGACATGACCTTCCGCGCCGTCAGGGTACTGAAGGAGGCAGACCTCATCCTTGCCGAAGATACCAGGACCAGTTCGGTGCTGCTGCACCATTATGACATACACGGCAAGCTTCAGTCGCATCACAAGTACAACGAACACCAGACCGTAGGGATGGTGAAGGAGCGTATCCTGGCGGGCCAGAACGTCGCTTTGATAAGCGACGCAGGCACGCCGGGCATCAGCGACCCGGGCTTCCTCCTGGCGCGCGCTTGCGCCGAGGAAGGCATTGAGGTCCAGACTCTTCCGGGCGCTACGGCCTGTATCCCGGCCGTCGTTTCTTCCGGTCTTCCCTGCGACCGGTTCTGCTTCGAGGGTTTCCTTCCACAGAAGAAAGGCCGGCAGACCCTGCTGGCAGGTCTGGCGCGCGAGACGCGCACGATGGTGTTCTACGAGTCACCTTACAGGTTGGTCAAGACGCTGGAGCAGTTCATAGAGCATTTCGGAGCGGAGCGGAGGTGCTCCGTCGCCAGGGAGATTTCAAAGGTGCATGAGGAGCACCGCAGGGGGACGCTCGCCGAGGTGGCGGAGTGGTTCCGCGAGCACGAGCCCAAGGGCGAGATCGTGATAGTGGTAGCCGGAGCGGAAGAAGAGAAACGCGTGTCCGGCAACAAATATAAACTTGAACATGAAGAGGAGAGAGAACGCGGAGAGGGAGGAAAAAACTTCGTCACGCAATAGGATCACTGCATCCTTCAAGGTCGGGGCGGTCGCCCTGGCATTCCTGACAATCGGTTTCCAGTCCGCGCTGTTCATCAGGCGCGCGGCTGTGCTGTGCATCGCCAGCCACCGGGACGCGCCGGACACTGTGTACGTCGTCGATGACGACGTGGCCCGGCGCGTGCTCGGCAGCGCCGGCCTGGACGTCGCTTCCCTCGACGGCGCACCGCCCGCCGGCAGCGACGCAGTCGCGCCTGCCGGCGGGACGGCCTCTGCAGGTTCCCGCTACGCGGACTCTGGCGGGAGCGGCCGGCGAGGCGGCGTCATCGTGCGGCGCAACGCGCCGCACTCCCCCGCCGCCGAGGCCGTCCTGCCGCGCCGCGTCGAGTCTTTCCCCTTCAACCCCAACACGGTCAGTCTCAGCGACTTGATGCGTCTGGGCTTCAGTGAAAGACAGGCACAGTCCATCATCAACTACCGCGAAAAGGGCGGCCATTTCCGCCGCCCGTCCGACTTCGCCAAGTCATTCGTAGTAGCCGACTCAGTCTTCCAGCGCCTTGAGCCGTTCATCCGCATCCCCAAAGTCGACCTCAACGCTGCCGACTCCGCAGCCCTCGACGCCCTACCGGGCATAGGGCCTTACTACGTCGCCAAGATCATTGAGCACCGTTCCAAACTGCAGGGGTTCTCGTATCCCGAGCAGCTCATGGACATCTACCGCTTCGACCAGGAAAAATACGACGCCCTCAAGGACCTCGTCACGGTCGGCCCTTCCGAGCCCTATCCCCTCTGGACTCTGCCGGAGAACGAGTTGGAGAAACATCCCTACATCGGCAAGTACGGAGCCCACGGAGTTGTCCTCTACCGGGACAACAATCCCCGCGGGCTCTGGACCGTCGCGGCGCTCGGGGCAGCGGGCGTCCTGCGTCCGGAGGACGCCGCCCGCCTTGCCCGCTGCCGTCTCGCCGCCCCGTGACAAGGCACAAAAAAAGCCGGATGCGAATGCAACCGGCTGGATCTCTGGAGTTTCCGATATTACCACCTCTCCTCGGAGGAGACGGTGAGCTTCTTGCGTCCGTGGCGGCGGCGGGCAGCCAGCACGCGACGGCCGTTGGCGGAACTCATGCGCTCGCGGAAGCCATGCTTGTTGACGCGCTTGCGGTTCGAAGGTTGGAATGTTCTTTTCATTATCTCAATTTTTATATATTATTCGACAATAGGACTGCAAAGGTAGTCTTTTTCAATCTGAATGACAAATTTTTCTTGAAAATATTCCAACGGCAGCCAATTGTCCACCCTCCAGGTACGTACACTCCCCTTTTTCAGGCGGTTGCGGCCCATAAGCTGGGCGATCTCAGCGTTGATGTCGCCGCCCTTCAAGTAGAAAATGCTGTAGCGGAACCGGTCGCGGACCCAGGGGTAGAAATTGTCCAGGGAGGTGACTGCCCGCGATACGACGAAGTCGTAGACAGCGGGCAGGGACTCGGCCCTGGCGTTGACAACGGTGACGTTGTCGAGTCCCAGGGTTTCCGCAACTGCCTGAGCTACAAGGGTCTTTTTGCCGACGCTGTCGCAGAGGGTAAACTCCATCCCCGGGAAAAGGACCGCCAGCGGAATGCCGGGGAAGCCGCCGCCGGTGCCGACGTCCAGGACGGAGAGGCGGGGGGCAGAGGGGAGGATCCCCTCGCGGCGCCAGTAGGAGGCAATGGCGAGGGAGTGGAGCACGTGGTGCTCGTAGAATCCGTCCATGTCCTTGCGGGAAATGACATTGATGCGGGAATTCCAGTCGAGGTACAGCGCCTCCATGGCACGGAAGCGGTCCATCTGTTCCTCCGTCAGGTCCGGGAACTCCGCCCGGACTATATCGCTGAATCGGTCGTAAGTCATATCATTCCTCCTCCTGTTTGCGCATGCGCTCGATGATCGCCTTGGCGCGGCGGATGCGGGTGCGGACGGTGTTGAGTTCCATGTCCATCTCCTGGGCTATCTCCTTGTACTGCATGCCCTCTATCAGGCGCTTGCGCGCGACTTCGCGGTACAGGGCCGGCAGTTTTTCGACATATCCCTGGGTCTCCTCCCTGTCCTCTCCCTCGATGATGGACTCCAGCGGGGAGGCCATCTGGTCAGGCAGCGAGTCCACCATCATGGACTGTTTGTAGAAGTCGTCTATGGATACCATCTGGTTGTGCACGCGGTTCTCCTGCTCGAGCAGGTCGAGGGCAGTGTTCCGTGCAATGGTCCTGAGCCATGTGATGAACTGGCTCTTGGAAGGGTCGTAAGATCCGATCTGGCGGAAAGCCTTCTCGAAACTCCGGCTGCAGATGTCGTCGATATACAGGTCGTCGAGGTTCTTGAGCCATTTCTTGACGAAGGCCCTCAGCGAATCGATATGCAGGTCCCACAGGGCCGTGAATGCGGTCCCGTTGCCTGCTATTGCCTGGCGGACCAGGTCATTAATGTGACTCGAGCCAGTTGATTCCATGGTTGCATTCTACGGTTAAGGGTACGGAAAGCTCTATGACATTCTCCATTTCCTTGACTACCAGTGCAGTAAGGCTCTCCAGCTCGTCAGGAAGGGCCTCGAAGAGGAGTTCGTCATGGATCTGGAGGACAAGGGAACTGCGGAAGCCTTCGGCCTGCATCCGGCGGTCGATGGCGACCATCGCAAGCTTGATGATATCGGCCGAAGTGCCCTGGATGGGGGCATTGACGGCATTGCGCTCGGCAAGGGAGCGCACCGTGGCGTTGCGCGAGTTGATGTCGGCGATGTAACGCCTGCGGCCGAAGAGCGTCTCGACATAGCCCGTCTCGCGCGCCATCGCCACGGTGTCGTCGATGAACGAGCGGATGGACGGGAAGGACAGGAAATAATCATCGATGATCTTCTTCGCTTCGGACCTGGAGCAGCGCAGGCGCTGCGAGAGTCCGAACGATGAAATGCCGTACATGATGCCGAAATTGGCGGTCTTGGCAATGCGGCGCTGGTCGGCGGTCACCTCGGAGAGGGGGACGCCGAAGATTTTGGCCGCAGTCGCCGCATGGACGTCCACGCCGTGGCGGAACGCGTCGACAAGATGGGCGTCGCAGCTCAGGTGGGCCATTATCCGCAACTCTATCTGGGAATAGTCGGCCGACAGGATCATCGCGCCGGGAGTACCGGCGACGAAGGCCTTGCGGATCTCCTTGCCGCGCTCCGTTCGGATGGGGATATTCTGAAGGTTAGGATTGGAGGACGACAGGCGTCCTGTGGCTGTAAGAGCCTGATTGAAAGTCGTATGCACGCGCCCGTCGCGCGGGGAGATATATCCGGGGAAGGGCTCTATGTATGTGGAAAGAAGCTTCTTGGTGGCGCGGTAATCCAGGATGGCGTCGATGATGGGGCTGCGGTCCGCCAGGGCCAGCAGCGTCTCTTCGTCGGTGCTCCAGCTGGACTTGGAGCCCTTCTTGGCCTTGGGGTCGAGCTTGAGTTTCTCGAAGATGACTTCGCCGACCTGCTTGGGTGACGAGACGTTCAGGCCGGGTTCACCGGCGATGTCGCGGACCTGCGCCTCGCGCTCCAGCATGGTGCGGCGCAGGGACTCTGCGAATTCGCTCAGCGAGGCGACGTCCACCTTGACTCCGGTCCGCTCCATGCGAGCCAGAACCCTGATAAGGGGCTCTTCCATGCCGTCATAGAGCGAGGCCATGCCGGAGGCGTCCAGCTCGGCGAGGATCTTCTCGCCGAGCCGGAGGATGGCGGCGGCTTCGCGGGAGCGGTCGGCCGGGGCTTCGCCCGCCGCCGACTCATCGTCCGCGAAGAGCGAGCCGGCCTCAGCCTGCGGCGCGGCCGTCTCCAGGCTGACGTCGAGATAGTTCCTGACCAGTATTTCCAGTGAATGGCTACGTTCGGGATTGAGGATATAGTGGATGAGTTCGATATCGACCAGACGTCCTTCCAGGCTTATACCGGAATAGGATAAGCGGTTGAGTTGCAGCTTGATGCCGAAACCGTATTTTTCCACGGAAGCATCTTCCAAAAGGGTTTTGAAGTCGGCAGGGCTGCCGGAGGCGGCCATAAGCCGGTCGCCGTCAGCGACGGCGACGGTGACGCCCGTCACGGGCGCGAAGATGCCCGCGCCGTCCGCCTCCGTGACGAAGGCGCAGCGGCCGGAGCGGCGTGCCGCCGCGGCCAGCTCCGCGACCCCGGCGCCGGCGACCGCGAAGTCCTTGCGGACTTCCGCGGCCGGCGCCGGCGTCGCCACATGCGCTATATACCTTTTCAGCGAATTGAATTCGTATTTCTCGAAGAGGTCCGCCAGGACCGGGCTGAACGCCATGTCCATCTCCATGTCCGAAGACCGGCATTCCAGCGGGATATCGGTCTTGATAGTCACCAGGGCCTTGCTGAGTGCGATATGGCCGCGCGCCTCCTCGAACATCGCCTGCTGGCGCGCGGACAGTTCACCCAAATGCGCGTATATCTCCTCTACGCTTCCATACTTGGAGATAAGCTTGGCGGCTCCGACCTCGCCCACTCCCTTGACTCCCGGGACGTTATCAGAGGCGTCTCCGCAGATGGTAAGCATGTCGATGACCTGCGAGGTGTCCTGTATCCCGTACTTGGCGCACACGGCGGCGGCGTCCAGCAACTCGTCGTCGCCGCCGCCCTTGCCCGGCCGCAGCTGGTAAACGTGCGGCCGGACCAGCTGCCCATAATCCTTGTCCGGAGTGACCATGTACACGTCGAATCCCTCCCCTGCAGAGCGCAGCGCCATCGAGCCGATGACGTCATCAGCCTCGAATCCGGGGATCATCAGCACCGGGATGTTCATGGCCTTGACTATCTCCGTCAACGGCTCAAGCGCGTCGATGACGAGCTGCGGCGTATCGGGCCTGTTGGCCTTGTATTCCGGATACATCTCGTTGCGGAAAGTCCCTCCCGGAGGATCGAAAGCCACCGCCAGATGCGTAGGCTTCTCCCTCTCGACGAGTTCCAGCAGGTATTTGGTGAATCCGAACAGGATGGAGGTGTCCATCCCCTTGGAATTGACCATCGGCCTCCTCAGGAATGCGTAGTACATCTTGAAGATCAGGGCATGGCCGTCAATCAGATACAGTTTTCCGTTCATACTGCCAAAGTTAGCACAATCCGAACGAAAAAGTGAAACTTTTTGTTGAAAAAAGTTTCACTCGTCAACTAAAGGGCAATCCGGTATACTCAACGCACGAAATCCCGTGCTATCCTCCCCCACGGCTTGATGACCTCCTCAGGCCACGGGCCTTCGGACAAGGCCTCGGGGGTGAGCATCGAGCAGGATTCGTCCTTGTCGGAGAACGACCAGAGGACCATGTTGAGGCCGCGGGCCGAGGCCCAGTCCGTCCATTCCTTCCAGGAATCGAGGTCGAGCGGGCCGTCGCCGCTGGCCGTCATGGACGCACACTCCGAGATGAACACCGGCAGGCCGGCAGCCATCGCGGAGTCAGTGGCTTCGCGCAGCCACTCCTTATGCGTTCCTGCGTAGAAATGCATGGTATACATCACATTGTCGTACGAAGTGATGGGGTCGGCCGCAGGCTCCCCTATCGCCTGGTCCCAGCGCGGACAGCCCATGAGGATGAGAGGATGCGAAGCATCTATGGAAGTGATGGTGGCGATAAGCGATTCGGCGTAAGCCTTGAGGTCCGTCCAGCTGTCGCCGACTGGCTCATTGAAAAGCTCGTAGATCACATTCGGCACGCCCTTGTACCTCTCAGCCACTGCAGTGAAGAACTCCGTGGCCTCTTCGAGGTGAAGCACATGGGAGTGCCAGTCCACTATGATGTACGCCCCGCATGAAACCGCTCCGTCCACGACGGCGAAAAGCTTTTGCAGAGCACCCTGGGGATCGGTGATGTAGCCTGGATGATACGTCGTGCCGTTCAGCAGTTCGTCGAGGTCGTCAGCGCCGATGGCGGCGCGGAAAAGTCCGCAGCCCCAGTCATCGTGAAGCCTGACGACAGCCTCGGAGTTGTAGAAACGGGGCCAGAGATTGTGCCAGCCTATGCTGATGCCGCGCATCACTACGGGACGGCCCTGCGAATCCACGAGCCTGGTCCCCTCGACGTGCAGCGGCTCCACCGCCACCGTTTCGGGGCTGTCGTCAGCCACGGTAGCCGACTTGTCGATGCCGGTCGAAAGGACGAATACCGCCTCCAGAACCAGGATGGCCAGGAGCACCGCTCCGGCGATCCACATTGCCTTGGGAAATCCTTTGTATGCCATGGTTTACTTCAGATTACGTTTGACAGCAAGTTCTTCCTGGATCTTCTCCATACGCGACTTGGTGAGCGGGTAGAAGAACACGATGACGATGGCCAGGGCGGCGACGGCCGCGGGCACCCAGCTCATCAATATCCACAGTCCTTTCACGGCCTCGGCCGTCTGGACAGCGCCAGCGGCGGTGTTGTAGCCGAATGCGCCCAGAAGGGCCATCACGGCATATCCGCCGAACGCGCCTCCGAACTTCTGCGCCATGGATGCGGAAGAGAAGATGAGGCCGGTGGAAGCCGTTCCGTCACGGTTCTCTGCGAAGTCGCTGACATCTGCGTACATGCTCCAGACGAGAGGAGATATGATGCCGGTGAATATGCTTATGACAACCTGTAGCACTATCATCCACCAGTATCCCGTCTTGGGAACGAAGAAGAAGGCTATGCTGAGGACTATCAGCGCAGCGAAACTGAGCATATAGGTGGTCTTCTTTCCCAGGGCCTTGGCAATGGGCGTGGTCATGGCTACGCCGAGCATATTGCAGACCTCTCCGATGGAGAGGAACAGTCCCGCATAGAACAGGAAGCCCCATTTACCGAGATTGAGATGGACATCCGGGCCGATGACGTCATTGAAGAAATACGCTACGGTCGAGCCCCTGACGGTGTTGAAGAGGTTGGAACACAGGGCGGCACCGATGAGTATCCACCAGGGAGCGTTCCGCACGAGGCTTCCGAAATCGGAAGCGATGGACGAGGTGGACTCCGTATGGAGTTTCTCGCGCGTCATCGCGAAACTCAGCAGGAAGAGCACGAGGCACAGCCCGGCGATGACTATCATCGCGTGCTGCCACCCTGCCGGAGTACCGTACCCGCCAAGTGCGTTGCACAGGGGCTCCCAGCAGAAAAGAGCGATGAACGATCCGCCGTAGGCGAAGAACATGCGGAACGAGCTCAGCACGGTCTTGGTGTCGGAATCGTCTGTCATTACTCCCAGCATGGCGCCATAAGGGACGTTGATACCGGTATATACCGTCATCATCATTATGTACGTCACATAGGCCCAGACGAGCTTCATGGTGGGGCTTACAGCGGGCGTGGTGAACAGGAAAATGCCGCTGATCGCGAAAGGCAGGGCCATGAGCAGAAGATAGGGACGGTACTTGCCCCATTTGGTGCGGGTACGGTCCGCGATGACGCCCATCATGGGATCGGATACTGCATCCCAGATCCTGGTCACGACGAGCAGGACGCCCACCTGGTCGAGCCGCAGGCCGAAAATGTTGGAGTAGAAGAAAGGCAGGTAGTATGAGAATATCTTCCAGAACATCGAGGAAGACATGTCACCGAAGCCATAGCCGACCTTCTCGCTGAGAGATGTCTTGATGGTACCCATGCGACTACTTGTTTAAGTTTTTATCTATAAGTGCGTTAAGTCTCCTTACGCTGTCCCCGGTCGTGTAACCGTCGGGGGCAGTGCCCATGCAGTAGTCCACAAGCCTGTCCACGGACGACGTAGCCACATGCATGCGCGTGTCGCTGGAGGCATAGTAGATATAGACCGTCCCGTCAGGGTCGGCGATCCAGCCGTTGGAGAACAGGACGTTCATCACGTCTCCTACGTATTCCTCCCCTTCCGGGGCCATGAAGAAACCGGCCGGTTCGGCGATAACGCGGGACGGATCGTCCAGCGCGGTCATGTACAGGTACAGGACATATCGGAGCCCGCTGGCACATCCGCGCACGCCGTGTGCGAGGTGCAGCCAGCCCTTCTCCGTACGGATGGGAGCGGGGCCTTCACCGTTCTTGACCTCCTTGACGGTATGGTAATGACGCAAGTTGATGATCTTTTCCTCCTTGACCTCGGCATGGGTTATGTCGTCCACAAGAGCCCACCCGATGCCGCCGCCGCTGCCGGCGTCGATGAATCCGTCCTGCGGACGGGTGTAGAAGGCATATTTGCCTTCCACGAACTCCGGATGCAGGACTACGTTGCGCTGCTGCGAGGCGCTCACGAGGTCCGGCAGCCGCTCCCAGGTGACGAAGTCACGGGTGCGGGCTATGCCGGCCGCGGCGACGGCCGACGACAAGTCGCCCGGAGCCGCCGCGGGATCCTTGCGCTCCACGCAGAAGACACCGTAGATCCATCCGTCCTCATGGGCGGTCAGCCTCATGTCATAGACATTCGTAGCCGGTTCCCCCCATTCGGGCATGGTGACCGGACGGTCCCAGAAGCGGAAGTTGTCCACTCCATTGGGGCTCTCCGCGATTGCGAAAAAAGACTTCCGGTCGGCTCCCTCCACCCTGACGCAAAGCAGGTATTTATCCCCATGCTTTATCGCTCCGGAATTGAAAGTGGCGTGGATGCCGAACCGTTCCTCCAGGTATGGATTGGATGCCTCGTCCAGGTCATAACGCCAGAAAAGCGGAGCATGCGCCGCTGTGAGCACGGGATTGGCATACCTCTCGTAAACGCCGTTCACGTATAGGGCGGCGTTCCTCTTCTTCAGGAGTTCTTCATGGTCCTTCTTCAGGACCCTGAGTTTTTCTTCGAATGTCATGGAAAACTAATCTAAATCTTTGAGGAACAATGTCTTGTCCGAATCGTGGAAATCCAGGAAATCCTTCTCGCAGGCAGCGCCCTTCCAGGGTCCGAAGAAATGCGCCGGACGGTCGGAGGCGTTCCTCCAGGTCAGCACATAGCTGACCGGGAAGCCCTCGACCGAAGGCTGGAGGACTTCGGTCCACCATGTCGGGCAGGGGATGGACTCCTGTCCGGTCTCGGTGACGGCGAGCAACAGGCCGTGCTGCCGCGCCACACCTGACAGATACTCCAGGCAGCGCCGCATATCACGGATGAAGTCACTATGTACCGCATCATCGCCGTAGCTGTCATAGTGATCGACTCCGATCAGGCCGACGATGTCGTCTCCGGGATAGCGGTCCATCGCTTTCACAAGATCGGTCGAACTCGGGGAATAAGCCCACAGATAGTTGTCCAATCCCCTTCCGACCGCTACATAATCATAAGTCATGCGCCACAGCGCACGGTAATCTTCGTCAGTACAGAGGTTTTCACCCCACCAGAACCAGCTGCCGGTATTCTCGTGCCACGGGCGGAAAATGCAAGGTATAGGATTGCCGTCTGCATCCTTGATGGACTCCAGGAAATCCGCGAGCCTGTCCAGCCACTCCATGAAAAGCACATGACACTCCCCTCCCTCGAGGATTGAGCGTACTGCCATGTCGGAAGACACGTCCCAGGAATCTCCGCCTGTAAGGGGGTTGCGAAGATGCCACGAGAAAGTGACGATGCCGCCGGCCCGGACGAAGGCCGAGGCCTGGGCGCGCATCAGGTCGAACGGGACTCCGTCCAGATTGGAATCGTTCCCGAGTTCGATCCCTCCCAGGTCAAAGCCCACCATGGCCGGATAATCCCCGCATACATCCAGGACATCGCTTCTGCCCAGAGGGTCGGCGATGTCCGCCACCCATGAGTGGCCGTAAGGCAGGTCGTCCTGATGCGCATAGAGATACTTGCCGGAGGATGCGGCCGACTCCAGGATGCCGGCGATGCCGGGCTCAGCGGGAGAAGGCCGTACGCAGGAAACGGCTACAGCCAGAAGGGCTATGACTCCTCTCATCCGCATGCGCTAAACTATTGTCCGGTTTTTCTTGAATGCAGCCCTGAACTCCCTGGGAGTCTGGCCGCGCTTCGCCTTGAAGATGCGGTTGAAGTTGGACTGGTTGTTGAACCCGCACTCGTAGCAGATGTCCGAGACGCTCATGGGGGTATCCACCAGCAGGTGCGCGGCATTGCCGAGCCTGATGTCAATGACATAGTCGGAAAGCGTACTGCCCGTACCGTTCTTGAAGAAACGGCTGAAAGCGGACGGCGACATGCCCACGAGGTCGGCCATGGCAGTGAGCGATACATCCTCCTTGAAATGGTCGTAGATGTACTGCTTGGCCATCCTTACGAGGTCGCTCTCCTCCTTTGTTTCCGACCGGGCGAAAGAGCTGCTGGCCAGCACCTTGGAATTCTCGGAGAGGGAAAGCTTGTACATCAGGACCATGAACTGGACGTACTGGTAGAAAGGCTCCTGCATCCCTACGAGGCCGTTGATGGTAGTGTATGCATCCATGATGGTCTCCATGGGGAACGACAGGCCGAGGCTCGAGCGTTCGAGCATACGGCGTATGGAAGAGAACTGGTTCTTGGACAACAGTGACTCCGGGAATAGGTCAGCAGAGAACTGTATGGTGATCTCGCGTATGTCCTTCGAGGTACACTTGCCCTGCTGCCATGCATGCTGGAGGCCTTCGCCACCAATCAGGACAAGGTCGAACTCCCCTATCTCCTCCATGCTGTCACCTACCACCCTCTGCGCACCCGCGGCGTGCTCCACGAAGTTGAGCTCGAAGTCGCGGTGTTCATGCAACGGGTAGGTGAATTCGCTCTTGTGCCGCTCGACGATGTAGAACAGGTCCTTCTCGGACAAGGGCGTTATCTCTTTTAGTACGTCGGTCATTGTCAATCGTTTTTATTCTCCTTGTAAGCCTTCAGGATAGCGTCCCTGAGCGTAGGCGCCGTCCACTTCGGGACGGATCTGTCTTCGCCGTCGCTGAGGGCCATCCAGTAGAAGCAGGGGATGTCGGACTTGGCCGCGGCAGACACATAGCATGCGGCCTGCTTGGCGATCTCGGTCGCGGACTGTATCGCGGTACATCCGTATTCGCCAAGGACGCAGGGGATGCCCTTTGATACAAGGTACTTGTCCATGTTCTCGACATTCCTCCTGACCTCCGTTTCGCAGTAGCTGTCGAAAACGGTCCTCTGCTTGACATACGGGTTGCCGGTCATATCGAAAGCGAAGTCGTATGGCGCATAGCTGTGCACTTCGGCGAGGAGATGGTCTTCGGCAGTATCCGCAGGTAAACGGAAGGCTTCCAACGCCTCCTTCTGGCAGCTGGCGCCGTAGGTATTGAGTATCAGGTTCCTGTGTCCGTTATTACCGCCTGTGGCCCTTACCGTAGCCACGAAATCGGCATTGTACATATTGATGGTCTCGTGCGCCTCATCCGTGGAATAATTCCAAGTCCCCTTCGAGTCAAGCATTTCGTTGAAGGATTCGAACAGGAGTTTCTGTCCGTACGGCTCGAATTCGGTGGCTATCTGCTTCCAGAGGGCGCAGTAGCGCTCCTTGACAGCAGCATATACCGCCTTGTCTGCCTTCAGCCATCCGGTTGTTGCGTCTCCCGTGTCGTGATGGACGTTGAGGATGCAGTACATGCCTTCATCGATGACATAGTCCACGACTTCCTTCACCCTGGCCATCCAGGCAGGATCCACGTCATATCCGGTCCATGTAGACATGTCCCAGTGTCCCCTGTTGTCCGATACCGTGACGGTCACCGTACCGATGTGGGGATACCAGGTGACAGGGACACGGATGGCATTGAAGCCGGCCTCCTTGAACATGTGAATGAGCGCGCGGGTAGTGACGGGCTGGCCCCAGGCAGTCTCGTATTTGGGAGTGCTGCGGTCAGAGAATGCCTCTATCCACATATTGTCCACATCACCGCTGTTGGAATCCAGGGTATTGCCGAGGTTCCAGCCTGCGCCCATGTTGCGGGCGGCGGCGGCCGCATTCTCCCATCCGAAGGCATCCGTTCCAGGCTCCATCCTGCCTGAAGGTTCCGGTTCGGCTTCCTTGGTCGAGAACCGGAAGCTGATGGCGGCGGATCCCTTCTGATTGGTCTTGAACCCGTCCACGGTCCCTTCGGGAATCGTGATGACATAGGATGAGCCTGCAGCCAGGCCGGAGACGGCCACCGTCAGGTCAGTGTTGTAAGTATTGACCTTGTCCACCTTCGCACCTCCGTCGATGCTGATTCCGGCCTGCTTGGACAGGGTGCACTTGATGTTCTGGTCGAAGGTGAAAACGACGGACAGGGAAGACCCTTCAACTTGCGAGACTCCGTCACCGGGGTTCGTAGAGACGAGCACTGGAGCCGGAGAGGACTCCGGTTCGGGTTCAGGCTTCTCCTCGCACGAAACAGCCAGTATGCACAAAGCGAGCGTTATGAAAAACAATCTCTTCATGGTATTCATTTGAAAGAAGGGACATCCTTCCGGTTAATCGTATGCTTGTTGGACAAGGCCGCCTTCCAGTCGGCGGCGGTATTGTTCCACGAATAAGTGCCGTCTGCGTTCTTGCACCAGAACACTGGTGATCCATTCTCGAAGTTGCACCAGTTCATGAAATATCCCCAAGGGGCATCTTCTGAGAAATATCCGTCAATGTCCAGGAGGTTTCCGAACTCGCTGAGGACCACCATCTTGTTGCCCTTGACAGAATCGTTTACAAGCTGGAACACATTGGACTGGGTGGTATTCTTCGCGACATAGAGGTCAGCACCGACTATGTCTACATATTCGTCACCGGGGTACCACTCCATCAGTTTTTCGACAGATGCCGGCTTGCCGGTATCGGAGGACTGGACAGTCCATACCCAGATAAGGTTGTTCAGTCCGTAGGTTCCGGTGAACTCCCTGTACATGTATCTCCAAAGTTCCTTACATGCCTCGGCGCCGTCGTAACCCCACCAGAACCATGCTCCCCAGGTATAGTCTCCGGCGGCCTCGTGGAGAGGTCTCCACAGGACTGCTATTCCGGCGTCCTGAAGAAGCTTGAGGAATCCGGCAATCTGCTTCAGCTGCTTCTTCATCTCGGCATTCTGCCATGTACCTTCCTTGAGGGCGTTCCTGACACCGAATGCCCTGGTGTTGTACGAGTAGCTGTCGATGTATCTCTTACCGCCCGAGGTGTCGAACGCATCCTCAGTCGTAGCGGGAACGCACCAGTGCCATCCTATCTGGATGATGTTGCGGGCGTTCCAGGCATCCCTGACAGGCGTGATGTCAGTATAGTCGGGCCTGCCCGACCACTCGCTCTTCCTGTCAGCCCAGTTGTTGAATATGTAGTCGAACCCGACGATGGCAGGATAGATGCCCGTCTGTTCTCCTATCATGTCCGTATATGATGTCTCCCAGGCAGTGCCTCCCATAGCCCCGGAGATGGTCTTCGAGCCATAGTTGGAAAGCAGGTATGAGTAGACCGCGGCCGCTTGCGCAGTGGCTTTCGGATTGCTCAGTGCGGCCGCCGGCGTACGTCCGTAATGCTTCTCAGGCTCGACCATGGTGAAGGTCACGGAGACCTCGGAGGCGCTTTCCTGATTGGTCTTGAAGCCCTCGATGGCGCCTGCCGGTATGGTGACGGTATATGTTTCGCCTTTCTCAAGGCCTTCCAGATTGACCGTAACATCGGTATTGTAAGCGTTGACCGAGGAGACCGAAGCCCCTCCGCTCACGGTGACACGCTTGCTGTTGGCCGCCGTCACCTTGACGTTCTGGTCCATCTTGAAAACCACGGAAAGGGTAGTGCCCTTCAGGCCCGTGACGCCGTTCGCCGGGTCGGTGGACACCAGCTTCGGAGCCGGCTCAGCGGGCTGTTCCACCTCAGCGCCGCCTCCACAGGAAAAGAGGAGCAGCACAAGCGGAAACAAAACAAAAAACTGCCTGCAAGAAATCATGGTTAAATAAAAGAGGGCGGTGGCAGTAGTACCACCGCCCTCGTTGGATTAAAGTATAGCTATCCTTGTGATGATTGCACTCTCACCCTGGCAGAGAAGCGTACCTCCCCAACCCTGGATACCAGTGAACTGGTTGTACAGGGCTTCGGTCAGCACGAACTCGAGACAGCTCGTGGCAGTCGTGGTATCGGGATTGGCGGTCTGTCCGCCACCGATCTCGTCGATGGAGACTGCTCCCCAGTGGCCGTCGAAGATCTGGATCTGCCACCAGTCAGCGGTCGGGGTGAAGTAGATGCGCATGAGGTCACCTACCTTGACGCCCATCTCCACGAGAGCTCCTTCCGCGCCGAAGTAAGGCTGGTTGCTCCAGCTGCCGAGATCCTCGCTTCCCTCCCAGAGGGTCTTCTCCTGAGGGATCTCGTGGATCATCGTGACCATAGTCACGGCAGCGCCCTCACCCTGGGTCAGAAGGGCTCCGCCCCAGCCCTGAGGATTGCAGAGTTGGCCGAGGATGGTGGGAGTCACGGTGAACTCGAAATATCCGCAGTACGAAGGGATGGTATCGGGCGATATGGTATTGCTCCATCCGAGTTCCTCGAAGGACATGCCGTCCCAGTGACCGCCGTACACCTGGATCTGATACCATTCAGCGAGAGGAGAGTAGTATACGCGGACCTTGTCACCCACCAGGAGGCCGGCATTGACAAATGCATTCTCGTCACCGAGGTAAGGCTGGTTGCTCCAGGAGCCCATGTCCTCATAGCCTTCCCAGATGACGGTGATATTCTGCTCAAGCTGCACCTCGATGGAGCTGGGGCAGGTCTCACGGTCACCGTTGAAGAGGTCGAAGTAAACGGGATACACGCCCACCTTGTTATAAGGCATGGTAAACTGGATCTCGCCGTCCTCGCGCTTGACATAACCGGTGACTTTCTGCTCGCCGATGAAGATGTTCTCGATCATCATGAAGTTCTCGCCCTTCATGGTGACGAGCGCTCCGATGTGCTCAGCCGCAGGCAGTTCATTGACAATGATGAACGAATCGTAGCTGAGGGTGATGGTCTCTTCAGGTTCGACAGTTTCGCCGTTGGCGAGGGTAAGGACGATCTTACCGGATACGGAAGTATTGGAAGTCAAGAGCTTGAGGACATCGTCCGCGAACTCGACTCCTACCTCCTTGCCGCCGAGGGTAGCCTTGGAGACGAGGTCGAGGTCGGTTCCCTTGACGATGATCTCACCGCCTGCCATCAGCTCGGTCGGAGCTACCTCGGTGACGGTAGGATGCACGAGGGTGTATGTCACGGACACGGCATCGCCGTTGGCCATGCCAAGGGTGATGTCACCTTCGGTGGCCGTCGCAGGGACGGTGGTGACGATGCCCTTGTCCTCATCGTAGTAGAACGAGCCCTCGCCCGCACCGGGGAAGGTAACGGTAGTGACAACATCGAGGTCATCGCCGCTGATGGTAAGGTCCTCCCCAGCCTTCACAGGATCGGGAGAGGCGATGAGAGCACCGGGCTGGACCAATGAGATGGAACCGGCAGTGAACTCCTTGCCGGCATAGTCGACCGCGACAACGTCGCCGGTCTTGGCCGTCGCAGGGATCGCAACGGTGAGCGTAGTCCCGTCGGAAGAGACGGTGAAGTCGGTAACCTCCACACCGTCAGCGAAGACCACTTTCTGGACCATGTCCAGATACTCCCCGGAAATGACCGCGTCTTCTCCGGGCTTGGCGACGGAGACCTCAAGACCGCTGACAGTAGGGTCACCGATCTCGAGCTCGTCCTCGGAATAGACCTTGTTCGCCACCTTGTCGGGGTCGAGCACCTCATCGGAATCACCGACGATGAGACGGCCGGAGATGGCTTTGGAAGGAACGGCGACCTTGAGTTCGTAGCGCGACTGCGAGACGAAATCCGTCACGTACGCGCCACCCTCGAAGATGACCTCCATGACAAGGTTGAGATAGTCACCCTTGATGGTCAGCACGTCGCCGGGCATCGCGGATGCGGGGCTGAACGACGTGAACACTATAGGCTCGGTATAGGTAAGCTCGGCAAGGGACTGGATCTTGGTACCGTCCTTGCCCACGATGGCGATCACGCCCTCTACCGGTCCGTCAACGGGGACGGTGAATACCAGCTTGCACTCGCGGCCGGAGCCGGACACCGTGAAGTTGGTGATGGGCTCCACACCGGGGACTATGACCTGCGACACCTGGTCCAGGTTGCTGCCGATGATGGTGATTTCACCGCCACGGTAAACCGGATTGGGCGAGAACGCGCTCAAGGCGAGGCTTCCGTCACTGTACTGGTCAGTGCTGATCTCCTCGTGCTGGCAGCCGCTGAACGCCAGGATGGCGGCCACGGCCATGACGGAGAACTTGAATATTCTGTTCATAACGTTCTTCATTTAAGGATTACATAGGTACAACACGGATATGGTCCACAGCGATGACAGGATCGCAGTCGGCGCCGGAATAACCGCCCCATACGAAGAGGGCGAAGCCTTCCAGACAGCTGCTGTCGAACTTGGTGGCGCAGGTGGTACCGGCGTGGGTCATAGTGAACTCGGACAGCGGAATGCTGACGGTCACCCACTTGTCTCCGGTATCATAGGAACCGGTAGCCTGCCAAGGCGTCCATAGCCCGCGGGGAACTGACTCGTCGGAGAAATAGGCGTTGGTCATATTCTCGTTGGACACGACGGAGCTGTTGGTGAACATGAGCATCATCGAGCAGGTCTTCCAGGGGTTGGAAGTCGGGACATAGCACTCGAACTTGAGGGCGAGGCCGCCGACACCATACTTCTTGATGTAGGAAGAGAAGGTCGGGAGGGTGTTGAGCGGAGGAACGGACGATGCGGGATCGGTGCTGTTCCAATAGTCGAAGGAGTAGGGATCCTCTCCCCAGACGCCGAAGCAGTCAGCCTTGAGACCTCCGTCCTGTCCGCCAAGCCACAGATACGAGCCGTCAACGGCGTCAAATGCGTCGTCGCCGGGGTTGTGAAGATGGCCTGTGGCAGGGGCGCGCCATCCGTTACCGGTAGCGAAACCTCCACGGAGACCGTCGAAGTCGAAGAGCATGTTGCGCTGGTCGAGATACTGGAAGGAACTGTTGGCGGAGCCGGAAGCGGTCGTCACGGAGACGGGGCCGGCAGTAGCGCCAGCAGGGACCTTGAACGAGATGTGCTCGCTGTCGTCGACAGTGAAGTCGGTCACTTCCGCTCCCGGCATGGCGACACTCTGGACATCCATGAAATACTTTCCGGTGAGGGTGACAGTCTCGCCCTCCTTGGCCCATTCATTGGACATGGCGAGAACCTTCGGGACGGGAGGAAGCACCTTGAAGGAATAATCCACGCATTCACCTGCCTTGTTGTAGAGATACAGCTTGTTGGTGACTTCCGTGGCCTGGGTGTTGGGAACGGACACGATGAGCGTGTTATCAGTGATGTAGCTGGTATTGATAATGGCCTTCTGGTCGTTGAAATAGATGTCATGCACACTCCTGAGGTTTGTACCCACGATGCACAGGATCTCGTCCATGAACGCCTGATCAATGAAAACATCCTTGTCCGCATACCGCACATAGCTGACGGTAGGCAGTCCTTCGGTGGCACGGAAACGGTCGGGGTAGTCGTACCTCTCGCAGGAGGAAAGGCTGCCGGCCAGGATGACCGCTCCGATTATGCCTGTGATATGTTTGATGAACTGTTTCATTGCTGGTTCGGATTAAAAGTCATAAGAGTATTCCTCGCGTACATTCACATGGATGGAAGGGGCGGTGGAAGCCATATTGGGGTTGGCGACCACGTCCTCGGTAGGCATCGGGACGGTGAACATGGACGGCTTCACATCGACAAGGTCGTTGTCTCCGGAATAAGTGATGGCACTGGCATCCCATGCATTGGTGGCGGGACCGCCGTAATTGCCTTCGCTGTCGGTGACGAAGTTCTTGTAGACGCCGTCAATGCCTCCCTCCCAATGTCCCCTGCGCTGGGACTTGAGGTCAGCGATGCAGGCATCGACATCATAGTATGCACGGCGGACATAGTCGTACCACCTGTCGCCCTCGAGAGCGAGCTCGAGACGGCGCTCCTTCCAGATGGTATCATAGGTCACCTCATCCACGGGAGTTGCATTCGCACGCGTGCGGACTGCATTGACATAAGTCTTGGCCTTGCCGGTATCGCCGGTGAGGAACGCGGACTCAGCCGCTACGAGATAGATGTCTGAAAGTCTCAGGATATGAGTGGGAAGCTGGTTGTACTGCTGGTGAGGCACGACACCGGTCCCGTCGATATGGTCCTGGTAATCACCGTAGATGTGCTTGCCGTAGAAGGCTCCGGTCGAGCAGCCCCAGTTCTGGTTGGAGATGTTGGGGTTGTCGGATCCAAGGCCGTAGCTCTTGTCATAGAAGAATCGGTAGAGATCGAATCCACCCTTGTCCTTCCAGAAATAATCGTACTGGTCGCCGAACATCATCATAGTGACCTTGCGGCGGTCATCCTTGTCGGCACGGGACTGGGGATTCTCGATGGCGGATACGCCGAAAGCGTCCTGCAGGTCGATCGAAGGGCCCTTCCAGTCTCCCCAGTTGTTCTCCTCGGAGAAGCCTACGAGACCTACATCGTTCTGCATGTAGCTCTGGGTACACCACATCTCGACTTTGGCCTGCCACAGCCATGAGAACAGGGCCTCACCGGTCTGCTGGTAAACGGCGGGACTGATGCGGAACACGTCGGAGTAAGCAGGAGTAAGAGTACGTCCCGAGTTGTTGATGACATCCTCCGCATAGCTGAGGGCCTTGGAGAGGTCGGAGCTGTCAAGCGATCCGGAAACTCCGGCCTTGGTAAGATATACCTTGGCGAGAAGTCCTTCGGCAGCATAGTAGTCGATCCTGTTGTACTGGCCTATATAGGGATTCTTGGGAAGCATCTCCATCGCTTTCTCGAGGGTAAGGATGATGTATTCGTACACATCGGCCTTGTCCACTTTCTGAAGCTCGTTGTAGGTGCCTTCCTTGATGATGGAGGTATTGTCATGCACGATAGGCACGTCACCGAAGTTCCTCACGAGGAAGAAATAGGCCATGGCCTTCCAGGCAAGGCATTCGCCGATGCACTGGTTGATGATGCCCTGGGACGCGCCGGACGAACCGAGAAGGTTGTTGATCACAGTGTTGCAATGCGCGTTGATGGACCAGAGAGAAGCGGACATGTCCTTGAGCTCCTGGTCAGTACCGTTCACAGTGAGGGTGGTGTAAGGATTGTTTCCGGTCCATACGTTTCCGCTCATGTACTCGGTATCGTAGACATAGAAGCGGGTTACATCGCTCCAAGGTCCGGTGTACAGGTAGTTGACACCCATGATGCACTGGTCGTCGTTCTTGTAGAACCCGTCGACCACGTAGCTGTCTTCGGAAGGACGGTTGAGGAAGTCCTCGCATGAAACTGCGCCGAAGACCGATACCGCAAGTGCTATAATTCCAATAAATTTCTTCATAATCATATCCTCCCGTTAGAATGTTATGTTCAGGCCACAGGAATAAGTGGTAGGAGAAGGATAACGTCCGTTGTCCACACCGAAGGTCATACCGGTGGCATCCTGGGTGCTGGCTCCGACCTCAGGGTCATATCCGGTGTACCTGGTGAAGGTGTAGAGGTTCTGGATGTTCATGTAGATGCGTATATTCTCGATCTGCCATCTGCTGAGCACCTTCCTCGGAAGGGTGTATCCGAGGGTGATGTTCTTGATGCGGAGGTACGAGCCGTCCTCGATGTAACGGTCGCTGACGCGGTCGTTGTCGTTCGGGTCGGCTGTGGTGATGCGCGGCATCCTGCCGCCGGGGTTGGCGACCTTGACGTTGTTCACGTCATCATACCAGTAGTCTGAATAGACGCCGTTCGCCGGAACGAGCTGAGCCCTCTCCATGACGATCTTCTGCTGGTTGGTCCAGTAGCTGGTCATGTGGGAGAGTCCGTTGTAGCCCTGTCCCATGAGGTTGTAATTGAACACCTTGTTGCCATAGGTTCCGTTGAAGAAGATGCTCAGGTCGAGGTTCTTGTAACGGAAGGTGTTGGTCCAGCCATAGGTGAACAGAGGGAGCGGGGAACCGATGTTGGTGCGGTCGTTCTCATCGATGACACCGTCGTTGTTGATATCCTCGAACTTGAGGTCACCGGGCCACACCGTAGTGCTGCGGTTGAACACTCCGTCTGAAGGATACTTCTCGGCCTTGGGGCTGTTGAGGATGTCCTCGAAGTCCTGGTACACTCCCGCGACCTTGTAGCCGTAGAAGCCATAGAGAGGCTGGCCGATCTCGGTGACGCTGACGATGTCGTTCCACTGTCCGTATCCGATGAGCTGGGCATTGGCCGAGCCGTCGAGGGCGACGAGCTTGTTCTTGTTGAACGAGATCTGGAAGTTGCTCTCCCACTCGAAGTCCTTCCTCTGGATGGGATAGCCGCTGAGGGTGATCTCGAGTCCCTTGTTGTCGATGGTTCCGAAGTTGCCCTTGGGAGCGGCGAGCGCTGAAGAGCTGTTACCCTTGGTACCCATATAAGAAGGGAGGTCGAGCGACATGAGCATGTCGGAAGACTTCTTGTCATAAGCGTCGATCGTAAGGTTGATCCTGTTGTCAAGGAAACCGAGGTCGAGACCTACGTTGATCTGCTCCTGCTTCTCCCAGTGGATACCGGTATTAGGGATGTTGGTAGGGCGCTGAGCGTCACCCAGTGCGGAATAAGAATCATAGATGGTAGCCTCCCAGGCACCGCCGCCGATGTTGGCGTTACCGGTCTGGCCCCAGCCGATACGGATCTTGCCGTTGCTGACGACATTCCTGAGGGACTGGAAGAAGGCCTCGTTCGAGAACTTCCAGCTGGCCGCCAGAGAGTGGAAGCCCGCCCAGCGGTTGTCCGGGCCGAAGTTGGAGGAACCGTCATAGCGGTACGTGTATGTAGCAAGGTACCTGTCAGCATAGTTGTAAGTCCAACGGGTGAAGAACGAAGCCATGGCGGAACTGCCGAATCCATGTCCGACGGTAGGGTCTCCGGTAGCCTTCGAGAGGTTGCGGACGATATTGTCGGGCAGGTTGGAATTGGATGCGCTGAGATAGTTCCAGGTGGACTCCCAGCACTCCTGGCCGAGCATTCCGGTGAAAGCGTGGTCACCGAAGGACTGGCTCCAGGTCAGGTAGTTCTTGAGCTGCCAGTAACGGCTGGCGTTCTTCTGGACGGACATGGAGTTGGTCTTGTTCTCCTTGCCGCCGAGGATGTAGGTGGGCTTGAAAGTATTACTCTCGGAGTTGCTGGAATCGAAACCGATCTCGGTCCTCCAAGTGATATGCTTGAAAGGAGTGATGTCGGCGTAGATGTTTCCGGTGAGCTTCTCACGCCCTAGGGTATAGGTATTGATCATGGCAAGGCCGACAGGGTTTGCAGAGGTATAGCCTTCACGCACCACGGTGGCATAATTGCCGTCGATGTCGTAGACCGGGATGTCGGGAAGCGTACCGAGGGACTGGAAAATAAGGCCCTCGCCGCCGTCTGCGAGCTTGAGGTCGTCATTAGTGACGGCATAGGTGGCGTTCACGCCGACCTTGAGCCACTTCTTGACCTGGGCGTCGATGTTGGTACGCACGCTGAAACGGTCGAAGTTGGTTCCGATGACCGTTCCCTCCTGATTCATGTACGATCCGGATACATAGTACTGGACCTTCTCGTTACCGCCCTGGGCGCTGATCTGGTGCTGATGCTGGAAGGCGGTACGGAATACCTCATCCTGCCAGTTGGTACCGGCGCCTAGAAGTGAAGGATCGGCATAGTATGAATTGGCGGAAGCCTCTCCCAACTTGACGAAATCATTGTAGAACTCAGCCCATTCGCGGAGGTTGAGCATGTCGATCCTGACGTTCTGCTGGCTCATGGCTACCATTCCGTCATAGGTGATCTTGGACTCGCCCGCACGACCGTGCTTGGTGGTGATGAGGACGACACCGTTGGCACCCTGGGCGCCGTAGATGGCCGTTGCGGAAGCATCCTTGAGGATTTCCATGCTGACGATATCCGAGGGGTTGAGGGTCGCGAGCGGGGAGATGGTCGAGATCCTTCCGTTTCCGAGGCCGCCGAGACCGTAGTCCCATGCGGATCCGCCGCCGCCCTGTACGATGACGCCGTCAATGACGTACAGAGGCTCTGCTCCGGCATTGACGGTAGCCTGTCCGCGGACGCGGATGGACGAGGAGGAACCCGGGGCGCCGGAGGTCTGCACCGCAGTCACGCCGGCGGCACGTCCCTGCAGGGACTGGTCGAGATTCGTGATGATGGAACCTTTGAGGTCATCTTCCTTCATGGATACCGAGGCGCCCGAAAGGTCGCTCCTCTTCATGGTACCATAACCGACGACTACGACCTCATCCAGGAATTCGCTGTCTTCTGCAAGGGTGATATCGATGACCGTCCTGTCACCTACCGTCACCTCCTGAGTAGCATAACCGATGGACGAGAACTGGAGTACCGCTCCCCTTCTCACGGAAATGGAGTAGTGTCCGTCCAAATCGGTAACAGCACCGTTTGTGGTGCCCATTTCCATGACGCTCGCACCGATGACCGGTCCGACGTTGTCAGTGACGGTACCGGTGATCCGTACCGTCTGCGCCAACGCGGACAAACCAAGGAACAGTAGCATCAAAGAAGCGAAAAATCTACTTTTCATGTTACAGATGGTTGGTTGATAATACTGATTGAGATAATTGGTTTCTATTTAAAATAGTAAAATTTACAGTGTTATTAGCATGTATGGTGCGAAAATAAGTATTTGTCCGGATAAAAACAAATATTATTTTGCACATATTTCGACTGTCGACATAAATGCTTAACTTTGCGATATGGAAACGGACGAAAGATTCATGCGCGAAGCGCTGCGCGAGGCCGCGGCCGCACGCGACGACGACGAGATCCCCGTAGGGGCCGTCGTCGTCTGGAAGGGCCGCGTCATCGCCAAGGGCCACAACATGGTCGAGCGCCTTCACGACCCCACCGCCCACGCCGAAATGATCGCGCTCACGGCCGCCACAGAAGCCGTCGGAGGCAAGTATCTCAACGAGTGTACGCTGTATGTAACGCTCGAGCCCTGCCCGATGTGCGCAGCCGCGCTCAACTGGGCCCAGGTCGGGCGCATAGTCTACGGGGCACCCGACCCCAGGCGCGGCTGCACCTTGTACTCCCCTTCCCTGCTCCATCCGCGTACGGAAGTGGTCTCAGGTATCCTCGCCGACGACTGCTCCGCCCTCATGCGCGATTATTTCAAGACAATTCGAAAATAATTGATATCTTTGCACCCGGAACTGAGGTATGGTGTAATGGTAGCACATGGGATTTTGGTTCCCCCAGTCAGCGTTCGAATCGCTGTACCTCAACCTTCTCAAGCCGGCCCGTCAAAGGCCGGCTTCATCGTATCTACTCGTGCGCGCAAATCGTTGGGAACACAGACTGGCTACAGAAGGCCTTAAAAACAGTATCAGCGTTCCCGACCCAAGGAATTTGCTTGGGATAGGAACAGTAACCGGCCTTGGGAAGGCCTGAGAGTCAATAAAGTGTTCTCGACGATTTGCCGAAATATGCCGTTTAGACGGAAAAGTATAAAAAAAAGCCCTCCGCAACCTTGAATAAGGTGCGGAGGGCAGTTATAAGATTACGGAGACTTACAGGGTCCGCTTGATCTCGACGATGTGGAAGGCCTCGATAACGTCGCCTTCCTTGATATCGTTGTATCCGGCGATTGACATACCGCACTCGCGGCCGGCAGTGACTTCCTTGGCGGCATCCTTGCCGATCTGGAGGGAGCCGAGCTCGCCGGTGTAGATGACGATGCCGTCGCGGATGAGACGCACGCTGGTCTTCTGGACCATCTTGCCGTCGCGGACGATACAGCCGGCGATGGTGCCGACCTTGCTGATGCGGAAGGTCTGCTTGACCTCGGCGGTACCGGTGACCTCTTCCTTCTTCTCCGGCTCGAGCATACCTTCGATACCGTCCTTGACCTCGTTGATACAGTCGTAGATGACGGAGTAGAGACGGATCTCGATGCCTTCGCGGTCAGCGACCTTGCGGGCCTCGACGGTCGGACGGACCTGGAAGCCGATGATGACGGCGTCTGACGCCTCGGCGAGGAGGATATCGGACTCTGAGATAGCTCCCACGGCCTTGTGAATGACGTTGACACGCACCTGCTCGGTGGAGAGCTTGATGAGGGAGTCGGAGAGTGCCTCGACGGAACCGTCCACGTCACCCTTGACGATGACGTTGAGCTCCTTGAAGTTGCCGATGGCGATACGGCGGCCGATCTCCTCGAGAGTCATGTGCTTCTGGGTCTTGATGCCCTGGATGCGGATAAGCTGCTCACGTTTGTTGGCGATGCTCTTGGCTTCCCGCTCGTCGCTCATCACCACGAACTTCTCACCTGCCGAAGGGGCTCCGTTGAGTCCGAGGACCGAGACAGGAGTGGAAGGACCGGCTTCGGTAACCTTCTGGCCACGCTCATTGAACATGGACTTGACCTTACCGTAGAAGCTTCCGCTGAGGATGACGTCACCCACATGGAGGGTTCCGTTCTGGACAAGGATAGTGGCGAGGTAACCGCGGCCCTTGTCGAGCGAAGACTCGATGACTGCGCCCGAAGCGAGCTTGTTGGGATTTGCCTTGAGCTCGAGCAGGTCGGTCTCGAGGAGGACCTTCTCGAGGAGCTTGTCCACGTTGAGTCCCTTCTTGGCGGAGATCTCCTGGCACTGGTACTTGCCCCCCCAGTCCTCGACGAGGATGTTCATCTCGGAGAGCTGGCGGCGGATGGTGTCAGGCATGGCACCGGGCTTGTCTATCTTGTTGATGGCGAAGACCATCGGGACGTTGGCAGCCTGGGCGTGGTTGATGGCTTCTACCGTCTGGGGCATGACTGCGTCGTCAGCCGCGACGATGATGATGGCGAGGTCGGTCATCTGGGCACCGCGGGCACGCATGGCCGTAAATGCCTCATGACCAGGGGTATCGAGGAAGGTGATGTGACGTCCGTCCTCGAGAGTCACGCTGTAAGCGCCGATATGCTGGGTGATGCCGCCGGCCTCACCGGCGATGACATTGGACTTGCGGATGTAGTCGAGCAGCGAGGTCTTACCGTGGTCGACATGACCCATGACGGTGATCACCGGCGGACGGGGGACGAGGTCCTCCTCGGAGTCGGGCACTTCGTTGCCCTCGATCTCCTCGGTAAGCCCGGCGGTGACAAACTCGACCTTGTAACCGAACTCCTCGGCCACGAGGACGAGGGTCTCGGCGTCGAGACGCTGGTTGATGGACACCATCAGGCCGAGGCTCATGCAGGCTGCGATGACCTTGACGACGGGGGTGTTGTTCATCAGCGTAGCGAGGTCGTTGACGGTCACGAACTCGGTGACTTTCAAGACCTTCTTCTCGGCGGCTTCGGCCTCCATCTCCTCCTGGGCGCGCTGCGAGGCGAGCTCGCGCTTCTCCTTGCGGTATTTAGCTCCGAAGTTGTTCTTCTTGCCCTCGTTCATGCGGGCGTATGTCTCCTTGACCTGCTTCTGGATCTGCTTCTGCATCTCCTCCTGCTCGGCCTCGGTAAGCTCGGGCTTGAAGCGGTCGGCACCGCGCTTGCGGCCCTTGCCGGCCTTGGGGGCGTCCTTCTGGGCGCCGGCCTTCTTCTGGGCATCCTTCTGGCCGCCGCGCTTCAGCTCCGGATCGGAGCCGACCTTGCCGACGTCGACCTTCTGGGTACTCTTGCTGATGCGCTCGCGCTTTTTGCCGCTCTTCTTCTTCTCGAACTGGGACATGTCGATCTTGCCCAGGACCTTGAGGCCTACGCCGCCGGCGGCAGCCGCCGGCTCCTCCGCCTTTTCGCCGGCAGGCTCGCCTGCGGACTCGCCAGAGGGCTCCGCAGGGGTCGGGGCGGGCTCTTCGGGCTTATCTTCGGAGACGGGTTCTGCAACGGCGGGAGCTGAAGGCTCGGGCTCCTCTACGGGGGCCGGTTCAGGTTCCGGGACAGGTTCGGGCTCCGGAACAGGAGCAGGTGCAGGTTCCGGTTCCGGATCGGGTGCAGGAGCGGGAGCCGGCGCAGGTTCCGGAACAGGCTCCGGAACAGGCTCCGGCTTCGGAGCGGGCTTGGGTGCAGGTTCAGGACGCTTGATGCCTGTGAGGATAGTGCTCTTGATGATGGTCTCCATCTCGGGCTCCTCATCTTCCTCCTCCGCCTTCTCCTGCTGCTTGCGGCTGGTCTTCTCGAGAATCTCGTTCAGCTTGATGTCGATCTTCTCGGAAGCCTCCTTCATGGCCAGGTCCTTGCTGAAATGCTTGTCAAGCTCGGGGACATACTCGTCCGAGACCTTGGCATTCGGGTTGGCATCGACCTGCGCGCCGAGCTTCTGCAGGAAGTCTACGAGCTCCTGCAGTCCGATGTTGTATTTCCTGATGAGTTTGTTAATTCTGATATCTGCCATATTCAACCCCCTTTTTTATAGTCAAACTAATCCTCGAACTCAGCTCTGAGGATATCGAACACTTCGGCGACGGTCTCGTCCTCGAGGTCGGCCCTGCGGGCGACATCCTCGGGAGAGAGTGCCAGGACGCTCTTGGCGGTGTCGCAGCCGATGGACTGCAGTTTCTCGATGACCCATCCGTCGATCTCGTTCTCGAACTCGCTGAGGAGCACGTCCTCCTCCTCGTTGTCGATCTCTTCCTTGGGAAGCTGGCGCCAGACCTCGATCTCGCGGCCGACAAGCATGCCGGCAAGCTGGATGTTGCATCCGCCGCGGCCGACACCCTTCTTGACCTCCTCGGGCTGCATGTAGACCTTGACCTTGTCATTCGGGCCGGATCCCATGTCGATGGAGGACACGCGGGCAGGATTGAGGGCGCGCTGGATGAGCAGCGGCTGGTTGTTGGTCCACTGGATCACGTCGATGTTCTCGTTGCGGAGCTCACGGACGATGCCGATGATGCGGCCGCCCTTGACGCCGATGCAGGCTCCGATCGGGTCGATGCGCTCGTCGTAGGACTCGACAGCTACCTTGGCCCTTTCACCGGGGACGCGGACAACCTTCTTGACGGTGATGAGACCGTCGAGGATCTCGGGAACCTCCTGCTCGAAGAGACGCTCCAGGAACTCGTTGGATGTACGGGAAAGGATGATGTAAGGAGTGGTGTTGTTGCGCATCTCGACGCTCTTGATGATGGCGCGGACGGTGTCGTTCTTCTTGAAACGCTCGCCGGGGATCTGCTCGTCCTTGGGGATGTGCAGCTCGTTGCCGTCCTCGTCGAGGATGAGGACCTCCTTGGACCAGGTCTGATAGACCTCTCCGCTGAAGATCTCACCGATCTTCTCGGAGTACTTCTTGTAGACGTTGGCCTTCTCGATGTCCATGATACGGCCCTGGAGATTCTGGCGGATATTGAGGATGCCCCTGCGGCCGAACGACTTGAGGCTCAGTTCCTTGGTATAGGTATCACCGACCTCGTAGTCGTCGTCTCCGGTCTCCTCGGCCACCTGCTCGGGAGTCATCTGGGTGTTGGGGTTCTCCACTTCCTCGACGATCTCGAAGTTCTGGTAGATCTCGCAAGTACCCTTGTCAACGTTGACGATGACGTCGAAGTTGTCGGACGAGCCGTAGGTCTTGGCAATCTGGGTCATGAAGACGTCCTTGAGGACGCCCATCATCACCGGCCTGTCAATGTTCTTTTCCTCCTTGAAATCCTTGAAGGCGTCAATGAGGGTAACAACGTTTTCCTTTTCCATGTTCTATGATTGTTTTATTTTTGTTCTTCCATTTCCTTGAGCAGGGCGTCAGCCTCGGCGCCGCTGATGCCGGCGGAGCCCACGGTGAGGGCATAGTCCTCGACGTCGCGGTCGAATGCGGCCAGCACCGCACAGTGAACAAACTCACAGTCACCGAGATTGACACTACCGTCTTCCTTGGCGATCGTCACGTCTATGACATTGTCGTCCTCGTCGAAATCGAGGCAAGCCACGCTGCAGCCGCGCTCCTTGGCGGCGGCTTCCAGCAACTTCTGCAATTCAGTCCTATCCATCGTAAATTACAATAAAAAATAGGAACCGTCCGGCCCCTATCTCTTTCACGACTGCAAAATTAGAAAAAAAATGTTAACTTTGCAAATCAAAGGAAACTTCTCATGGAATTCACGACGAAAGAACTTGCCAAGATCCTGAAGGGTACCGTCGAAGGCAACCCCGATGAAAAAGTCACCTCCTTCGCCAAGATCGAGCACGGAAAGCCCGGCAAGCTCTGCTTTTTCGCCAATCCCAAATACGAGCACTACGTATATGAGACCAAGGCGTCAGCCATCATCGTGAACAAGGATTTCGTTCCCAAGGAGCCGGTCCCGGCCACGCTCATCCGAGTCGACGACGCCTACTCTTCCGTCGCCTTCCTACTCAAGTACGTGCGCGAGCATGAGAGCAAGTTCCGCTATCACCGCAGCCTTATATCCCTGGTATATCCTTCAGCCAAGCTCGGCAGGAAAGTCTATGTAGGCAGTTACTCCTATGTCGGCAGGAAATGCCGCATCGGGGACTACACTCGGATCTACCAGAACGTCTATATCGGCGACGGGACCACCATCGGCAAGCGCTGCATCCTCTACCCCGGCGTGAGGATCTATCCCGGCATGGTTATCGGGGACAACGTCATACTCCACGCCAACTGCGTCATCGGCTCCGACGGCTTCGGCAATGCTCCCCAGCCGGACGGCACCTGGGAGAAGATCGAGCATCTCGGCAACGTCATCATCGGCAATGATGTCGAGATCGGCGCCAACACCACCGTGGACCGCGCGGAGATGGAGTCCACCATCATCGGCAACGGCGTGAAGATCGACAACCTCTGCCAGATTGCCCACAATGTCCAGATCGGGGACAACACCGTCATGGCCGCCCAGACCGGCATCGCCGGATCGACCAAGATCGGCAAGAACTGCATCATCGCGGGGCAGGTCGGCATCGTCGGCCATCTCACCATCGCCGACGGAACGACTATCGCGGCGCAGGCAGGAGTGATAGGCAATGTCAAGAAGAGCGGCCAGAAGCTCTTCGGCTCGCCTGCCATTGACATCAAGAACTACATGCGAAGCTACGCCATTTTCAAGCAAAACGGTAAATGAGACAAAATACCCTTGCCAATCCCTGTTATTTCGAAGGAAAGGGCCTGCATACCGGGCAATACGCACACATGTACGTATGGCCTGCCGCTGCAGGCACCGGCATCCGCTTTATCCGTACCGATCTCGGTGACGCCTGCATAGAAGCCCTTGCGGACAATGTCACCAACACTGCGCGCAGCACCACGGTTTCCTGCGGGGAAGCTTCGGCGATCACTGTCGAGCACATCCTTTCGGCCCTGACGGGAATGGGCATAGACAATGCCGAGGTCCGCATCGACAATGCCGAGGTCCCCATCCTTGACGGCAGCGCACTCCCCTACGTCGAGGCATTCCGCAAGGCTGGGATCGTCGCACAGGACGCCCCCAGGCATTTCCTCGAGCTCAGCCGCGAAGTCGAAGTCAAGGATGAGAAGAGCGGTGCATGGGTCAAGGTCGAGCCGTCTGACAAGCCTTCGACCGGCATCACCGTCGATTTCGGGTCCAGGGTCCTTGGCGTTCAGAACGCCGGCTGGGACCTCGACACCGACTATGCATCCGCCATCGCTCCGTGCCGGACCTTCGTATTCTTCCATGAGATAGAATTCCTCGCCCGCCAGGGACTCGTGAAAGGAGGAGACGTCAGCAATGCCATCGTCATCATCGAGCACCCGGTGACGCAACAGCAGATAGACGACCTCTGCAGCCTGCTCGGGCTTCCGAGCCTCAAGGCCACTGAGAACGGCTACCTGAGCAACCTCAAGCTGCATTTCCCTGACGAATGCGGCCGCCACAAACTGCTCGACATCATCGGCGACCTGCGTCTCGCAGGCGGGTGGCTCAATGCCCGGGTGACCGCCTTCAAGCCGGGACACACCATCAACACAACAGCGGCCAAGGAGATCAGGAAGGCACTGATTTTGAAGTAAAAAGCCGCATAACCATCCATTATTCGAATGAACAAGATCCATCCTACTGCAATCATAAGCCCGAACGCCGTCCTCGGAGACGGTGTCGAAGTCGGGCCTTACGTATTCATTGATGAAAACGTCACCATCGGGGACGGTTGCAAGATCCACCCCCACGCCGTCATCTTTTCCTACGTGAAGATCGGCAAGGATTGTGAGATATTCCCCGGAGCCGTGGTCGGAGCCATCCCCCAGGACCTCAAGTATGACGGAGAGGTCTCCTATGTCGAGATAGGTGACAACGTCACCATCCGTGAGTGTGCCACCATAAACCGTGGCACCAAGGTCAGCGGCAAGGGCGTGACCCGCATCGGTGACCATACCCTCATAATGTCCTACGTCCACGTCGCACATGACTGCAGCATCGGAAACCATTGTATCCTGACCAGCTATGTCGGCCTGGCGGGAGAGACGGATGTCGAAGACTGGGCCATCATAGGCGGCGGCACCGTGGCACACCAGTTCAGCCACGTGGGCATGCACGCTATGGTGGGCGGCGGTTTCAGGATCAGCAAGGACATCCCGCCCTACACTCTGTGCGGACGCGAACCCATCTGCTATGTAGGAGTCAATATCGTGGGCCTGCGTCGCAGGGGCTTCGACTCCGACGTCATCCGCAATATCAAGGACATCTACGACACCATCTACTTCCAGGGCAACAATATCAGTGACGGCTGCGCCCGCGTGGAGGCTGGATTCCCTCCTTCGGAGGAGAAGGACACCATCCTCAACTTCATCCGCAACTCCAAGCGCGGCATAGTCCGCCCCGGCGACACCCGCGAGAAAGGTCTCGATTGGTAGGCACCATGCTGTTCTCCACGGCATATTTCCCGCCGGTCGAGTATTTTGCCAAGATAGCGGAAGGCTTCACACTGTCCCCGGACGGAGTGAAGCCTTCGGTCATCTGGATCGAAGCCTGCGAGCATTACATCAAGCAGACCTATCGGAACAGATTCAAGTACTATGCGGCCGATGGGGTGCAGAACCTTTCATTTCCCGTGGAAGGCGGGGAAAGCGCGCAAAAACAGATCATAACGGACGTAAAGGTGGATTGGTCCACCCCCTGGCTCGTCCGCACGGAGAGAGCCATCTCCGCCGCGTATGAGTCTTCTGCATACTTCGATTATTACAAGGAAGAGCTATTCGGCCTGCTCGAAGATCGTCCGGGGACTCTTTTCGAACTGAACCTGAGCATACTCCGTTTTTTCCTGGACAAGACCGGCATCCAGGCCGAGATCCGTTTCACGGATGAATGGACACCTCAGGACAGCGGGGTGTACGGGGAAGACCTGCGCGACGTCATACATCCGAAGCGCTCGAACACAATACTCAAGGACCTGGCATTGGAGAAGCCGTATTTCCAGGTCTTCGCCCGGAAATACGGCTTCGTTCCAAATCTTTCCATCATGGACCTCGTGTTCAACGAAGGTCCCGATGCTATACTGTACCTCAAGAATCTCTAGAACCTCCAGCCCAGGGTAAGGACGATGTCCGCCATGGAACGGGTCTGGACGACCTCCGGGAGATAATCGTCGAAACCGGAGATGTAGTCGCCGTAAGGATTGAAGTAATCCGAGGCGTACTTGGTATATCGGACGGCCAGGTCGGAGAAAAATGATCCGTCGGAAGAATAGCCGAGGCCGCAGGAGTAAGTACCCACCAGGTCGGGATAGACCTCCTTCTTGGTAATCCGGTTGGCACCCGTAGCAAACTCATCATAATAGTTGATGAAACCTCCGGCAGTGTACCTCATACCATCCTTGTCATAGGCATAATACTGTGGGGATGTGCGGAAGGCATATCCGGCGCGGAGTGACAGGGTGGGCACGGGGCGCACTTCGATACCGAAGCGTCCGGAGTATTCCTTGCCGGCGAAGTAACGGTTGACGGCGTTCTCCACCTCGAAATAGTCATAATTCCTGTTGTAGTCGATCTCGGAGAAACGCATCTTGCTGTAATCCGCCATCTCGAAGTCGGCACTGATCAGGCCGAAGCTGCCGAAGGTATATGCGAGGCCTGCATTGACACGCCAGGGAGTTACGAGATTGTAGGTAAACTCGTTACGGGGAGTATTGGCCGCCGTATCGTAATTGGAGGATGTGAAATGTGTCGAAGCATCGACGTTCCAGACATCGGCAATCGTGTAGATAGTCGGAGTCTGTACGGCAGCTCCCAATCTCAGGCCTCCGACGGGAAGCCAGATGAAACCGACCTTGGCATAGATGCCGGACACATCGGATGTCTGCGAATAGTTGTACTTGGCATGGCTGAAGTTGGTGACCACGCCGTCAGCATACTCGATCTCGAAGTCCGAGGGATTGACGGCTGCCTCCTCGAAATACTCGGAATAACGGTAAGTAGCCACCGGCATACCGAGGTTGAAGCCGAGGAAGAATCTGTCATTGAAATTCAGGCCGGAATTCATGATAAGGTCGTACTTGGCGCCGTAAACCTGTACCCTGGAATACTGGTCCAGTGCGCCCAGGGTGCGGATGTCATATGACCCGTCCGACATACGGAACATGCCTTCGGTAGCGCCGAGATAGGTATAGTTCCCGTCTGCATCCACCATGGGATTGCCGTAGTCGTCGAAAGCCTCGGCAATCATTCCTCCCTGGTATGCCGCAAGGTAGTTCCAGGGAATGGAGGACGAGAAGTAATTGTCCCTGCTGATCAGCTCGGCGGGCGAATAAGGTGAAGCACCTGCTGCGAACGATCCGAGGAGCGAGGTCATCTCGTTGACTCCGCTGCCGACGAAATCATTCATGAAATGGCTGGAGGCATTGGACAGGAAACCGAGCGTGAAGCTCTTGAGAGGGCCATTGGTATAGCTGTCGAAGTTCAATGTAAAACCTACATTGGGGATGTTGAACTTCCTGGCAGTATAGTCCTGGTATCCGGTATAATCCTGTCCGTAATAGGTGGAATAGCCGGAAGTGTTGTTCATGATGGTGACGCCCGGGGAGATCGTGAACTGCGAATAGGGGGCGACGGCAGAGCCGGCGGGATTGATCCCGACGGATCCCAGGTCGCCGCCGAGCGCCGTCATGGCGCCTCCGAGGGCGATGGAACGTGCGGTTCCATAGTAGTCGTTCACTCCGTATGTGAGAGCCTCGGACAAGGTCTGGGCTCCAGCTGCCGCTGCCGCGAAGGACAGCAACGCAGCCAATGCAATCTTTCTCATGTCGTCAATCAGGATAAGATAAACAAATAACTGATGGTTAAAGGTTCCGGCTAGCGGCGTCCGCCACCGGAACTGCGGCTGGCGCCGCCTCCGCTGTATCCACCACCGCTGCTGCCGGCGCTGCGGCTGACACTGCCTCCGCCGCTGTAACCGCCACCGCTGTAGCCGCCGGAACTGCGGCTGACGCTACCGCCACCGCTGTAACTTCCGCCGGAAGAACTGCGGCTGGGAGCCGAATAGCTGCCGGAAGAGCTACGGGAAGGTGAGGAATAGCTGCCGGAGGAGCTGCCGCCCGTGGGCGCAGACCTGCGGTAAGCACCGGAAGTAGAGGCTGCACGTCCGGATGATGCCGAGGAACCGCGGACCGCTGCCGAAGAGGAACGCGTAGTGGCGGAAGCCGCGCGTGCTGCCGTGGAAGCGGAGCGGGAGGCCGAAGGGACGGAACGAGTCACGGTCCTGGCGGCATCGGATGCCGTGCGGGAAGCCGTGGCCATGCGGCCTGCGGAAGCATTGGCGCCGGACCCCTGTGTCGCGGCAGCGCCGCCTGCGGTACGCACCACGCGTCCTATGCCTGCACGGGGACTGGCGGAAATGTTCGTGGCGGCATCACTGCGGGTAGCGAGCTCGCGGCCATGGTGGTAGCGGGGGCCGAAATATGCTCCGCCGCCTCCACCGTAATAATAAGGATATCCGAACGGGCTGTACCATCCTGCATATCCGTAGTACCAGGGATCATACCAGAAAGGACCGAAGCCGAAACTCCAGTAGGGTCCCCAGAAAGGATCGTACCAGCCGAAGCTCCATGAAGGTCCCCAGAACGGGTCATACCAGAAGGGATCGTACCAGAAAGGTGAATAGTAGCCGTAATACAGGCTGCGATACCACCTGTGTGACCCCCAGTAATAAGGGCTGCCGAAGCCGTACCAGGAATAGTACGGGGAGTTCCATCTGTACCAGTTGAGGTCGTCAAGGTCATAGAGCGACACCGTAGTGGTGCTGTCCTTGTGATTGAACTTGATATTGGCAGTCATGTTCTCCGGGATGACAAGTGTATCGACCTTGCCGACAGTCTTCACGAACACGGCGGAAGACTTGGTCCTGGCGATGAGGTCGTCAGTGGCAGTCAATTGCGCAGCCTGCGCATCGAGCGACAGGGACTGCGGCCTATAGTAGATTCCGTCCTGGTACTTCTGAGCCGGAGCCTGCGAGAGCGAGGCCGTGGTGCCACAGGAAGTGAGCGCCAGGAGGACCGAAGCGATGAATAAGACGTGTGTTTTCATTTTTAGAATCTCCTATATTGAAAAAAACTGTATCTTTGTATCCGTTGCTTGCAACTTTTATACCTTACTATTATCCGTCTGTAAGACGGGGAAAGTTTCACAATGTTAACAAGAAAATTGATATTTAGCAAATTTTGACGATATGGCCAAGGAAGTAACGAAAAGGTCCGACAATTATTCGCAGTGGTACAACGATCTGGTGGTGAAGGCCGACCTCGCCGAGCAGTCGGCTGTCAGGGGGTGCATGGTCATCAAACCCTACGGCTACGCCATCTGGGAGAAGATGCAGAGCGTCCTTGACGGAATGTTCAAGGAGAAAGGCGTCCAGAACGCTTATTTCCCTCTCTTTATACCCAAGTCATTCTTCTCGCGCGAAGCTGAGCATGTGGCGGGATTCGCCAAGGAATGCGCCGTGGTGACACACCACAGGCTCATGAACGATCCCGAGGGCAAGGGCGTCGTGGTAGATCCGGACGCCAAGCTCGAGGAGGAACTCATCGTGCGCCCGACTTCCGAGACCATCATCTGGAGCACATACAAGAACTGGGTCACGTCATGGCGCGACCTTCCCATCCTCTGCAACCAGTGGTGCAACGTCGTCCGCTGGGAGATGCGCACCCGCCTCTTCCTGCGCACAGCGGAGTTCCTCTGGCAGGAAGGCCACACCGCCCATGCCACGGCGCAGGAGGCAGAGGATATGGCAAAGCAGATGGTCCATGTCTATGCCGACTTTGCGCGCAATTGCCTTGCCCTGCCCGTGATCGTAGGACACAAGAGCCCCAACGAGCGCTTCGCCGGAGCCCTCGACACCCTCACCATCGAAGCGATGATGCAGGACGGAAAGGCCCTCCAGGCCGGTACGTCCCACTTCCTGGGACAGAACTTCGCCAAGTCCTTCGACGTGCAGTTCACCGGCAAGGACGGCAAACAGGAGTATGTCTGGGCTACGTCGTGGGGCGTTTCCACGAGGCTTATGGGAGCCCTTATCATGGCCCACGGTGACGACAACGGTCTCGTGCTGCCTCCCGCCCTCGCACCTATCCAGGTCGTCATGGTCCCCATCTACAAGAGCGACGACGAGCGCAACGCCATCCTCGACAAGATGTACGAGGTCAAGAAGGCCCTCGAGGCCATGGGACACAGCGTCAAGGTCGACGACCGCGACACGCTCCGTCCCGGCTTCAAGTTCGCCGAGTGGGAGCTCAAGGGAGTGCCGGTACGTCTCGCCATGGGTCCCCGCGACCTCCAGAACGGCACCGTCGAGGTCCATCGCCGCGACACGCTCGAGAAGAATACCGTGGGCATCGAAGGACTTGAGAAATATATAGACGAGCTCCTTGGAGACATCCAGAAGGGTATCTACGAGAAGGCCCTCGCCTTCCGCACCGCCAACATCCGCAAGTGCGATGACTGGGAGGAGTTCAAGACCGAGATCCAGAAGGGCGGTTTCCTGCTCTGCCACTGGGACGGCACCGCCGAGACCGAGCAGAAGATCAAGGACGAGACCAAGGCCACTATCCGCTGCATCCCCGTCGACAGCTGCGTCTGCGAAGAGGAGGGCAAGTGCATCTATTCCGGCAAGCCTTCGAGCCGCCGTGTCGTTTTCGCTATTTCCTATTGACAGCATTTATGAAAATGAGATATTCCATGATCATCTGCGTCGCCGGGGCTCTCTGCCTCGGCAGCGCCGCTTATGCGCAGGATGCGCAGAGCGCTGCCGCGGCCGCAGCCGCGGAGCTCGCCAAGGCCCCCGAGGTTGAGAATGCCGAGGCCAAACCCAATTTCTGGACAAGTGCAGCCGAGTTCACCTTCGGCCTGAACCAGACCAGCCTGTGGGACTGGGTCGCCGGCGGCTACAACAACCTCAGCCTCAATTCGGGACTTGACGCCAATGCCAAATATGAGAAGGACCTGATGACCTGGGGCAACCGCCTCCAGCTGCAGTACGGAACGTTGTCCTCCGCTGACAAGAAAGGCCTGATCCAAAAGACCACCGACCGCATCTATGCTGAGAGCAAATGGGGTTACAAGACCAGCAAGGACTCCAAGTGGAGCTATTCCGCCGCCTTCGATTTCCGTTCGCAGTTCAGCGACGGATACAGCGACTACAAGCAGGGTGCAGACGGCCTCTGGACCGGTACACTAAAGTCAGGCTTCCTTGCCCCGGCATACACCAACCTCGGTCTCGGTATGGACTGGACGCCCAATAAATGGCTGTCCATCAACATCGCCCCGCTTACCGGCGGCTTCACCATCGTCCGGGCCGAGCAGCTCCGCAAGACCTACGGCATGCTGCTGCGCGAGGATGGTCTCGACCCCGCCGTCGGCAGCAATTACCGCAGCGCAAAGTTCCAGTTCGGTGCCCAGGTCAAGGCGGACGCCAAGTTCGTGATCAACGAAGTGTTCACTTACGGGACGCAGGTCGTCATCTTCACCGACTACCTTGACAATCCGTTCAAGGAGTATCGCGTGAACTGGGACAACAAGATCACCTGGAACGTCGGCAAATACTTCAAGATCGGACTTGACACCTGGTTCATCTACGATCCCAACGTTATCATCAAGAACGACAAGGACATAGCCCAGTATCCCGAAGGAAGGGCACGCGGGCAGTTCAAGGAGTTCACTTCCTTCAATTTCGCCTATACCCTCAAGCCCAGACGCCTTCGCGACGCCAAGTAATGAAGGTTCTTCTGGCGGTTAGCGGGGGCATCGACTCCATGTGCATGGCCGACATGTTTTGCCGTGCAGGCGGAGAGTATGCCATCGCTCACTGCAACTTCCATCTCCGCGGCGCAGAGAGCGACGCGGATGCGGAGTTCGTGGAAAAATGGGCAGAAACGCACGGAGTGCCGTTTTTCCGCGCCGATTTCGACACGGCTGCATACGCCTCCGAACACGGTATAAGCATTGAAATGGCTGCGCGCGAACTGCGATATGCGTGGTTCGCGCGCATTGCCGTCCAATACGGCTTCGACGCCGTCGCCGTGGCCCACAATGCCAACGACAACGCCGAAACCCTCATCCTCAACCTCCTTCGCGGCACCGGCCTCCGCGGCATCCGCGGAATGCTCACTGAGAGCCTCCTCCCGGCCGGGTATCACCCTGAAAATCTGTGCCACCCTCGGCAACATAAGAGGGAGGGGCCCATTGCTTGCAATGGGAGGGGTCGAGCGCAGCGAGACGATTTTCAGGGTGATACCCGGCCGGAGGAGGGGCGGATCAAGCTGATCAGGCCGCTGCTGGGGATGACGAGGGCCGAGATAGAGGCATATGCAAGGGAGCATAGTGTGCAGTACCGTGTGGACAGGACCAATGCGGAGAACGATGCGCAGCGCAACCGCATCAGGAATGAAGTGTTTCCGGAGTTCGCGGAGATCAATCCATCGTTCGTACGGACGCTGAACGCCGACATGAGACATTTCGCGCAGGCGGATGCCATCGTCGACGATTATTACTGCGGGGCGAAGGCGGAGATCCTGTCCGAAGACGGAACGATAAGCGTAGATAAACTCCTGGGATTCAGGCACTGGGAGTATCTATTCTTCCGTCTGGCAGAGTCTTGCGGCTTCAGCGAGAAGACTCTGGAGTCGATGGTCGCGTTGCTCTATGAGCGCGCCGAAGGCTTTCCCTGCACCTTTGCCGGCAAACGCTTCTACTCCCCCACCCATGTCCTCGAGACCTCCTCTTCGGGCATGACCATACGACCAAGGGACGAAAAGGCAGACAACGACAGTTCAGTAACGGTCTTCGGTCCAGGGGAATACCATTTCAAAGGCAGGACCGTCTCCATAGGATTTGTCGAGCCGGAGTCGCTGAAACAGGCCAAAGGCGTGCTCATCTGCGATGCATCCGCCCTCCCCTTCCCCTTTATGCTCCGCGGCTGGCAGGCAGGAGACTGGATGCGGCCGTTCGGGATGGGAGGCAGGGCAAAGAAGCTCAGTGACATTTTCACCGACCGGAAGATGTCCCTCTCGGACAAGGAGGATGCCATCGTAGTATACAGCACCTCGCTTGACGACACCGGGGATGGCCGTGTAGCGGCAGTGGCCGGGCTCAGAATGGACGAAGCCCTCCGTGTAAGGGAGGGCTCCGCAAAGGTTCTCAGGATCTCAGTCCTCTGATTATCTGATATCGATAATGTAAGGGATGCGGGCGAAAGTGACGTCCGCAGGGTTTTTCTTAACCCTGGCATACCAGTCGAGGAACATTCCCGCAGTATCTTCGAACGGAGTGTTTGCAAAGATATTCTCGGCAGGAGTCTTCTGGCCGAGCATCTCCATCATCATCTCCATCTGGCTCTGCGGCTTGGGGTACTCGGCGACGTTCCATGCGGAAAGGTCGGCGTCGCCGGCAGCGGCGGCAGCCCACTTGACGGCGTCTTCAAGCGTTCCAATCTCGTCCACTAGGCCGATCTTGATGGCATCCGATCCGGCCCATACGCGACCCTGCGCAATAGAGTCCACGAAATCGGGCTCAAGACCACGGCCTTCGGCAACGATGTTGACGAAACGGTCATAGATGTTCTCGACGGAAGCCTGCATGTAGTCCAGCTCATCCTGGTCGAGGGGACGCATCATGGAGTACATGTCGGCATGCTTGCTGGAACCGACAGCGACCATGTTGACATGCGCGATATCCTTGACGGTCTTGCTGATATCGGGAATCATGCTGAACACACCGATCGATCCGGTAAGGGTGGTGGCGTCGGAGTAGATCTTATCACAGTTGTTGGAGATCCAGTAGCCGCCGGAAGCGGCATAGTTGCCATAGGAAGCGACCACAGGCTTGTCCTTCATGAGGAGCTCGATGCCGGCCTTGATCTTCTCGGAGGCGAGCACGCTGCCGCCGGGAGAGTTCACGCGGAAAACGACCGCCTTGACGGTAGAGTCGGCGCGGACCTTGGCAATGACGCGGGAGAAATAATCTCCGGCAACATTCTGCTTGCCTTCTCCCTCGATGATATTGCCGTCGGCATAGAGGATCGCTATCTTTTTCTTCGCCTTTGTATTGGGCATGACCTTGGCGGAGATGTATTCGGAGAGGGTGAATGACTTTAGCTTCTTGAACGACTCGACGACAGCGAGGTCGGCGAGTTTATTCTCAAGCCCTTCACGGTCAAGGAGTTCATCCACGAATCCCTCGCGCAGGAAATCCTCCGGGAGGTTGAGTTTCAAGCCGTCGATGGCCTCATTGACGGCCTCCACGGACATGCCGCGGCCTTCAGCGATCTCCGAAGCATAGCTGCCCCATATCGCATCGATCATAGCCTGGTTCTGCTCAAGGTTCTCCGGGCTCGGGGCATTCTTGATATAACCCTCGCCGGCAGACTTGTATTTGCCGTGACGGATGAGCTGGACATTGACACCAAGCTTGTCAAGCAAGTCCTTGTAGAAAGTCAGCCTGCTGCCGATGCCGGTAAGCATCGAATTGCCTCCCTGGTATGAAGTCATGTATATCTTGTCCGAGACCGAAGCCAGGTAATAGGATGCGGTGGAAGGAGACTCGATATATGAGATGACCGGCTTTCCGCTCATACGGAAATTGGAAAGCGACTTGCGGATCTCCTGTAGCTGGGCGATGCCGCCGGATGCGCCGTCAGCCTTGATGTAGATATACTGGACTGTCGGGTCTTCGGCTGCCTTGTTGATGGCCTGGACGGCCTTCCAGAGGCCGATGCTCTCGATCATGGGGCCGCCTCCGGATACAAGGCTCATGACATCAAGGGAAGCCGGGGTCGCCTGCTCGGCGATCGATATCTTGGACATGTCCATGACAAGTACGCCGGACTTGGGCAGCACCGGGGAAGCGCTGCCGGCAGCGGCCATCGACGACACGAAACCTATGCCGAGGATGAAGGCGATGATTCCGGCAAGGAAAAGGCCGCAAATGACGGCCAGGACCATTTTGACGAATTCTTTCATTTTCGGAATTGTTTGATTGGGGCAAAAATAGGAAAAAACTGCGACTTAAATGCTATATTTGCATGATAAACCGATTGAAGCATGGCACAGAAACCATCCATACCCAAGGGGACACGCGACTTCGGCCAGCAGGAGATGGCCGAGCGCAACTATATATTCGACACAATACGCAGTGTTTTCAAGACTTACGGCTACGCCCAGATCGACACGCCGGCCATGGAGAACCTCTCCACCCTGCTCGGCAAGTACGGCGACGAAGGCGACAAGCTCCTCTTCCGTATCCTCAATTCCGGCGACGCTTTCTCAGGCATCGATTACGAGAGTTTCCGGACCGAAGGAGACGCTTACAACAGCAAGGCGCTGTCCCTCAAGGTTTGCGAGAAAGGTCTGCGCTATGACCTGACCGTGCCTTTCGCACGCTTCGTGGTCCAGCACCAGAACGAAATATCGTTCCCCTTCAAACGCTATCAGATACAGCCCGTGTGGCGTGCCGACAGGCCCCAGAAGGGTCGCTACCGCGAGTTCTACCAGTGTGACGTCGACGTCATCGGCAGCAAGTCACAGGTCAATGAACTGGAGCTCGTCCAGATCATCGACAGGGTGTTCAAGCTGCTCGATGTCAGGGTTCTGATCAAGATCAACAACCGCAAGGTACTTACCGGCCTCGCCGAGATCTGCGGTTTCCCCGACAAGGTAGTCGACATCACCGTGGCCATCGACAAGCTCGACAAGGTCGGGCTCGACGCCGTCAAGGAGGAGATGCTCGGCAAGGGCCTCACGCCGGAGGCGGTGGCCGTGCTCGAGCCTGTGCTCCTGCTTTCCGGCACCGATGCCGAAAAGATCGCCTCCATGCGCAAGCTGATGGGCGGTGGATCGGCATCGGGCACCGTGTCCGAGACCGGTCTGAAAGGCCTGGACGAGCTCGAAGAGCTCTTCGGCCTGATCGATGCCGCCGGCATCGGCTCGGCCGTCGAGATTGACCTCTCACTCGCCCGCGGTCTCAACTATTACACCGGTGCCATCTTCGAGGTCAAGGCCCTCGACTTCGCCATCGGCAGCATCTGCGGCGGAGGCCGTTACGACAACCTCACCGGCATTTTCGGCCTTCCGGACATGTCCGGCGTAGGTGTCAGCTTCGGAGCCGACCGCATCTACGACGTGTTGAAGGGGCTCGACAAGTTCCCTGCCGGGCTCAAGTCCGCCACGCGCGTGCTGTTCGCCAACATGGGCAGTAACGAACTGTTGTATGTGCTGCCCGTCGCCCGCGCGCTCCGCGAGGCCGGCGTCTCCGTCGAAGTCTATCCCGACAGTGCCAAGCTCAAGAAGCAGTTCGACTATGCCGACCGCAAGTCCATCCCGTTCCTTTCCATCAACGGCGAGTCCGAGATGGCGGCCGGTACGGTCCAATTGAAAAACCTCGCTACAGGCGAACAGAAGGCCTTTTCCAAAGACGACACAGCCGCCATCCTAGCCTTCCTCGGCTGATTTTTCCGCCAAAGATTTGGACTTTCCAAAAATAGTCCTTACTTTTGCAGTCCAATACCGCGGGGTAGAGCAGTCGGTAGCTCGTCGGGCTCATAACCCGGAGGTCGCAGGTTCGAGTCCTGCCCCCGCTACTAAGTTTTAAAGCCAGTCAGTCGACTGGCTTTTGTTTTTTCCGGGGTTTTATAATCATGAACACAACGGCAGCTACGCATATAGCAATTCCTAAGGCCATCTTGGCGGTCAAAGTCTCTCCGAACAGAAGTGTGCCTATCAAGATTGCCGTAAGAGGTTCAAACACGCCTAGGACAGCCGTCTTTGTGGGACCGATATAGCGGGAAGAAATGGCAATTGTCAGCATAGAGACCATCGTAGGAATGATTGCCAGGCCGATGAGGTTACCCCAGTCTCCGAGCGTGTCGATGCCCTCAAGCATACTTCCGCCTTGGGCATGGCGGATGGTGGCAAAAAGGATAGCCCCTGTAACCAGCGAATAAAGAGTAATCGTATGTTCCGAAACGTTCCGAATGCGTTTGCTCCGGTTCACGATAACCAGATAAAAAGAATAACACAAAGCTGAGCCTATTGCAAGCAATACTCCTGGGACGCGAATCTGAACATCCCCGGAAGGGGAGGAAAGAAGCAGGATACCCCCGAAGGTTGCCGAGATGGCGAGCCATGTCTGCCAGCTGGGATAGATTCGGAGAAATACCATTATCAGTGCGACAATTACTGGGTATAGGTAGATCAGCGTAGTCGCAAGCCCTGACGGAATAAACTCGTATGAGCAGAAAAGAGTGATGCTGCTGCCTGCGAAGAAGATGCCCAACAGAATCAGGAGGCCAACTTCGCGCCGCTTAACCAGAAAGGATTCTTTCCTGAACATCATCAGTACTGCCAGGATAACAGCAGCGAAGGCATAGCGGAAAAAGAGCATGGCCATGATGGGCACGCCACTCTCCATCAAAACCTTCCCGAAAAGCGGGTTGGTCCCATATGAAACGCCGGCAAGAATACCGGCGATGTAACCGAGCAGGCGCTTCTTGTCCCTATTAATAATCGTTTTCATAACCAACGACAAATCCGGGGCACAAAGATACTCATTTTATAATACACGTCTATCAGTCTATTCCATCGATGAACGATTGGAGGTGTAGCAGCCCTTCCAGGAAGCGGAGGTTCGAGATCCGGAGCGTTTGGTCTACGAAACGAAACGGCAGCCAGTTCGGCTGCCGTTTTCGTTTCTCCGCGGGAGATCGGGCAGCTACGCTGCCCGACTTCCCTATCCCCCCCTGCCCCCCTGGGGGACGGGGGAAAAATTCCCCCGCACGGCTGACGCCGTCCCCCTTCGGTCGGCCTTCGGCCTCCGAATGCAGGTTTTCCCCAGCATTATCCTCCCGGTGCGCGCCTGACGGCGTCTCGGCCCTCCGGGCCTCGTATTCCCATTGTCCCAACGCCAGCAATTCGCGCACTGTTCTGGGGGAGGTCTCTTTTTAAGGACCGGACCTTCCCCATTTTTTGCTTTTGGATAGAACGGCCATTCTTCTTATCTTCACGCCGACAAATCGAAGTTTGACAGTGCAGATGGACTATATATGGCACTATGAATCACCACTCGGTGGAATTACCCTCGGAAGTGACGGTACATCCCTTATCGGTCTCTGGTTCGATGGACAGATGCATTTTGCCGACGTGCTATCCCCGGAGCATGAAGAAAGACTAATCCCTGTTTTCAAAGACACATGCCGCTGGTTGGACATCTATTTCAGCGGTAGCGAGCCGGGCTTCACGCCCCCTCTCGTCATGCGTGCCAGCCCGTTCCGCAAGGCCGTTTGGGAAATCATGCTGACTATCCCTTACGGCAAGACAATGACTTATGGAGAGATAGCAAGGCGGATCGCTGAACAGAAGGGCGTCGCTCGAATGGCCGCCCAGGCTGTTGGAGGAGCTGTGGGCCACAACTCAATATCGCTCATTATCCCTTGTCACAGGGTCGTAGGTGCTGATGGTTCGCTTACCGGATATGCCGGAGGCATTGACAAGAAGGTCAATTTACTTCGGATGGAAGGTGCACTATTTGACCTTTATTCCCCGGGATCCCAGCCATGACTCCAACTGTTCCGAGGACTGCCAGCAAGGAAAGCAGCATGAAAAATGAGCGTCTTGAATGTTTCATACTATTCCATCGTATGTTCCCAGTCGCCACGGGTGTCGATGCCGGTGGCATCGGCCAGGGTCTCCAGGCGGGTGAACGAGCCGTAGACAGCACCCGACCGGTGCTCCAAGATTTGCACATAAGGCAGAATGTCAGTATCTTCATACCGATAAATCCGAATGCTGTATGAACAGGCTTAAACTTCTTCGATTTCTATTTGCCCTTTCCATTGTGCTGACAGTGATCTTTGGCATTGGGCTCATTATCCCGTCCATGAGAGGCAATGTACTTGGCAGGATAGGGCTGTGGTGCGGTTTTGTCTCACAGTTCCTTCTTGCAGTGAGTATGTACTCCGAGATCAGAAGGGATAAAAAGAAGGAGTAATGGAATTCAAGCTTTATGGCAAAGAGAAAGCCCCGTCCCTGCTGCTGATCCCGGGGCTGGGTGTATCCTTCGAGATATTCCTGCCGCTGACGGAACTGTTGAAGGACAAGTTCCACATCATCGCCGCCGGGATAGACGGATTCCTGACTGATAAAGAGTCCTGCTTTACATCCGTAGACGACCAGGCGGCGCAGATAATAGATTATGTCAAGGGGAACCTTCACGGGCATCTGGATGTCGCCTACGGCCTTTCGCTGGGCGGCAAGATCCTTTCGCGCACCCTCGAGCGCAACGAGATCATAATAGACCACGCGATCATGGACGCAGCGCCCCTGCTCCCGCTCCCCAGGTGGAGCGTGGACCCGCTGCGGTATTACCAGAGCCTCAATGTCTGGACCTGCTATCACTGGACGGGATTCTGGAAACGGGTGTTCCACTCGCATTATTTCGATGTCCTGCTGGATGAATGCAGGAAAGTGTGGCCTTCCGGCAAGGGCAAGGCCGTCAGGGACGGATACAAGGACGTTTATACACATAGGCTTGATGCCATCCACGGAGCCGACATCCACTATTGGTATGGCACCAAGGAGGCCTTTGTAGCCAAGCCGCAGGCCAGGCACCTTTGCGGGCTCAACCCGGACACACACGTCGAGGTGTTTCCTGGCATGAATCACGGGCAACTGCTTGTCGACCATCCCGAAAAGGTGGCGGAACGGATCGGAAACCTGTAATTTTGTTATCTTTGTAAAAACACGTCGCATATATGAAAAGACTTCTGACCCTTTTGGGGCTTGCAGCGGCCTGGATGACCGCTTTCGCCCAGAATCCCATCACCTCAGTCATGTACACACCGGACCCCGCCCCGTACGTACATGACGGCAAGCTTTACATGTTCGTGGACCACGACGAAGATGACGCCACGAATTACAAGATGAAGGACTGGGTGCTGTTCAGTACTGAAGACATGGTCAACTGGACCTACCTTGGGACCCCGATGTCCACCGCCACTTTCAGCTGGGCGCTTCAGGGAAACCGCGCCTGGGCGTCCCAGGCCGTCGAGAGGAACGGCAAATGGTACTGGTACTGCTGCTGCATGGCACGCGGCTACGGCGAGTGCCTCGCCGTGGCTGTCGCAGACGACCCCCAGGGCCCGTGGGAGGACGCCATCGGCGGTCCCCTCTGCTACGGCAACGGTTTCATCGATCCTACGGTATGGATAGATGACGACGGCTCGGCATGGCTGTTCTGGGGCCTGCAAGGCTTCTTCTACGGTCAGCTTAACGACGACATGATATCCTTCAAGGACGGATACAAGGAAGTCCCCGGATACCCCGATCCCGAGGCTTTCGGTCCGTTCGTCCCGAGGACAAAATGGTCGTTGGGAAGGGTCATAGACATGACTTCCTACGAAGAAGGTCCGTGGGTATGCAAGCGCGACAGCACTTATTATGCGATTTATCCTGCTGGAGGTATCCCGGAGTTCATGGCCTATTCCACCGCTCCCACGATCAACGGTCCGTGGAAATACGGCGGCCAGATAATGGACCGTATCCCCAACAGCATCACCATCCACGGAGGATACGTCAATTACAAGGGTCACGACTACATGTTCTACCATACCGCCTCGCTGCCGAACGGCAGCAGCTACCACAGGAGCGCGGCCGTGGAGGAGTTCAAATTCAACCCTGACGGCACCATACCTTTCATCCCGGCCACAAAGGAAGGGCCCGACCCGATAGGGACGATCAACCCGTATGTCACGGTCGAGGCCGAAACCATGGCCGAAAGCTATGGCGTAAAGGTTGACCGTTTGCCGGGAACGCGCCACTATGTGACCTCAATTCACAACGGCGACTGGATCAAGGTACGCGAGGTGGATTTCGGTGACGAGGAAGCGACGATGGTCGTCATCGAGATGCTCAACTTCAAGAATGCAGGCAGCATAGACTTCTTCATTGACGAGATGATAGAGGGGAGGCCCATTGCCACCGTTCCCGTCAATAACGACAACATGATGATTACCGCTCCGGTGCGTCCCGGCGTTACCGGCAAGCATGACGTCTATCTTCTCTTCCACGGCGGAGACGAGGAACTCTTCGACCTTGACTGGTGGAAGTTCAACGCTCACGTCAACATGCCGATCATCCAGACGAAATACACCGCGGACCCTGCTCCGATGGTTTACAACGGCAAGGTTTATCTGTATACCACGCATGACGAGGATTACGCCAACGGCTTCGTAATGAAGGACTGGCTGCTGTACACGTCCGAAGATATGGTCAACTGGCAGGACCATGGCGCGGTGGCATCCCTCAAGGATTTCAAATGGTATGACGGCGATAATGGCGCCTGGGCCCTCCAGGTCGTGGAAAGGAACGGGAAGTTCTACATGTATTGCCCTATCCACGGACATGGGATAGGAGTACTGGTCGCCGATTCGCCTTACGGACCGTTCGTGGATCCTATCGGCGAGCCCCTGGTATGGCAGAGGGAGCACTGGGAGGACATAGACCCTACCGTCTGGGTAGATGACGACGGACAGGCATACATGTACTGGGGCAATCCCAACGTCTACTGGGCGGAGCTCAACGACGACATGATATCCCTTGCCAGCGACATCCACAAACTCGATTACAAGATAGACTACTACCAGGAAGGTCCCTGGTTCTACAAGCGTAACGGCAAGTATTACCTGGCCTTCGCTTCGACATGCTGCCCCGAGGGAATAGGCTACGCGATGAGCGACAGCCCCACGGGTCCCTGGAAATCGATGGGACACATAATGGACCGCACCTGGCGCACCAGAGGCAACCATCCCGGAATCATTGACTACAAGGGCAGGTCCTATGTCTTCGGACTCAACTACGAGATCATGCACCTGGAGACCTTCCGTCACCATGAAAGGCGCAGCGTCTCCGCTGCCGAGATGCATTACAACCCTGACGGAAGCATCCAGAAGGTACCATACTGGCAGGACAATGTCCTGGAGCAGTTGCAGCCTTTCAACCCGTTCCGGAAAGTGGAGGCGGAAACCATGTCATGGGGATATGGCCTGAAGACACAGAAGAACGGCAGTGTAATCGTTGTCACCGACATCGATGCGGGAGAATACCTTAAGGTGTCCGGAGTGGACTTCAAGAAAGGCGCGAAGACCCTCCAGATGAACGTAAGCTCCGTAAAACCTGCCGCCGTGGAAATCAGGCTTGACTCGGAGGACGGACCCCTTGCCGGTACCATGAACATCAGGCCGGGCAGCGGTTACAAGACCGAAAGCTGTTCATTGAAGGGCGCCTCCGGCGTTCATGACCTGTTCTTCGTGTTCAAGGGGGACGGCTTCACCTGGGACTGGTGGCAGATGAAATAGGACGATCCTGAAATATGAGCCGGTTTGCCGAAGGCCTGAAGGGCTTGGGGCGGGATTTAATCCGCAGCGTAAGGGATTTCCCCGTAGAAGCCCTGCTGGGAGCAGTGTATTTCATCATCTTCCTGTTCGGGAAGAGGATTGACGCCCGACTGGAGGATGTCGACCTGTTCAACCTGTTCCTGTGGTTCATACCGCACTATGTGCTGGTGTTTATCCTTCACCGGCTCAGCAAGGACAGGACGGCCTTGAAGGCGGCATACTTTCTATCATGGTTCTTATGGATTCCGCTGCTATTCTTGTGTACGCGTCTGTCAAGCCCCGATTGGGCTGTAGCCGTTTCTTATTTGCTCGCAGCCGTACTGCTGGTTGCCGGCGACAGACGGCTTGACAATGAAGCATTTGGACAGAGGGTCCTCCGCACGGTAGTGAGGGTCGGTATCTGTTTCCTCATAGGCGGCCTGATGATGGCCGTCATCAGCGCCATCATCGCTTCCGTCGGATACCTGTTCGGTCTGAAACTCGCAGACAGTTGGTTCGAGATTCCGAACGCTTTCATAGCGATGAACATCATCCCGCTGCTGTGCTGCCGCGCAGTATCGGACAGCCAACCGGTTCAGAGAGGTTCCAAGCTATTCAATACCGTCGTGGACGGTATCCTCTCCCCTGCCCTTATCATTTACACCGCAATCCTTTACGGTTACATCATACGCATCCTGGTCCGCTGGGAACTCCCGGACGGAGGGGTCGCGTATATGGTCACGGCTTTCATCGCCATCGCACTCCTTTGCTGCATGTGCCTGCCCTTGCTGTCTAAAAGGCATTTCGATTGGTTCTATAAGGCTTTCCCTGCCATCGCCATTCCGCCCCTGGCTCTGCTATGGGTGGGTATTTTCCGCAGGACAGGCGAATACGGACTGACGGAGGCGCGTTTCTACCTGGTCCTGCTGGCCGCCCTTATGACTCTGTTCACGGCCATGCTGGCGAGCGGTAAGACGAGGAAGTTCCAGGGCATGGCGCTTATCCTCGCTGCGGCTGCCGCCCTTTTCACGTATGTCCCGGGCATCCGCGCGAAGGATTTCGGCATCCGAAGCCAGCAAAAACGACTTGAGGCCGTCCTACCTCTTGTACTTGAAGACGGAAGTTTCCCGGAGGATCCAGATTACGCAGCCATTTTCGCTGACAGCACCCGCCTTGAAGCATGGAGGACGGCAGAAAGTTCATGGAGTTACTTGAAAGGCAGCATGACCAAGGACAGTTTCGAAGGGAAATACGGACAGTTCGGGCAGATGCCCGCCAACGGGTGGATCCTCGCTGACAAGACACACTGGCCTGAGACGACGACGGTCGAGCCAGTTGTCCACGAGCTTCAAGGCCCGATCGACCTTCAGGGATACACCGTGCTGGTCCCGTCATCGCAGTATCACTACTACGAGGACGGGAAGGAAGCCGTTTTCTATCTGGACGACACCAAGGGAGAGGAACTGCTTCGCTGCGGGATTGTCGAGCGGCTTGAAGCCGGAGCGGAAGGGAACGATGTCCTGATCTTCCGGAACGAAGGATACATGGCGGTTTTCACCTACGTAGTGGACCTTCGGGAGGCCTCCGGCAGCGAGGTTTTCAGGACCGGCACTGCCATGCTTTTCAAAAAAACGGAGTGATACTTACCTCCGGAAAAGAAGGCTCAACAAAGGCTTTAACTGCATGGTTGCCGCTAACGCAGCCACATAAGTCCCTCCCATGATTCCGGCTTTTATCAGGAAAGACGGGACCAACTGCTGTTCAGGGATCAACCCGGCACACAGGCCGGATAAAGCGACAACAGCCATGACGGCAAGGTCCGGCAACAGTCCTTTCAGAAAATCGCGGCAACGCAGGCCGAGGGACAGGTGGACCAGAATGTAGAAAGTGGCTACAAATTGTATGTTGTATGCCAGCGCGACATTGCGCGCAACGGCGATTATGCTGCCCTCGAGGAGACCGGCTATGATGAAAGCCACTACAAGCACGGCATTGATGCTGCCGCTCAGGAAGAGTCTCTTAGTATCGCCGACGCTTTGGAAAATACTACCGGCCGACGACAGGATCATCTGCGCCCACATCGCAAGTGACATCCACTGAAGACAAGGTATGGCGGCAAGCCACTGCTGCCCGTACATGATGCGGATGATCTCCGAGCAGGCAAACCAGCAGAAGGGAGTGATGAAGGCACCAAGCAATGACAATACCTTCACCACCTGACGGTATTTGTCATAGATGTACTCCTTGTTCGTCTGATGCTCAGACAGAATGGGATGCAACACCGGTGTGATCACGTGCGTGAGATTGTTAACCGGGTACAGCATCAGCTTGTAAGCCTTGTCGTAATGCCCCAGCTGAGCGGGCCCCATCACCTTGCCGATCAAGAGGTTGTCAGTATTGCGGGCAAAGTAGTTGATGAGATTGAAACCGAACAGGAAACCTGAATAACTGCGGATTCTGTCCAGACTTTCCCGCCGTACCCTTCGGGCAATCGGCGGCCGCGTGGACAGATAGTTCCAGCCGAAGATGAATGCGGAATTGATGATGGACTGGGCAACTAGGGCATAGAACTTGAGCCCTATCAGCGCCAGGACAATGCCTGCAATACCGGAGACTATACAGGCGCAGAAGATGCGCAATGCGACGGACTTGAACTCTTTCTGCTTGAGCAGCAGTGCGTTGGGCACCACGTTCATGGTGTTGAAAAAAAGGGATACCGCCAGCAGGATACCCACCGGGACATACACAGGATTGCCGTAGAAGTACGACATCGGGATGGAGAAAAGCGCGAATGCGCCTGCAAGCACGAGCGCGAGGCGTAATGAAAACGCGAAAATGTGTCCTATGTCTTCCTGGTCCAGTTCCTTGTTCTGAATGATACCGGCACCTAGTCCAAGATCCGAAAGAAGGCTGAAGAAAGTGGTGAAGACTACCGTGACGGCCACTATTCCATAATCCTCCGGAGTGAGGATGCGGGCCAGGACGGCAGAGAACAACAATCCCAGGAAAAGGGTGGAGTACCGTGCCGCGGCATTGATATAGACCGCCTTCTTTATAGAGTTCGTTTCCATGGGGTTCAACTTTTCGTCAGGGTGAGAAGAACCTCCAGCGAGCGCAGGGATTCACGCAGTTTCATCATTTCCTTCGCGGCAGGACGCCTGAATGCAGCGTCTGTGGAGACATCCTCCAGGTGAAGCACCTGGACGGAAGGGTTGTATAGCATCACAAGACCGTCACGGAGACACTCGAGGTGAAGGATGTATTCCTCGAAATAGAGGAAGGTCGCGGGATTGAAGCACGACTCCCTGGAGCGGATGAAATCCTCCGAAAAGACATAACACGCTCCATGCAGGACAACACCCTTCATCGGGCTGTCATGGTACACAGGGGGGGCCTTCTTTTCAATGCCCTGGAGGAAGAAGCGCTTCACACGCCATTTAAACTGTTTCCAGCGATAGTGACGGAGACTTCGGCCGAACCGGTCCATGATGGAAAGCACCTCCTGTAGGGAGAATGCCTCCAGCCGGACAGGATTCTGGTGGACGCCTGTTCCGGGATTCAGGATATCGGGGCCGAGAACGGCAAACGGGCTTTCTCCGTAAATATTTTCGACCTTGGCTGTAAAATCCCTGTCCTTGATAAGGACATCGTTGTTCAGGACGGTAATGAAACGGCAATGGAAATGGTCCCTCAAATACTTGTAGCCTGCGTTGTTACCCCTTGCGAAGCCCTCGTTGCTCTCATTGAGAATGACTGTGACTGACGGGGACGCCGCGAACCGGTCGCGCAGCAGTTCCCCCGAACCGTCGGGGGATGCGTTGTCCACGATGACCAAACGGACCGGGACTGGCAAGGCCAACAATGACTCTGCACACTTCAGCGTCATGTCGTACGCCATATAGTGCAGGACCACAAAACCGTATTCAACCGTCGATTCCATATTGATAAACAAAGATAAGGTTTTTGCGCTTTCCGTGCAAAATGTTATTTTTGTATCAATGTGTCCGGCATGGAAAGCATAAACTACACAATCATCATCCCACACTTCGGAGACCCCGGATTGCTCTCGCGTGCGATGGCATCAGTTCCGTCCCGTGACGATGTCGAGCTTCTCGTCGAAGAGGATACCGGAAGAAAAGGTGCAGGCTATGCCCGCAACCGGGCGCTGGACCGGGCGCGTGGGAAATGGATCCTGTTCCTCGATTCGGATGATTTTTTCGAGCCTGAAGCCTTGTCCCTGCTGGACCGTCACGCGGAAGATGAAGCGGAGGTTATCTGTTTCAACATCCGGGCCGTCCATTCGGATACCCTTCTGCCCTCGGAACGCCAGTCCGAGAAGACGCGCCTGCTGGAAAAGTATGCTTCCAGGCCAGCAGACCTCGATTTCTTCTGCCGCTACTGCTATCCTGAACCCTGGGGGAAGATGATCCGGAGGGAATTGATCGTCCGCGAGGGAATCCGTTTCGACGAGACCGTCTGCGCCAATGACTATATGTTCTCCGTGCTTTGCGGATTGAATGCCGGGAAAGTTGCATACGATCCTTCCGTGCTCTATGTGGTCACAGAGAGACCGGGCAGCGTCAGCAGCGGATATATTGACAGGCCGGACAAATTACAGTCGCGACTGGACGTATACTGGCGCGTACAGCGTCTGTTCGACAGCCGGGGAATCCGCCTTCACCCGTTTTATGGCCTTTGGATGATGTGCAGGATGGAAGGAGGAGAGGTCTTCGAGATGGCAGAGAGGTTCAGGAAGGACCATTCCATCTCCCGCTTCCGCATCCTCAAAGGATGCATGGAGCGTATCCTGCGTAAACGGTTCCGGACAGGAGTGCCCAACAATGCATGAAACCGACATATAACCAAACACTATAACCAATCACTCAAATTATGGAACGCAGAGATTTTCTGAAAGCATCAGCCATCGGGGCGGCAGGCTTCATGCTGCCCTCAGGCGTCCTGAGGGCCTCGTCCGCACCGGCGCCTGCAGCACCTAAAAAAAACACCAACGACAAGATCAACCTTGGCTTCATCGGCCTCGGACAACAGGTCCTGATGTTGCTCAACCTATTCCTCCCCATGAAGGATGTCCGCGTAGTCGCAGGATGTGACGTCTATGACATCAAGCGCGAGCGCTTCGTGCACTTAGTGACGGAGCATTACACCACCCTGGGAGAAAAGAAAGTCAAAGTTGACGTCTACGAAGACTATCAGGACCTTCTTGCAAGACCGGACATCGACGCAGTCGTCATCGCCGTCCCGGACCACCAGCACGCCCTTATCGCCATCGCCGCCTGCAAGGCTGGAAAGGACATATTCCTCGAGAAACCCCTGACCCTGACCATCTATGAGGGCCAGCAGCTCGTCAAGGCCGTCCGCAAGTATAACCGCATACTCCAGGTCGGCAGCATGCAGCGTTCAAGCAACGAGTTCATCCACGCGACCAGGATGGTCCGCGAAGGAGAGCTTGGCACCATACGCAAAATCAAGGCATATGTCGGCAGGGACGCAACCAATCCCAACTCCCCCTGCCCCATACCCTACGACCTTCCGGAGATGCCCATACCCGCTGGACTCAACTGGGACAAGTGGCTCGGGCCTCTCCCGACATCATTCCACTACCATTCCGACCTCAACCCGGTGAACACCTTGGAAAAGAGAGAAGCATTCTGGGCCAAATGGCGTTTCTACAAAGGCCTTGGCAACGGTTTCATGGCGGACTGGGGAGCACATATGTTCGACATCGTGCAGTGGGCGATCGGCAAAGACCGGTCCGGCCCGGTCGAGATCATACCTGAGGGATACAGCTATTACGAGCATCTCACGTTCAAATATGACAATGGCATCATAGTATCCGAAGAGCCTTGCGAGACCCGCGGCCAGGGAGTCGAGATATATGGTGACGAAGGCTGGATCAAAGTCTCCAGGGGCAGATACACTGCATCGGACAAGCGGCTGGACATGACCGGGCCGATGACTGACGGCAACATCTCCTACTACGCAAACGACAAGCACTACAGGGCCTTCATCGATGCCGTCAAGTCACGCATCGACCCCAACACCCCTGTCGAAGTCGGACACAGTTCATGCACAATGTGCATCCTTGGCAACATCGCGATGGAGCTTGGGCGTCCCATTGTCTGGAATCCCATTGTCGAGAAATTCAGGAACGATCCGGAGGCCACGAAACTCCTCCACTATACTTACCGCCCTGGCTACAGCCTGGACGTGTAACACAATCATTTATGAGAAAAGTCTGTCCGTTATTCGTTTTTATGGCACTCGCCGCTTGTTCCGCCCCGAAGGGCGACAAGGCGCTTGAGGCGAAAGTCGATGCCGTCTATGAGCGGCTGAGTGTCGAGGACCGTGCCGCTCAGCTGTTCGGCATCTACCCGAGCGAATTCATGGTCGACGGCAAGTTCTCAGTCGAGAAAGCCCGCGAAGTCATCCCCTACGGAGCCGGACACATCTGCCAGATGTCCAGTTCGCAGAACCTCAACGCGGACGAGATCCGCGCGCTGATAGCCGATATCCAGGACTATCTCGTCAACGAGACGCACGCCGGTATCCCTGCCGTCATCCATGATGAATGCATCTCCGGCGTGACCGCCAAGGGCGCGACGGCCTATCCCCAGCAGATAGGCGTCGCCTGCACCTGGGATCCTGACCTGCTCTCGGTCAAGATGGGCCAGACAGCCGACATTATGCGCGCCCTAGGAGAGCAGTTTGCGCTCTCTCCCATGGTAGACATCATCCGCAGTCCGCACTGGTCACGTATCGAGGAGTCCTACGGAGAAGACGGCTATCTGACTGCCACCCTTGGCACGGCCTTTGTCAAAGGCCTGCAGGCCAAGGGATTCCGTGACGGAGTCACCGCTACGACCAAGCATTTCCTGGGCTATGGCGGAGGCTCCGAACTCAGTTGGAAGGAAATCTATGAGGAAGTCCTGTTCCCGCATGAGGCCATCATCCGTACTGCCGGGAGCAAGAGCATCATGACCTGTTACGACAAGTTCCGTTCGGAATGGGCCGTATGCAGCGACACCCTCCTGAACGTGATCCTGCGAGGTGACCTCGGCTTCGACGGCATAGTCGTAAGCGACTATGGCTCCGTACAGATGGGAAGTCGCGACAGGAGCCCCGAATACCTCAAGCAGTGCGCCGTCGATGCGCTCACGGCCGGAAACGACCTGGAGTTCTGCTCGAACACTTCGTACAAGTATATCCCCGAACTTCTCGCGGAGGGACGCATCAGCGAAGAAGTCTTCGAGCGTGCCGTCAAGCGTGCCCTGATGGTCAAGGCGCGCGCCGGCCTGCTCGATGAAGATCCGGTGTATTTCAAGGAAGGGCCTCTCGACATGGACCCTGCGGAGAGCCGCCAGACAGCGTATGACCTTGCCGCAGAGTCGGTGGTGATGCTCAAGAACGACGGCATACTCCCACTTGATCCAGGCAAGCGCATCGCCCTGGTCGGGCCCAATGCAAATTCGTTCTGGAGCATGCTCGGCGACTATACCTTCCCCGCAATGCAGCTGTTCTTCTTCAGGAAAGAGGTCGACGAATCGGCGTTGAGGATCCCTACACTGCTCGAGTCGATGCAGAGCCGCTTTGAGGGCAGAGTCGAGTACTCGCGCGGCTGCGACTGGAGCACCCTGGCCGACATGGGCATATCCCAGAGCGGAGACCAGAGGCTCAGGAATCTTCCTGTCAGAAGGCTCGAATCCGAGGATTACACAAACTGGGAAGAGGCTGTGGAAATGGCCGCGAGAAATGACGTAATCATCGCCGCCATGGGCGAGAATGTCTATCTATGCGGAGAGAACCGCCGCCGCGTCGGCATACGCCTGCCCGGCGACCAGGAAGAATTTGTCAAGGACCTGATCGCCACCGGCAAACCGGTCGTGCTGATCATGTTCAGCGGCCGCCCTGAAGTGATCTCGGAGATCGCTGACGGCTGCGCCGCCATCCTGCAGGCATTCTATCCCGGCGAGGAAGGCGGCAATGCCATCAGCGACATCCTGTCAGGTAAGGTTAACCCTTCCGGAAAGCTCTGCGTCAGCTATCCTGCGACAGAAAGCACCGAACCATACTGCTACAACAACGGCGTCGAGCCGGAACGCGCAGCATATCCGTTCGGGTTCGGACTCTCCTACACCACGTTCACATACAGCGACATCAACGTACAGCCTTCTGCCAAGACCAAGGGCGGTCTTGTCAAGGTCAGCTGCAAGGTTACCAATACGGGCAGCGTAAAGGGGGACGAAGTCGTGCAGTTGTATGTATCTCCGAAATCAGGACAGCCTCTCAAGCCCATACAGCTGAAAGGCTTCAAGCGCATCTCACTGGAGCCGGGCCAGACGGCCGACATAACCTTCACGGTCTCTACGGACCAGCTCGCCTGGCACTCCGACGCAGGATGGACGGTTTCGCCCGGAAACTATGCATTCCGTATCGGATCGTCGAGCCGTGACCTGCCGTTGGAAGGAGTTTGCAGCCTGGGCGGAAAGCCTGTGACTAAGCCGCTACGGGATGTTTACTTCGCTGAGACAGAGGTAATCTAGCGGAACAGGGCGTAAATAAAGCGGGACGGTTTTCGGCCGTCCCGCTTTAACTTTAGTCATATCTTATTTGTTCAGGTACTGGACGACCTCGTCAGCGGCAAGGCAGAGCTGCACGTACTGGGGAGCAGTGTTGATACAGCACTCGTTCTCACCCCAGTGGAACGGATAGTCGTCCTTGTTCTCGTAGAAGTCCTCCTTGACGAGGAGACCGGGGACGATACCGCCGGGGATGACGGAATAGTCAGCGCGGTTGTTGCTGTAGGCTACCTTCTTGGTATTGACACCTACTGCGGTGACGAACGAGACGTTGGTGTAAGGATGGCATCCGAAGATGTAGTTCAGTCCTGCGAGGACGAACTCGGGATCGATCATGTCAGGGAAGAGCTTCCAGATCTTGTAGCAGTTGTACGCGGTGTTGATGACTCCGCCGTTTCCTGCCCAGGTGGCACCGGTGATGGCTACGCCGTAAGGGTTGTCACGGCCGTTGGTGGTAAGGTTCTTGACATAGTCGGGAACGAGAGCCTTGACCTTGTCCTGGAACTTCTTGTCCATGTAAGGATAGATCCTCAGGGCGTTAGTGAGATTGGCTGCAGGTGCAAAGCCGGCAGGGGCACCGGCGGGAGCCGCTGCAGCAGGCCTGGGTTCGAGCTGCGCCTCAACCAGAGGCAGGAAGAAATCCTTGTACTTCTGGTCGCCGGTGGCGAACCAGAGCTCGATGGCGGCATTGAGCCTGGGATCTCCGCCCATACCTCCCCTTCTGCCGGCTGCAGGGGCGGCATTGGCATTGGGAGCAGCTGCGTCAAAGTACTTGTTCCACAGCATCAAGGCATTCTTGAGGGAACGCTCGGCCTCCTCGGGGAAGTACTCCTTGAGTGCAGGATAAGCGGAGGCGAGGGAAACGATGTCAGACATCACTCCGGCAGGGCTGAAGCGGCTGGTGAAGACGAAACGGTCGTCCGGGGTACCGGAGCGGTCGCCCTTGACCTCGTAACGGGCAAGCGAAGGGTCATAGATCTTTCCGTCGGTCAGGGTCATGGCGTCTCCGAGATGATGGTAGTGGTGCATGTCGGGCTGACCGATCACCTGCGCCACGAAGCCGATGTTCTCGATCTGGGCATTGATGTTCAGGGTACCGTGCATGATAAGCTGGACATTGTCGGGAATGCCGTCAGGAACGTGGATATCCGCATACTGGGTCTTTTCGTCGATGAGGGTCTGGTCCCTCATAGGACGGAAGTCGGTCCAGATGTGGCCGAGGTCGGTAGTGGTGGTAAGTACGGAGTTGGCCTGGATGTCGAAGTCACCGGCATCGTACCATCCGCCGACTGCGAGGCCGGGAATGTGCTCAAGCGGCTGATACTTGGTATTGGTCTCGCTGCCCTGGGTATAACCGTCGTGCAGTCGTACATTGGCGGGAGCCTGGAGGGCGTCATCCATGTTGGCGCGTCCGTGCCAGATCCTGTAGGCCTCGTTGACCTCCATGTGGTCCATGTTGACGACGAGGGAGATATCCATCGAAGGATGCCACTTGTCGCTGTAGATATTCTTGTCGATAGGGAACGCATTGGTCTCAACTCCCTGATAATCGATGCAGTAGAGGCCGGGCTCCTTGACATCTGAGAAGTCGAGCTGCACGTAATTGTAACGATGGTGGAACTCACCCCAGAACTTCGCCGGAATCTCCTTGGCTACAGACTTGGTACCGTCGGGATTGACTCTCAAGAGCTTTGCAGTCTTGGCAGGAGTGTCGTTTTTGTCAAGCTCCGCCACGGCGACCTTCTTCTGGGCGGGGGAATAACCGACCTGGGAGAAGCCGATGTTGGCCGGACGGATCCAGTCCTTGGAGATGCTGGGCTCGAGATACCACTCGAGGACGACGCCGGTCTTGCCACCAGGCAGCAGTGAACGGAGGACGAACATGCCGTTCTGGGCAAGATGACGTCCGTCATAGATGCTGACCTCGCTTTCGGAGGTGACACCTACCCTGAGGGCATCGTCTTCCGGGGCCAGGACGATCTGGTGTCCGGTAGACATCGCGAGCGGGACGAGGAAGTCTCCCCTGCCCCTGTCATCGAAGGTGGACTCGCCGAAATACTGGGTGATCTTCTCCGAAACGGGATGGACCTCGGTATCATGCATGGGATACTTGGGGAGGATCCTGGCCTTACCGTCCACCAGGTAGTTCTTGCCGAAATAAGAGGCGGGGAAGAACTCTAGGTTGAAACCGGCTTTGCCAACCAGGGTCTGAGGCACAGGCTTGCTCAGGATGATCTGGACGAGGACGCCCTTGTCCTTGGGAGTGACCCTGAGCCTGGGAGCGAAGTCATAGTCCCTGTAGGTCATTTCGACTTCGACGCTGCTGTCGGCGTGGTTCACCTCCCTGGCGGTAATCTCGCCGAAGATATCCCACTGCTCCGGAGTGTTCATCAGACGGACGCCTCCGCCGGTGCAGATGCGCTCACCCCTCTGGATGATCTCCAAACCGGCGAACTTCTCGTCGTAGAAACCGCCGTTATAGAGGTTGTTGTACACGAGCACGTTGGTGCCCCTCGCCTCGAAATAATCGAGGTCATTCATTTTCAAGCTCTGAGCATTCGCACTCAAGGCCACCGCGGCGGACAAGGCCGCCACTGCAATGAAAGAAAGGTTTCTCATAAATAGGCTATATTGGATTGATTAATAGTCTCAGTGTCTTCAATGCAGGAATATATAAAGTCCATTCCCGTTGCAATTTAGCAAAAAAAGAGCACAAAAGAAAATAATCGCTATATTTGCTTCAGACAAGTCAATATCCCAGAAACCATGAAAAACGGTATCTCATTCATTGCCGCGGCATTGGCCGCTTTAGTCCTCCTGCCGGCCTGCGGCGGCAGCAAGAATGCGGAGGTATCCGCACAGTCTTTCGACGACATCGTAGCCTCGCGCCGCAGTGTACGCGACTACGAAGCCGGCACCACTATCACCGAGGCTCAGGTTCGCACCCTCATAGCCACGGCCATGGAGGCGCCTACATGGGCCAACACCCAGACCACACGCTACTATGTCGCCATGAGCGAAGAGAAGGTGGCGGCAGTCAAGGAATACATCGGCCAGGGCAACGCCCGCAACACCGCCAACGCTCCCGTCATGATCGTTTCCACATTCGTGAAGGGCCAGTCCGGGTTCGGACGCGGTAACCAGGCCAATGAAGTCGGAGACGGCTGGGGAGCCTACGACAACGGACTCAGCAACGCCTACTTCATCCTGAAGGCTCGCGAGCAGGGCTTTGACACGCTCATCATGGGCATGCGCGACTCCGATGCCCTCAGGACTCTTTTCGGCATCCCCGACAACGAGCAGGTCATGGCGGTCATCAGCCTTGGCAAGCGCGCTTCGGACCCCCGCCGCCCGGACCGCAAGCCTATCGACGAGATAGTAAAATTTTACTAAACTCCAAGTCCGACAGGACGACTAGAAAGACAAGGCTATGGCCGCAATAGCCAGGACGAGGCCGCCGACCTGGACCCACTTCAACCTTTCTCCGAAAAAGAGCAGGCCGACCAGGGTGGCTACTATAACGATTCCGATATTGTATAAAGGGTAGAAAAGGCCTGTCGGCATGGCGGCCAGGGCGCGGAGCATGCACGAGGTGCATCCGATATTGGCAAAGCCCAGCAATGCCCCCCAGCCGACAGTGCTCCACTTGACCCGGTGCTTGCGGAACGAGCCGGAAACGGCGCACACTACCAGCGAAGCGACCGATGCCATCAGGAAGATGATGCAGGTCAACGCCGAGAGCTGTCGCTCGATGAGGACGGGATTGCCGGAATGGCCCTTGTCCACAGTGTGCTGCACAACTTTCAGGAAAAAATCGGAACAGCCGAACACAAGGAACACCCCCAGAAGCGCGAACATTATGGCATGGCGCCCCGGACCGCCCGTAGCAGCGCGTCCGGCAGGACGTGTCTCGGTCGGGCCGATGATCAGCGCCATGGCGGCGACGACCAGGATCACAGGGAGCCAGGACGGGGCAGGCTGGGAAAGGAGTATCCAGCTCAGCAGCACTGGCAGGATAAGCGAAGCGCGAGCGCAGACCGTGGTAAGGGCCACTCCCGAGCGCTGCGTACTGCGGTCCATGACTATGAAGCCGAAGGTGAACAGCAGACCCTGCACTACGGCGAGCAACCATGATGAAGCACCTGGGATATAGTCTGAAGCCGATGTACCCGGATCGAACACCGTCCGCGCCACTATAGGCAGCAGCGTGAACAGGAAAGCTACGGCATAGTTGAACAACGTAACCTGCCTGCCGTCCACGTCATGCCGCTGACAGAGCTTGAAGATGATCGAGAACAGGGACCCGCAGAGTATGGCCAGGATGAGGAAAACCATGGAATGCGGATTTTATGCCTTACGGACGCTCATGGCATAGGCGAAGACCACCACGAAGCATACCAGCGGGACCAGATAGGCCAGATTGATGCCGAAAGCGTCGGACACCATTCCCTGGAGAGGGGTGATGAGGGCACCGCCGAGGATGGCCATGATCAGGCCGGAAGCGCCGATCTTGGCATCGCCGGCGTAACCGCCCTTGGCAGGATCCTCCACGCCGTCGAGAGCAAGGCCGTAGATGGTCGGGAACATGAGGGACATGAAGAAGCTGACCGCGATCAGGGCGATGACGCAAGGCCAGCCGGTACCGCCGAGCACCACGACGAAGAGAGTGCATACTATATCAGCCGCAGCGGCGATGAGCAAAAGCTTCGCCGGACGGAAGTACTTCATGAGCCATGTGAAGAGGAACCGGGCGGCGCTGAAGCAGATGATGCTGATCAGGTAGATCGTCGCACCCTGGGCCTCGACGATGCCAAGCTCCTTCATCACCAGACGGATGGTGAAGGACCAGACACCGATCTGCGCTCCTACATAGAAGAACTGCGCCACTACGCCGAAGACATAGGCCTTGTTCTTGAACAGGCGGCGGAAAGTCGCACCAAGCGAATCCGCAGAGCCGTCATCACGGCCTTCGGGCATCCGGACGAAAAGCATGACGGTCAGGATGACCAGCAGCACGATGCCGAGCGTCATATATGTCCCGGACACAGAATAGAGAGATATATCCTTGAGGATAAAGTACTTGCTCAGGAGGATGCCGGTGATGGAGCCAAGCGGATTGAATGCCTGCGCGACATTGAGGCGGCGCGTAGCCGTCTCCGGAGCGCCCATTGCCAGGATATAGGGATTGGCCGTGGTCTCAAGCACGGAACAGCCGCCGGCAAGGATATAGATGGCTATCAGGTAGAAGCCGTAAGATGCAGCCTTGGCGGCCGGGAGGAAAAGGATGGCTCCCGCCGCATACAGTGCCAGACCGAGGATAACACCGCTCTTGTACGAATACTTGCGGATATATATGGCTGCCGGAAGTGCAAAGCAGAAATACGATCCGTAGAAAGCCAGCTGGATGAGCGAAGTCTGCGTATCGGACATCGCCATGATCTTCTTGAACGCGCTCAGGAGCGTGTCCGTCATATTGTTGGCAATACCCCAGAGGAGGAACAGCAGGGTCACCAGTATGAACGGGACCAGATACTTTTTCTCAATCGTTTTCATATTCGGAATCATTCAATTACATACACATCCTCCCCCGGTTCGGAGAAAAGGAACTTCTCGCGGGCGAACTTTTCGAGCGTGTCCTTGTCGGTGGTGAGACTCCGGACCTCGTCCTTGAGACGCGCAATGTCAGCCTCGTAGAACTCCATCTGCTTCTCCTGCCTGCGTACGTTGAAGCCGGCCTCTATCCAACGGAAGAGGTTGTCACGCTTGATGACGCAGATGAACAGCAGGAAGACCGCCGTAGAGATCAGGACATAGCGGATGAAAGAGCGCTCCTCGCGGTTCGCCCCGTCCTTAGACCTGTTCCAGATTTTGTCGAACTTGCCCATTGCGATTCAGTCGTATTTCTACAAAAATAGTTAAATTTGCGAAGATAAATGCAAAATCACAGATAAATGAAACCTACATTGCTGGTCCTCGCCGCAGGGATGGGCAGCCGGTACGGCGGGCTCAAACAGATGGACGGCCTGGGGCCGAACGGAGAAACTATCATCGATTATTCCATTTTCGACGCTGTCCAGGCCGGATTCGGCAAGGTCGTCTACATCGTACGGGAGTATTTCCGCGAGCAGATGGAGCAGACTGTCAGGGAGAAATACTCCGGAGTGCGCTGCATCGACGGGGAGCCGCTTGAGTTCGTCTTCGTGACGCAGGAGCTGGACAAGATTCCCTCCCGCTTCACGCTCAATCCGGATCGCCAGAAGCCCTGGGGTACCGCGCATGCGGTGCTCATGGCCGCCGAGGTCATCCATGAGCCTTTCGCCGTCATCAATGGAGACGACTACTACGGCAAGGATTCGTTCCGCATCCTCGGTGACTGGCTCCGCGAGCACGAGAACAGCCGCGGAGTGTATTCCATCGTAGGTTTCGAGCTTGAGAACACCCTCTCCGAATCCGGCGGAGTGAGCCGCGGCATCTGCTCTTACGACGAGAACCGCCGCCTCACCGACATCGTCGAGCATCTCAACATCCTCCGCGGGACCGACGGCCTCATCCGTGGCGACAATTCCAACACCGAGGAGCGCGTCATCCTTGAGGGTAAGGCCCTATGTTCGATGAACATGTGGGGATTCACCCCCGACTATTTCGCCGGCAGCGCTGCCATCTTCGATGATTTCCTCGAGAAGAACATCAGCGAGCTCAAGAAGGAATATTACATCCCTTATGCGGTCGACTGCCTGGTCAAGTCCGGACAGGCGCGCACCGAAGTACTCTCCACCCCATCGCACTGGTTCGGAGTCACTTACAAGGAAGACCGTCCCGCCGTCGTCGCGAAGTTCAAGGAACTCGCGGACACCGGAGTCTATCCATCACCCTTATACAAATGACAATGAAAACTTCCATCAAGACCCTCAGGTTGATGACAGCACTCGCCCTGCTGCTCATCTCCGCCCAGATTCCGGCATTCTCCCAAAATGCCGGAAGGCCTCCGGTTCCCCCTCAGGGAGCGAGCCGGACACAGACGCAGGGGCAGGACGCCGGCAAGGCGTCAGTCCGCACAGATTATATCGATGCAGACGAGATGCCCGACGCATCCGTCTTCCTCCCTGCACCTCCCAAACCCGGAGATCCGTTGTTCGACAGTGACCTGGTCTACTACGAGTGGGGCAAAAGCATGCGCCCCACGGAGAGAGGCCAGAGGGCGCATGATGACGCCAAGAGCTCGCTCGACTACCTCGCCCAGATCCTTGAACCGGCAGTGGGCTTGAGGATCAGCAATGAACAGACCCCCAATCTCTACAGGCTGCTGTCCAAGTCCATGACGACGGCCAACAACGCCAACCGCAAGGCCAAGGACTTCTACAAGAGGACCCGGCCTTACGTGGAGTTCGACGAGCCGACCGGTGTTCCCGAGGAAGAGCGCGGATCCAGACGTTCCGCGTCATATCCATCAGGTCACACCACCAGGGGATGGACCGTAGCGCTCGTTCTCTCCGAGCTGCTCCCGGACAAGGCATCGGAAATCCTCAAGGTCGGATATGAATACGGGACCAGCCGTGTCATCGTCGGCTTCCACTATGAGACCGACGTCCAGGCCGCCCGTACCGCCGCATCAGGCGCAGTGGCCGTCATGCACTCCGACAAGGAGTTCCAGAAAGACATGAAGAAAGCCAGGAAAGAGCTGGCCCGTCTGGGCCTCAGATAATGGAAACGGCCGTCCATCAGGGCGGCCGTTCTTCGTAAACATCCTGTCAATTATTTGAGGATCTGCCAGTTGCCGACGACCGGGAGTTCCTTGGCCTTGCCCTGGCAGGCATAGATGATACCGACGACGGCGAGGATGAACACGACGGCACCGCAGACACTGAACAACCAGCCGATGACCTTGAGCTTGGCAAGGAGGCTGCAGACAATGGCGAGCAGGAAAAGGATCAGACCCTGGTTGGTGTGGAACTTGGCAAACTTGGAGTCCTTGGCGACCAGCAGCGGAACGATCACAAGCGGGCCGATGTAGGCAAGGACGGCCATGAGCCTGTTCTTGGACACATCCTCGGAATCCATCTCGTCGGAGTAGTCGTCGATCTCCTTCTTGATATCCTCAACTGTGCTCTGGGCTTTTTCCTTGGCGGTAGCGAAAGCGGCCGCAGCTCCCTCCTTGGCATCATTGAAGACATCCTGAGCCTTGTCTTTCACGCTTTCGTAGGCTTCCTTGACATCGGACTTCATCTCCTCAACCTTCTGCTTGAACTCCTCCTTCCTGTCCTCTGCCGCCTGCTCAGCCTCGTTCACCTCGGCCTCGACCGCCTCGGCGGCTTCTTTCACTTCGGCTTCGACCGCCTCGGCGGCTTCGTTGACACCGGCCTCGACTGCGTCGGCGGCCTGGTTCACCTCGTCGCGGATATCATCCTTGATCTCCTCGACGTTCTCCTTGATGTTCTCGAACTCTTCTGACATAAGCTATTAATTTTAGATTGTTGAACTTGCGACGCATTATTGCGAATATAATGATTATTTTTGCAAAAACACCCCGACAGATGAAAAAACGCACCTCATATATCGCCGGAGCATTACTCGTACTTTTATGCGTCATTTATCTCCTGCAGGAAGAGACCGGACTGGTTTCCAAACTCATACCGTCGCTGGCTGGATCGAATGACCCGGTCCCGGAGGGGCTGATGGAGCTCCCCTACACTTCTGACGATGATATCATCCTCACTCACAAGGGATTCGTCATCTCATACAATGCAGAAGCACGCCTGCCCGAATGGGTGGCATACGAGCTTACTGCCGAGGAGACGTACGGAGATGCCACCAGGGACGAGTCGGTATTCCGTATGGATCCGACTTACAAGGGTACCCAGGCCATGCGGGAGGACTACTACGATTCCGGATGGACACGCGGACATATGGCCTGCGCAGCTGATTTCCAATGGGACGGTGAAGCCATGGACGACACTTTCTACCTCACGAACATCTGTCCCCAGGACGAAGAGCTCAACAAGGGCGACTGGAACTACCTTGAGAAACAGGTGCGGAGATGGGCAAGGGACTTCGGCAAAGTCTGGGTGGTCACCGGACCGATCATCGGATCCAACCGCTACGGTGTCATCGGAGACCGCGGGATCACGGTACCTGACAGTTTCTTCAAGGCCGTCATGGCCGAGAAGAACGGGAAATACCGGTCGATCGCCTTCGTGATGGACAATGATGACAGACGTTACTGGCTTGACGAATGCGCTGTGACCGTCAACGGGCTCGAAGCCATGGTAGGCATGGATTTCTTCCCCCTGCTGCCAGACGATGTAGAGGAAGAAGTCGAGTCGCAGCTGCGTCTCAGGGACTGGGGTATCAGGGAGCGCTAACGCCCGTGAAGCATACGGTATAACGAGACTGTCTCGCGTGCGGCGGCGACATCATGTACGCGCAGGATGTCGGCGCCGCGCTCCAATGCTGCCATGTGCATCACCTGGGTGGCAGTCAGGACATCCTCCGGCCCTACGCCCAACGGCTTGTATATAAAGCTCTTGCGTGAAATTCCCACCAGTATCGGGCGGCCAAGGGATGCGAAACGTCCAAGGCCTTCCATCAACCGGTAGTTCTGCTCCACGTTCTTGGCGAAGCCGAAGCCGGGATCGAGGATCCAGTCCGAAATCCCGTTCTCCTCAGCCTTCAGGGCAAAGCCACGGAAATACTCCTCCACCTCACCGACCACATCGTCATAATCACACAGCGACTGCATCGTCGCGGGAGTCCCGCGCTTGTGCATGGCGATGTACTCCAGGCCCAGTTGTCCTACGGTGGAAAGCATGGCCGGATCGTCCTCGCCGGCCGAGATGTCATTGACGATGACAGGGCGGCCGAGAAGGTCGCAGGCGCGCTCTATGATGCCGGCGCGCGTGGTGTCTATCGACACGGCGACGCCGGTGTCAAGCGTCCGCAGGACAGGCTTGAGCCGCGACCACTCGTCCTCCTCAGAAACCTCGCCGGCTCCGGGGCGGGTGGAAACCGCTCCGATGTCCACGATGTCGGGACCGGCGTCCATGACCGACATGTTGTAACGGCTGGGTGCGTAGAAGGAATCCCCGTTGAGGTTGAGGATGCCCATAATTCTGACTGTTCTGGCGGGATCTGTCATTGCCTGGCGTTTATCTGATACAAAAGTATGGATTTTTTTGAATATCTTTGTACCGATATACACGTTGTCTATGCTTGTTGTATTGGAAGGACTTGACGGCGCCGGCAAATCCACGCAGGTCAAGAAACTCAGAACCTATCTGGAGTCCGTCTGCGGCGGTCTCGAATACATACACTTCCCGCGTTATGACGCTCCGGTGTACGGAGACCTCATCAGCCGCTTCCTCAGGGGGGATTTCGGGTCCAATGACACCGTCCATCCCCAGCTCGTCGCCCTGCTTTTCGCTGAGGACAGGCACGGCGCGGCCCCGGAGATGCGCGAACGCCTCGAGCGCGGCGAGACCGTCCTGCTCGACCGTTATGTATACTCGAACATAGCTTACCAGTGCGCCAAGCTCCATACGGATGAAGAGGCGGAAGCCCTGCGGAAATGGATATTCGATACCGAATACGGCGACTTCAACCTTCCGAAGCCCGACCTCAATCTCTTCCTGGATGTCCCTATCGGTTTCGTAGAAGCCAACCTCGCTTCACAGCGTGAGGGTGACGACCGCAACTACCTTTCCGGAGGGCGCGACATCCACGAAGCGGATATCGCTTTCCAGAAACGCGTACGCGACATCTATCTCAGGCAAGCCTCGCTTGACAGCAGCTTCAAGGTGGTGGACTGCATGGATGAAAAGGGTGCCATGCTCGGCCCAGACGGTATTTTCAAAAGGATCAAACTTATAGTAGACAAATACTTGGAACGGATATGAAAGGCTTTCACATAGGACTGAGGCGGCTTTGCTCGGTGTTGCTCGGTCTGGTATTCTTCATCGCGGGAATGCTGAAGCTCATGGATCCCGTGGGATCGGGGCTGGTGGTGGAGGAGTATCTCGAATTCTTCCATGTCGGAGGCCTGGCTTTCGCCGCGAAATGGATCGGGGTGATACTGGCTCTGGTCGAGACCCTTACGGGTGCGGCGCTGATCGCCGGCGTCTGGCGCAGGCAGGTGGCCGCCATCACCAGCATACTTACGCTGGGATTCACTTTCCTGACACTGCTGCTCGTCATCTTCAATCCGGAAATGGACTGCGGATGTTTCGGCGAAGCCGTCCATCTCACGCACATGCAGACCTTCCTCAAGAATCTCTTCCTCTGCCTCCTTTGCGCCGGTGCGTTCCTGCCTGTCCGCGACTACGGCCGGACCCGCAAGTCCAAGGCCATTGCCTTCTGTCTGGTGGCCGTGACCGTGATCCTGTTCACCGTGATGTCGCTCATATCGGTCCCGCTCATGGATTTCACCGAATTCGCCCCGGGAGCTTCGCTGGCAGCTGACGCCGACGAGGAGTTCGTGGACAGCGGCATATCCCTCGGAGGGGAGAACGACACCAAGCAGGAATATTACGTGATCTACGAGAAGAACGGACAGGAAGGCGCATTCACTCTGGACAACCTTCCCGACTCCACCTGGACCTTCGTCCGTGTGGAGAACCTGGAAACCAGCATCTCCGACTATGAGCAGTCCGTGCCCGTTTTCTATATCTCGGACTCCGACGGCAATTACCACAACGAACTCCTGACTGAAGGGAAAGTCATGGTCCTGTCCATATACGACGTCCCCGGCTTCAAGGACATGGCCCGCGCGGAGCAGTTGCTCCGCGACGCGGAGGCTGCGGGCTTCACGGCCCTGGCCGTCGCCCGCGAGCCGGTCCCCGGGCTCGATGCGTACATGTCCGATTTCAAGAAGATCATCACTTTCAACCGCTCGAACGGCGGAGCTACCTACCTCGCCGATGGTGAGATCATCTGCAAGTGGCCACTGAGAAAGCTTCCGGATGCGGAAGAGCTTTCCAAAGTCGCTTCGCGCAACCCCATGGAGCAGCTGGTAGGCAGGTCATCCCGCCGGCGCATAGCTTTCCAGGGTGTCGTCCTCTACTCTCTCGCTTTACTGCTAATACTCTGATCCAATGGCACATAGAAAGATCCAAAAGAACTACGAGTTCTTCTCAAACTACGACTATTACATCCCCGGTCCCGGGGGAATGGTCATCTTGCTCTGCCTCCTTCTTGCCGGCGCCCTTCTGGGAGGCTTTATCTCGGCCCCCTTCGTACTGTTCCTGAAGGACAATCCCGATGCGCAGACGTATGCGATGCTCATATCCTATCCGATCATGTTCATCCCGCCGATGATATACGCTTCGTACAAGAGCCGGGGCAATTCCTTCTTCGGAAAGGGATACAAGCTGTCCAACAAGCACTACTCCCCTCTCGGACTTGCATTATGCGCCGTGCTGGTGGTAATCGTCACCCTGGCCGTTTCCTTCTTATCCGACTCCGTCATCTCGTTGCTGCCTCCCATGCCGGAATGGCTCGAGGCTATGCTTTCCAGCATAACCCAAGGGAACATATTCATCAACTTCCTGTGTGTCAGCATCTTCGCCCCATTCTTCGAAGAATGGCTCTGCCGCGGTACAGTCCTGCGCGGCCTGCTGAATTATGAACACAAGAACAAGGCAGGAGAGACCGTCAGAGGATTGAAGCCCGTATGGGCCATCGTCATCTCCGCCGCCTTCTTCGCACTGATACATTTCAACTCCTGGCAGGGCATCGCCGCATTCGCAATGGGACTGGTATTCGGTTTTGTGTATTACAGGACCGGATCGATCTGGCTGACGATGCTCATGCACTTCGCCAACAACACATTTGCGTTGGTATTGAGCAATATCGATTCGCTCAAGGAGATTGATAACATGAAGGAAGTCCTGCCGGGTCCCCTTTATTGGGCGATACTCGCATTCTGCGTCGCCTTCATAGTCTATTTCGTAAAGAAGTTCCAGACGATCAAGCCTCTCGACCCGCAGGGCAGCTGCGCAGAGATCGTCTCAGAATAAAATCTTCCGCTACCGCCAGGGTGTCGAGCTTGCCGACGTCGATCAATTCGAGGGACGCAGGCTCGACGCCGTATATGGGATACCGGTCGCATACCTTCAGGTAGAAATCCATTATCGGGAAACGCTCCCCCATCCCTTCGGACTCCATCACGCCGAATACAGTATTCGAAATCTGATGGATGCCGGAGAATGCGAGCATGCGGCACGATGCCGGATCGAGATCCGGCCACGGGGAACGCACTTCGCCTGTGGCAAGGTTGGTCCAGCCGACAAGGCGCATGTCATCGTCGAAGAGCAGGTAGCGCTGCGTCTTGCGGGGGCTGACAAGCAGTGACGCCAGCGCGCCGGGACGCCATGCGTCCATGAAGGCGCGTGTGTCCAGGTCGGACAGGATGTCCACGTTGTGGACGAGGAAACGGCCGTCAGCCGGTTCGTCACGCAGGAGAAGGTCACGCGCATGGAGGATACCCCCGCCGGTCTCCAGCAGGCGGTCCGACTCGTCGGAAACGGCGACCTTTATACCGAAACCGTCCTGTTCTGCGATATAAGCCACGATCTTGTCCGCGAAATGATGGACATTGATGACAATATCGTCTATACCTGCATCTTTCAGACGGTCTACGATATGCTTGAGGAGAGGCTCGCCACAGACAGGCACAAGTGCTTTTGGGAGAGTGTCGGTAATGGGTTTCAGGCGGGTTCCAAGGCCGGCCGCGAATATCATGGCTTTCATAGCGTCCGTTCTATTCCGAGTTCACGATGGTGCAGATGCACCCTGACTCCCGGGCGGCCTGCCAGATGCTCCGCGAGCTTCTGGGCGCTGTACGCCGAGCGGTGCTGGCCGCCGGTGCAGCCGAAAGACACCTGCAGATGCGTGAATCCCCGGCTGACGAAACGCTCCACATGAGCGTCGACGAGCGGGAATACGTGTCCCAGGAAAGTGATGATCTCGCCGTCCTCCTCCAGGAAATCCTGCACCTCCCTGTCGAGGCCGGTCATGGTACGGAAACGCTCGTATTTGCCTGGATTGTGAACGGAACGGCAGTCGAAGACATAGCCTCCGCCGTTGCCTGACAGGTCTTCGGGGATGCCTTTCTTGTAAGAAAAGCTGTAGATATGGACATGCAGCAATCCGTCCGGCTGCTGAGGCAGCCCGGGGCCGGTCCGTACAAGTTTTTCCAGGATAGCAGATAGATAGGGGTAGCGCTCGAAAGGAGTGGAAACCAGCTCCCTGAGATTCTCCAGCGCATAGGGGATGCTTTCGAGAAAGTGCGAACGTTTCTCGATGCGACCGCGGAAACCGTATGCGCCCAGGACCTGGAGCGTGCGGAACAGCACGAAAGTGCGGAGCCTCTCCCGGAACGCTTCCTTGTCAACGGACATATATTTACCAAGGGCATCCATGTAGGTGTCCACCAGCGCGCGCCTGAGATCCTCCGGATACCGTGCGCGTGCCTGCCAGACGAACGACGCGAGGTCGTATTCAAGCGGGCCGCGTCGTCCTCCCTGGAAATCTATGTACCAGAGTTCTCCGTCATGGAGCATGATGTTCCTGGCCTGGAAATCCCTGTACATGAATGCATCGGGCACATCCTGCAGCAGATCTTCCTTCAGACGTTCGAAGTCGTCCTGTAGCATCTCCTCGTTGAACTCCACCGAAGTGGGCTTCAGGAAGCAGTACTTGAAATAATTGAGGTCGAAGTCGACCATCCTGGCGTTGAACGCATCGGAAGGATAGCAGACGGAGAAGTCAAGACCCCGGGCGCCTTCAACCTGGATCGCCGGCAGTTCGGAGACCGCGCGCAGCAGCAGGGCGCGTTCGGCAGGGCCGTAGTCGCCGGTCCTGCGCGCATCTGCAAGGGTATCATAGAGAAGGACGTCCCCAAGATCCTGCTGCAGGTAATACATTCCGTCGTCACTGACGGCCAGCACCTCAGGTACGCGCAAGCCCTTTGACCGGAAATGGCCGGAAAGTGCGATGAATGCCCGGTTCTCGTCCAGGTCAGTCCCATGGACGCCTATGAGCGAAACGTCACCGGCAGAGAGCCGGAAATACCTCCTCCGGCTGCCGGACGGTGACAAGGCCACGCATTTTTCTGCATCCCTTCCTGTATATGAGCGGAATAACGCTGTCAGACGGTCCATACCAAACGCTTTGAGGATACGAATTTACGAATTTATTCCGAGTAATCTCGCAAAAAGTGCTTAACTTTGTGAATTGTATATATGAAGAGTTTGGTTTCCAGATTTTGGCTCCCGGTCGCCGTGACCGCCATCGCAGCCGTCCACACCGTCGCTTCGGATCCCGGTGTGAATGCAGACATGCGCCTGTCCGGCATATCCGTCCCAGTGATATCGGAGCGGCCCGACACCGTCATCTATCCACCCGACGGGTACAAGCGCGGATGGACCGAGGAGGATTTCCGTATGGATGCCAATCCCCTGGAAGACTCTCTCTTCACAGACATTGACAGTCTCGGGACTGCCGATACCCTTGCCGTTCTGGACACCATTCCCAAGCTCACCGCGAGGGATACCATCCCAGTCCCGGATTCGCTCCGTCTCACCGATCCTTTCCGCTACAAGTACTATGTCGCACTGCGCGACCGTCCCACATACGATTTTGTACGCGACTCGCTCATAGCGGCCGGTGATTCGCTCGACTGGCCGGTACTTGACTCGCTTTACCTGTCAGACTCCCTGCTGCGCGAGAAGCTCGAATACGAGCGCTGGTACGCCGGGCTTTCCAGGCAGGAAAGGAAGAAGCTCCGCATGGAGGAACTCACCCAGCGGAAGATTGCCAAGATGAACCGCGACAAGGTACGCAAGGACAGTCTCAAGGTGGTCAGGGACAGTATCCTCACCAGTACTCCCCGCATCCTGAACACCTTTGCCTTTGCCGATTCACTGCAATACAAGCGACTGCTGAAGTGGACGCACGAGCAGGAGTTCCACAAACTTGCCATCGCTCCTGTCGACTCGGATTTCAACTACCGTTTCCACGATTATCCTTTCCTGAGGAAGGATGTCAACGCCACATGGCTAGGCGTGGCGGGATCGCCGGTACAGTATTACAACTGGTTCAACCGCAAGTCGAAAGACAAGGTGTCTTTCTACGAGGCCCTGGAGAGCTGGAGCCACACCCCTTCCGACGTTGTCATGTACAATACCAAGACCCCGTATACGGAACTCAGCTATTTCGGGACGCTCCTGGCCGGCCAGGACAGGGAGTCGGACAACCTGCACCTGCTGACCACGCAGAACATTACGCCTGAGTTCAACTTCACCCTGGTCTACGACCGCTTCGGAGGCGGAGGCATACTCAACAACGAGACCACCACCAACAAGAATACCCAGGTAACGGTCAACTATCTTGGCCGTCGTTACATGGCCCACGCCGGATACCTATTCAACGGCGTCAGCCGTACCGAAAACGGCGGTATAGTCGATCTGGGAGGCATCAGGGACACGACCGTGAACGCCAGGGAACTGGACGTCATCCTCAACAGCGCCTCCAGCAAGGTCAAGAAAAACACCCTGTTCCTTGACCAGCAGTACAGGATACCCTTCAGCTTCATAAACAGGATGAAGGACCGCAAGGCAGACAAGGCACTTGAGGCTGCATACCGGGACAGCATCGCCGCCGCAGGAGACTCCCTGTCGATGGAAGCCCTTGAAGGGTATCTCGCCGAAAAGCGGGAGATAAGGGCGGCGGCGGACACGCTGGGCGATTCAAACATCACGACTGCCTTTATCGGACACAGCACCGAATACTCCTCATATCGTCGCCTCTACAAGGATGCAGTGAGTCCTTCCAATCCCATTGAGGACGCGTTCTACCACAATCAACATTACATCCATCCCTCCGCCTCTGCGGATTCCATGCGGGTGGCGCGTCTGGAGAACCGTGTATTCCTGAGGCTGCAGCCTTGGGCTGAAGATGCCATAGTCTCCAAGCTCAATGTCGGAGTCGGAGACCGTTTGCTCTCGTACTACTCATTCGATCCGACATTTACCAGGAAACGCAACAATGTCGTATGGAACTCGGCTTACCTCTATGCCGGAGTCGAAGGAAGCCTGCGCAACTACATACATTGGGATGCCAAGGGCGAGTATGTGTTCCTGGGGGACGAGATCAACGACATGAGCATTGACGCAAACCTCGGATTCAGCATCTATCCCTTCCGCAGGGCGAGGAAGAGTCCCCTGACCGTCGACCTGCATTTCGACACCAGCCTGGACGAGCCGGAATACTACCACGAGCATGTCTACTCCAACCATTTCAAATGGGACAACGATTTCTCCAAGCAGTCGGTGACGCGGGTGCAGGGAAGGCTGTCGATACCCCGTTGGAAACTCGATGCCGGGGCAGGCTACGCCCTGCTCGCCAACAACATCTATTATGACACCCTAGGAGTGATCAGGCAGAATGCCACTCCGATGAGCATCCTTTCCGCAGACCTCCACAAGGAGTTCGTGCTGGGCGTCCTGCACCTGGACAACAGGGTGCTGTTCCAACTCACATCCAACCCTGAAGTGGTTCCGCTGCCCAGACTTGCCGTCAATCTCAAGTATTACCTGCAGTTCAAAGTCTCCGGAGGAGTCATGCTCATGCAGATCGGTGCCAATGGTCTGTACAACACCGCATGGAACTCTCCGGCATGGAATCCTGCACTCGGAGTATTCCACAACCAAACCGAGAACAAGTACACTAACGGTCCGTATTTCGACGCATTCGTCAACATGCAGTGGAAACGTGCGACCATCTTTGTCAAGCTCGAGAATGCCGGACAGGGCTGGCCGATGAAAAAGAACGACTACTTCTCCGCAGACCGTTACATCGTGACACAGCGCATGGTCAAGCTAGGCGTATTCTGGCCGTTCTATACCCAGCCCGGCAAGGATTTGCCGGCAAATTCCGAGGACGGAGGCAGAAGACAGTCCAGGGGCAACTGACATGCGTACGGGTATCACTCGGGCGGTATTCGCCCTGCTGGCCGCAGCCGTCATCTGGGCTTCCGTACGTGCAGGATTGCACGAAGAGCACCACTCCATCTCTTTCCGGAATATGCCCCTGCGTTGCGCCATCCAGCTTGACAACTCCCAGAGGCATCTTCCCGGTCTGACAGTAGGCTACAATTACGAACTCCTCCAACGCTTCTCCGCAAGCATGGGAGACAGCCTGGTCTCGATAGTCAACGCCCGCAGAGGATCATCGTGGATCGATTCCCTCCTTCGGGGCAAGGTCGATATTGTTGTACTCCCCTGCTCCGAAATACCGAAATCGGACAGCATACTGATCTCACGTCCAGTGGACAGCCTTACGGTCTGGGCGGTCCGCCAGGACTGTGAAACCGGCCTGAAGGAGATCGACGGATGGCTCGGATCATTCCTGGATTCCGAGGAGCATGAGCCCGTCCGGGACGTTTTCCTCCTGAGGTACAGCCCGTCCAAAAGGGCGGAATGGAAACGCGGAGTAAGTCATGTCTCACCCTACGACAGCCTGATGAAAGCCGCAGCAAAGCGGCTCGATTGGGACTGGCGGCTGCTCTCCGCCCTTATTTACCAGGAATCTCAATTCCATATCGAACTGCGTTCCAGAAGGGGCGCTGAGGGCCTGATGCAGATGCTGCCGTCGACCGCCGCGAAAATGGGTTACACGGACCTTTTCAATCCCGAAGAAAGCATCAAGGCCGGAACGGAGTACCTGCTCCTGCTCCAAAACATGTTCCGAGGCAAGGCCGCTGACAAGAACGAGCTTTACAAATTCACCCTGGCCGCGTACAATGCCGGAGAAGGGCGGATCATGGACTGCATCCGATATGCTGAATCCGTCGGGGCGGATTCCGGGACATGGGACGGCATAGTCTCAGTCATACCTGAGATGCGTGACGAGACCACCATCCAGGTAGACAGCGTCATCAGGCTCGGTACCTTCCAGGGCACGGAGACAATATCCTATGTAAAAAGGGTTTTCTCGTTGTTCGAGGACTTCAAGACCATCAGTCCCTAGCTACTGCGCCCTCACCGTCAGGGCGGGATCCACTTTCGAAATGAACCTCACCGGTATCTGCAGGAGCAGCATGATGACGGCATACGCCGCCAGGTCTGCCACGAGGATCAGAGGGATGTTGACCTTCAGCGGCACATAAGAAATGAAATAGTTGTCCGGATCGAGCTTCAGGAAATGGGTCGCGTTCTGAAATGCGCAGAGCGCCAGCGCCAAGGCGTTTCCTATCAGCATTCCTTTCAGCACAAGGTTTGAAGACACCCGCATGAACACGGCCGAAATTGACTTGTCGTTCATGCCCATCGCCTTGAGCGTCCCGATGGTGGAGATGCTCCGGAAAAGCAGGATCAGCAGACCGGAAATCATGTTGAAACCAGCCACGACCGTCATCAGGATAAGCACGGCCAAGGCGTTGAAATCAATGAGGTTGAGCCAGTCGAAGAGTTGGGGATACTTGTCCATGATAGAACTGGCGACAAGCGAGTCGTCCGTGTCCGAGGCATGCATCAGGGCCAGCGTGCCTATCTCGTCGGTCTTTGCACGCATGAGCGGAGCGTCCCTGTATGCATCTTCCAGAGTGATCTCCAAAGCCGACACTTCATCCTCTTCCCATCCGTTCAGACGGCGCATGTCCTCCAGGGAGGCAAGTACCACGAGATTGTCATCGGCACGGACCGGGGAACGGTAAACGGAACGGATATGGAAACGACGCACCTTGACGCGTTCCCCTACGAAATAAGCCTGGAGGTCATCTCCTTCCCCGAGGTCAAGTATCTCTGACAGACGGTCAGGGATGCTGATGCCGAGGTCAGCCAGGGAATCACGGTCCGTGACACCCTTGAAGATAACGCCATGGATGTTGTCCTCCTTCTTGACGATGCCTGCACGGTAGATGACAGGTTGCACGGACTTTACCCCCTGCACGGCGCTTATCGGGCCGAGAGACGGCGGCTCGGATGAGACCGGGGATTCCTCCCCTATGTAATTCATGTCCGCGGGGGTCAACTGGATGTCCCCGCTGACTGATGCAATGCCGCTCCGTATCTCCCGGCGGAAGCCGGAAGACACGGATACGGCTATGATCATGACAAGGAAGGAAATTGCGACGGATACCATCGCAATCCTCCCCTTGAAACGGAGTTTCTTCGCTATGAAAGACGAAGCGTTCACTACCAGATGTGCACGCGCTCGGACTCCGGACGGAACATCGGATCACCCTCCTTGATGCCAAAGGCGTCGAAGAAGTAACCGAAGTTACGGAGCGTCACGTTGACACGGTTGTCGCCAAGCGAGTGGACGTCGAGCTTGGTCAGACGGGCACGCTCCTCATCTGTAATGTTCTGTGCCCATACGTGGGCATAGCCGAGGAAGAAACGCTGAGCTGCGGTAAAGCCGTCGATGGGCTTGGGCTCCACGCCGCCGAGGGCGTTGTGGAGAGCGGTCCAGGCGACGCTAACGCCACCGTGGTCGGCGATGTTCTCACCGAGGGTGAGCTCACCGTTGGCCTTGACACCGGGCAGGACCTCAACCTCGCCGAACTGGTCGACGAGGACCTTGGTCTTCTCGACGAATGCGGCGCGGTCCTCTTCGGTCCACCAGTTGTTCATGTTTCCATCCTTGTCGAACAGGCTGCCCTGATCGTCAAAGCCGTGGGTCATCTCGTGGCCGATCACCACGCCGATGGCGCCGTAGTTGACGGCATCGTCAGCATCCGCGTTGAAGAACGGCGGCTGCAGGATGGCGGCCGGGAAGCAGATCTCGTTGGTGGTAGGATTGTAGTAGGCATTGACAGTCTGGGGAGTCATGCCCCACTCGGTGGGATCGGTAGGCTTGCCGAGCTTCGACATGTTGTCGGCGACATACCATGCGCTGGCGGCACGGAGATTCTCGTAGTAGCTCAACTCGGGATCCACTTTCAGGGTGCTGTAATCCTTCCATTTGTCAGGATATCCGATCTTTACCGTGAAGGCGGAAAGTTTCTCGCGGGCCCTTGCCTTGGTGGCGTCGGACATCCACTCGAGTTCGTCGATGTGCTGGCCGAGGGAGACTTGCAGGTTCTTGACGAGGGCAAGGACTTTCTCCTTGTATGCCTCGGGGAAGTACTTCTCGACATACATCTTGCCTACGGCCTCGCCGAGGATGCTGTTCGGGACGCTCATGGCACGCTTCCAACGCGGCTTCTGCTCGGTAACACCGCTCATCTGGGTGCTGAAGAAGTCGAAGGATGCGGCGTAGAAGTCATCGGACAGGGAGCTTGCAGCTCCGCTGATGAGCTGGGCGGCGACATAGTCCTTGAGCACGTCCAGAGGAGTGTCCTTGAAGAGCTTGCTGAAGCCTTCAAAGAAGGAAGGCTGTTCGACGATGACCTTGTCCATTTCGGGAAGGCCCATGGCCGCTGCGAATCCCTTGAAGTCGAAACCGGGATATGCCTTGTAGATGTCGGCGGAACTCATGGGGTTGTAAAGCTTCTCGATGTCACGGTTCTGGACGCTGGTCCAGGAGAATTCCGCGAGACGGTCCTCGACTCCGGCTGCGTTGGCGGCGCGCTCGGCGCTCCTGTCCATACCGGCGAGCGCGAAGAACTTAGCAAGCATGGCCTCATAGCCCTTGCGGAGTTCGGCATTGGCCGGGTCCACGTAATAGTCACGGTCACCCATGCCGAGGCCGCCCTGGCCAAGGTAGAAAATCTGCGTCTTGCTGTCCATGAGGTCGGCGTCGACGCCGCCTCCGAAGAAGCCGCCCTCACCCACGAGGTTCATTTTGCCGAGATGGGCGGCAAGTGCAGCCTTGTCGGGAATGGCGTAGATCTCATCGAGGTATTTCTTCAGCGGGGCGGCTCCCTCCGCGTTGAGGCGGACGGAATCGAGGCCCTGCTTGTACAGGTCGACGATCTTCTGGTCGATGCTGCCGGCCTCGGGATTCATCGTGGTCATCTCGGAGAAAAGCGCGTTGAGGTCCTCGACATTGCGCTCACGCAGCACGTCGAAAGAGCCGTAGCGGGCATACTCCGGTTTGAGGGGGTTGTTCTTGATCCAACCGCCGTTGGCATACATGAAGAAATTGTCGCCGGGTTTCACGGACGGATCCATGTCGGCGGGATTAATGGCCGGAACGCCTGCCTGCTTCTGGGAGCAGGAGGCGAGCACCATCAGAGGGATGAACATAAGGATGATCTTTTTCATTGTTATTGTGATTTGGATTATTTCTTCTTGGTATTCAAGGCCTGGAGGCGTGCCTGGGCAGCTAGTTTCTCAGCATCGTCAGCCCCATGTTGCGCCAGCATCGGCAGATACTTCTTCTCGAGCTTGACATTGTTCTCGCGCCTTGCCATCAGTACGCTGTTCTTGATGGCGGTATAGTCGGAAGGATCCAGCTTGAGAACCTTGTCATAGTATTTCCTGGCGTTCTTGTTGTCCTTGCGGGCGATGAAGTAATACGTACCGATATTTGAGAGGAACATGGTATTCTTCGGATCGTACTTGAGCATCTTCTCCGAGAGAGCCCTGAACGACTCGAGGGAGGAAGGGCTGCCGATGGCATATAAACTCGCACAGTATTCCTGAATACCGGACTTGAAATCGTCAGCATCGGCCGCTTCGTCACCGAATTTCCAGGCAGGGTGGGAGGTGCCGTCATAGTCTATCAACGCGGAAAGCGCGGCAGTGGCCATGTCGGGGCTTTCTTTCTCATATGCGATGAGAGAAGTGATCTTGGCAAAGCGGAGGTCGAGCCGGTCGGGACAGGCCTTGACAGCCCTGTCGATGGCAGAGGACGCAAGTGCGAACAGCGAGTCCTCATAGAATGTCTCCTCGAAATAGTTCACGTCCGCGCCGAGGGTATCCTTGAGTACAATTACGGGCTTTGCGCCGAGGAAGCGGTCCTGGGACTTGGCCACGACCCGGGTGGATGCGGATTTCTCCAGATAATAGTTGAAACGGGCTATCAGCATGTCCGGATCATCCGGAAAAGCCTTCTCCCACCTGTCGAGCAGGGTCTCAACTCCGACACCGGAATAGCCTACACGCTTTACGAGGGCGTCATACCGGGATATGAAAGCCTCAGAGCTGTCCTGTGCGTATAACGTCATGCCCGCACAAACTGCCATGAGGAGGATCAAGAGTTTCTTTTTCATACGATATCCATTCTAATGCGGCGGGACTGGGGATGGAGGTTGTTGCACCTCCGCCCGAGATTCTTGACGAATCCCAGCGGGACGCCGCGGTAAGTCAACACGTTATACCCCAAAGGGGCGTCTTCCAAAACGATAGTATCCCTGTGCAGGTAATGCAGTGCCGTCTGTTTGTCGACAGGGGTCTCGGGGTAACGGGAACGGTCGAAGGAGATGCTGAGCGCCCAGTCGGAATCAGGGACGAAATCCTTGCCCTTCCACTCTCCTTCCACGATGCCTGAGCGCAGCGGCCTGAGATGCTTGAGCGCATCTATCCCTGAACCGCTGACACAGGTCCGTCCGGAGCCATCCTTTATGAGCGCGCCGACCCACTGGCCCTCCCCGGGAACTTCTCCCGGGACCAGCAGATGTCCGTGACGGGTGGTACGGAGGCCGAAGGCTTCTTCCGGAGGAAGTATCGCTCCACCCAGCTCCTGCGCAGCCCATTCGAGGTTCGAGTCATTCTCGGCATCCTCGAAGGTGCAGGTCGAATAAAGCAGCGCTCCACCTTCCCGCAGGGCAGGCCACACATCGGCGAGGATGCGTTTCTGGCGGGAGGCGCAGAGCTCCACGGTCTCCGGGGACCAGTCCTCCACCGCCGTCTCATCCTTGCGGAACATGCCCTCTCCCGAACAGGGGACGTCTGCGAGTATGATGTCAAAGAATCCAGGCAGGGATGCAAACGCCTTGGGGTCGACCGAAGTCACGGCCACACGGGGATCGCCCCAGACCGCGACATTGTCCGACAGGACGGAAGCCCTCTGGCGCATCACTTCATTGGACACCAGCAGGAAATCATCTCCGCAGGCCTCGCGAAGTGAAGCGGCGAGGTCTGTGGTCTTGCCTCCCGGAGCAGCACAAAGGTCCAGCACCCGGAGCGGACGCTCGGGGAAACGCTCGAGGAGCCTGCGGAACACCCATCCGACGAACATCGCCGAACTGTCCTGGACATAATAGACTCCGGCATGGAACAAAGGATGCAGGGTAAAAACCGGTCTGGTGACAAGGATATGTCCATATGGACTCCAAGGGACAGGAGAAGAACCTTCCAGGATGGGCAAGGTACTGCCTTGCAGCCGTTTGAAAGGGTTGAGGCGGACCGAAACGGAAGTCTCGCCGGCCATGGCTTCGACTGCCCTGGCGGCACCGTCCTTTCCTAGAAGGGACTCAAGCGAAGAAATGAACTCGGAGGGAAACTGTTTCATGCCTAAAAGTTGAAAGGACTGCCGCGGAAGCTGGAGGGGTCGAAACCCTCGGGCATGACGCCGTTGGAGATGTCTACAAGTGAATCTACGATCTTGTCAAGGCCTTCCCGGACCTTGCCTCCAATCATCATCTTCATCATAAGGTTGAGTTCGGCCTGGACCTCGATGTAGAACTCCGTCTGCCCCTGGACACCGGTAGGGTCGAAATGGAACTCCACCTGGAAAGCGAATGGGGCGCCGTAATCCACAAGCGTGATCTTCGAGTACGGCTGACGCTCATACACCTTCACGCCGATGCTATATCCCTGCACATTGGCCTGCAGGGTGTCGAAATCGGCCGTCACACCCTCGCGCTTGTCCTCCGGCAGCATCTGCACGAAGTTGCGCATGTCGGTGAAAGCCATATAGAGATCGAAAGGAGGCCGGGACACGATCCCGTGCTTGCTGTCAAACTTCGATGTCATATTTCCTTTAATTTGCTAAATTTGCAATGCAAAATGCAAATATAACATTTTTTACAAGGATTGTGATTCACAAGATCTACTTCGAGAAGCGTTGCATAGTCATCTGCCCTCCGGATGATGCAGCCCTCGCGGACCCCAACGCCGTGGAGTTCCACATCGGGGACAAGCTGGACCTCCATACGCTCGTTGGTATGTTCGAGGCTTCCGGCACCCTCGGCAGGATATACATCCCGGCTGAAGATACCGGGATGACGTACCGCCGGGTGTGCTCCGAATTCAAGGAAGTCAACGCCGCGGGGGGACTGGTCTCCAACCGCCGGGGCGATTTCCTCCTCATCAACAGGAACGGCCTCTGGGACCTCCCCAAAGGCCATCAGGAAGCAGGAGAGGACATCCGCACCACGGCCATGCGCGAAGTGCAGGAGGAGACAGGGGTCATGCAGCTGGAGCTGCGGGACCTTATATGCATCACGGACCACTGCTACCGCCGCGAAGGCATCTGGCATCTCAAGCATACATGGTGGTACGATATGCTGTATACGGACCCCGTGGATCTCACCCCGCAGAGGGAGGAAGATATTTCCAAGGCGGCCTGGGTGGCAAGGTCCAGCCTGCCCCCCTTCCTCAAGAACACCTACCCTTCCATAGTAGAAGTGTTCCGTGATGCAAGGATTTGAAACTTTTTCCGGATTCCACCGTATAATATTTACGTGACGCTTTTTACAGAATGATCCAGAATATGAAACTCTCCCAATTCCAGTTCATCCTTCCCAAGGACAGGGTGGCACAGGAACCTCCCCGGTGGCGAGACGAGTGCAAGCTCCTCGTCCTCGACCGCAAGACCGGCAAGATCGAGCACAGGCTCTTCAAGGACATCATCGACTATTTCGGCAAGGGTGACACCTTCGTCTTCAACGACACCAAGGTTTTCCCCGCCAGGCTTTTCGGAAAGAAAGAGAAGACCGGCGCCGACATCATGGTCTTCCTCCTGCGGGAGCTGAACCGTGAGCAGAGGCTTTGGGACGTGATCGTCGAGCCCGCGCGCAAGATCCGCATCGGCAACAAACTCTATTTCGGAGAGGATGAGAGCCTCGTGGCCGAGGTCATCGACAACACCACCTCCCGCGGCAGGACGCTCCGCTTCCTGTACGACGGTCCCTATGAGGATTTCAAGAAGACGCTGTTCAGCCTTGGAGAGACTCCGGTCCCCTTCTGGGTCAAGCCCCATGTCACTCCCGAGGACCGCGAGAACTACCAGACCATCTTCGCGGCACACGAGGGCGCGGTCAGCGCTCCCGCCGCAGGCATGCATTTCAGCCGCGAGCTGTTCAACCGGATGATCCTCAAGGATATTGACAAGGCGTTCATCACCGTGCACATGGGCATCGGGCATTTCCGCAGGGTAGATGTCGAGGACCTCTCCAAGCATCGTACAGACGCCGAGCGCCTCATCATCAGTGAAGAGGCCGCGGAGGCCATCAACCGCACCAAGGAGGCCGGCCACAAGGTAGTGGGCGTAGGAGTGACTGTCGTCCGCGCCCTTGAGAACAACGTCACCCCGAGCAAGAAGGTTGTCCCCGCCGACACATGGACCGACAAATTCATCTTCCCTCCCTACGATTTCTCCATCCCGGATGCCATGGTATCCAATTTCCACATGCCAGAGTCCACCATGCTGATGTGCGTCGCCGCGTTCGGCGGATTCGAGAATGTCATGCATGCCTATGAAGTGGCGCTGCAGGAGGGCTACCGTTTCGGTCCCTACGGAGACGCCATGCTGATCATATAAAAACATACGCCGGCATACAGATTCATACGGAGGCCTTCGAAAGATATCTTTTTGAAGGCCTCCGTCGTTTCTTTTCCATACATTTAGGGCATGGAAAGGAATTACAGCGAAAATGTCTGCCTGTGCGCCCTGAACCGGATCTTCGGTTACGAGCCGAAGGTGGCGCACAGGATTGTCGGGGCCGCTGGTTCGGCCTCGGCGGTCTTCGGCATGTCTGCCGATGAAAGGGCCGCGATGTTCGGGCCGTACACCGGTATTGCGGCACGTATCAACCAAAGCGAACTTGAGCACACCGATGATGAACTCCGCCGCCTGCAGGATGCCGGCTGCTCGTTCATCACTATGGACGAGCCCGGCTATCCCGCCCTCCTGCGGGAGTGCCCGGACGCGCCCCTCGGGCTCTACTACCGCAGCGCTTTCCCGCCGGAGACGGTCTTCAACCTGCGGCCACAGATAGCCGTAGTAGGTACCCGCGATGTATCCTTGTACGGCAAGGAATGGTGCCGCAAGATAGTCGGAGCGATGGCCGGCGCCAGGCTGAAGCCGATGATAGTCAGCGGCTTCGCCCTGGGAGTGGACATCACCGCCCATCTTGCGGCCCTGGAAGGCGGCCTGCCCACAGTGGCGGTACTCCCGACGGGGATAGATGACGTCTACCCTTCCCGGCACAGGAGCTTCGCCGGGACGCTGGCCGCCACGGAGGGCTGCGCCCTCGTCACCGACTATCCTCCCGGCACGGAACCCAAGGCCATCAACTTCATCAGGAGGAACCGCATCATAGCCGGTATCTGCTCCGGGACCGTCCTTATCGAATCAAAGACGAAGGGTGGCGGCATGATCACCGCCCGGCTGGCAGCATCGTACGACCGGGACCTGATGGTACTGCCGGGCAGGGCGGACGATCCGAGGTCACAGGGCTGCAACGCCCTGCTACGGGAAAAGCTCGCCGAGCCCGTTACCGATACCGTCCACTTCCTGGACGTCCTCGGGCTCGGCAGTCCGGCCCGGCGCAGGATACCCGACTTCGAAGCGGAGGTCAAGGAACGGTATGAGGCTGTCCTGGACCCGGCCGAACTCTCCGACATGGCTGCAGTGGCCGCGGTAATCAGGCACAACCGTGGCATCACTCCGGACGATATCTGCCCCGAGGCCTGCCTCCCCTATGCACGTGTCATCCGTCTTGTCGGGATGCTTGAGAGCGACGGATTCATCTCCATGGACCTGCTCCAAAGATGTACGATTAATGTCAAAATTTCTTAAATTTGCAGAATACAGACCGTAAGACGCATGACATTCATCGACACACACACCCACATCTACGACGAGGCTTTCGCCGGAGAGGAGGACGAGGTCATCAAGCGTGCCAGGCAGGCCGGCGTCACCGTGATGCTCCAGCCCGACGTCGATTCGCGGGAGCGGGATGCGATGTTCGCCCTCGTGGACAGGCATCCTGATGAATTGCATGCCATGCTTGGTCTATATCCCGGATCGGTGGACAAGGGATGGCGCGACGAGATCGACGCCATGCTCCGCTACCGCGGACGCAAGGTCGTCGCGCTGGGAGAGATCGGGCTTGACTACCATTACGGCGCCGAGTTCGCGGCCGAGCAGCGCGAGGCTTTCCGCATCCAGATGGAACTCGCGGCTGAGATGGACCTGCCGGTCAACATCCACCTGCGCGAGGCCACCGAAGATTTCTTCCGCATCATGGACGACTGCGCCCATCTCCATGTCCGGGGCAGCCTGCATGCATTCAGCGGGAGCTACGAGACATTCCAAAGGGTAAGGAAATACGGAGACTGGTATGTCGGCATCGGAGGCGTGGTCACCTTCAAGAAAGCTTCATTGGCCGAAGCTGTCAGGCACATCCCCCTGGAGTGCATACTGCTCGAGACCGACAGTCCATACCTTACCCCGGTCCCCCACCGAGGAGAACGCAACGAAAGCAAATACATACCGCTTATCGCGGCCAAGATAGCCGAGCTCAAAGGCACCGGCGTCGACGAAGTGGCGCAGGTCACCACCGGGAACGCACGGAGGCTCTTTAACATTTAACCACATGACTGACAACACCTTGAAAGCACAGGACAAATCCTCCATCCTGATCATTTACACAGGAGGGACCATCGGCATGAAGGAGGACCCGGCCGACCAGACGCTCAAGCCTTTCGACTTCAGCCAGATAATGGAGGAGGTTCCCGAACTGCGCAAGTTCGCATGCCGCATCGACTCATATACCTTCGACCCGCTGATCGACTCCTCTGACGTGGAGCCTGCCATGTGGCAGGAGCTCGCAGGCCTGATCGGCAGGAGCTATGACGAATACGACGGCTTTGTGGTCCTGCACGGCACGGACACGATGTCATTCACGGCTTCCGCCCTGAGTTTCATGCTCGACGGCCTGGAGAAGCCCGTCGTATTCACCGGCAGCCAGCTGCCGATAGGACGACCCAGGACCGACGGCAAGGAAAACCTCGTTTCCGCGGTCGAGATAGCCTCAGCGAAGGATGCGGACGGGCATGCCCTGGTGCCGGAGGTGACGGTCTATTTCGACGCCAGGCTGCTCAGGGGCAACCGCACCACCAAGGTGAACGCCGAGCATTTCGACGCGTTCCGCTCCCCCAACCTCCCTCCCCTCGCCGAGGCCGGAATCAACATCAGGTACAACACAGGGATCATACGGCGTCCGGCTGCTTTCGGGCACCCGCTCAAGGTCATGCCCGAGTTGGATACACGTGTATCCATCCTGAAAGTGCACCCCGGCATTACGCCACAGGTCGTCAGTAACATCCTCCTCGGAGCGGAGACAAGGGCGGTCATCATCGAGACATACGGATCCGGAAACGCCATCTCCAAGGACTGGTTCATCAATCTCCTTAAAGTCGCCGGCGACATGGGAAAGATCCTCGTCAACGTGACACAGTGCCTGTACGGAAGCGTCAACATGGACATCTACGCCACCGGACGCCGGCTTAAGGAAGCGGGGGTGGTTTCCGGCCGCGACAGCACAACGGAAAGCATGCTTGCGAAGCTTTTCCACCTCATGGGAATCAGCCGGGACAATGCCTGGGTAAAATCAAGGTTGGAAGAGAATCTCAAAGGAGAAATCTCCGAATAAGTATTGTCAAATGATTTTTTTTTGCTAAATTGCAACGGTTTTTACGGGTAGGTGCATTGTACCCGTTTGGAAGCATAATTATAACTATTTAATACTTTATTAATTAAAAACACATTCAGAAACGATTATGAAAAAGTTTTTCATGGTTCTGGCAGCAATGACCCTTATGGTCATATCTGCTCACGTCGCATCCGCCCAGAACGATCAGGCTGCTCCCGCCCCCGCTACCGAGCAGGTTGCCAGCGGTGACATCGACCCGTTCAACACAAAGAGCGAAGAGCCTCTCCACCAGCAGCTCAAGACCAAGTTCATCGAGGGTGGCGCCGGCTTCATGGCCCTCATCATCATCTGCTTGATCATCGGTCTCGCACTTGCTATCGAAAGGATACTCTATCTCTCGTTCTCGAAGACCAACACCAAGAAACTCGTCGAGAAAGTCGAAGCAGCCCTTGCTGACGGCGGTATCGAGAAGGCCAAGGATGTCTGCCGCAATACCCGCGGTCCTGTCGCTTCCATCTTCTATCAGGGTCTTGACCGTTACGACCAGGGTCTCGACGTGGTCGAGAAGAGCATCGTTTCCTACGGCTCCGTCCAGATGAGCAACATGGAGAAGGGTCTCTCCTGGATTTCCCTCTTCATCGCCATTGCCCCGTCCCTCGGATTCCTTGGTACCGTTATCGGTATGATCCAGGCCTTCGACGCCATCCAGGCTGCCGGTGACATCTCCCCGAACGTTGTTGCAGGAGGTATGAAGGTCGCCCTTATCACCACCGTCGGTGGTCTCATCGTCGCCCTCATCCTTCAGGTGTTCTACAACTATATCCTCGCCAAGATCGATTCCATTTCCATCGACATGGAGGATTCCTCCATCGCTCTCGTGGACGCTCTGGTAGAATACAACAAGAAATAATCGGGCTTAATCGCAATCATAATGAAAAAATACGGTTTAATCATCAGAATAATCGAGCTGGTACTGATTCTCATCAGTGTTGCTATCCTCGTCTGGGGTTTCGTCAAGGGATTCCCGGCGACGGTTGCTGATGACAACGGCACGGTCGACCCGCTCCTGTTCTGGGCCTACATCATGATTGGTCTGGCGTTGTTCGCCATTCTCATCATCGGCCTGGGCATTGCCATCAAGAACAACCCCAAGGTACTCGTGAGATATGGTCTCATCCTTGTCGGAGCCGCCGCACTTTGCCTTGTCTGCTACCTGCTCGCGAAGGGAGAGATGGCCCACGGCCTCAGCCCGACCGCTCCCATCCCGTCTGCGGGAGAGCTCAAATTCACGGACACCATTCTGAACCTTACCTATTTCACCGGTGCTGCAGCTATCGTTGCCATCATCTTCGGTGAGATCATAATGGCCATTCGCAATAAATAATCAGTGCTATGGGCAAAAAGAAAACACCTGCTATCAATTCGAGCTCTACGGCCGACATCGCATTCCTGCTCCTCTGCTACTTCCTCATGACTACCACCATGGGATCGCAGACAGGTCTGTCCCGTCGTCTGCCTCCTATGCCTGACCCCAACCAGAAGGTCGAGGACCAGAAAGTTAACCGCCGCAATATCATCGTTGTGAAGATTAACTCCGCTGACAGGCTGCTCGCAGGTAATGAGCCTATGGACATCTCTCTGCTCAAGGACAAAGTCAAGGAGTTCTTCTCCAATCCCATGGATGATCCCAACCTTCCCGAAAAGAAGATGACGGACATCGAGGGTTATGGCCAGTATCCGGTTTCCCAGGGTGTTATCTCCCTGCAGAACGACCGTGGTACCAGCTACCACGCCTACATCGCCGTTCAGAACGAGCTGGTGAAGGCTGTCAACGAACTCCGCGACGAATTCTCAAACAGGAATTACGGAAAACCTTTCTCAAGGCTCACTGAAGAGCAGCAGGAGATCGTCAAGAAAGCGATCCCCCAGAACATCTCCGAGGCCGAGCCTAAGGATGTATCCAAACGATAAAACAGGAGGATAAGATTATGTCAAAATTCGGTGGAAGCAACAGTAAGAAAGACGTTCCCGGTATTTCTTCCGGTTCCCTTTCGGATATTGTGTTCATGCTCCTGTTCTTCTTCATGGTCACCACGCAGATGCGTGAGACGGAGAATAAGGTCATCGTAAAGATGCCTGAAGCCTCCGAGGTCACCAAGTTGGAAAGGAAGGACCTCTCCTCGTACATCAACATCGGCACCCCGACCCGCCAGTATCAGGGCCAGTACGGTACCGACGCCCGTATCCAGCTGAACGACTCCTTCAAGACCACTGAAGACATCCGCGACTTCATCGCTGCAGAGCGTGAAAGCCTGAGTGAGGCAGACCGCCAGTTCATGACCACGGTCATCAGGGCTGACGAGGATGTCAGAATGGGTATCATTACGGATGTTAAGCAGGAGCTGCGTCGCTGCTCCGCGCTTAAGATCATGTACATGGCAAGGAAAGCGGAGAACTAACCCTTTCCTATCCCCATAAGTAAAAAAGCAGTTCCATCCGGGACTGCTTTTTTATTGTCAAATAGGGTGAAAAGAGTTATCTTTGTTGATTGAAACAGAAACAATAATCATTTTCACTTCATTTATGGAAAGAATAGTCAGAACCAAGGTCAAAGACCTGCTCATGAGCGAGCCGGGAAAGGATGTCCTTGCCAAAGGTTGGGTAAGGACCAAGAGGGGTAACAAGAACGTAGCGTTCATCGCGCTCAATGACGGTTCGACCATCAACAATATCCAGATCGTAGTAGACAAGACCGCTTTCGCGGAGGACATACTCGGCCGCATCACCACTGGTGCCTGCATAGGCGTCACCGGTGCACTCGTGGCCTCTGTCGGCAGCGGGCAGGCAGTCGAGATCCAGGCCAGGGAGATAGAGATCTACGGCGAATGCGACCCCATGCGCTTCCCTCTCCAGAAGAAGGACACGTCCTTCGAATACCTGCGCACGGTCGCACACATGCGCATGCGCACCAACACCTTCGGAGCGGTCCTGAGGATACGCAACCAGATGGCATTCGCCATCCACGAGTATTTCCACTCCAAGGGATTCGTATATCTGCATACCCCGCTCATCACCGAGTCCGATTGCGAAGGCGCCGGCCAGATGTTCCAGGTGACGACGCTGGACCTCAACCAGCCTCTCCCCCGCAACAAGAAGGGCGACATAGACTACTCCAAGGACTTCTTCGGCAAGCAGACCAGCCTGACCGTCAGCGGACAGCTCGAAGGCGAACTCGGCGCCACCGCGTTGGGCGAGATCTACACCTTCGGCCCGACCTTCCGTGCCGAGAACTCCAACACCCCGCGCCACCTCGCGGAGTTCTGGATGATAGAGCCTGAGATGGCCTTCTACGACATCAATGACAACATGGACCTCGCGGAGGACTTTATCAAGCATCTGGTGCAGTACGCTCTCGACAACTGCTACGACGACATCAAGTTCCTCAACGACCGCTACGATCCTGAACTGATCGAGCGCCTGCGCGGCGTCATCGGTACCGAATTCGTCCGTCTGGAGTACACTGAAGGCATCAAGATCCTCGAGCAGGCCGTCAAGGACGGCGTGCAGTTCGAGTATCCCGTCTACTGGGGAGTCGACCTGCAGAGCGAGCACGAGCGCTATCTTGTGGAAAAACACTTCTGCAAGCCCGTCATCCTCACCGGATATCCCAAGGATATCAAGGCCTTCTACATGAAGCAGAACGAGGACGGCAAGACCGTACGCGCCATGGACGTCCTCTTCCCCAAGATCGGCGAGATCATCGGAGGCTCCGAGCGCGAAGCGTCCCTCGAGAAACTTGAAAAGCGCATTGACGAGCTCCAGATGAGCCGCAACAACCTCGAATGGTACATCGATACCAGGCGTTTCGGTTCCTGCCCCCACAGCGGATTCGGCCTTGGTTTCGAGCGACTGCTGCTTTTCGTCACCGGCATGTCCAACATCCGTGACGTCATCCCGTTCCCCCGCACTCCCAAGAACGCTGAATTCTAAAATATTATGCTGGTAATCGGTATCGCCGGAGGCTCCGGCTCGGGCAAGACCACGGTGGTCAAGGCCATCTCGGAAAACATCAAGGGCGAGAAAGTCGTCATCATCCCGCAGGACTCCTACTACAAGGACTCCAGCGACTTGACCGACGAGGAGAAACGCCACCACAACTTCGACCATCCCGACGCTATCGACTGGGAGTTGCTCTGCGAGCAGCTTGCCGATCTGAAGGCCGGCAAGACCATCCACCAGCCGGTCTACTCATATATCTCCTGCTCACGCTCCAAGACCGAGACGGTCACGGTGGAGCCCGCCGACGTCATCATCATCGAAGGCATCCTCATCTTCACCTGCAAGGAACTGCGCGACCAGATGGATATCAAGATATTCGTTGATGCAGATGACGATGACCGCCTGATGCGGGTCATGGCCAGGGATATCACCGAGCGCGGAAAGGATGTCCGCTGGGTGATCGAGCGCTACACCAATACCGTCAAGCCCATGTACCTCCAGTTCATCGAACCCAGCAAGCGTTACGCGGACATCATCATCCCGCAGGGAGGGCACAACAAGGTCGCTATCGACGTCATTTCAGCCACCATCGAGAAATCGCTGGTGAATAAACAGTAGATCCTGCGTCCGGTGAAAAGGCTGAAGAAAGAAGACCGCGCCGGACTCTACATCACCGTGATAGTCCATCTCACGGTGATTATTGTTTTATTGGCCAGCCAGCTCAGCCTGGCGCTCAGGAAGGAGGACTCCTTCGTCCTGGACTTCACCCGCCAGGAGACCATCGAGAAACTCGAAAAGGAACTGGCATTCAAGGAGGAAGTGAGCCGCCACCTGGACGAGATCATTTCCGCCCAGGGCAGCACCCCCATACGCAACGTCGTCGTGGACCGGGGAGCGCTGAAAGATGACCGGAATACCGATGCAGAGCAGTTGTACAAGGATGCGGAACGCCTACAGGAGGCCCTGAACAACACCTTCAACCGCGAGGACAATCCCGAGGAATACGTACCGATAGCTCCGCCGCCAAGTACGGAGGGCTCGGATAAGAAGACCCAGAAAGAAGTGTATTCCGGCCCTTCCGTGGTCTCCTACAGCCTCGACGGCCGCAAGGCCAGCCGCCTGCCCATTCCCGCATACCGTTGCATGGGCTCGGGAGAAGTCACGGTAATCATCACGGTCGACAACGCAGGCAATGTCCTGATAGCCAAGATAGATGACAACATATCCTCGAGCGATACCTGCCTGCGCAATTTCGCAATAAGAGCGGCGCGTTCGGCCAAATTCTCGGCCTCCCCCACCGCTCCTGCACGTCAAGTAGGAAATATAGTCTACGCTTTCATCGCACAGTGACGATCTCGTGCGGTTTCATCGCCTCTTTGAAGGTATCGTCTATGTCGAGGTAAAGATGATAGAAAGCCTTGTCCCCCAACTTTGAATAACGTCCTACAAGGGCTTTGACCTGAGGCATGAGGTATGACCGCGTCTCTGCCCATTCCTCATCCGAGGAAGGCTCCAAACCGTCTTTCGCCTTGGCGAAAGCGAGGAAACGCGACTCTATCGATGAAGATTCAAGATACTTCAGCAACGCCTGATAGTCGTCAATTGCGGAAAGCTCAGCCTTGTGGGTATCGAAGTAGTTCGAGGCGAAACGCATGGCCGTAGCCTTGCGGTTGCAATCCACGTAGAATCGGGTGGCAAGGGTTGTGTCCAATGGAACGAAAACATCGGGGATGATACCTCCTCCTCCGTACACCTTCCTCCCTCCTATGGTATAGTACACCTCGGACTTGTTCACCTTGATGCTGTCGGCTCCGGTAAGTTCGCCATCATTGTACCTGTTGATGATATCGTTCTGATAATCATCGGAATAAGGCTTCTGTATGCAGCGGCCAGAAGGAGTATGGAAACGTGCGACAGTCAGGCGGATGCCGGAGCCGTCGGTAAAGTATACCGGCTCCTGGACAAGTCCCTTGCCGAAAGAGCGGCGCCCGACGATCACTCCCCTGTCGTTGTCCTGGATGGCTCCTGCGACGATCTCACTGGATGACGCACTGCTTTCGTTGATCAGGACGGTAAGGCCTACATTCTTGAGTATACCCCTTCCGTCAGCCTTGTAGTCTTCGCGGTCACGATGAAGGCCTTCCATGTAGACGATGAGATCTCCCTTGTCCAGGAAAAGGTTGGACAGCAGCAAGGCCTGGTCGAAATAACCGCCGGTATTGTCCCTGATATCGAAGACCATGTGCTTCATGCCCGAAGACAGAAGTTCCACCGAGGCATTCAGGAATTCGTTGTAGGTTGTGCGGGAGAACTTGGAAAGCCGGACATAACCCGTAGTGTCGTTCACCATGAACGAAGCATCTATGCTGTGGACCGGAATCTTGCCGCGGGTTATCTCAAAAGGAATCTTTACGCCGTCACGAAGGACTGTGACCGTCACCTTAGTGCCGGCAGGGCCCTTCATGCGCCTGACCATACTGTCCTGCGGGAAATTTACGCCCGCTATCACCTTGTCGTCCACACTCAGGAGGCGGTCTCCGGGCAACATGCCTATCTTTTCGGAAGGGCCTCCCGGAATGACCTCAAGCACGATGGCCGTATCGTTAGGAACGTTGAACTGTATGCCGATGCCGTCGAAATTACCGGCAAGGTCAGTCTCGGACTCCTCCAGCTCTGCCGGAGGCATGTAGACGGAATGCGGGTCCAATCCGGATAGAGCGGCTGAGATAGCCGCATCCGTAACCTTCTTGTAATCAACCATATCGACATACATCTCATCCACTTTCTCCAAGACAAGGTTGAGCTTGCGCCAGTCTTCGTAACGGGTCTTCAAGCGACGGTTGTTTTCCGTCACTTTCTGGATAGTCAAGACCAGCAGAGCCCCGAGGACTATGCCCAATACCGCCACCCAGATCGAGGATATTCTCTTTTCAGACATTCTCAATCGACTTTTTCCACTTCGATCCCGGCCTTCCTGAGCAGGTCGATACCGTCGGTCAGACGGTACTCGTCCCTGTATACGACACGCTTGATGCCGGACTGGATAATCAACTTGGAGCATTCCATGCAAGGTGAAGCCGTCACATAGAGGGTCGCCCCGGCGCTGCTGTTGCCCGACTTGGCAACTTTGGTGATGGCATTGGCTTCAGCGTGAAGGACATAAGGCTTTGTAACGCCATTCTCGTCCTCGCAGATATTCTCGAACCCCGAAGGGGTGCCGTTGTATCCATCGGAAATGATCATACGGTCCTTTACAAGCAGGGCGCCGACCTGACGGCGCTTGCAATAGGAATTCCTGGCCCAGATAGAGGCCATCTCGATGTAGCTGTGATCGAATTTTTCCATGCTTAACTTCTCTGATAAAGGTAACGCTTGATGCTCTTCTTGGGAGTGCGCTCGAAATCCTCGGGCATGAACTCTATCTTGCGGATCTTGGCGTAGTTAGGGATCTCCTTGTTAATCTCGGGAAGAGCGTCCAGCAGGCGCTTTTCGAGTTCGGAACGCGTCATGCCGTCCAGGTCGGCCTGATGATGGTCGGGATAGATCAATGCGGTAAGACCGCCATCTTCCTCGACTACCAGCGAATCGACCACATAAGAGATATTGTTGATGACCGCTTCCAATTCCTCCGGATAGATGTTCTGGCCATTAGCGCCAAGGATCATGCACTTGGAACGCCCGCGAAGGAACAGGTAGCCGTCCTCGTCGATAACGCCCATATCTCCGGTGCGGAACCATCCGTCTTCCGTGAACGACTCCTTCGTAGCCTTTTCGTTCTTGAAGTAGCCAAGGAATACATTGTCTCCCTTGATCTGGATCTCGCCGGGGATGTTCTGCGGGTCCTCGGAGTCGATCCGTATCTCACAGCCGGTAATGGGCTTGCCGCAGGAGCCAAGCTTACCCTTGTACCACTTGGCGTAAGTGATCAGAGGGGCGCATTCGGTCATACCGTACCCCACGGTAAACGGGAAATTGATCTTCTTGAGGAATTTCTCCACCTCCGGATTGAAGGCGGCGCCGCCTAGGATAACCTCCTCGAAGCGGCCGCCGAAGGCCTCGATGAGGCCGTTGCGGATCTTCTTGAGAAGGAACTGATTGAGGATAGGGATCTTGAAGAATGTCTTGTTCCTGTCCACGATAGGTTTAAGCTGTGACTTGTACACCTTCTCGATAATCAGAGGTACGGCGATGATCACGTCGGGACGAATCTCCTGGAAAGCGTTAAGGATGACCTTGGGGCTGGGGACTCGGGTAAGGAAATGGACGTGCGCACCGATGGTCATCTCGAAGAGGAACTCGAACATCATGCCGTACATATGGGCGCTGGGCAGCATCGACACCATCTCGGAGTCGGCGGTCATCTGCGGCTCGGCGGTTTCATGCGCAAACTTGATGTTGGCATAGAGAGCCCTGTACGGAATCATCACGCCCTTCGAGAAGCCGGAAGTACCGGAAGTATAATTGATGATGGCCAGCTCGTCCGGCTTGTCCTCATAATAGGAAACATCGTCGGGGGTGAATCCGTTGGGGTACAAGGCGGCGAATGTCTCCGGCAGGTTGTCACGCACGTCCTGAAGGTCCTCCGCACGCGAATAAAGGTACTTGAGGGTATTCATCTGGACGATGACGTACAGTCCCGGCATCTCGGCCTCGGACAGGCTTTCCCAAAGGACTTCGTCCACGAAGAAAACCTTGGCTTCGGAGTGGTTCACGAGATAATGGATATTGCCTGGCTTGAATTCGTGCAGGATGGGTACGGGAACCGCGCCGTATGTCAATGCGGCGAGGAAGCATACTCCCCAGTTGGCCTGGTTGCGCGAGCAGATGGCGACTTTGTCGCCCTTCTGGAGGCCGCATTTCTCGAAAGTTATATGCAAGTGCTTGATACGCTTGGCAACTGTCTCGTAAGTCAGGGTTACACCATGGTAGTTGGAGAGCGCAGGGCGCTCCCAATTCTTCTTGAAACTCTCCTCGAGGAGCTTGTTTACTGATTTGTATTCCATCTTTAAAGTTTGATGTTTCTGGTTTTACCGTCGTTACAGGTCACTTTGAGGGTCTTGCCGTCGACCTCGAGCTCGCTGTCGCGACGGATGGACTTGGCTCCCTCCTGCCGATAAACGGGATCCCCTCCGTCGAAGGGGAAGATCTGCGTCTGCACCGCAGTACGGACGGCCCAGTAATTGACGCCGTCCACGGTGACCAGCTCAGGGAGCGATATGATTTTCTCATCGGACGAGATACCCTTCCATCCGTCGGGCTTCGCGCCGTGAAGATTGTACATTCCTATAGTATTGTCTGTATGGAGGACCATCACCGTATATCCCTTAGCCCCTGTGAAATCATATGCAGCCGGGCCGAGAAGGACCTCCTTGCCGAGTTCGGCAGGGAATCCGGAAACGAACCGTCCCAGACGGTCCAGCAGCCACAGTTGCGATCCGGACGCGAACAGGAACTGTATCTTGCCGTTGGCATAGTAGTCGATGCTCTCTACCCTGCCGCAAAGCGGACCGCTGAACGGGACGCTCCATATGCCCTTGCCGTCCTTCTCCTTGAAACTCAGGTAATAGTTGGACTGCTGATCCAGGAGATTGGTGCCGCCGGTGCCGGAATTCTGGACTTCAAACGGTCCCGAAGGGATCACGATCGCGGCATCGGAGACTACGGCAGGAGTGCTGCTGCGGTTGATGAAAGGCACCCTGACGACATCGAATTGGAAACTGTCGCCGTTGCAGATAAGGAAGCAAGGCTCGAATGCGGCGCCGTCCAGAGTGGAACTCACCGCAGAGAGCATTGCCGGCGTGAACAAGGCTTCGCCCTGAGCCGCTCCGGCGGAAAAATAGGCGGCCATGGAACAGTCCCTGCCAAGCGCAGTCGGAGCGGAAGCCGTATCTGTCAGCAAGGCCTGGAGCACATCGCCGGAAGCGTAGCGTTCGACATAGTCGGACACGGCTGCGCGGCTGCCGCTCACGATCCATTCGCCCGTAAAGGCGAAGGTACTCTCATCTGCGAGGGAAAAGAAATTGCCGAAGAGGACAGAAGCGAATCCGCCGAAGGCATAAGGCTGTGCGGACATGACGTAATCCTTCTCGCCGGAAATATCCAGTCCCTTGAATATCAGGGAATAATCCTTCCTGCCAACACGCACGAAAAGAGCTTCGAAAGTATCGTCCTTGGAGCGCCACTGGGCCTTGGCCACTTCCTTGAGGGCCAAGCCCTTGGCCCAGTCGTTGGGATTCCTGCCGGCGGAGCGCCCGAGGCTTGATATCGCAGCCTCGTTAGGCCCGAGTTTGGAACAGGCATCAAGATACTTCCTGTAAGACTCCAGATAATTGGCCTGGTCGGCCATGGGAATGGATACGGCGAAGACTATTCCCGATGGGACTGCCTTTGTAAACCCGGGAGTCTCCATGCGCGCTGAAGAGAAGACGCCGGCAAAAGTATCGGCGCTCCGGCCCGAGGACAGGTAGCCCTTGGCGGAGAACGTCTCATCGCTCAACGTGTTCAGAGACATCACGGTCCAGGAAGCGACAGTCTTGAAAAAGTCTGCGTGGCGGTAGACGGGACGCTGGAAGAAACCCTGCAGAAGTCTGGAAGCATAAAGGTTCGAAAGGAACAGGACGTCCTTGCCCAAAGTTCCCTGCAGGCAGTTGGTAAACTCCTTGTTAGCCTGTATGGACAGGCCTTCGCCCTGATGCCGGAGCGAGGAATTGACCAGAGTCTCCGAAGCCGACACAAGCAGCATATTGACGCCGTCGGTACTGTAGAAAGCATTTGAAAGGCCACACGCATCTGCCATTCCGCGGATGTGGAGCACCATGTCCGTGGAGTCGGAGACAGCCGCGGGCATGCCCAGCAGGAGGAGCGGGGCAAGCGAGCCGCTGTAGTGCAGCGAGAGGGCCATCGGCTCCGAGCGCAATGCAGCGAGCCTTCCGCCCTCGACCGCCTCGCCAAGTCTCCTGACAAAAGTGGCGCAGGAGTCCTTACGGCCGTCCTTTACAAAAGCGGAGAAGGCCTTGGTCCCGTCATTCAACAGAGCGGCGCAATCGCGCGTATCGTCCATGCAGAGGATTGCGATAGCATCGGAAGGGACCGCGCGCAGCAGAGGGAACTGGGCATTGACATTCACCTTGCCGGCAGCAGAGGAACTCCTCCTGCCTGTATCTCCTCTATAGAGATAAATGACACCTGCCGCGATTCCGAGCAGGAAGATGGACGCCACTGCGATGAGGGTGATCAAGGTTTTCTTGTTCATTGCTGCGCACTTTGATGCATATTAAAAACAAATTTAACAATTACCGTCATTATTTCCAAAAAGAAGAGAGGTTGACCCTTTCAGTCAACCTCTCCTCCATATTATGCGGATTGTGAACTACCTGCCCTCAACCACCTGCCTCCAGGTCTTGGGTACGATGACCGGAGCAAAGTGGGTGCGGTCCCCAGCCGCATCTTTCAATACCATCGGCCTGCGGGAAGCTTTGGAAGGCCTGTGGGCAACATCCCATTCCGCGAAAGTCTCGTAGTCGAACTCCCAAGACCTTCCCTCGGACAACTTCATGATGCGTGAATAGATCAAAGCGCGGGAAGGGGCATTGAACTCGGAATGCATGAAATTGTCATTCATGACGCTCTGTTCGGTCGGTCTCCAAATATCGTTGGCAAAAGTATATCCTCCACGGTAGGCACCGATCTTCTCGCTTTCGAAACGCTTGTCACCAATGAACTTGCTCCAAAGAATCTTGCTGAGGTCATTCGTCGTATCGACATTAAGGAACCATCCCATCGCCTGAAAGCCATGCTTGAGAGAATAAATGACAGCGTCTGTGATCCTTCCATTTGAACGGATCGAGTATTCATCGGCAAGTTTGCCGAATCCATGCCCTCCGGCTTCATGGAGTACGGTACCAACCTTGTCGGAGACTCCGTCTGACTTGGTTATACCCTTGTAAGGGACATAGGTGACAGCAGGACCACCGGCATAGTCGTCCGGATCTACCGGGGAGTAGTTAAAGGCAATTCCTCCGCTCATACTGCTGTTTACCAGTACCAACACCAACACATTATCCATCCTGGAGGATCCAACAGCTTTCAAAGCATAGTCCAGTACCTTCGAATCGTCTCCTGTCATTGCGGTAGCGCCGACGAATTTGACGGAGAAGGCCGACGACATCCCGTTGAACATATCCTCATTCTTGGACACTGCATCCACCTGATAGACATTGAACCTGCTACGCATCGACTTGAAGGGTTCCTCGGAGAAAAGGTCTTCCATGGCCTGAGTCGCAGCAGACCTGAAGGTTCCGTCGGCAATCATCCTGTCCGAATAGATGTCTCCGGTAATGACGATATCGATACCGTTCCCGACAGTAGCTTTCTGCAGTACCGATACCTTACCGTCTGCAGAGTAGTCGGTTGACTCGTATCTGTGCACAGGAGAGTCGAAAACACCCCTCAAGTAATCCATTGCATTCAGCATCCTGTCTCTATCCTCACTCTCATCGTCAATAAGTGTCGTATAGCATATGGTATTGTCAGGGCCGATAACTATCATGTCATCAGTACTGGCGTAAGGGTATAATCCACGCCCGTATTCACCAAAGAAAGGAGTCGTATCGGTGTGCTCATACACATATCTTACGAAAGACTTCCATCCTGCACCACTGTCTTTCATTGCCTTTACGAACTCATCCGTCCTCTTCTTTTTCAATGCTGGATCCTGGATATTGTTGTCATAATAGGCTATCACGCCGAAACCTTCGTCTTTCTTGGCACGGTAAAGATCAGCAAGCTCGGGCAGAATCTGCATTGATTCGGTAAACGGGGTCATTCTGAGGAGAGCCGTATACTGGTTCCTTGAAAACTCTTCCTCCAAGTCGATAGGCTCTCCGTCAAGATCATATATGACAGGAGACTTGGGAGCGGGAATCTTCGCATTTCTTATCTGTTCCTGGGTGAAGTCATTCTGCCAAACAAGGTTAGTCCACAGTTTCCAGTAATTCTTTACCCTATAGAAAGAAGCGGGGATTTCGCCGGAAAGATAGTTTGTGGACAAATCCAGGGTTTCCAGGTTGACGAGGCCACCGAAAGATTCAGGAATGCTGCCCGTGAGCTCATTGCCAAACATGGTGAGATTGGTCAGATTCGTCAGGCTCCCGATCTCGGGAATGATCTTCCCGGTCAGGTTCATTTTACTGAGGTTGAGCGTAGTAAGGTTAACAAGCTTGCCCAACGAGGGAGAGAGGGGAGCAGGCTGCATGTCTTCAGCATAGACGATACGGAGGAACTCCAGACCAACAAGGTCGTACAACGTCTCCGGCAGCTTACCACTCAAGGAATAATTCTGCAATTCCAGATGTTTGAGCTTGCTCAGGCTTCCGATCTCGGCCGGCAAGGGAGAAGATGCTGAAGCAAGGTGATAATAGTTCCGTATGGACAAAGACTCAAGCTCCGTGAGATCGGCTATTTCCCTGGGGATATAACCGTCGACCTCATTATAGGACAAACCGATTCCGGTCACGTGCCTGCCATCCTGCGACATTTTGACGCCGTACCATTCTTTGAGAGGAGAGTCGGTACACCAGTTGTCATTTCTTTCCCAGCTGTCTCCGTTATTGGCCTTGTAGAATGCCACGAGGGCGGCACGTTCCTTGGCCTTGTACTCCGGCTCTCTCACTGTGACGACACACGTGGCGGACTCGCCTCCGGCCGAAGCAGTCACAGTAGCTTCGCCTTCTGACACTGCCGTGACAAGACCTGAATCGCTGACCTTTGCTACATCCTTTTTGTCAGTCGACCATACCACGCTTTTATCCGTAGCATCGTCAGGCTTGACCGTCACAGTCAGTTGCAGGGTCTCTCCCTCCAATAACTCACCCTCGGTTTTGTCTAGAGTGACCGAAGTAACTGCGATGACTTTTTTACTCACCGTCACCTGGCAGGAAGCACGTTTCCCGCCTGCCGACGCTGTCACGGAGGCCGTTCCTTCTGCAACACCTGTGACGGTACCATCAGAACTGACCGTGGCGACTCCAGGATTGGACGAATTCCATGATACAGTATTGTCGGTAGCATCGGAAGGACTGACGGTCGCCTCCAATTTCCCGGTAGCGCCTATCTCCAGAGACAATGTCACAGGACTGATACTGACATTTGATACAGGTTTTTCCGTTTCAGGCTTCGTGCAAGACCCTGTGGCAAAAGGTAGTACCAGCATAGCACAGAGAAGGCTACGAAGGCCAAAGCATTTTATCACTCTCATATCCAATACAAAAAAACTAATAATCTTTCAAACAGTCTAAATTTACAAAATAAAACCGAAAAAAACATATTGGTCCCGCATCAATCAATCATTCCGATGAGGATGTCACGGCAATCCGCCTCAGACAGGTGTCAAGAAGAACGGCAAAAAAAACGGCCCTACACATTAGTGTAGAGCCGTTTTGGTAGTCCCAACAGGAATCGAACCTGTATTTAAGGTTTAGGAAACCTTCGTTCTATCCGTTGAACTATGGGACCATCAATGGAAGAGGGCGATTACTCGGCGCTCTTCTCGATGATCTGACGACCTCTGTAGTAGCCGCACTCAGGGCATACTCTGTGGTACATGACGGTCGCACCGCAGTTAGGGCAGGTGGCGAGGGTCGGAACAGGAGCGAGATCGTGAGTTCTTCTCTTGTCTCTTCTCTGCTTGGAGAGTTTGTGTTTCGGATGTGCCATATTAAACTATCTTTAAAATTTTATCTTTCATCCAATAAATTCTTCAGCGCGGCAAACGGGCTCTCGACAGTCAAGTCGGACTCTTCCGCGTCACCATTGTCCTCAGAGTTCAGGTACTTGACCGTCTCCGGGTCGCACTCCCCTTCGGGATGTACCCGTGAGAGCGGAAGCGAAGTGCAGACATAATCGTATACGATCTGGCCGAGGTCCATGTCAGCGTCGGTCTCGGGCAGCAGGATGATCTCCCTTCCTCCCTCATCCGCAGAGGACTCTCCCTCAGGGACTTCACCGAACTTCACACTGAACGATTGGCGTACGGACACCGGAAGGATCAGGTCTCCCAGACAACGGTCGCATGCTACGACCACAGTGCCCCTGATACCGAGATCCACACCGGTAAAGCGTCCGGACTTGTCCACTTCGACGTCGACAACCAAGTCTGCATCAAGTATCTCCGAATTCTCAAAACCGCTAAAGAACTGTCCTTCAGCTTGCCAGCGGAAATGCGTCTTTCCGGACGCCAAACCGCTTAACGGTACAATAAAGGGTTGCAAAGTTAGTAAAAAATTTCCTATTAACAATCTTCTTCGCCGCTTTTTCTTTTACGCTCCAAAGGATCGAGCAAAATCTTGCGGATGCGCATGAAATGAGGCGTCACTTCCACCAATTCATCGTCCTGGATATACTCCAGAGCCTCCTCGAGGGAGAACTTGATGGCGGGAGGCAGGACCACTTTCTCGTCACTTCCGGCAGCGCGGACATTGGTGAGCTTCTTGGTCTTGCAGATGTTGATGTTCAGGTCGCGCTCGCGGGTGTGCTCTCCGAGCACCTGGCCGCCGTAGATCTCCTCGCCGGGTTCGACGAAGAAACGGCCGCGGTCAAGCAGCTTGTTCATGGAGTAAGCGACGGCCTCGCCGGTCTCTAGTGAGACGAGCGAGCCGTTGTTGCGATGCTCCAGCTCGCCCTTGAAGGGTTGGTACTCCTTGAAACGGTGGGCGACGATTGCTTCACCCTGAGTGGCCGTAAGCATGTTGCTGCGGAGTCCCATCAACCCGCGGGTCGGAATCTCGAACTCGAGCAGGGTGCGGTCCCCGCGCGGTTCCATGCGCAGAAGGGCGCCCTTGCGGCGGGTCGCAATCTCGATCGCGGCGCCTACGAAGGCCTCGGGAACTTCGATGGAGAGGTCCTCGATAGGCTCGCAGCGCTGGCCGCCGATGACCTTGTCAAGCACCTTCGGCTGGCCGACCTGAAGCTCGAAGCCCTCGCGGCGCATGGTCTCGATGAGCACCGAGAGATGCAGCACGCCGCGGCCGTACACGACGAAGGAGTCGGCGGAAAGGCCGGGCTTGACGCGGAGCGCGAGGTTTTTCTCGAGCTCGCGCTCGAGACGCTCCTTCAGGTGGCGGGAAGTGACATATTTTCCATCCTTTCCAAAGAAAGGGGAATTATTGATGGTGAAGAGCATGCTCATCGTCGGCTCGTCGATGGCAATCGGGGGCAGGGCCTCGGGATTCTCGTAGTCGGCGATGGTATCGCCGATCTCGAATCCGTCAATGCCCACAAGGGCGCAGATATCGCCGCAACGGGCTTCGTCGACATTGGTCTTGCCCAAGCCTTCGAAGACCATGAGCTGCTTGATCTTCTGCTTCTGGACGACGTCATACCTCTTGCAGAGGCTGATGTTCTGGCCGCTTCGGAGAGTTCCACGGGTGATGCGGCCGACAGCGATACGGCCGACATAAGGGGAATACTCCAGGGAGGATATAAGCATCTGCGGAGTGCCTTCTACCACCTCTGGCGCGGGAATAACCTCAAGGATGGCATCGAGCAAGGGGGTGATATCCGTGCCGGGAGTCTTCCAGTCCTCGGACATCCAGCCCTGCTTGGCGCTGCCGAATATGGTCTTGAAATCAAGCTGCTCATCGGTGGCGTTGAGGTTGCACATGAGGTCGAATACCTCCTCCTGCACCTCGTCGGGACGGCAGTTGAGCTTGTCGACCTTATTCACGACGACGATGGGCTTCTTGCCCATTTCAAGTGCTTTCTGGAGGACGAAACGAGTCTGAGGCATGCAACCCTCGAAAGCATCTACCAGGAGGAGCACTCCGTCGGCCATGTTGAGGACGCGCTCGACTTCACCTCCGAAATCACTATGTCCGGGAGTGTCTATGATATTGATCTTGACCCCCTTGTAGATAACGGAGACGTTCTTGGCAAGGATGGTGATGCCACGCTCGCGCTCAAGGTCGTTGTTGTCGAGGATGAGTTGTCCGAGATTTTCGGGCTGACGGACAAGGTTGGCCTGATAGATCATGCGGTCGACCAGCGTGGTCTTGCCGTGGTCGACGTGGGCGATGATCGCTATGTTTCTGATTTCCTGCATAATCAAATCTGAACTACTAAACTAACTGAATCTTGCAAAATTACGCTTTTTCAGGCACAATACGAATTTTTTGTTTTATTTTTGTGTAGATCACAATACTTGATGTCATGAAAATCGTATTTTTGGATGCCTCGACCGTAGGCGACACTCCGTTGGATGAGATTGCAGCCCTTGGAGAGCTGGTATGTTTCCCCACCTCGACCCACGAGGAGGCGCTGAAGCGTGTCGAAGACTGTGAAGTACTGATCATCAACAAGATAGTAGTCGATGCAGAACTGATAGCGGCGGCACCCGCACTGCGTCTCATCTGTGAAGCGGCTACCGGCGTAAACAATATCGACCTGAAGGCTGCGGAAGCGCGGGGCATACCCGTAAAGAATGTTGCGGGATACTCCACCGATTCAGTCGTTCAGGAGACCTTCATGCACATCCTGTCCCTTGCCGGGAACGGTCCTTATTTCGACGGAGCCGTGAAAGGAGGCGGCTATTCCGCCGGTCCCATCTTTACAGACCTGAGCCGGCCGTTCTACGAGCTGACCGGCAAGACCATGGGCATCATCGGACTGGGAACGATAGGCACGAAGGTGGCGCATGTGGCGGAAGCATTCGGGATGAAGGTGGTATATTACTCTACGTCAGGAACTTCCCACAACAAGGATTATCCGAGCCTGCCCCTTGACGAACTCATGGCGACAGCCGATGTGATCAGCATACATGCCCCTTACAATGAGCGTACTGCCGGACTGGTCGGCGCGAAGGAATTGTCTCTCATGAAGCCGACTGCCTTCATTGTCAACATGGGCCGGGGCGGCATCATCGACGAGGCCGCGCTCGCGCAGGCCGTCGACGACGGCCGCATCGGCGGTGCAGCGCTGGACGTCTACGTACGCGAGCCGCTCCCTGCCGATAACCCGCTCCTGCACACCAGGCACCCGGAAAAGTTCCGCTTCACCCCGCACACGGCCTGGGCAAGCGTCGAAGCCCGCACCCGTCTGGTATCCGCCATCGCCGCGAACATCCGCGACACTTTCGGAGTATAATAAAAACAGGTCCCAGAATAATCTGGGACCTGTTTTGTGCGCGGGATGAGACTCGAACTCACACGCCTTTTACAGCACTAGCTCCTGAAACTAGCGCGTCTACCATTCCGCCACCCGCGCTCAGAAGTGGACTGCAAATTTACGAAAACTTTCGGAATTACCAAGAATCCTAAAAAGTTATTTCAAACGTCAGGGTTTTCTTCCAACCGGAGATGTTGAACGTCAGTCCGGACCTTGAGAAATCCATCTCCAACCGGATATCCTCCAAGTCAGGAGCGCTCCAGTCATAACCGCTTTCGAGGATGTACTCCCCTACCGGAAAACTCCGGATCTCCCCGGAATCCTGGAAGTGGACCTCAAGCATCAGCGAGCCGTCGCGCTGCCTTGGGATGTTCAGATGGCACAGGCCGCCGGAAGAAGGGGAAGAAAAGCAACTGAAAAACCCCTCCGCCGGCGACCCGTCCATCAAACAACCGGAGACATTCCCTTCCAGATGGATGCGGTAGGGTCTCGCATGGGCATTGTAGGATGTCTTCATGCTCACCGAGAGTACGCAGTAGTCCTTGTGAAGGGAGACGGTACGACGCAACTCACCCTCATCAGCCATGAAGGAGTCCGTGAACAGGTAGACAGCCGGGCATTCATCTCCTTCCGGGATCTTAAAACCTCCGGCAGAGAGCCCTCCGCGTCCTATCCCACAAGCGACCATCACGTCCACCTGTTCCTTCGGGACTGCCAGATTGTACTCCTGCACATTGTCTCTCAGGGCGAGACCAGCCTTCTCGTAGAAATCCGTTCCGGCTACTACCCCAACCACAAGTGAATCCAATCCCTGATGCATCAGTGCGGCCGTCTCGATCCCTCCCAGGTCAAGTGTGAGGAAGCAAGGGCATTCCGTCCTGTCCTCCTTGACCGAGCACGAGAGAAGCAGAATGGCGCACAGCACCGCAGCAGCATTCACCGGAACCGCCGGTACGGTCCACGACCTAGAAGACATATACGAGACCGAGCAGGAAGTCGTTCGGGAGCACGAAACGGCGTTCTCCCTGGCCTACGACCCTACCGCATTCAGGACAGGCATAGGTGGTATAGCGTTCGTAACCGGCCCATACCCCGGCCCCGATCTCAAGGTTCAGGCTTGGAGACAGCATGTACGTATATCCTCCACCCAGGCTTCCTCCGATACGGTCCCCTTCGGAAGTCTCCGGCTCTGTCAGTCCTCCCCTGTTGTATTCCTGATACTGGGCCTTTCCTGACAGCCACCAGCCTGAATGGATATGCCATGGCCAATAACGCCCGCCAAGGGACACCGTGCGCTGACGCGCCTGCATCTGGTCGGCCACCCCTTCCCTTCCGGGGAAGGTGAAAGGATTGTAGCGCACGCCGAGATGGGCCGACCAGTGTCTTGCAAAACCCCAGGCGGCGTCAAGGTTCATGGTCCCGAGATCCACATAGTCCAGGACATTGGTAGAAAGGGACAGTTCCTGGGCAAAACCCCTGCCGCAAAGCAAAAGCGGCAGGATCGTCAAAAGCAATCTGAAGTGTTTCATGGTTCAATCGTCATATCTTTCAAAAGCCTGCCCTATGATGGTACCGTATTCCGGGTACAGGCTTCTGAGTTTGTCCTGAAGCAGTTTTTTGTCGGTCACTTCCGGCTGCAATGCCTTGAAGATGCCGGAGCGGTTGATACCGCGTTCGTCCAGATACAGCAGGACATGCGGTCGGAACCAGTATGAAGTGCCGAAAGTATGCGCATCGTCGCCATAGCGTTCCTTGTACATGCGGTTCTGGACATAGTAGCCCCACATCTCACCTACTTCACAGTGCCCCGAACCTTCTCCTGCTCCAAGACCGTACATGCGCCCGCCCGATTCGGCGAATGAACGCAGGACATAGGAAATGTATTCATTCCAGTATTCCTTACCCACCTGCGCGAAATGGCTGGCATGGGCGAGTTCGTGTACCGTCCCCGCATAGAGTGTGGAATAATCCTCGATATCCTTGACTCCCAGCGTGATGTCCGGGAGGAACATCTTGACGGTCTTCCTGAAATCGCCGAGGAAATTGCCTATGGCAGTGTCATCAATGAGCACACCCTGCTGGAGCATGGGAGTACTGCATACGTCAAGCGCCTGGAACAGCCAGATCCTGGTGTTGGCGGGAGGCGGGAGGATCTTCCTGTCCCGCTCTGAGCAGGACTCGAAGTAGTTCCAGGCAGCATTGTTGACCACCGAGCGGGTGAAAAGCCTGCGGTCCGAGTCCTTGTCGACGGTGAGGCTTACACCCTCCGGGCCGGCCTTGCCCAGCGTCGACGACGATGCCGGGACAAGTATCTTGTTCAGGCCTATCCCGAAGCCCTTCTCGTTCTGGAATACGATGCGGTAGCGCAGTTCGGTCGAGAATTCCCTGTCCATGGCGTAGTACCCCTGGGAATCAGTATATGCGTGGGCGAATTTCACGAAAGTGTTGCAAGAGACCTTGACTCCGGCTATGCCTTCTCCTTCGCCCTCCACGCGTCCGTCGACGACGAGCAGGCGGCCCGAGGGCTTGGCGCTGGTCTTTCCGCCCCGTACAGGAGGCGGCAGCAGCGCATCGTTGCCCGTCAGCCGGAAAGCCTCCTGTTCCACCGCCTCCCAGTCGATATCCTCTGCGCGGGTCACGGCGGCATCGGATATATAGCACTCATCCAGCAGTTCATAAGGAATACCCTTCGGGATGTTGAAATCCGGTTTCAAGACGGCATATTGCCAGGTGATGGCGTCCTCGTCCAGCGCCGGGTCATGGTAATAGTCTCCCTCCCTGACTATCTCATAGTCAAGTGGATGGTCCGTAAGATGGATCCCAGAAGAGACCAGACTGTCGTACTCCGTCTCGTTCCTGGGAAGGAAACGGACATAGATGTCGGTAGGTTTCAGGTCTATGCGCCCGGCCTTGGAGGGATAGAGTGAGACCAGCGCCGCCTCTATGTTGGATACTGAGTACGGATCCTCCAGGCGGTCGCCGAGCACGATCATGTCGTGCGGCACATTCTCCGCCGTCACCGATGCCCCGGGCGCGGCTCCGTCGTCAAGGGCGGAGCACGCGCACAGGGCGATGACGGGCATCAGGAATTGCAAAGAAGTTTTCATAGTCCAAGTTCCATATGTTTTCCTGTTGCAAAGTGACAAAGAATCATCCATGTTCACAAAAAGGAAATGCTTAAAATGGAAAACCGGCCCTGCAGCGATGTGCAGGGCCGGTTTATTCAATCACTTCCGGTCAAAAACCGGGAAAAATCAGAACACGTTGACCGTCTTCTGTTCGATGGCGGACATGAGGGCGTTGGCCAGACGGCTGACTCCGAAGCGGAAATAGCGGCTGTCAAGCCATTCGCGGCCAAGCACTGAAGAAACGATCGAGTAATAGCATACGGCATCCATGGCATTGGAAATGCCTCCGGCAGCCTTGAAACCGACCTTGCGGCCGGTCTTTTCATAGAATGCCTTGATGCATTCGCACATGACATAGGCCGACACCGGTGTAGCGTTGACGCTGACCTTGCCCGTCGAGGTCTTGATGAAATCCGCCCCTGCCTCCATGGCAAGGAAGGATGCCTCAGCGATCTTCTCGGGTGTCACAAGGAGTCCGGTCTCAAGGATGACCTTGAGTATCACGGTGCGTCCGGCCTCGGCAGCCTTGCGGTCGACCGCAGCCTTCATCTCGCGGATCTCGCGGGATGCGGAGTCGTAGTCACCGGCAAGGAAAGAATTGAGTGCCAGGACGATATCAATCTCGTCAGCACCTGCCTCCACGGCGAGTTCACACTCGCGCACCTTCACCTCGAGGAAACTCTGGGCCGTAGGGAAACAGCTCGAGACCGCCGTGACGTGAACCCGGGGATCAGCACGGCGCTCAGCGACGACCGAGGCGAAATTGGGATATACACAGACGGATGCCGGACGCGGGTACTCCGGGAAATCCTTCGCCAAAGAATTGACCTTGTCCACCAGACGGGATACGGAAGCGACCGTATCATCGGTGTGCAGGGTCGTAACGTCCATGATGGAGAAACACTCCTTCAGGACATCGGGAGAGATGACGTTCTCAAGATTGGCGGCGATGATTTCAAGGCTTCTGTCAATCTTCTCTTTGTCCGGGGTATACCCGTATTTCTTGCACAATGTATCCATAATGTATAGAATGATTATCCTCTTATCTGCAAATTGAATCCTTCTTCGGCCAAGGGGGCGAGCAGTTCACGCATCTCCCCGACCGTGAATTTTAACAGCCCTGCCTGCGGAGTCGCCCGGTCTATGGTATAGACCATGATCTCACGCGGACGGAGGGTCCGGACTATGTCCATCCAGCCACGGATGACCTCGGGTGCGGAAGAATCGAAACCGTCACTCCTGAGGAACATGGTCTGGAGCACGAAATCTCCCTCGAAACGTTTGAGGGCCTCAACTATATCCTCAACCCGGTATCCTGGAGCAGGACGGTTGATGAGCCTGGCAAGCTCCGTTGTAGGAGCATCCAGCTTGAGAATTGGATTGTCGACCTTGCGCAGGGCATTGAATACAGCGTCCTTGTGTACCATCGTTGCATTGGAAAGCACGGACACCCGGGCGGCAGGAAAATATCGGTCGCGAAGCTCAAGCGTAATGTCCACCATCTCGGGGAAATCGGGGTTGAGCGTAGGTTCTCCGTCACCGGAGAAGGTTATGGAGTCTATCCCGATCCCATCCCGGGCACAGGTGGAAAGCTTGGCTTCCAAAGCATTGTGAAGGTCTGAGGAAGATGGCAGGCGTGTGTCTCCACGTCCGTCACGGTTCCATCCGCACTCGCAGTAGATGCAGTCGAAATTGCACAGTTTACCCTTTTCCGGCAGGACGTTTATGCCGAGCGATGACCCGAGGCGACGGCTGTGGATGGGCCCGAATACTATCTCTTCACGCATCATAACGAACGATCTACCAAACGTTTAGGAGTCGCTTTGACAAGTGCGGGAGCACCGGGATCTATGGGAGCGCCGTCAACCCCGTATACGGGATGGAACAGCTTAGGCTTGATACGGGTTCCCGAATTGGAGGCGGCATCAAACGCGGCCTGCCGCTGCTTCTCAAGCGCATTGAACTCGGTCTCAAGCATGACATTGGACTTGTTCAGTATCCGGGAGAAACGGTCGGGGTCCTGAAGGTAATACGATACGCTTGCCCAGTAATCCTCTACGGTATAGCCGTATTTCTCAAAGATAGGCTCATAGAAAGCCATGGTGTCAGCCCGCTCCTTGGCCTCCATGGGAGCGGTGTTCAACCACGCGTCGGCAAGGAACATCTCGGCATAGATCCTTGAAAGCTTGGACCTGGGTATGACCTTCCCGTCCCTGCCGCAGGAGCAGAGACAGACGGCCGAAACCAGGACCGCAAGGACAATCCGGATGAACCTTTCCATACTAGCGCAGGACAGCTCCGAATTCGTTGGTGAACGTGGAAAGGAGCTTGTCCATGACACGCTCTACATCGGCGTCGGTCAGGGTTTTCTCCGTATCCTGGAGCACGAAGCCCAAGGCATACTGCTTCTTTCCGGCAGGGATCTTGTCCCCACGGTAAACGTCGAACAGGGTGACCTGCTTGAGGAGCTTCTTTGCGACACGCTCCGCGCTGGCCTGGAGGTCAGCATACTTGACATCTTCATCCAGGAGAAGGGCCAGGTCACGGCGGACCTCAGGGAACTTGGGAAGCTCCTTGAAAGCGACCTTGTCGCGCTTGACAAGCTCGAACAGTGCATTCCAGTCGATCTCAGCGGCAAATACCGGCTGCTTCACACCGAAGCGGCGGGCCAAGGCCGGATTGACGGTACCCATGCTGAGAAGCTTACGCTCCCGTCCTCCGGGAATGCTGTACGTCATGCCCTCGGAGAAGATATCGGAAGGGGCGGATGTGCAACGCATCTGGGAAAGCCTGGCTCCATAACGCCTCAGCAACAGCTCGACATAGCCCTTGAGCTGGAAATAATCGCTCTTGCCGGCCTCGCTACGCCATGACTTGTCCGGCGTACCGGTGATGAACAACGCGAAGCACGGATGCTCCTCATACCCGGCGAGGGTAGTGCCCTCGGTCTCAGGCTTGCGGGCATAGACAGAACCATATTCAAAGAACTTCATGGAAGAAGTCTGGCGGTTGGCATTGTAAGCGACAACCTCAAGCCCGCCGAGAAGCAGGGTCTGGCGCATGACATTGAGGTCCATGCTCAGAGGATTGACCACGCGGGCGCAGGCTGCAGCCGGGAAGGTCTCAAGCTTGTCATAATATTCTCCCTTGGTGAGGGAGTTGTTCATGGTCTCGACGAAACCGTTGGCAGCAAGGAAGTTGGAAATGGAGTTGCGGACCGCCTCAGGATCCGGTGACGGCGAAGCGTTGACCGACATCTTCATATGCTGCGGCAGGTCGACATTGTTGTAACCGTAGATTCGGAGGATCTCTTCCACCACATCGCATTCACGTGTAACGTCGACCATGTATGTAGGCGCGGCGACGACTGCACCGCCGTCTGTCCTTTCAACGAACTCATAGTTCAGGTACTCAAGTATCTTCTCGATGGTCTCGGTCCCTATCTCCTTGCCGATGAAACGCTGGATACGGCCATAATCAAGTTCGATGCGCTTGCGCTCGATCCTGTTGGGATAGACCTCCTGGACCTTGCCGACGATTTCTCCTCCGGCCAGCTCCTGGATAAGGAGGGCGGCGCGCCTGAGGGCGAAGGGAACAGCCTCGGGATCGGCGCCGCGCTCATAACGGAATGATGCGTCGGTCTGGAGGGTCTGGCTCTTGGCTGTCTTGCGTATGGAACCGGGATCGAAATAGGCACTCTCGATGAACACGTCGGTAGTAGCCTCGGTCACGCCGGAGTCCTCGCCGCCGAACACGCCGGCGATGCACATGGGGCCCTCGGCATTGGCTATCACCATATCACGGTCGCAGAGTTTGCGGTCGATGCCGTCAAGGGTGCGTATGGGCTCATCCTTGAAGGCCCTGCGGACAATGACCTTGCCGCCCACAATCTTGGAGGCGTCGAAGGTATGGAGCGGCTGGCCGATCTCGAAGAGTATGAAATTGGAGATGTCAACGACATTGTTGATGGGATTGTGGCCGATGGACATGAGCTTCTTCTGAAGCCACTCCGGGGAAGGACCGACCTTCACCCCCTTGACGGTGATGCCGGTGTAACGCGGAGCGCCCTCCGAGTCGAGGACCTCGACGGGAATCCCCTCTCCCTCGCCTTCGCGGAAAGCGGAGACGTCGGGCATATGGAACTTGCAGGGGATATCATTGAGCCTCAGCCATGCATAAAGGTCACGGGCGACACCGATGTGCGATGCAGCATCTACGCGGTTGGCGGTGATCTCATACTCTATGACGGCCTCGGTCTTGAGGTGCAGATAGTCCTTGGCGGGGGTGCCGACGACGGCATCGGGCTCGAGCACCATGATGCCGGAATGGTCATCGCCGATGCCGAGCTCGTCGGCCGCGCAGATCATGCCGAACGACTCGACACCGCGGATCTTGGATTTCTTGATCTTGAAATCGCCGGGAAGGACGGTACCGAGGGTGGCGAAGAGCACCTTCTGGCCGGCGGCGACATTGGGAGCGCCGCAGACCACGGTGACAGGCTCGCCGTTACCGGCATCCACCTTGGTGACATGGAGATGGTCGGAATCCGGATGCGGCTCGCATTCGAGCACTTCGGCGACCACTACGCCGGCGAGACCGCCGGGAATCTCTTCCTGTTCTTCGACCGAGTCCACCTCGATGCCTATCGAGGTGATGGCATCCGCCACCTGGGCGGGAGTGAGATCGAACTCAAGATAGTCCTTGAGCCAATTGTAAGACAGCTTCATATCGTATATGTGTGTTTATTTCTTCAAATCTTCGGGTGTAAAGAGTGAGGTGACGAACTCCTGACGGTCGAAGACCTTGAGGTCGTCTATGCCCTCGCCGATGCCTATAAATTTGATCGGTATCTTGAACTGGTCAACGATACCGATGACTACGCCGCCCTTGGCGGAGCCGTCAAGCTTGGTAACGGCCAGGGAAGTCACGTCGGTAGCGCGGGAGAACTCCTTGGCCTGCTGGAAGGCATTCTGGCCGGTAGAACCGTCCAGGACAAGGAGCACGTCATGCGGAGCGTCGGGGATGACCTTGCGCATGACATTGCGTATCTTGGTGAGCTCATTCATGAGGTCGATACGGTTGTGCAGGCGGCCGGCGGTGTCGATGATGGCGACGTCGGCCCCGCGGGCTACGGCGGCCTTGACAGTGTCAAAGGCCACGGAGGCCGGGTCGGAGCCCATGTTCTGCCGGACGATGTCCGCGCCGGCCCGGTCGGCCCAGACCTGCAGCTGGTCCACGGCCGCCGCGCGGAAGGTGTCGGCTGCGCCGACAATGACCTTCTTGCCCTGCTCCCGGAGCATGGCGGCGAGTTTGCCGATGGTGGTGGTCTTGCCCACGCCGTTGACTCCGACGACCATGATCACGTAAGGCTTGTGCGAGAAATCGAAGGGAACTACCTCCTCGGTACCGTCAAGGTCGATGAGCTTGGAGATCTCATCCCTGAGCAATGCCACAAGCTCATCGAAAGACATGTATTTGTCCTTCTCCACACGCTCTTCCAGCCGGTCTATGACCTTGAGGGTGGTATCCACTCCCATGTCGGACGAGACAAGGGCTTCCTCAATGGCGTCGAGCACATCGTCATCAACCTTCGAACGGCCCATGACGGCCCTGGAAAGCCTCTGGAAGAAACTCTGCTTAGTCTTTGCTGTACCTTTGTCAAATATTCCCATGGCACGATTCCTTTAACTGACAAATATAATCAAAAACGATGAACTAAAAAAAGGACGGAGCCCAAATCGGACCCCGTCCCTCAATAAATCGGAACCGGAGATTACTTCTTGTCGAAATACTCCTTGACCTTGGACTCCTCCACGAGGTGCTCGGTGAAGACATAGGCACCAGTCTTGGGGGACTTGTCCATGCGGATGCACTTGACCATGCTCTTAGCACCGGCCTTGGCAGCAAACGTTGCGACGGCTTTCTTTGCCATAGTTTAATCTCCTATCAATTATTTGATTTCACGATGAACAGTGACCTTCTTGAGGAAAGGATTGTATTTCTTACGCTCAAGACGCTCGGGGGTGTTCTTCTTGTTCTTGGTGGTGATATACCTGGACATTCCAGGGACACCACTTTCCTTCTGCTCGGTGCACTCGAGGATGACCTGCACCCTGTTTCCTTTAGCTTTCTTTGCCATAGTCTTTAAAATTAAACAAGGTTAACCAATCCTTTCTCGCGGGCCTCGCGGAGGGTGGCGTCGAGACCGTTCTTCTCGATGATCCTCATGCCCTTGCAGGAAACCTTCAAAGTGATGAACCTCTGCTCCTCCTCGGACCAGAACTTCTTGGTCTTGAGGTTGAGGGAGAAATCGCGCTTGGTGCGCAGCTTGGAATGGGCAACGTTGTTGCCTTTCATTCTCTTTCTACCGGTAACTTGACAAACCTTTGCCATATCTTTATACTTTTAATTGATTCTAAATAATTTACGGGGCTGCAAATTTCGCTCAAATTTTTCGCAAATCCAAATGTTCTACACAAATTTGAGGAATCTGCGCCATCTTATGTTTTTCGGGAACTTCGCGTTCCGGTTGGTTGAGAGCCATATCACAGACGGTCTCCCGACTATGTGATCCTCAGGAACGAATCCCCAGTACCTGGAGTCCAGGGAATTGTGCCTGTTGTCTCCCATCATGAAGTAATAATCCTGCTGGAAGGTGTAGCTGTATGCCTCCTTTCCGTTGATGAAGATCATGCCTTCGTCATTGACCTTCAGGTCGTTCTTCTCGTAGGCGGTGATGATGCGCTCATACAGCGGGAGGTTGTCCGTGTCAAGCTCGACCGTTTCGCCTTTCTTCGGAATCCAGAGCGGACCGAACCAGTCACGCGTCCAGCGGTAATCCGGAGAGAACGGGAAGATGCCATAGGCATCGACCGACGGATAAGTCTCTATGTTGGGCTCGGCGCTCACTATGCCCGGCATGTCCTTCACCTTTTCGAGCATCGCCGCCGTAAGGGGCATCTCGGGGTATCCAGGAAGAGCGGGATCATAGTAAAGCTCTCCGATGTTGAGCCCAAGCTTCTCGAGGACCTTGGAGTTGATACGCTGTCCGTTGGTCACGACCTTGTAGGAAAGCTGGATGCCGGGATAGACTTCCTGCTGGACTGAATTGATGTAGACCAGGCCGTCCTTGACCGTGAGCGTGTCGCCCGGAAGGGCGACGCAGCGCTTCACGTAGTGGTCCTTCTTGTCCGTCGGGCGGACGATGATCGGACCGAGCCTGCTTTCCACCAGTTCCCTGCCGTTCACCCTCACGAGGGCGTGGTAGTCTTCGACCGGGGCCTTTTTCAGAACGGTGTCACCGTTCGGGAATCCGAATACGACCGCATCGCCTCTCTTGACGTGACCGAAACCCTTGAGCCTTCTGTACTTGTTGTGGATCAGAGTGGAATAGGACTCCTTTCCGAAGATGACATTGTGCGTGAAAGGGATGGTCAGCGGGGTCTCGGGGACCCTGGGGCCGTATGCCAGCTTGCTTACGAAGAGATGGTCTCCGGTATAGAGCGTACTCTCCATGGAGGATGAAGGGATCTTGAACGCCTGGAAAAAGAAGATATTGATGAATGTCACGAAGATGACGGCGAAGATGATGGCATCGAGCCAGTCAAGCCAGACATTGTGCTTCTCTCCCTCCTTGTAGTCTTTCTTCCAGAATGTCCATTTCACCTTCTTGGTGATGAACATGTCGAAGATGACGACGAGGCCGAGGAGCCACCAGTAACTTCCGAGCCAGACGACCCACAACACATAGAGCAGAGCCCAGAAACTGAACCTTGTCCAACGGTTGTGGTAGAACTCCTTCCAGCTCACATCAAACTACTTTACAGAGTTGATGACAGCCTCGAATGCCTGAGGATTATTCATGGCAAGGTCCGCCAGCACTTTGCGGTTGAGACCGATGTTCTGCTTGGCGAGTTTACCCATAAACTGAGAATACGTGAGGCCGTACTGACGTGCGGCAGCATTGATTCTCTGGATCCAGAGAGCGCGGAAATTGCGCTTCTTGGTCCTGCGGTCACGGTATGCGTAGGTGAGACCCTTCTCATAGGTGTTCTTCGCAACCGTCCAAACATTCCTTCTCGACAAGAAGTTACCACGGGTTCTCTTGAGGATCTTCTTGCGGCGCGCCCTGGAGGCGACTGAATTAACTGATCTTGGCATAATACGTTTTTTTTCTGGAGGCAGTGACCTCTCGTGAGGTACTTCTTCTACTGCTCATCCAAGTTTGACATTAATGATACTAAAGAACAAGGAGCTCCTTTACACGGCCTTCGTCCACCTTCGAGAGGATGGCGAAATGGTCGAGATTCCTCTTCTGCTTCTTGGTCTTCTTCGTGAGAATGTGGCTGTGGTAAGCGTGCTTTCTCTTGATTTTTCCCGATCCGGTAAGCGTGAAACGCTTTTTGGCACCGGAGTTGGTCTTAAGCTTTGCCATTTTTTTGTTTTTAATAAGTTAATATTATACAGGCCTGCCACGCAGGCTATTTTTTCTTGAGGGGTGCAAGCATCATCGTCATCCTCTTGCCTTCGAGCACCGGCATGTTCTCGGCCCTTCCGACCTCCTCGAGCTCTACCGCGAAGCGGAGAAGCTGCTTCTCGCCCTGGTCGGCGAACTGGATCGAACGACCGCGGAAGAAGATCGAAGCCTTGACCTTGGAGCCCTCGGAAAGGAACTCCTTGGCATGCTTGAGCTTGAACTGGAAGTCATGCTCGTCGGTGTTGGGACCGAAACGGATCTCCTTTATAACCACCTTGGCGGCATTGGCCTTCATCTCCTTGGCTTTCTTGCGCTGCTGGTACAGGAACTTCTGGTAATCGAGTATCTTGCACACGGGAGGATCGGCCTTTGCGCTTATCTCCACCAGATCAAGACTGAGTTCATCGGCCAGGGCCAATGCCTTGGCGATGGGATAGATACCCGGTTCGGGTATATTGTCACCGACGAGACGCACCTGGGGCGCGGTAATCTCCTCGTTGATGTTCAATTCACCCTCTTCCTTGCGTTGAGGGCCATAGCCTGATCTCTGACCGTTAGGTCTGGACCCCGTAGGCCTTGGGGCCGGTTTGTAAGGTGCTGCGATAAAAGTGTCCTCCTAATTAAAATTCAACAAATAATATATGCATGCGGATCAGGACAGCTCCTCAGCCACGGCGGCCTTGAAGAAGTCCGTGAATCCGTCAATCGTCATAGTTCCCTTGTCGACGCCCTCCTGTCTCACAGAGACGGTGCCATCGGCAACTTCCTTTTCACCGACGATGACCAGAATCGGGACCCTGAGAAGAGCGACCTCGCGGATCCTCTTGCCGAGCGTCTCGTTCCTGCCATCAATCGAAGCGCGAATATCGGAATTTTTCAGCAAATCGCAAACTTTTTCCGCATATTCCGAATATTTTTCGCTGACAGGCAGCACTTTAACCTGATCCGGCGCGAGCCAGAGCGGCAGGTGTCCAGCAGTGTGCTCAAGCACGACGGCGGTGAAGCGCTCGATGGAGCCGAACGGGGCCCTGTGGATCATGACTGGACGCTTCTTGGAGCCGTCGGCATCGGTATACTCGAGCTGGAAACGCTCGGGGAGGTTGTAGTCGACCTGGATGGTGCCGAGCTGCCATCTTCTGCCGATGGCATCCTTGACCATGAAGTCCAGCTTGGGGCCGTAGAATGCAGCCTCGCCGTATTCGACGACAGTCTTGAGGCCCTTCTTGGCAGCTGCATCGATGATGCCCTGCTCGGCCTTGGCCCAATTCTCGTCGGAACCGATGTACTTCTCCTTGTTGTGAGGGTCACGGAGGGATATCTGGGCCATGTACTCCGTCATTTTCAAGGTCTTGAAGACATAGAGGATGAGGTCGATGACCTTCTCGAACTCCTCCTGGAGCTGGTCGGGGCGGCAGAAGAGGTGCGCGTCGTCCTGGGTGAAACCGCGGACGCGCGTCAGTCCGTGGAGCTCTCCGCTCTGCTCATAGCGGTATACGGTGCCGAACTCGGCATAGCGCAGAGGGAGGTCCTTGTAGGAATGGGGCGACGAACGGAAGATCTCACAGTGGTGAGGGCAGTTCATCGGCTTGAGCATGTACTCCTCTCCCTCCTGAGGGGTGCGGATGGGCTGGAACGAATCCTTGCCGTACTTGGCATAGTGCCCGGAAGTGACATAGAGGTCCTTGGCGCCGATATGAGGTGTGACGACAGGGAGATACCCGAGCTCAGCCTGCTTCTTGCGCAGGAAGTTCTCGAGGATGTTGCGCATGACGGCGCCGCGGGGCAGCCACAGCGGCAGGCCGAGACCGACGCGCTGCGAGAAGGTGAAGAGCTCCATCTCCTTGCCAAGCTTGCGGTGGTCGCGCTTGCGGGCTTCCTCAAGGAGCTGGAGATACTCGTCCAGCATGGACTTCTTGGGGAAGGTGATACCGTAGATACGGGTAAGCTGCTGGCGCTTCTCATCACCACGCCAGTATGCTCCGGCGATGGCGGTGAGTTTTACGGCCTTGATGACCTCGGTATTCATGAGGTGAGGTCCGCGGCAGAGGTCGGTGAAAGCACCGTTGGTATAGTAGGTGATGGTTCCGTCCTCGAGCTCGCTGATGAGTTCGCACTTGTACGGATCCTGCTTGTCCTGGAAATGTTTCATGGCTGCCGCCTTGGAGACGTCGATACGGGTGAAGGTCTCCTTGGTCCTGGCGAGTTCGAGCATTTTCTTCTCGATCTTGGGCAAGTCGGCATCAGTGATCTGATGACCGGCAAGGTCCACGTCATAATAGAAACCGTTCTCGACGGCGGGGCCGATGCCGAACTTGACGCCGGGATAGAGGGCCTCGAGCGCCTCAGCCATGAGGTGCGAGGAGGAGTGCCAGAATACGCGCTTGGCCTCGTCATCCTCCCACTTGAGGAGGTTGACGGAAGCATCGAAGGTGATGGGACGCATGAGGTCGTATGTAACGCCCTTGCCGACGGACGTGTCGCCCTTTGCCTTTACGGATACTGCCAAAACTTCCGCAGCGAGCCTCGGACTGATGCTCTGCGCGATCTCATAACCGGTAACTCCCGATTCGTAGGCCCTGACGCTGCCGTCAGGAAACGTGATGTTAATCATAACTCTAAAAAATTATAAGCTTACAAAGGTACGAACTTTTTTTATATCTTTGTATTCGGACAAACGATATTGTAAATGGAAAACCGCATCCCCCGCAAAGACCTTTGGGACAGCGCCGGCAAGGCCGGGCTGGTCCTAGGGCTTGTATCAAGTGCTTACGTGGTCATCACCTACCTGCTGGCCAAGGTCTCCGGATCTACGGGCACCGCATTGCTCGTAACACTGCTGAATTTCCTGCTGTGGGCGGCGAAGTTCGGAGGATGCATCTATCTCATGAAACTGTTCATGACCAAGTATGCGGCTGCCCATCCGGGACTTGACAACTCCGACACCTTCCGTTTCGGAATGGTGACTGCATTCCTGTCCGCGCTGATCTTCGCGGCGTTCGATCTCGCATATGTCACATGGATTGCCCCTGACACTTATTCGCAGGCCATCGAAGCGGCCACTGAGGCATACGGTTCCATGCTTCCTGCAGAGAGCCTCGAGGCGATGCAGGAAATCAACATGGGCCAGGTGTCCTTCTTCACCAACCTCGTTTACTGCTTCATCTTCGGAACGGTTCTTTCCGCCATCCTTTCGCGCAATATCCCGTCCCGCAATCCTTTCGCGGATCTCCGCCAGAACGACAACACCCCCGACGAGCAGTAGCCATGGACATCTCCATCGTCATCCCTTCGTACAACGAAAAGGAATCCCTTCCCGAACTTCTCTCCTGGATCAGGAAAGTAATGGACCGTGAAGGTCTCAGCTATGAGGCCATCATCGTCGACGACGGCAGCGACGACGGCACGTGGGATTTAGTACGACAGATCTCCACCACGGACGACGCCGTCAAGGGCATACGTTTCCGCCGCAATTACGGCAAGTCCGCAGCCCTCTTCTGCGGCTTCCGCAAGGCCGCGGGAGATATCGTCGTCACCATGGACGCCGACCTGCAGGACTCTCCCGAGGAGATCCCCGAGATGCGGCGCATGATACTAGAAGACGGATACGATCTCGTTTCAGGATGGAAGCAGCACAGGCAGGACAACAAGCTTACCAAGAACCTCCCGTCCAAGCTTTATAATGCGACAGCCCGCATGATCACCGGCATAAAGCTACACGACATGAACTGCGGTCTCAAAGCCTACCGAAGCCGGGTTATCAAGGACATAGAAGTCTATGGCGAGATGCACAGGTATATACCATATCTTGCCAAGAATGCAGGTTACAGCAATATAGGCGAGAAGCCCGTCCATCACCAGAAACGCAAATACGGCAAGAGCAAGTTCGGAATGAACCGTTTCGTCAACGGCTTCCTGGACCTTATTTCCCTGGCCTTCCTGCAGACCTTCGGCAAGAAGCCGATGCATTTCTTCGGCTATCCCGGCATACTGATGTTCATCATCGGCGGTATCATGGCTGTATGGATCATCATAGCCAAGCTCGTCCACCAGGCTCACCACACTCCCTACCGCGCGGTTACGGACCAGCCGCTATTCTACCTTGCCCTCGTAGCGGTCATCCTGGGTGTGATGCTCTTCCTTGCGGGCTTCGTCTGCGAGATGATCTCCCGCACTTCCTCCGACCGCAACCGCTACAACATCTCCGAAGAACGGCAGCTGCCTACTCTCCCACCTGGTGGGGCAGTACCATCGGCGATGGCGGGCTTAACTTCTCTGTTCGGAATGGGAAGAGGTGGTACCCCGCCGCTATAGCCACCGCAATATATTACTTGAGAGAGATTCACTGCGAGATACTTTCTCGTCTTCGATCACTTTTACAATTCCATCCTGGCTTCAATTTCCTGCTCAGGAAAGATTTCGGGCTATTAGTACAGGTCGACTGAGGACATTGCTGCCCGTACATCTCCTGCCTATCAACGTGGTAGTCTCCCACGACCCTATAAGGAAGTCTCATCTTGGAGACGGCTTCGCGCTTAGATGCTTTCAGCGCTTATCCTGACCCAGCGTGGATACCCGGCGGTGCAGCTGGCGCCACAACCGGTATACCA
>CADAAA010000002.1 GCA_902785785.1 uncultured Bacteroidia bacterium | reverse complement strand
ATGGCCCTGCATGCCGATACCGTCGATCGGAACGCCGGCAGCCTTCATCCTCTGGACGAGCTCGAAGATGCGCTGGCTCTTGCCAGGCTCGGAATCATTGTAGTCATTGTAGAACAGGAGGGCGTTCGGGTCAGCCTCGTGGGCATACTCGAAGGCCTTGTAGATGAACTCCTCACCAGCGATCTGGAACATCGGCGACTGGCGCATAGGGGACTGGCCGTTACGGACCGGGCTGTCCTGGACCGCTTCATTCACGACATCCCATGCATAGACGACGTCCTTGTAGCGGTTGACGATAGCTTGGATGTGGTGCTTCATGTTGGCGTAGAACTCCTCCTTGGGAAGGAGGTTGCCCTTGTCGTCCATATACATCCAGCGTCCTACCTGGCTGTGCCACATTAGAGTGTGGCCGCGAAGCTTGATGCCGTTCTCGCGGCAGAAATTGGCGATGCGGTCGGCTTCCTCCCAGTTGAACACGCCTTTCTCCGGCTCGGTAGGCTGGGGCTTCATGGCATTCTCGGCGGTAATGCTGTTGAACTCCCTCTTGATGAGGGCCATCTGGTCGGGATCGGTGACGTTGCGGTTGTTGACGGCGACACCGATCATGAAATAGTCCTTGTAGGTGTCCTTCATACCGTTGGTGATCGGCTGCTGACGGAAACCGGGGAACTGCGCAAAGGCTGCGGTTGCCCCCAGCAGGAGCGCGCACAGCCCTAGGATAAAGTGTTTCTTCATAACGGATCGATTGGTTTTAGCGGATTATTACCCCTAATGTACGCATTTGCCACGAAATAACCAAACGCCCCAAGACCGACCCTATGACATAATTCAACGGATGGATTTGACGCCGCTCAGTTCTTCGGAACAGAACGTACTTGGAATACGATAGGGATTCTCAGGTTCGTAGCGATGGGCGTTCCGTCCTTCGCCGTTCCGGGCTCCCATTTCGGAGATTTCATGATGGCAGCCGTTACCGTTGCATCCAACTCCGGACAGACGCTTTCCGTGACCTCGACGTCTCCGACCGTCCCGTCCGCGTACACTTCGAACGAGACCTTCATAGTTCCTGCGTGATTGCAATCTTTCGGAGCCGCTATCTGACGGCTAAGCCATTTGGGGAACTCGTTGAGATCGCCGCCCTGGAATCTCGGCATCTGATCAGGAATCAAGCGGAAAGGTATTGATTCATCCTCTTTATCCCGATAACTGACCACTACGATTTCCTCCATTTCCATCGGCACCTTCAGATTGACGACGATGACGCCGTGAGCCGCCTTGTCACCATACTTTTTAAACGCAGCATCGTCTTTAAGCATCTGGATGGACTGGATCCGGGTTTGAGAAAGAGCATCGTACTCCGCCTTGGTAATTTCTGTCTCCTCTCCCCAAGCCGACCGCAAGATTATCAGCGGATTCTGAAGATTATTGCCATCTTTGTCCGACGGGACGTAGACAGTCTTTGCCTGCAGGCCTATGCCCAGGCAGATGAGCGGGAGCAGCCAGAGCACCCGCAGGCCCCTCACGAGGGGCGATTTGGTTTTTGACATCATAGTAATACGATTTTTAAGGATACTGTGATTAAAGCTGTTAGCAACTGAGTAGCCGCTCTTGCTGACAACTTTTCTTATAAGCAGATACTGGTATTCTTTGATATTGGCACCGGCACGGAGGACAGCGTCATCAGCCTCATATTCATGCAGCTCCTGGAGGTCGGCGCGGAGCATCCAGATGGCGGGATTGAACCACTGCAGGGCCGAGAGGACATCCACCATAAGGAGTTCGATGGAATGCCCGAATCCTATGTGTGCCTTCTCATGCTCCAGGATGGACGCGTGCGGGGCATCCCAGTCTTTCCGGGGCAAAACGATATAGTGCATCCAGCTGAAAGGATCGATATCACGCTCGGTGACAATAATCTTGCAGCCGTTCTCCTCCCGGACCAATTGTCCCTGGCGAATGATCCTGACGATGGAAAGAATGGAGACAATGATCCTGATAAGCACGAAAGCCACGCCGGCCCAGAAGAGAATTGCCAGGACCGTCGGCCACCATGGGATGGAGGACACAACAAGTGGCTGTAGATCCTGGACTGGCAATTCCGTTGCCGCAACAGCCGGTTCCTGAACCACGGGTGCCACCTCCATCGGCTTATGGATAGTTATTATGCATAACGGAAGCAGGAACGAGAGTACCGCCGTCCCTACCAGCACCACGCGGTTGAACCGATGGAACGTCTCCTTCTTCAAAAGGAAACGGTAAAACAGGTAGAATACCAGCAGCGCAACCGCCACCTTACCTTCATAAATCAGGAAATCCATCATTTCTGTTCTCCTTTCTCGACCAGTTCGATAAGCTCTTTCAACTCTTCGACAGTGATCTTTTCTTCCTTTACAAGTGCCGAGACCGCGCTCAGGTATGAATTGTCAAAATACTTGTCGATAAGGCCGATGAGCGAGCGCTGTTTATACTCTTCCTTAGTCACCTTGGCGAAATACTGATAAGTAGGGCCATAGGACTTGTGATCGATGAAACCCTCCTCCTGGAGCGTCCGGACCTGGGTGCTCAAGGTAGAGAAATGCGGCCGGGGCTCCGGGTACAATTCACGTAACTCCCTGACAAACAGCGGTCCCCTCTCCCAGAAGTGTTCCATGATGATTTCCTCTTTCTTGGTGAGTCGTTTCATAAGAGAATCGGTTTTTTGCAAATATAGCTAAAATTTTTAGCTGTGCAACTATTTCAATATAATTTTCCGATTATTTCTTTTAATCAACTGGAAACCGATGCTGGGAGCCCGTGAAGATGTGGTGTAAAAGAAGGTTTCCATCCGGCAAACCAAGTTGGCCGTGTTGATTATGGATTTCTTTGCCTGGTACCTGTACGAAGTCGTTTTCTCCATGACTTTTGACTGGTGGGACATCCTTGCTTCGCTTTTGATGTGCTTCATCATGTATCCTTTGCTTTCATCCCTTGAGAAGCATCTGCCGTGAATGTGGTATACCACAAAAAAAGCCCCGCAGAAATCTGCGGGGCTTTTAAGCGGTGCGGACGAGACTCGAACTCGCGACCTTCGGCGTGACAGGCCGACATTCTAACCAGCTGAACTACCGCACCAGGTATGCTGTACTTCCGTCGGAAGCGAGTGCAAAGTTACATAGTTTTTCGTAACCTGCAAATTTTATTTAAGTTTTTTCTCCCTTTATTCATACGTGCCCGGAAAAAGCTTATCTTTGTAGACTACCATATTTGAAACAAACATTTTATCTCGATAACACTATGGTTAAATTTGATCTCGGAGGATGCTCCTCCTTTGTAAAAGAAGGTGATTACAAAGAATATGTGGACAAGGCCCTGCTGGCTTTCGACGTGCTCGAAAGCGAGACCGGCGCCGGCAACGACTTCCTTGGCTGGAAGACACTTCCCGTCGATATTCCCGAAAGCCTGATCCAGGAATTCGAAGCCATTCAGGCCGACTGGAAGGCCAAAGGTGTGGATCTGGCGGTTGTCATCGGCATCGGAGGCTCGTACCTCGGAGCCCGCTGCGCCATCGAGGCCCTCTCGCACAATTTCGCAAGGCAGCTCCGCAAGCCCGGCGACGCCCCCGAGGTCGTATTCGCCGGCAACAATCTCTCCGAGGAATACATAAGCGAGCTCATGGATCTGATGGCAGAACGCAACTGCGCCTGCATCGTCATCTCCAAATCCGGCACCACCACCGAGCCCGCCGTCGCCTTCCGTATCGTCAAGAAATATCTTGAGGGCCGCTACGGCCGCAAGGAGGCCTCGGAGCGCATAGTAGCCGTTACCGACGCGAAGAAGGGCGCGCTCAAGACTCTGTCCACCCAGGAAGGATACCGGAGCTATGTCGTTCCCGACAATGTCGGCGGCCGCTACTCAGTTCTCACACCGGTAGGACTCCTCCCCATCCTCATCGCCGGTTTTGACATCCGTGCCATGCTCGCCGGAGCCGCCGACACCCGCGAAGCCCTCAAGGCACGCAACGCCGACAACCCCGCCGTACAATATGCTGCAATGCGCAATCTCCTTCACGCACGCCTCGGCAAGAGTGTAGAGATCCTCGTCACATACAATCCCAAGTTCGTCTTCCTGGCAGAGTGGTGGAAACAGCTCTACGGTGAGTCCGAGGGCAAGGAATTCAAGGGCATCTACCCCGCCTCGGTCAACAATACCGCCGACCTCCACTCCATGGGACAGTTCATCCAGGAAGGCTCGCGCATCATGTTCGAAACTGTCGTGACCGCACGCACCAGCAGCCGCACCGTCGTCATCGGCACGGACGAGCAGAACCTCGACTGCCTCAACTTCCTGGCCGGCCAGCGTGTGGAGCACTGCAACGCCATGGCCCAGCTCGGCACCAAGCTCGCACACATCGACGGAGGTGTTCCCCAGATGGAAGTCTCAGTTGAGAAGATCGATGCCTACAATCTCGGAAGCATCTTCTACTTCTTCGAGTTCGCATGCGGCATCAGCGCCTATGTCCTCGGCATCAACCCGTTCAACCAGCCGGGCGTAGAGGCATACAAGAAGAACATGTTCGCACTGCTGCGCAAGCCCGGATACGAGGAGCAGACCGCTGCCATCCTGAAGCGCATCGGAGAATAAAGTCTTTGATGGGCCTAACGGAGGGCCCGATCCAGCCACCTGAATATGAGGAGGGTACGTTTCCGCATGACCGAATAGTCAAGGTTGGCGGGCGTATCCTCCACTTTGTTGGTATTCATGGTAATGCCGGAAGTGAAGAGCACGGACGGTATGCCTTTCTCCACGAAAACCTTCTGGTCGCCGATCTTGTTCAGGAAGAGGTCCGTGAAATCCTTGCTGCGGTAATAGTCGAAAGACAGGTCGAGGTTGAGCCTGGAGCTGAAATTGACCTCGGACAGGCGGCGCTTGAGCGCATCGTCGTTGGAGAGCATGATCAGGTACTCTTCCCTGCCCTTGGTGACCGGCTCGAGGGTGCTGCCGACGATGTCCAGGTTCACCATCATGGACACCTGGTCGCGGCGGATCGGCCGGAAAGTGCGCGGATCCAAGAGAGAACCGTCGGAAATCATCGAATACAGCGATTCGGAGCCGGCCATGCTGAGCTGCTTAGCATCCAGGGCTACGAAAAGGATGTTCTGGTTAGGGCCGAGTCCCAGCACCGAAAGGCTGCTGAAAGCCCGCGCCAGTTCGAGCAACATGGCCACTCCCGAGGCATTGGAGTCAGCCCCCGGATACATATTGTCGGCCAGGATCCCGAGATTGTCATAGTGGGCCGCAACGATGGCGTACCGGTCCGAAGAGGAAGAACCGGGACAGATCCCGATGACATTGTGCCCTGCACGGCCTTCCACGCGGAACGAGCGGACGTATGAAGCGGAACCCCGGCGCGAGGCTGCCGGGAGCAGTGCGAGGCGGTCGAAGCGGCGGGCAAGCCAGAACGAGGCTTCGACCGCTCCCTTCGACGCAGTGGCCCTGCCACCGCACACGGTATCCGCAAGGAACTCTACACTTTGCCGGAGGGAATTCTCGGTCAGGAGCCGTTCAGCAATCCCGTTACCTGTGACGGTGTTCTGTGCCGGGCACAGCACCGGAGCGATCAGAAGGAAAAAGGCCAGGATATGTGAGAAAAAACGGCTCGGATCCACGTTTTAGGCACAATAAATGATTATATTTGCAAATATGGCCAAATTTAAGGAATTCCGGCCATAAACGGAAATTTTATGAAGCGCATCCTCATCATTTTGACCCTTCTTCTCTGCGGTTTACAGGCCGCGGAAGCCCAATATGACAGGGATGTATTCTACTTCCGCGGCCGTAATGCCCTGGCGGACGGGAAGTATTCCCAGGCCATCGAGAATTTCAACATCCTCGCGCGGCTGGACACTTCTGACTACTGGACTTTCTTCTTCCGCGGCATCGCGAAATACAACCTCGGTGACATCCGCGGGGCCCAGCAGGATTTCGACGCTTCCGTACGCATCAATCCCATCTTTACGAACGGATACCATTACCGCGCCATCACCCTGAGCCGTTTCGGCCGCTACGACGAGGCTCTGCAGGATTTCGACACCGCTATCAAGCTCCGTCCTGGCAACATCGGCATATATTTCAGCCGTGGGGTCACCTATTTCCTTGCCCAGCAGTTCGAGCCGGCCGTGGAGGATTTCGACCGTTATATCAAGAAAGAGCCTAAGGACCCTTCCGCCTATCTGAACAGGGGCGCATCCTATCTATTCCTCAAAGACACCCTCAAGGCAATCAACGACTACAACAAGGCCATCTCACTGGACCGTTTCGAGCCGGAAGGATTCATACGCCGCGGACGGCTCCATGCCGAGCGCAAGGAGTTCCAGGAAGCCATCGCCGACATGAACCACGCCATCGAGCTCGACACTACCAACACCTTCGCCTATTTCAACCGTGCGCTGATGTTCTACGAGCTCAAGGACTACAATTCCGCCATGCGGGACCTCAACCGCGTGCTGAAGGATGAGCCCGGCAACGCCCTCACCCTCTATAACCGCAGCCTGATACACGCCCAGGTAGGCAATTTCGAGGAGGCGCTCGCCGACATGGACCATGTGATCAGCATCAATCCGAACAACGTACTGGCATACTTCAACCGCGCCTCATATTTCATCGAGATGTCCCGGTGGAGGGACGCCTTGGAAGACTATGACAAGGCCATCGAGCTATACCCGGATTTCGCCAAGGCGTACATGAACCGCTCATATGTCGAGAACATGCTCGGAATGATGCAGAAGTCGAGGGAGGACTACCAGACTGCGCAGAAGAAGGTGCGCGAGTATCGCGCCACGAACGAATCCGACGCCGGGTCATTCGCCGATACGACGAAGAAATACAGTTCGCTGATAGCGCTCGATGCGGATTTCGCCAAGAAAGACTTCGACAACGAACTGCTTCAGCACCGCGATGTGGACATCAGGCTGAAGCCGCTCTACCGCTTCATACTCACCCGTGAACGGGATGACGTCACCTACGCGCTCCGCAACCGATATGAGAACGCGCTCCTCGACCGCTTCATCGCGGACTCCCCCGTCCCGATGCGCATCTCCAACGAGGAAGGCGCCGGCGCCCCCGCCATACAGGGGCGTCTGGAGAACGCCCTGTACGGGGACACCAGCGCCGGCGCAGGATCGGTGCGGGTCACACAATCCCGCATCGAGTTCATACGCGGATTGTACGAACTCCAGAACAAGCAATATAATGCGGCTCTCGGAAGTTTCGACAAGGCTGTCGGAGCATCGTCCGAAGACACCGCACAAGACCGGTATTCCGAGTTCTACAGCGCATTCTTCCTGCTGAACCGGGGAGTGCTGCGCGCGGACATGATCGACTTCATCGCCTCGATGCAGAGCAATGTCCAGACTCTCACGATGGACGACCAGGGCACCACGCGTGCCCGCGTGAGCGACCAGGTCACAATGACATACGATTATTCCGAAGCCATAGCGGACATCGAGGCGGCAGTGGCCTTGGTCCCGGACATCCCGTATTTCCATTTCGATCTCGGCAACCTCTACTGCCTGTCATCCAGGCTGGTGGAGTCCATCGAGAGCTATGACCGGGCCATAAACCTGTACCCCTACATGGGAGATGCCTACTACAACCGCGGCCTAGTCCTCATCTACCTTAAGGACAAGGAGAAGGGCTGCATAGACCTGTCACGCGCCGGAGAGCTTGGAGTCGCCGACTCATACAGCGTCATTGCCAAATACTGCGAAGATGAACAGCAATAGCACGGTCAAGTTCTTCAGTATTTCCAGCGGCAGCTGCGGCAACTGCTATTTCCTCTCGCTCGAAGAGGACGGCGCCCACAGCGCCGGCGTGATCATCGACGCAGGAGTCAGCCTCCGAAGGCTGAAGAAGGGGCTTGCAGCCAACGGCTACGACATGGACTCTTTCTCCGCCATACTCGTCACCCACGACCACCTCGACCACATACGTCATCTCGGAGCATATTGCAAGCATCTTTGCAAGCCAGTATTTGCCACTCCGGTCCTGCACGGAGCCCTGTCGCGCCATCCCTTCACCTCCCCGTGGATAGGCGGATGCAGCAGGGAGCTTAAGGATGGGGACTGGAACACCATCGTCCCGGACAAGGTGTTCGCCAAGTATTTCATCGTACCGCACGACGCATCGCAGACAGTCGGCTACGCTTTGTGGATCGGAGGCTACAAGTTCGTGATAATGACTGACATAGGAGAGATGACGAAGGAAGCGGTCGCCTATGCCCGCAATGCCGACACCGTAGTCATAGAGTCCAACTATGACAAGGAGATGCTCCTCACAGGATCCTATCCATACGAGCTCAAGATGCGCATCCTGGGAGGCAGCGGGCACCTGCGCAACGACCAGTGCGCCTGCGCTATTAAAGAATTCATGCATGACGGGCTCAGGAACGTATTCCTGTGCCATCTAAGCGAGAACAACAACACCCCGGAGCTGGCGGTCCGGGCGTCCGCCGACGCCCTCGAGTCCATCGGCTTCCATCAGACCTACGACCGTTCGGCGGTATTCGTCAACACAGAAGAAGGACAGGAGCGCAGGGTTATCCTGCGGGCGCTCCCCCGGCGCACGCCGTCACCACTGTATGTACTTTGACAAATGAAAGCTTTTTGGAAAATGCTGCGGCAGTATGTCGCACCCTATAGGAGATACCTCGGAGGCTCGGTGCTGCTGAACCTTCTGTCCGTGATATTCAACGTGTTCTCATTCAGCATGATAATGCCGATACTGAACATGCTTTTCAGCCTGGACGACGAAGTGTACACGTTCATCCCGTGGGAGTCCGTCCATTCCTCCAAGGAACTCATCAATAACCTCTACTACTACGTAGCCGAATTCACCGGATCATACGGTGCCTCCCGCACGCTTCTGCTTCTATGCCTCTTCCTCTGCGTGATGACCGTGTTCAAGACAGCCTGCTATTTCGGCTCCGCGGCGGTAATGATACCCATACGCACGGGAGTCGTCAAGGACATGCGGCTGGACATCTACAACAAGATCCTCTCCCTTCCTATAGGATATTTCTCACAGGAAAAGAAAGGTGACATCATCGCACGCATGAGCGGGGACGTCCAGGAAGTCGAAAACTCCATCACGGGCACCCTGGACATGCTCATCAAGAACCCCATCCTCATCGTGGGCTACTTCGCCGTGCTGCTGTTCATCTCATGGCAGATGACCCTCTTCACGGTCCTCTTCGCCCCAGTGATGCTCTGGATCATGGGCAAGATAGGGCGCAAGCTCAAGGAACAGTCCCTTGAGGCGCAGGCCCTGTGGAGCGACACCATGAGCCAGGTCGAGGAGACGCTCGGGGGCCTGCGCATCATCAAGGCCTTCCTGGCCGAGCGCAAGATGGGCGGACGTTTCGACCGCGTCACCGAGGCCATGAAGGTCAAGAACACGCGAGTCGCCACCCGCCAGGCCCTGGCGCATCCGGTGAGCGAATGCCTCGGAACCATCATGATAGCCATCGTGCTCTGGTTCGGCGGCACCCTCATCCTCAAGGACAACGCCCCCATCGACGCTCCGACCTTTATCTTCTTCCTTGTGATCCTATACAGTGTCATCCAGCCCATAAAGGACCTGTCCAAGGCCGCATACGGCATTCCCAAGGGCATGGCATCCATGGAGCGCATCAACAAGATCCTGGACACTGAGAACAACATCCGCGAAGCTGAGCATCCGCTCCCGATCGACGGCTTCCGCGAAGGTATTTCCTTCAAGGGCGTAGGATTCAGCTATGTACCCGGAGGAAGGAAGATACTGGACGGCATCGACCTCGATATCCCTAAGGGACGCACCATAGCCATTGTCGGTGCGTCCGGCGCCGGCAAATCCACCCTGGTGGACCTCATCCCGCGCTTCTACGACATCGACGAAGGCTCGATAAGCATTGACGGCAAGGACATAAGGGACGTGAAGATCAAGGACCTCCGCGCCCTGATGGGCAATGTCAACCAGGATCCCATACTTTTCAACGACACCATTTTCAACAACATAGCCTTCGGCGTGGAGAACGCTACGATGGAGCAGGTCGTAGAGGCGGCAAAGATAGCCAACGCCCATGATTTTATCATGGAGAAGGAGCAGGGCTACGACACCAACATCGGCGACCGTGGCTGCAAACTCTCCGGAGGCCAGAGGCAGCGCATCAGCATAGCCCGGGCTGTCCTGAAGAACCCTCCGATCCTGATCCTCGACGAGGCGACGGCCGCCCTGGACACCGAGTCCGAAAGGATAGTCCAGGAAGCCCTGGACCGTCTGATGGCCAGCCGCACCACCATAGCCATAGCCCACCGCCTGTCGACCATCAAGGCGGCCGACGAGATCATAGTCCTGCACGAAGGGCGCATCGCGGAACGCGGAAGGCATGAAGACTTGCTCGCCCTGGGCGGATATTACAAGAAGCTTAACGACATGCAGGCACTCTGACATGAAGAACGGACGATTGATAGCCAGGATAGTATTCCTGCTGTACCTCGCAGCAGTCCTTTACCTGTGCTTCGGCAATTTCTCCGACATGTCGTCGGTGGCGAAGCATTTCCTTGGTATCGAATCGGACAAGGTGGTGCATTTCCTGATGTTCCTCCCCTTCCCCGTCCTCTTCTACATGGCCTTCGGCTGGAGGACCCGCAATCTATGGCACAGCGTTTTGCTGGCTGTCGCCATACTTGCCCTTGGAAGCATTATCGCAGCCGGGACCGAACTGGTACAGGATCTCATCCCCTACCGCGCCTCGGATATCGTAGACTTCCTGGCTGACTTCCTGGCGCTGTGCATCTCGGCCGTCGTTACCCTCATCATAGACCTGAACAAAACTGCACGCCATGCGTAAGATACTGATCTCCATACTTTTCATACTATCGGCCCTGACAGTTGCCGCACAGAATCCCACCAAGGATTTCATGCCGGCAAGTGATTCCTTGCGGGCGCGCCTGCTGCGACGGACCACCGTCAAGACGAGGCTCAGGATAGAAAGCGTGATGAAGAGGGGCTCTTCACTCGACTTCCACTTCAGCCAGGAGCTCAGCGACTATCCATGGACGCAGTCCGGTCTGGACTGGTTCAAGGATCAGATCTACGACCTTATGCCGTCGCAGTATTCCGAGTGTACGGTCGGCGGCATCTACTGCAAGAAGGATCCCATCGAGGACCTTGTGACCCCCGCGAGGGGTAACAAGGGCAAGACATCTTCCTATGTCTACCGCTATGCCGACAGGAGAGGAAAGGTCAGGCCGCTGGTCACGCGTGTCGGCGAGAGGGATTATTCGAAAGGCCTCGGAGGACGTCACATAGCCCTCTGGCAGAGCCACGGACGCTACTATGATGAAGGATGGGGCGGATGGACATGGCAAAGGGCGCCGCTCTTCACCACGGTTGAAGACATGTACACGCAGAGCTATGTACTCCCATTCCTGATCCCTATGCTGGAGAATGCGGGAGCATATGTCATGACCCCGCGCGAGCGGGACATACAGCCGTATGAGATCATCGCTGACAACGACCCCGCGTTCAGGGGCGAGCGCGAAGGCCTGTTGAGGCGCAAGGGCGATTACTACGAGCGGGGACGCTGGGTTTCAGCCGGAGAAGGCTTCGCCGACTCCAGGAAAGTGTATTATGACAATGAGAATCCGTTCACGATGGGCACTGCCCGCATGGCGGAATGCGCCACCGAAGAGGAAGGGCAGAAGGCTGAAGCCACTTGGAGTTTCCGTGTGCCCGAGTCCGGCCAATACGCCGTCTATGTATCATACAAGACGCTCGGGAACAGCACTGATGCCGCGCATTACACCGTGCGCCACCGTAACGGCGAGGAGGAGTTCCTCGTCAACCAGAGAATGGGAGGCGGGACCTGGATCTATCTGGGGACCTTCGATTTCACTGACGGCGGCGACGGTTCCGTGATCCTCGACAACATCGTTCCAGACGGCAAGGCGGAAGGTACTGTCGTCTCGGCTGACGCCGTGAAGATCGGCGGCGGCATGGGCAAGGTTGCCCGCGGCCCCGCCGACAGTCCGAAGGACGAATGGACCACTTCCGGCGTACCGAGCTACATAGAAGGAGCCCTCTACTGGGAACAATGGGCGGGCGTCGACACCACCGTCACGAGGAACTGGGAGGATGATTACACCCAAGACTTTGCGAGCCGCGGCGCCTGGGTCACCATGATGGCCGGAGGCTCAGCGGTCAATCCCGACTATGAGGGTGAGGGCAAGCACATACCGTTCGACCTGTCATTCGGCTTCCACTCGGATGCAGGACTCACCCAGAACGACAGTATCATAGGGACCCTGTCCATTTACACCCTGATGGCCGACGGCAAGTCCAAGTATCCGGACGGCCGTAACCGCCAGCTCGGCCGCCACCTCGCCGGCATCGTACAGGACCAGGTCTGCTCCGACATACGGGAGGACTTCGAGCCGAAATGGACCCGGAGGGAACTATGGAACCGCAGCTACAGCGAATCCCGTACCACTTCGGTTCCAGGCATGCTGCTGGAGCTCCTGTCGCACCAGAACTTCGCCGACATGAAATACGGTCTCGATCCGAGCTTCCGTTTCGAGGTGTCAAGGGCAGTCTACAAGGGCATGCTGAAATTCCTCAGCGACGAGCACGGCATCCCGTACGTGGTCCAGCCGCTGCCTGTCAGCGCAATGTCGGCCCGCCTGACAGGAGAGCGTGAGGTCACGCTCAGCTGGAAGGCGACGCCAGACCCTCATGAGCCCACCGCCGATCCGGAGAGCTTCATACTTTACACGCGTGTCGGCGATGAATCTTTTGATTCGGGAGTCCGTCTGACTGATGTCCGCAAGGAAGGTGACCGTTTCTCCGTGGTGGTCGGGATAGACCCCGACATGGTGTACAGCTACCGCATCGTAGCAGAAAACGAGGGCGGGAAGAGTTTCCCTTCGGAAACGATGAGCGTTGGACGCAGCCATAGGCACAGTACCAAGGTCCTGGTGGTCAACAACTTCTATCGAGTCTCCCCTCCCGCGTGGTTCGACTCTCCGCAGTATGCGGGATTTGACCGCAACCTCGACAGCGGAGTAGGCTACATACGCGAAATCAACTACATCGGGGACATGTACGACTTCCGGCGCTCGTCCGTTTTCACAGACAACAGCCAGCCCGGTTTCGGAGGGTCCTTCTCGGACAAGACCGGCACCGTCGTTCCCGGAAACACCTTCGATTTCATCAGCATCCACGGAAAGGCGCTGCTCGCGGCAGGATACAGTTTCGATTCTGCTTCCCTGGACGACTTCACCGCACGCGGAGCCGATGAAGGGAGCATCGTCGACCTCGTCTGCGGAAAGCAGGTTACTACCGTGATAGGCAACGGCCGCGTCCAGGACCGTTACGAAGTCTTCCCCCCGGCTCTGCAGAAAGCCCTTAGAGGCCACACTTCCATGGGCGGCGGCATCATCATATCGGGGGCCTACATAGGTACGGACGTTTGGGGAGACGGTATCTATCCTGTGGAAAAGAGTGCAGCATGGCGTGCCGAATCCCAGGCTTTCGTACAGGAAGTTCTCGGATACAAATGGCTCACCGACCATGGCTGCTACAACGGGCGGATCGAGCACACCTCTTCCAAAGTACTGAACCTCAAATCATTGAAGCATCCGTTCGAGTTCCACCAGAGTCTCAATCAAGACATCTATTGCGTGGAGAATCCCGACGGGATACAGCCTGCCGACAAGAATGGAACCGCCATCCTCCGCTACTCCGACAACGGGGTACCCGCCGCCGTCGCCTACGACCCCGGGAAATACCGCACGGTCAGCTTCGGGTTCCCGCTCGAAGTGCTCAAGGATGCAAATATCATGGAAACATTACTGCACAGATCCGTAGAATATATCAGCGAAAAGAAATGAACGACAGGGAAAAACAAATCATCGGACTTATACACCGGGAAGTAAAGCCTGCCCTCGGCTGTACCGAACCAATAGCCGTGGCACTCGCAGTGTCCAAGTCTGCGGAAATACTCCAGGCCGACTGCGGCCTGAACCGTCTCAACGATGACATCCGCATCCGCGTTGCCGTCAGCGGGAATATCCTCAAGAACGGAATGGGCGTGGGCATACCGGGGACGGGAATGACCGGACTGCACATCGCAGCCGCCCTTGGCGCCGTATGCGGACGCTCAGACTATGGTCTGGAAGTCCTCGGGGACATGGACGAAGCCTCCCTGGCGCGCGCCAAGGTCCTTGTACAGGAGAAGGCGACAGAAATCAGCATAGCCGATACAAAGCACAAGCTGTATGTCAAGGCCGAGGTCTGCACCGGGGAACGCTCCGCCTCAACCGTCATCGAAGACAGCCATGACAATATCGTCATGACCATGCTCGGGGACAAGGTGCTGACTGAGAGCGGTGAAAGCGGTTCCGAGGAAGAGACTGGAGACTATGGGCTGACTGTACGCGAAATCCTTGATTTCGCCACTTCCGTTGCGGCTGATGACATCGAATTCATCCTGGATGACAAGCGGCTGAACATCCCGCTTGCCAAGGAAGGCATGACCGGCAACTACGGGCTCTGCGTAGGAAGGACCATACTGAAGGATAATTCCGGTCTTTTCGGGGATCATTTCATGGCATACGCCATGGCCATGACTGCAGCAGCGTCTGATGCCAGGATGGCCGGATGCACGCTGGCCGCCATGAGCAACTCCGGAAGCGGCAACCAGGGCATAACTGTCAGCGTCCCCGTCATCGCCTATGCAGAACGCTACGGCATCGATGACGAGAAACTGTCCAGGGCGCTGATACTGAGCAACCTGATAGCCATACATATCAAGAGTTACCTCGGTCCCCTCTCAGCTTTGTGCGGCTGCGTGGTCGCATCGACCGGAGCAGCCTGCGGCATCACCTGGCTCATGGGAGGCGGCTATCCCGAGATCTGTGCCACCATCAAGAACATGAGCGGCAGCATCACCGGCATGGTCTGCGACGGGGCCAAGGTAGGATGCGCCATGAAGGTAGCCTCCGGCGTGTCAAGCGCCATCCAGTCCGCCATGCTCTCCCTCGACGGGCACTGCGTCAGCGAACATGACGGCATCATAGACCGCGACATAGAGCAGACAATAGAAAACCTCGGCCGTGTAGGCTCCGTTGGGATGGAGCAGACGGACGAGGTCATTCTCGATATCATGGTCTGCAAGTAGCAGACCGTGGGGCTAAAGCCCCTTGCTGACAAGATATTCTCCGATCTGGACGGCGTTGAGCGCGGCGCCCTTCTTGATCTGGTCTCCCGAGAGCCACAACGTAATACCGTTCTCGTTCGCAAGGTCCTTGCGGACGCGACCGACATAGACATCGTCCTTGCCGCCGGTGAACAAAGGCATGGGATAGGTCTTGGTAGCCGGATCGTCCTGGAGAGTGACGCCCGGGGCAGCGGCGATGGCCTTCTGGACCTCCTCGACGGACAGGGGACGCTCGGTCTCCACCCAGACTGCCTCGGAATGCGAACGGAGCGCGGAGATGCGTACGCACATGGCGGAACACTTCACGTCGGAGTGAAGGATCTTGCGCGTCTCGTTGAACATCTTCATCTCTTCCTTGGTGTAACCGTTGTCGGTGAACACATCGATCTGAGGGATGACGTTGTACGCAAGCTGGTATGCGAACTTATTGACAGTCACCGGCTTGTTCTCGACGATCTCCTTGTACTGCTGCTCGAGCTCCAGCATGGCCTGGGCACCGGCACCGGAAGCGGACTGATAACTGGCCACATGCACGCGGGTGATGTGCGAGAGCTCCTCTATGGGTTTGAGCACCACTACCATCATGATGGTGGTGCAGTTGGGGTTGGCGATAATGCCGCGGGGGCGTACGAGGGCGTCCTCGGCGTTGCACTCGGGCACGACGAGGGGGACATCCTCATCCATGCGGAAAGCGCTGGAGTTGTCGATCATGACAGCACCATATTTGGTGATAGTCTCGGCGAACTCCTTGGAAGTGCCGGCACCGGCGGAAGTGAAGGCGATGTCGATATCCTTGAAATCGTCGTTGTGCTGGAGGAGCTTGACGGTAATATCCTTTCCCTTGAACTTATAGCTGCTGCCCGCACTGCGCGGCGAGCCGAAAAGGGTAAGTTCGGCGATGGGGAAATCGCGCTCTTCGAGAACCTTGAGGAATTCCTGGCCGACGGCGCCACTGGCACCGACCACGGCCACATTGTATAATTTTCTCATATATACTGCATATTTATTTGATCAAACCGTATTCGAGGAGTTTTGCGCGGAGCTTGGCCTCATTCTCAGGAAGCAGCTCGCACAAGGGGGCACGCACGCCGCCTACTTCCATGCCCATCATGTTCATGGCAGCCTTGACCGGCATGGGGTTGGTCTCGATGAAAAGCGACTTTATCAGGCTGTAGGCCTTCAACTGGAGCGCTGCGGCTGCAGCGAAATCCCCGCGCAGACATGCGGCCGTCAGGTCGGCGACACCGCGCGGGTCGATGTTTGCCCAGACAGAGATGACTCCCTGCGCGCCAAGCGCCATCATGGCAACGGTTTCGTCGTCGTTGCCGCTCCATACGTTAAGATCGTTCCCGCAGGCGGCAAGCGTCGCCGCTACGCCTCCAATGTTGGAGTTGGCGTCCTTGACACCATTGATCATCGGGTGCTTGGAAAGCTCCTTTAGGGTATCCACCGAAGCGCTCATGCCCGTACGGCTCGGCACACTGTAAACGATGATGGGGGTATGGACATTGTCCGCCAAGTACTCATAATGTTTGACGAGACCGTGCTGGGAGGTCTTGTTGTAATAAGGAGTCACGACAAGAAGGGCGTCGGCGCCGGCCTTTTCGGCCTCGAGGCTGAGCTCCAGGGCATGGCCGGTATCGTTGCTGCCGGTCCCGGCAACGACCTTCACACGGCCGGCAACGTAATCGATACAGTCCTTGATGAGTGCGACGTGCTCGTCATCCTTGAGGGTGGCGCTTTCGCCGGTGGTGCCGCAGACCGTGATAGCAGCGGTGCCGCCGGCGATCTGTTTATCCACGAGCTCATGGAACTTGGCGTAGTTGACCTTGCCCTCCTTGGTGAAGGGAGTGACGATGGCTACTGAGGAGCCGCGGAAAACAGGTGCTTTCATGGAGTAATAGGTTTAATTATTTCTGGGTATTGAAAAGACTGGCGCTTAGGGCCCTGAGAGCCCGGTTCTTGTCCTCCCCTCGCACGAGGAAGGAAATATTGTAGTTGCTTCCGCCGTAGGAGACCATACGCACGGGAACGCTCTTCATCGCCTCCATGGCACGGGACTCGAAACCGACGTTCTCCCAGTTCATGTCACCGACCACACAGATGATGCACATGTCGAGGTCAGCCGAAACGGTGCCGTATTTCTTGAGTTCATGCACGATCTCGTTGAGGTGGGAGGTGTTGTCCACCGACATGGAGACTCCGACCTCCGAGGTACAGATCATGTCGATCGAAGTCTTGTACTTCTCGAATATCTCGAACACGCGGCGCAGGAAGCCGTAGGTCATGAGCATGCGGGAGGACTTGATGCGGATGGCGGCGATATTGTCCTTGGCGGCGACGGCCTTGATGAGGCCTTCCTCCAGCTCGTTGTTGATCAGCGTGCCTTCAGCATCGGGCTGCATGGTATTGAGGATGCGTACGGGGATGTTGGCGTTCTTGGCAGGCAGGATGCAGGTCGGGTGAAGGACCTTTGCACCGAAGTAAGCAAGCTCGGAAGCCTCCTCGAAATGGATATGATGGACGGCGCTTGTATGCTCGACCACGCGGGGGTCGTTGTTGTGCATACCGTCGATGTCGGTCCATATCTGGATCTCCTCAGCACCGATGGCAGCTCCGATAAGCGATGCGGTATAGTCCGAACCGCCGCGCTGGAGATTGTCGACATCCCCCGCGGAGTTGCGGCAGATGAAGCCCTGGGTGATGTAAAGGTAAGCCTGCTTCTGCTCCAGCATGTCGCCGAGATGGTCGGCGATATACGGGAGGTCGGGCTCACCGGCAGGATCCAGACGCATGAAATTCAGGGCGGGCAGGAGAACGACGTCCTTGCCCTGCTCCTGCAAGTAGAAGGTGAACATGTTCGTGGACATGATCTCTCCCTGGGCCAGGACTTCTTTCTCCTCGACAGGACCGAAATGCTTGCCGGCGAAGGAACGCAGGAACGCAAATACTCCTGCGAGCACCTCGCGCGCCTTGTCGGCATACTCCTTCGAGGCATAAAGCTCCGAGACGTGCTTGGTATATTTCATCTCAAGCGCACCGATAGTGTCGGCAGCGCCCTCGGCGTTTCCGTTGGTGTAATAGTTGGCGATCTCGACCAGGGAGTTGGTCGTTCCGGACATGGCGGACAGGACTACGATCTTGCTCTCACCGTCGTCAATAAGGCCGGCGACGCCCTTCATCCTGTGTGCGGAGCCCACTGAGGAGCCTCCGAATTTCAATACTTTCATCTTATCTCGGGGAATTAAATCAAATCCTTGAAAAGGTCATCCATTCCGAGCAGTCCGGAATGGGAGGCGGCATACTCAGCGGCCAGGACTGCGCCAAGGGCGAAGCCCCTGCGCGACTTGGCCTCGTGGGTGATGACTATGCGGTCGGCATCGCTTTCGTACCGCACCGAATGGATGCCGGGGACCTCGTCGTGGCGGTAGCTGAAAATCTTCAGCGCTGGACCGGCCTCGGGGGTCTTGATGCTTTCGACCTCGCCGAGGGGGGCCAGTTCGTTGATCCAGGAATCCTTCCTGGAGAGCTTCGCCAGAAGACCTTCGGCCAAGGTAACGGCCGTGCCGCTCGGCGAGTCTAGCTTGTGACAGTGATGTACCTCGTCCATGGCGACGTCATAGCCGTCGAACTTGTCCATGATGCCTGCGAGATAGCTGTTCACAGCGGAGAATATATATACACCGATACTGAAATTGCTGCTCCAGAAAAGGGTATGTCCTTCCGCACAAAATGCCTCCATCTCCTCACGGTGATCCGCGAACCATCCGGTCGTGCCGCTCACGACCTTGAGGCCGGCGACAAAGGCTTTCTTGACATTGGAATAAGCGGAGGAAGGCATCGAGAACTCGATGGCGACGTCCGCGCTGCGGAATGCTTCGGAGTCGAAAGCCTCAGGGTTGCCCACGTCGACTGTGCAGACTATCTCGTGGCCGCGGGACACGGCGATCTCCTCTATCATATGGCCCATGCGGCCATATCCTATGAGCGCAATCTTCATTACTAACCTTGGTTTTACACTACTTTTACAATTTTAATAATAAAAAATTTTATTAACAAGTTTTTTCGTATAAAAAACCATTTAGCTATGAGATTGCTGCATAAGCTTTCACTCTTGATACAGGTCGGATCCGTAATCGAAAAGGTCCGGACAGTCGGCAAGGAGGGGGTGACGTTTGTCCTTTTCCGAGAGGATGGCATCCTCTGCCGAAACGCGCCAGTCTATGCCTAGCGCCGGATCGTTCCAGGCGATGGCCGACTCGGCCTGGGGAGCATAGTAATTGTCGCACTTGTACTGGAACACCGCATGCTGTGAAAGGACGCTGAAACCATGTGCGAATCCCCTCGGGATGAAAAGCTGCCTGTGGCTGTCAGCATCCAGTTCGACTGCAACATGACGGCCGAAAGTCGGGCTGCCGCGACGGATGTCAACGGCTACGTCCAGTACAGTGCCCTCGACTACCCTTACCAGTTTGCTCTGGCTGAAAGCCCCTTTCTGGAAATGAAGGCCGCGGACTACGCCGTATGAGGAACTGCTTTCGTTGTCCTGCACGAAACGCACGGGACGAACAAGGGCGTCGAACTCACGCTGTGACCACGACTCGAAGAAATATCCCCTGGAATCCCCGAAAACCCTGGGCTCGATAATCACTACATCAGGGATGACTGTCCTTATGACCTCCATGACTATGCGATCTGGGGACGGCCGGGGCGCTGGGGACGGCCGGCATCATCGAGGACCCTCTCCTTCATCTTGCCGGCCTGGAGTTCGTCATAGGCTTCCCTGTTACGGTAAATGTCGATGGCAGTAAAGATGGCGGACATCATGGAGCGGGGGTCAGCCTCGTCCCTTCCGGCCATTTCGAATGCGGTGCCATGGTCCGGCGAAGTGCGGACGATGGGAAGTCCTGCGGTGAAATTCACGCCGTCTTCGAAGGCTATGGCCTTGAAAGGCTCCAGGCCCTGGTCGTGGTACATCGCCAGGGTGGCGTCGAAGCGGGTATAGAGCCCGGCGCCGAAATAGCCGTCCGGAGAATAGGGGCCGAAGGCGTCGATGCCCTCCGCGACGGCCTTGGCCACCGCCGGGGCTATGATGCGTTCCTCCTCGTCTCCGAGCAATCCGCCGTCACCGCTGTGAGGATTGAGGCTGAGGACGCCGATCTTGGGCGAGTCCACACCGAAATCCCTGCGAAGAGAGGCGTCCATAAGGCGGAGCTTGCTGAGGATCTTTTCCTCAGATATGCTGTCCGGAACCTCACGGAGAGGGATATGTCCGGTCACCACTCCCACCTTGAGGCGCTCGCTCACCATGAACATCGTCACGTCTGTCACGCCGAAGGCATTCTGGAGATACTCGGTATGGCCGGTGAAACCGAATCCCTGGGACGAGATGACCTTCTTGTTGAAAGGAGCCGTCACGAGGACGTCGATGTCACCTTTCTTGAGGTCTTCGACTGCGCTCTCCAGGCAGGTGATGGCCGCCTTGGCGGCATCGGGATTGGGCTGTCCGGGCTCCACGTAGACGTTTTCCGGAAGGCAGTTGACGATATTGACGCGACGCTGGTGCGCGTCCGCCGCCGAAGATATGACATTGGTATCAATCTGCTCGAGATTGTGGATGGTCTTGCGGTAAAAGCCGAAAAGCTTCGACGACCCGTAAATGACCGGAGTGAAGGACTCAAGGATGCGCGCGTCGGCGAGTGCCTTGATGATGACCTCGTATCCGATGCCGTTGCCGTCTCCCTGGGTGATGCCCACCACGAGTTTCCTATTGTTGTTGTGCATATCGGTCTGTATTGATTTACAAAGTTAACAAATTTTCCTCAGAGCGGTATCCCGCGTCCTCGGGGAGCGTCTCTCCGCGTGCGGCAGCTCCCGCTCCGGCATCCACCGCAAGGGCGTCACAGCGCTCGTTTTCGGGATGGCCTGCATGTCCCTTGATCCAGTGGAAGGTCACGCGGTGACGGGAATAAACTTCCAGGAAACGGACCCACAGATCGACGTTCTTGACCTTCTTCCACCCCTTCCTCTGCCAATTCTGTAGCCACCCCTCGGTGACGGCCTTGACGACGTAGCTGGAATCACTGTACACCTCGACCTCGGCATTGTCCCACTTGACGGCCTCCAGGCCGGTTATCACCGCCAGGAGTTCCATTCGGTTGTTGGTGGTGCAGGCGAAACCGCCAGACATCTCCTTCCTCAGGGGACCGCAGCTGAGTATGACCCCGTACCCGCCGGGCCCGGGATTACCGCTGGACGCGCCGTCGGTGTACAGCCGTATGACCGGGCGGGACCCGGACGCCGGAGCCTTGCGTACATCATCTGCCATAACACAAAAATAGGCAATTTATCCCATAGTCTTTAAATCTTTTGCGTAAATTTGCATATTATATCACTCACGGATCAGCTTCGACATGGGATTGTTCAGCCGCAAATACTCTATATTGGACAAAAGGCTCCTGGAGGGAGCCACGGACCATCATTCACACATCCTTTTCGGAGTGGACGACGGTGTCTCCAAGCCTGAGGATTCCCTTACCATCCTCTCCATGCTGGAGGAAGCCGGCCTCCGTTCACTCTGGCTCACTCCGCACACGATGGAGGACGTCCCGAACACCACGGCCGGGCTAATGGAGCGCTTCGAGGAGCTCAAAGCGATGTACCACGGAACGGTGGAGCTGCATCTCGCCTCCGAGTACATGATGGACGAGCTCTTCGAGAAACACCTGGCGGACAAGGACTTCCTTTTCCACAGGGAGGAAGGTTCCGTCCTGATGGAGACCTCCACATGGTCCGGTCCCTACAATTTCTGGGACATGATAGACCGCACCATGCGCTCCGGCTTCCGACCGGTCCTGGCGCATCCGGAGCGATACGAATACATGGGCGAAAAGGAGTACTCCCGCCTTCGCGGCATGGGGGTGCGTTTCCAGATGAACTACCCTTCCCTGCTCGGATACTATGGCGAGCACGTGAAGGAGAAAGCCGCCATGATACTGAAGAAAGGCTGGTACGACATGGCCGGGTCGGACTGTCACCGCGTTCGCGCCATCAGGCACCAGCTTGAGGACAAGGTCCTGAAAAAGGACGTTGCCGAAGCATTGAGAAGTATCTTAACCGTTTGAACATGAATATACTGGTTACTGGCGCCAACGGTCAGTTGGGCAGGGAGATACGCAACGCTTCCAGCGGGAGCGGACACCGTTTCATTTTCACCGACGTCTCGCAGGCGCCGGATGTGGAGACGGTCTACCTCGACATAACCAATGCCGATGCGATACGCATCATCTGCCGCTCCGAGGATATCGATGTCATCGTGAACTGCGCTGCCTACACCGACGTAGAGAAGGCCGAGAGCGACCTCACTTTCGCAGACCTGCTGAACCATACCGCCGCCGCGCATCTTGCGACGGTGGCGAACGAGCGCGGCGCCGCACTCATCCACATCTCCACCGACTATGTGTTCGACGGAGAGGCCAATGTCCCCTACAGGGAGAGCGACGATCCAAGTCCCCTCGGGGCTTATGGCATGACCAAATACGCCGGGGAGCGCTCCATCATGAACTCCGGCTGCCGGTACCTCATTTTCCGGACGGCCTGGCTCTATTCGCCCTACGGAAAGAATTTCGTCAAGACGATGGCCCGCCTGACAGGCTCCAATCCCAGTATCAAGGTCGTTTTCGACCAGGTCGGAACCCCGACCTATGCCGCCGACCTCGCCCGCCTGATAGTCGGGATCATCGACGGGGGCAAGCTTGACAGGACCGGCATATATCATTTCACGGACGAAGGCTGCATCTCGTGGTATGACCTTGCCGTGGCGGTGAACAGGCTCTTCGGCCATGGATGCCTTGTAACCCCGTGCCATACGGACGAGTTCCCGACCAAGGCCCGCAGGCCGAAGTACTCCGTGCTTGACAAGACCAAGGTCAAGGAGACATTCGGAGTGTCCATCCCCTACTGGCTCGATTCACTTGAAGACTGCATATCCCGGCTTAAAAAGGAAGGATGATGAAGACGAAGCTTCTCGGCAAGACACCAGATGAGTTGAAGGCGGCGGCTACAGCCATCGGCCTGCCTGCGTTCACCGGCCGGCAGATCGCCCAATGGATGTATGCCAAGCGTGTACGCAGTTTCGACGAGATGACCAACATCTCGAAGACAGGACGTGAGAAGCTCGCCGAGAGGTATGACCTGGGCGTCAGCGAATCCATCGGAGCAGCAGTGTCTTCCGACGGGACGAAGAAGTATCTGTTCCCTGTGATCTGTCCGAAGGCTTCCGGCCTGGACGCATACGAGCAGTCGCGGCCGGAAGAGCTTGAGACCGCGGCCGTGGAGGCTGTCATGATCCCTGACGAGGACAGGCGCACTCTGTGCGTGTCCTCCCAGTCCGGCTGCCGCATGGGATGCAAGTTCTGCATGACCGGAAGGCAGGGATTCCACGGACACCTGTCCGCCGCCGACATCCTTTCGCAGTTCATTGCGGTGGACGAGAGCCACGTACTGACAAATGCCGTTTTCATGGGCATGGGAGAGCCGCTCGACAATTATGACAATGTCATGCGCGCCATCGAGGTGCTGACTGCGGACTGGGGATTCGGCTGGAGTCCCAAGCGCATCACGCTCTCGTCAGTCGGCGACCTTCCCAACCTCAAGCGTTTCCTCGACGAGTCCCGCTGCCACCTTGCCATCAGCCTCCACGACCCCTTTACCGAAGAGAGACGTGAACTGATGCCTGTCGAAAAAGCATGGCCGGTCGAAGAGGTCATCCGCCTGATACGCAGATACGATTTCTCCGGGCAGCGCCGCGTGAGTTTCGAATACATCATGTTCTCGGGGCTCAACGACACCAAACGTCACGAGGATGCCCTCATACGCCTGCTCCGTGGCCTGGAATGCCGCGTGAACCTCATCAGGTTCCACCGCATCCCGGACTTCCCATACGTCTCCAGCCCTGCCTCCATTATGGAGGGATTCCGCGACAGGCTGAACGCCCACGGAATCACCTGTACCATCCGCGCCTCCCGCGGAGAGGACATCCTCGCCGCCTGCGGCATGCTTGCCGGAAAGCACGGACAATCCTGAAAAGCCGACAGCCATGAGAAGAATCCTTAAAGTATCCATATTCCTTGGGATATTGCTTTACTGCGCCGTGCCTGCTGAAGGGCAGGTCGGTTTCCAGAGCTACGATCCCGTCGGAGACTCGGTCGTAGTGGCGCGCATGCGGTCCAAGATGGACCGTATCAGGCGCCGCCGGCCCACTGTGGCGCTTGTCCTCAGCGGCGGCGGGGCCAAGGGCGCCGCACACGTCGGAGTGCTCAGATTCCTGGAGGAAGAAGGCATCCCTATCGACATGGTGCTCGGAACGAGCATGGGAGGCCTCGTCGGAGGCCTGTATTCCATCGGCTACAGTCCGGACTTCCTGGACTCCCTTGTCCGGACGGCGGACTGGGACCTCGCCCTGAGCGACAAGGTCCCGCAGGAGCTTATAGCCTACAGGCAGAAGAAATACAAGGAGAAGTACTTCGCTTCGGTCCCATTCTATTATGATGTGAAGGACCTGTTCAACCGCGATCCGGGAGAGATACTCCGGGCCAGCGAGCGTGGCCTCCATTTCGGTGCCGGGGACGAGTCCGGCGAACGCACGTTGCGCGAGAACCTCTTCGGAAGCCTGCCTTCAGGATATATCTACGGGCACAACGTCAACAACATCTTCAGCGGACTGACAGTCGGCTACCAAGACGATGTCGATTTCACGACTCTGCCCATCCCGTTCTTCTGCATAGCGACCGAGATGGTTTCAGGAACGGCTTATCTATGGCACGAGGGTGAACTCAACACTGCTCTCAGGTCCACGATGTCGATCCCGGGCATATTCGCGCCCGTCAAGACCGGCGACAAGATATTCGTAGATGGCGGAATGCGAAACAACTACCCTACCGACATAGCCAAGGAGATGGGGGCGGATATCATCATCGGCGTCGAGCTTTCCGACAGGGACATGACATACCAGGACATCAACAACATTGCCGACCTCGTCTGGCAGGCAGTCGATATCCTGGGAAGGGACTCCTTCAAGAAGAATGTCGGCATACCGGACATCACCGTCAAGCCCGACCTGCACGAATTCAACATGATGAGTTTCGATACCGAGAGCGTGGCGGTCATCATCCAGCGCGGATATGATGCCGCTTCGGCGAAGAAAGAGGAGTTCGAGGAACTGAAGCGCAGGCTCGGTCCGGATGTCACGGAGTTCCAGAGCCCTCCCGCCGTCGACATCGGGGAGATACCCATAGTGCTTTCGGGCATCGGATTCAAGGGGATCACACAGGATGAAGCCGACTACCTGATGGGCAAACTTGACATAAAGCCTTGGGACAAGGTATACAAGACCGACCTGGAGTCGGCCGTATCCACCATACTCGCCACGGGGTCCTTCGACTTCGTGCGCTACGGACTCCAGAGGGACGGAGAAAATTTCTATCTGAACATCATATGCCAGAAAGGCCCCGTGCATCAGGCCGGCATAGGCATGCGCTTCGATACGGAGACCGTCGTGTCAGCACTCTTCAACCTCGGCCTGAACGTGCACCGCATCCGGGGTTCTGCATGGGACTTCACGCTCAAGATCGCCTCCAATCCCTATGCGGGGGTGCATTACAGCCTGAGATTCCCATCCTTCCCTACGCTCAACGCTGACATCAACGGCAATTTCACCAATGCCACCATCGTCACCCCGGCGTCTTGGGGCTCGGAGGGAGGAGTGAACTTCAAGTACGGCAAATTCGCCCAGCGGTTCTATTTCTCCGACCTCAACTGGAAACGCGCCGACTTCAAGCTCGGCATCAAGAACGAATACTTCGACGTCACTTCGATGCTTGCCTCGAACTATATACCGGCCGAATACGACAGGGAGAACCTGCGGAACGATTTCCTGGCCTTCTTTGCCGAAGGCAGGAACGACACCTTCGACAGCGGATACTTCCCTACCAGAGGATACAGCTTCGGAGGTTCGTACCAGTATGTCGTCGGCGGTCTTATCAGCGAAACCGACCCCGTCCACATCGTGCAGCTGGATGCCTCCAAGGTTTTCCATACCGGAAAGGTCCTGGACATAATCCCTTCCGTTTATGCCCGTTTCGCCATTGGCGAAAGCCTGCCCGTGGCATACATGAACATCGCCGGAGGCAGGCTTGCAGGGAGGTACATGGAACAGCAGGTGCCGTTCATAGGCATCAATTACGCGACTCCTCTGAGTGACAAGATGGTCAAGGCGGACATCAACTTCCGTTTCCACCTGACCAGCAACAACTGGCTGTCTTTCCTGGCAGGCGCCATAAAGGATTCGGACCAGTTCGATTCCGACCTTCTCCTGACCGGAGGCACTGTCTGGGGTGTGGGAGCGGAGTACGCTTACAACACCATCATGGGGCCCTTGAAGTTCAATGTCCATTACTCCAATCTCACGAACAAGGTCGGAGCATACGTGAGTTTCGGTTATGACTTCTGATCATGGAAAAGGATAAAGTGCTGCCATACCTGCAGGATCTCTGCGCCAAACGCGAATACTGCCGTTCCGAGATACTGAAGAAAGCTGTCACAGCGCTGGAAGGGGACAAGGATGCCGCGCAGGAGATTCTCTCCTCGCTGGTCGAAGACCGCTTCGTCGACGACGCGCGGTATGCGGCAGCCTTTGCCCGGGAGCGTTCGTCACTGACCGGCTGGGGACCGGAAAAGATCCGGTATTCCCTGATGATGAAAGGAATATCCAAGGCTGACATTGCCGACGCCCTCGAGCAGGTCGATCCGGATGCGGCGGAAAAGAAACTCATGAAACTCCTCTCCACCAAATGCCATTCCCTTCAAGGCGATGCCTTCATCAAGTTCAAGCTCATCAAATATGCCCTGTCCAGGGGGTACCGTTATGACGAAGTAGCCCCGGCCGTCGACCGCATACTGGCGGAACAAGGACAATAAAATCGGCCTTGTGCCTTGGTTTGGCCCAAGGTCGATTTATCTTTGCAAAAGTTTTGGAGACTCTGCGGTTATTGATATCTTTGTCAAAGCCGGTTTCCTCCGGACCACAGTAACGGTAACTATTAAACAGAATACAGACATGGCAAAAGATGTTGAAATGAACGCCGCGGATGTCAATGCCGCCAGGATGAAGGCGCTGCAGGCGACGATCGACAAGATCGAGAAGGATTACGGTAAAGGCACCATCATGAAGCTCGGCGACCAGCCGCAGTGGGACGTGCAGGTCATACCCAGCGGATCGGTGGCACTTGACCACGCCCTCGGCATCGGCGGTTATCCGCGCGGACGCATCATCGAGATCTACGGACCGGAGTCCAGCGGCAAGACCACGCTCGCCATCCACGCCATCGCAGAAGCTCAGAAGCAGGGCGGCATAGCCGCCATGATCGATGCCGAGCACGCTTTCGACCGCACCTATGCCAAGGCATTGGGAGTCAATCTTGAAACACTCCTTATCTCTCAGCCGGACAACGGCGAGCAGGCCCTCGAGATCGCTGACAACCTCATCCGTTCCGGCGCCATCGACATAGTCGTGATCGACTCCGTAGCGGCCCTGACTCCCAAGGCCGAGATCGAGGGCGAGATGGGTGACAACAAAGTCGGCCTCCAGGCCCGCCTCATGAGCCAGGCCCTCCGCAAGCTTACAGCCAACATCTCCAAGACCAATACCTGCTGCATCTTCATCAACCAGCTCCGCGAGAAGATCGGCATCATGTTCGGCAACCCTGAGACCACCACGGGCGGCAATGCCCTCAAGTTCTATGCTTCAGTCCGTCTGGACGTCCGCCGCACCACCCAGCTCAAGGACGGCGACGAGGCCACCGGCAACCGCACCCGTGTCAAGGTCGTCAAGAACAAGATGGCCCCGCCTTTCAAAAAGGCCGAGTTCGACATCCTCTTCGGCGAAGGCATCTCGCACACCGCCGAGATCTGCGACCTCGCGGTCGAGCTGGACATCATCCACAAGAGCGGCTCATGGTTCAGCTACAACGGCGAGAAGCTCGCCCAGGGACGCGACGCGGTCAAGCAACTGCTAAGGGACAACAAGGAGCTTTGCGACGAGATCGAAGCAAAGATCCGTGAGGAGATGGCCAAAATCAACGATTAACGATGGGAAAAATCATTTTGACGGGAGACCGTCCGACCGGACGGCTCCACATTGGACACTATGTAGGATCCCTCCGCAGGAGGGTCGAGCTGCAGAACAGCGGCGAGTACGACAAGATATTCATCATGATCGCCGATGCACAGGCGCTCACGGACAATGCCGACAACCCCGAGAAGGTGCGGCAGAATATCATAGAGGTTGCCCTGGACTATCTCTCAGCGGGTCTTGACCCGGAGAAGTCCACCCTCTTCATCCAGTCCCAGGTCAGCGAACTGACCGAGCTGACGTTCTTCTACATGAACCTCGTGACTGTGCAGCGCCTCCAGCGCAACCCTACTGTCAAGCAGGAGATCCAGATGCGCGGTTTCTCCGACAGCGGCGAGGACAACAAAGCCGGTACGCCGGTCGGATTCTTCTGCTATCCCATCAGCCAGGCCGCGGACATCACGGCCTTCAAGGCGACGACGGTCCCTGTAGGCGAGGACCAGGCTCCGATGCTCGAGCAGACACGGGAGATAGTCCACAAATTCAACACCGTATACGGTCCTACCCTTGTCATGCCCGATATCCTCCTTCCGGACAACGCCGCCTGCATGAGGCTCCCCGGTACTGACGGCAAGGCCAAGATGAGCAAGTCCCTCGGCAACTGCATCTACCTGTCCGACAGTGCGGAAGAGGTCAAGGCCAAGGTCCGAAGCATGTACACGGATCCCGGGCACCTGCAGGTCAGCGACCCCGGCAAGGTCGAGGGCAATACCGTATTCACCTATCTCGATGCATTCTGTAAGCCCGAGCATTTTGACAAGTTCGCCTCATGCTTCGTCGGGAAGAAAGTCAGTTTCGAGTTCCACAACCTCGAAGAGGTCAAGGACCAGTATCGACGCGGCGGTCTGGGAGACGTGATGATCAAGAACTTCCTGAACGAAGTCCTGAACGACACTCTCGAGCCCATCCGCAAGCGCAGGAAGGAGCTTGAGCAGGATATCTCCTACGTATACGAAGTGCTGCGCAAAGGCAGCGAGGTCGCCCGTGCCGCAGCGGCCGAGACCCTCGCCGACGTCAAGCGCAGCATGCGCATCAACTATTTCGACCAGGGCGTCCTTGAAGCATTGATCGAGGAGCAGAAAGCCAAATACAGCCTCTGATGACAACGGATATCATTGAAAAGCAGAGGGCATTCTTCGAGGCCGGTAATACCTTGGACACCCGCAGCAGGCGCGCCATCGTGCAGATCCTTGCCAATACCGTCAAGGATGTCTGCGGCGACGGGCCTGCCGCGAACGGTTTTAACTCCCTGGCCCAGGACATCCGCAAGCACTTGTACAAATGGACGGGTACCGGAAAGCTGCGGATGCTGCTTTCGCTCTTTGCACGTCCTTCCACTGACGGGCCAGTCCCTTACGGTACGGTCCTTATCGACGCCTCCGGCACGGAGACTCCCGAACCGGCGCTCAACGCACTGGCTTATGCCCTTGCAGCCGGCAATACCGCCGTCGTCATGGTTCCGGACTCCCCCGCCGGGGAAACAGTCCGCAGGATAGTCGACGAGACCTTCACCGACGACTTCGTAGCCACTGTTCCGGCTGGGACTGCAGACGGTTATCCCGCCGATTTCGTTTATACTTGCGGGAGTTCTCTCCCCCGTCTTGGCTACGAAGGCCTCATGACTTTTTCCAAGATGTATTCAGAATAAACCATTTAACTACCCTACGGTCATGAATATAGATTTCAGCAAGATAGAAGAGACCTGCACTCCGAACTTCAAGGGAGGTGAGAAGTATTATGCTGCCCGCAGATACGAGGATGGGCTCAACCGCATTACGAAGGGACGCTTAGTCCCCGGTGCATCGATAGGGCTTCACACGCACGAGGACAGCAGCGAGATCATGTTCTTCACCGGCGGCAGCGGTTATGTCATCTGTGACGGTGAACGCCTTCCCGTCCGTGCCGGTGTCGTGCATTACTGCCCGAAAGGCCATTCGCACACCCTCGTCAACGACTCCACCGACACAGACCTCACCTTCGACGCCGTCGTTCCGATGCAATAAAGGGTCCTGTTATCCACGAAAAAGGGGCCGACTAAAAAGTATTAGCCGGCCTCATTTTTGTCGTTTTTATTCGTGGTTGAAGTCAGCCTCGTTTTCAAATATTCAATTCTCAGCGAGATATCCTGACTTTTTAGTCGCCTTCTTTTTTCGTGGAGATGGGCGGTGCCCTCTATAGCGGAAAAGACACCATCGATACTGAACTACGGAATAAGATTCAGTCCAAATATGGTGTAATCATACAGATCCGTCATTAGACTCTTCACATATCCTCCAACGACAAGCCAATGTAACGCATGTCCCACTTTTTGTGATGCAGGACAATCCCTTTGGCCTTCTCTTTAACCTCGGTCAGGTTTATCTTATCTGGATTGCGTTTAATCTCACCCAGGACGAGTTCCTTGTCGGCCTCATTGACGGCAATGAGATCGATTTCGTCCTTCCCATCTTTTTTCTTCCAATAGTTGGTAACCAGGTTGTAGCGGCCGGTCTCGGCATACGACTGCCGGAAATAGCGCTCAAGGACCAGGCCGGAATATGAATCATAGTCGGCCATTACTTTGTCAGTGAGCCATTCCAGATTGCCTACTTCCACGGCACTACGGTATCGGTAGATGAAGCGGAACCAGAAATTGAGAAAATTGTCGGATATGGAGTATTCTACGTTCTTGGACTTTTCTCCTGACAGATAGGGACGCCTGCGATCTATGATGCCGTAATCATTTTCCAGTTTGTCCAGATATCCCCCTGCTTCCACTCCCGTATAGCTCTTGATTTCTCCGCGGGATGTCTCACCCGTCGCCAAAGCCGAAAGAATGGAAAAGTAGTTACCATAATCCTTCCCGAATTCATCCCGGAGCATTTCCTGACCTTCATCCAGGAAGTAGGAACCTACCGACAGGACGTCCCGGATGATCCCGTCCTTGGTGAGCGCCCCTCGTGTCACCAATTGCTCTACATACTTCGCGACGCCCCCAGTAATCATATACATGGCCAGAAGGTCCTCGTTTGTATAGGCGGGATTGTTGTCACGCATAATCTCCTTCAAGGTAACGATGCTAAAAGGACGAATCTTGAACCGGGCGGTGGCCCTTCCGTACAAAGGCTCTTCCTTGTCATCAAATATCTTCTTCATCTTGGAGTAGATGGAACCGCAGACCACCAGGTTGATCCGGCTATCTTCTTTGTTGGTGTCCCATACGTTCTGTATGTCAGAAAATATGGACTCACGTGCATGCGAAAGGTTTTGAAACTCATCCAGCACCAGAGTGAAATTCCGATGCTTGGCAATACCCATAATCGCTCCCAAAAGGCGGGGAAAGTCGCTGAAAGAGCCTAAATCTTCGCCAAGGGTCTCCCTGACGATTTCGGCCAGCTCTCCACATAGCAGCGTTTCGCTCTTCTTCCCTACGAAGAAATACACGAACGGTATATCCGTGAAAGACTTTTTGATGAGTGTGGTTTTGCCGATACGCCGACGACCAGTCATTACCGTCATCTGTGCATATTGGGCTGATAGCGTTTCAATCTTCCGGAGCGCCACCATTTCCTTTTCCCTATCGTAAAACTTCATGGTGCATCAATTTTAGCAACAACCGTTACTGTAACGCATGTTGCAATTATATGCAAAGATAAGGATTAGTTTCAAATAACAAAAAGATCGTTATAGCTCACAAGTCAGTAAAGAATCTGCGGAATTAGCTGTGTTAATACGTATAGGGCTCCTGACTTATTTCAAGTCTTTCAATGTTTCTGTTTTCCGGATTAACGCTCCACTTCAGAAGCCAGCATCTGCCGTCTTCAGAGTCCAGGAGGATATACAGTCGTGAATCTCCTGTCGCCTTGAGTATAAATCTCCCTTTGACGATTTCGTCATCGGAACCTATCTTAGAGGTATCATCGATGATATCTACCTTCCGGGGACTGTTCCCGTAACTGATCTGTACCGAATAAACCTTTCCGGTGGCGGTATCAAGTTCCAGGTAGTACCATAGTTGGTTGGTGGAGTAGAGCCTAAACCTCGGCTCGCGAAGGCTGAGATTCTGGATTTCGGGGACGAGTATGTCAGTTATTACGTTTTCTTGTGCCTTTGCTCCGATCGCAAAAGAGCAAATGAAAACAATCTGTATGATGATCTTTTTCATTGTATGTTCAAGAGTTATAATTAATTCCGCTTTAGACACCTCGCTCCCCGTTTATTGAGTATATGTGGAACTATAGTGAGAATGTAAGGCCGCCTCCTAGGACGTAATGCATGAAATCGTCATATTTCAGTCGGCAGGAGATACGAAATGCCATTCGGTCTGACAGCATAAATTCAGATCCAATTGTTGCGGTTCCTCCCAAAAGGAATGGATCCGTGTCCTCATCAATAATGCTTCTGTCTCTGTTTGTACTTTGATACATGTTCTGTATGCCTGCTGTCATTCCAAGCCCCACGTAAGGATATATTTTATTCTCAATTACTTGAAAAAACTTCTTAACACCAACTTCAGCCATTGCTTTTTTGCAGTCAATGGCTTCACCGAGCCATTCCTCTTCTGCGAAGTGATAATCGAAAAGGCCATATAGTGAATAACTATGTCCAGATCTGAAAAAATTCTCTGATTCGAGTGCTACTTCATGACCTCCGTTAAAATTATATCCTGCGCTAAAGGATATAGTACTTTGGGCAAACATAGGGAATACTGACAACATAACCCCTAATACTACTGCTATTCTTTTCATAATTAATACTGTTTGTTCCTATTATAGATTATAATTCAGTTCAAAAATGCACAACTTAATCCAAGTTATGAAATAATAATTGGTGAACCAGACATAATAGACGTTGAATCTGCCTTTTTGTCTGTTGAAGAGAATGGAGACTGATCAAAATGCAGTATCTTTGCATAGTACTAATACAGAGTATATGGAAACAGATACGGGCAAGTCTTATGATTCCTCAAAAGGGGAGATGCATCTTTCCCATGGGGCATTACTATGCCTTTCCATTGCGTTCAGTTGGGTGTTATGGTGTATCGTCAATTTCCCGGTATTTACCAAGATGAGCGGATGGTCTCTGATTTGGGAAATCCTGAAGAACTTCGGTGAACAGATAATTGAAACCACCATTCTCCTTGAATTGGCCCTTGTCTACATCCGTCTTATAGTGAAGCTATTCTGGAATAAAGAGAAGAATTTGAAGAATCTGATTCTTCAAGTGATGCTTCTTGCATTCTTGAACGGCATATCAGCGTTTGTCTGCGGTTTTGCTTACCATAATATCTATCCCGCGAAGGAGGGATTGTTTGCCCGTATTGCTTTTACGGATTATCTTAATCTTTCCGTACTTACAACGGCTTATCTGGTCATATTCTTAATGAATCGATATCGTGAAGAGACAGAGGCAAAGATTAAAGCTGAAGATAAGCTGAAAAGCGAAGAAATTATTCTTTTGAAATCCAAGTTGAAGAACCTGTCATTAGAGACGAATAATCACTTCATTTTTAATAGTTTCAGTACTCTCTCCGGACTTATCAAGACAGCACCTGATGATGCCGAGGACTTTCTTCAAGGATTATCAAATATTTATCGATACCTGGTAGTAAACGGGAACAAAACTGTCGTTGAATTGAAAGAGGAACTTTCGTTTATAGGAGCATATGCACGACTGGTCCATTACAGATATTCCGGCATCTCTATTAGTATTGATCCGCATCTGTCGTATGCAAATGGATTCGTCACCCCAGTTTCTGTCCAAAGCCTTGTTGAGAATGCAGTGAAGCATAACCGTCACGGTAAGGAAAACCTCCTGACAATTGAAATAAGGCTTAGGGATGATTATATCGTTGTCACGAATAATGTACTCCCTAGGGTAGATCAAGCGTCCGGTACTGGAAGCGGACTTGCCAATCTTAAAGAACGGTACTCCCTTCTAACTAACCGAGAGGTAACGGTATTTGATGATGGGAACATATTTGAGGTCGGCATTCCAATTCTTTATCTAGAAGACTTAAATGATGAAAGCATTGATTATTGAAGATGAACGGCCGATAGCCGACACGCTGAAGGCTCTTCTTGTTTCCTTAAGACCTGGAATTGAGATTGTTGGTGTTACCACTAATATCAGGGACTCTATCAAGGCTATCTCATCGAATCCCGATATTGATATCATCTTCTCGGACATTAAGATTGATGACGGTCTTTCTTTCTCTGTTTTCGACAGGGTCGAAACCCGGGCAATGGTCGTGTTCACGACCGCATACGACGAGTATGCGTTGAAAGCATTCGACTACAATTGTGTCGATTATCTGCTCAAGCCTGTTTCATTTGACGCTCTACAGCGAGCCTTGACCAAGTGCGAGACGTTCCAGCCAAGAGCGGACAAAAGTATTATCAAAGAGACCTCCGCGGCTATCCTCAATCATAACGTTAAATACCGGAGCAGGGTCTTCCTGGAAGTGGGCCGCGAGACAATGATCAGAAACGTATCAGACATCTGTTATTTCTATTCCGAGAAAGGAAATACACGCGTATTCATTTCTGACGGTTCGTGGGGAAGTGTAGATGACTCCCTTATCGAAATCAATCAGAGTCTTCCACCTGCATTCTGCCGTGTTAACCGTCAGGCCATTGTGAATATCGACTACATCGATAAAATTGCTCCCGGACCGGGGCGCGATTCCCTGGTCTTCTTGAAGGATCCCTTTGCAAAGATCCAATTCAAGATAACCCAGGAAACCAAGAAACTGCTTCTGGATTTGCTGTCATCTTAGATGCTTCTTCAATCGGGATGTCGGCTTCGTGACCAATTATGTCATGTTCACGGACAATCTTTTGTTTATGCACGCGTACATGATTATTTTCGCGTCAAAAAAAAAATTAGTTCATGAAAAAGGTTCACATAATAGTGACCATTATGGCCACTTTTCTATCCGCTTCATTGTTATACAGCCAGAACAGCCGATCCGTCTATCTCGAATTCCTCGGAGCATCCAATGGGATCGGAGTCGGTTATGATGCCAGATTCAACAAAGACGGTTCTTTCGGATGGGGCTGGCGCACCGGACTGGGCTTCGGGTACAGCCAAACAAATATGATGAGTTTTGATGTCAGGAATGGGGGCTTTGGCGTTACGGATTCTGGTTTACATATCCACAATTATGACCAATCCTTCAGGCTCGCCGTTCCCCTGGAGATCAACTACCTCTTTGGCAAAAGGGCTTCGAAATTCGATCTTGGTGCCGGTGCGATTCTTTGTGCTGACAGATATACGTCGAAGACAGGAGCTAAACCATATAACGAAATTGGAGCAATTCCTTACCTAAGCACTGGCTATAGGCTTGTGACCGAAAAGGGCTTCGTTTTGCGTGCCGGCTTCCTCACGTTGTACGATACTGGCGGCAACAACTTCGTATTCTGGCCACACCTGGGCTTCGGCTGGGCTTTCTAAGTGTATTAAACAAATAAGTGTATTAAACAAAGGGGAATATGATCATGTTTAAAACTATTCTTAGGTATCATCAAATAGCCATATTATTAGCAACCTTCGGGTTGGTAACCCTGACGGGGTGTGAAAAAGAACCGCAGGTGCCATACGATCCCATTCCGGACTATGTGCGTGCTGATTTCGAGGCACGCTATCCTGGGGCAACCCTGCAAAGCAACCATTATGGAGAGGATTACGATGGTTGGGCGGAACTGGAATTCATTGACAGTGATGGCCTTGAGGCGAAGGCACACTATAAGGACAAGGTCTGGATGATGACAAATAAGATGTACTCGACTGACGATTTCCTATTTCAGCTGCCAAGGAAGGTCGCCAGGGCTTATCTAAGCACAGGAGTTGAGAATGAGGACTACTCTGAGACAGGAAGTTGGCCTGGCAGCTATGTTATTGAAACATCTCGTAGAGGTATAGATCACAAGCAATTCGAGTTCCGCTTCGATGTGCCTCTGAAGGATACTCAAGGTGTCAGTTCGGATGGGATTGTCCACAGGACGGAATATTTCGTGATCAGCGAGAATGGTACCCTTTTATACGATTCCCATGGAGGATCCATCAATCCGTCGTTTACATGGAGAGATATTTCTCCGTCTCTAGACGCTGTGAAGGCGCGATATCCATATGCGGAGATCCTGGGGGCTGTCAATGAGAGCGGAGACAACCTGGTATTTATCCTTGATAGTGGCATTATCAAGACTGCACGATCCCGTCAAGGTCGTGGTTGGGCATGGACAGAGACACGGCACAAATTGGATCCTGATACACCCTTGAGTGAATCTGCCACAAAGGTCAAAGAAGATTTCCTTAGCGAAAATGATGGTTTCCGCTTCACCAGTCTCTATAGCATTGAAACTCCGGAAGGAGAATTTCTCGGACTCGGATTTGAGAAAGGACAGTGGGACTATGAGTCTTTTACCCTTTGGGAATCAACCATTCTTTTCACCCCTATAAGGTAAGTGAAAGATTTGTGATAATAATGAATAAAGTCAGGAAGAGATTACTGCTTATATTTATAATAATTTGTCACACAAATTGATACATTGTGAATGAAAAATCCCTCTCAGAGAACTCTGAGAGGGATTTTTGTGGAGATGGGCGGACTCGAACCGCCGTCCAAACAACGCACAAGAGAGCTTTCTACACGCTTATCCGTCCTTTGATTGTCGGCGACAGGCTGCCGGAAGGCGGGCCACCTGAAGCTTATCCCCTGCGTCTTAGTGAGGATTCAGAGGAATTACCCCACGCGTCCGGTTTGAATGATACCCCTTGACCCGACCATAACCGGCGTAAAGTTCGGAGGGATACTCGTCTGGCCCGCAGCCTAGGCGGACCGGATTAAGCAATTTGACTTGGTCAAATTAAGCAGCGAGTGCGAAATTGTTGTTGCCAACTAGTTTTTTGGAAACTGGTATTTACGTGAGGGCTTCCGACTCACGACGTGCTTACTGTCCCGCATCGATGCTGTCAAAACCAAAACATCCCCAGTAACAGAAGTGGTGCAAAGTTAGCAAGATTCGCCGACTTTGCACCACGAGTCAAGAATTATTTCGCTTTGGGCTGTGCGAGTTCCCGGCGGACGGGAGCCTTAGCGGCGGCCTTGCGGCCCTGCCCGGCAGTCCGCGAAAGCCCGGAGGGAGCAGCCGCGCGCGGCGCCGTCGCTCCGCGGTGCAGGCTGAAGCCCTTGCCCGCGGACCGCCTGGCCGCCGCAGACTGGGTCGAAGCGACCGTGAACTCAACCTTGCCGTCATACTCACCCTTGAAAGTGCCGCCGTATGTCTCGTCTTCATCTACGAAGTCAAAGACAAATCCGTAGCTATCGCCTTTCTGCTTGATGTCGAGGCTTCCCTTGGAAGCAGCGTACCAGGCCGTCCCGCCCTTGCAGTACCAGCTGCCCCAGGCATTCTGGTCTTTGTCAGTGTATCCGGCGATAATCACTCCGGGAACAAACTCCGTGGTCTTAGCGACATCGGGATTGATGAGTTTGGTAAACTTGGCCTCGGGCAGAGACTTGTTATACTTCTCCTCGGTGAGGATCTCCACACAGGTATACTCCTTGGTGGACTCCGCATCCTTGTCATAGAAGTACAGGATCCAGTCACGGTAGTCCGTGCATTCGATGCCATCCCAAACCTTGCCCCAGTCCTCGGCCACCACGCGGGTGATATTCTTCATTTCGACATTCTTCGGGATGTCATCCCCGGAAGGAGTATCCTGACGGCTGTCGATGATTGTGAGCGGACCTTCGTATTCGCATGAATACGAGCCGGAAGGAGTGGTGAAATACACCTTTATCCTATAATCGGAACCGGAACGGGATATCTCCATGTTTCCGTCCGTTACAAGCTCGGTACTCCAATTGTTCCCGGAATTGTCATACTGGCGGTAAACATAAGAGGGATAGACGGTCCCGCCCTCCTCCAGTCCGTCGAGGAAATGGAAAGGAGTGACATCGCTGCTTGAGCAAGTATACTTGCCTGCAGCAATGCTCTTGCCTCCGTCAATCTTGGTGAACAGGTCGAACACCATCTCGGTACCCACAGTCTTGAAATCTCCGTTGTCGAGGTATTCACCATAATACAGATACAGCGAATACTCGTCACTGCCCTCCTGGACATCGCCGAAATACAGTGCCTTCGCTTTCAACTGGTATTGATCTTCACCGGGGAAGCTGGGGTCGATCTCGGAAGATCCGGAGGTCATGTCCTGGATGTCGATGGCGCCCTTGTAATGGAAAGTATACTCACTGCCGTTCGAAGAGACGGTAAGTGTGATGTCGTACCGATTACCGATCAATTTCTCGACGACCATTCTGCCATCCGTGATAGCAAAGGTATTGTAATGCTTCGAATCCGTCTGGATGTATAGTGTGGAACCATCCATGAATGGATTCCCATCCTCGTCCTTGGCCATGTAAGCCGGCACGAAGGAGAATGTGGATCCCCTGTCCGAACAGTTATAAACGCCCTCTTTCAAAGCTATGCTGTTTGACTGCGGAAGGATGATGTCCAGCCTCAGCATGTGAGCAGACTTGGTGAAATAACCGTCATTATCGGTCTCACCCTCATAGAGGTAGATCAGATAATTGTCCGTATTGTTCTCATAGTGGTCGCCATAGAACTCTCCCCAACCGTCGATGAGCTCGACGTTGTAAGGATCATCGGTGGACTCGCCGGGACGAACGGGGACTTCAGGCTCTATGCCACCGCCACGATGCTGGCGGGTAGATGTATCGCAGGAACCGAATCCTGCGAGCATTGCGGCGAAGGCCGCCATGCAGCACAAGGATTTCAATATTTGTTTCATAGCGTATAAAAAATGGTTTTCACTTCGGCAGAAGCAAAAACCATGCACAAAGAAGAGTATGTGTCTATTTATTTTAATTCCTTCAACACAAACTCAACCTCAGCTTCTGAGCCATCTAGTGTCGTAGTAATATATATAAAACACATTGACGGATCATCCTTATCAAACTCGATTGAAGCTTTTCCTTTCAAATTATTGGTAAACTCCGACAAATCAAACTTTGAACCAGAACGGAGTGTATGTTCAGCAGCATAAACCTCACCATTGTTGAACAGAGCAGCAGCCAAAGCATCCGTAAAGACAAGCTTCTTGGCCACCATATCAGGATTCATGTGGTATTTGAACTCAATTCCCTGTCCGCGGGCAATCTCCTCAACTTTATTGAGATCCAAACCATCCAAATCATAGCTTGCACCTCTAAAATAAAGCCTTGACTTATCGATAGACCAACTTTTATTAACAAGATATGCAGCGGCATTCTCGTTATCTACTATCAAGGATGTAGTAGCATCATAAACCTTGCGACTACCGCCATTAGGGGTAAAGGCGATCTGTTTGTCATCGACGACCTCAAGTTTTCCAAAATCATTAAGGACATAAGTCCTGTTGTCATCTGAATAGGTATATGATGACGAAACGATTTTGCGGGAATCTCCAGACTTAGTCAGGAGCGATTCCTCATAGACAGCAACGAAATCCTTGCTGCTGTTGAAGGAGATGATGTTGTGATCGAAACGGATAGTCCTGCGGAACTCGATCGGCGGTTCCGGCTCCGGCTCCGGAGGAGTAGGTGGGGTCGGAGGAGTAGGAGGAGTCGGATCTACAGGAGTAACCGGAGTAACCGGAGTGGGAGTGGGATTATCGGGGGTATGATTGTTCTTCCCTCCACAGGAGAAGAGCACGGGCAGCACAAGAAGCGCTGCGATCAGGTAATGATAACTTTTCATAACCAACTACACTTTATAACCAACTAAAACAATTTCACAAAGACGCTGACGCGTGCGACCGGCAGGATGGGAAGGTCGCGGAGTTTGTCCACATAGGACACATACTTATCATACGACATCTCGCGGCTATGTCCACGAATCTTATAAATTGTCTGAAGAATACCGTCCGTCGTCAATGAGAGATGTTCCAAATCGTCTTTTCGATTACGGGCATCCGCGCAAAGATCGAGGCTTCCTATATACTCTACGCCTAAATCAAAAGAAACACCTACTCGATTATTCGGAATGGCAGAGCCAAAACCAATGCCAAGAAAGGGTTTGACAGCAATCGTTTCAAAAGCAGCAGAAACAATTCCTTTTTCATTGGATTGAATACGATACCTATTCGCTTTATCTTCAGTATTTCCATCAATCCAATACTCAATACCTGCATTTTGATATGATTCCGGCAAAGCTTTAGTGTTATAAACTTTCACGAAATCCTTAGACCCAAAGAACAATCCGGCAGTCACCTTGAATGACTTGCCGCCGGGATGATAATCCACAAGGAGATTGCCATTGCCAGGAAGCTTTCCAGTCATAGCGGTGCTTGTCGCAGGATTGTTGCCCCATTCGGGAAGGGCTATGCCATACTCCTTGATGAGGAATGAGGGGATCAGGCCATATCCGACACGGACATTGAGATTGTCGATGACGCCGAAAGCCAGATCGACTCCGGCTCCGTCCATGACGCCGAGAGATACACCGGCCGCCATGCTGAATGGCATGTCGGTCTGGGCGGAAACACGGCCGGGCAGGAGGAGTGCCATGGCGGTGACAAGCAGGAAAAATCTCTTCATAACCAACGGTTTATTCTGCAAGAAGAGAAAGCCCCTTCTTATGCAATTTATGCAAAGTAAACCATTTTCCGTACAATGTCCAAGAAATCGGTCGAAAAAATCAGATTCCCGCCCCGTCGGAAAAACTAAGATCCTGCGCTTTACCCTGCAGTATTCGTGAATGAGGGGGAACGGAATGCGTAAGCCAGACGTTACCCCCGATGACCGAGCCCTCCCCTATCGTGACCCGACCGAGAATGGAAGCGTTGGAATATACGGTGACATTGTCCTCCAGTATAGGATGTCTCGGTATGTTGAGCGGATGACCTTCGGCATCATAGGAGAAATTCTTTGCACCGAGTGTAACTCCCTGATAAAGCGTGACATGGCTGCCTATAACAGCTGTTTCTCCAATAACCACACCCGTTCCATGGTCTATTGCGAAATGGTCTCCGATCACGGCGGCCGGATGTATGTCTATCCCAGTGGCCGAATGGGCATACTCGGTCAGCATGCGCGGTATGACTGGCACGCCTAGTACATACAGCTCATGTGCCGTGCGGTAATAAAGCATGGCAGTCACTGCAGGATAACAGAAGATGATTTCACGGGTGTCCGAGGCTGCAGGATCGTTGTGCGCAATAGCTTCAACGTCCGCGGCAAGCATCTCCCGGATGAGAGGCAGCCGCTTCATGAAAGCGGCTGCCGTTCCGGGCTGGCTAACGGCTTCTATCCGGCCGGCGATATTCGAGGCGGCGTTCTCCGTCCTGATCTCGCTGTAATCCGGGAACACATAATCTTTTACGCTGGCCATCAGTGACTTGAGATGTTCAACGGTCTGGTTGAGGGAGATATTCATTTCAGTCTGTGGGATAAGTATCAAATGCAAAAAGGATGGTTGAGAGATAGCGCTCACCGGTATCTGGAAGCAGTGCCACGATGCGCTTGCCAGCATTCTCCGGAAGCCTGGCAAGCCTAAGGGCAGCCGCAAAGGAAGCTCCTGAACTTATACCGACGAGCAGGCCTTCACGGGAGGCCAGCAGGCGGGAGCCCGCCACTGCCTCCTTGTCGCTGACCGTAAGGATCTCATCCACAATGGATCCATCGTATGTTTCGGGAACAAATCCTGCGCCGATGCCCTGGATCCCGTGCTTACCTGGAACTCCGGTGGACAGGACGGCGGAAGTCGCCGGCTCCACTGCCACGACCTTGATGGAAGGATCGTGGCGCTTGAGCGCACGGCCCGTTCCACTGACGGTACCTCCGGTACCCACTCCGGCGACGAATACATCAAGCTTTCCGTCGGTGTCCCTCCAGATCTCTTCTCCGGTGGTTCTCTCATGTACCGCCGGATTGGCAGGATTGACAAACTGTCCGAGAATCACGCTGCCGGGAGTGGCGTCACGGAGTTCCTCCGCCTTGCGAATGGCACCTTTCATGCCCTCGGCTCCCGGTGTGAGCACCAGTTCCGCACCAAGCGCCTTCAGCAGGCTGCGGCGCTCCTGGCTCATGGTCTCGGGCATGGTAAGGATCACCTTGTAACCCTTGGATGTACCGACCCAGGCCAGTCCGACGCCGGTGTTGCCGCTGGTCGGTTCGATTATGGCCGAGCCCTTGCGCAGGATGCCCTTTCCCTCTGCATCCTCTATCATGGCCAGCGCTACGCGGTCCTTCACGCTTCCTCCGGGATTGAAATACTCGAGTTTCAACACGATTTCGGCCTTCTGGCCATCAAGGCCGGAGACCCTCAGCAGAGGGGTGTTGCCGACCAGGCTTGTCAATGAATCATGGATCATAATTGAATCTGTTAAGTGTTTTACATAAAAAAATGCCCTGCAGGAACGGACCGGCAGGGCACTTCGGGAATATGCGTCTACATATACGATGCTCCTCACCTGTCCTCGGGACCGGCGCAACAGAGACAAGCGTATGCGTTCATGTTTCTCATTCTTCTACAAAGTAAGTCAATCCAACTGAAAAAACCAAATAAATCGAAATAATATCCTACCTTTGTAAATGTAATAGTACGCATCGGATTAATGGAATCAAAGTCAAATGAGCCCGGCAGGCTTCTGAGGATGCTGCCTTCAAGGCTCAAGAAGTATTTGTTCGAATACCTCGACACCAAGGTCATTTTCTTCATTGACCTTACTCTGTCATTCCTGTCGTCCGTACTTATCCTGTTTTTCGTCTCTTTGCTGTCGAGCAGTGAGACGTTCTACCTGGGACGTTTCGCCTTCTGGTGGATGGGAGCTTCCATCCTTGCAAGTATCATCTCGCTCCTCATCTTCAAGAACCATAAGGTAGTCATAAGGTATTCCCAACTGCGCGACCTACTGGGTATCTTCAGGGTTTCTGCCGTCAAGGTGGTGCTGATGCTGCCTGTGATTGTTTCCGGTTCCATGGTCAACCGCACCGTACTCCTTGCCCTTCTGGCGGATTTCCTGCTTACATCCGTCCTGCTGATCGGGATCCGCATCGCCATGATCTTCGTCTACGACATATACAAGAACCAGATAAGAGCAAGGCAGAACTGCAAGCGGGTACTGGTGTACGGAACAACGGAAAAATCCGTATCCATGGTTTCCAGGCTCAAGGATTCGCCCCACTATCAGATCATCGGTTTCCTCGTCCCGCACTCCCTCCCAGCCCAGTATAAGGTAGCGGACACTCCGGTTTACGGCTATAACGACGTCAAGCAGCTTGCATCACTGTTCGACCGTTTCACTTTGGATTGCATCCTCTTCGCCACCGAATCAGAGGCTCAGCTGGAGAAGGACTCCCTCATCCAGTTCTGTACTGAACACGGGGTCAAAGTCTTGCTCGCCCCTACCATAGATGAGGTTGTTGGCGGAAAGATCATGAAGAACAAGGTCCGCCAGATCAAAATCGAGGACCTTCTCGGCCGGGAGGAGATCAAACTTTCCCTTGATGAAATCCGCCGCGAATTCATGGACAAGACCATCCTTGTCACCGGAGCCGCAGGATCGATCGGGAGCGAACTCTGCAGACAGCTGACTGTTTTCGGTATTAAGAAACTGATCCTTTATGACAACGCGGAAACACCGATGCACAATATCCGGCTTGAACTTGAAGGACGTTTCCCTGACCTTGATTTCGTCCCCGTAATCGGAGACGTTCGTCAACAGGCCCGGCTGGACTATGTCTTCCGGAAGTTCCGGCCTGAAATAGTGTTCCATGCCGCAGCCTACAAACATGTCCCATTGATGGAGGAGAACCCCTGCGAAGCGGTACTGGTCAATGTCCATGGATCGCGGAACGTCGCTGATAAGTGCATCGAATACGACGTGGAGAAAATGGTGATGATCTCGACGGACAAGGCCGTCAATCCCACCAACGTAATGGGATGTACCAAACGCCTCGCCGAGATATATGTCCAGTCACTAGGGCTTGCGTTGGAAAATGGTGAAATGAAAGGACGTACGAAGTTCGTTACTACGCGTTTCGGCAATGTCCTGGGATCGAACGGCTCAGTCATACCCCGTTTCCGCGAGCAGATAGAGAAAGGCGGCCCGGTGACCGTTACCGACCCGAGGATCACCCGTTTCTTCATGACCATACCCGAGGCTTGCCGCCTGGTCATGGAAGCTGCGGCCATGTCATTGGACAACCGCATTTTTGTGTTCGACATGGGCGAATCCGTCAAGATCGACGATCTGGCAAGGAAGATGATCACCCTGGCCGGTCTCAAGGTCGGCAAGGATATAGAGATCGAATATACCGGCTTGAGACCTGGTGAGAAACTCTACGAAGAAGTCCTCTCAAGTGCCGAGAATACTGAACCGACGACGCATGAACGCATACGCATAGCCCGCGTCCGCCAATACGGTTACAAGGATGCACTTGACACCGTGAACCGGTTGGAGATCCTCTCGCGGAATGTGGAGATACCGGACATGATACGTCTCATGAAAAAAACCGTTCCGGAGTTCATCAGCCAGAACTCGAAGTTCTGCGCCTATGACACCCCGGAACAGGCTCTTTAGTATTATTCCCCAACTCTAAGGTTTAAGAAGCCGGAGGTCATATATACCTCCGACAGAGGCTCCCGTGGAAGCCTGGAACTTGACTGTCACGGACTCCTTCCCTTCCAGCATCGAGGCAGGGACAGGATACTCGACACCCTTGAACTGGGACTGCATCCACTTGCCGGTATTGTCCACCGACAGGAGAAGTTCGTCATCCACGAAGATGTCGAACCTGCGGGTGGCCCATTCGGCCGCACCCCAGTACTTGGCATACAATGAGATACCCTCGGAAACACCTCCGGTGGCGAGATTGTAGCTGAACCATCCTCCGCGCGACGCGTCACGGTAGTGGACATCACGTGTAACTCCGGTATTGGAGCGCTCGAACTTCAACTGATGGTCCGTCTCAGGCTGCTGTTCACCGGGAGCGACCTTGTCCAAGGTACGGGCCTCCAGGGCAAGCATTTCCTTCTCCTTACGCGCAAGCGAATCGACATACTCCCTGTACCCCTCATCGTTCAATGCCAGCCAGTAGATCTGGTAACGGGAATCATGGATGCCGCTGAAAGGTTCCAGCTCCGCATCGATAGGGTTCAGCATCTGTATACCGTCGAAACGGAAATGCAGGGGTTTGCCGGCTACCGGGCGGATGTGGTTACCGATGTGGTCGACATTGTGGCTTACGAGGATCGGAGCCTGATCGACCGGCAGCTTGGTGCCGGCGGCATACTGGCTCCAGCGGCCGTCGTCGGCCAGCAGGCCGGCCAGGTCTTCCGTACCGGTACGCATTCCCAGAAGTATGGGACCATGCATGATGGCTATATAGTCAGGAACATTCGGCATGTGCTCAACCCTGTTCGGCATAGGCAGGCCGACTTCCACGACATCGCCTTTCTTCCATTTGCGGTCGATGGCGACATACGAAGACGGGGTGGCATCCACAGCCATGGGCTTGCCATTGACGGAAACAGTCATCGTTCCGGGCTCGAGCCATCCGGGGCAACGGACATATACCTTGAACTTGCCCTTACCGGAAACAACGGTAAGCTTGGTACCTTCCTGGGAAGGGAAAGCGGTATCCTGGCGTATGACTATCTTCCTGTCCTTCCAATTCAGCTCAGATGCCACGAACAGGTTGACGTACAAATCATTATCTACATGGGTATAGATGAAAGCCCCGTACTTGGACTGATTCTCCATGCCCGATCCTACACAGCACCACATGGCTTCATTCGGAACGGAATACACGCGGTAATGCCTTGGCCTCGCCGACGTGAAATAGACATACCCTCCATGCACGGGATGCTGCGTTGAGAGAATATGGTTGAACATCGTACGCTCGTAGAAATCGGCATACTCAGCCTTGGGAGAAACACGGAAAAGGTCCTCCGTGAGCTTGAGCATGTTGTACGAATTGCATGTCTCCGGTCCGTCATCGTCATTGACGAAGTCTATGCAGGCTTCGGCACTCGGGAAATGCTCCCGGCGGCTGTTGCCTCCGAAAGCGAGCGAGCGGTTCTGCGAGACGGTCTGCCAGAAGAAACGTCCCGCCTCCGCATAATCCGGAGAATCGCTGAGCTCACCGATACGGACGAAACCGATAGCCTTCGGCACCTGGGTATTGGCGTGAAGATTGTCCAGGCGGTCCTCGTCACGGGCAAGAGGCTCCATTATCTGCTTGTGAGAAAAACGTTTGGCGATCGTGAGATACTTGGCGTCACCGGTCATGGCATAGGCGTCGGCAAGCACCTCGTTCATGCCTCCGTGCTCATTGCGCATCATCTGTTCCATCTGCGCATCCGTCAGGTCCGCAGTGATACTGATGGCCCAGTCGCAGAAGCCAAGGAACAGTTGCCTGGCCTTCTCGTTTCCGCAATAGAGCCACGCGTCACGCAAGCCGGCGTACATCTTGTGGATATTATAGAAAGGCGCCCAGGCTGCGGAATACTGCCTGAACTCGCCCTTCTTGAAGTCCGTCCACATCGAGGCACTGTTGGGAATGCCGCCGATATAGCCCACTCCCCATGAAGCGTTGTTGCGGGCATTTGCGGCTGCAACTTCGGCCAGTTCGTCGATCATATAGTTCATCCTGCGCAGACACTCGGGGTTGCCGGTCATCTGCCAGTTCATGGCCATGGCGGTCAGGTAATGACCGGCGATATGGCCGTCCAGACCAGCCCAGTTGGGATAGTACTCGGCCTTCTTCGGCAATCCGGCCTCTGCCCTGAATGGGGCGAGGAGACGGTCCACGTCGTATTGGAGCAGAACCTCCAGATTGAGGTCGCGGGCATGCTTGAACGGGCCGTCCAGCAACTTCACGTCCCCTATCGGGAACTCGTTGTCATATAAACGGTCCTGGGCGGCCGCAGTGAAGCAGGCACCCAGGACTAACAAAGTGATAAGTTTAAGTTTGCTTCGCATCTTATAAGCTATTTGAAAAGCATTCTGGCGAAAGCAGCCACGGACTTGCGCCAGGGCTGCCACTCGTGGTCACCCGGGAAGGACTGGAACTCCACCTTTACACCTGAATCGCGCATCTTCTGTACGATGGCGCGGGTGTATTCGATGCGGGGATCCTGCTCTCCGCAGGAGATGAAGAAGCAGTCGAGTCCGGAGTTGAACTTATCCGGAGCCGTCAGCATGCCGGGGATGTTGGCCTCGAGGTCGAAGTTCGAGGATCCATTGATGCCGCCGAACACGCCCGTCGAGAAGATACCGACATTTGCGAAGATACCAGGCTCGCGCAGACCGATGAAGAACGACTGGCCGCCACCCATGGACAAGCCGCACATGGCACGATGCTTGGCATCGGCTTTCACGCGGAAAGTGGACTCGACGAACGGAATGATGCTGCCGAGAAGTTCCTCGCGGTAAGGCTGCATGCCTTCCCAGCTGTAAGTACCTGATCCGGCAGGCATTCCCGCTTTGCGCGGAACGTTGGAATTCACGCTCACCACGATCATGGGCACAGCCTCGCCGCGAGCGATGAGATTGTCAAGAATAGTAGCGGTACGTCCCTGCTGCATCCATCCGCGATGGTCCTCGCCACCGCCATGGTGGATGTACATCACGGGGTACTTCTTCTTGCCTTTCTCGTATCCCGGAGGAGTATAGACGAACACCGGCCTCCATGTCTCCGTATATTTCGACCAGTAGGTCAACTCCCTTACCTGTCCGTGCGGGACGTCCTGGGTCTCGAAGAGATCCATTCCGGGCTCGGGGATATCGATCGCGCTGGCCATGCGGCTGGTGCCGAAATACGACTCGCTGGCGGGATCCGCCACCGACACTCCGTCTACGATCAATGAATAATAATGGTATCCAGGAAGGAGGGGCTTTGTGACAATCGTCCAAGTGCCTGTCTCATCCTTCACTCCGTCGTTACGGCCTCCGAGGTCGATCTGGACGCGCTCAGCCTGAGGCGCACGGACTTTGAACACTACGGAGTTGTCCGCGAGGATCTTGGGAAAACCACCCGCATTGATGTTCGTTACGGGAGAATAAGCCGAGGAGAGCTTAGGTTCAAGCTCCTTGAGATACTTGGCCGTACGGGCCGCATTCACGAAATCAACCATCTTTGAGAGCCAGGGCTCCACGAAGAGGTTGATGCCGTGCCCGGCGCCCTCGACAAGGTTGAGGTCAGCCTTGACGCCGAGCTTATCCCAGGCTTCGAACAACTCCACGCCCTGGCAATGAGGGACGACATTGTCCTTGGTGCCATGGAAGAGGATGATCGGAGGATCGGAAGGATCGAGATAAGTGATCGGGGAAATGGTTCTGAAAAGGTCATCGTCACCGTTGTAGTCTACGCCAAGCAAAGCCTCCTCGGGGGTACCGCCCCAAGGGCGCTCCCACTCGCACTCCATGTTCAGGAGGTCGATGGGACCGGACCAGTCACACACACAGTCGACCGCACTGCTGTAGGACGTATAAGGCCCCACGGAGCCTTCAAGGTCGACATCATGCTTCCCTACCCTGGCGTTCTTGACATTGGAAGTAGCGCCAGCCAGCGAGGACAGATGGCCTCCGGATGAGAATCCGGAAATGCCGATGAAGGAAGTATCGAAATGGTACTCCTCAGCCTTGGCGCGGACAAAACGTACCACAGCCTTTATGTCCTGGATCTGGGCAGGGAACTTTGCGTCGCCGCTTGAGCGGTGGTTGGGCGTTACGACTGCATATCCGGCATCGAGCAGGGCCTGGCAGATACTGTCGAGGTTGGCCATGCCCTTGGAACTGTTCGAAAACCAGGCGCTTCCGTAGATATGCACCACGACGGGATAGGATGCGCGCCTTTCAGCAGGAAGGTATATGTCCAGCTTGTGGTATACCTGGCCGTCTCCAGCATAGTCCACATCCATGAACTTCTCGCCGCAACGTACCTCGGGCATCCTGAAATTGAACCCCGCAAGCTGGGCAGACGACATCCCTCCTGGCTGCGCCCGCAGCCCGGCGCATACGCAAAGCGCCAGGACTGCGGTCGTAATCAGTCTTCTAATCATCTCGATATCATTTAGATAACCTGAAAGTCAATAGCCTTGAGATCCTTGTCGCGCGAAGACGAGCCATAAAGGATCTGATAGCGGCCGGGCATCACGGAAAGCTCGTCGATGGATTCGTCATAGTACTCGAAAGCATCGGGGCCGAGGGTGATCTTCACCTTGACGGTGGCACCGGGGGCGATGGAGACCTTCTTGAATCCCTTGAGGGACTTGATGGGAGCGCCCGCATCGTCAAGACGCTTGACATATACTTGGACGATCTCCTGGCCCTCGACGGAACCGGTATTGGTAACGGGAACGGTGATGTCCACGCTCTTTCCGGCCTTGACGGAAGACTTGGAAAGCTTGCCCTCGCCGTATCCGAAAGTGGTGTAGCTCAAACCGTAGCCGAAGGCATACAGGGGCTCGCCGCGGAAATAGCGGTAGGTATGACCCTCCATGTTGTAGTCGAGGAAGTCAGGAAGCTGGGAGTCGGAAGCGTAGAACGTGACGGGGAGCTTTCCGGAAGGATTGTAGTCTCCGAAGATGACGTCGGCGAGGCCGGCTGCGCCGCCCTGACCGCCGTACCAAGCCTGGAGAAGGGCGTCATACTGGTCCTCAACGCTCGCGAATGCGATGGCGGAGCCGGAGCAGCTGACGAACACGACAGGCTTGCCGGTGGAGTGCATGGCCTTGACAAGGCGCTGCTGTACAGCGGGAAGCTCAATGGAGCTGCGGTCGCCGCCCTCACCTTCGAAGCGGGCGGAGATACCGCCGACGACGATGATGGCGTCAGCGTCCTTGACCTTCTCGGCAAGATCGCTGAACTCCGCGAACCTGCGCTCGCAGAACTCGGCGTTCAGCATGGCGAACTGGCCGGAACCCTGGGAATACTCGATCTTGATGTCGTAAGGCTTGCCGGCCTCGACGTTGAAGGTCTTGGTAGGGGTAGCTCCACGGAAACCGAAGCCGCGGCCTGCGGCGGGAGCGCCCGGAACGGTCTTGTCAATGACCTTTCCGTTGACGGTCAGGACATAATTGCCGTCGGAGGATACGGAATAGTTGAGCGGGCCGGTGAAATCCGGGACGAAACGGCCGGTGACACGGGCAGAGACATCATCGGTATTGACACCGTCGGCGAAACCATAGCCGCCGAAAGTGCTGAAGTTGAGGGTGGAAGTATAATAACCCTCTGCAGCGGGCTTGCCGGAGAGCTTGCGGTTGTTGAAGAACTCCACATAGAGTCCCTTGCCGTCATTGAAGTCACCGATATGGTAGGTGGTGGAATAGTCGTCCATGATCTCGCAGGCCTTGGCATAGAACACCTCGGCGCCGGGAACGGCAGCCTTGATGCCTTCGAGGATGGAGTGGGTATGCTCGGCGGTAGGGGTTCCGCCGTAGTTTCCGTTAAGCATGGAGGCGTCGTCGGCATTGGGACCGACAACGGCGATCTTCTTGATGCTCTTGGAAAGAGGAAGGACACCGTTGTTCTTCAGCATGACGACGGCCTCGCGGGCGGCCTTGCGGGCGAGCTGGTCATTGGCTTCGCTGCTGATGACATCCTCGCCGAGGTTGGCCCAAGGAAGGTTCTCGGCAGGATCGAACATACCGAGCTCGAAGCGGCCCATGAGGGTACGGCGGAGATGGACGTCGAGGTCGGCCTCGCTGATCAAGCCATCCTTGAGGGCGTCAAGCAGGGATACCATGCTGACACCGCACTCAAGGTCGGTACCGGACAGGATGGCGTCAACGGATGCATGCTCAGCATCGGGATGGGTGCCATGCTGGTTCTTGTTGTAGAAGTTGTTGATGGCGTCGCAGTCCGTGACGACCAGGGCCTCATAGCCCCACTTGTCGCGGAGGATGTTGGTAAGGAGCCTGTCACTGGCGCAGCAAGGCTCACCCTCATAGCGATGGTAGGCGCACATAACCTCCTGGACATCAGCCTCCTTTACGAGGGCCTTGAAAGCAGGAAGGTAGGTCTCCCAGAGGTCACGCATGGAAACGGATACATCGAAACGGTGACGCATAGGTTCCGGACCGCTGTGAACAGCATAGTGCTTGGCACAAGCATGGGTCTTGTAGTATTTCTTGTCATTACCCTGCATGCCCTTTACATTCTGGACACCGAGGACGGTCATCAGATACGGGTCCTCTCCGTAGGTCTCCTGGCCGCGGCCCCAGCGGGGATCGCGGAAGATGTTGATGTTCGGGCACCAGAAGGTCAACTCGGGATTGCCCGGATAGTAGCGGGCCTTGTAACCGACATTGAAGATGTCGTGGTCCGAACGGTTCCAATTGGCGCGGGCCTCGTCCGATACGGTCGAGAAAATCTCGTAGATGCGGTCGGGATCGAAGGCTGCGGCCATGCCGATAGGCTGGGGATACACGGTGTATCCGTCCTGACGGACGCCGTGGCATGCCTCGCTCCACCAGTTGTAGGACGGGATGCCGAGCCTGTCAACGGAGACGGACTTGTTCATCATGAGGCCGACCTTCTCCTCGGGGGTGAGGAGGGAGATAAGGTTCTCGACCCTCTTTTCATTTGAGAGCCGGGGGTTCTGGAAAGGATACTCGTAATCATTCTTTCCACCGCAGGAGACCGCCATGAAAGCGACGGCAGCCAGAAGCGCTGATATCAAAATCTTTCTCATATTGGTTTTGGATTTAGTGTTGGCGTTTATTTGAAGTTGACCCAGTCAACCTCGATGTGGTTTCCGTTTGTCATGAGCAGGTAGAGGTTGTGAACACCCTTCACCGACTCCGTCACAGGGATGGAACGCTCGGCCCAGACGGGACTTCCGGGAACGTTGATGGTCGCGAGGACCGGCCCGTCAAGGGCATCGGCACGGAGCTCGACGGTACCGCCGGCGAGGGAATGTACCCTGATGGTGGCCGTATTGAGGGGAGCCTGACCGAAATCCACCCTGTCATAGCTGATCCAGCGGGGCTCGCGCTCCTGGGTAGTGTTCCAGAGGATGGCCTTCCAACCGTCAAAGGTAAAATCGGAGTTGAGGAAGTCCACCGCCACATACTTGTCGGACTTGTCCGAATAGCGGTCGATCTGGATGAGGGAATTGGCCTTGGTGACACCTACGCCGCGAAGGGTGGGAACCACAGGGACGATGGTGCCGTCGGCATTGAACTCAACATAATCAACGCATACCGAACGGTTCTTGTCGAAATACGGGGAATAGTCGTTGTGGTGATAGAACAGATACCACTGGCCGTCCAGTTCGATGAAGGAATGGTGGTTGGTCCAGCAGATGGTCTCGGACTGCTCCATGAACTTGCCCATGAAGGTGTAAGGCCCCATGGGGCTGTCGCTCATGCAATATGCAAGGGTCTCGCGAGCGTCCTCAACCCAAGGGAAGGTGTAATAATACTTGCCGTTGCGCTTGAAGAGGAAAGGTCCTTCGGTCTGTCCCCTCGGAATGCCGGTAATGGTGATGGGCTCGGAATCAAGCTCAAGCATATTGTCCTTGAGCCTTGCGAGCTGCAGGCCGCGGCCGGACCAGGCAAGGTAAGGGGTACCGTCATCGTCGATGAAGATGCAGGGGTCGATGCCGCCAATGCCCTGTATAGGCTTCTCCTCAGGGATGAACGGACCATAGGGAGTGTCGGAGATGGCCACTCCGATACCGTTGCCGGCGAAACGCTGTCCGGGCTGGGGCTTCTGCGGAGCCGGGAAATAGAAGTAATACTTGCCGTTCTTGTAGTTGCAGTCAGGTGCCCACATGCTGTATCCGGCGGCGTTGACCCACGGGACATTGTCCTGGTCAACGATCACACCGTGGTCGACCCAGTCAACGAGGTTGTCGGAAGAATACACGTGATAGTCCGCCATGCAGAACCAGTCCTTGCGGGCATAATCCGCCGGGGCGGGAATGTCATGCGAAGGATAGACATAGACACGGCCCTCGAAAACATGTGCCGAGGGGTCGGCCGAGAAGGCGTCCTTGATGATGGGATTCTGCGCGGAAAGCGCAGGAGCGAAGGCGGCGAACGCCAGCGCGATCAGGGATAGTTTCTTGAATTGCATATTGGTTATTGAAATTAGGATTGCATTTTTCGCAAGTTACGAATTTCCCGTCTGAAATGCTATCCATTTCAGTTCATTCGCTTTAATATTCGGTTCACGATACCGTCGGATATGTATCATTTTGTCATATATACGACGCACAACGCCCGAAAAAAAAGGTTTTTTGAAATAAAAACATTAGATTTGTATAGCTAGTAACCAAACCCATCATAAATGATCATGAAACGATTTCTGAATTTCCTGCTGCTCTCTGCGGCAGTCCTGTCCCTCGGTTTAATGATGGCTTCCAAGCCGTCAGCAGACCGGAAAAAGGACACCAAGACACCTATCTACATGAACACCAGCTACTCTTTCGAGGAGCGTGCCGTCGACCTCGTGTCACGTCTCACCCTTGAGGAGAAGCAGAGCCTGCTCGGCAACAGCATGGCCGCCGTCCCCCGTCTGGGTGTTAAGGCGTACAACGTCTGGAGCGAGGCTCTCCACGGCATCCTCTCCGGAGCCAACCCTTCCGTCGGCATCCAGGGACCTACCTCTTTCCCTAACAGTGTCGCTACAGGATCTTCATGGGATCCGGACCTGCTGGAGCGTGAGGCTTCGATGATTGGAGACGAGGCACGTGCCATCTTCCAGACCGGCACCAAGGGCCTTACCTTCTGGTCCCCGGTCGTAGAGCCTGTACGCGACCCCAGATGGGGCCGTACCGGCGAGTCCTTCGGTGAGGATCCCTTCCTCGCAGCCGTCATGGCGGGAGGATATGTCAGGGGCCTCATGGGACCCGATGCCAAGTACATGAAGGCTGTCCCGACCGCCAAGCACTATTTCGCCAACAACAGTGAGTTCAACCGCCACGTCGGAAGCGCCGACATCGATGAGCGCGACATGCGCGAGTTCTACCTCTATCCTTACAAGGAGCTCATCGAGAAAGACAACCTCCCTTCCATCATGACCGCTTACAGCGCCGTGAACCATGTTCCCGTATCGGCCAGCGTCTATCTCGTGGACAAGATCGCCCGCAGGACCTACGGCATGAAGGGTTATGTCACCGGCGACTGCGCCGCCATCGAGGACATCTACACCGGACACTATTATGTGGAGACCGCTGATGAAGCCACCCGTGAAGGCCTCATCGCCGGAGTCGACTCCGACTGCGGAAGCATCTACCAGCGCTACGCCATCAGCGCTTATGAGAAGGGCCTCATCGCCATGGCCGACATGGACAGGGCCCTCGTGAACATGTTCACGGTCCGTATGCGCACCGGAGAGTTCGATCCCGAGCCGATGGTTCCCTACACCCTCATGACCCCCAGCACGGTCAACTCGGAGCGCAGCCGCGCCCTTGCCATGGAAGTCGCCACCAAGACCCCCGTCCTTCTTAAGAACGAAGTGGTTCCCGGCACTACCACCAAGGCCCTCCCTATCGACCTCTCATCCATCAAGTCCATCGCCCTGATCGGTCCCCAGGCCGACAAGGTAGAGCTTGGTCCTTATTCCGGCAGGCCTGAGGAGTCCAGCCGCATCACCCCTTACCAGGGCATCAAGCAGTATATCGCCGACAAGGGTCTTGACGTGGATGTGACCGTAGCCTCCGGCGCCAGCACCAAGAGCAAGAGCAACCTGCTCTATATCGGTTACTTCGAGACCGTTAAGGCCGACGGCACCACCCGCAGGTACGACGCCACCCAGTACAGCTCTTCTTCCGACGGCATCACTGTCGGATCCGGAATGGGTGACGAGGAGCAGGTCCGTACCATCGACGACGGTTCCTGGACCGCTTATGAGAACGTCGACCTCGTTGATGTCGAGCAACTCACCGTAGGTGCCAACATCCCTACCGAGGGTGGTATCATCGAGGCCCATGTCGATGGTCCCGACGGCAACCTCATCTGCACCATCGAGGCCACCAGGGCTTCCGGCAAGCGTGTCGGAGGTGTTTATGGTACCAGCACCCCTATGACCGAGAAGGTCCTCAAGCTCGGTATCAACGAGCTCAAGACCCTCTACCTCGTCTACAAGGCCCCCGAGGATGAAGAGATCGATCCCTCCATCGTCAAGAGCGCCGCTGATGCCGATGTCGCCGTCGTCTTCGTCGGAACCGACGAGAACACCGCCACCGAGGAGGCTGACCGCCTCACCCTCCTTCTCCCCGGCAACCAGGTGAAGCTCATCCAGGCAGTCGCTGCCGCCAACAAGAACACCATCGTCGTAATGCAGACCCTCGGCTGCGTCGAGGTCGAGAACTTCAGGAACCTCATGCCCGGTATCCTCTGGACCGGTTACAACGGACAGGCCCAGGGCGAGGCCATCGCCAAGATTCTCTTCGGCGACGTCAACCCTGGCGGCAAGCTCAACGCCACCTGGTTCAAGAGCGTTAATGACCTGCCTGCCATCACCGACTACACCCTCCGCGGCGGATCCGGCAAGAACGGCCGTACCCTCTGGTATTTCGACCAGCCCGTTTCCTACGAGTTCGGTTACGGTATCAGCTACACGACCTTCAAGTATTCCGACTTCAGTATCTCCAAGAGCACCGTCACCCCTGACGACAAGATCGTCATCTCGGTGAATGTCACCAATACCGGAGACTACGATGGAGACGAGGTCGTCCAGGTCTACATGACCACTCCCGATGCTCCCGCTTCCCTCCAGCGCCCGATCAAGCGCCTCAAGGGTTTCCAGCGTGTCACCATCCCCGTCGGCCAGACTAAGACCGTCGAGATTCCGATCGACTGCTCCGACCTCTGGTTCTGGGACATGGATGCTGAGAAGATGACCTACGACCAGGGCCGTTACGTATTCGAGATCGGTTCCTCCTCCAAGGATATCCGCGGCACCGTCACAGCCACCATGCGCGGACAGCTCACCCCTGCCCTCAAGACTGTCGTGGCAGACTGCGGACTCTCCGTCCTCCGTGGAGGCGAGACCGCCCAGACTGCCGTGACCGCCTGTCTCAATGACGATTCGTTCATCAACCTCTCCGACGCCAAGGTCGAGTACACCAGCAACAATCCTTCCGTCGTCGCTGTCGGCAAGGATGGTAAGCTCACCGCCGGCAGGATGGGCGTCGCCACCATTACCGCCAAGGTCACTTACAAGGGCACTGTCGCCTGCGGATCCTTCGCCCTCAAGGTGATGCCCGAGCTCAGCCTCTCCAGCCTGAAGGTTGACGGCAAGTCCATCCTCAAGGCCGGAGCCGACCAGTACAGTGTCGTCGGCAAGGCCGGCGCCGCCCCCGTGGTCACTGCCACGTCTTCCGACCCGTCCCTCGACCTCGTGATCGACCAGGCCAAGTCCGTTCCCGGAACCGCCCTCGTCACCGTCCTTGACAATGTCACAGGTGACAAGGCAGAGTATGCCGTCAACTTCGGCACCAAGCCGGTCTCCGATGAATTCAAGTCCTTCGGAAAACAGTGGACTGTAGTCCGTCCCGATACTTCCGCATGCGCAGTGGACGGTGGAATGCTGAAGATCACCACCGGTGCCGGAGATGTCACCCTGGCCAACAACAACGCCTCGAACATCGTCCTCCAGAGCGCGAACGGCGACTGGACCGCCGAGACCAAGCTCACTACCTCCGCAGTTCCTTCCAACCCTGCCCAGAACGCGGGTCTGATCGCCTACGAGGATGACGACAACTTTGTCAAGCTCGTATACGGCGCTCCCGTATTCGGTCGCGGAATGCCTCAGGTGCAGCCCGGCCAGACCATGCCCGGAAGCGTGCAGCTCGTAGCCGAGGACAACGGCAACAACAAGACTACGGTCAATGTCAGCCTCGCCGGTGTCAACCTCAAGGCCGACACCATCTGGCTCCGCCTTGTCAAGCAGGGCAGCAGGTACACCGCCTACTACTCAGTCGACGGCAAGAAATTCACCAAGGTAGGCCAGGCCGATCTTTTGCTCAAGGACATCTGCGCCGGCGTGATCGCCTGCGACGGAGTCCGTCCTGCGATGGCCGGCCGCGGCGGGTTCGGTGCACAGCAGGCCCAGCCTCAGCCGACCGTTCCGATGACCGCCTGCTTCGACTGGTTCCACATCAAGTAATGTTCAATCTTATTCCCATACTCCTTCTGATGCTTTCTCCTTTCACCCCCGCTCCGGAGGTGAAAGGGGAAGTCATCGGGACCGCGACCAACGAATACGCCACTTTCGGGCTTACCGACAAGGGTGAGATATTCTGGTCCAGGGACGAGAAGAAATGGGAAGTTATCGATTTCAACGAGATGTACCGCGGCTATTATGCCCCGGTACATTTCGTGGGGATCGCCGCCGGCGCCGGAAGCGTTGCCGTAGTCGGCACATATGAAGAAAGCGGCGCTCCGGCCATGTTCGTCTCCCAGAGGGGAAGCGTATGGTCGGAGCGCACGCTCACTTATTCGCAGGGTGAGGAATTGTTCGAACTCGGAGAGGCTCCTCTGGCCATCCGGGCGGACCTTGAGCGCGACGAATACGTGCTTACATGCACGGACGGCGTGCTGTTCTTCGTCCCATCCTGCTCACATTGCAACAGACTCGAATACCACGGGGCCGATTAGGCTCTCGGACGCTCGTCGCTTCCAAAGTCCACGGTCATGTCACCGCTCTTGCTGGTACCGAACTCATAGTCCTTACCAGGGAGGATGGCATTGAGGATGATGCCCACGAGGGCAGCTACTGCAAGTCCTGAAAGCGCAATGGTGGACTTTCCGATGCTGAAGGAAATGCTGCCGGGACCGTAGTTGATACCAATGGCCAGCACGAGGATGAGGGCGGCGATCAGGAGATTGCGGGAGACCGTCAGGTCAACCTGGTTCTCCACGAGGTTGCGCACACCGACGGCGGAAATCATACCGTAAAGCACCAGGGATACGCCTCCGATGGTGGCGGCGGGCATCGCTGCGACGATGGCGGCGAACTTGGGGCAGAACGAGAAGAGGATGGCGAGGACGGCCGCGATGCGGATGACGCGGGGGTCGAAGACCTTGGTGAGGTTGAGCACGCCGGTGTTCTCTCCGTAAGTGGTGTTGGCCGGTGCACCGAAGAGCGAAGCCAGTGAGGTGGCAAGTCCGTCACCCATGAGGGTGCGGTGCAGGCCCGGATCCTCGAGATAGTTGATACCGGTGGTCGAGGAGATGGCACACATGTCGCCGATATGCTCGATCATGGTGGCAAGCGAAATCGGGACTATGGTGATGATGGCCGTAACTACAAGTCCCCAGTCGGGGCTCTTGAACACTGCGAACGCGGTATTCTCCCAGCTGAACGGCATTCCCAGCCATCTGGCGTCATGGACGCCGCTGAAATCCACCTGGCCGAAGCATGCCGCCACGATATAGGAACCGATGACGCCGAGCAGAACAGGAATGATACGTATCATCCCCTTACCCCAGATGTTGCAGACGATGATGATCACGGTGGCGAGAAGGGCGATCCAGACGTTGGCCATGCAGTTGTTGATGGCTGAACCGGAAAGAGTAAGTCCGATGGCGATGATGATCGGGCCGGTCACGACCGGAGGGAAGTAACGCATGACCTTCTTGACACCGAAAGCCTTGAACAGGGCAGCCAGGATGAAGTACATCAGGCCGGCGAAGAACACGCCGAGACAGGCATACGGCAGCGAATGCGCCTGATCGAGGCCATAGGTGGCGCCTACTGCTACCACGGCGGCATATCCCCCGATAAAGGCGAAGGACGAACCGAGGAAAGCCGGAACCTTCATCTTGGTGAGAAGGTGGAAGAGGAGGGTGCCGATACCGGCGAAGAGGAGGGTTGCGCTTACGGACAGACCCGTGAGAGCGGGGACCAGGACAGTGGCGCCGAACATGGCGAACATGTGCTGGAAGCCCAGAACCAACATTTTCGGACGCCCAAGGGTGCGGGCGTCATAGATCGCGTTTTGCTGTGCCATACCAGAATTGTAAAAAGTATTCTGGGACACAAATATAATAAATCCTCCCGGCTTTACCTACCAGGACGCGTGATTTTCAAAAGAATTGTTTGGGGCGCGATCTGCGGAGCCTCCTACAGCTTTATGCGCTCTCCCTTTATGACTTGTTCCTGCATCCCCGAAGGGATGATGGTCTTGACTGCATCCACCACGACGTTCAGAAGCTGCTCGTGGATATAATCCTTACGGAACACCAGTGAGACTGTCCGCATGGGGACGGGATCGACTATCGGACGGATATGGGCCTGCCAGCTTCTGAGGATAAGATTGACATGGGTCTCAGGTATGATCGCCATCCCTCCGTTCTCATTGATCAATTGTATCAGCATTCCAACCCTTCCTCCTTCATGCTGGGCATCGTATTCGAAACGCTATGGGCAACTACTCGGCACTTCCGGATGCCTTGAAAATCAATTCGATGGTGCTGATGCTGCTGGGAAGGTTGGAAATCTATCCGATTTTTATGATATTTGGAAGTTACAAGCGCTGAAATGGACCGACGCGCTGCTTATAAGAGAGAAAGATTATGGGAAAGTTTTCAGAATATTTGAAGGATCATGTCAACCTGTCGGAAGACGTGGACCACTCCGGTGCAAACCTTTCGATCAGGAAGAACATTGCGTTCAAAGGACACAATGTCTTCATCCTCGCCTGCGCGATAATCATCGCGTCCGTAGGCCTGAATGTCAATTCAATACCGGTCATCATCGGCGCGATGCTCATATCACCGGTGATGGGGCCCATACTCGGCTTCGGCTTCGGCTTGGGTATCCGGGACAACCGGCTGGTCAAATTCTCCTTGGAGAATTATCTCGTCATGGTTGCCATCAGTATTGCCGCCTCCACCTTATTCTTCATACTGAGCCCGCTGAACCTCGGCAACCCCTCGGAACTTCTCGCAAGGACCAATCCTTCCATTTACGACGTGCTGATAGCCTTGTTCGGCGGCATCGCGGGCATGCTTGAGACATCCCGCAAGGAGCGTGGTACCGTTATCTCCGGTGTCGCCATAGCGACGGCCCTCATGCCCCCTCTTTGTACGGTCGGATACGGCATTTCCCTGCTCAACTGGCATTACATCCTCGGAGCGTTGTACCTGTTCCTGATAAACAGCATCTTCATCGCCCTTGCCACTTTCCTCACGACCAAGTATCTTCGCTTCCCGCTTGTAATGGAGGAAGAAGTGGATGGAATGCGTCAGCGCCTGTCCAAACGCGCTATCGCATTCATACTGCTGGTCATGATAGTGCCCAGCATATTCTCTGCTATCCGTATGGTCCAGGAGAACAATTTCAACATCCATGCGGAGAAACTCGTCTCAAAGAACAAATCCATAGGCAAGAGTTTCATCTACGACTACAAGACTGACATGTCGGTAAAACCGGCCACGATAGATCTTTATCTGGCCGGAGAAACCCTCACTCCCGAATTCAAGGAGGTGCTCTTCAAGGATGCGGAAGAATACGGCATCACCCGCAACCAGATTATCTTCCATGAGGATGCGACCATGACGCGGGACGTTCTTTCGGAATCTGACCTGATCCAAGGTATTTACGAGTATAATGAGAGGCAGATCAAGGCTTTGACAGACTCGATCGCCACGTTGGAGAGACAGCTCGACACCTACAGGGACCACGACATTCCGGTCGATGCCATCGCCCGTGAGCTGTTTGCGCAGTATCCTTCCATCCGGTCGATCAGCCTCACCGGGGGCAGGACCGCCACCGCTTCGGGAGAAGCCGGAAAGGAGCAGATAGTGGCTCTTGTAACAAGCAGCGAGAAACTGGACGGAGAGATGACCGACAGGCTTGAAAGATGGCTGAAAGCAAGGCTCGAACAAGAAAATGTAATAGTTCTGCAGAGGTAATAGCCTTTTTTTGATTATCTTTGCCATATACAACACTGAAACTAGACCCATATGGTATTGATGATCATCCAACTTCTGATCGTACTGGCAGCCCTTTACGTGGGTTCCCGCTACGGTTCCCTGGCTCTCGGCGCCATTTCCGGCATAGGCCTGGCCATCCTCGTATTCGGTTTCGGGATGACTCCCGGCACGCCTCCCACCGATGTTATCTACATTATCATAGCAGCCGTCACCTGCGCCGCAGTGCTGCAGGCTGCAGGTGGTATGGACTGGTTGATCCAGATCGCCGAGCGCGCGCTGCGCAAGCATCCGGACCATATCACGTTCTACGCTCCGATCTGTACCTTCCTTCTGACGGTCCTTGTAGGTACCGGCCATGTGGTGTATACGCTGATGCCGCTGATCGCGGACATCGCGCTCAAGAAGGGCATCCGCCCGGAGCGCCCCTGCGCAGTTGCATCCATCGCCTCGCAGGTAGGTATCACCTGCTCGCCCATCGCCGCGGCCGTCGTGGCCTTCACGACCATATCCGCGGCCAACGGCTTCGACATCACCATCCCCCAGGTGCTGATAGTCACTATCCCCGCCTGCCTCGTAGGTCTGCTCGCCGCAGCCGCCTGCTCGTACAGGAGAGGCAAGGACCTCGACAAGGATCCCGAGTTCCAGGCCCGCCTGCAGGACCCCGAGATGTACAAGTACATGTACGGCGAGAATGCCACCCTGCTTGACAAGGTAGTCTCCAAGGAAGCCAAGGCTTCCGTGATGATCTTCCTCGCCGCCATCCTCGCGATCGTTATCCTCGCAGCATGCGGATACAAGACCGTCAAGATGAACCTCGTCATCCAGATCATCATGCTCGTAGCTGCCGGCCTTATGATCATCCTCTGCAAGGCGAAACCTGCAGTGGCGACCAGCGGAAAGGTCTTCCAGAGCGGTATGGTAGCGGTCATCGCCATCTTCGGCATCGCCTGGATGGCCGACACATATTTCAGCAACTACATGGACCTGATCCAGAACTCCCTCGGCGGTCTCGTAGGCAAATACCCCTGGGCCATCGCATTCGTGTTCTTCCTCGTCTCCGTGCTGATCAACTCGCAGGGAGCGGTCGTGGTAGCAATGCTTCCTCTGGCATACTCCCTCGGCATACCGGGACCTATCCTTCTCGGCGTGCTCCCGAGCGTGTACGGATACTTCTTCATCCCGAATTATCCTTCCGATATCGCCACGGTCAACTTCGACCGTTCCGGCACCACCAAGATCGGAAAGTACCTGCTCAACCACAGTTTCATGATGCCGGGCCTCGTGAGCGTGATAGTCTCCACGCTCGTCGCCATGCTCATCAGCAGCCTGATCTACTAGAAGATGAAAGCGCCGGAATCCCGGCGCTTTATTTTTTGCATATATCCGCGAATCGGCTATATTTGTACTTGAAATAAATAGGGGTGCGCCGGGATTTACCCGGAGCTGAGATCATACCCTTTGAACCTGATTTGTTTAATTACAGCGTAGGGAATTATGTCTACATCATCTGATCCTTTCATCAGGGATTGCGCGGCAGTGCGCGAAAAATCCCCCCTTGTACATTGTATCACCAATTATGTCGCGATGGGCATCAACGCGAACGCGTTGCTTGCCGTCGGGGCTTCCCCCCTCATGTCCTTCTGTCCCGAGGAGATGGAAGAGATCGTGGGGATAGCTTCAGCCCTTGTAGTCAACATCGGCTGCCTTGACCGTCATGAGATCGAAGGAATGAAGATTGCGGCCGCTACCGCCCACCGTCTGGGCAAACCCTGGGTTCTCGACCCGGTCGGCGCAGGTGCAAGCCGCATCCGCACCCAAACCTCCCTCGACCTCATCCGCGACAGCCATCCCACGGTTATCCGTGGCAATGCCTCGGAGATAATGTGCCTTGCCGGAGAGCAGATAATCTCGCGCGGGGTGGACACCTCCGTGCTGAGTTCCGATGCCGTCGAGGCGGCCAAAGCCCTGGCCATAAGCAGCGGAGCCGTTGTCTCAATGAGCGGCCCCGTAGACTACATCACCGACGGGACTACTGTCCTGACCATAGCCAACGGACATCCGCTGATGTCGCGCATCACGGCAATGGGCTGCACCGCATCCGTCATCACCGGAGCATTCATCGCAGCAGGTGAAGACAGCCTCATGGCCGCACGTAACGCCATGGCCCTCATGGGCATCGCCGGCGAGCGCGCGGCAGAGCGTGCCTCGGGCACCGGCTCCATGGAAATGCACTTTATCGACGAACTCAGTACGTTCGAACCGTCCGATTACGCCAGGAGCATAAGGATATGATAAAGGATAACCTCGCATTGTATCTGGTGACGGACAGGGGTCTGTCACTGGGGCGGGACCTGGAAACCGTCGTGATGCAGGCCGTGCGCGGCGGAGTCACGCTGGTCCAGCTTCGCGAGAAGAGCATCGACACCCGCGAGTTCATCGCACTGGGGTTGCGGCTTAAGGCCGCCTTGGCGGGCAGCGGCGTGCCTCTCTTGATCAATGACCGCGTGGACGTAGCCCTGGCCGTAGACGCCGACGGCGTACATATAGGCCAGAGCGACATGCCATACGAAATTGCCCGGCGCCTTCTAGGCCCGGACAAGATAATAGGCCTGTCAGTGGAGACCATGGACGAAGTGCGACAGGCGAATGACCTTGATGTCGACTATGTCGCTGTCTCCCCGGTATTCGCCACCCACACCAAGACCGACACGCTTACCCCTTTCGGATACGAAGGATTGGAACGCGCGTGCAAACTCACGCGCCATCCTGTATGCTGTATTGGAGGGATGAACGCCGATACTGTCGGCCGCGCCATAGCTTGTGGATCGGACGGCGCAGCAGTCGTGAGCGCCATCGTAAGCGCTCCCGATCCGTTTATTGCCAGTAAAAACTTGAAAATGATAATAGACAATGAGTTGGACAAAAGACGTCTGGGCTGAATCGGCCCGGATTTTCGAAGGCATCAAGGACCTTCCTTTCATCAAGGAGCTTGCGGACGGCAGCCTGGACTCGTCCCGTTTCGACAGGTATATCGCTCAGGACGAGCTCTACATAGGCAACTATGGCAGGCAGATGTTCCAACTGGCCGACATGATGACAGATCCGGGCCAGCAGGAGATGTTCCGCCTGTTTGCCCAGAGCGGAATAGACGGGGAGAAAGCCATGCACGAACTGCTGATCGGGCGCTTCGGCATTGACACCCAGGTCACTCCTTCAGTCGTCACTTCCACATATAACAACCATACCCAGGCAGCCATCGACAGCGGGAGCAAGGAGGTTGCCCTGGCTGCCATGCTGCCCTGCATGTGGATCTACAACGAGGTGGGACTGTACATCCGCAGCATTGCATCACTCGAAGGGAACCCTTACAAGGAATGGGTACTCGAATATGGGAACGAAGAGTTCACCGAAGGCGTCAACAGCGTACTTGCCCTGGCGGACGAATGGGCGGAGGCCGTGGATGAGGATACCCGCGCAAGGATGACACATGCATACCTCGAGGCCGCCCTCTTCGAGTATGCCTTCTGGGACTATGGCTACTTCGGCCCCGAAAAGGATTATTCCTACATGAACTCGCTGAAGGAGTGGTTATGAAAAAGTATCCCGTAGTACTGACGATCGCGGGGAGCGATTCCGGCGGAGGGGCCGGAATCCAGGCCGACATCAAAGCCATCTCGGCGACAGGCGGTTACGCCGCCAGCGCCATCACCGCAGTCACTGTCCAGAACACCCTGGGCGTGGAGGACGTGCATCCCGTTCCCATTCCGGTCATCTCCGCACAGATAGCGGCGGTGCTCGGCGACATCGGCGCCGATGCCGTAAAGATAGGGATGCTGCACAGTGCCGAGGTCGTACTTGCCGTCAAGGAGCAGCTACAAGCCTTCAGGATCACCAACATCGTCCTCGATCCCGTGATGGTATCCACCTCCGGCCACCGTCTCATCGAAGACTCCGCAGTCAAGGTCCTTTCCGAAGAACTGGTTCCCGTTGCCCGTGTCATAACCCCCAATATCCCTGAGGCAGAGATCCTTGCCGGAGAGCGTATCACCTCGCAGGCAGACCTTCCGCGCATCGCGAGGACACTCTCTTGCGGCGGACGTGTTTCCGTGCTCATGAAGGCAGGTCACCTCTCGGACGACGAGCTCGTCGACGTCTTCTATAACGCTGAGGCCGATAATATCCTTGAGCTCCGTTCAAGGAGGCTTTCCACGCCAAACACGCATGGCACCGGCTGCACCCTGTCGTCTGCTTTCGCGTCGTTCCTCGCACAAGGACTTTCCCTGGATGACGCTGCGCGCGCTGCCAAAGACTATATCAACTCGGCCATAGTCTCAGGCGCCCGGTATTCCATCGGACACGGACACGGACCCGTCGATCACTTCTGGGCCCTTCATGAATGAATATCAGGCCGGAACCCTTGAGATTAAGTGGATTATTTCTTAGATTTGTATGATTGTAAAAACCAATGAGCTATGAGTAACAAGTACGCCGGTACCCAGACCGAGAAAAACCTGGAGGCCGCATTCGCAGGCGAATCGCAGGCCAGGAACAAATACACTTACTTCGCATCAGTGGCCAAGAAGGAAGGATATGAGCAGATGGCCGCCCTCTTCCTCAAGACCGCAGAGAACGAGAAAGAGCACGCCAAACTCTGGTTCAAGGAGCTTGAAGGCATTGGCGATACCGCCCAGAACCTCGCTGCAGCTGCCGATGGAGAGAACTACGAATGGACTGACATGTATGAGAACTTTGCCAAGACCGCCGAAGCCGAAGGCTTCAAGGCCCTCGCCGCCAAGTTCCGCATGGTCGGTGCCATCGAGAAGCATCACGAGGAGCGCTATCGCGCCCTGCTCAAGAATCTCGAGAATCAGGAAGTCTTCGCGAAGAGCGAGGTCAAGGTATGGGAATGCCGCAACTGCGGTCATATCGTAGTTGGCACCAAGGCCCCCGAGATCTGCCCGGTCTGCGCCCACCCGAAGGCATTCTTCGAGGTCAACGCCGAGAACTACTAAAAAGGATTATTACTTATTACCAGTGTCAGCCGCAGGGGTATCCGCCTTCTGCGGCTGATCCGTTTTGTCCTGATACAGGAAACGGCGGATCTTGTGGGTGGCTGTCTTATTGAAGGGTTCCTTCATGACCTCCACATCCTTGATCTTAAGGAACTGGCTGACCTTGGAGTTGACGAAGTCCATCACCTCTTTCTTCTTCTGTTCGAGAGTCTCGATGAATTTATCCTCACCCTCAAGGCCCCAGTCTATCGTACCTTCGTTGAACTGGACAAGGGCTACAAGCTGTCCGGCACGGGAGATGACGAGCGAGTCGTTCACCCCTCCGATGTTGTTGATGACACTCTCTATCTCCTCCGGGTAGATATTCTCTCCGGACGAGCCGATGATGACGTTGCCCATGCGTCCGAGTATGCCGTAGCGGCCTTTCTTGTCGACAGTAGCCATATCGCCGGTCCGCATCCAGCCGTCCTCGGTCATCACGGCCTTGGTGCGGAGATAGTCCTTGTAGTATCCCAGCATGACGTTCGGGCCTTTGACCTGAAGCTCACCCTGGCCTGTCTCGGGATTGACATCGGCAAGGCGCACGCTGACGCCGAAAGACGCCGTACCGGTCGTGCCTATGTGCGTCCGCTTGGGACCGGCGTCACAGATCAGCGGCGCGGTCTCCGTCAGGCCGTAGCCGATTGCGTACGGGAAACGGCATTTCTTGAGGAAGCGCTCAACCTCAACGTCCAGCTTGGCACCACCTATGCCGAAGAAACGTATACGGCCGCCGAACTGCTTCTTGAGCTTGGTCCCGACAAGCCAGTGCAGGAGCCAGGGCATCTTGTCGCGGAGATAGGACAGGAACTTGCTGGCAGCGATGGTCGGCTGGACCTTGCTCCGCACGACCTTCTCGATGATCAGAGGGACGGAGAGCATCGTCGTGGGACGGATCTTGGCTATGGCTCCCATGAGCACAGTCGGGGTCGGCGGTTTCTGGATGTAGTAGACGGACGCTCCGCGAGCGAAAGGATAAAGCATGCCGATGCTCATCTCGTAAGTATGGGCAAGCGGAAGTATTGAAAGGAACACGTCCTTGCGGTATACATGATGTGCATACCAGGACTCCTCGATGTTGGCGCAAAAGTTTCGGTGACTAAGCATGACTCCCTTGGCATTGCCGGTAGTGCCCGAAGTATAGATGATGGCTGCAATGTCCATCGGCTCCGGCTTCTTGATGGTGCCGTCGCAGGTGTACTTGGTCTCATCCACGCGGATAAGGCTGAAGTCGCTGATATCTATCACGATATGGAGCCTCCCAAGTGCCTCCTGGCTGATCTTGGGCAGCTGCTTTCGGGACACGAAGATCGCCTTAGCGTCCGAATGCTGCAGGATGTTTTCTACCTCGTTGGGCGAGACCTCGGGCAGCATCGGCACAGCAATCCTGCCGTTGGAAGTGATGGCGAAGAACGCCACGCCCCAGTTGGGCATATTCTCGGAGAGGATCGCAATCTTGTCAGAGGCATTGATGCCGAAGGTGGCGAGGACGCCGGAGATACGGTCGCAAGCTTCCTTGAAACCGGCGTATGTATAGTGCTGGCCGCCATCGACGAAGTCAGAGGCAGTACGTTTGGCATATTTGGACGAGGAATAATCCAGAACGTCCGAAAGTGTCGAAAAACTGTGTCGCATCAGTGTGTCCTATATTTCTCAGGATGCCTTCCGCCAAGGTCCATGGCCTCGTAGAGCTGCTGCATACGGCGGGTGTCGGCTGCAGCATCATCGGTCAGTTCGAACTTCTGGCCGCATCCGATACGCTTGCGCTTCCAATCGAAGTAGCAGAGATAGACGGGGATGTCCGCAGCGCGGGCGATGAGATGGTACCCGCTCTTCCAGCGCGCGACGGGCTTGCGCGTACCTTCGGGTGCGATTGCGAGGTGGAAATGCTTGCGAGTCTCCATCTCCCTCAACACCGAACGGACTATTGCGGAAGGGTTCGAACGGTCCACCGGGATACCGCCCATCGCACGGACTATCCATCCGAGCGGAGGGAAGAACATCTCCTTCTTGACCATGCAGAGGGACGTACCGCCGACGGCTTCATAATACAGATATGCGACTACGAAATCCAGGATCGAGGTATGCGGAGCGCCCAGGAGGATGCATTTGTCCTCCTTCGGGATATTCTCGTCCATCTCCCATCCCCAGAACTTCATTATCAGGCGGCAGAACTTTCTCCACATGGCTTTTCAATTTACGGTGCAAAAATAGTCTTTTTACGCTATCTTTGCAAACGCAAAAACCATTGACATGAAAGAAAGAAGAGTAGTCATAACCGGCATGGGCATCATCTCGCCCATCGGAAACGATATAGATACATTCAAGGCCGGACTGGCCGAAGGCCGTTGCGGCATCAGCCTGATCGAAGGCATGGACGAGTATGGAGAACTCCCCGTACATGTGGCCGGAAGGGTGAAGGATTTCGACCCTGTCGCGCTCGGCATGGATGCCGGTAGCGTGCGCCGAAGCGACCTTTTCAGCCGCTTCGCCACCTGCGCCGCCATCCAGGCGGTCGCTGACAGTGGGCTGGAAGCCGGTACCAACATCGCTCCCGACCGCTTCGGCGTGTATGTCGGATCGGGCATCGGAGGCATGCAGACCTTCGTCCAGCAGACCAAGACGATGATCGAAGAGGGCGTATCCCGCATCTCCCCTCACTTCATCCCCATGCTCATCAGCAACATCGGAGCCGGCAACATCGCCATCCGTTTCAACGCCCAGGGGCCCTGCCTTCCGGTGGTCTCAGCATGTTCGACGAGTACCCATGCAGTGGGCGAAGCCTTCCGTGCCGTCAAGTACGGACAGGCTGACGCCATCATTGCCGGAGGCTCGGAAGCAGCCGTCACGCCCCTCGGGCTTGGAGGCTTCGCCAACATCAAGGCCCTCTCCACTTCGACTGATCCGCTTCAGGCGAGCCTTCCTTTCGACCGAAGGCGCGGCGGCTTCGTCATGGCGGAAGGCGCCGCCGTGCTCGTGCTCGAGGAGTACGGCCATGCCGTAAAACGCGGTGCGAACATCATCGCTGAAGTGGCCGGATACGGCAATACCTGCGACGCGTATCATTATACCGCCCCGCGACCCGACGGCACAACAACGGCAGCGGCTGTGACCCAGTCACTGGAAGAAGCCGGCTTCGAAACAGGAAAGATGCTCTATATCAACGCCCACGGAACCGGCACCCTGCTGAACGACAAATGTGAGACGGCTGCATTCAAGCTCGCCCTCGGCGAGACGGAGGCACGCAAGGCCATGATCAGTTCGACCAAGTCCATGACCGGTCACATGATCGGCGCCGCGGGAGCCGCGGAGCTGATCGCCTCGGCGATAGCGCTCCATGAAGGCTTCCTTCCTCCGACCATAGGCTATGCCGAACCCGACCCCGAATGCGACCTGGACTACATACCTGTCACAGCCAGACAGATACAGGCTGACTTCGCCCTGTCCAGCTCCCTTGGCTTCGGCGGGCACAATGCCGTCGTAACGTTGAAAAGGATATAGAGGATTCCTTCGCTTGGGAATGCGGATTACCTCAAGTCCGCAATTTCGTAGATAAGCCTCTCGGTCTTCTCCCAGCCGAGGCAAGGATCGGTGATCGACTTTCCGTAGACACAGCCTCCGAGACTCTGGGCGCCGTCCTCTATGTAGGACTCTATCATCAGGCCCTTCACCAGCTTGTTGACTTCATCACTGTGACGGGTGCTGTGGAGGACTTCCTTCGCTATACGTATCTGTTCCAGATACTTCTTGTCGGAGTTGGCATGGTTGCAGTCCACGATGACGGCGGGATTCTGAAGTGAAGTGGCCTCACCGTACATCCTCGAAAGCATAATCAGATCCTCGAAATGATAGTTCGGATGGGTCTTGCCGTAGTTGTCGACGAACCCCCTGAGGATGGCATGGGTATAGGGATTGCCCTTGCTCTCCACCTCCCAGTTGCGGTAAATGAAGGTATGTGACCCCTGCGCTGCACGGATCGAGTTCATCATTACGGACAGGTCACCACTCGTAGGGTTCTTCATTCCCACGGGCACATCCAGTCCGCTGGCGGTCAGACGGTGCTGCTGGTCTTCGACGCTGCGGGCGCCGACCGCGACATAGGAAATAAGGTCGGAGAGGAAGTGGTGATTCTCCGGATAGAGCATCTCGTCTGCGCAGGAGAAGCCGAACTCGTTCATCGCACGGACGTGCATCCTTCGGATGGACATCAGTCCCTTGAGGATATCCGGGTTGGCGACTGGATTGGGCTGATGTAGCATGCCCTTGTACCCCGCTCCGGTAGTGCGGGGCTTGTTGGTATAGATACGGGGGATGATGACGATCTTGTCCTTGACCTTGTCCTGGACGGGACGCAGGCGTCCTATGTAGTCGAGCACCGCATCCTCCCGGTCTGCAGAACAAGGGCCGATAATAAGTATCAGCTTGTCGGACTCACCGCTCAGAACATCACGGATCTCCTTGTCATTAAGTTTCTTGGCCTCCAGTCCCTCGTTCGAGGCCGGATACATTTCCTTTATTTCCTGGGGGTTGAAAAGCTCCCGCTTGAAAACCATGTTCATATGCTACTTCCTATCAAAATATGAGCGCCTTTCCGTAGAAATCCTCATCATTTCGCGCATTTTATCCATATCACCCGCCGCCAAAGCATCCCTGAGCTCCCCGAACTTCCCGATGAACAGGTCCATCTGGGACAGAAGTTCGTCCCTGTTGAGAAGGAAAAGCTCGCTCCACATACCGTCGTTGATCCTGGCGATACGGGTAAGGTCGCGGAAAGAGTCGCCTGTAAACTCGGCCAGGTGCCTTGACTCCTTGCTGTTCATAAGTGCCACCGCTATGCAGTGTGTGAGCTGACTGAGGAATCCTACCATTTCGTCATGCTCCTCCGGAGACAGACGGCTGATACATCCGAAGCCCAATGCCCGGCCAAGGTCCTCGCATGTGACTACAGCGCCCTCGGTATTGGCCCCGGTAGGGGTGACGATATAGTTTGCGCCCTTGAACACGGAGCAGTCCGCATTCCTGACACCATAGAGCTCACGACCGGCCATGGGATGCGCTCCTACGAACTCGAGGTCATCCCTCAGCATTTCCTGGACCTTGTACACGACGGAGCGCTTGACTCCGGTGACGTCAGTCAGTAATGCCCCCGGCTTGATGTAATCCTGATAGTTCTCGATCCAGGACAGGAAGACATGTGGATAAAGCGCAAAGACTATAATGTCGAAACGGGAGACATACTCCCGGGTGACTTCGGTGGTGCCGCTGGAGATGAAGCCCTTTGCCAAGGCAAAGTCTATGCTTTCCTGCGACCTTGTGACGGCCCCAACCTCGAAGCCGGCTTTGGTAAGCCCCTCCGCATAGCTGCCGCCTATCAATCCAAGGCCGACGATGAGTATCCTGCTGTCCTGCTTCAACATCACTCCCCTTCCTCCAAGAAGGTGTCGCGCCTATAAGTCCCCAGAAGCTTGAGCTTCTCGCAAACCGTACCGAGCTGCAGGAGCAGGTCCTCGCCGTCCGGAGTATTGACATTGCCTTCGAGCTCGACGAAGAAATAATAGTTCCACATGAGCTCCTTCATCGGACGGCTGTGGAGGTTGCACATGTTGAAGCCGTGGGAACCGATGATATTCAGAGTCTTAGCCAAAGATCCAGCCTCGTTCAGGACCGTGAAGACCAGAATGAAATGCTCATCCATGTGGTTCTTGCCCGTCGGCATGTTGCGGCTGCGGCTGAAGGTCGCGAAACGGGTGGTATTGCCGCTGCTGCTGTTGATATGGCGTTCCAGAACCTCCAGCCCGTACAGCGCCGCAGCCTCCGCGGAAGCGATGGCGCAGACCGAAGGGTCTGCCAGCTCAGCGACGCGCTGGGCGGCGACGGCAGTATTGGAAACCTCGATCACCTCGAGGCCACGCTCACGGATGTAACGGGAACATTGTGCAAGGGCCTGCTGATGGCTCACGACCTTCCTGACACCATCCTTTGTGGCTCCGGGGATGCCCAGAAGGTTCTGACACACCTCCAGGTCTATCATCTTATTGACGAACAAGCTGCCGGAAAAGGCCATGTCCATGACACTGCCGACCTCACCGGCGAAGCTGTTTTCGAGGGGAAGGATGGAAGCATCCACTTCACCGTTCTCGCATGCCTTGTAGGCAGACTCGAAATCCTGGTAAGGGATCAGACGGGCAGTCGGATGCAACCTGCGCGCCGCGATATGGGCGAAAGCTCCGGGCACTCCGCAATAAGCTATCTTCATCCCCTCGAGCAAACGCTCCTGATATGCGGATGCAAGCCCCATCATACCCTTGATGAAAGAGGGATAATATTCACGCAGGACGGGGTCGTCAACCAACTGAAGGTTGCGTTCCAGCACGGCGGCCTCGCGGACTGGATCGTGGACGGGGAGTCCATTCCGCTTCTTATATCCGGCAACATCTTCGACGAGTTTCATGCGCTCGACGAAGATGCGTGCCATTTCGGCGTCAAGGACGCCTATTTTCTTTCTGGTATCTTCAAGTTCGTTCATATACAGGGCTATACTCTACGAGTACAGGAAGCGCTTGATACTTCCCTTGGGAGTCTTCTCGAAAGGCTCGGTCTTCACCTCGATCTTGGTCAGCTTGCTGTAGACAGGCAAAACCCTGTTGGCCTTGACGCGGATCTTTTCGGGGAGTTCGGCAACGGAGGCATCATCAAGACCGGCACGCTTGATGGCTTCCTTGTCAAGGGTGATGAGGGCGACAAGCTTGGAGTTGCGGTCCACGACGACAGAGTCTCCGACGAAATCCATGGAGTTGAGGACAGCCTCGAGCTCCTCGGGGAAGATATTCTGGCCGTTGGCGGAGAGGATCATGGTCTTGCAACGGCCCTTGATGAAGATATTGCCGTCCTTGTCCATGACTCCGAGATCGCCAGTACGGAGGAATCCGTCCTCAGTGAATGCATTCTGCGACGCAGCAGGGTTGTTGAAATAACCCATACAGATGTTGGTACCCTTGGCCTGGATCTCTCCGATGACATTCTCCGGATCGGGGGAATCGATACGGACTTCGGCGGAGTCGACATGCTTGCCGCAGGATCCGGGAACATAGAGCCACCAGTTGGAGAAGGCGAGCAGAGGAGCCGCCTCGGTCATGCCATAGCCAACGCTGTAAGGGAGCCCCATCTTCCTGAATGCCTTCTCGACGTCGGGATTGAGGGCTGCACCACCCATGATGAACTGCTGGACGTTGCCGCCGAAACTGGCCTTGAGCTTGTCCACAACTGCCTTGTAAATGACCTTCTTGACTCCGGGGATAGAGGTGAGAAGCTTCATGTACCACTTGTTCAGGACGGGCTTGATGGAGTTGTTGTAAACCTTTTCCATTACGAGAGGGACCGTGATGACAATATAAGGCTTGACATCCGCCATAGCTTTGAGCAGCGTGGACGCTGCAGGGGCCTTGCCCAGATAGTAGACGGTAACGCCGCTGCAGAGCGGGTACAGGAACTCGAACACCATGCCGTAGATATGGCCCATGGGGAGCATCGAGACGATGCTGTCCTTCTTGCTGGCGGGAATGTAGCGGATAGCGAAATCTATCGAGGTACTGAGGGCCTTGTACTGAAGCATGACGCCCTTAGGGGCACTGGTAGTACCTGATGTATAGTTGATGATGGCGAGTTCGCTCTCATCTTCGGGAGTATAATCGACGTCCTCGGGGCGGAGACCTCCGGGGTACTTTGCCGCAAATGCGGCTTCAAGTCCGCTGAACGCATCCTCATACTCCTTGTCAGCAGCCCACAGAAGCGAGAAATCGCCCGTGCAGACGATAAACTTCAGACGAGGCATGCGGGTGACGTCGAGCTTTGAGAATGTATCCTTGTCCGTGAAGAGCGCCACGCTCTCGGAGTGGTCCACGAGGCCGCAAATGGCATCCGGAGTGAAGTCCGCGAGAAGCGGGACGGTAACCGTGCCGTAAGTGTTGGTTGCGAGGAAGGAGATGGCCCAGCGGGCGGAGTTGGGTGCACAGACAGTGACCTTCTCCCTCTTGGCTATGCCGGTGTTCTCGAAAAGAACATGCAGCCTCTTTATCTGATTCGCGACTTCTCCGAAGGTAAAAGCGTCACCCCTCCAGTCACAAAGGGCTTTCTCGTTCCAGTACTTCCGGGTCGTCTCGGTGAAAAGTTCCAAATAGTTGATCATAATTCTCTGCTTTTTAGTCCTTATTGAAATTTTACAAAAATAAGAACAATCGCACGCGTAACATATACCTATGGCACCATTTGTGGCGACTTGCCCGTAAATGTGGTGAAATCGGACACATAGGTATGTTCCCAAGTCGCAAATTTAGTCATAAAAAACTGACAGTGTTCGTGGTCGGAGCTTTTTTTCTTATATTTGTCATACAAGACACTACGTGACATGGAACAGGAAAGGAACATCGACAGGCTGGCAAAGCATATCATCAATCTGGGGGCGTTCGCCATCATAGCCGTCCTCTGCTGGTATTTCCGAAGCGTTTTGATCTACATCATAGTAGCTTTCGTCATATCCCTTATCGGCCAGCCGGTCTTCCGTACGCTCAAACAGATCACGATCAAAGGCCGGTCCGCCCCGGACTGGCTACTTTCGGCTTTTACGCTCGTCTCGATCATACTCATCCTCGCCCTCATAGTGACCCAGGTCATCCCTATCGTATCCGGTATCATCCGCGATGCCCTGGCCATGAACAATTCCATCACCTTCGACCGGGACATGCTGGACCGCATCAATGCCTGGATTATAAGCATGTTTCCGGATGTTGGCAGGGATTTCGACATCGTCACTTTTTCCCTCGGCAAACTTAAGGACCTGACCAGTTTTTCCGGAGTGTCCAACATCCTGGGGTCCGTCGCATCGATAGTTGCAAGCATCGTCATAGGAGTTTTCTCCATCGTATTCATCTCCTTCTTCTTCATCAAGGACGAAGCCCTCTTCGGAAAGATAGTCGGAGCACTGGTTCCCGACCGTATTGAAGAGTCCGTCGGGAAGACCATACTCGACATCGAGATGCTGCTCTCGCGCTATTTCGTGGGGCTGACGATCGAAGTGCTGGGAGTGATGCTGCTGGACTTCCTGGGGCTGTGGCTGATCGCGAGGATCGGGGTGAACTATGCCATCGGTATCGCCTTCATAGCCGGCATCCTGAACGTCATTCCATATGTGGGACCGCTCATAGGGGACGTAATCGGCATCGGTCTCTGCCTGATACTCAAATACGGCGCTGGAGTGGGTCTGGACGTCAACGTGTGGATATTCATCCTCATCGTATTCGCCATCATGCAGGGAACGCAGTTTGTCGACAACTTCATCTACCAGCCGCTCATCTATTCCACCAGCATCAGGGCCAATCCTTTGGAGATATTTATCGTGCTGCTCATAGCCGGGCATGTCGGCGGAGTGGTAGGAATGCTGGTCGCTATCCCCTCATACACCGTGATCCGCGTCATTGCGAGCCGCTTCTTCTACAAATATAAACCGGTCCGCCGCCTTATCCCCGAAAGGGAACAAGACGGCGCGGACCGGACTGTCTGATGCCCGTTACATATAAGAATGTACTCCTCCCAGCAGAAGGTTCACGCCGAAATACGTGACAAGCACGGAGAGGAAAGCCACTATCATGTAGATATGGAAGAACACCGGCTTGCGGAAAGCCTTGATGGAACTGCCATGCAGGGCGAATGAGTAAACCAACAGCGTGATCAGCGCCCACGTCTCCTTGGGATCCCATCCCCAATAATTGCCCCACGAGATATTAGCCCATACGGCTCCGATGAAGATACCGAAAGCGAGGAAGAAAACAGCCGGGTAGAGTATGGCCAGGCTGATGTCACGCATACTCTCCTTCGCTCTGGGTGAGGGAAGGATCAGGGCAGTGATACCCATAAGGGCTGTCAGCCCGAAAACGGTATAGGACACTATCATCGCAACGATATGGACAACCAGCAAGGGAGAACGCAGCACAGGCATCAGCGGCTTGAACAGCAGCCTTCGGCACATAAGCCAGAAACAGCCTATAAGGAGGAGGAAGGCCACTGAGTAGAGGATGATCTTAAGCCAGCGGGGCAGGGCCGGAAGTCCCGCCAAGACCTTCTTCCTGTAATACGATTCCTTCTGGAAAAAGAATCCTATCATCGAAACCAGGAGCAGCAGGTATCCGGTATAGGTGATACCGATGCCCCACGGGTCGTGGGACACAGCGAGGATACTACCCTGCAGGTCTTCGTCATAATCCGCCTGATAGAACCGGAATCCGTCATATTTGAGGATATGGTTCATGGAGATAGTAAACGACTCTTCCGAAGGGAGCACCGTCACCTCGCTCCTGTAGTCCTTCGGAGCCATTGAGCCAGGATAATGCTCGATGGCGAACTCATCCAGCCGCAGTGAGAACGGCAATGCCATCGTCGTCCCGTCCTCAAGCTCGATTGTACCGCATTCTTCTCCCGTGCGCAGGCTGATCCCTCCGCTGATACCCGTCAGATGGGTGACCAGGGCACCTGCCAGGATCAGAACGAAGGAAACATGCATGAGGAAGGTGAAAAGACGCTTGTGACCGCCTCTGGACACGAGATATACCATGCCGCAGACGGCCAGTACCGCCCACAGTGCGATGAATATCGGACTGTAATAGAAATGGCGGAGCGCGAAATCCGTCCCGTGAAGCTTTTCAACGACCGTGGCAGCCACCATCATTACGATGACGGCTGCCAGCGACCCATAGCTCAAGTATTTGGCTGCTTTCTTCATAACTATATCGATTCTATGAATTTAACGACGGCGTCGCGGTCTTCCTTGGAGAGCCTGGAGAACTTCTCGACGGAAGGATAGGCATCGCTTTTCTTGGAAAAACCGTGCCACATGATCGCTTCGATCACATTACGGGCGCGGCAGTCATGCAGACGGTCGCCACGGCCCGTGTTCTGCTTGGACAGCCCACGTCCCCAGAGGGGTGTGGTACGGCACCACGTGCCGTGAATGTCGTTCTTCATCCAGAGCCTGTGCTGGATAAAGTCGGAATACGGCCAAATCTTCTGATTCTTGTAACGTGGCAGCAGCTTGGTGCCGTTCATTGCAGGAGCCCAATAGTTGTCATCACCTGTAGTCCATGAGGGACGGTGACACGAGGCGCATCCCATATCAGTGAACAGTTTCTTGCCTTTCTGGACAGCTGCATCATTCAGGTTGCGGGCACGGGGGACTGCAAGTCCTCGGTGCCAGACCATGAAATCGTAGAACTCGTCCGGATCCATTTCCGGCTCGAAGTTGTGATATGCGTTGTCAAACTGATTCGTCGAAGGAGAGAGAAGGGCAAGGACAGCCTCAGAAATCTCCTCGTCGGTCACGGTGCCGTCACCATTGACATCCACATAATAAGGAGAACGCTCTCCCTCCGCCTTGATCGATGCGATCACGGAAGGAGTCTCGGACATCTTCTTGGCCCATGCTGCCGTAGTGTAAAGAAAAGGGCGGTCGGGACGGGATACATTGGTGATATTCCATATGGCATTGGCACCGGCTCCATCCTGAAGGGATGCACGTGTCATTGCATAAGTGAAGCGCTTCAGAGCCTTGCCGCCATTGTAAGAATCGCGCGGGACGAAATTGCCGTCGGCATCGTATCCGTCGCCGTATTCTCCTTTCTGCCAGTTGTGATAAAAGGCTGAGGCGGCGAAATCTCCGGCGGCCTTGTCCCAGAAGGCAGGATTAAGCTCGGCGAACCTTGACTCCTTGGCATACTGGGCCTTGATGCTGTCTTGCGGGATGGCATCTATCAGGCCGCTGCCGGGAATTCCGATGGTGGATTCGAGACGGAAAGCCACCTGCCGTCCGTCGGAATAAGGCGTCGGATCAGTATTGAATGCACTCTCGGGAATAGTGAGCTCAGGATAGATGAGGGAATACGTCTCCCCGTCAGGGAACTGCATGGGCAGGCCGCTCTCCATAGCGGGAACGATATTCCAGGTCATCTTGATCTGGCTCTCATCGATGGGAGGGAGGAAAGGATCGACAGCCATGGTCTGCGGCATTCCCGTTACCTCGGATACATACGGTCCGTCGTTGGAGCCCGGTTCGACAGGATGATATACGACAAGCAGATAACCGTTTCCATATGAACGGGATCCGTTGGCCACATAGCTGTCCTGCCACTGGCCGTGGCCGTAGCCAGGATGGCAGTCCAGGCAGGACTTGCGCACCGAGGCGGGGCCGAGGCCCTTGAAGGGTGCGGTATTGAGCGTAACATTGCGTTCGAAGAACATCTCACCGTGGACGAAAGCACGGCTGAGGCCCTGCTCGGTCACGGCAGGAGCCTCATTTTCATAACTGTCGTCGGCAACGTTCAAAGTGGTACCGAGCATTCCGCCCGGGTACCACTCTTCAGCCGTGAAGTTGCCGACAGCCTGTCCTATGTATTTCGCGTCCGTCTCCTTGGGTTCCGGTTCGTCACCGGAACGGTCGCATGCAAGTGCGAGGAAGGACAATGCCACAACGGGCAACAGTCCGGATATCTTTTTCATATCGGTTATATTATAGTTTCACTATCCATTCAGCTGCATCTCCGAGATCATCGTTGAGCTTGTTTATAGCCTCAATGGCTTTTTCGGCCAGTTCCGCCTGGGGGTTCTCGACAAAAGCGACACCGCTGGCGATACAGGCTTCAAGGGATGAAAGGGCCGCCTTGAGGTCGGACTCAAGCTGCGAGGCTCCGCTGTAATTGAAATCCCGGAGGAAAGACATCAGTGACTTTGCTCCTGCGCTGGAAGCTCCGGCAGCACCATAAAGCGAGTACTGTATGCTCAGGATATTGTCGCGGAAGTCGTAATATGAACGATGTGAATATGGTGACTCGATGTAATCGGCATCGTAGTCCGCACTGTTGACATAATGTGCCGTTCCTATCTTGGTGTTAGCAACCTCATCGGCGATGCTGGCGCTTCCGTTCAAGATGGATTTGGCAGCTGCCTCCTGCCAGGTAGCATATGTGCTTCCAGCAGCCGCAGCGCCAAGCAGATTCTCACCGAAAGTCATGTCCGACCCTTCCACGGTGCAGTTGAGTTCCAGCTCTTCTATGAGGTCCTGACGGCTCTTGGGAGCATTGGGATTCCAGGAGACCTGAAGCTGTGCGCACGAATTGTAGAGGTCTTCGGCGACGGCTGCAGCAAAGATAAGTTCGTTGTGCCCGGACACTTTCCGCCCGGCGAAAGCAGCATCGGTCTCGTCGCCCTGAAGGGCGGCTGCGGTACGGTTCTTACCGTCACGGAAAAGGATGAATTCTATGCCATGGAAACCAAGGGATGCGGCGCCGACCTCGTCGGCGGCACCTGCGCCTTCGGAAAGAAGATGCTCGATGACCTCCGCGTTGGAAAGGGACAGGGCAAGCTTGTCCTTGTCAAGCGGCCATGAGTCGATATGCGGATCGATGCCGAAAGCTGTTGCGGCTCCGAAAAGGAAGGCCTCGCTCTTTTCCCAGTATTCACGGGCCTCGAGGAAGGTCTTGCAGACCTTGTCGATATCCGCCTGTGTCAGGGATCCCGCATCACGCATGGCTACGAGCTGCCCCCAAAGGGCCTCTGTCTTGTCAGCAAGATTACCGTAGATATCATAGATGACATTGGGGACATACTGCTCCATGACGGACTTGAGGGCAGCCTCCTCCTTTGAAATGACGTCGAGGTCCTCCTTGCCGTTGCAGGAAGCCAGTGCAATGACTCCTAGGGCAAGGAACGCTGAAATTCTTAAAGACTTTTTCATAACTCTATAGTACATTTAATCTGATTATCTTTTGAAAAATGCCATATAGGCGACTCCTATCGATACTGAAGGCTCGTCGTTGTACTGCGACGGGAGGAAGCGGTGCGACCACTCCGCCTTGACGGCGATTTCCGGCACCGGGAACCAGTTGACACCCAATGCGACACGATGCTTGGCCGTATAAGGGACATTGTCCGTCTGACCGGGACCCGGAATGAACGAATCGTAGTATTCGTAGCGACCGAAAGCATACAGTTTCTGCTCCTCATCCACGGGGCAGAACCAAGGCAGGATGTCATATCCCGCTTCAGCCCCTGCCGCCACGGCATTCTGGCCGATGGTGGACTTGTCATAGGGAGCTTCATTGGCGGTACGGTTGCGCTTGAGCTTGCTGATGGTCGCGGCATCGCCGACATAGCCATAATCAGCATTGCCCCTGGCTGTCAGCCGCTTGCCCTTGTACTCGAAATCCAAAGCCCCGAATGCCGTACGTCCCTTGACGTCGGAATAGGTGTCGGACAGCTTCTCGTAAGGGTATGTATTGTGCATGGAGTTGCCATAATATCCGCTGAGACCGATGCGGAGATTCCTGACGGAATAATTGTCCAGGCGTCCTACGAAACCGTACTTGTTCGCGACCTTGAATTCGAAGGGTGATCCGGCTCCGTTCCTGATGAAATTGTCACGGCTGAACATATACGCATCGAGTCCGGCGATCATCTGCACCTCATAGCGCCAGTGATCCGTGCGTCCCCACAGGCTGATGCCGGTATCATGCCATGTGGAAGGGAGGATGGTATACTCCCCTTCCGGACGGTATACAGTGAAGAAGTTGAGGGGCTCATGAGCATTGTTGAGCCCGCCGACCGGTACGACCATATGGCCCATCCTGATATTGAATTCAGGGTTGAAACTCTTTTGGATCCAGAACTGTTCCAGCTCCACTTCGCCACCCTTCTCTACTTCGCTCTCCCATTCACCGGCCTCTTCGAACTCTTTCTCAACCGCAGCGCCTGTGCCTGTATGCTCAAACTCGATTTCGGACTGCATGGTCCAGCCTTTGCCGAAATCATATCCAAGATAAACAACGAAATGAGGCACGTCGAAACGACCGTGCTGCTCTCCGGTATGTGAAGACGCCGAAGTATAGCGATAGACATGATCGCTGTAGAAATTACGGCTCAAGGCCACCTCGCCGTATCCGCCCACACTCAGCCTCTGCTGGCCCCAGGCACAGATTCCGGCGGCAAAAGCCATGGCCGCCAAAACAAACCTTTTCATACAATACACTTTTCGGGATGCAAAAATAGCCATGCCACGGTTTCCGGGCAATCCCAAAAAATGGTGATTATTGAGTGGTTTGGATTACAATGCGAACAGGATCAGGATCTGCGCTGCCAACACACGGAGGAACATCGACAGAGGGTAGACCGTCGCGTAATTGACTGATGTATATTCGGTTCCGAACTCGCCCTGGGCATAGGCAAGCGCCGCGGGATTGGTCATCGAGCCGGCCACAAGACCGCAAAGCTGATAGAAGTTGACCTTGAAGGCCAGCCGTGCCACAAGCCCCATCACGAAGACCGGTACCATGGTAATCAGAACACCATAGAGGATCCACCAGTAGCCTCCGTTGACGACCGACGAGACGAATCCCTCTCCAGCCCCAAGGCCGACTGCCGCAAGGAAGAAACTGATGCCGATCTCACGTATCATCATATTGGCGCTGTGTGTCGTGTAGGTGGTGATATGCCACTGGGGGCCGAAATGGCCCAGGAGGATGGCGATGATGAGCGGCCCGCCGGCGAGTCCCAGCTTCACAGGCTGAGGTATGCCGGGGAAATGGAAAGGAATAGATCCGAAGATGACTCCAAGCGCGATCCCGAAGAAAATGGGGACAAGGTTGGGATGGGACAGATCCTCCGGCTTGTTGCCGACCATTTCAGCAACCTGGTCAAGCTCGGAGGCTACTCCGACCACCTGGATGCCGTCACCCATCTGCAGTTTGAGGTTGGGGCTTGCTACCAGCTCGACACCGGAGCGCACCACCCTCGTGACAGTAACGCCATATATAGACCTCAGGCGAAGGTCCTTGAGACGCTTGCCGGTGAGCGAGGATTTAGTGATGGACATCCTGCGGGTCACAAGCGATTCATTCATCTTGATCCAGTCTTTCTGGTGCATCGGGACCTCTTCGCCGAAGATTAGGCGCAAGGTATCCACATGCGACTGGGAAGTCACTATCAGGAGTCTGTCACCCTTCTCAAAGACGGCAGTCGAACGGGGGACGCTGATCACTCCTCCTCTCCAAAGCCTGGAAATCACGGCACCGTCCCCAATTTCCTTCATGATCTCGCCGAGGGTATGCCCTACGACCGCCGGATTCTCGACCTCGACATGCATGCGGCGTGCAACATCCGCATCATTGTCCTCCTTCTCCAACTCGGCTTTTTCCTTCGCTATATCTATTTTGAAAAGTGACTTGAAAATGACGATCATCAGGATGACACCGATGACGCCCAGCGGATATGCTACTGCATAGGCAGACGCCATGTTTCCTACGGCATCTGCGGCAGCCTCTACAGGAGCCCCTCTCTCGACCATTATGTCAGACAAGGACTGCTGGGCGGCACCGAGCCCGGGCGTATTGGTCACAGCGCCTGACATCACGCCCACCATCGTCTGAAGGCTCTCGCCGGTCACAAAGTGGATAATCAATGTGACCAGCACTGCCATGAGAATACTTATAAAAGAAAGCAGGTTCAACTTGACGCCTCCAACCTTGAAGGAATGGAAGAATCCAGGACCGACCTGCAGGCCTATGGAGAAAACGAACAGGATCAAGCCGAATTCTTTCATGAAAGCGAGCACCAGCGGATCCGCCCTGAATCCGAAATGGCTGAGCAGAATTGCAAGGAAGAGTATCCAAGTGGAACCTATGGAGATACCCTTGACCTTGAAACGGGCCAAATACAGGCCAGACGCGATGACTATGGCGAAAAGGAGGATGCTGTGAGCAATACCTGTCCCTGTAAACAATTCTATCATTATGCAAATATACCGATAAAAGGCATGATTTCCGAGAATCAGGAAACTTTTTTGTCCGCCCGGCGGATGAGGCGGCAGATAAACTTGGTAAAGCGCTGCTTCGACACCGGCACCCGGCAACCGCGGATGTAATCCATCTCCAAGATTCTGTCCACAGCTTCAGGATGAGCGCGCAAAAGCTTGATGTTCAATATGCACGCACCGTACCAGCCGCCCCGCAGAAGTATATCCTCGCCGCATGCCCTTATGGGTACACTGTCCTTGGGAAGTGCATCATAGAGCTTCAGCATGTTCTCTGCAGACTCTTTCCTCGTTTTTATCAGGGAGCTTGATGTCAGTGCGCCTCTCCTGCGGCGGCGATAGTGATAGAGGGGTTCCTCCAGATGGACGACCTTCCGCGCCTTGCACAGTGTCTGTGTCTGGAACACAAGGTCTTCATGATAACCATGCACAGGTACGAACATAGACGGAAGGTCATAGAGGGAACGCTTTTCAAGCTTGTTCCACATATACCCCCGTATGATGCTGTTGTGCATGCACTTGGCAGCTACGGGACCAGTCGCAGGGTCCACATCACCTTCCCTGTACACTTTAGGCTTCTTACCGGAGTATTCCTTGTAGAAATCGCAGTAAACCACGTCCGCACCCTCATCGAGGGCCTTTCCTACCAGATTCCGCACATAGTCGGGCTCCACCCAGTCATCCGAATCGACATGGATGATAAAATCACCCTTAGCCTCGGCAAGGCCGGTCATACGCGCACGCGGCAGGCCGGAATTCGGCTCATGGAGGACCTTCACGCTGGACTGCAGTTGCGGGAACTCCGTAGTCAGTATCCTCTCCAGAATGTGTATGGAATTGTCAGGAGAACCGTCGTCCACGAAAATGAATTCACAGTTATCCCAAGTCTGGGAGAACAGTGAACGGACACACTGCCCGATATATGCTTCAACGCCATATACGGGGACGACCACCGATACTTTGGGTTCCTGACTTGCTGTCATACTTTTATATAACGATGCCAAATAAAGAACACTGCTTAAAAACGGCCGCGAAGGTACACTTTTTATATTGAAATATCGCGAAAAAAACGTAAATTGTCAAAAATCCGTAAAACAAACCCTAAAATGAAAGATTTCAATTTTTATGCCCCGACGGAGGTCGTGTTCGGACGGGACTCGGAAGAGCAGGTAGCGAAACTCATCAAGCGATATGGTGGACACAAAGTCCTAGTCCATTATGGCGGGAAGAGCGCCGAGAAGTCCGGCCTGCTGGACAAGATCTGCGGGATCCTCGACTATGAAGGTGTCAACTTCATCAAGCTCGGGGGCGTCGTTCCGAATCCCCGTCTTTCCCTGGTCCACAAAGGCATCGACCTTTGCCGCAAGGAAGGCGTCGACTTCATTCTGGCCATAGGCGGCGGCAGCGTCATAGACTCGTCCAAAGCAATCGCATACGGAGTTCCCTACGACGGGGACGTTTGGGATTTCTATGCCTACAAGAAGCATCCACAGAGCGCGCTTCCGGTGGCTGCGGTGCTTACCATCCCTGCCGCAGGCAGCGAGATGAGCGACTCCAGCGTCATCACCAACGAGGACGGTTGGATCAAGCACGGCTACTCCAACAACCTTTGCCGCGTCAAGTTCGCCATCATGAACCCTTGCCGCACTTTCACCCTCCCTCCGTATCAGACAGCCGCCGGCGTGACCGACATCATGATGCACACGATGGAGCGCTATTTCTCCCATGACATGGACATGTCGCTCACCGACGCCATAGCCGAAGGACTCCTTCGCACAATGAAGGAAAGCGTCTTCGCAGTCCTGAAGGACCCCGAGGACTACCGTCACCGCGCACAGATCATGTGGGGCGGCAGCCTGGCGCACAATGACTTGACAGGCTGCGGCACGGAAGGCGACTGGGCCACGCACCTGCTCGAGCACGAGCTCAGCGCGATGTTCGATGTGACCCATGGCGCCGGCCTCGCTGCGGTATGGCCGAGCTGGGCGCGATATGTCATGAAGGAGGACATAGCCCGTTTCGTCCAATTCGCCGTCAACGTCATGGATGTTCCCAACGACTACACCGACCCGGAGGGTACCGCTGAAAAAGGTATCCAAGCCATGGAGCGTTTCTACCACCATATCGGCATGCCGATAAACATCCACGAACTGATCGGCAGAAAGATCACCGATGCCGAGATAGATGAGATGACCGTCAAGTGCAGCAACGGCGGCACAAAGACCATCGGAGCCTTCAAAGTCCTGGCGGCCAAGGACATGGAAGCCATCTACCAGATGGCCAAATAACCGTCAACCGTGGATAACGGCAACTACAAGCTGAGCTGGTGCCAGCGTATCGGCTACAGCTCAGGAGACCTTGCCCAGAATCTGATCTATCAGACGGTAAGCATATGGCTCCTGTTCTTCTACACCAATGTCTACGGGCTCAAGCCGACGGTAGCTGCGGTGATGTTCCTTGTAGTCCGCATCATAGACGTCATCTGGGACCCCGTCGTAGGGGCCTTCGTTGACAAGTCCAATCCCCGTTGGGGCAAGTACCGCTCATGGCTGGTCATGGGCGGTCTTCCCCTTGCGGGATTTGCCATGCTCTGTTTCTGGAACGGCTTCAGCGGTTCGCTTCTGTACGCATACATCACCTACGTAGGCCTGAGCATGTGCTTCACACTCATCAATGTCCCGTACGGTGCGCTGGGGGCATCGCTCACCCGCGATACCAATGAGATCACCGTCCTGACGAGCGTCCGCATGTTTCTGGCCAATCTCGCCGGGTTGATCATCAAGACCCTGCCCCTTGTCATCGCCATTTTCGCTCCGAAAGCATACAATCCCGTTTCCGGAAAGATGGAAGCGGTATACAACACTCCCGAGTCAGCCCACGCATGGTTCATCACCATGAGCATCTTCGCCCTGACGGGCCTTGCGCTGCTGATATTCTGCTTCTTCGAAAGCAAGGAGCGCATAGTCATGGACGAAAAGGGAGCGTCTGAGGTGAAGGTCAGCGACCTTTGGATGGAGCTCGTTCGCAACCGCCCGCTCAGGATACTGTCTTTCTTCTTCGTCATCGCTTTCACGACGATGAGCATCAGCAATGCCGCCGACTCTTATTTCATGACCTACAACATAGGCGCCTCACCTTTCATGACTACGGCGTTCATGTGGCTTGGAACCATTCCTGCATTCATTTTCCTCCCCCTGGTACCAGCCATCAAGAAAAAGGTAGGCAAGAACGGCATGTTCCGCATGTTCCTCGGCATCGCCATCGTTGGAATGGTGCTTATGTACCTCTGCGTATCCTTCCCTGCCGTGAAGTCCTGCTTCCCTCTGCTTTGCGTCATACAGTTCGTCAAGAGCACGGGAATCCTCGTCGCGACGGGATATATGTGGGCCCTTGTGCCTGAGGTCGTGACTTACGGCGAATACGCCACCGGCCGCCGCGTAGCGGGCATAGTCAATGCGCTTATCTGCATCTTCATGAAGGCCGGAATGGCGCTAGGCGGCGTCATTCCCGGGCTCGTGCTAGCCTGGGTGGGATTCAACTCTTCCAGCCAGGCCCAGACTCCCCTTGCGGAACAGGGCATCCTCTGGCTCGTAACCCTTATCCCGGCACTGCTCTTCCTTCTCGCCATTTACGTGATCGGCAAGTACGAGCTTTCCGACAAGGTCATGGATGATATCAACGCTACAATAACCAACAGACAATGATCCTGGGCATTTCCTCACCTCTCCGACACCGCTCGCCGCGGGAATGGGCTGCGAAGCACAAGGCCCTTGGCCTGGAGGCCGTCGTATTCCCTGTCGACCATCTGGCCGGCGAGGAGGCGGTCATGGCCTACAAGGCCGCAGCCGACGAGGCCGGCCTGAGCATCGCCGAGGTCGGCGTCTGGCGCAATACGCTCGCCGCCGAACCGGCCGAGCGCCGGCGCTGGACCGACTACGCCATAGGCCAGCTCCGCATGGCGGATGCCATCGGTGCCGCCTGCTGCGTCAACGTCGTCGGCACCCCGTATGGCCCGCGCTGGGATGGCGGGTACCGCGACAATTTCTCTGCCGGTCTTTGGACAATGGCTGTCGGAATGATACGCGGAATCATCGACTCCGTGCATCCTCAACATACGAAATTCTGCATAGAATCGATGCCCTGGATGATCCCTTCCAGCCCGGATGAATATATCCGCCTGATCGAAGAAGTTGACCGGCCGGAGTTCGGGACCCATCTCGACGTTGTCAATATGATAACCTCTCCGCGACGTTTTTTCTACAACGATGAGTTCCTCAAGGAGTGTTTCTCAAAACTGAAAGGCACCATTGTCAGCTGCCACCTCAAGGACATACGCCTGAAGGAGGAATACACTTTCCAGCTGGAGGAATGCGCCTGCGGCGAGGGTTCCTTGGACCTGAGATTTTATTCCCGCCTCGCCACGGAGGAGAATCCACGCATGCCTATGATTATCGAGCATCTCGATACAGATGAGGAGTACGAGGCCAGCGTCAAGTATGTCAAGGAATTGTTGCACTGTTAATCTGTAACCGCCTGTTACCCTATTGCCATAACAGATTATTCGCATTTTATACAAATTTTGATGCTTTTTACTCCTATTTTTTGCATAAAAATAAAAAACTTTGTATCTTGCTGGAAAGTAAGTAGTGTGAATCCTCCTGCCGGACGGTGAGAGTCTTCACCATTTAGTATCATAAATCAGCTTAACATGAAAGGTATCAAGAGTCTTATTTCGATTCTGCTTGTCTCCGTATGTGCTGCCGTACAGGCGCAAAACATTACGGTGAGAGGCACCGTGACCGACGCCTCCAACGGAGAGCCGGTCCCGGGAGCATCCGTCATCGTCAGCGGCACGACCAACGGCGTCGTCTCCGACGTGAACGGAAACTATTCCGTCACCGCTCCCTCTGATGGAGTCCTGATCTTCTCTTCCATTGGCTATGAGACCATGCAGGTGCCCGTCAGGGGCAACCGCAGTCTCAATGTCGAACTCACACCCAGCGCCGAGTTCCTCGACGAGACCATCGTCGTTGCATATGGTACAGCCAAGAAGTCATCCTATTCCGGATCGGCCTCCATGGTCCGCTCGGAAGAGCTCGCCCAGAAGCCTGTCGCTTCCGTCGAGCAGGCTCTTCAGGGCAAGGTCGCCGGTCTGCAGGTGACCACGGCATCCGGTCAGCCCGGTGCCGCTACCACCTTCCGCATCCGCGGTACCGGCACCCTCAACGCCTCCGCCGATCCTCTCTACGTTATCGACGGTGTTGCCACGACCAATGTAAGTTATTCTTACAATGCCTCTTACACCGACGCTACCAGCAGTATCCTCTCGACCATCAATCCTCAGGACATCGAGTCCATCACCGTCCTGAAGGACGCTGCCGCCGCTTCATTGTACGGTTCCCGTGCCGCCAACGGCGTGGTCATCATCACCACCAAGAACGGCAAGGCCGGTAACGGACACGTCAACTTCAACGCCCAGTATGGAATCTCATCCGTCCCCAAGAAGTATGACGTGATGAACTCTGCCGAATATTACAAGACCGTATTCAACAGCTATCTGGAGTCCGGCAACGGTGCCGAATGGGCCAATGCCCAGACCCAGGGTCTCCTCACTTGGAACCCCTACAACAACGCCAATCCGCTTGATGCCTCCGGCAACGTCGTGAACGGTGCCAAGATCATCATCGATACTGAATGGCAGGATGAGGTCATGAAGACCGGATTCTCCAAGGACTACAGCCTCAGCTACTCAGGAGGTAACGACAAGATCAATTATTTCTTCTCCGGCGGTTATTTCGACCAGACCGGTACCACCCCTTCGGCCAGCTATACCCGCTACTCCGGCAAAGCCACCATCGACGCCCAGGTCAAGCCCTGGCTCAAAGGCGGCGCCAACGCCATCTTCTCCTACTCCCTGCAGAACAACGAGGTTGGTTCCTCTGCCGGAGCATCACCTCTCTTCAATGCCGCCCAGTTCCCCAATGCAGTCCCTGTCTACATCGTGGACAGCAATGGCAACTATGTGCTTGACGCTGCAGGCGAGAAACAGTACAACTGGACCAACCCTGCATCCAAGGACTTCAACCCCGTTGGGCTGCCCACAATGGACACCAACAAGGCCGAGACCTACCGCCTGTTCGCCTCGTTCTACACCGAGATCAGCCTGGCCGACGGCCTGACCGCCCGTACCGTTTTCTCCCCTGACTTCGTTTCCGTCTATGATACCAGTTACTGGAACAAGTACCACGGCAACGGACCCGCCTACAACGGACGCGGCAGCAAGAACCAGACATACGACATGATGTTCACGAGCACCACCACACTCAACTTCGCCAGGACCTTCGCAGAGAACCACAACTTCTCCGCCATGGCCGGATATGAGTTCTGGAAGAGCAAGAGGAACTATTTCAACGGGGTGAAGACAGACTTCGCGTTCGACTTCATGACCGAACTTGCCGGCGCTAGCAGCTTCCAATCCATGACTTCGTACTTCACCGAGGCTGCCCTCATCTCCTACCTCGGCCATGCGGAATACAACTTCGCTGAGAAATACTTCCTGTCCGGATCGTTCAGACGTGACGGTTCCTCCGTTTTCGGTGCAGATAGAAAGTTCGGTAACTTCTTCAGCGTAGGAGCTTCCTGGCGTATGAAGCAGGAGGGCTTCCTCCAGGGTGTCGACTGGATCAGCGACCTCAAGCTGCGCGCCAGCTACGGTACTTCCGGAAATGACGCCGGTATCGGCCGTTACCAGTCCCTGGGTCTCTGGATCGCTGATTCCTCTTATCAATACGGCAATGTCTCCGGTCTCGGCCACGAGAGTTTCTCCAATCCCGACCTCGGTTGGGAGAAGCAGAGAATGCTCAATGTCGGACTTGATTTCGGATTCTTCAAGAACCGTCTGACCGGATCCATCGAGGTGTTTGACAAGACTTCCGACGACCTTCTCTACGAGTATCCCCTTCCCGCTTCGCACGGTGTAGGCAACTATTACGACCAGGTCAGTTCGGTGATGATGAACCTTGCCAAGGTACGCAACCGGGGCCTTGAGTTCGTCCTGAACGGCACCCCCGTCCAGAACAATGACTTCAGCTGGGACATCAGTTTCAACTACTCGTACAACGCAGATGAGATACTTGACCTCGCGGGCGATGACGACATCACCATGTCCGACACGAAGAAGATATGGAAGATCGGCCACAGCCAGTATGAGTTCTACCTGCCTACCTGGGCAGGCGTGGATCCCGCCAACGGCAATCCCCTGTGGAAGCAGGGCAACGGCACGACGAGTGTCTACTCCGATGCCGACTACGACATGCAGGGCCGTGCCACTCCATGGGGTTTCGGTTCCCTCACCAACAACTTCAACTGGAAGGGTCTGAACTTCTCCTTCATGCTCTACTACAACCTCGGCGGCAAGTTCTATGACGCCATCTATGCAGGTATGATGCACGAGGGCAACGATTCCGGAAAGAATCTACACAAGGATGCGCTGAACGCCTGGACTCCGTCGAATACCAACACCAACGTACCTAAGTACACCAATTCGAACGACAACCAGTCCAACTCCCCTTCTACCCGCTTCCTTTATGATGCCACGTACTTCAAGCTCAAGAATGTGAGCCTCTCCTACTCCCTGCCCAAGAGTGTGACCAGCAAGCTGGGAATCATCGACGGTCTCCGCGTGTACGTCAATGCCGACAACCTCTTCACCGTGTTCAAGGACAAGGGTTACAAGGGTTATGATGACATCGACATCTTCGGTGTCGGCGGATACGATGCTTATCCTTACTACGTCCCGATCAGCAAGACCTATACGATGGGTGTGAACATCACTTTCTAAATCGACAGCCTTATGAAAAAGATAATATACATTGCGCTTATAAGTCTGACAGCACTGGTCTCCTGCTCCAAGGAGACACTTAACCCGGTGCCATCCAATGCAGTTTCCGACGAGCAGATATTCTCCTCGGTCGAGTCTGCGCAGACCGCACTCAATTCCGGTATGGCATACGTCGGTCACTATATGTCACTCACATTGGGCACCGTGATGGCCGAAGTGATGGGCGAGGATGCAGCCATGTCGTCAGGAGCCTATGGATTCCCCACCTACAACTGGAACCTCTACTCCTATACTTATTCCCAGGTTCCGGCATCCGAGCCCTGGTGGTTCGGCTACGCCAACTACATCTGGCCTGCTGACTATCACGGCATCGATGCCGCCAACAGCATCATAAAGTATGTCAGCGAGATGGAGGACGAAGCCGGAAAAGACAACCTCCTTGGACAAGCCTATGCCCTTCGCGGCTTCATGTTCCTGCGTCTCATCCGCCTGTTCGCCCCTGCTTATACCCTGGATGCAAACGCTCCCGGAGTGATCCTGAGGACGGAGCCGGCAGATGCCGCTTCCGAGAATCTCGGCCGCTCTTCCGTCAAGGAGGTCTACGCCCAGGTCATCAGCGACTTCAGCCAGGCGATGAACCTCATAAGCAACACCTCCACAGACTACTTTACGACCAGAAGCGTCGCCCTGTTCATGGCCCGTGCGTATCAGGATATGGCCGACTGGTCAAATGCGGCAAAGTATGCGGAAATCGCTGCCGGCAATGTCTTCGACGGCTCCAACCTGATGAGCAAGGAAGAGTGGCGGAGCGGCTTCAAGGACCATAACGCAGAATGGCTCATGTTCTTCAACTTCGTCCCTGCTACCAGCAACTACTACGCTTCCCTCCCTTCCTTCTACTATCTTGCAGACGGCTACGACGATGCAGCCGAGGATGGAAAGGTGGACTTCGAGAAGTGGGACCAGGGCTGGAACGTGCTCGACGGATACAGCACCGTGCGCTGGACCAAGCGTTTCCGTGAGTCCTTCGAGGACAGCGACTGCCGAAAGATGTTCCCGTTCTATTTCTATGAGGCTGACGGCTACATTACCAACAAGTTCAGCCACAGGACTGTCATCGGTGATGCAGAGTTCCCGTTGGCACGCATAGCCGAAGCCTATCTCATCAAGGCTGAGGCTGAAGCCAACAGCGGTAACGCCTCCGTTGCCAAGAGTGTGCTCAACGCCCTTCAGGTAGCCCGAGGCGCCACCCCGACCGACGGCTCCCTTGACAAGATCTACTACGAGCGCCGCAAGGAGCTCTACGGAGAGGGCTTCCGCCTGCACGACCTGCGTCGCCTGCACCAGCCACTCGACCGTACCAAGGATCCCGAGCATTGGGCCGAAGTCAAGAGCCTTCCGGCGGACAGCCCGCGCTTCATGCTCCCGATTCCGGAGTATGAAATGCTCTACAACCACGCTCTCACTGCAGCCGACCAGAACGAATACTGGAGAAAGTAATGAGAAAGATATTGATTTCAGGAATGCTGCTGATATCGGCAGCATTCCTTTTCACTTCCTGCTCCCAGAAGCAGGACGAAGGAAAGGTCCCGTTCATCGACCGCGAGGTCGATGTACTTTCTTTCCTCGAAGGATTCCCTTACTCCACATGGGGATTCTACCTCTCTGATGACGCTTCAAAGCTGATTTACGTCCGCAATACCGACGGCAATCCCCTGCTCTTGCTCGACCTTGCGGAAAGCACTGACATCAGCCGAGGTAAAGTCATTTCCAACGAGAACTGGGCGGAACGCAACTTCTGGAGCCCGGAGGTTAATGAGAATGACGGCTGCCTGTACTGGATGGGCGACAAGTCCAACGACGAAAAGATAGACCTCTACCGGATGGATCCTTCGACCGGCGAGACCGTCTGCTTCACCGACGTGCCCTACATCTACGGATGGAGTTTCAACGATGACAAGAGTCTGATAGCATATGTGGCGAGGACCTCGCAGGATGGGGACGACCATACTGACGAATTCCGCCTGTTGAATGTCAAGACCCTCGAGGACAAGTTGATTTGCGAGGACAAGCCCGACTTCCGCATGACCTGGAGCGAATTCGCTGTCAGTCCGGACAACACCGGATGCATGCTTACGGTCCTCAAGAACGTTAACAGGACCTATACCAACATGGCATATCTCGACTTCGCGACTGGAGAGTACAAAGTCGTCACCGATCCTTCACTTGAAGCCAGCCTTTCCGGATGTGCCGTCATTTCGCCCTGGTATTCCGCCGATGTAGCCTATTTCCTGTCGGACCAGAGCGGCTATGCGAACGTATATTCATACGACCGCCGTACCGGCAAGACCTCCCAGATCACATCTTACACCCAGGACGTCTCCGCTGAATGGATCGAGTATGACGGGAAGAAGTATCTTGCCTGCGTGAGCACAAGCCCGGAGGGTTCGCTCGTTCGAGTACTGGAGCCTGACGGGACCGAACTCGCCCAGACACTGTACCCGGCGACGCTTTCTTTCCAGACCACAGTCGGCAACAAAATGTATTTCACCGCCGGAGCGACCGACATCCTCTTCCAGATATGGACCGTCAGTTTCGATGGCGGCAAGCTGGAGCAGTCCGTCCTTGTCGATCTCCCGGAAGACATCAAGTCTTCCATGGTTACTTCCCATGCAGAGAAACTCAGCATTCCGACCTTCGACATCGACCCTGCCACCGGTGAGACCAGGATGCTGCATGCTTACCTGATGGTTCCGGACAACCCGCTTCCCGCCGATCAGGCAAGGCTGATGGTAATGTCCTTCTATGGAGGAGAAAACGCCTATGACATAGAGCACCAGATCTTTACTGATGCCGGAATGTATGTCCTCAGCGCATCGCCGCGCGGCTCCAGCGGCTTCGGCCGCGACTTCGCCGCGCTCAACGACCACGACCTCGGGGGCAACGAGACCATCGACATGATCTACTGCGCACGATATGTATCCGAGATGCTGGGTATTCCTCCGGAGCGTGTCGGTTGTTTCGGCATGAGCCACGGAGGCTATGAAACCATGCGGCTGATGACCTTCCCGGGTGAAGTGAACGGCTTCAAGGCTTCTTTCCCCTTCGGATTCGGAGTGGCAGTCGCCGGCTTCAGCGACATCATATATGAGCATTACCACACCAACATCCCTGACTGGGACTACCTGGAGGCAGGAGATCCCGTCACGGAGCGCGACAAACTCATGGACCGTTCCCCCATCAACCATGTGGACAAGATCTCCGGGCCGCTCCTGCTGATCCACGGAGACCATGACGACCGCGTGGACATAGGAGGCTCACAGATGCTCTACGACGCCCTGAAGGAAGCCGGAAAGCCGGTGGAGTTCCTTATCATGGAAGGACAGGGTCACGGATACAAAGGCATTGACAACCAGATGCGCTACTACCGCACAATACTTGATTTCATCGCCAGGAACTGACGGGACAATCCACAACGCTTATGATGAAAATCGGAGACAGAATGCCGTCCTTCGAAGTCATGGACCAGGACGGGAATCCGGTGAAGTCGGAAGACTTCATCGGAAAGGGCCGCAGGACCATCATCTACTTCTATCCCAAGGACAACACCTCCGGCTGTACAGCCGAGGCCTGCAGCTTCAGGGACAACTACGCTGCCCTCACGGCCGCAGGATACAACATTGTGGGCGTGAGCAAGGACAGCGCCAAATCCCACACGGGCTTCCGCGCGAAGTTCGAGCTTCCCTTCAGGCTGCTTGCCGATACCTCGACGCAGATGCTCCAGGACTTCGGGGCGTGGGGAGAGAAGAAGATGTACGGCAAGAGTACCATGGGTACTCTCCGCCGCACGTTCATCTTTGACGAGAACGGCATCCTTGAACGTATCATCGAAAAGGTCGACACCAAGAACGCGGCAGGCCAGATCATAGCCGGCATGCCGGCATCGGAAAAGGAGAATGCCGAACGCATCGTGCGCATCCAGGGGATGGAGGCGGCCTTCGACCGCGTCAGCGCGGCTGGAGCCGGGGCTGCCCCGGCCGACGTGGCCCTCCTGAAGGAGTATATGGATTCAGGCCAGTGGCGCCTGGATTATGAAGCGGACGAGGCCGGGGAGATCCCTCCGGCACTCAAGCGCGGAGTCCTGTCCCAGGACGGCCTTTACAATCTCCTTGAAGATCTCGGGGAGGCTTGAACCACAGCTAACGATAAACCTGTATCAATATGAAATTCAAAGAATCATTTGTCATTACGATCAGCCGCGAAGTCGGTACCGGAGGACGTACCATCGGTCGGAAACTCGCGGAAAGGATGGATATCAACTTCTACGACAAGGAGCTTATCCATGTCCTGATGAAGCGTTTCAACCTCAACGCCGAAACCATCGAGCAGATCAAGGGAGAGAAGAAAAGCTGGCTGTCTGACTTCATCCGCTTTGTATCCCCCATGCCTGCGGCATCCGCCATTCTCGAGTCCGATGCCAAATTCGGCAAGGAGTCCTATTCCGAAGTCACTTCGGACGACATCTACAAGGCCGAGGCGGAAATCCTCCGCGCCCTGGCCGATGAGGGGGCCTGCGTCATCGCCGGCCGTTCCGGCTTCCACATCCTCAAGGACCATCCCAACGAGAAGAGCATCTTCATCACGGCCTCGAAGCCGAACCGTATCAAGCGGATCATGGCAAGGCAGGGCGTGACCGAAGAGGAAGCTGTAGATATCCTTGAAAGAGTCGACGAATCGAGGGAGAACTACATCAAGCGTTTCACCGGCAAAAGCCGCTATGACGCCCGCAACTATGACCTGTCCCTCAACGTTGACGGCCTGACAGAAGACCAGGCTGTCGAGATTATTCTTTCCTACCTCAGTCAGATTTCAGATTGAATTGATTATATTGTACGGAAAACTTAAACATTCAAAGGCATATGAAAAGGGTTTTGTTTCTGTTCTGCTTGATTCTCCCAGCATTCGTTTCATGCTCCGAGTCCGCTCCCGGATCGAGCCGGGAGATGGTCCTTTGGTACGACCAGCCGGCCGGCGACGTATGGCTGGACGGTCTGTTCATCGGCAACGGCTATATGGGCGGCAACGTATTCGGAAGGACTGATAATGAGCGCATTGCGCTGAATGAGTCGACATTCTGGTCAGGACGTCCCCACGACTACAACGATCCTGAGGCCCACAATTACTATGACCAGATCAAGGAACTGATGTATGCCAAGAAATACAAGGAGGCGGAAAAACTGGTGAACGAGCACTTCTACGGAAAGCCCGCCAACCAGCAGACCTATGCCCCTGTCGGAGACCTGCTCCTTGATTTCAAGCCCGGAGAAGGGCCCGTCAAGGATTACTATCGTGAGCTCGATATGGAGACCGGCATAGTCACCGTCAACTATACCGAGGGCAACGTCAAGATGACGAGGGAGGTCTTCATGTCCTATCCCGACCATGTAATGGTGATGAAGGTCTCCGCCGACAAACCCGGCAAGGTGAACGTGGAGGCAAAACTCAAGAGCCCCTTCCTGAGGGACATTTCCTCCTCGGACAACCGATTGACGATGAAAGGCACCTGGAGCTATCTCCCCACCAGGGTATTCGACCTGATCGCCAAGGTCGAAGGCGACGGAATGAGTTTCCAGACGGATGTCATCGCCCTTCCCGAGAAGGGAAAACTGGAGGCGACCGACTCCAGCCTGGTCATAAGCGGCGCCAATTCAGTGACTTTCGTCCTTACAATAGCCACAAACCTGGTCAATTACAAGGACATCAGCGGCGATCCTTCGGCTCGCTGCGAGGAGGTCCTCGCTGCTGTCAAGGGCAAGAGCTACAAGCAGTTCAAGGAGACGCACCTCAAGGACTTCTCCGGCTTGATGAGCCGCGTCCATCTCACAGTCGGTGATGGTGCGGAGAACGAAAAGCCCACGAATGTACGTGTCGATGCCCTCAAGAAGGGCGAGCCGGATGCCGATCTCCAGGCCAAGCTCTTCCAGTTCGGCCGGTATATCACCGTTTCCGGCAGCAGGGAGGGTAGCGAACCCACAAATCTCCAGGGACGCTGGCTTCAGGACCTGTTGCCCAACTGGGGCAGCAAATATACCCTCAACGTCAACACCGAGATGAACTACTGGCCTGCCGAGGTCACCAACCTTTCGGAGTGTACACCCCCGCTGTTCCACCTGATCGAAGACCTGGCGGAGAATGGAGCCGAAACGGCAAAGCTTTATTATGGCGCTGACGGCTGGGTGTCCCACCACAATACCGACCTCTGGCGCGGCACAGCCCCCGTGGACGCCGCGCGCTACGGCATGTGGCCGATGAGCGGCGTATGGCTGTGCCAGCATATCTGGGAGCATTATCTCTTTACGGAGGATATCGACTTCCTCAAGAAGTATTATCCCATAATGAAGGGCGCAGCCCAGTTCGTGATGGACATCCTGGAGGTCAATCCCAATTATGGCTACCTGACAATCCCCTTCTCCATGTCCCCCGAGCAAGGCTATTACATCGACGGCAATCCCGAAGAGATGTTCCTCGCACCGTCCACCACAATGGACAATGCACTGATCAGGGATCTCTTCCCCCACTGCATCGAGGCGGCCAGGCTGCTGAACGTCGACAGCGAGTTCAGCAGCGAGCTCGCGGCCGCATTGGAGAAGATCCCGCCGTACATGATCGGCGAGAACGGAATGCTGCAAGGCTGGATCGAGGACTGGACACGCGGAAGGGAGAACCACAACTGGTCGGGAACCTTCGGGCTTTATCCGGGAAACTCCATCACCCTCAGGGGTACTCCGGAGCTTGCCAAGGCCGTCGAGACCTGGCTGGAGCCCCGTCCGGTCACGGTATTCTGGAACAGCGCGATAGACATCTGCCAATGGGCTAGGCTTGAAAATGGAGAAAAGACGGATGAGATCCTGAGAAAGATATTCATGAGCCCCGCCGGACGCAGAGGAGGTTTCGGCAACAACCTCCACTTCTCCGGCTCCAACCAGTCTGACATCAACTTCGGCATCACTGCTGCCATCGCTGAAAGCCTACTGCAGAGCCACGCCGGCGAGATATCCATCCTGCCCGCGCTGCCGGCAAGCTGGAAAGACGGATCCGTCAGCGGCCTGAAGGCCAGAGGCGGCTATGAGGTAAGCATCAGCTGGAAGGACGGAAAGATGACCTCCTGCGAGATCAAATCCGAGTTCGGCCATCCCTTCACTGTCCGCTACGCCGGCAAGACCAAGGACTTCACCCTCGCCGCCGGCAAGTCCGTCAAATTCGGGCCAGGATTGGAATAATCTTACTACGATTTTGATTCATGTATCCTAATGATTGACTATATTGCAGCGTAAAACAGCATTATTATGATCAAGAAAACAATTACCGTGGCGATTTCGCTACTTTTCGCTCTGACGGCATTTGCCCAGCAGTCGAACGTAAACCTCAGCTACAACCCTCAGAAAGACACCGAGGGGTTAATCCCCTTCAGCGCGAATCTGAATTCGCCGCAGGTGAATGACGACCATACCGTCATATTCCGGCTCAGGGCCCCGAAGGCAGAGTCCGTCGCCCTCTCGGGCGCCATGACCACAGTCATGGGAGTCAATGGCAGGATTCCTTTCACCAAAGGAGAAGACGGCATCTGGACCCTCACCATCGGCCCTCTCCCTGTCGATATGTACCAGTACAACCTCGTTGTAGACGGAGTCAGTATGGCCGACCCCAATAATACATATGCATCCTTTACGGCAATGCCTCCTTACAGTGAGCTCATCGTCCATGGCGACGGACCGTCCTGGTGGGATGCGAAGGATGTGCCTCACGGAGCCGTTACCCGTCATATCTACTACAGCCCCGTTACCAAGGGAGAGCGTGAGATCTACGTATATACCCCTCCCCAGTATGACCCCCAGAAGGAATACCCCGTCCTCTATCTCATGGGCGGAAGCGGCGAGCTCCCGTCGAACTGGATGTATGACGGACGCGTGAACTTCATCATGGACAACCTTCTCGCGGAAGGGAAAGCCGAACCGATGTTGATCGCACTTGTGAACAACCAGGTCATTCACCGCAATCATCCCCAGCACGCCGACCTCACTTTCGATATCATGGAACGTGAGTATCGCGAGGCCGTCATCCCCTTCGTCGACAGTCACTACAAGACCATTGCGAATCCTCATGGCCGTGCCATTTCCGGTCTCTCGATGGGTGGCCGTCACACTATTTTCGTAGGTCTTAAGTCCCTTGACCTCTTCGCTAATTTCGGTGTCCTCAGCGCAGGAGACAACACTCCTGAGGAGACCCTTGGTGGGTTCCTCAATGACCCGAAAGCCAATGACAAGGTGGACTATCTGTTCATCGGACAGGGAGGCGCAGAAGAGAAGGGCATGTTCAACGTTCGTGTAAAGGGCCTCAGGGATGCCCTCGACAAGCACGGAATCGAATACGAGTACTTCTGCATAGGTGAAACCGGTCACGACTGGTCGACCTGGAGACATCTCCTCTATTACGGATTCCTCCCTAAGCTTTGGAAGAATTAGGCCGGCCGTAGGTGGAATAAAAAAGCCGTAAGAGCTATCTTACGGCTTTTTTTGTAGATACTTCTTTCCTGATAACGATCAGTTGAAGGCTTCGGCGAGTTTCTTCGCCAGCGCTTCGCCGCGAAGGCCACGGGCGACGACGATGCCTTCGGGGTTGATCAGAAGGTTGTCCGGAATGGAATCGACAGAGTAAACCTCCGCGGCCACCGAAAGCATAAGGAAGGAGTAAGCCTTCATTTCCAAAGATTCAATTAAGTTCGTTTTTGTTTTCCAGACAGACCTGGATGAGTCGGGCAAAAATAACTATTCTTTCACTCATTTTCGCCTATTATCTTCCCTGGTTTAGCTTTTCTTAGCCGTTGCATGCGGCAAACATCATGCTTTTACTTCACCAGCCCTTCGGGGCAATAGATCCTGATCACCAGGCCGCCGGTGCTGAAATCGAGCTGGCCCAGCAGGTCAGCGCCATTCAGGTAAGAGAGCGCATTGCTGTCGGTCACAATGAACGGATGCGTATACGGCTCACGCATGTCGCCATTGTTCTCTATGAAAATACTGCTGTCCTCTCCGGCGAGATCCTTGCCCGTGATAAAATATCGGGCGGAGAGGGTCCTGCCGGCAGGCCGCCCTATCTGAGTATCGACGCCTGTAGGCAGCACTTCCCCTTTGAAGTTAGCACAGTCCACGCTACCGGCGAAGGGGATCATGGTCACAGATAGGGAGTCGGCGGTCACGGTCTGGGAGCCGGTGATGTCTATCTTGATGGTCAGGACCTCCTTGTAGCCCGCAGGAGCTTCAACTTTGCCGAAAGGGCCCTGTGCAAAAGAACAGACACATGCTGCGCAAAGGAACAGCGATAAAAACAACTTCTTCATAAGCAAAAAATAATGCGGAGCCAGTCCAACCCCTATTCGAGATTATCGCCCTCGAAAGCCGTAATGGCTTCGCGCCAGGAGTCCGGCACAGGCTCGGCTTGATTGGTCTCATGGTTGTAATACACCATGACAGAGGTGCAGCGGGCCTTGAGCTCGTTGTTGCGATGATTGTAGACCTCCTGACAGAGAGTGAAACTCTTGTGACCGAGCTTGGTTACCGCAGTCCGGACGGAAATGTTGTTGAACTCCTTTATCTGCGACATGAAGTCGCACTCTCCATGCACGATCATAATCGCGCTCTTGTTCCAGTCTACACCATTGCATACGGTCTCAAAATAGTCGACCTTGCCCGTATCGTAGAACTCGAAGTACGTCGCATTGTTAACATGGCCGAAGCGGTCCCAGTCTTTCCAGCGTATCTGGACGGGCAAACTGTGATGGAATTGTATTTCTTTCATATCGGGATGTAAAAATACAAAAATCACAAGAAGTTAAGTCCATGACGACTGTTTTTTTAGTGAAAAAGACAGGACCAGGCCATGGGCATCCCGGTCTACCTTATCGGTTGTCCCATTTCAAAGGATTAAAACTTAAAGCTTCCTGATCCAGATATTTCGGTAGCTTATAGGCGGGCTGGGATCGCCGTGGCTCTGAAGGAGGATTGGTCCGTCACCGCCACAAATTCGGAGTATTTCGACTTGAACGCTTCATTAATACCCCTGAGTTCATCTTTTCTGCCAATAAGCGTAGTCATATCGTATTGATGTTGTAAGTTAAACATTTTCTGCTAAATCTCGGTTTATTTCGTAGATTTAGCGAAAAACAATCTTAATTGACAGTTTATTGAAGAAGTGTTCCGGACCACAGTATTCATACTGTCAGCTCAAGAATATGTGGCATAAGTAGGCTATAATAAGAAACGATCCGGTATTCGCCGAATCGTTTCCATAATACACTATAAATTAATAACTTACAATTAGTACCCCTCCTCGTTAAAGATGTTTTTCTATATTGATTCTCAATGAATTAAATAAATCTATGCTTGTTTAGACAAACAAACATTGTATTATAGAGTACTAAAACTGAAGGTGGCATTGATTATTAAGAAGCGATGTTAATCGGACAGTGTTTGAACTTAAATTGCGGTAGTTTTTCCTTTCCAGTATTGCGTTTTCAGAATTAAGCATTATCTTTGCAGTACTTATTTAAGTACTTAGAATATGATTACAGCAACATATACAGACCTTCGGTCAAATCTCAAAGACTATCTCGACAGGGTAGTCAAGGATTCCGACAATGTCATAGTGAACAGGGGAAACGGATCCGCCGTTGTCATTATGTCTTTGGAAGAGTATGAGTCTATGGTAGAAACAGCATACATCATGTCCCAGCCGGACCTGGTTGAAGCTATCCGGCAGGGAGATGAGGATGTAAAAAACGGGAACTATGAAGTTGTAAACGTCGATGAGCTATAATATTGCCTTTCTTCCCCAGGCGCGGAAGGATTTTGACGAGTGGAAGAAAACTGATGAGAAAACGGTCATTAAAATAAAGGAAATCCTCAAGGATATTGCTGAGCATCCCTACTCAGGCATCGGAAAACCGGAGCCGCTCAAGCACAACCTCACTGGCAAGTGGTCCCGTAGAATCAACAAAACTGACAGGATTATCTACTCAGTAGACGGAGAAAGGATTCTGGTATATGTTTTCTCAATGAAGGGGCACTACCAGAACAAGTAAATTGCATCATTCTCCGATTATTCCGGAGATTGAATCCACGCCGTAACGTTCCTGTAATTGTGTCGACAGCGTTGACACAATTGCTTTGCCATATTCGGCTCTTTGATTCTGGAGGACTGTTTTAATGATGCACCCCAATATTCACGAGGAAAAATCAATCGGATGAAAAATTGACAAGTTTATCTGTAAAACACGCGATTTTTAGCGTCTTTCAGCGTTATTTACGACTAAATTTGATGCAAAAATGACAGCGAGACAAACAAATAATTTTTGCTTATCTCGCCGTAAATCAGTATGTTAAGAGCGAATCTCTGCCTTAGTATTCCTCCTCGTTAAATTGGTTGCAGAGGATTGAATGCTGGTTGATTGTCAATGGGTTATGCTGCTTCACTATGTTCTGGCCCCAGATCTGGCATGACTTGTTTCACACGCCCATGCCCTAAAACGAGTTGAAAGAAACATGGCATAACCTACTATAGTTTCCCAATCAGTCTTAAGAATTCAGAAGGAGTAACGACAATGGGATTTTTGGGAAAATGTTTGATGTTTCCGGTAACCAGGAAGGAGTCGTCCTTTGACAATGCGACCTCGTAGAAGACTATATCTGTCGAATCCGGGAATGATTCTTCCGTATGAATTCTCTCGGAAGCGATCCCATCCTTTTTAATCTGGCCTATAGTCGCATCAACAAGACTTTCCGGAAGATTAAACTTCTCCCGGTGCAGCACCTCATCATATTCCTGAAGAATCTCGTCATTGTACAACGGAATGACTTCACCCGAGAGCAAAGTCTCCAATGCAAGCACGACGGCAGTGTCGGACCGACGTGAGATTAACGCAGAAACAAGGATGTTCGTGTCGAAAACAGCGAATACTTTCATCTTGTCCTCCTCGCCTCGCGGATTTCCTCGTTGATTTCATCAAGGGTAAGGTCAGGGAAAGCACCCGCTTCCGCCATAGCACGTATGGCACGAAATGCTTTCAGTCCCTCACTTTCTTCAGCAGCAACCGGCTTATCACCTCGGATCTCAAAAGGAATCTTGCCGCGCTGGACAACCGCCTTGGCAAAGATATTCATAGCAGTATTGGCACTCATTCCAAACTGGGAACAGAGCGCATCAAATGAAGATTTAAGGCCGGAATCCATCCGGACAGTCATTGAAACCTGTGACATATTATCATCTATTAGTCATGCAAATATAATACATTTATAGCAAGATGCAATAAATGTGCCCCAAAATGACGAAATATTATTTACGATATTCTCAACGCAGTATGTGATCATTTTCCGCTAAATCTCGAAATGTTTCGATGATTTAGCAGAAAACAATACGACGTACCAAATCGTATCAACCTATGTAAAAAGCATAGGTTATTAAATGTTGCAAATAGCAGCTTTTATTCTTATTTTTCAAAAACCAATCTCATTTAACATATTATGGAAGAAATTATCAAAGAGGAACTCACAATGAGTGCAGTTCCCAAAGCGGTGAACTATCTCATCGAAGAAGTCGCTGAGATGCGTGCCGCCCTGGATCATATTGAAAAACAATTGGGACTGGGCGCTGACAAGCATCGGCCTATCCTGATCGAGCGTGCGGCGGAAATCCTTCAAATGAAAGTCGGTACTGTACGAAGATTTGTCAATGACAGGGAAATCCCCCATTACAAACGGGGACATAACATCTATTTCTTTGAGGATGAATTGATCAAATGGGTTGAAGAATCCAAAGTAAAGCCCGTTACATACTCCAGTTATTACAGAAGATAGCCATGGAACTGACAAGGAAACAAATCTATGACATGATGTGGACCGAAGGTGTCGGGAAAACCGAAAAAGCCCTTGGTCTTAAGCAAACTGAGTTGAAAGCTATCTGCTTTAAATACAACATCCCACGGCCCTCCAGCGGATATTGGAGTGCTTTGAAGTTCGGGAAGCCAGCGCAGAAGACAGCATTGCCCGAGACAAAGGATGATTCAGTCTTGATCAATACCGATGAATATATCATCAAGAAATATTTCTCGGTACAACCGAAGAAAACGGAAGCCAAGAAAGATCCGGGCGGAAAGTATCCGACCAAAGAACTGCCTTCTGAAGAAAATGAAATCGCCCCCCTCTATCGGGTGCCGGATGTCCTCTATGCAATAGACCCGATTATCCTGGACACGAAAGCGAAACTCCGTGAGAAGAATTTCCGCGAGAATAATCCATGGAATGCCAAAAACCCATTTCAATGCAAGGCAGACAAATGGCTTTCCATGCGAGTGTCACAAGAGCAAGAGGACAGGGCTCTCCGCATCTATTCCACCATCATCAAGGCTGCCAAGGCCAAAGGATATGACCTGAAAATAGTCAATGACAAGAGCCAGTATCGTCCGGAATGTACTACCTTCATCATCGTACGCGGCCACGAAATCCAAACCTTCCTGAGAGAAGTTTATCGCCAGGCAACCAATGACGATGGGACCAAGGACCGGTATCATACCGTCGGTAGTGGAGTATTGAGATTTGAATGCGATCGGTACGAGCACCACTGTGGTTCTTCATATGACCTATGTGCAGCACAGGATACCAAATACACGAAACTGGAGGAAAAGATACAGCATGTCATCGAGGTTCTGGGAATAATCGCGGATGACCGAGATGAGAGGGAGCGCCAAAGGAAATTGGAAGAAGAACGCAGAAGACAGGAAGAAGAGCGGAAACGTCTTGAGGAGGAAGAACGCAAACGGATTCAGGCACTTAAAGACGCGGAACTGGAAAAAGTCCAGGATCTGCTCTTTGATGTAAATCGATGGAGAGTCTCCTGCATGATCCGGGAATACATCGCCGCCTTTGAAGCACATCTGGAGAAACAAGGTCTTTCCGAAGATCAGGAGAAAATGGATGAGATTGGATGGATGAAATCAAAAGCCGATTTCATCGATCCATTCATCAAAGGAAAGGACCCCCTTCTCTCTAAGAAACATATTGACAAACTGATCAATCCAAGGATCATCAAGACCGAAGAATCAAAGCCGTCCCATAGTTATTATAGTTCCGGACCACAGTATTCATACTGGCAGCTCAAGAATATGTGGCACAAGTAGGCTTTAAAAAGAAACGATCCGGCATCAAACCAGACCGTTCCTATAACACATTGTAGATAAATGATTTACAATTAGTACTCTTCCTCGTTAAAGAAAAAATCTTCCTTCGTGGGGTAGTCGGGCCAGATGTCTTCGATGCTTTCATAGATCTCGCCGTCGTCCTCGAGTTCCGAGAGGTTCTCGATCACTTCCTCGGGAGCGCCGGAACGGTTGGCGTAGTCGATAAGTTCGTCCTTAGTTGCCGGCCACGGTGCGTCGTCCAGGCTACCGGCAAATTCCAATGTCCAATACATATACTCGGTAATAGTTAAGTTGTTATTATTTTTCCTAAATTTGCTATGCGGTAATTTTCCGCAAAGATAGAAAAAATACTACATATCCTATGCCATATATCAAAGAAGAAATATACGACGAAAAAGTGACCTCGGAGATAGCTGCTCACGTCAAGGAGATACTCCGCCTCATCGGTGAGGATCCCGCGCGCGAGGGGCTCGTGAAGACCCCCGAGCGCGTGGCGAAAGCGCTGCAGTTCATGACCCAGGGCTATGAGCAGGATGGCACCGAGATCATCCAGAAGGCCATTTTTGACGAGGAGTACAAGCAGATGGTCATCGTCAGGGACATCGAGCTCTATTCTATGTGCGAGCACCACATGTGCCCCTTCATTGGCAAGGCCCACGTAGCATATATCCCTAACGGAAAGATTACCGGACTGAGCAAGATCGCTCGCGTCGTGGAGACCTACGCCCGCAGGCTCCAGGTCCAGGAGCGCCTGACCGTACAAATCCGCAACTGCATCGAGGAGTCGCTGCATCCACTCGGAGTCGCGGTCGTCATCGAGGCGCAGCATACCTGCATGTCGATGCGCGGCGTGCAGAAGTCAAACGCAGTCACGACCACCTCGGCCTTCTCGGGTATCTTCCTGAGTTCGGCCAGGACAAGGAACGAATTCCTCAACCTGATCGACAGGAAATAAGAAAGGGACCCCGGCCGGGTCCCTTTCGTTTTATTTCAAGAACGCATCCCTGACGACTTTCTCGCTTCGCGAGATGAAGTCGCTGAGCGCCTTGCCCTTGAGCATGCCGTTAGCAAGCAGGGCCAGGTCTGCGATCTGATGAAGCATCTCGTTGGAACGGGCGAAAGCCTCGACATCGGCCTTGTGTGCATGACGGACATCGTCGCGCGCCTGACGGGCGGCTTCCTTCTCCGCGTCGGAGGCATCCTTCGGAGCCTCCGGCGGAAGTTCGCCCTGCGGCGCGACACCTTCCTGCTTCGCGGCCATGATCTGCGCGACGAGCGGGTTGTCCATGTTCACTGTGATATTGTACGACTTGGGCATCTCGCCGTAGAAGTTCATACCTCCGCCGAGAGCGCTCATCTCGCGGTAGCGGCGCATGAACTCGCTCTGGGTGATAAGGATAGGCGCTGCATCCTCACCGAGATTGTCGCCAATCACATAGTACTCGTTCTCGGACGGCATGACGGCCTTGAACATATTCTCGAGGTCGTAGCGCTCGTCCTCCTTCATCTCAAGCTTCACGCGGTCCTCCTTCGGGATGAGGTTGGCTACGGAGTCGGAATCGACGCGTGCGAACCTGGTATTCTCGACCTTGCTTTCAAGCAGGTTCACGAAGTGCGAATCGAGCTCGCAGTCCATCAGCAATACGTCATAGCCCTGAGCCTTCGCGCCTTCGATGAATGGATACTGTGCCTCCACATCGGTGGCATACAGGTACACTACCTTCTTGTCCTTGTCGGTCTGCTGCGGCTCGATCGCCGTACGGTATTCGTCAAGGCTGAAGTACTTGCCGTCGGTATTCTTAAGCAAAGCAAACTTGAGGGCCCTCTCACAGAACTTCTCGTCAGTGAGCATACCGTACTCTATGAAGAGCTTGAGGTTGTCCCACTTGCTCTCGAGAGCCTGCCGTTCATTCTTGAAGATGTCTTCAAGCCTGTCAGCAACCTTCTTGGTGATGTATGTGGAAATCTTCTTGACGTTCGCGTCACTCTGGAGATAGCTCCTGGAGACGTTCAGCGGAATATCAGGAGAATCTATGACACCGTGGAGAAGCGTCAGGAAGTCAGGGACTATATTGTCGACGTGGTCCGTGACGAACATCTGGTTGCAGTACAACTGTATCTTGTGCTTGTCGATGGCCATCCTCTCCTTGATCTTCGGGAAGTACAGCACTCCGGTGAGGTTGAAAGGATAATCCACGTTCAGGTGGATGTGGAACATGGGATCCTCTTCCATCGGATACAAGGCCTTGTAGAATGCCATGTAGTCCTCCTCCTTGAGGCTGGACGGGGCCTTGGTCCAGATGGGCTCGATCTTGTTGACGACGTTGTCCTTGTCCGTGTCGACATACTTGCCGTCCTTCCACTCCTGCTCCTTGCCGAACACGATGGGTACCGGCATGAACTTGCAGTACTTGTTGAGCAGCTGCTGGATACGGCCCTTGGAAGCGAACTCCTCGGAATCCTTGTCGAGATATAGCGTAATGACGGTTCCACGACCGGACTTGTCACACTCCTCCATCGTATACTCCGGGCTGCCGTCGCAGGTCCATTTGACTGCCTTGGCACCCTCCTTCCAGCTCAGAGTCTCGATGGTAACCTTTTCGGACACCATGAAAGCGGAATAGAATCCCAGTCCGAAATGGCCGATGATATTGCCGATCTGGTCCTTGTACTTCTCAAGGAACTCCCCTGCCGAGGAGAACGCTATCTGGTTGATGTACTTGTCGACTTCCTCTTCGGTCATGCCTATGCCTTCGTCGATGACCTTCAGGGTCTTTGCCTTCTCGTCGAGCTCTATGCGGACCTTCAGGTCCCCGAGCTCCTCCTTGTAATCCCCGCTGAGGGCCAGAGCCTTCATCTTCTGCGTGGCATCGACGGCATTCGCCACAAGTTCGCGCAAGAATATCTCATGGTCCGAATAAAGAAACTGCTTGATGACCGGGAATATGTTCTCGGTAGTCACTCCGATTTTACCTTTGTTTTCCATATCGTTGTTGTTTTATTGACAAAAAAAGTGCGCCGCCATGAGGCGACGCATCTATTCAGTCAAATTGTGTTCCAGTCCGGCATGACTGACGAAATGTCAGTCCCTACTTGTACAGGAAGCGCTTGATGCTCATCTTGGGAGTCTTCTCGAAAGGCACGGGGACGACTTCGACCTTGGTTATCTGGCTGTAAACCGGGAGCTTGCGGTTTGCGGCGATGCGGATGGCCTCGGGCACATCGGAGACGGCCTCGGCATCCAGGCCCGCCTTCTTCATGGCATCCTCATCGAGGTAGACCATCGCGACGAGCTTTGAAGCGCGGTCCACGACGACGGACTCGACGACGAAGTCCTGGCTGTTGACGACGGCCTCAACTTCCTCAGGATAGATGTTCTGACCGTTGGAGGAGAGTATCATGCTCTTCGAGCGGCCCTTGATGAAGATGTTGCCGGCAGCGTCCATCACGCCCAGGTCTCCAGTACGCAGGAATCCGTCCTCGGTGAAAGCTCCGGCCGAAGCCTCTGGATTCTTGAAATAGCCGATACAGATGTTGCGGCCCTTCGCCTGGATCTCGCCGGCAATATTCTGCGGGTCCTCGGAGTCGATACGGACCTCCGCACAAGTGACCGGCTTGCCGCAGGACCCCTTGACGAAACGGGCGGGGTCCTCATAGGCAAGCAGAGGGCAGGCCTCCGTCATGCCGTAGCCTACCGTATAGCGCAGCTTGATCTTGCGGAAAAGGTCTTCGACCTCGGGATTGAGCGGCGCTCCGCCCATGATATAATGGCCGCAACGTCCTCCGAAAGCAGCATCCAGTCCCTCGCGCATCTTCTTGTAAATGATCCCGCGGATGCCGGGAACCTTGGTCGCGAACTTGATCGAAGGCTTCTGCAGCATGGGCTTCAGCGAAGATTTGTAGACTTTCTCCATCACCAGAGGCACAGTGACTATCATGTAAGGACGCACTTCCTTCATGGCTTTGAGCAGCAGGCTCGGCGAAGGGGTCTTGCCAAGGAAATAGATGGTGACTCCGGAGCACAAGGGATAGGTCAGTTCGAAAGCGAGACCGTACATGTGCGCCATCGGCAGCATTGACACCAGCGTATCATCGGGAGTAGCCTTGACATTGGTCTGGGCGTACTCGACCGTCGCGGTGAAGCTGTCATACTTCAGCATGACACCCTTCGGGGCGCTCGTCGTGCCGGAAGTATAATTGATGATGGCAAGGTCCTCGGCATTGTCGGTCGGATAGACGACATCGTCGCGCGAGAATCCGGAGGGATACTTGGCGGCGAATGAAGCCTCAAGGCCAGCGAAAGCCTTCTCGATCAATCCGTCGGAAGAGTACAATACCGTGAAATCCTGCACGTTGACTACACTCCTGACAAGGGGCATCTTCTTGACATCCAGCTTCGCCCAGATATCACCGTCGACGAAGAAAGCGATGCTCTCCGAGTGGTCCACAAGGTGGTTGATGCTGTCGGGATGGAAGTCGCAGAGGATAGGTACTGCCACGGCGCCATAAGTGTTGATGGCAAAGAAAGAAACGGCCCAGCGGGCGGTGTTCTTGGCGCAAATGGCGATTTTATCACCCTTTTGAATGCCCGACTGTTCGAAAAGTATGTGGAATTTCTCTATATTTGCAGCCAGGTCGCTGAAAGTGAAGGACTCGCCGTTGTAGTTGCAGAGCGCTTTCTTGTCCCAGCACCCCTTTACTGTCTCCTGGAGTTTCCAGAGATAATGCTTGCTCAAATAGTTCTGATCCATGTGATGTGGTTTTAGTTTTGCTAAAATAAATACTTCACGCGTACTATTTGAAATAATGTGGCGAAATCGCCGTATATATGGTGAAATCATAAATAGGAAAATGAGAAGGAAACCCATCATCGCGCTCATCTACGACTTCGACGGAACTCTCTCTCCAGGCAACATGCAGGAGTTCGGCTTCATACAGGCCGTCGGACAGACTCCCGAGGAGTTCTGGACCAAAAGTGACAGCATAGCCCGCGGCCAGGATGCCAGCAACATACTCGCCTACATGAAACTCATGTTCGACGAGGCCAGGAAGAACAACATACCCCTGCGCCGCAAGGAGTTCAAGGAGTTCGGCAAGCATATCGAACTGTACGAGGGCGTCCGCGGATGGTTCAAGCTTATCAACGAGTACGGCGAATCGCACGGTGTCAAGATCGAGCACTACATCAATTCCTCCGGCCTCAAGGAGATCATCGAAGGCTCCCCTATCGCCAAGGAGTTCAAACACATCTTCGCCGGGACATTCATCTACGATGAGAAGGGTGAGGCGGAATGGCCGGGCATAGCCGTAGACTATACCGCCAAGACACAGTTCCTATTCAAGATCAGCAAGGGTATCTTCAGCTCGCGGGACAACAAGATAGTCAATTCCAGCATCGCCGACGACAAGAAACGCATCCCGTTCAGCCACATGATCTATTTCGGGGACGGTGATACCGACGTGCCCTGCATGAAGATCGTCAACATGTTCGGAGGCAACTCCATCGCCGTGTTCAACCCGAGCAATGAAAAGAAGCGCACCAGCACGCAGAAACTTCTGCGACAGGGGCGCGTTAAGTTCATCACACCCGCTGTCTATACAAAGGACAGCCGCACCTACCGCATCGTCTGCACCATCATCGACCGCATCAAGGCCGACAACGACTTGGAATTCCTTTCGAAGTACCAGTAGATAGCGGAAAAAACCGTATATTTGTGTCTTCCTTTTTTGAAAGACACGGATGAAATTCAGGATTCAGTCGCCCTTCAAGCCCTCCGGAGACCAGCCGGAGGCCATCGAACAGCTCTGCTCGGCCCTCAATGACGGCGTGACGGACGTCACGCTGCTCGGCGTCACGGGCTCGGGCAAGACATTCACGATGGCCAACGTGATCGAGCGTCTCCAGCGGCCGACACTCATCCTGAGCCACAACAAGACCCTCGCAGCGCAGCTCTACGGCGAGTTCAAGTCTTTCTTCCCGGACAATGCCGTGGAATATTTCGTCTCGTACTACGACTACTATCAGCCGGAGGCATACCTGCCCAGCAGCGACACATACATCGAGAAGGACCTCAGCATCAACGACCAGATCGAGAAGCTGCGCCTAAGCGCCGCCAGCGCCCTGTTGAGCGGGCGGCGCGACGTCATCGTCATCTCCAGCGTATCCTGTCTGTACGGCATCGGCAATCCCGATGACTTCCACGAGCAGACGGTCATAGTGAAGAAGGGCGAGCAGCGCAGCCTTACACGGCTCCTTTACCAGCTGGTGGACGCCCTGTATTCCCGTACGGAAGTGGAGTTCAAGCGAGGCACCTTCCGTGTAAGGGGCGACACAGTGGATGTTTATCTCAGCGGAGCGGACAACGCCATGCGCATAGAGTTCTTCGGAGACGAAGTGGAAAGCATCTCCGTCATCGATCCCGTGACCGGCGCACGGATCGAGGAAGTCGACGAGATATCCATCTATCCCGCCAACAATTTCGTGACCACCAAGGAACGCGGCATAGCCGCCGTGAGCCATATCCAGGATGATCTCAAGCTTCAGCTCGACTATTTCGAGAGCATAGGCAAGAACCTGGAAGCCAAGAGATTGAAGCAGCGCGTCGAGTACGACCTCGAGATGATAAAGGAGATGGGCTACTGCCCCGGCATAGAGAACTATTCCCGCTATTTCGACGGGCGCAAGCCGGGACAGAGGCCGTTCTGCCTGATAGACTATTTCCCGGATGACTTCATCACCTTCATCGACGAGAGCCATGTGACCCTGCCGCAGATCCACGCGATGTTCGGCGGCGACCATTCGCGCAAGTCCGTACTCGTCGAGTACGGATTCCGCCTGCCGGCAGCCGCCGACAACCGCCCGCTGACCTTCGAGGAATTCGAGGCCGTCACCGGCCAGAAGGTATATGTCAGCGCGACGCCTGCCGACTATGAACTCCGCAAGTCCGAAGGACTCGTCGTGGAGCAGGTCGTCCGGCCGACGGGCCTTCTGGACCCTCCGATAGAGGTCCGGCCCATCGAGAACCAGGTAGACGACCTCGTGGAGGAGATCCGCGTCCGTGCGGAAAGGGACGAGCGTGTGCTCGTCACCACCCTGACCAAGCGCATGGCAGAGGAGTTGTACGAGTATCTGGCCAAGATAGGTATCCGCTGCCGATACATCCATTCGGATGTGGACACCACCGAACGCGTGGAGATCATCGAGGATTTCAAGAACGGACTGTTCGATGTCCTGGTGGGCGTCAACCTTCTGCGCGAAGGACTTGATATCCCTTCCGTCTCACTAGTAGCCATACTCGACGCCGACAAGGAAGGATTCCTGCGCACCGGCCGGGCATTGACACAGACCGCCGGCCGTGCGGCCCGAAACGTCAATGGACTGGTCATAATGTACGCCGATTCCATCACCAAGTCCATGGACGAGACCATACGCGAGACCAACCGCCGTAGGGCCAAGCAGATGGAATACAATGAGTTGCATCACATCACGCCGGAGCAGGTGGAGGTGAAGCACAACGTCCTTGCCGCAGAGCTCGGAGGAAGGGACGGCAAGGTCCGCCTCACCAACGGCCTCAACCGACTAAGCGCCCCGAACTCATGGGAAGGCCCTACATACATACCCGATCCGTCGGAACTCGGCCGCGGCACGGTCTCCGTCGACCTCGGTCTCGACTCGCGCCGCGAGGAGAAGACCGCGTATGTCGACGGATACGTCAAGGCCGACCTGGCCGCGGTCCTTCAGGACCCTGTCATACGTTCCATGACCCGCGAGATGGTCGAGAAGATGGTCGAGGAAGACCGCAGGCGCATGAAGAAATCGGCCGCAGAACTCGACTTCAACGCCGCCGCGAAATACCGCGACGAGATGTGGGCCCTCCAGGAGTACTTGAAGGTGTGGAAAGACAAGGATTGACAAGATGAGGTCCCGCAGCGTTCTACTCTTCATACTGTCAGTCATCGCAGCCCTCGCGCTGCTGTGCCGTTTCTTCCCGAGGGACGGCATCGTAATGGGACCTCTCACGCTCAAATTCCCTTCCCTCGCGGAAATACTGACAGGTGACGAGCCGGCGGGAGAGAGTCCTGAAGAACTGCTTGCCAAACGCATGGCAGCCATCAGGGAAGCCCGCAAGAGCGACTTCCTGGAGTATTTCAAGGACAATCCCGCCCGAATCTATTTCCCAGGGGACAGCATAGGATATCTTGACGCTTTCTTCAACGCGCTTGACAGTGCAGGCCGGCATCGTATGCGCATCGTGCATTACGGTGATTCCCAGATCGAGGAAGACCGTATCAGCAAGGTGTTGCGAGATAGCCTGCAGACCCGCTTCGGCGGTGGCGGTCCGGGCTGGCTGCCCGTCCTGGATGAATACTACAACCTGAGCATCTCCGAAGCGAGTTCGGCCGCGCCGCGCCGCTATCTGGCCTACGGCCCGGCGGAAATGCGCGGCGCCGGCGGCCGTTACGGCCCCATGGCCCAGAAAAGCCATTACGACTCTACCGTTGTGACCACCTTCTTCCCCGTCAAGAACAACCACGGTCCGAGCCGGTACTTCAACCGCCTGACATTCCTTTCTTCAGGCGGGGATGTATTCATACGCTGCAAAGACTCGACTCTGAGGGTGGAAGCTACCGCGGATATCCGTCATATCCGCTTCGACCTGCCAGACAGCACTGAACGTGTCAGCATCACGCATTCGGGAAGTCACGACATCTACGGAGTAATGCTCGACAACGACACCGGAGTGGCACTGGACAATATCCCCATGCGGGGATGCGGAGGAACAATCTTCACCGGGATCAAGGCCGAACAACTCTCTGACTATTACAACAACGAGAACGTCCGCCTCATTATCCTCCAGTACGGTGGAAATGTCGTCCCCTTCACCAAGCGGGAGGACAAGATCGCAGAGTATTGCTCCGATATCGCAAGGCAGATAGCATACCTGCAGGAGCAGGCTCCGGAGGCCCGCATCCTTTTCATCGGGCCTTCCGACATGTCAACCACCATCCAGGGCAAGATGCAGACTTACAAGCATCTTCCAGCTTTCGTAGATTCGCTCCGTACCGCTGTAACCGATGCCGGAGCGGCATTCTGGGACATGTACGCTGCCATGGGAGGGCTGAACTCCATGGCGCAATGGGTGAAGCAAGTCCCTCCCCTCGCCGGCCCGGACTATGTCCATTTCACGCCGAGAGGAGCGGAGAAGATGGGTGACATGCTCTTCGACACCTTCATGCTCTATTACGACTACTACAAACTGACACACTATGAATAAGAGACTTACCTTCTCCGTCCTGGCGGCGCTGCTGTGCGCAATCCTGCCCGCCCAGGAACTTCCAAAGGCGGAGATCGCCCAGCAGCCACCCTGCGTCCATGTGGACAGGGCAGGCCTCCATTTCCCCGGTTCGCGGGATGCGCAGGACCATTTCTACGGTCTGCTGGACTCGCTGATGGCGGGCTCTGGACGAAGCGTCAACATCTGGCATGTCGGCGGTTCGCACGTCCAGGCAGGGCATTTCTCATACAGGCTCCAGGAGCGGCTGACCACGATGGCGGATTCCCTCAAGGGAGAAAGGGGTTTCATCTTCCCTTACCGTATAGCCAAGACCAACTCTGACAAGAGCTTCCGGACTTCCTTTACGGGAGAATGGCTCTCTGCCATGGCTGCAAGCACCCATAAGGACCTGAATCCTCGATTCGGCATCATGGGGATCGCTGCACAGACTTCCGATTCACTTGCAACGGTCGGTATCGGGCTGAACATAAGCGCGGATACGCTATGGCGGTTCAACCGTTTCCGCATACTCGGCTACGCTTCTTCGCCTGATGTACGCCCCTACCTCGTAAGCGGGACAGACACCCTTGACTTCGTCATTGACCAGGAGACACAAAGCTATCTCTTCGACCTTCCTGCCGAGACAGATACGGTGATGATAGGTTTCCACATCCCCCAAGGGCAGTCCTTCACGTTGACAGGCACTGAGCCCATCAGCGGACGCAAAGGGATAAACTATTACTGCTCAGGCGTAAACGGAGCAAGACTGACGACCTGGCTGGAGCAGTGCCCCGACCTGCCCCGCGACCTTCAACTCGTCAAGCCCGACCTCGCGATCTTCGCCGTAGGCATCAACGACTCGGCCTGCAAGGCCGTGGATTTCAAGCCGGAGGTCTTCAAGGAGAACTACCGCAGGCTGATCCGCCTCATCCGCGAGCAGTCGCCTGACTGCGCCTTCGTCTTTATCACCAACAACGACAGCTACCGCTATATCAGCCGCGGCATGACATACAATCACAACGGTCCTACCGTACAGAAGGCCATGTTCGAACTCGCAAAGGAGTATGGCGCTGCGGTATGGGACGTATATGACATCATGGGCGGCAAGGACAGCGTCATTAAATGGAGGAATGCCGGACTGGTCAAATCCGACAGGCTGCATTTTACCCAGGAAGGCTACGTCTTGCTCGGAGACATGCTTTACAACGCACTGGTGGACGATTACAACGCACAGAAGAGATGATGGCCGGAATCCCGGATACGGCAGGCGCCTTCCTGCATCGGGTGTTCGCGTTTGACGCGGGCTCTCCCCTGCTTTTCACCCAGTTCTATTTCTGGGCGTTCTTCGCCTTCGTATTCGCGGGATTCACTCTCGTCAAGGACCGCCGTCTGCTCCGCAACGCCTATCTGTTCTTCGTCAGTCTCTTCTTCTACTACAAGACCAGTGGCCTGTCGGTTCTGATACTCATCTTCGTCACCTGCTCGGACTTCCTGATAGCGAAAAGGATACACTCTGCCCGGACAGGCGGCCGAAAGAAAGCCTGGCTGGTCCTGAGCATCTGCATCGACCTCTTCCTGCTGTGCTATTTCAAGTACGCATATTTCTTCACTGATGTCGTCAACAACCTGCTCGGAGTTGACTTCAAGGTGTTCGATGTCTTCTCCTGGGCGGGCAACCAGATAGCAGGGGCGAACCGCTGGAGTGTCGACAGCATCGTGCTGCCGGTGGGCATTTCGTTCTTCACCTTCCAGGTCATCAGTTACACCGTGGACGTGTACCGGGGCCAGCTCAAGCCGGTAGGCAACATCCTGGATTTCGGCTTCTTCGTCAGTTTCTTTCCCCAGTTGGTCGCAGGACCCATCGTTCGCGCGAGCGAGTTCATCCCGCAGATGTACAGGCCGTGGAACCTGGGAAGGAAGCAGTTCGGCATTGCCGTTTTCTGGATACTCAACGGACTGGTCAAGAAGATAGTGCTGAGCGACTACATCGCCGTCAATTTCATCGACAGGGTATTTGACAACCCCTTGCTTTTCACCGGGTTCGAGAACCTGTGCGCCATATTCGGGTATTCCCTGCAAGTGTATGCCGACTTTTCGGGCTATACCGACATCGCCATCGGAGTGGCGATGCTCATGGGGTTCTACCTGCCCAAGAATTTCAACTCCCCGTACAAGGCCACCAATCCCCAGGATTTCTGGAGGCGATGGCACATGTCCCTGAGCCGGTGGCTGAAGAACTACCTCTACATCCCGCTGGGAGGCAACCGTAACGCCAGTTTCGGAACCTATTTCTGGACAGTCGTCTTCGCCGCACTGGGAGTGTGGCTGTCCGGAAGTATCTGGGTGGGGGCGGGAGTCCTCTCATTCGCCGCCATCGTCGGCATAGTCGCCTGGTTCAATCCCGCCAGACGCAAGAAGATCACCGCCAACATGAACCGCTTCATCACCATGCTTCTGGGCGGCTTGTGGCACGGTGCCAGCTGGAACTTCATCATCTGGGGCGGGCTTAACGGGCTGGGGACCATCGGTTACCAGTTCTGGAAAGACATGAACTGGCATCTCAGGATGGGGGCGGTAGCCCTGGCGACGGCGGCATGCGCCGTCCTGGCCAGGGTCTCTCCGGCCCCCGTCTTCAACCTTCTCTCCGTCTGGACCGCCATAGTCTGTGCAGGTACCTTGATCCGGTACATCTACCACCTTTGCGGAGGGAAACACCCCTTCAAGGGTCTCGGAACCGTCTGGGGAGTGGCGCAGACTTTCACCTTCATCACCTTCACCCGCCTGTTCTTCCGCAGCGGCTCCAATCTCGATCCGGCCACGGCCAACGAAGTGGCGTGGCGCACGGCCCGCAACATGGTGCACCAGATCGGGTCTACATGGAACATATCCATCGTCCCCCAGATCTGCCACGAATACCGCAATGTATTCATCCTCGTGATTCTAGGCATGGTCATCCACTGGCTTCCGGAGCGTTTCAAACGCTGGTACAGGCTCAATTTCGCCATGCTTCCCCTGCCGGTAATGGTCCTGGCGGTCGTTGCCGTCGTCTTCATCGTATATCAGTTCATCACCGCCGACCTTCAGGCGTTCATCTATTTCCAGTTCTGATTTTTTGATTAACTTTGTATAGACACGGTTAATCGCACTGATGCTATGGAAAGGATAGAAGAGCTCTTCCCCGCCTATACAGGCAGGGACAAAGAACTGGTGGCCGCCGCATACGCCATCGCTTCCAATGCATTGGAAGGCTTGAAGCGCGGCAACGGCGCACCTTTCATCGAGCATGCGGAAAATGTCGCGAAGATAGCCGCGGACGAGATTGGTCTCGGGCCCGAGTGCGTCGCGGCGGTGTTCCTGCACGAAGCCACGCGCGAGAGGCAGGACATCGATCTCCGCCATACCGGGTCGTTCGGCAGGGACATCCTCACCATGGTGGACGGACTGAACAAGATCGCAACGATAAAGCCCAAGGATACCCGCCTCGAAGCCGATAATTACAAGAAACTGATAGTCAGCTACTCCACCGATCCCCGCGTAGTGGTACTGAAGCTCGCCGACCGCCTCGAGGTCATGCGCAGCCTTGAGCTCTTCCCCAAGGCATCGCGCGAGCGCAAGCAGCTCGAGACCCTCCTCCTCTACATTCCTCTCGCCCACCAGCTCGGCCTCTACAACATGAAGAGCGAGATGGAGGACATCTATTTCAAATATGCCGAGCCGGAGGAGTACCGCGCCATCACCAACCGCCTCAAAGCCACCGAACGAGACAGGCAGGTCATCACCAAGCAGTTCATCGAGCCGCTCAAGGCCACGCTCTCCGAAGCCGGTATCAAATACAAGCTCAAGGCCCGCACCAAGACCGCATTCTCCATCTGGAAGAAGATGCAGAAGCAGAAGGTGGATTTTGATGGCGTGTATGATGTGTTCGCCATACGCTTCATCATAGACTGCGAGGATGACCGAGCTGTAGAACATGCCCTCTGCTGGAAGGTTTTCGGCTTCGTGACAGAGGAGTACGAGTCCGACACTTCCCGCCTGCGCGACTGGATATCCAATCCCAAGCCCAACGGCTATGAGTCGCTTCACATCACCGTGAAGAACTCCGAAGGAGCATGCCTTGAGGTGCAGATCCGCACGAAGCGCATGGATGAGATGGCCGAGAGCGGCCTGGCTTCGCACTGGTCCTACAAGGGCATCAAGCAGGAGGCTGCTCTCGACGCGTGGCTGAATGCCGTGCGCAGTTCACTCGAGCACGGCTCGTCAGAGACGCTGTCTCCGCCGGATTATGACGGTGAAGACGACCTGCCGGCACCCCCGTCCAAGGAGATATTCGTATTCACGCCTTCCGGCGAACTCAGAAAGCTCGCCGCAGGCTCGTCCGTGCTGGATTTCGCATTCAACATCCACAGCGGCATAGGCGCGCGTTGCACAGGAGCCCGCGTCAACGGCAAGGCAGTATCCATCAAGGAAAAGCTTGCGACTGGAGACGTGGTGGAAATCATGACCGGCAAGAACCAGCGGCCCACCCAGGACTGGCTGAACTGGGTCGTCACCTCCAAGGCCAAGAGCCGCATCAAGCACGAGCTGAAGGAGGCCGAGTTCAAGAAGGCCGCCGAAGGTCGCGAACTGCTGGAGCGCCGCCTCAAGAACTGGAAACTCGAACTCCCCGACAGCATGATGCGCGAGTTGATGAAGAAGTACAAGTACTCGAGCATCAACTCCTTCCTCGGGGCTGTCGGCGAAGGGACTGTGGACATCAATGACATCAAAGCCTTCATACAAGCGCAGAACGCTCCGGCAGAGGACACCCAGCTCAAGCCTGAGGAACTGACCGTCAAGGACTGGAAGGGCAACAAATCGTCGGATGACATCCTTGTACTTAATGCAAAGGATGTCAAGGGGCTGGATTACCGCATGGCAAAGTGCTGCAACCCAGTGTTCGGCGACGATGTATTCGGCTTCGTGACGCGCGGCGAAGGCATCAAGATCCACAGGATCACCTGCCCTAACGCTGCGCGCTTGCTCGACCGCTATCCTTACCGTATCCAAAGGGTCGTATGGTCAGAGACTCCGAGTTCCGGAGATTTCCTCTGCACCCTCAAGATCCTCGCGGACATGGATTTCTCGGTCATGTCCAAGATCATGGAGGTAGTCGGCAACTTCAAGGCATCCATCCGCAGCCTCAACGTCGAAGAGGATCACCGCAACGGCTGCTACGACATTTCAGCCCGCATCCTCGTCCCCTCAAACATGGAGCTCGACAAGGTCATCTCACAGATCTCAGCCCTCAGGCACGTCATCAAGGTCAAGCGCGTCTAGCAACCTTCTCCGAGGGGAAGTATGCCCCCGAAAATTGCCTTCACTTCGTTCGGCCCCTCCCATTGTGATGCAATGGGCCCCTCCCTCTTATGTTGCCGAGGGTGGCACAAATTTTCGTGGGGCATACTTCCCCTCGGAGAAAGGATCAGCGGGAGGCATTGCGGCGGTTGAGGGCGGCCTGGAAGTCGCGGGCGTTGCGGTTGTGCTCCGAGAGGGTGGAAGCGAACTTGTGGGTGCCGCTGAAATCGGAATTGGCGCAGAAGAAGAGGTAGTCGTGCGGATCGGGATTGAGCACGGCGTTCAGGCAGGCCTTAGTAGGTACGGCTATGGGGCCGGGAGGAAGGCCGGGATACTTGTAGGTATTGTACGGTGAATCTACCTGAAGGTGACGGAGCAGGATGCGGTTGGGCTCATAGTCGAAGCAATAGGCAACCGTGGGATCAGCCTGCAGCAGCATACCGATCCGGAGGCGGTTGAGATACACGCCTGCCACGGAAGGCATCTCAGGCTCGTAATTGGTCTCTCCCTTGACGATCGAAGCCACGATGCTCACCTCCTCCTTGGTGAGTCCCAGCTTCTCAGCCTTGGCAACGTTCTCCGGTGTCCAGAATGCATCATATGCGTCTTTCTGTTTCTGCAGGATCTCCTCTACCGAGGCAGTCCAGTACATCTCGTAAGTGTCCGGGATGAAGAGAGAGAAGACATTTGTGGAGTTGAAGCCGTACTTTGCCAGAAGGACGTCGTCATCCAGGGCGGCAGCCACTTCGGCGCTGTCCACCAGCATCTGATTGCCTATCTTGCGGGCGATGTCGCCCTTGCGGCGCATAGTGCCGGAGAGCACGAGCCGCGTGGGAGTCTGCCAGCCGTTGTTGAGCATACGTGCGACATAGACGCTCGAAGACGACGGCTTTACGACATAGCGGCCGGGCTGCATGTATTCGGCCACTTTCTTGTCATTGAAGGCGCGCTCCAGGCTATTGGGCCGCAGGACGCCCGCAGAGTCCGCGACCATGCGGAAGACTTTGTTCGCATCCATCCCCGGGTACACGTACAGGACAGTCTCACGGCTGAAATTGGGCCTCTTGTTGTCAGTGTACCAGCGGTACGCAAACATAGCGGCGACAGCTGCAATTATGGCTCCGGCGGCCAATATGTATGTAAGGGTCCTTTTCATGAGCTAAGGTTTCCTGAGAATGATCGTATCGCCTTCACGGAGGACATGGCCGGCGCTGAAGCCGTTGAGTTTGTTGACGGCGGACATACGCACGGCAAAACGCTGGCAGATGTCGCGGAGGTTCTCCCCGTCAGACTCGACGATATATTTGTCAAGTCCTTTCTCCGCCTGGTTCTTTTTCTGCTGGATATAGACGACGGTACCGGGAAGGAGACGCGTGTCGGAGCTCAAGTCGTTGATCTTCAAAATTTCCTTGGGGAAGAGATTGTACGACGAGGCGATACTGGAGTAAGTCTCCCCTTCCACAGAGTACACGAAAGGCACGCCGTTGCGGGTATAGACCGGACGCGTAAGGCTGAAGTGGAACTCCTCGGCAGCCGCAGGCGTGACGAGAACGGCCTCCTCGATGGCATTGGGCGCCTCGGGGATCTCGTCGGGGATTACCTCGGCGGCGGCGAGGCGCTCGCGGCGGGCGGCCCTGCGGGCAGCGCGCGCCGCCTCGCGCTCCTCAGCCTTCGATACCCTGGCGGCTGCTTTAGCCTCTTTGGCGGAAGCCTTTACGGAAGCCTTGGATGATGTCTTTGATGAAGACTTGGAAGAAGCGTTATCCGAGGACTTGGGAGGAGCAGGAGTTGCCTTTGATGACGAAGAAGACGCACGTGCAGCCTGGGCCTGGGTCATAGAATCGTATTTCGACAAGCCGTTCTCCTCGATGATCTTGATGAGCTTCTCAGGATAGGACGGATCGGTGGCATAGCCCGCTTTCTTCAGGCCATAAGCCCATGATTCATAATCCTTTGTATTGAAATCAAAAAGGAATTTGTAGCGGTCCCAATAGCGGAGGAAATCGGAATGGTCGCGGAACGACTCTTCCGCAGTGTCATATACGCGGAAGCACTCGCGCCTCCTGTCGTCGTCCACCCGCATGGTCTTGCCCTTCCAGTCCTTGTGGCATTTGATTCCGAAATGATTGTTGCCTTCGACCGCAAGAGCGGAAAGGCCGGAACGCGACTCGAGGATACCCTGGGCCAGGGTAATGCTTGCAGGAACGCCGCTGCGGTACATCTCGCGGACCGCAGTGGCAGCCCAACGGTCGATATAGCGCTGTTGGGGTGTATCAGCCGCGGACACGAAAAGGACAATCGCGGCAAAGGCTATCGCAAGGAAGGATGCACGTCTTTTCATATGTGGTAAAGTTAACAATTATTGACGATTCCTCACGTATAGTGATCGAAAAACCGCCTTAGGACAGGCTTGTTCAGTCTTTCTTTACCAGCGGGATATCGTAGACGGATCCGTCGGAGGCTGCATAGGTCTGCGGAAAGACAGTGCGGCATTCTGCCTCATAGACAGAGGCGTTGCGCTCGCGGCTGCTGTAGTGCCCGATGACGAGGCGCTTCGCGCCTGCGTCGAGGGCACACTGCGCCGCCTGGAGCGTCGTCGAATGGTGACGCTTCTCGGCCAGGTCGGCATGCTCGGCAGTATAAGTCGCCTCATGGTACAGGAGGTCGACTCCTCTGACCCAACCAGCCAGTTCGGGGAACGGTGCCGTGTCGGAGCAGTAAGCGAAGCTCCGCGGCTCCCACGGCTCGTACGCGGCGTCGGCGCAGCGGATGACTTCGTCATCGCGCACGACGTCCTCGCCGCGCTTCAGGGTCCCTATCTCCGTAAGAGTGAACCCATAACGAGACAGCATGTGTTTCCACACATTGAGCGGAGGTTTCTTCTCCCGGAACAGGAAGCCGAAGGTCTCAATCCCATGGTTCAGCGGGAATGCCAGCACCTCGAAGGACTTCGTGTCATATACCGTTTCCGGCTCCTTCATCTTCAGAGGAATATGCCGGATCTCGAAACCCACTCCCTCCCCGTAGTACGACAGGAAGAACTTGAGTATGGGTCCGAAGGACACGGGAGCATAGATATTCAGGGGTGTGGGACGCGCGAGCATCCCCATCGTGGAGAGCAGACCGAAAATGCCGAAGACATGGTCTCCGTGGATGTGCGAGATGAATATCGAATCGATCTTCATCGGAGACACCCCGAACTGCTGCAGGCGGGTCTGCACGCCTTCGCCGCAGTCGATTAAAAAGGAGCGCCCCCGTACTGAAAGTACTTGGGCGCTCTGGAATCTTTCGGGAACGGGCTTGGCCGAAGCCGAGCCCATAACCTTAAGCGTAAAGTCCATCCTTACTCACCTTTCTCGAGTTTCTCCTTGAGAGCGGCGAGGGCGTCGATGTCACCGAGAGTGGTCCTTTCGACGGAAGAATTGATCTTCTTGACGGCCTTCTTGGTGTTGTCAGCCTCAGCGGCGACAGCCTTCTCCTTAGCCTCGGAATAAGTCCTCACGTGCGAGAGAAGGATGCGGCGGGTCGAGCGGCGAAGCTCGATGACGCGGAACGGAAGGGTCTCGCCGACAGTGGCGGGCTTGCCGTCCTCCTTGAGGATCTCGCGGTTGAAAGCGAAGCCCTCAGCCTCTCCGTCAAGGGTGATGGTAGCGCCCTTGTCGGTAACGGCGGCGATGGTACCCTCGACGGTGGAACCGACGGGATACTTGGCCTCAACCTCGTCCCAAGGGTTGGGAAGGAGCTGCTTGTGACCGAGGCTGAGCTTGCGGTTGGCCTCGTCGAAGTCAAGGATCTGGACGTCGATGGTGTCACCAACGGCAACCATCTCTGAAGGATGCTTGATCTTGTTCCAGGAGAGGTCGCTGATGTGGACGAGACCCTCGACGCCATCCTCGAGCTCGGCGAAAACGCCGAAGTTGGTGATGTTGCGGACGACGGCCTTGTGCTGCGAGCCGATAGGATACTTGGTGCGGATATTCTCCCAAGGATTGACGGTGAGCTGCTTGAGTCCGAGGGACATCTTGCGGTTCTCACGGTCGATGGTCAGGATCTGGGCCTCGACCTCGTCACCAACCTTCAGGAACTCCTGAGCGGAGTGGAGTCTGGGCGACCAGCTCATCTCGGAAACATGGATGAGACCCTCGACACCGGGGACAAGCTCCACGAATGCGCCGTAGTCGGCGATGAGGATGACCTTGCCCTTGACCTTGTCACCAACCTTGAGGTTCTCGTCGAGAGCGTCCCAAGGATGGGGAGTAAGCTGCTTGTAACCGAGGGCGATGCGCTTCTGCTGCTCGTTGAAGTCGAGGACGACGACCTGGATCTTCTCGCCGAGCTGGACGAACTCCTCGGGATGGTTGACGCGACCCCAGGAGAGGTCGGTGATGTGGATGAGACCGTCTACACCGCCGAGGTCCACGAACACACCGTAGTTGGTGATATTCTTGACGGTACCCTCGAGCACCTGGCCCTTCTCCAGCTTGGAGATGAGCTCGGCCCTCTTCTGCTCCTGCTCGGCCTCGAGAAGGGCCTTGTGGGAGACGACGACGTTGCGGAACTCCTGGTTGATCTTGACGATCTTGAAATCGATGGTCTGGTTTACGTAGGCATCATAGTCACGGATAGGCTTGATGTCGATCTGGGAACCGGGGAGGAAGGCCTCGATGCCGAACACGTCGACGATCATGCCGCCCTTCGTGCGGGTCTTGACGAAACCCTTGACGATCTCGTTATTGTTGTAAGCTTCGTTGACTCTGTCCCAAGACTTGAGGGCGCGGGCCTTCTTGTGGGAAAGGATGAGCTGGCCCTTGCGGTCCTCGGCGGACTCTACATAGACCTCGACCTTGTCGCCGACCTTGAGGTCGGGGTTGTAACGGAACTCGGGAGCGGAGATGACACCTTCGCTCTTTCCGCCGATGGTCACGATGACCTCGCGCTTGTTGATAGCGGTGACTTCGCCCTCAACGACTTCATTCTCGACGACCTTGGAAAGGGTCTGGTCGTAAGCCTCGCGGATCTTCTCTTTCTCTTCACCGCCGTAGACGGAGGTGCTGCCTTCGAAAGCGTCCCAGTCAAAATTCTCGGGAGCAACGGATGCGTTTAAAAATTCTGCCATAATTGTTTAATTGAAACAAACTAGGGGTTTAACATTATTTCTCGTGCTTTGCGGGGCGCACAAAAAAAGCACGCCGGGCGAAAAGCGTGCAAAGGTAGGTAAAATATTCTGATTTCCAAAGAAATAAATGGCTCTTTTCAGAGCAATTTTTTCTTTTTGAAGGTGAACCAAAGCGCGAATGCGAAGAGCACCATGATGACGAGGATGAACACCCATGCGATGCCGATCCCGGCAAGCGGGAGCTTGACGTTCATGCCGTAGAAGCTGGCGACGAGCGTGGCAGGCATGATAAGCAGGGAGATCAGGGTGAAGATCTTCATGATGCGGTTCTGGTCCAAGTTGATCAGACCAAGCACCGTATCCTGCAGATATTCAAGCCTTTCGAAGTTGAAATTGGCATGGTTGATAAGCGATGCGATATCCTGGAGCAGGACGTTGAGCCTGGGCTCCAGCGAGGAAGGATAACGGTCGCTCTTGAGCAGGTTCGAGATGAGGCGCTGCTTGTCCACGACATTCTCGCGGACTATCATGGTATTCTCCTGCAACTGGTTGATATCCAGGAGGAAGTCCTCATTGATATCCTCCTGCTGGTTGATGCGCTTGGAGAAACGCGCAGTCTCCTTTCCGAGGATCTCCACCATATCGGCGTCGAGGTCGACGCGCTGGTCCAGCATGGTCACGAAGATGTTCCATCCGCTCGGGAACAACGCAGGCTTTGCACAGAGCTTCTGCTGGAGGCTGGTGATGCTTCGCAGCGGAATCTCGCGCAGTGTGGTGAGGGTGTCTCCGACAATGGTGAAAGAAACAGGGTCGGAATTGTACTCGTCTCCGGTAGGGGTAAGATAGTTGGTATTGGCGAAAATGGCCGTATCGGACTCGGAGAAACGGGATGAACTCTCGATCTCCTCCGCCTGCGCACGGCTCTGGATCTCCGTACCAAGGAATATCTCCGTGGCTCTTTTCTCTTCGCCTGAAGGATCGAGGAGGTCGATCCAAAGGACATCCTCCCTCTTCAGTTTTGCGAACTCCGTTTCGGACTGGAAGTAATCTACCTTACCGCCAAGCCTGTAGAAAATGCTGATCATACCTCTTCCCTTCTGTGCCCGGACGGTATGGCCCGGGAGGGTTTAACACTCGTGTCTGGCTGACATTACGGAGAAGTCAGCCTGCAAAGATATGTATTTTTTCGGTTAATCAAGCACTTCCGGGCCTAAAAAACGCCCAGCAGTATATTCAGGCCGAGGAGGATGAGCACGCAGCCGCCGGCAAACTCAGCCCTGCGGCCGAAACGCGTACCTATCCGCCTGCCGCCGAGTATACCGGCAACCACTGTCAGGACAGTCACGATAAAGACTGCTGCTCCCTTCATTAGGGCGGAACGCACAGGTTCCAAGTCCATGGAAAGTGAAATGCCTACAGCGAGGGCGTCGATGCTGGTAGCGACGGATGCGACGATGATATTCCTGATCCCGTTCAGGTCCCGCGCCTCTTCCTTGCCCTTGACGGCTTCAAGAATCATAGATCCGCCGACATACAGCAGAAGGAGGAAACCTATCCAGTGAGCGAACTTCTCGATATAGCCGACGAAGAGGTCGCCGAAGAAATAGCCGGCCAGCAGCAGTCCAGCCTGCACGATGCCGAACACAAGCGCCACCATCAGTACCTGACGGCGCCGCGTGCTCCTCATAGTGACACCCGAGCAAAGCGACACGGCAAAGCAGTCCGCACAGAGCGAAAGTGCCAGCAGGAGGGCAAGGATCACTTCTCTCATAGGATCAAGGTTTGAAAGGCTGGCGGTTCACGAGTGAACGCCCCAGTGTCAACGCATCGGCATATTCGAGGTCATCTCCAAAGCCCAGCCCCCTGGCAAGCGCCGACACCTTTACCCCCAGGGATGCTATCTGCCTATAGATATAGAACGCCGTCGTCTCCCCTTCCACATCACCCGGCAGAGCCAGAATCACCTCTATATCAGTAGCCTCCTGCTGGGGAAGGGTGTCCTGAAAATTGTCCTGCTCCGCAGGACCCCCCCCATTGCCGTCAGCAATGGGTCCCCCCCTCTTATGTTGCCGAGGGTGGCACAAATTTTCAGGACACCCTTCCCCAGCCGAGGCTCCGGTGAGGCGGCGGAGGCGGTCGACGAGCTGGCGGATGGTGAGGTCAGAAGGGCCGATTCCGGCTATAGGCGAGATGATGCCGCCGAGTACGTGGTACACTCCCCGGTACTGGCCGGTATTCTCGATGCTCATGACATCCCGGACATTCTCCACCACGCAGATGGTGCGGTGGTCACGGTGGCGGTCAGAGCAGATGGAGCAAAGCCCGTTGTCGGAGATCATCATGCACTCGGGGCAGTACTGCACTTCGTCGGCCAGGCGGTTGATGGCGTCCGTGAAATGGTGGACGTTCTCCTTAGGCTGGCCCAGCAGATGCATTGCCAGGCGCAGGGCGCTGCGCGAACCCACGCCGGGCAGCGAACTGATCGCCTCGACTGCATTCTGGAGGAGTTCAGAAGGATACTTTTCGATCATAGGCTGTGATACTCGACAAGGCCGTCCATCGGAGAGGCCAGGATACGTGAGATGCTGACGCCGCAGCGCTGCGCGACAGCGCGCAGCTGCGGCCCACACGCGGCCGCGAAACCGCCGACAAAGCCGGCGGGCAGGTCGCGGCGACCGTGCCGCAGCAGCGAACGCTCGAAAAAGTCAGTGAGATTGCGTTCCACCAGCGCGTCCACATAAGGGTCACCCCGATGCTCAAGTATCCATGGAGCGAAACTACCGAGATAGGCGGACGGGGCCGCTTCCTTGTATACCCTGCGGACGATAGTCATATAATCGACTTCAAAGGCTTGTCCGAACTCCGAAGCCAGCGGCTCGGGGACAAGCCCCTTGACGTAGTCGGCGATGAAAAGCTTGCCGAGACAGGCTCCCCCGCCCTCGTCACCCAGGATGAAACCGCCCGAGCGGGCAATATGGACTATGGCGGAACCGTCGTAGAGGCAGCTGTTGGAGCCGGTACCGAGGATGGCGCAGAGGCCTTCGGCACGGCCGCAGGCTGCGCGGGCGGCGGCCAGCATATCCGAGGCGCCCTCGACAGGAGTGCCACCGAAAGCTGCCGAAACGGCCTCCACCGCTAAAGCGGCGGCATCGGAGCCTTCGATCAGGCCGGCGGCGTACAGATACGCCTCCGAGACCGCCGGCCCTTCCAGGCCGGCCGACGCTTCGGAGGCAATGGTCGCCACGGCCTCGGGCGTCAGCACGGACACGTTCATACCGGCGGACTTGAACCTCCGTACGACCTGTCCGCCTTCCACCAGACACCAGTCGGCCTTCGTCGCCCCGCTGTCGATTATAAGTTTCATCTACAGGACCTCGAGCAGTTCCACCTTGAAAACAAGGGCGGCGCAGGGAGGGATGCTCCCATGGGCACCGGCCTCGCCGTAAGCCATCTGGTAAGGGATATACAACTCCCATACGGAGCCTTCGGGCATCAACTGAAGGCCCTCGGTCCAACCGGAGATGACCTGGTTGAGGCCGAAGACGGCAGGCTCGCCGCGGTCGTATGAGCTGTCGAACTTCATGCCGTTGGTCAGCTTGCCCTCATAGTGGCAGCGGACACGGTCGGTACGGCCGGGCTTGCGGCCCGAGCCCTGCTTGAGGACTTTGTACTGAAGCCCGCTGGGCAGGACGACCACGTCGTCCTTGCGGGCATTCTCCTTGAGCCATGTCTCGCCCTCGGCCTTGAAGGCGGACGCCATCGCGGCCTGCTTCTCCTTGGCCTCGGCCTCGGCACGGGCGAAAAAGTCGTTCAGGACATTGTTAGCCTCATCCAGGGAGAGCGCCGGCTTTGCGCCCAGGAGGCTGTCCTTGACACCGTTCTTGAAATCTTCGAAATCGAGCTTCTCAACGCCTGACTGGGACAGGCTCCGGGCGATGCTCATGCCCAACGCGTAACTGAGTTTATCCATCTGTAAGCTATTATCCGGACACAAAGGTAGTAAAAAAGTCAATACACGATCTCGTCGGATGGAAGGCTTTCATTCCAGCAGCGGTCCACCACGGTGACGATGTAATAGAAGGGTCCGTCATCATCATCCGTCGTCTCATACGAGGTATCTCTCGTGACAGCTACTATATGTGAAGGATCGGTAAGGTCCGCAGGATCGTCCATATCGTAACGGCGCACTATGTAGAAATGAGGCTCCTGCATGGGATCGTCCACCGGATCCACGCGCCAGTGAACGAAGCCACGGGACGCCCAGATGTCCGACACCGGGGCGGGAGCGACATCATCGATATCGGTATATGCAGGGATAAGCGCCGGATAACGCTGATAGCGCCGGGCGAGCGAATCAGCGAGCCCGAGCGTGCCGTCGGAGAGTGACCACCCTGGCCACCAGACATTGCCGTCCACTTCCGGAAGGTCACGCACCAGCTCCATCTTACGCCCGAGCTGGGTTGTCTTCGGATCCTTCAGGTCCGGCTCTCCCAAAGTACTGATATCCTGTCCTATATACAGGTGTCCCTTCAGGTCCAGGTCATTCCACCAGTTGATAAGTATCTCATAGTCAGCCAGCCTGTGGCCTATCTTCCAGTACAACTGCGGAGTGAGATAGTCCACGTCTCCCGCCCTGGCCCAGGCAGGGGCATCCGCGTAAAGCTCGTTATAGCATGACAGACCGTTGGTACGGCTGCCGTCAGGCGACTCGGAAGCATTCCGGTGAATACCGAAGGGAGACACGCCGAAACGTACCCAAGGCTTGATCTCCTTGACTGCCTGCTGCACCTCATGGATGAGCATCGCGGTATTGTTCCTCCGCCAGTCAGCCTTGTTGCGGAAGCCCTGGGCCTTTCCGTATTTGGCGAAAGTATCATCATCGGGGAACTGCCTCCCGCTCACCGGATAAGGGTAGAAATAATCGTCGAAATGGATACCGTCCACATCATATCGCGACACGATGTCGCGCACCACCCTGACGACGTGCTCCCTCGATGCAGGTTCACCGGGATCGAAATAGACCTGTCCGGAGTATTTCTTGAAGATCGAAGGGTTCCTCCGGGCGAGGTGGTCACGGACCAGAGACTCGGCTGCGTTGAGCGTCACCCTATACGGATTCAACCAGGCATGGAGCTCCATCCCTCTGGCATGGGACTCCTCAACCATGAAGCTGAGAGGGTCCCACAAGGGTTCCGGAGCCTTGCCCTGCGTGCCGGTAAGATAACGAGTCCATGGCTCGATATCGGAAATGTAGAAAGCGTCCGCCTCGGGCCTGACCTGGAAGAACACTGCATTGCATCCTGATTTCTGAAGCGAGTCCAGCGTGGAAGTCAACCAGATGCGGATCTCGTCCTGGCTCATCTTCTGCATGTCGGCATTGCCGACTATGTGAAGCCAGGCGCCCCGGAACTCCCTGAGAGGGAGTTCCTGCGCTGCGGCCGCCAGGGCCAGCAGGCCGGATAGGAATACAACCAGGATTCTGCGCATGACCTCGTAAAGATAATAAAAAAAGGTGACCAATAAAGACTATCGGTCACCTTCATTGACAATCAGTCCGCTCCGGGATTATTCGGCCTTGCCGTCGGAACCGAGGACGTTGACGATCTTGTGGATGTACATCTTCTTCATCTCCTCGCGGGCCGGCTTGAGATACTGGCGGGGATCGAAGTGGCTGGGGTTCTCAGCGAGATGCTTGCGGACGGCTGCGGTCATGGCCAGACGGCTGTCGGAGTCGATGTTGATCTTGCAGACAGCGCTCTTGGAGGCCTCGCGGAGCTGCTCCTCGGGGATACCGACAGCGTCGGGAAGGTTTCCGCCATACTTGTTGCACATATCTACGTACTCCTGAGGGACGGAGGAGGAACCATGAAGGACGATGGGGAAGCCGGGGAGCTTCTTCTCGATCTCGTGCAGGACGTCGAATGCGAGCGGCGGAGGTACGAGACGGCCGGTCTTGGGATCGCGGGTGCACTGCTCGGGCTTGAACTTGTAAGCGCCGTGGGAGGTACCGATGGAGATGGCAAGGGAGTCGCAGCCGGTACGGGTGGCGAAGTCGATCACTTCCTCGGGTTTGGTATAGTGGGAGACCTCGGAGGCAACCTCATCCTCGACGCCGGCGAGAACGCCAAGCTCAGCCTCGACGGTCACGTCGTACTTGTGGGCATATTCGACAACCTTCTTGGTGAGGGCGATGTTGTCCTCGTAAGGGAGGGAGGAAGCGTCGATCATCACGGAAGAGAAGCCCATGTCGACACAGTCCTTGCAGAGCTCGAAGCTGTCGCCGTGGTCCAGGTGGAGGACAATCTCAGGCTTTGCCCAGCCAAGTTCCTTGGCATAAGCTACGGCACCCTCTGCCATATAGCGGAGAAGGGTGGGGTTGGCATAGTTGCGTGCACCCTTGGAGACCTGGAGAATGACGGGGGACTTGGTCTCGGCAGCAGCCATGATGATGGCCTGGAGCTGCTCCATGTTGTTGAAGTTGAAAGCAGGGATGGCGTATCCGCCTGCGACGGCCTTCTTGAACATCTCACGGGTGTTCACAAGGCCAAGATCTTTGTAAGAAACCATAATTATAAAGTTGTTTTAAACGATTGCACTGTGAATCACGCAAATTTAACTATTTTTGTGGAAATATCATAATTAACTATGGCCAATAAAGTCCTTATCTTTTCCGCCCCCTCCGGTTCAGGCAAGAGTACAGTCGTCAATCACCTTCTGAAGTTCCATCCCGAATTCGAATTCTCGGTATCAGCGACTTCGCGTCCGCCGCGCGGCCAGGAGCAGGACGGAGTCGAGTATTACTTCCTGGACGTCGAAGAGTTCCGCCGCAGGATCGAGGCTGACGCCTTCGTGGAATATGAGGAAGTATACCCGGGCCGGTTCTACGGCACGCTGAAGGAAGAGGTCGAGAGGATTTGGGCCAAAGACCATGTCATTCTCTTCGACGTAGATGTCAAGGGAGGAGTAAACCTCAAGAAGTATTTCGGCGACAAGGCCCTGTCGGTATTCATCCAGGCTCCGAGCGTCGAGGAGCTCCGCCGCAGGCTGGTCCTGCGCGGCACCGACAGCGAGGAGGACATCGAGAAGCGCGTGGCCAAGGCCGCCGAAGAGATGACATATGCCGACAAGTTCGACTATGTCCTCGTCAACGACGACCTGGAGACCGCCCTGAAGGAGGCCGAGGAGGTCGTTGACAAGTTCCTCGACGGTCACTGAAGGGAAAGGATCGCGGTCTATTCCGGATCATTCAATCCCCTGCATATCGGCCACAAGGCCATCATGGAGTATCTCACCAGCGAAGCCGGCTTCGACCGTGTATACCTCATCGTCTCGCCGCAGAATCCCTTCAAGGACCCGTCCCTGGCCGAGCAGGGCGAGCGCCGCTATCTGGCCGCGGTCGATGCCGTCGCCAGACATCCCGGACTCCGCGTGCGCGTGGACGACATCGAACTTCATCGCGACCCTCCGCAGTACACCATCGACACACTTGACATCCTCAAGTCCAGGGAGCCGGACAACGAATTCACACTTGTCATCGGCTCCGACAACCTCGAGCGTTTCCGTGGCTGGAAACAGGCGACGCGTATACTCAAGGAATACGGTATCGTCGTGTATCCCCGTCCGGGATATGATGCCGAGGCCCTCGCGGCAGCCCTGCGGGATGATCCCGAAGGCAACTCCTTCCGTATTCGCATCCTGGCCGACGCTCCGCAGGTGGACATTTCCTCGACGGAAATAAGAAAAGGCCTTGAAGAAGGCCTTGACATGTCTGAGTATCTGATGTAGGGCTACCCCCTCCTCAACCTCAAGCTGTTCGATACGACGCAGACGCTGCTGAGCGCCATGCAGGCGGCAGCTACCATCGGATTGACCAGCCCCAGGGCCGCCAGCGGCACTGCCAGCACATTATAGAAGAACGCCCAGAAAAGGTTTTCCTTTATGATCCTGGAGGTACGGCCGGAAAGCTTCACCAGTTCGGGGACCTTGCGAAGGTCGGATGAGATGACCGTCGCCATGGCTGTATCTATGGCTATGTCGCTGCCGCGGCCCATGGCCACGCTCAGGTCTGCCTTGGCCAGTGCGGCACTGTCATTGATGCCGTCGCCTACCATCGCGACTTTGAGGCCTTCAGCCTGCAGTTTCTCCACGAAACGGTGCTTCTCATCGGGCAGGACTTCAGACACGACATTATCTATACCGGCCTCCGAGGCCACTTCGGCAGCGATATCGTCCTTGTCACCCGTAAGCATATACACTTTCATCCCCATGTCCTTCATCGTCTGCACTGCCTCGCGCGATGTAGGCTTGATGACATCGCGCCAGTCGGCGTCGAACTTTTCGGCCGAACCTACGGTCACGGTGCCGGTCTTGTCCAGGACGACGGCATTTATGCCGGCCGCCACCTGCAGCGCATCCGCATCCTTGACAAGGATGCCCTTGCGCGCCGCATTGCCTATGCCGGCTATGATGGCCGTCGGTGTAGCCAAGCCAAGAGAGCACGGGCAGGCTATCACCAGAACGCTCACTGCTGCCAGCAATCCCTTGACGGCACCCCCGTCAGGGACTGCAAGCGTCCAGATGAGGAATGTCAGCAAAGCGATACCGATGATGACAGGCACGAACACCGCCGCGACCTTGTCCACGGTCCTTTGGATGCGTGCCTTGCTGCCCTGTGCATCCCGAACCATGTCCACGATGCCCGCCAGCAGGGTGCCGTTACCGACTTTCTCCGCCCGCACTTTCAGCGCAGCGGAGCCGTTTGTCGTTCCGGCATATACCTTGGACCCGGAAGTTTTGTTCACCGGCACGGACTCGCCCGTGAGAGCGCTCTCATCCACAAGCGATTCTCCCGACACGACCACGCCGTCAACGGGAATCCTGTAGCCCGGTTCTATCGCGATGACATCACCTACGGAACACTTGACCTCGGGCTGCAGTTGCTTGAGCGCACGCAGGCTGGCCGTCGTTCCGTGCTTCGCCCTTTCCTCGAGCCAGCGTCCCAGAAGGATGAAAGCCGTGATCATCACGGCGGACTCGAAATAGAGCCCCACCTTCAGGCCGCGCGAAACCCAGAATGAAGGGAACAGGAGGTTGAAGAGGCTGAAGATGAAAGAAATCCCGACACTGAGCGCCACCAGGGTATCCATGCTGGCGCTGCCGTGCTTCAATTGCTTCCAGGCGTTCCTGAAGAAACGCCTGCCGCAGCCGAACACGACCGGCGTGGAAAGGAGGACCAGGAAAATGTCCCTCCACAACGTGTCCTTGAAACCCATGGACACCAGCATGACTATCACAGCAGCAGTGATGCTAGCCAAAGCGTCATTACGTAGGGTTCTCAATTCATTTGCGCGTATGCGCTCCGCCTCTTCGTCCAGATCGGAGCCGCTGACGCTTTCAGCATCAGCCTCTTCCGGGACGGCTTCGTCATCCTCTTCGGGGACGATCAGGTCGTAGCCGCCGTCAACCACGGACTGCTTAAGTTCCGCGGCAGATACTACAGCAGTATCATACTCGACCTGGGCCATGTTGGAGGCCAGACTGACGGAGACATCCTTGACGCCCGGCTGTTTTTTCAACGTATTTTCGACACGCGCCACACAGGCGGCGCAGCCCATCCCCACAACGGGGAAATTCTTCTTGACTGTCATTCTAAAACAGAAAAAAGGCGGGCGGCTGCAGTGCCGTCCGCCTGTAAGTATTACTGCTCGTCCGGAGTGTCAGGACCGTTGTTCGGGCCCTGAGGGCCATACTGAGGTCCCTGGGGACCGCCCTGGAACGGGCCCTGAGGGCCGCCCTGCTGGGCGCCGGCACTGGCCTGGTACATCTTCTCGAAAGCCTTGTTGAGGGCCTCGGAGTAACGGTCGATATCGTCGAGGTTCTGGTTCTTGACAGCCTCCTTGAGGAGATTGACATTGCTCTCGACCTCTCCCTTGATGTCGGCAGGCACCTTGTCGCCGTTCTCCTTCAGGAACTTCTCTGCCTGGAAGGTGAGCGAGTCGGCATTGTTGATCTTGTCGGCGCGGTCCTTGGCGGCCTTGTCGGCAGCCTCGTTGGCCTTGGCCTCGTCACGCATGCGCTGGATCTCGGCATCGCTCAGGCCGGAAGAGGCCTCGATGCGGATGTTCTGGGCCTTGCCGGTGGCCTTATCTGTCGCGGACACGTTCAGGATGCCGTTGGCGTCGATGTTGAACGTCACCTCAATCTGAGGAATTCCGCGCGGAGCGGGAGCGATACCGTCGAGGTTGAACTCACCGATGAGCTTGTTGTCGCGGGCCATCGGGCGCTCGCCCTGAAGGACGCGGACCTGTACCGAAGGCTGGTTGTCAGCGGCGGTGGAGAACACCTGGGACTTCTTGACAGGGATGGTGGTGTTGGACTCGATGAGCTTGGTCATCACGCCGCCAAGGGTCTCGATACCGAGGGAAAGAGGGGTAACGTCGAGCAGGAGGACATCCTTGACGTCGCCGGTGAGGACACCGCCCTGGATGGATGCGCCGATAGCGACGACTTCATCAGGATTGACGCTCTTGTTGGGCTCCTTTCCGAAGAAGTTCTTGACGAGCTCCTGAACCTTCGGGATACGGGTGGATCCGCCGACGAGGAGGACCTCGTCAATATCGGATGCGTTCAGATGGGCATCGGCCAGGGCCTTGCGGCAAGGCTCGATGGTCTTCTGGAACAAGGTGTCGCAGAGCATCTCGAACTTGGCCCTGCTGAGGGTCTTCACAAGGTGCTTCGGAATACCGTCCACAGGCATGATGTAAGGCAGGTTGATCTCAGTGGAGGTCTGGTTGGAGAGCTCGATCTTCGCCTTCTCTGCAGCTTCCTTGAGACGCTGGAGGGCCATGGGGTCCTTCTTGAGGTCGATTCCGTGGTTCTCGCTCGCGAACTCCTGGGCAAGCCAGTCGATGATGACCTGGTCGAAGTCGTCGCCGCCGAGGTGGGTGTCACCGTTGGTGGACATGACCTCGAAGACACCGTCGCCGAGCTCAAGGATGGAGATATCGAAGGTACCGCCACCGAGGTCGAAGACGGCGACCTTGGAGTTCTTGTCCTTCTTGTCGAGACCGTATGCCAGGGCGGCTGCAGTAGGCTCGTTGATGATACGCTTCACATCAAGGCCAGCGATCTTACCGGCCTCCTTGGTAGCCTGGCGCTGGGAATCCGAGAAGTATGCAGGGACAGTGATGACAGCCTCGGTAACCTCCTGGCGGAGATAATCCTCTGCGGTCTTCTTCATCTTCTGGAGGATGATTGCGGAAATCTCCTGAGGAGTATACAGGCGGCCGTTGATGTCGACACGGGGAGTATTGTTGTCACCCTTGACGACCTTGTAAGGCACGCGGGCGATCTCGGTCGAGACCTGGTCATAGGTCTCTCCCATGAAACGCTTGATCGAGTAAATGGTATTGGCCGGGTTGGTGATGGCCTGGCGCTTGGCGGGATTGCCGACTTTGCGTTCCCCGCCGTCGGTGAACGCCACTACGGAAGGAGTGGTACGCTCGCCTTCATTGTTGATGATGACGGTAGGCTGGTTGCCTTCCATGACCGAAACGCACGAATTGGTGGTTCCAAGGTCGATTCCGATGATTTTTCCCATAATATTACGTTTTATTGTTTTTTCATTCCTGCGCGGACACTTCATCCGCGACACCACACTGTCTATCTAAAGCTGTGCCATTCGATTCCGCTGACATTTTGGCAGAATTATTCCTATCTTTGTGGCAGAATCGCGACTGATATGTACTACAGAACACTATCCGAGGAAGAATTCCGGGACCTGGAAGGCAGGATCCTGTACGAGGACAACCACCTGCTGGTCGTGAACAAGCGGGCAGGCGAGATCGTCCAGGGAGACAGGACAGGCGACGAATGCCTGGCGGAGACCCTCAAGGCCTTCGTCGCGCAGCGTGACGGCAAGCCGGGTCAGGTATTCATGGGCATCCCGCACAGGCTCGACCGCCCTGTCAGCGGAATAGTCGTATTCGCCAAGACCTCCAAGGCCCTCGAACGCCTTGCGGCGATGTTCCGCGAAGGCGAGGTACACAAAACCTACTGGGCGCTGTGCTGCGCAGCCCCATCAGCTCCGGAAGGCGAACTGGAAGACTGGCTCGTGCGCAACGAGAAGATGAACAAATCCTTCATCGCGAAAGCCGGGAACCGCGAAGCGAAACTCGCCCGCCTGCGATACCGGTATCTCGGGCCCACGGAACGCTATTATCTCATAGAGGTCGAACTCCTCACAGGCCGTCACCATCAGATCCGCTGCCAGCTCGCCGGCATGGGCTGTGTGATAAAGGGAGACCTCAAGTACGGAGCACCAAGATCCAACCCGGACGGAGGCATTTCCCTCCACTCGCGTCACATCAGTCTCGTCCACCCGGTCAGGAAGACGCCCCTTGAACTCACCGCTCCCCTTCCTTCCTCATGGCGCGGCATGGAAGCCTTCGTCTGACCGCAGCAGTTCCATAGCCTGCAACGTGCGCATGTACTCGCTCGGAGTATCGTTCATGAACAGCTTGAACGCCATGTTGAAGGACGCCACGGAATGGAATCCCGACATCAGAGACAGCTCCACCACCCTCAGGCGGTGGTCCTTCTTCATCAGCGATACGGCATACTGTATCCTGTAACTGTTCACATACTGACAGAAGTTGTGCTTGGACCTGGTATTGATGGTCTTCGAGAGCATGCCTTTGTTGGTCAGCATTTCCTTGGCAAGCTCTGACAGCGTGAATCCGTCATCCAGATAGGGGCGCTCCCTCTGCATGTACGCCTCGATACGCTGGAACAGCAGGTCCATCCGTTGCTCTTCGTCCATGGAAACGACTTCGGACTTGTAGGCAGGGGCTGCCACAGGGAACTGAATGACGCGGCTGCCGAACGAAGACCGGAAATACAGGAAGGCATACAGCAGGGACAATACCAGCGATATGGCGATAAGTATCATGCGGGAAAGGGAGACATCAACGGATCCTAGAGCCACGACTACAGTACAGGAGAAGCCCAGGGCGCGGGAGCATACCGCGCTTTGCTGGGACAAGCGCCCTGTTCCCTGGACAGCCTCCCGTCTTCTGGCGGACCATGGAAGCCATTCCCCGAACGGGCCGGCTGCCAGCAGGAATGCGGACGAAAGAGTCGTAAAAGTAGCGGCTTCGACTGGGAAACGGTGCCCTGATGCCTCAAGGGCACTCCGTGCCAAACAGGCCAGGGAAAGCAAGATCGCCATGAATGGAATCCGGCTCCTGGGTTGCGGCACAGTCACTGACTGGAGCAGTACGGCATCACAGAACATGATGTCGGCAGTCAGCAGGAATGCCGGAATCCCTCCCCACGCGTCCATGGAGACAAGCGCAAGAGGCAGGATGTCACGGGCAAAGCGGAGACCTCGCTCTTTCAGCGTCCAAACGCGTCTGCCGGATGACAGTCCCAGAATACACAGGACAGCACTTAAGCCGAGGAATGAATATGCGATGAAGTCCTCCATGGATATCTGAGTCTCAAAAGCGTTCTGGGCCAAATATCCACAAAAAAAACTCCCGGAACACAAGTCCGGGAGGGGTCAGACGAAAATAAATATCTTTTTTTATGCTTTTTTGATATCCTTTGACGTATGTTTCAAACGGATGGATTCGAAACCGCGTCCGTAGACACCCGTCACGGTAGATACGGACAGGAATGCGTCCGGATCGATTGACTTGATATAGCGCAGCATGATGTTCAAGTCAGTCTTGCGTGTCAGTACCATCAATACATGAGTTGACTGCTTGGAATACCAGCCCTGACCGTCAAGGACGGTGACTCCACGGTGAAGGTCCTTGGCGATGGCATCGGCGATCTCCTCGTACTTATGGGAGAGGATGAACAACTGGACGGACTGCTTGGAACCGGCCAGGTACATATCCAGCACAGTACTGCATATCGTTATCAGGATAAGACCGTATACGACGGTCACAATCTTTTCCGTGAAAGGGACGAGAACCCCCTCGGCGGTATACGAAGGGACGAGGAGAGAAGAGCATATAATGACCACGTCCATTCCGAGGATCATCTTGCCGGGAGAGACCCCCTTGTACTTGTTCACGATCAGCGCTATGATGTCCGTGCCACCCGTACTTCCGCCCGCTGACATCGTCAGGCCGATGCCGACTCCGACGAGTATACCGCCCATTATGACGCTCATCAACTTGCCGTTGTCAACGGCAAGGGTCTGGCATATCTCGGCGGGGATCCAAGTCTGGAAGAGATTGAGGCCGAGCGACGCAAGGATTATGGCCACCACGGTCTTGCTTCCGAATCCCTTCCCCAAGGTGAACAGAGCGATTATGAGGAGAATCGTATTGACGGTGAAATAGGTGTATCCTATCTTGATGGCTCCATGCGTGGCATACTGGATGATGGAAGCGACACCCGTCACACCGCCGCCAACGAGGTTGTTGGGGACAAGGAAAACGGTCCATCCCAGCACATAAAGCAACAGGCCGAGTATCAGGAGCGCATAGTCCCTGATATGCCGCAACACGCTTTTTTCTTCTTTAAGAGGCATCTGATTCTGATTTGTTCTTTCGTTTGAAACCGGTCTTTATCTCATCGAAACCCTCGCCATAGACATTGTTGGTGGAAGACACTGACATGAAAGCCCGGGGATCGACTTCCTTGATGACTTTGGTCAGGCTGGGAAGCTGCTTGCGGTTGATGAGTATCAGGAGCACGTTCTTATCCTTCTTGGTATACCATCCCTGCGCGCTCAACACCGTCACTCCCCTGTTCATATTGTTTATGATATGGTCGGCGATGTCGGCGTATCGGTCGGAAAAGACAAGCAACTGGTACGAGGACTTGTCACCTCCCACTACGTAGTCGATGATGGCCGAGAACGTGATGATCTCGACGAGACCGTATACCATATCGGTGAAGGTCTTGTCAGGCAGGAAGAGAAGGGCAGCGACAATGAAGATATCCGAGATCAGGAACACCTTGCTGAGCGACACCGGCCAGTACTTGTTGATCATCAGCGCAATGATATCCGTACCACCCGTGCTGGCGCCATACCGCAGGACGAGTCCCAGGCCGATGGCTTCGAGAAGTCCGGCGATGATGGGGATGAGCAGGGTCTCACGCACATAGAAGAACTGCCCGGCGACCGAGTGGATCTCAGGCACGGAGGCAATGATCTCCATGGCGACCGATGACATGACGATACAGTATATCGTCTTGAAACCGAAGCCTATGCCCATGGCGATGACCGCTATTATGATGAGCAGGGCATTGACGGCGAAATAGGAATACTGCGCCGGGATAAGTCCTCCCGTTGCATACTGGATGACGGTACACAGACCCATCATTCCACCCGCAGACATCCCGTTAGGGATCATGAACGCCTCCCAGGCGATCGCAAAGATGAAACATGCGACCGTCAGGATAATGAAATCATTGACTAGATAATACTTTTTCCTTGCGGCTTCCATCACCGGTTATTTGACCACGATATTCACGATCTTTCCAGGGACCACGATGACCTTGATGATGTTGAGTCCGTTTACATATTTTGCAGTCTGCTCCATGGAGCGTACCCTTGCCTCCACTTCATCCTTGTCCGCCGACTTGGGGAGGTCGACGGTGAAGCGGGTCTTGCCGTTGAACGAAACCGCATAGGTACAGCTGTCCTCGGCCGTATAAGCTTCGACATACTCGGGGAAGGATGCGAAGGTTACGCTGTCTTCATGTCCGAGGGCATGCCAGAGTTCTTCCGCGATATGGGGGGCGAAAGGCGACAGCAGGATCACCAACGGCTCGAGGACCGCACGCTTGCTGCACTTGAGGGCGGACAGTTCGTTGAGCGCGATCATGAAGGCGCTGATGGTGGTGTTGAACGAGAATGCCTCGATGTCGGCACGCTCCTTGGCAATGAGGCGATGGAGTGACTTGAGCTCCGCTGCAGTAGGTTCCTCGTCCGTTACAAGCCAGTTGTCACGGTCGTAGAACATGCGCCAGAACTTCTTCAGGAAGCGGTTGACGCCGTCAATTCCCTTGGTATCCCAGGGCTTGGACTGCTCCAGAGGTCCGAGGAACATCTCGTAGAGACGGAGGGTATCGGCACCATAGGTGTCGCAGACAAGATCTGGATTAACCACGTTGAACATGGACTTACTCATCTTCTCGATGGCCCATCCGCAGATGTATTCACCGTCCTCGAGGATAAACTCGGCATCGGCATATTCGGGCCTCCATGCCTTGAAGGCCTCGAGGTCGAGCCGGTCGTTGTACACGATGTTCACGTCGACATGGATCTCGGTGGTCTCGTACTTGTCCTTGAGACCGAGTGAGACGAAGGTATTGGTACCGACGATACGGTATACGAAATTGGAACGTCCCTGGATCATGCCCTGGTTGACGAGCTTCTTGAAAGGTTCGTCCTCGCATACATAGCCGAGGTCGTAGAGGAACTTGTTCCAGAAACGCGAGTAGATGAGGTGTCCGGTGGCATGCTCGGTACCGCCGATATATAGGTCAACATCCCTCCAGTATGCATCCACATCCTTGTCTACCAATGCATTGTCGTTGTGAGGGTCCATGTAGCGGAGATAGTAGGCGCTTGAGCCGGCGAAACCGGGCATTGTGCTCTTCTCGAGAGGATAGCCGTCGTATGTCCAGTCCTTGGCACGGGAGAGCGGGGGTTCACCGTTTGCCGCAGGCTTGAACGACTCGATCTCCGGCAGTTCGAGCGGCAGCGCGGACTCCGGCAGAGGCGTAGGTATGCCGTCCTTGTAGTAGATGGGGAAAGGCTCGCCCCAGTAGCGCTGGCGCGAGAAGATGGCGTCGCGCAGGCGGAAATTGGTCTTGCGGCGGCCGAGGCCCTTCTCCTCCACATAGTCCTTGGCTCTCTCGATAGCCTCCTTGACATCCATTCCGTTCAGGAAACCGGAGTTGCACATCTTTCCTTCCTTGGCATCGAAACTCTGCTCGCTGACGTCACACCCCTCGATGATGGGGACGATAGGAAGGTTGAAAGTCTTCGCAAAGACATAGTCGCGGCTGTCATGCGCCGGCACAGCCATAATGGCGCCGGTGCCGTAGCCCGCGAGTACATACTCGGAGATCCAGATAGGGATACGCTCTCCCGTCAGGGGATTGATGCCGTAAGAGCCGGAGAACACTCCGGATACGGTCTTGGTCTCCGCGATACGCTCACGCTCGGTCTTCTTCTTCACCTGCTTGACATAGTCGGCGACTGCCTCTGCCTGCTCAGGGGTGGTAAGCTCCCCGACCAGATCACTCTCGGGAGCGAGCACCATGAATGTCACGCCGAAGATAGTGTCAACACGTGTGGTGAAAATGGTAATAGGCAGATGCTTTTCTCCGCAGACGGTGTCGAAAACCACCTCGCATCCCTCGGACTTGCCTATCCAGTTGCGCTGCATCTCCTTGAGGGAGTCGGTCCAGGCAAGTTTGTCCAGGCTGTCCAGCAGGCGCCCGGCATATGCCGAGACGCGAAGCTGCCACTGTGTCATCTTCTTCTGCTCCACGGGGAATCCGCCGCGCACCGAGAGTCCGTCCTTGACTTCGTCGTTGGCCAGCACTGTGCCGAGGCCCTCGCACCAGTTGACGGAAGTCTCACCCTGATACGCGATACGGTAGTTCATCAGGACATCGGACTTCTCCTTCTCATCCATGGCGTTCCACTGCTTCGCAGTGAAATCAAGGTCCTGCGAGCATGCGGCATCCACTCCGGCCGTACCTTCTTTTGCAAAATGCTCTGTCAGGCATGCGATGGGACGCGCCTTCTGCATGGAGCGGTCATACCAGCTGTCGAACATCTTCAGGAAAGCCCACTGGGTCCATTTGTAGAACCCGGGATCGCATGTACGTACCTCACGGTCCCAGTCATACGAGAATCCTATCCTGTCGAGCTGGCTGCGGTAGCGGTTGATGTTGTCGGTGGTGGTCTTCTCCGGATGCTGTCCGGTCTGGATGGCGTACTGCTCGGCCGGAAGGCCGAATGCGTCGTATCCCATAGGATGGAGGACATTGTAGCCGGTCAGCCTCTTGTATCTGGAAAAGATGTCGCTGGCGATGTATCCCAGCGGGTGTCCTACATGAAGTCCCGCGCCGGAAGGGTAAGGGAACATGTCGAGGACATAGTATTTGGGCTTGGAGTTATCCAGGACTGTCTTGAAGGTCTTGTTGGCAGCCCACCAGGCCTGCCATTTGCTTTCGATTGACTTGAAATCGTAATCCATGATGTATCTTATCTGTTTTTCTTTCTTTCCAGCTTGAATTCTACATAGAGCGACATCTCGGAACGGACCTTCTTCCCCTGGAGCCTGGCAGGCTTCCAGTCGGGTGAGGCGGCCACGACCTTGACGGCCTCCGCATCGAGGAGCGGATCCACTCCCCTTAGCACCTTGACATCCTTCACCCGGCCCTTCTCGTCAATGACGAAATCCACAAGGACGCGTCCCTGGATGCCGTTCCGGACCGCTTCATTAGGGTACTTGAGGTAGGCATATACCCATTTTTCAAGGAATACCTTTGGATCTGTGCTGCCAAGGAACGTCGGAGGGATGTCGCATTCGTAATACGGGATCGCACCGACCGTCCCGGCAGGAGCGCTTGCGCCCTCTTCCGGGCGGAACGCCGGGGCGGCTCCGTTCACGAGCTCCATGGAGAAGTTGTACAGGTATTCGAGCTCACGCTCCATGTCATCGTACTGGAGTATGGAGGGGGTGTCCCTGTCCGTCCCGAACTCAGGATATGTCCCGGTGGTAAACAACACTGACGGGATCTCGGAGGCATAGAACATTCTATGGTCGGAGTCCAACGGCTCAGCAGCCGTTATCTCGGGCTTGACAGGCTGCAGGGTGGAATTGACGCGGTTCAGGATCCTGTTCATATCGGCGTTCGAGCCTGTATAGGCGTAGAAACCCTGACCACGGCCGAGAACGTCGAGGTTGATCATCGCGTCGATGCGGTCGGCGGCAGGGAACGAACGGTTCAGGAAATACCATGAGCCGATCTGTGACTCCAGCGATGCACCGAAGGCTACGAACACCACCGAACGCTTGAGCATGAGGGAGTTGGTCTTGAGCAGACGCGCCAGCTCAAGCATCATCGCGACACCGGAGGCATTGCCGTTGGCACCGTTGTAAATACGGGTGTAAGGCTGTCCGTCGATGGTAATGGTCCTCGTACCTATGTTGTCCAGCCGCGCTCCTATGACTATGTAACGATCCCTGAGGGACTTGTCATATCCCTCGATGACACCGATGACATTGCGCGACACCAGGGTGTCGCCGTTGTCGCGCTTGATGCCGAACACGTCACCGTCAGGGCCGGAAAGGAGTTCGACACCGTAGGCGCCGAGCACCTCGCGGACATAGTCCGCTGCTTCCAGTTCGCCTTCCGAGCCTGCGGCACGGCCCTCAAGGGCCGCTGAGGCGAGGTAGCCGACATGCTCGCGCAAAGCCCTGCCCGTCTCGCTGTAGCCGAGCTCACGGTAGTCCGGAGTACGGTATTGAGCGAAGCAGAACGTGGTGCAGAACAGCGCTGCAAGGAATATGGCGACTCTTCTCATGGCTACTCGTTTACCAGGATCCAAACTTCCTTGGGGCAGAAACGCTCCTTGCGGACCTTGCGCAGCGAAGCCAGCAGTTCCGAAGGATCGTCCGTAGGGCAGACACCCACGGCGGTGAATCCGTTGCGGAAACTCACGGCCTCGGCAGGATAGCCATCGGAAGTAAGCTTTTCACTGTATTTCATAGCATTGGCACGGTCCCGGTATGAACCGATGACTATGCTGTATCTGGCGCTGGGGGCGCTGTCCTTGGACAAGCCGGCAAAGCGGGCCGGCGAGCGCAGCAGCCCCTTCATGGACTGAAGGGTATCAGTGGCGGCCGCAATGCGTGCGGCCTCCATGGCCTCGCGCCGGACACGCTCCAGCGAGTCCCGGCGCGCCGCCTCCGCCGCCTCGCGGGCGCGGAGTTCCACGCGCATGGCCTCGATGTCGGAAGATGTGGGACGGCCTGCCAGGGTGCGGAAGAAATCGCATCCGGTACATAGCGCAAGCGTCATAACGAATGCGCTGAAAACAAGAATCTTATTCCTCATAAGGCCATTTGTCACAAAATGCAAATTTAGTGAATTAAGTTTCGACAACAAAAAAAATGTATATTTGCATCTGTAACAGGAAAAACCGTGCCGATGCGTCACAAGCGGATATTCATATACCTCTTTGCACTCCTGGTCCCATGCGGACCTGCCCGGGCGCAGTGGAACTATGACATTCCCTTCCCAAAGCCGTTCAAGGCAGCCCCAGATACCGTCAGCGTCACTTTCATCGGAGACCTGATGATGCACGAAGCACAACTGAAATACGACTGCGACGGATTTCTCTCGGAACTGGGTGCCGTAACGCGCGACGCCGACATTTCGGTAGCCAACCTTGAGTTCACCCTGGCCGGGAAACCATATACGGGATACCCTTCGTTCTCGGCTCCCGACGAATATGCATACAGCATCGCAGGACACGGGGTGGACGTATTCCTTACAGCCAACAACCATATCCTGGACAAAGGCCGCAGGGGACTTGTCCGCACCCTCCAGGTATATGACTCGATGCGTGAAGACCACGGTATCCAGTACACCGGCTGCGCATCCGATCCCGTCTCAGACACACTCCTCAACCCTCTCATCGTCGTAGGAAAGGGCGTACGTATCGCGCTGGTGAACTTCACGTACGACACCAACTTCCAGCCGCAGCCGGAGTGGCCAAGGATAAGGTCAATGGAGAAGGAAGACGTGAAGGAGATGATAGACAGGGCTAAGCGGAGGGGGGCAGATTTCATCGTAGCCCTCCCCCACTGGGGTACTGAGTTCAGGCTCCGCCACGACCGGGACCAGGCTGAGTGGGCCGAATGGCTCGCGGGCCAAGGTGTCGACCTCATTGTCGGCGCGCATCCTCACGTCGTACAGGATACATCGCATGTCCACGGCGTGCCCGTGATCTACTCCATGGGCAATGCCGTTTCCAACATGAGCAAGGAGAACACGCGCCTCGAACTTGCCGTCCGCTCCCGCTTCGTGAACCATCCCGACGGGCACAAGGAGATGCTGGAGCCGGAGCTCGTTTTCCTGTGGTGCTGCCTTCCCGGCACGCTGCGCGACAACTATGTGACCATTCCGGTCGCCAGTTTCATGGGACGGCGAAGCGAATGGAACGACCCTTCAGACTATGATAATATGATAGCCACATACAACAGAGTAACAAAAGAAACCGGATTATATGAGGAAAACCATCAAGCTGGAAGCCATTGACCCCATCGAAATCTTCGGAGCGGGCAACAAGATCCTTGAGGAGTTCTGCTCCTACTACCCCGAACTGAAGGTTGTCGCCCGCGGCGACGAGATCATCCTTGACGGGAAGGAGGCACGTATAGAAGATTTCGAGGTAAAATTCAACGAATTGATACAGAGGCGCCACCGCAAGATGAACCTGACCGTCTACGACGTAGAGGACATCTTTGACGGCGAGACCTCACCCGACCGTTTCCGCCTCAACGGGGATGCCGTCATCGTGCACAGCACCGACGGAAAGCCCATACGTGCCCGCAACCTAACCCAGCAGGAAATGGTCAAGGCATATTTCGACAACGACCTCGTCTTTGCCGTAGGCCCCGCCGGCACAGGCAAGACCTACGTCGCCATCGCCCTGGCAGTACGCGCCCTCAAGAACCGGGAGATCAAGCGTATCATCCTTACTCGCCCGGCCGTAGAAGCAGGCGAACGCCTCGGCTTCCTGCCGGGTGACCTCAAGGACAAGCTAGACCCGTATCTCCAGCCGCTGTACGATGCTCTCGGCGACATGATTCCCCACCGCAAGCTTCAGGAGTTCATGGCCGACGGCACCATCCAGATCGCTCCCCTTGCCTACATGCGTGGCCGCACCCTGGACCGCGCCTGCGTCATCCTCGACGAGGCCCAGAACACAAATCTCGGCCAGCTCAAGATGTTCCTTACACGCATGGGCTGCAACGCCAAGTTCATCGTCACGGGAGACGCCACCCAGGTCGACCTGCCCAACAAGGCAGACAGTGGTCTGCTCCGCGGAATCGACCTTGTGAAGGACATAAAAGGTATCAGCGTCATCCGTTTCACCAACAACGACATTGTCCGCCATCCCCTCGTCACCAAGATAGTCAAGGCCTTCGACAAGGGCGTGACTGAAGAGTGACCATCGTCCAGACAAAAAAATAACCTGCTGGAAAACCAGCAGGTTATTTTTATATGTATGACAGTGATTACTCGGTAGCGGCAGCGACCATTGCGTTGTACTTCTCATACTTGGCGCCGAATTCGGCATCCTCGCGGAAGCGGTAGCAGGCGTTCTTGAGGTACTCGGCGATGCTGGGCTTCAGGCTTTCGTCCTTGGTGACCTCGAGGGCCTTCTCGAAAGGAGCGATGCAGCCCTTGAGAGCGGCCTCGAACTTCTCGACGAGGGCCATGTACTTGGCATCGTCAAGCTCGGCCTGGGCCTCCTCCTGGATGTCATAAGCCTGGTTGTAGAGAAGCAGACCCTCTCCAATGTAACCATACTCGTAGTTCGGGTTGATCTCGGCGCACTTGCGGTAAGCTGCGAGAGCATCGTCGATCTTGCCGAGCTCCTTGTTGATGTTGCCTTCGACATAATAGAGGGAGGCGTTGTCAGGCTCGTTCTTCTTGGCGTCGTTCAGCAGGGAGAAGAGACGGTCGGTGTCCTGATTGCTGCTGACATAGTAGTTGATGAGGCCGATGAGGATGGCCTGGCTGGAAGGATAGGAAGCAAATCCCTTCTCGAGGATATCCTTTGCACCTTCCTTGTCGCCGAGCTTCTCGGTGACATCTGCAAGCTTGGCAAAGACGTCGCCGTCATCGCCATAGTACTTGTGGTCGATACAGGTCTGGAAGAGGGACTTGGCACGGTTCAGGTCCTGGCCTGCCCAGGCGGCGAAACCGGCGTTGTAGAGGGACTCGTCGTCAGCCTTGTTGCAAGGAGCGGTGGCAAGGGCGTTGGCAGCGGTCTCGAAGAGCTTGCTGGCGTTTGCGAAATCACCGAAGGTGTAGGCATCATAAGCCTCCTGGACATACTTCTCGGCGATACCCTCGATACCCTTGATGATATCGGCGGTCTTGGTGCCCTTGGGATCGTTCTTGTAAGCGTTCTTGTAGGCATCGAGAGCCTTGTCAAGAGCGTTGTCGACGATGGGCTTGGTGACCTTGATTATCGAGAGCTGGCCCGCCTCGTTGAAATAGTAATCAGCGGAAGCGTAGGCTTTCTTGAGGTACTGGGTGCCGTTGATGGTGACGTTCTCCTCGGAGGTAGGACGCTGACCGGCCATGACGAGCTGTAGCTCCTGGGCCTGGGCGCCGATCCAACCATTGCCCATAGGTGCATTGTATGCGTCCATGTAGGACGTGGCGAGTTTCAGCCAGGTAGCCACCTTGGTGGCCTGCTTGGCGTTGTTGGCGGCAGCCTGTGCCTTCTCAAGGGCGGCCTTGGCTGCGTTCTCGGTTTTGACGTTCTGAGCAGAGGCGAAAGTCACGGATGCGAGCAGTGCCAATGCGAAAAGTACTTTTTTCATAAGAAAATATAGTTAGTAGTTAATAATTATTCCTGGGCAGGGGTTTCGGCTTCTGTTCCGGCTTCAAGTCCGGCTTCGCCTTCCTCCTCCGATTTTGCTACAACAGAGACTGCGGCTATGGAGTCCGTGCCTCTGAGGTTGATCAGCTTGACACCTTGCGTGGCCCTTCCGGCCACCCTTATATCGCTTACGGACATCCTGATGGTCATGCCGGAACGGTTGATTATCATCAGGTCGTTGTCCTCGGTTACAGTCTTCATTGCAACAAGCGGGCCAGTCTTGTCGGTGATGTCCAGGGTCTTGACTCCCTTGGCTCCCCTGCTGGTCTTGCGATAGTCCTCCCAGTGGGACCTCTTGCCATAGCCGTTCTCGCTGACTACCAGCACGGTATACAGCGGAAGATCGGGATCGGAAGGGTCTGCGGAAACCATGCCCACGACTTCGTCGTCATCCTCGATATTTATGCCACGGACACCGGAAGCGCCGCGTCCGAGCGGGCGCGCGTCGCTCTCGTGGAAGCGGACGCAGCGTCCGTTCCTGGCGGCGATCATGATCTCGTGGTCACCGTTGGTAAGGATGGCTTCGACGAGCTCATCGCCTTCGCGCACAGTGATGGCGATGATGCCCTTGGCGCGGCTGCGCTTGTTGGAGTAGGCCTCGAGCGTAGTCTTCTTGACGGTACCGCGCTTGGTGACCAGGACGACGTAATTGTTCTGGCAGTACTCCGAATCCTCGATGGACTTGGCGGAAACATAGGCCTTGACACTGTCGTCGGGGTCGATGGCGATGAGGTTCTGGATGGCACGGCCCTTCGAGGTGCGGGTACCCTCCGGGAGCTCGTAAACCTTGAGACGGTAGCAAAGTCCCTTCTCCGTGAAGAGGAGAAGCGTGCTGTGCATGTTGGTCACATAGATATGCTCGATGAAGTCCTCGTCGCGCGTGGCGCTGGCCTTCATGCCGACGCCGCCGCGGTTCTGCGTACGGAACTCGCTGAGGAGCGTGCGTTTGATATAGCCGAGATGGGAGATGGTGATGACAACATCATCATCGGCATAGAAGTCCTCGGGGTTGAATTCCTCGGAGGAGAGGGTGATCTCGGTACGCCGGGGATCGCCGTATTTCTGCTTGAGTTCGAGAGACTCCTGCTTGACAATGGCAAGCTGCTCGGTCTCGCTGGCAAGGATCTCCTGGCAGCGGGCGATGAACTTCTCGAGGTCCTCGTACTCGGCCTGGAGCTTGGCTTTCTCGAGTCCGGTGAGCTGGCGGAGACGCATCTCGACGATGGCGGTAGCCTGGGTCTCGGAGAATCCGAAGGTAGCCACCAACTCGGCCTTGGCGTCCTCGATAGTGGCGGAACGGCGTATGATGGCGATAATCTCGTCGATGACGTCGATGGCCCTCAGGAGGCCTTCGAGTATATGGGCGCGCTTCTGGGCCTTCTCTAGGTCAAACTTGGTGCGGCGCACCACGACCTCGTGGCGGAAGTCCACGAAATTGGCGATGATCTCCTTGAGGGAAAGGGTGCGCGGACGTCCCTTGACAAGCGCGACGTTGTTGATGGCGAAGCTGGACTGGAGCGCAGTGTACTTGAAGAGGGTGTTGAGCACGACGTTGGCGTTGGCGTCCTTCTTCAGGTAGAACACTATACGGATGCCCTCGCGGCTGGAGAGGTCCCTGATGTCGGAGATACCTTCGATGCGCTTCTCCTCGACCATCTCGCCGATGCGCTTGATCATCTCGCTCTTGTTGACCATGTAAGGGACCTCGGTCACGACGATGCTGTCGCGGCCGCGCTCGTCCTCCTCGATCTCGGTCTTGGCACGGACCACTACCCTTCCGCGGCCGGTGGTATAGGCATCAACGATGCCCTGGCGGCCCTGGATGATGCCTCCCGTCGGGAAGTCAGGGCCCTTGATATGCTCCATGAGGCCCTCGACGGAGATGTCGGGATTGTCGATATAGGCGCAGATGGCGTCACAGCACTCGGAGAGGTTGTGCGGCGCCATGTTGGTGGCCATACCGACGGCGATGCCGGCTGATCCGTTGAGAAGAAGTAGAGGAGCCTTGGTAGGGAGCACGGTAGGCTCCGGAATGGTATCGTCGAAATTGAGCTGGAAGTCGACTGTATTCTTGTCGAGGTCCGCAAGCACGTCCTCGGTGATCCTTTCAAGCTTGGCCTCGGTGTATCGCATGGCTGCGACGGGGTCGCCGTCCATGGATCCGAAATTACCCTGTCCGAAGACAAGGGGATAACGCTGGTTCCAGTTCTGGGCAAGTCTCGCCATGGCGTCATAGACGCTGGAGTCGCCGTGGGGGTGGAACTTGCCCAGCACCTCACCGACGATCCTGGCGGATTTCTTGGTCTGTCCGGAATAGTTCAGGCCGAGGCCGTCCATTCCGAAAAGCACGCGCCGCTGCACGGGCTTGAGTCCGTCCCTTACATCGGGGAGGGCGCGGGACACGATGACGGACATCGAATAGTCGATGTACGCGGTACGCATCTCGTGGTCGATCTCGACCGGTTCAATGATCCCGTGAAACTGCTCGTTGGTATTTTCCTCAATATCCATAAATCTGCACTGATCTTTCTTTGAGATTTCACTCGTATATATAACATGCAAATTTAACAATTTTATTTGATTTTTGTTAATTTTGTAGTACCCAAATCATCTATTCTAGGCATGGAAATGAAAATTTCTGATGAACTGAACCTGATCGTCCGTTACGCCCGCGAGGAAGCCATGCGCACCGGGAGTTACGGCATCGGGACCGACCACCTCGTGCTCGGCATCCTCAGGCATGCGGACAACAACGCCTGCAGGGCGCTCCGCGGCCTCGGCGCCGACCCGGAGGAGATGAAGCAGTTCATCGACGTACATATTTTCCGTCAGGGATCGATCCCCTACTCCGACATCGACCAGGTCGTGCTCTCCCGCACCGCCCAGAGCCTGCTCAACCTCACCATCCTCGAGGCCACGCGCCTCAAGCACGCCGAGACGGACGGGTCGCACCTCATCCTGGCCGTCAGCAGGATGGAAGGCAGCTACAGCCAAGCCTTCATGAAGAACCGCGGGATCACGTACCCGGTCCTGCTCGCATACATGCAGGAGCAGGATCTGTTCGAGGGTATGGAAGATACCCGGCCGCAGCAGACACCCGAGCAGAAAGCGGAGTTCGATGAGGCCGTCAACCGCGCGGCTGACGAAGTCGTATACTCCCGCGAGAACAGCGTGGAGGAGTTCGGCCTCGACCTGACCAAGGCCGCCGAGGCCGGGGCACTGGATCCCGTCGTGGGCCGTGACGCCGAGATAGCCCGCATCATCGAGATCCTCGGCCGGCGCAAGAAGAACAATCCCATGCTTATCGGCGAGCCGGGCGTGGGCAAGTCCGCGATCGTCGAGGGCCTTGCCCTCAAGATCGCCGCCGGCGACGTCCCGCCTGCCCTCAGGCGCAAGCGGCTCATTTCCCTGGACATAGCCTCGGTCGTAGCCGGAACGCGCTACAGGGGTGATTTCGAAAAACGCCTGAAAGGCATCATCGAGAATCTGAAAGCCAATCCCGACATCATACTCTTCATCGACGAGTTCCATACCATCGTAGGCGCCGGCGGCGCACAAGGAAGCCTCGACGCCGCCAACATGCTCAAGCCAGCGCTTGCACGCGGCGAGATCCAGTGCATCGGCGCCACGACCATGGACGAGTTCACCAAGATCATCGAGAAGGACGGAGCGCTCGACAGGAGATTCCTGAAGGTCGTGGTGGAAGCCACGGACATACCCCAATCCATCGATATACTGCACAACCTCCGGGAGAACTACGAGAGTTTCCACAACGTGAAATACTCCCCCGAGGCCCTGGAAGCCTGCGTCAAGCAGACCGACCGCTATATAACCGACCGGGCCCTGCCCGACAAGGCCATCGACGTGATGGACGAAGCCGGGTCGATGGTGCGGCTCAGGATGGCACACAGCCGCAGGAGCGAGAACATCGTAGATGCCGACGACATAGCATGCGTCGTGTCGCGCATGACAGGCATCCCCGTCAGCAAGGTCGCCGAGAGCGAGGGGCACCGGCTCATGGCTATGAAGGACCGCCTGCGCAGCGAAGTGATCGGGCAGGACGAGGCGGTGGACACCGTCGTCCGAGCCATCCGGCGCAACCGCGCCGGGCTTAAGGACCCCGGGCGTCCGATAGGCACCTTCCTGTTCTTCGGCCCGACCGGAGTCGGCAAGACCAGGCTGGCCAAATGCCTGGCCAAGAATCTTTTCGACTCCGAGGAGAGCATGGTGCGCGTGGACATGTCGGAGTATTCGGAGAAATTCTCCTCGTCACGCCTTGTCGGAGCTCCTCCGGGCTATGTCGGGTACGATGAAGGCGGCCAACTCAGCGAAAAGGTGCGCCGCAAACCCTACTGCGTGGTATTGTTGGATGAGATAGAAAAGGCACATCCCGACATATTCAACCTGCTCCTGCAGGTACTGGACGAGGGACGCCTGACCGACAGCAACGGCCGTACGGTGAGTTTCAAGAATACCATCGTCATCATGACTTCCAATGTCGGCACGCGCGAGCTTGAGGAGTATGGAAGCGGCGTGGGCTTCGCCCGGGCCGGGCAGGACCTGGCGAAAGACAGGAGAGGCGTGCTGGAAAAAGCCGTGAAGAAACTCTTCCCGCCGGAGTTCATCAACAGGGTGGACGAGAAGGTTTACTTCAATTCCCTGACAAGGGCGGACTTGGAGAAGATTATAGACTTGGAGATCCGGGACTTGAAGGCAAGGGTCGAGGAGGCAGGCTACCGCCTGTCGGTCACCCCTTCGGCCAAGGAGTTCGTCGCCGACGCCGGATACGATCCAGCCTATGGCGCGAGGCCCCTGAAACGGGCCGTGACAAGATATATTGAAGACCCCGTGGCGGAATTCATCATCACCGACAGGATGATGAGGGGCGGAGAGAACGGGGACAAGACTCCCACCCTGAGGGTATCCCTGTCGAAGGACAAGGAGAGCACGAGGGTTACAAGGACTGCTTGAACCCGGTTATCTCGAGGTCCATGTCCTCGATCATGCCGATAAGGGCGGAGAGGGAGTCTTCGGAGAAGACGATGGAATCAAGGATGTTGCTGTCGTACTCAGTGTTCTTCATGACTTTAGTATTTCCGTTTTGCTTGTGCAAAGTTAAAGCGAGCTTGTGCCAAAACACGACACATTTGAAATAAAAATTGATAATAATATGACTATACGGAAATTCATGGCCACCACGGTCGTCATAGTGGCGATGGCGTGCGCCGGAAGCGCAGCCTGCCAGGCCCAGGACCTGCTGAAACCCGACGAGACGTTTCTCTTTGCAGAGAGGGACAGCATCAACCTGTATATGGACGTGTATTATCCCGCCGACGGCAGCGAGATGACTGTGGACGGAGTGAACAAGCCTACCATCCTCTATGTGTTCGGAGGAGGATTCAAGGTAGGAAGGAAAGACACCCCGACCGCGCGAGAATGGTTCCGCCTGCTGACTGACGAAGGCTTCACCGTGGCGGCCATAGACTACCGCCTCGGCCTCAAGGGAGTAGAGGGCATGGGGTCCATCAACGATGTGTACAATGCCATCCAGATAGCGGTGGAAGACCTTTTCAGCGCTACGAAATATATCCTCGACAATGCCGAGGAAGTCGACATCGACCCCTCGTCACTAGTGATCGCCGGATCGTCGGCCGGAGCCATCACGGTTCTCCAGGCGGAGTGGGAACTCTGCAACCGCATGGGATCGTCCGTGATGCTCCCCAAGGATTTCCGTTATGCCGGGGTCATGTCCTTCGCGGGAGCGATCTATTCAAGGCAGGGCACCGTGCGGTACCACAGTGAACCGGCCCCTCACCTGCTGTTCCACGGAACTGCGGACAGGATCGTGACCTACAGGCAGATACACCTGCTCAACCACGCCTTCCAGGGCACAAAGGTCCTTGCCCGCATTTTCAAGCGCAACGGCTACGACTACTGCGTTTACCGCTATGACGGCAACAGCCACGAGATCGCCGCTTGCATGTACAAGACTTTCCCGGAGCAGCTCGCGTGGCTGGAAACGAACATCATAGGGAAAGAGAAAAGGACCATTGACGCAACCGTCAACGATCCTTCCATCGAAGTATTCCAGGTCAACGACCTCAGGACCCTCTATAGCGGAAAGGTCATCGTCGATCTTGAGTAATCCTGTCCAGTGACAGTTCTATCAGGTTGCGTACCATCTTCTTGTAGTCGGTGTTCGCGTCCTTGAGGTAGCGGTTTGCGATGGCACAGCAGACCGTGCCGGCATCATGTCCGAGTTGGGTGGCCAGTCCGGCAAGCGCCGATCCCTCCATCTCGAAATTGGTGATGCGGTAGTCTCCGAAGCGGAAACTCTCTATGTCTGCTATCATGTCGGGCATGGCCAGAGGCTGGCGCACCACCCTGCCCTGGGGGCCATAGAAGCCTGATGCCGAAATGGTCACGCCCATGACGGAGCAACCCTCGAACATTGCCTTGACCTTGGGACTCGCCTTTACGAAATAAGGATCGGGCAGATGCTTGTTCCACTTCAGATGCTTCTTGAACGCCTCTTCCATGTCGGGGATAGTGACCTTGTCACGGTCGGCGTACCAGTTGAGCAGGCCGTCACAGCCGACGGAGATCTCCGAGAAGATGAACGAGCCAAGAGGAATGTCCGGCTGGATGGCGCCGCATGTGCCGATACGCAGTATGGTGAGCGTCCTGTGATCAGGCTTTACCTCGCGGGTGGTGAAATCGACATTGGCCAGGGCGTCAAGTTCGGTCATGACAATGTCGATATTGTCCGTACCGATGCCGGTGGACAGAAGGGTGATCCTCTTTCCGTTGTATTTGCCGGTGATGGCTACGAACTCGCGGGACTCATGGCGGAACTCCTTGTCCTCAAGGAATCCGGCAGCCATGTCCACGCGGCCGGGATCGCCGAATACAATGACCCTGTCGGCAAGCTCTTCCGGCCTCAGATGGATATGGAATGCGGAACCGTCTCCGTTGATGATCAATTCAGACTCAGGTATTCTCATATTCTGCAGTTTTAGTGTTTGAATACCAAAGTTAGGAATTAATTACCGGATTTCGTCCTCCCTGCCTTTATATTTTTCATACCTGCGCTCCGCATCCTCGGTGCCGATGGCGAACAGCCTGTCGGCATTCTCGGGGAAGCTGCGCCTGAGCGACGCGTATCGGACTTCGCCGTCAAGGAACTCGGTATAAGGCATCGTGGGAGCCTTGGAATCGAGATGGAACGGATGCTCCTGCCTGGGATCGTAGCGGTAGAGCAGCCAGTAACCGCTCTCCACGGCGCGCTTCATCTCCTCCTGGACACGGTGCATGCCTATGCAGATGCCGTGTGAAGAGCAAGGGGTATATGCGATGATGACCGAAGGTCCGTCGTACTCCTCAGCTTCCTTCACGGCCTTTACAAGCTGTGCGGGATCGGCGCCCATGGCCACCTGGGCCACATACACATAGCCGTAGGTCATGAGGATGGCGCCGAGGTCCTTCTTGCGGTTCTTCTTGCCAGAAGAAGCGAATTTGGCGACAGCACCGAGCGGGGTAGCCTTGCTGCTCTGGCCTCCGGTATTGGAATACACCTCGGTATCGACGATGAATACGTTGACGTTCTCTCCGCTGGCTATCACGTGGTCCAGGCCGCCGAAGCCGATGTCATACGCCCAGCCGTCTCCTCCGTACATCCAGAATGTCTTGCGGGAGAACATGTCACGCATCGACAGGAGTTCGCGGGCTGCAGCGCTCCCCTCCTCCTCCAGGAGAGGGATGAGCGCATCGGCCGCGGCGCGGGACGCCGACAGGTCGTCGAAGGCGGCCAGGAAGGCGTCGCAGGCTTCGCGGAGCGGCCCGGAGGTTGCGGCAGCTAAGGCCTCGGCCTTCTCCCGCAGCAGGGCCCGCCGCTGCTTCACCGACAGGCACATGCCGAGGCAAAGCTCGGCGTTGTTCTCGAAAAGGCTGTTGGTCCAGGCGGGGCCGAAGCCGCGGCCGTTGACCGTATACGGTATGCCGGGCATGGCGGCGCCCCAGGCCTGAGAGCAGCCCGTGGCGTTTGCCCAATACACGCGGTCGCCGAACAGCTGGGTAAGCAGTTTGGCGTAAGGAGTCTCGCCGCAGCCGGCACATGCCGCCGAGAACTCGAGCAGAGGACGGCGGAATTGGCTGCCTTTTACGGTATAAGGATCGAAGAGGTCGCCCTTGTCCTTCAGGCTGAGGGCGTACTCGAAACAAGCCTTGTTCTGTTCGGACGGAGCGGCAGGAACCATCTCCAGGGCCCCGGAGGGGCAACTCTCGGCGCAGCTTCCGCAGCCCGTACAGTCAAGTTCGGACACTGCCAGCGCGAAATACAGGTCTTTTGCCTTACCGTTTGCCGGCACTGTGACGAAGTCCGCGGGGGCAGCAGCCTTCTCCCCTTCATCCAGAAGGAAGGGACGGATGACAGCATGGGGACAAACGAAGGAACAGCGGTTGCACTGGATGCACTTGGAGGCGTCCCAACTGGGAACGCGAACCGCTATGCCGCGTTTCTCATAGGCCGTAAGGCCGAGAGGGACGCAGCCGTCAGCGTAATTGACGAAGCTGCTGACAGGCAGGTCGTCGCCCTTCTGCCTGTTGATAGGCAGGAGGAGTCCGCGCACCGCCTCCGGCAGGCCTGAAAGGTCTTCAGCCGGAGAAGCGGGCAAGGAAGCCCAGGACTCCGGTACAGGGATCTCCACCACCTCCGAGGCTCCAGCCTCGATGGCGGCTATATTGCGCGCCACCACCTCGTCGCCCTTGGCGAAATATGTCTTGCGCGCGGCGGCTTTCATGGCCTCGAGGGCCTCCGCCGTACCGACGATGCCTGTGGCGGCGAAGAACGCCGCCTGGAGCACGGTATTGGTATGGCTACCGAGACCGAGGCGCAGCGCCACAGCAGTGGCGTCGATGACATAGAAACGCGCATGCTTCTGTGCCAGAGCGCGTTTCACGTCTGCAGGCAGCCAGTCTTCCAACTCGGTACCCGAATAGCTGCAGTTCAGCAGGAATACGCCTCCGTCCTTGAGTTCGGAGACTATGTCATATTGGCCGATGTAGCTCTGGTTGTGACATGCTATGAAGTCGGCATGCTTCACGTAATACGAACTCTCCACAGGCTTGCGGCCGAAACGGAGATGGGACTTGGTGACTCCGAAAGACTTCTTTGCGTCGTATTCGAAATACGCCTGTCCGTACATCCCGGAGAGGTCGCTGATGATATGGACGGTATTCTTGTTGGCGCCTACGGTGCCGTCACCGCCGAGTCCCCAGAACTTGCAGCTGAAGGTGCCTTCGGCCGCTCCTGCGTAAGGGAGCGAAGGAAGTGACAGGAAAGTCACGTCATCGGTGATACCGACGGTGAATCCGTTCTTGGGTTTCTCTGATGCCATATTGGCAAAGACTGCCAGTATCTGGCCGGGATCGGTATCCTTCGACGAGAGTCCGTAACGGCCTCCGATGACGGAAACGTCATCCCTGCCTGCCTGGGAGAGCACGGTGCAGACATCCTCATAGAGAGGTTCTCCGGCGCTGCCCGGCTCCTTGCAGCGGTCGAGGACCGCGATGCGCCGGACACTGGCCGGCAGGGCGCGCAGCAAATGCTCCGCACTGAACGGCCGGTACAGGTGCACCTGCACGAAACCGGCCTTGGCCCCGCTGCGGTTAAGCTCGTCCACGGCCTCGCGCACCGCGCCGGAAACACTTCCCATGGCCACCACCACATCCGTGGCATCCGGCGCGCCATAGTAGTTGAAGAGTTTGTAGTCGCGTCCGGTGATGGAGTTGATCTCAGCGAAATACTCCTCCACGATGCCCGGGAGGGCGTCGTAATACGGATTGCAGGCCTCGCGGTTCTGGAAGAATGTGTCTGGGTTCTGGACGGTGCTGCGCATCAGCGGATGCTCCGGATTGAGCGCGCGGGCGCGGAAGGCAGCGAGCGCGTCGCTGTCCAACAGCGCGCGCAGGCGCTCGGAATCGATCTGCTCGACAGTCGCGATCTCATGCGAGGTGCGGAATCCGTCAAAGAAATGCATGAACGGCGTCCTGCCCTTGAGCGACGCCAAATGCGCCATGGCAGCGAGGTCCATGACCTCCTGGACGCTGCCGGTGCACAGCATGGCGAATCCGGTATTGCGGCAGCACATCACGTCGGAATGGTCGCCGAAAATGCTCATGGCATGCGTACCGACGGTACGCGCGGCGACGTGCAGCACGACCGGCAGTCGCTCGCCCGCTATACGGTGCAGCACCGGTATCATCAGCATCAATCCCTGGCTGGATGTAAAGCTCGTGGCAAGGGTGCCGGTCTGCGCCGCGCCGTGCACGGCTGCGATGGCACCCGCCTCAGACTGCATCTCCACCACCGTCACCGGCTGGCCGAAAACGTTCTTCCTGCCCTTGGCGGACCAAAAGTCCGTATGCTCCGCCATGGGAGACGAAGGCGTGATGGGATAGATGGCTGCTATCTCGGTAAACTCATATGCAATTCCGGCGGCGGCTTCATTGCCGTCCAACGTAACTGTTCTCTTCATTTCGGAAACACTGATTATTTGTCCAGTCCATATTTGGCGACAGCCTCCTCACGCATCTTGTACTTGAGGATCTTGCCAGCTGCGTTCATCGGGAATCCCTCGACGAACTCGATGTATTTGGGCACCTTGTGCCTGGCGAGACGGGCCACGATATAGGCGCGCATATCCGCCTCGGACAGTTCCTCGCCCTCCTTGAGGACGATGCATGCCATGGCTTCCTCGCCATATTTCTTGTCGGGGACGCCGATGACCTGGACGTCCTTCACTTTCGGATGCGTATAGATGAACTCCTCGATCTCCTTGGGATAGAGGTTCTCGCCGCCGCGGATGATCATGTCCTTGAGGCGGCCGGTGATACGGTAGTTGCCATGCTCATCCACGGCGGCAAGGTCGCCGGAATGCAGCCAGCCGTCCTCATCGATGGTCTGGACGGTGGCCTCGGGCATCTTGTAGTAGCCCTTCATGGTGTTGTATCCCTTGGCGCAGAACTCGCCGTTCACCCCAGGAGGGACCTCGAGGCCTGTCTCAGGATCGATGACCTTGCAGAGGACATGCGGGAACGCATAACCCACCGTCTCGGTACGGACGTCCAGCGGGTCGGTCCAAGCGGACATGGTATTGCCCGGAGCCGTCTCGGTCTGGCCGTACACGCTGACGATTCCGACCATGTGCATCTCGTCCTCTCGGGCGGCTCGGCGCATCAGCTCCGGCGGACAGCCGGAACCCGCCATGATGCCCGTACGCATGTGCGAGAAGTCGGTCTTGCGGTAGTCCGGATGATTGAACATGGCGATGAACATCGTAGGAACACCGTTGAAGCAGGTGATGCGTTCCTGGTTGATACAAGCAAGCGACGATTTAGCGGAGAAATACGGCATCGGACACATCGTAGCGCCGTGCGTCATGGACGAGGTCATCGAAAGGACCATGCCGAAGCAATGGAACATCGGCACCTGTATCATCATCCTGTCGGCAGTGGACAGGCCCATGCGGTCGCCGATGCACTTGCCGTTGTTGACGACATTGAAATGCGTGAGCATGACGCCCTTGGGGAATCCCGTCGTACCGGATGTATACTGCATGTTGCAGACATCGTCGGGATTGACTGCAGCGGCCATGGCCGCCACGGTCTCGCGCGGCACCATGTCGTGCCGTGCCATGGCCTCGTCGAAGGTAAGGCAGCCCTTCTGGCGGAAACCGACAGTGATGACATTACGCAGGAACGGGAGACGCGAGCAGTGCAGGGGCTTTCCTGCCTCGCTGCCTGCGATTTCGGGACAGAGTTCGTTGATGATCTGGCGGTAGTTGGAATCCAGGGCCTTGTCAATCATTACCAAGGTATGGGTATCCGACTGGCGGAGCAGATACTCTGCCTCATGGATCTTGTAGGCGGTGTTCATCGTGACCAGGATGGCGCCGATGCGCACAGTGGCCCAGAAAGTGATGTACCAGGCCGGAATGTTGGTCGCCCAGATGGTGACCTTGTAGCCTGGCCTGACGCCCATGGAAACGAGTGCCCGCGCGAAATTGTCCACGTCCTCGCGGAACTCCTCATACGTGCGGGTGTAGTCCAGCGTTGTGTACTTGAAGCAGTACTGGTCCGGGAACTCGTCCGCCACGCGGTCAAGGACCTGGGGGAAAGTCAGGTCGATGAGTTCATCCTTCTTCCAGATATAGAATCCCGTTCCGTCGTGGTTCGGGTAGAGTTTGGTCTTCTTGTCACGCGAACGCTCGAAGCGCTCCATGTAGTTGACGAAATGCGGGAAAATGACCTCCCTGTCGGTCAGGTCTTCCATCCATTCAGGCTTCCACTCGAGCGAGACGAATCCGTCGTAGTCGATGGAAGAAAGGGCGTTCATGACTTCCCCGACGGGGAAATCACCCTCGCCGATGACCGTATAAGCACCGGACTCGTCACTGTCACGGAGATGGACATGCTTGACATAAGCGCCAAGGTTGGTGATGGAGTCCGCAGGGCTCTCGCCGTGGTCGCGGTAAGGGTGATGCACATCCCAGAGCGCCGCCAGCTGGTCGCAGGCGAAATCGTTCATCAGGTCGCGCAGCAGGGCGGTATTGGAGTAGATACCGCTGGTCTTGATGAGTATGGTGATGCCGCACTCCTCGGCTACGGGTACGAGGTGGGAGAGATTGCGGCGAATGATTTCGGGAGCATCGGACTTGGCGTAGGTGCATACATAAGGCGAGCGCATGTCGGCAGCGAGGCGTATGAGCGCCTCCATCTCCTCAAGCATCGCTTCATTCTCCTCGGAGAGGTCATTGGACGAATCGAAACATGGAACCTGGAGGCCGCGCTCACGCATGTCGCGGTATGAAGCGGCCACCGAATATTTGTGTAGAGGCCCTCCCTTCCCGGTAAACTCGGGGAACTTGAGCACATTGTACATCTCCACGCCAGTGAAACGCATCTCGCAGGCGCTGTCGAGGATGTCCTCCCATGCGAGGTCCATCCATCCGCGGGTTGAAAACGACAGTCTCATGCCTCGCCCTCCTCGTATGCCATCTTGTTGACGGCGTTCAGGTATGCCATCAGGCTGGATCCGACGATGTCGCGTGAGATACCTCGGCCCGAATAGACCTTGCCTTCAAAGCGGAGGCGGACCACCGCTTCACCCATGGCCTCACGGCCTTCCGCGACCGAGCGGATCTGGAAATCATCGAGCTCGTACTGCCGGCCGACTACCTTGTCCACGGCCTGGAAGGCAGCATCCACGGGGCCGTCGCCGACGCAGACGCTCTCCAGAACGCCGTCGTCCTTGCGAAGGCGGAGGTGACAGGTAGCAGAGATGATATTGCCGGAGTTGATGACGTAGCTCTCAAGCTTATAAGTAGGCGGCACCTGATAGGCGACGGAAGCGACGATGGCGTCGAGCTCCTTGGCTTCGACGACCTCGCTCCTTGCCGCAAGGCGTACGAATGTCTCATATACCCTGTCAGCATCCTCGCCGCTCAGGTCATAGCCGAGCTTGGATACTACCTTGAGTACAGCATCGCGGTCGTCATGGGCGGTCAGGGTAAGCGCATCCCTGTCAATGTCCGGACCCTCGAGAGGCTTGAACGACTTGGCGGGCTTGGCCTCGCAAAGGAGCCTGATACGGCCTACCGTACGCTCCAGGTCAATGACACGGACGCCGCTGCGCGCCTTGCAAAGGTCTGACTTTGCATCCAATATCTTCACGAAACGCTTGAGCGACACCGTGGTATTGCCATAAGGGGCGGTCTTGATCTCATCCGCTCCGGCACGCACCGCAGCAATCGCGCAGGAGTCGGCCTGGAACATTAGATTGGAGCACAGGACACCCAGCCGGACCCCCTCGGGGAGCATCCGGCGCACCCATGCTACACTGGCATGGAATTCGTCGGGCAGAAGATTGCCCGCGGCGTCACAGACAGTGACGACCTTCGCTCCGGCGGCGACAGCAGCCTTGACGGCCTCGCCAAGGAACTCGCTGTCACTGCGGCCGGAGTCCTCCGCCACGAATTCCACTTCAGGGCAGCACTCCGCGCATGCGGACACCATCCGGCCGATAAGGGCTAGTATGTCAGCAGGTTTAAGGTGACAAAGATACTCCATCTGCACCGCACTGACGGGAACACATACCTGCAGACGCTGATGCCTGGCGTCGCGAAGGGCGTTCCATGTAACCTGCACGCTCTCCGCCGACATGATATCGACGGGGACTGCAAGGGTACTGTCCTTTATGGCGGATGCAAGGGACTTCACCAGGAGGCTGTCGGACCGGCCGTTCCTGATGGGAGCGGTCTCGATGACAGACACCCCGAGTTTGTCGAGAAGCTTCGCGAGCTCGATTTTCTGGCGGAAGGAAAGCGACTCTCCAGGCAGACCGACGGTCTGCTTCATGGTAACGTCGCTGACATAGATCATACGTTCCATAACACTACTCACACTAACCGGATGTTCTAACCAAGCGCCCCCTCGCGCGTTCGCGCATAGGGGCATTTCTTACAAATATAGCTTTTTATCCCTGATTTTCATTATTTTTGTAAAAAGTTTTTAAAAATATTTATCATGTGGCAGAGAATGCAAACCCTATACTTGGCGCTGGCCACCGGCCTGATCGCCGCCATGCTGTTCAGCCTGAAGGCTGTCGTGCCCGGTGCTGACGGGAGTTTCGTACAGGAGATCAAGTATACTGCATACGTTCCGTATCTTATCCTCCTGATAGTCATAGTGCTCCTGGATTTCCTGGCTCTCACCGCATTCCGTTTCCGAGTGTTCCAGATGCGCACGGCAGTGCTCGCCGCCATCATCACCCTGGCCCTGCAGGCATGGATCGCCGTCGACTATTTCACCGCAGACGATTCCCTCGTATTCCGCTTTACGGCGATCTTCCCCCTCATCGCATTCATTTTCAACCTATTGGCTGCAAGGGGCATAGCATCGGACATCATGGTGGCCGAGAGCGTCAACCACCTGCGTACAAAGAAGAAGAACCGCAAATAAAGCGGCTATTTCCTTATCCGGAGAACCCGATAGGAGTGAGGCTTCACCGTCAGGGTGAAGGAGGACTGGCTGTTGCCGGTGGCGCCGCGACGGCCCATGACGGGCCTGACGCGCCCCTGCACCTCCGTTCCGGCCAAAAGGTCACTCAATCCCTTAACGGCACCGGTCGACACGATGTCGACATCCACCGGCTCGTCGAGGAATGACTCGACGATGAAAGTGTCGTTGTCATACACGAAAAGACTGACATAGGCAGGGCCCTCGATGTAGACGGGCATTGTCCTGGCGCTGGCTGTCTGGCGTATGATGTTGAGCGCTGAAGCCGGGAAGCGGTATAGGTCGGAGAAGTTGTCCGGAACCACGAGTACGTAGAGGTTGGCACTGCCATAAAGCCCCCTGTGAAGTATCGGCCATCCGAGGCCGCCGTCCATTCCGGAGACCATCTCCCAGGAGTCATTGGTCTTGTAGCCGATCTGCTGCATCAGTATGGGCTTCTCCGTGTCGGTCATGCCGGCCCAGCCCGCCTTGATGGCGGTGGCCATGGCCTTGCGGTCGGTGTACTCGATGTCGACGATATTCCGGATGCCGCGGTCCTGAAGCGCCCTCAGCAGCCCGGACGTGATGAGGACATCCTTGCCTCCCCGCAACTGCTTTTCGATCTTCGCCACAATGTCCGGATCGAAAGCCGCCTGCTCGGTGAGGATCATGAAGTTGTCCTCCTCAGGGAAATAAGGGACCATCTCTATAGGGAGCCCGATCATGCCGAAATAGTTCTGGAGGAACTCTTCTCCTGTGGACTGGTAGGGCTTGTAACTTTTGATGCCTACGGGGTTGCCGAGGAAACCTATGGTCTTGTCCACCGTCTCGAGGGTGTATCCTGCAGCACGGGCGACGGTCATGGGTATGCCCTTTGCGGACTTCTCATTGTATTTCACCATATCGTCATAGCTGAAACTTGTGCCCTGGCCCTGCCAGGGGGCGCGGTAGCGTTCGCCTATGGCATTGAGGCACTGGCGGTAGTCGAAGAGCGTCATCTCGGGGGCCTTGGCGAAGAGCGTCAACCAGAGCTGCTCGCTGTAGCGGTCGATATAGCGCATGCCGCCCGTATCCACCCAGCCACCGCCGTTGTGACCCGGGTTCAGGTTGTCGAAATACCTCCAGATATTGTAGCCGAGATATGGCTGGAGATGCTGGTCGCTGCTGACGGCGTCACGGGTCTCAGTACCCGTATAAATGCCGTCGAAATGCTTCGGGCCATAGTCCAGGTCGAAACCCAGTGCAGGGAAATGGTCGTACCAGTTGGGATACTTTATGACGACCTTGCATTTGGGATTTACGGCATGGGCGGGGCCAAGCACTACGTTCTGCGCCGCATCCTGCATCAGTTCCAGGCGGTACTCCGTCCAGTTCCTATCCCCTTTGGCAGCGATGCAGTACTCGCACTTGCAGTCATGGAAGAAGAAATCGTCCAGGATGACCTCGTCAAAAAGGCTCGCCGTATATTCCGCAATCTCCCTGGCCTTTGCCCGCTCGACAGGATCGCTGTAGCAGTAGGTCTCGAATGAATTGGCCTCACTGATGGTATAGGTTATACCTCCGGCCACTTCCAAGCCCTTCTGCTTGAAGAACCTGATGGCTTTCTCCATGGTGGGCCGGTCGACAATGAGCTGGTCACGGTGGGTCTCGAGATAAATCTTGTCAACCTTCATCTGGGAGGAGATGACGTTCCAGGTGGAGTCCAGCCAATGCTGGTCCGCCATCCTCTGCACCTCATACGCACGGGTGTAGATGGATACCTTGAAATTCTGATAATTGGGACGGGCCAGCGCCGCCACGGAAGCCGCCAGAAGGACCACGGCGGCTACAATGCGGAAAAAGTATTTCATGGTCAATGCAGTTTGACCACAAATATACGTTTTTATCAGAACTTCCGGAAGGCTATGCAGGCATTATGCCCGCCGAAGCCGAAGGAATTGGAGAATCCCAATGTGAGGTCCGCCTTGACAGCCTTGTTGGGCGTGTAGTCGAGGTCACATTCCGGATCGGGGCAGTCGAGATTGATGGTCGGGGGCACGATGCCGTCCCTGAGAGCAAGGATAGTGGCGATGGCTTCGGCTGCGCCGGTAGCGCCGAACATATGGCCGTGCATCGACTTCGTCGAGCTGATGTGGCACTTGTATGCATAATCTCCGAAAGCGATCTTGCAGGCGCTGGTCTCGGCGACGTCGTTGAGTTTGGTGCCGGTGCCGTGGGCGTTGATGTAGACGACATCCTTGTCAGGATTGAATCCGGACTCGCGGATCGCGAGCGAGATACACTCGGCCTGAGTGGTTCCGTCCGGACGCGGTGCCGTCATGTGGTAGGCGTCGCAGGTACTGCCGTAGCCTACCATCTCGGCATAAATCTTCGCTCCGCGCGCGACCGCGTGCTCATACTCTTCGAGGATGAGCGTAGCGGCGCCGTCCGCCATCACGAAACCGCCCCTGTTGGCATTGAAAGGAAGAGACGCATAGTTGGGGTCCTCGGCCTTGGTGAGGGCTTTGGCATTGGCGAAGGCGGCCAGTCCGATAGGTATCGTGCACTGGTCCGTACCTCCTGCGATGATGGCATCGGCATAGCCGTGCCTGATGGCCCTGAACGCCTCGCCGATAGTGTTGGTGGAGGTGGCGCATGCGGTCACTACATTGATGCAGGGCCCCTTGGCCTGCTGCCTGATGGCGATGTTGCCGGCTGCTATGTTGGAGATCATCGTAGGGACGAACAGCGGGGATATCCACTGGCCGGAAGGATCCTGCAGGAACTTCTCCGTCTCACGGATGATGACGTTGAACCCTCCGATACCGGAGCCTACGTAAACCCCCAGACGGAAAGGGTCGATGTTGCTGCCATCGCCTTCGGGAACCAGGCCCGAATCCTCCATCGCCTGGGCGGCGGCAGCCACTCCGTAGATGGTGAACCAGTCCTGCTTGCGCATAAAGGCTTTATCTATTCCGTAGCGGTCCGGGTCGAAATCCTTGACCCTGCCGCCTATCTTGACCGGAAGGCCGTCGGTGGGAAAGTCCGTGATGGTCTGAATACCGCAGACGCCGTTCAACAGGTTGTTCCAGAAAGTCTGGATATCGTTTCCGACGGAGGATATGACACCGAGTCCGGTGATGACAACGCGTTTCTCCATAGAATCATATATACTTTCGAGTCCGCAAATATAGCAATTTTTACTTATCTTTGCAGATATGTTCACGCTGAAGGAAAGGATACCGGGGTATCTCCTGGGGCAATACCAGCTGGTTGCGACGGTGACATTCACCGCCTTCTTCTCGCTGTTCTTCCTTATGTTCAGCATCCCCTTCTCGCACAACGCCTGGTTCGAGCTGCGGGCTACCGAAGCCTTCGGTTTCACCGTGCTTTTCTACCTTCTTGCACTCACCCTGGTGATAGTCAGCAAGCGCGTGCTGTTCATCACTTACCGCAAGCGTCCGGAACGCCCGACATTCATCGGATACATACTCTGGAACCTCGTCGAGATACTCGCGATCTGCACCCTTTACACCATCTTCACCATCAAGGGCAACTCCCTCGGCATCATTGACAACGGAGGTGAAACCTGGTATCTCGTGTTCTTCAGGTCGTTCATCTACTGCATCATGACCCTGGCCGTTCCCTACGTCATATGCGGGATGTATTTCGCCATCATCGACAAGGACAACACCATCCGCGTGCTCAACTACAGCACCGTCGTAACGGACGAGGTCCTTCCTCCCCGCGAGGAGAAGAAGATCACCCTCTTCGACAGCTCCGGCGCGCTACGCCTGTCGGTGACGTCCTCGAACCTCTACTACATCGAATCCGACGACAACTACGTCAAGGTCTGGTATACCGACAATCTGGGCGACATGAAGCAGTACATGCTCCGCTGCCGGCTCAAGACCATCGAGGAGAGCTTCGCGGACAGTGAGCTCATCCGCTGCAACCGCAAGTACGTCGTAAACATGGAGCATGTGCGCGTCCTGCGCAAACTCCGGGACAACTACATCCTCGAGCTCGACAACGACGCCATACCACCCCTCCCCGTAACAAAAACGTACGAGGAGAATGTCCTCGCACGTTTCAATTCCACCTATCGGGGAGAATAATAACTCTGCTCTTGACTAATCGCCGGCTTCCTTGAGACGCTCGGCGTTCTCGGCGACCTGAAGGGCGTCGATGCATTCCTGGATGTCGCCGTCCATGAAGACGGGGAGATTGTACATGCTCCAGTTGATGCGGTGGTCGGTGACGCGGCCCTGAGGGTAGTTGTACGTACGGATCTTGGCGGAGCGGTCGCCGGTGGAGACCATGGTCTTGCGCTTTGCAGCTATGCCGTCAAGATACTTCTGGTGCTCCATGTTGTACAGACGGGTACGGAGCTCCTCCATGGCGCGGTCAAGGTTCTTGAGCTGCGAACGCTCTTCCTGGCACTGGACCACGATACCCGAAGGGATGTGGGTGAGGCGCACGGCGGAATAGGTCGTGTTCACGCCCTGGCCGCCGGGGCCGGACGAGCAGAAGAGGTCCTTGCGGATGTCGTTGGGATCGAGCTCGATGTCGAACTCACCCGCTTCAGGGAAAACCGCAACCGATGCTGCGGAAGTCTGGATACGGCCCTGAGTCTCGGTCTGGGGCACGCGCTGCACGCGGTGCACTCCGGACTCGTATTTCATGACGCCGTAGACGCCGTCATTGCCCGAAAGCTTGAACACTATCTGCTTGAAGCCGCCGGATGTACCGGGAGCCTGGTCGGTGACCTCGAGCTTCCAGCCGCGGGACTCGGCGAACTTGGAGTACATGCGGAAGAGATCGCCGGCGAAGATGGCGGCCTCGTCGCCGCCGGTGCCGCCGCGGATCTCGACCATGGCGTTCTTGGAGTCGTCAGGGTCGGCCGGGATGAGAAGGAGCTTGATATTCTGCTCCATTTCGGGAAGTTTGGGCTCGATGTCGTTGATCTCGTCGCGGGCCATCTCGCGGAGGTCGTCATCCTTCTCGTTCATGAGGATGTCCTTGGCCGAAGCGAGTTCGTCGAGCATCATCTTGTACTCGAGGCCGGCCTTGATGATGGGCTCCAGCTGCTTGTAGTCCTTGTTCAGCTGGACATAGCGCTTCATGTCCGACATCACGTCCGGACTGGCGAGCTGGTCCTGCAGGGACTGGTATTTGTCCTGGAGCGACAGGACTTTCTCAAGCAATGTATTCTCTGCCATAACTATGGTGTATTAATCTATGTTCTTTATGTAGCATCGGCGGCGCATAAAAGGCTTGCTGTCGTAGCTGCTCCAGATGTTGACCGCGCTGTTGGTCTCGATCTGGGGGTTGGTGATGGCGTGCTTGACGCCCAGCCTGGTGGCCTTGACGGAGACGTCGCGGTAGTACACGGCCGAAACTCCCCTGTTCTGCCACTCCGGCACCGCTCCGTTGATCATCAGGTCCCAGGTGTCGTGACAGTGAAGGGCACGGAGCAGATGTATCCATCCGAAGGGGAACAGGCGGCCCTTTGCCTTCTGCAAAGCCTTCGAAATGGACGGGAACGAGATGCCGAAAGCCACCAGCTTGTCATTCTCGTCCAACAGTACGGTGCTGGTCTCGTCGGAGACGAATCCCAGGGTGCTCTTGGCCTCCTCCTCGATCTCCTCGTCGGTCAGCGGGATGAAGTTGTACACCTGCGAGGCGAAGCTGTCATTGTAAACCTTGAAGAAATACCTGACCATCTCAGGATCCTTCTTGAGCTTGTCCATACTACCCTTGTGGAGGTTGTAGCGCTGCATCACGAGGTTCGCCACACGCTCCGTCTTCTCGGGAATGCCGTGGGCGGCGTCCACGTCGTACTGCACCCAGTCGCACTCCTTCGTGTATCCAAGCCTGGTAACGAAGTCATTGTAGTAAGGATAGTTGTACAGGCAGTTGAACGGTGGGATGTTCTCGAAACCTTCTACCAGCATGCCCTGCTTGCCCAAAGTATTGTAGTAGAGCGGTCCGTGGATCTCGGTCATGCCCTCGGACTTGGCCCATGCCTCGGCGGTGCCGAGGAGCAGGCGCGCGACCTCGATGTCGTCGATGGTGTCGAACCAGCCGAAACGCGCGCGCTTCTTGCCATAGCGCTCGTTGTAGCGGGGGTTGATCATGCCGCAGATGCGGCCTACGACCTTCTTCCCGTCCATGACCATCCACATGCGGCGCTTGCAGTAGCTCAGCGTCGAGACCTTGGTCAACGAATGGACTTGGTCGGAACGCAGTGCCGGGACATACTGCGGGCAATCCTTGTACAAGCGTTCCGGGAACTTGATGAACTTCATCAAGTCTCCGCGGGACTCAACTTCCACTACACTGTATTTGGACATTTCTGCTCAGGTTTAAGTACAAATAGTCTGCAAAGGTAATAAAAATCTGCTAGATTCCCACAATCCTGCGGATGGCAACCTGGGCGCAGACGGCACCGAAGACAGACGGCAGATACGAGACGGTGCCCACCTGGGATTTCTTGTTGCGGCTCTCCTCGAGCACTATGGAAGAGCGGCGGGGCTCCTCAATGGAAAAAACGGCTTCGAAGCCGGTGTAGATACCGAACTTGTGCAGGCGCTTGCGGAGCATGTGCGCCAGCGGACACATGCGCGTCTGCGCGATGTCCGCAACGCGCACAGCCGTAGCGTCGAGCTTGGCGCCCGCACCCATCGACGACACCATCGGCACTCCCCTCTTCAGGCAGTATTGGATGAGGCAGATCTTGGGACTTAGGGTATCTATGGCATCGACCAGGAAATCAATATCATATCCATCCAGGAGCGAAGCGATATTCTCCTCGGTGATGTACTCCGGGATGGTGACAAGGTCAAGATCCGGATTGATGTCGAGGAGACGGTCCCTCAAGACATCGCATTTGGGACGGCCGACATTCGAGGACAGTGCGAGGATCTGGCGGTTGCGGTTGGTCACGGAGACTTCGTCGGAGTCGAGCGCCAGCAGGTGGCCGACACCGGCGCGCGCGAGCGCCTCAGCCGCGAAGCCGCCGACGCCGCCGACGCCAATCACGGCGACATGCGCGTCGCGCAGCTTCCGGACGCCCTCCGCGCCCAGCAGCATCTCAGTCCTTTCCTGCCAGTTTTCCATAACGGAGACAAAGATACGAAATAAGCTCGAAGAATGTCTCACTCTTCTTTTCACCGTGCAATGTATTGAGATGAGTATCAGCCATTTCCTTACTATTCCTATTCAAAAAACAAGACAGGAAATATCCATAAAACACTGATAACTAATTTATTGCACTGCATATCCATTTCCAATTTGTGTAAACGGATAGTTCTTTGTAGCATTGCCGCCATAATTAACTTAAACTATGCAAAAGAATAGAATCTTCAAGGAAGGAAGCGCACACCATCTTTATCTCAAAGCGCTGAAGGGAAATGTTTTGTTTTACAGGACTGAGGACTATATCTTTTTCCTGACACTTCTGTCTGTCCTTGCACGACGGTACGGCATAGGCATCGAAGCTCTGTGCATCATGTTCAACCATGTCCACATATTTGTCAAGGCAGCCGATATCAGAGTGTTCAAAGCATTCTGCAGGGATCTGCAAAGCATTTTCTCAAAAGAATACAATAAAGAATACTTTCAGAAAGGTAAACTGATGATGCGTTCCGGCTATGCCCCAAAGAGTTCCCGTAAAAGCGTTCTTTCCTGTCTGATCTATATTGTCAACAACCCGGTTGCCGGACATCTGACAAAAACAGCGCTCGAATACAAATGGAATCTTCTGGCTTTTTTTCAAAGCGATCATCCCTTTTCTGATAGACTGGTCAAGAGTAGTTGCCGTCTGAAGATGAGGGAAGCAGCCAGAATGGTCGACTACTGTCACAGGCAGGGCAAACAACTGAACTATCCAATGCTGAAGTGCATTTTCAAAGACTTGACTCCAAAAGAAAAACTAACGGTTACCGACTATATTGTCAGTCGTTACAATCCAATCGACAAAGCTGTTTTCCTCAGACGGTTCGGAAACTGGAAAACAGCAATCCTAGCCATCGATTCGACAACAGGTACCGAGCATGATATCCACGAAATGTGGGAAAATTATTCAGTATATTTAGTAATGCTTAAACAATGTCTCCGCCTAAGGATAATGCCGGAACGAATCAACACAATGGGGAAGGAAGAGAAACTGCCTCTGATGAGGATCCTTTCCGCTATTCCACATTCGACACCGGAACACATACGGCGTTTCCTTCATCTATAGCGTGCAGCGTATCTCTTTAAGTAACAGCAGATTACGCATAATCCCTATCACGATTTCGAGACAGGGATTATGCGTAATCACTTAAACATCAGTGTTTTACATTGCACGGCAAAAGGGTATGCGGGAAGTATGCGGGGCCTAGATACTGAAGTTGTGCCAGTGGGGGCCGAAACGGGCGAAGGCCTCGCGGTCGAGCATTTCGCGGTCGTCGGGATGCGCGATGCTGATCATCAGCTTGGCGCGCTCCTGGAGGGACTTGCCGTAGAGGTCCACGGCGCCGTACTCGGTGACGATCCAGTGCGCGTCAGCGCGCGGAGTCACCACTCCGGCGCCGGGGTTGAGCGTCGCTACGATCTTGTTCTTCCCCTTGTTGGTACGGGAAGCGAAAGCAGTTATGGATTTACCACCCTTGGACATGGTGGCTCCCTTGACGAACTCCAGCTGGCCGCCGGTGCCGGAGAAGATGCGTGTACCGATGGAGTCGGCGCTGATTTGTCCGGTGAAGTCCACCTCGGTGGCGGAGTTGATGGCCTTCATGTTGGGATTCTGGGCGATTACCCAGGGATTGTTGGTATATGCGATATCCTTCATCAGGACGTCGGGATTGTCATCGATGAACGAATACACCTCCTGGCTGCCGAGGAGGAAGGAAGCGACGACCTTGCCGGTGTCGATCTTCTTGCAGGCGCCGTTGATGACGCCGGACTTGATCAGGCGGAGGAGGCCGTCCGCGAACATCTCGGTATGGAGGCCGAGGTTCTTGTGCCCGCCGAGCTGGGCGGCAAGGGCGTTCGGAAGTGCACCGATGCCCATCTGGATGCAGTCGCCGTCATCTACAAGTGCAGCGCAGTTCTTGCCGATGAGCACTTCGGTGGGAGTGGGCTCCGCGAAATTGGCTGTCACCAACGGAGTGTCATCCTGGACCAGATAGTCGAAACGGTCCAGCGACACAAGGTCACCATGGGCATAAGGGACATTGGGATTGACTACACCGATCACTAGCTCCGCAGTCTCGACGGCCGCCACTGAACAGTCGACGGAAGTACCGAGGGAAACCATGCCGTTGGCGTCAGGCCTGGAGACGTTCACAAGGGCCGCTCCGAGCTTGATGAAGCCGTCGCGGTAAAGCTTCTGGCTTTCGCCCAGATGCACGGGCAGGTAGTCGGCATATCCGGCATTGACGTTAGCCCGGACGTTGGGACCCACGAAGAACCCCTGCTCGAAGAAGATACCCTCGTAGCGCGGCTCGGAATACGGGGCCAGACCCTCCGTGTGGAAATGATGGAAATGCAGGTCCTCTACCTCGCCGGCATCCGCCCTGCGGCAGAGCGCCTGTATAAGGATATGCGGCACGCTGGCCACGCTGCTGAGGTGGATGTGACAGTGGGACTTGATGTGGCTGACTGCCTCGTCGGCGGACACGAATCTGATTTCTTTCATCGCGATATGATCGGTATTAGTTATTGTGGGGAGTGCAAAGATACTATCTTTTTTGTAATTTTGTAGAAATCATCAGACATGCACACCAGAGAAGAGAAAACCGAGGCTTTCGGCAGACTGCTGGACATCATGGACAACCTCCGCGAGCGCTGCCCGTGGAATGCGGAACAGACCATGGAGTCCATCCGTCCCATGACGGAGGAGGAAGTCTACGAGCTCAGCGACGAGATAGTGAAGGACAATCCCGCAGGGATCTCCAAGGAGATAGGAGACCTGCTGTACCATATGGTCTTCTATGCCAGGATAGCCCAGGAGAAGGGCGATTTCGACATAGCGGACTGCATCGAGAAGGTCTGCTACAAGATGGTCTTCAGGCACCCGCATGTCTTCAGGGCCGACGGCAGCCTTCTCCCCGAAGGCGAAGCCCCTTCCGCCAAGGAGATAGCCGACACATGGGAGATCGTCAAGGCCAAGGAGAAGGACGGGAACAAGACAGTCATGAGCGGCATCCCCGACACCATGCCAGCGCTGCTGAAAGCGCTCTCGATGCAGGAGAAAGCCCGCGGATGCGGATTCGACTGGAAGGACAAGGAAGGAGTATGGGACAAGGTCCGCGAGGAATGCGGCGAGGTCGAGGAGGCATCCTGCACCGAAGGTGAAGACCTGGAGATGGAGGTCGGCGACCTGCTTTTCTCCGTCATCAACGCCGCAAGGCTGTACGGCATCGATCCAGAGACGGCTCTCAACCGTACCTGCAGCAAGTTCCGCCGCCGCTTCGACTACCTTGAGAAGAAGGTCCGTGAGGACGGTCGCGGTTTCGCCGGAGTGTCCATGGAAGAAATGGATTCCATCTGGGACGAGGCCAAGTCCAAGGGATTGTAACAGAATTAATTAACACAACCATAACAACATGAGAATCAACCACATCATTCCCGGCTGCCTGCTGATGATACTGGCAGCCTGCAGTTCTCCCAAACCGTCGGACCAGGACGGGACCGACCTCTGGTTCGCCAATTCGCGTCCATATGAGGAAGTCCTCGCGTCGGTGGACACCAAGGTGGACAACGCCCTGGCAAAGGAAGGATTCCATATCTATGACGAAGCCGGCAAGCGCATCGTGGCCGGCGGCTCGGAGGCCGGCGTCCGCTACGGCGTCTACGCCTTGCAGCGCGCCGAGGTCCTCGGTCAGGCCGGCCCCGGGATGGACATCAGGGAGAAGCCTTACTACGAATACCGCATCCTCGACCACTGGGACAATCTAGATGACACTGTAGAGCGCGGTTATGCCGGAAGGTCCATGTGGGAGTGGACTTCTCCGGACATCCCCGAGGCACGCATCCGCAAATACGGCGAGCTCTGCGCATCCGTCGGCATCAACGGATCTGCCCTCAACAACGTCAACTCCAATCCCCTGATCCTCGACGCCGAGCATATCGCACGCGTGGCGAAGATCGCCGACATCCTGCGCGAATACGGCATCACCACATACCTGTCCATCAAGTGGACCAGCCCCATCACCCTCAGCGGACTGACGAGCGGTGACCCGCTCGATCCCAAGGTCCGCCAGTGGTGGAAGGACAAGGCCGACGAGATATATGCGGCCATCCCCGACTTCGGAGGCTTCCTGGTGAAGGCCAACTCCGAGGGCCAGGCAGGCCCGCAGGACTACGGCCGCACCCACGCCGACGGCGCCAACATGTTGGCTGAGGCCGTCGGCCCCCACGGCGGCATCGTCATGTGGCGCGCCTTCGTCTACAGCCCGACCAGCCCCGACCGCGCCAACCAAGCTGTCGAAGAGTTCAAGGACCTCGACGGATTGTTCGCCGACAATGTCTTCGTGCAGATCAAGAACGGTCCCATCGACTTCCAGCCCCGCGAGCCCTTCAATCCCCTCTTCGGACAGATGTACAAGACCAAGATGATGATGGAGTTCCAGATCACCCAGGAGTACCTCGGATTCTCCAACCATCTCGTATATCACGGCACGACCTACGAGGAGTGCCTCGACAGCGACACTTATGCCAACGGCGAAGGTTCGACCGTGGCCAAGATGATCAAAGGCATGGCCGGAGTCGCCAATACCGGCCAGGATCCCAACTTCTCCGGCTACATCTTCGCCCAGTCCAACTGGTACATGTTCGGCCGCCTCTGCTGGGACCCGACCCTCGGCGCCGAGCAGATTGCCGACGAGTGGATACGCCAGACTTTCATCCAGCCTGAGGGCATGTCCGCCAAGGCTTATGACAAGAAGTTCATCGAGCCTGTCAAGGACATCATGATGACCTCACGCGAGACTGCAGTCCACTATATGATGCCGCTCGGATTCCACCACATCTTCGGAGGATCGCACTACGGACCCGGCCCTTGGGAGCGCAGTTCCCGTCCGGACTGGTCGCCGGTATTCTACCACAAGGCCGATGAGAACGGCGTGGGATTCGACCGCACCCGCGAGGGCACCGACAATGTCGACCAGTACCACGAGCCTCTGGCTTCAAAGTTCAACGACCTTGCCACCTGCCCGGAGAATCTCCTGCTATGGTTCCACCATGTCCCCTGGGATTACAAACTTTCCAGCGGAAAGACATTGTGGGATGAGATCTGTCTCCATTACGACACCGGTATCTCCGAGGTCGAGGCTTACCAGAAGACCTGGGCGGGCCTGAAGCCTTATGTCAGCACCCCCATCTTCAATGAAGTCACCAAGAAACTCGACATCCAGAAGAACGACGCCGAATGGTGGCGCGATGCCTGCGTAGGCTACTTCCAGCAGTTCTCCAAGAAAGACCTCCCCGCCGGAGTCCGTCCTTTGAACATGCCTATCGACTCTGTCCAGACAAAGTCCGTCCTCTCCGACCGCTACGGCATGCCCACCCATGACGAGAACAACAAGCCGGTGCTCGTCACCAACAGGCGTTTCCGTCCCGGCGGTCCTATGTCGAGCGGTGGCCCGGTACCGGGAGAGCGTCCTCGGCGTTAAACAGATAATATACGGAATATGAAAAGATTAGTCACTATACTTTCATTCCTCGCCCTTATCCTGACATCGGCCATCGACGCTGATGCCAGGGGCAAGGATTGGGTCACCACATGGGCCACCGCCCTTCAGGTCGCCGAGCCCCACAACAATCCCCCGGAGCCGTATCTGGCGGGCAATTCCTTCCGCCAAACACTACAGGTATCTATTGCCGGAAAGAAGCTTCGCCTGCACCTGTCCAACATCTTCAACGAGGACGACACTGAGATCCTCGGGGTCGAGATCGCCCCGGCCTTGACCATGGGAGCATCCCCGGAGGTTGACGAGAGCAAATCGGTGTCACTGACTTTCAACGGAAAGAAGGGCGTCACCATGAAGCCCGGTGAAGAAGTCGTTTCCGACCCGGTGAAGTTCAAGGTTGCGGAAAGGATGAACCTCGCGGTCACCATCCACTACGGCAAGATATCCTCCACGACACTTACCAGCCATCCCGGCTCCAGGACCACTTCCTATATCGCCAAAGGCAATACCACGGACTTTTCCAATCCGGTAGCCAAGACCGACCACTGGTACACCATCAGTTCCATCGACGTCATCCCGAAGAAAAAGAATTCATCGGCCATCGCCGTGCTCGGTGACTCCATCACCGACGGACGCGGCACCACCACAAACGGCCAGGACCGCTGGACCGACCAGCTCTCACGCAACCTTCTGGCCAACGGTATGAATATCTCCGTGCTGAATTTCGGCCTCGGCGGCAACTGCGTGCTGCGCGGCGGCCTGGGCCCTACGGGGCAGAGCCGCTACGCGCGCGACCTCTTCGGCCACGACGGGGTCAAGTATATCATTCTCTTTGAAGGAGTAAATGACATCGGAGGCTCGCGTGATGCCATCGAGACCGCCAACGGCGTCAAGAAAGTATGGCAGGACATCATCCGAGACGCCCACGCCCGCGGCATCAAAGTCTTCGGAGCCACGGTCACGCCGTTCAAGGGCAACGGCTACGGCCGCGGCAACCACGAAGAAGGCCGCAAGGCCCTGAACGAGTGGATCCGCACAAGCGGAGAGTTTGACGGTGTCATTGACTTCGACGCCATGGTACGCGACACGGAGGATCCCGAGAGGCTGAACCCGGCGTTCCTCTTCGAGAACGACTGGCTCCACCTCAACGCCTCCGGCTACGAAGTCATGGGCAAAGGTATCGACGTAAACCTGTTCAAGTAATACGGTTATTCCGGCAATGACCCTATGACTGAACGGTTGGCTGCGGAAACGCGGTCGACCGTCAGTTTTTTTATGGCGCGGTCATAGGTCATCAGGCCATTGACTTCGCCTTCGACGTCGGTGGTCTGGGTATAGACCGCAGCCGAACAGCCCTGTTCCACGAATGGAAGCAGCTGCTCAGCGAAACGGACGTACTCGTCCGTCGCTTCCTCTTCGGTAGCATACTGGACATAGCCCCAGTTACGATCCTTCTGCCAAAGGTGGCCCTCGATCGGGCGGCCGATGCCACCATATTCCCCGAGGACATTGACAAGTTCAGGATCCCAGAGGCGCATATATGGCTGAGGATAATGATGCGAATCGACGACGTCACCCGTCGCGGAAGGCCAGTTGCCGCCGGAGGCGGGATTGATGAGACGTGACGGGTCTTGCTCGCGCGTGAAGGCTACGACTTCACGCGTTTCGAACTGTCCCCAGGCCTCGTTGAAAGGCACCCACATCACTATGCAAGGGAACTTTTTCAACTGAGCGATGATCTCGCCCCACTCTTTGTAGTAGTTGTCACGGATTTCCGGAGTAACTGGATAATCGGTGCCGGTGTCGAAACGGTCGATACCCTGCGCCCATTGGTTTTTGGAAGAGGAGAAAGACGGCATATCCTGCCATACCAGCATCCCGAGACGGTCGCAATGGTAATACCAGCGCGAAGGTTCGACCTTGATATGCTTGCGGATCATGTTGAATCCGAATTCCTTAGTTGCAACCACATCGTAAGCAAGCGCCTCATCCGTCGGGGCGGTATAGAGCCCGTCCGGCCACCAGCCCTGGTCCAGCGGGCCGTACTGGAACAATGCCTTACCGTTGAGGCCCAAGCGTTTGTGGCCGGCGTCATCAGTGACCACGGAGATTTCCCGCAGAGCGGTATAAGACTGAACCTGGTCAATTACCTTGCCGTCCTTCAGGACAGTGAAGCGAAGCCCGTAGAGATACGGACACTCCGGTGACCAGAGCTGCGGGTCTACGAGCGGCAGGGAGACGGCGGAACCCGCCGCTGCTGACACCTCGCACAGCACATCTGTCGAAGGCTGCTCCGGGTCGTACCCGACACCTCCGGCCAGCAGTGCGACGCGCACTTCATTACCTTCGGAGGACGAACTGTACAACGGCATCACCCTGAGGGCTCCTCCCTCCAGGTCGGCACTGATCTCGAAATCACAGATGCTCCCTTTCTCCACCGGTTCCATCCAGACGCTCTGCCAGATACCGGAAACTGCCGTATACCAGATGCCGCTGGGTTTGCTGACCTGCTTGCCCCGGGGCTGGAACTCGTTGTCGGTCCCGTCAAGGACCTTCACTGTCAGTTCCTGCTCTCCCCTGCCCTTCAGATAAGGGGTGATATCGAAGGAAAATGCCGTATAACCTCCGGTATGCGAGCCCACTTCCTCACCGTTGACGAACACTTGGGCCTGCCAGTCCACAGCGTCGAAGTTGAGCATTATCCTCCTGCCGCGCCAAGATCGCGGGACACGGAAAGTCCTTCTGTACCAAAGCGCATCGTCCGCCGTAACGGTCCTACCTACTCCGGAAAGCGAGGACTCGATACAAAAAGGAACGAGTATGCCCCCGTCCGGCTCGCCGAAGCTTTCGGCCTCCGCCGGGGTGACGGCATACTCCCACATTCCGTTAAGCGACTCCCATTCCTCCCGCACCAACTGCGGGCGCGGATACTCCGGGTGGACGCAGGCCGGAGACACCTCCGTCGCCCAGCACGTCCGGATGTTGTCCCCAGCCGGAGACCAGTCATACTTAACTTCGGCAGTACACGATCCTGCCACACAGGCAATGACTATGCCCGCCGCCCAGGAAATCAAACGAATCACTTTCATAGTCATCTATTACTAACGTGATTTGTAAATGATTACAAATAAAAGAAATATGCAAAACACTCCCTCCTTAAATAACAAAGGAGCAAAGGTGTAAATAATTAGCTATTAGTCAGTTATAAATCACGGTCAGTATTCAGAAGGGCTGAAACGGCGGCCTTGACGCTCTTGAAGGTGAAGCCTTCCAGGACGTGATCCATTTTGGCCGCGATCTGGGCATTGCAGAGATTGCCTACCGAACCCTCATGGGTATGATGGAGTTCTCCCTTCCAGGAGAACTCCCCCTTTTGTATCTCCATGCCCACCTGGCGGTACGCGTCGCGGAACGGGACGCCCTCAGCCACGCGGCGGTTGACTTCCTCGACACTGAAGGCGAGCTGGTAGCGAGGGTCGGACATGAGGTCCTTGGCCACAGTCATGTTCTCAATGGCGAACTTGGCGATATCCAGGCAGTCGTCCATCTCCTCGAACATCGGAACGAACACTTCCTTGATCAGCTGCATGTCCCTGAAATAGCCCGAGGGGAGGTTCGTGCTTATCAGGCGGATGGTGCCGGGGATGCCGTTGATGCGGTTGCAATGCGCACGGATGAGTTCGAACACATCCGGATTCTTCTTGTGCGGCATGATGCTGGAGCCTGTGGTGAGGGCGTCAGGGAGTTTCACGAAGGCGAAATTCTGGCTGTTGAATAGGCAGCAGTCCATCGCCAGGCGGCCGAGTGTCTCGGCGACCGAAGCGAAAGCGAAGGCGATGATGCGCTCGGTCTTGCCGCGGCCCATCTGGGCGTAGACGGAGTTGTAGTCCAAGTCGTCGAAGCCGAGGAGCGCTGTCGTCAGGCTGCGGTTGAGCGGCGCGGAAGAGCCGTAGCCCGCAGCTGCGCCCAAGGGATTGCGGTTGGTGATCTTCCAGGCAGCCAGGAGCATTTCCATATCCTCAGCCAGGCTCTCGGCATAGGCCCCGAACCACATCCCGAAGGAAGAAGGCATAGCCACCTGAAGGTGCGTATATCCGGGCATAAGGATGTCCTTGCACTCCTCGCTGCGCTTCTGCAGTTCGTCGAAAAGCGCCTTGACCTTGCCGACGGTCTTCTCTATCTCAGCACGGGCATAAAGCTTGAGGTCCACCATCACCTGGTCGTTGCGGGAACGGCCGGTGTGGACCTTCTTGCCGAGGTCGCCGAGCTTGCGTGTGAGCATCAGCTCCACCTGGGAATGGACGTCCTCGATGTCATCCTCGATGACGAAAGAGCCCTCGCAAGCTTGCTTGTAGATGGCCTTGAGCTCCGGCAGGAGCGCGTCCAGCTCGGCCTTTTCGAGCAGGCCGACGCTCTCGAGCATCGTGATATGCGCCATGGTGCCCAACACGTCATACGGTGCGAGGTACAGGTCGAGTTCGCGGTCCTTGCCCACGGTGAAACGGTCTATCTTCTCATCAACGGAGAATCCTTTGTCCCAGAGTTTCATAAGCTATATCTCAAGTCCGTCGAGGAGACTCACATAAGTCTCCACTGCGGTGGTAATTTCCTGTATTTCAATATATTCGTCGGCAGTATGCGAGCGTGAGGACTGGCCGGGGCCTATCTTCAGTGTAGTGAACGGCACAATGGCCTGGTTGGAAGTGGTCGGCGATCCGAACGCCTCAAGTCCGAGGGCGAGACCGCGCTGTACGACGGGGTGCGACAAATCAATGTGCGAACTGCCGATGCGCGTGGAACGCTCCTTGACTTCGCACGAGACCGCCTCTTTGATCAGGGCGAGCAGCTCGGGATTGGTGTACATCCCGTTGGGACGCACGTCCACGACGAAGGTGCAGGTGTCAGGAACGACATTGTGCTGCGTTCCGGCCTGGATCATGGTCACGGACATCTTGACGGGGCCGAGATAAGGAGAAACCTTGGGGAAACGGTAGTTCCTGAACCAGTCGATATCCTTAAGCGCCTCATAGATGGCATTGACACCTTCCTCACGGGCGGCGTGGCCGCTCTTGCCGTGGGCGGTGCAGTCCAGTACCATAAGACCCTTTTCGGCCACGGCCATCTGCATGCCAGTTGGCTCGCCTATGATGCCGAGTGCCACGGGGCCGAGCTCCGGCACCATCAGTTCGATGCCGTTGCGGCCACAGACTTCCTCCTCGGCGGTCGCAGACCAGACGAGGTGGTAGGGCTGCGGCTTCTCACAAAGCTTCAGGTATGCGCCCAGAAGGGCCACGACCGAAGCGCCGTCGTCATTGGTGCCGAGGCCCCAGATGCGGCCGTCCTCTTCGGACGGCGTGAAAGGGTCACGGGAATAGCCTCCGGCCGGTTTCACCGTATCTATATGGCCGTTGAGAAGCAGAAGGGGCTTGTCGGAACCAGGATCGGAATCCAGCCAGAGATTATTGGCCTTGCGTGAAGGATTCAGCCCATGGGTGCGGAGCCATCCTTCGATGAAATCCGCAACGGGGCCTTCCTCCCTGCTGAAGGAAGGAATGGCGACCATTCCCTTGAGCAGGTCTATGAGTTCCTTATCCATCATAACACTATCCTTGTACCACTCTCCGGAGCATCCGCTTTTGTAATCCTGACTTCCTTCACTCCGCTCTCGAGAGCCTCGAAAGCGTTCTGCAACTTGGGTAGCATTCCTCCCGACACAGTGCCGTCGGAAGCAAGTCCGGCAAAAGATTCCTTGGTGATGAGAGGGATGACGCTGGCATCATCGTCAGGGTCTTTCAGCACTCCCGCCTTCTCGAAGCAATACACCAGCGTCACTTCAAATCGCTCCGCGAGAGCCTTGGCGACGCTGGACGCAATCGTGTCCGCATTGGTATTGAGCAAAGTACCCTTCCCGTCGAAGGACAGCGGAGCCATCACCGGAACGACTCCCCTGGAAATGAGGTCAGCGAGGATGGAAGTATCAACCTTCTGCATATCCCCAACATATCCGTAGTCGATATCCTTGACAGGACGCTTGACGGCGAGCATGCAGCCGAGATCGGCTCCGGTCAGGCCGAGGGCGTTGACGCCACGGGCCTGAAGGGCCGCCACGACGCCCTTGTTCACAAGGCCGCCGTAGACCATGGTGACCACACGGAGCATGTCGGCGTCGGTGATGCGGCGTCCGTCCACCATCTTGGTCTGGATGCCAAGCTGAGCGGCGACCTTGGTCGCTTCGCGGCCCCCGCCATGCACCAGGACCTTCAGTCCCGGCATGGCGGCGAAGCCCGTCAGGAACGCATCCAGCGCCTGAGTGTCCTCTACGACGGCACCACCCACTTTCAACACCGTAAGCTTCTCCATATCAAAGGCTTTCCAGCATACGTTTCATTACCACCTGGGCGGAGACCACGCGGTTTGCCGCCTCAGGGATGACCAGGCTCCTCGGAGAGTCGATTACCTCGTCGGAGACTATCATGTTGCGCCTCACCGGCAGGCAGTGCAGGAACTGTGCGTTATTGGTTACTGCCATATGCTTGGCATCCACTGTCCAGCCCATATCCTTGCTGAGTATCTTGCCGTAGTCCGCAGGATTAGAGACTCCCGGGCAGCTCCAGTTCTTGGCATAGATGAAATCTGCGCCCTCAAAGGCCTTCATCTGGTTATATTCCACCTTGGCATCTCCCACGAAACGCGGATCGAGCTCATAGCCCTCAGGATGAGTGATGACGAAATCCACGTCCGCAGCGTTCATCCACTCCGCGAAAGAGTTCGGAACGGCCTGAGGGAGAGCCCTCGGATGCGGCGCCCAGGTCATGACGACCTTGGGACGCTTTTTCTCCTTGTGCTCTTCGATGGTGATCAGGTCGGCAAATGCCTGGCAGGGATGCACAGTAGCCGACTCAAGGCTGATGACCGGCCTGCCGGAGTACTCGATGAACTGGCGGAGGATCTCCTCGCCGTAATCCTTCTCCCTGTCCGTCAAGCCGGCGAAGGAACGCACGCCGATGATGTCGCAGAAGCTCCCGATCACGGGGATGGCTTCGCGAAGGTGCTCGGACTTGTCGCCGTCCATCACCACTCCCATCTCGGTCTCCAGCTTCCAGCTGTCGCCGTTGACATTCAGCACGATAGGGTTCATGCCGAGATTCAGTGCGGCTTTCTGGCTGCTCAGGCGGGTGCGCAGGGAGTTGTTGAAGAACACCAGGATGATGGTCTTGTCCGTGCCCAGATGCTTCCAGGCGAAGGGATTCTTCTTGACCTCGAGGGCTTCCTTGAGCGCCTCGTCGAGGTTTCCTATATCTTGTACGTGGAAAAAAGATCTCATAAGACTTCTTTAAGTGCGGTGATGAACTCTCCGGCTTCAGCCTGGCTGAGGCAGAGAGGCGCGAGCAAGCGTATCATGTCCGACCCTGCAACGCCGGTGAAAATGTGCTTCTCGAAGAGCAGTTTGCGACGGATGTCGGCTATAGGACAGGTGAACTCCATGCCGAGCATGAGGCCGCGACCGCGGACCTCGCGGATCAGCGGGCTCGCAGGGATGCCGGCCTTGAGATACTCACCAACCCTGAAGGCATTGCCTATGAGGTCCTCGTCGCGGATGATCGCGAGGACCGCCAGAGCGGCCGCCATGGCGAGGTAGTTGCCGCCGAAGGTGGTGCCGAGCATGCCCTTCGATGCCTGAATGTGCGGAGCGATGAGGATGCCACCGCAAGGGAATCCGTTCGCAATGCCCTTGCCCATCGTGATGACGTCAGGCCGCACGCCAGCCCACTGGTGGGCGAAGAAGCGGCCTGTACGGCCGTAGCCGCTCTGCACCTCGTCGAGGAGCAGAAGGGCGCCGTACCGGTGGCAGAGAGCCTCCAGCTCGACCATGAAGTCATCTGACGGGACGTGGATGCCTCCGCATCCCTGGATGCCTTCGATGATGACGCCGGCGACATCGCCCTTGGCAAGTTCCTTCTCAACCCCTGCCGCATCGTTCAGGTCGCAGAAAGTCACCTTGTGATTGGCGTTGAAAGGCGAAACAATCCTGGGGTTGTCAGTGACTGCGACAGCCCCCGAGGTACGTCCGTGGAAACTCCTGTGGAAAGCGATGATACGGTCCTTCCCGGTATGGAACGACGCCAGCTTCAATGCGTTTTCGTTTGACTCCGCCCCGGAATTGTCCAGGAAAAGGCTGTAATCGGGATAGCCGGAGGCTTCGCCGAGCTCGTGTGCAAGCTGCTCCTGCAGAGGATTCTTAACGCTGTTGGAGTAGAATCCTATGCGGTCGAGCTGGTCCTTAAGTGCTTCCACATAACGCGGATGGCTGTGTCCCACGGAGATGACGGCATGGCCGCCATAGAGGTCCAGGTATTCCTGTCCCTTGTCGTCCCAGATCCGGCATCCTTTCGCCCGCACGGGCGTGACGTCGAAGAGGGAGTATACGTCGAATAATTCCATAAATCCTTGGTTTAGAAGGCTGACGCCTTGAGTCTGAGTCCCGAATCCTCCGGCAGTCCGAACATGATGTTCATGTTCTGGACGGCCTGGCCGGAGGCACCTTTCAGGAGGTTGTCGATAACGGAGTTGACCAGCAGCCTGTCACCGTGTTTCACGATGGAGACCAGGCATTTGTTGGTATTCACCACCTGCTTGAGGTCCACATTACCCGGGAAGACATGTGTGAATGCCGCGTCCTTGTAGAAGTCTGAGTAGAGCGCCACGGCCTCTTCCTGCGACAAGTCGCATGCGACATGCGCCGAGGCCAGGATGCCCCTGGCGAAGTCACCGCGGACAGGGATGAAATTCACTGCCCCAGCGTAGTCCGGCTGAAGCTTGCCAATATTCATGCCGATCTCTATAAGGTGCTGATGCTCAAATGCCTTGTACACGGAGACATTGTTGTTCCTCCAGCTGAAATGCGTCGTGGCGCCGGGCTTGACCCCGGCTCCGGTGGAGCCGGTGATGGCAGTTACCTCCACGTCCGAATGAAGCAGGCCTGCAGCTGCCAGCGGCAGCACGGCCAGCTGTATCGCGGTGGCGAAACAGCCGGGGTTTGCCACGAGATCAGCACCTGCGGTACGGGCCCGATTGATCTCGGGCAAGCCGTACACATAGCCGCAGCCTTCGTCCCTGTAGTCCTGTGCCAGGTCGATGACCTTCAGACCGGACGGGCGGGCGTTCTCAGCCCAGAAAGCAGTACTCTTGCCATGGCCGGAGCACATGAACACCACGTCGACGGCGTTGAGGTCGTACTCCGCGCTGAAGCGCATGTCCGTATCACCGAACAGTCCGGAGTGGACCTCCCAAAGCCGGTTGCCGGCGTTGCTGGTCGAATGGACGAACGCCAGTTCCGTCTCCGGGTGGTTCAACAGGATGCGGATAAGCTCTCCGGCGGTATAGCCGGCACCGCCTATGATACCGGCCCTTATCATTTCTCAAGCTCCTCCCCTTCTTCCGGATGGGTGAGGTAATAGGCCCTGAGAGGCGTGGAGCTGACCTTGATGAAGCCCTTGGCATCCTCGCTGGTCCAGCCCTTCGCCCCTTCGCCGTATTCGCCGAGCTTGTTCTTGACAAGGTCGTCAGGCGAATCGACACCGACGGTTGAGAAGCCATAAGGACGGAGTTCCATGGTGACAGTACCATTGACATTGCGCTGGCTGCTTTCGAGCATAGCCTCGATGTCCCTCATCACGGGCTCGAGGTACTGGCTCTCATGCAGGAACATGCCGTACCAGTTGGCCACCTGGTCCTTCCAGTACTGCTGCCACTTGCTGAGCGTGAACTTCTCCAGGAACTTGTGGGCGGCGATGATGAGCATAGGTGCGGCGGCCTCGAAGCCGACGCGGCCCTTGATGCCGACGATGGTGTCGCCGACGTGCATGTCGCGGCCGACACCGTACGGGGCGGCGATCTCCTCGACCTTCTGCACAGCCTTTACTCCGTCATCGAACTTCTCTCCGTTCACTCCGACGAGTACGCCGGCCTTGAACTCGAGGGCTATCTGCTCGGAGCCTTCCTTGGTAACCTGCTTGAGATAAGCGCTTTCGGGCAGACCCTGCTTGGAGTCGAGTATCTCGCCTCCGCAGATGGAAGTGCCCCAGAGACCTACGTTGTAAGAATACTTGAGCTTGGTGAAATCGGCCTTGAAACCGTTCTTGTTCAGGTAGTCCACCTCTTCCTTGCGCGAAAGGTTCATGTCACGGGTGAGGGTAATGATCTCCATGTCGGGAGCCGCCACAAGGAAAGTCATGTCGAAACGGACCTGGTCGTTACCGGCGCCGGTGGAGCCGTGGGCTATCGCCTGGGCGCCGATCTCCTTGGCATAACGCGCAACGGCCAGTGCCTGGAAGATGCGCTCGGAAGAGACGGAGATAGGATAGGTACCGTTGCGGAGAACATTGCCGTACACCATGTACTTGATGCTCTTCTCATAGTACTCTCCTGTGACGTCGAGCGTGACATATTTCTTGGCGCCAAGCTGGTAGGCGCGCTCTTCATTCTCCTTGAGCTGCTGCTCGGAGAAACCACCGGTGTTGGCGCAGGCGGCATACACGTCATAACCCATCTCACGGGTCAGGTACATGATGGTGAACGAAGTGTCGAGACCGCCGCTGTATGCGACGACGACCTTCTTGCGCTTGGCCTCGGGATGCTTGGCGGGATCGTAGAGCATGCCGGTGCAAAGGCAGCGGGTGCAGTCGTTGCGACAAAGGATGTCGTAGTTGATGCAGCTCTCGCAACCTTTCCAGAAAGTAGGATCCGTCGTGAGGTCGGAGAAGGTGACGGGGACATAGCCGAGCTCGGTATTGATCTTCATGACGGCCGCACCGGTGGTAAGGCCGAATATCTTAGCATCGGGGAATTTCTCGCGGGAGAGCTCGAAAGCCTTCCTTTTGATGCGTTTGGCAATGCCCTGACCGCGGTAGTCATCCTTGACTATCAAGCCGGAATTGGCCACGAACTTGCCGTGGTCCCAGCATTCGATATAGCAGAATCCGACGAACTTGTCTCCATCCATCGCTATGATGGCCTTTCCTTCGTTGATCTTCTGCTCGATATATTCGGGTTTCCGCTTTGCGATACCGGTCCCCCTGACTTTGGTGGCGTCCTCTATGGTCTTGAGGATTTCGCTGACATACTTGATGTGCTTCTGGGAAGCAACCTCGACTTTGACTGAGCTCATTATATATACTTTATTTGTTCCTTGTTATTTGACGAGACGGACGATGCCGGGAAGGACCTGCGCGAGTGAATCCAGCACTTCGGCGCGGGTATAGCCGTCGCGCAGGACCAGCAGGACGGTATCATCTCCTGCTATCGTACCCATGAGAGTCGCGACATGCGAGGCATCGAGGATGGCACCGACTACATTGGCGAAGCCCGGACGGGTCTTTATGACCGCCAGCGAGCCGGAGAACTCTATGCTGAGCACTCCGTCCGATGATATGGAGTTCGGCATGCCGGAAGCTCCGTTCACGGAGCCGTAAGGCAGCCGGTAGCTGTAGCCGAACTCGGGATCGTGCATCTTGACGATGCCGAGGGCCTTCATGTCCCTGGAGAGGGTTGCCTGCGTGGCGGCAAAGCCCCTTTCATTCAACAATTCCTGCAATTCCTCCTGGCTGTGGACCATTCCGGCTTTTACAAGTTCCTTGATGGTGTTCTGTCTGCTGGTCTTATCGTACATCTTGTGTATATTTATTCGAACGTGGCAGCGAATATACGCATTTTTATTTAATATTCTTAAATTATTTAAATTATTTGTACTCGTCCCATGCCTTGATGGCAAGATCGTCGGGACTCAGCGTGCAGAAAGCCTTGATGAAGGCAGTAGCCAGACGGGCGTTGGTGAAGAGCGGGACATTCGCATCGATGGCCGCACGGCGTATACGGTAGCCGTTGTCAAGCTCCGAATCCGTAAAATTCTTCGGGATATTGATGACCATGTCGACCTCATGCGAGCGGATGAGAGCGGTCGAAGAAGGACAGAGACTCATCATGACGGGATTCTCGCTCTCGTCCGGGAACAGTACGCGCTTCGCAGGGATGCCGTTGGCATGCAGGTAATCGCAGGATCCGCCGGTGGCGAGGATCTCATATCCGTGCTCCGCCAGCATGTCGCAGGCAGAGAGAAGGTCGGCCTTCTGGAGGGCGTTGCCGGAAGAGATGAGGATGCGCCTCTTCGGGATGTCGTACCCGACGGCTATAACAGACTTGAGAAGTGCCTCGTATACATCGTCTCCAAGACATCCTACCTCACCGGTGGAAGCCATGTCCACTCCAAGGAGCGGATCCGCCTCCTGAAGGCGCGAGAAGGAGAACTGGGCGGATTTTACACCCACGTATCCCAACCTCTTGCCATCGGTCTCCACGGGCTCCGGATGCTGTCCGAGCATCACCTTGGTGGCAAGTTCGATGAAGTTGACCTTCAGCACCTTGGACACGAAGGGGAAGCTCCTGGATGCGCGGAGGTTGCACTCGATTACACGGACATGATTGTCATTGGCCAGGAACTGGATATTGAAAGGGCCAGAGATATGCAGCTCGGCAGCGATCTTGGCAGCGATCTCCTTGACCTTGCGGACAGTCTCGACGTAGAGCTTCTGGGCCGGAAACTCGATGGTAGCGTCTCCGGAGTGGACTCCGGCATACTCTATGTGCTCGCCTATGGCGGACACGAGTATGCGGCCGCCGTCCGCGACGGCATCGAACTCGATCTCCTTGCTGCGCGTCATGAACTTGCTGATGATGACGGGATGCTCGGCAGACACCTCGACTGCCCGCGACAGCACCTTCAGCAGGCGGTCGCGGTCATGGCAGACGCTCATAGCCGAGCCGGAAAGCACATAGGACGGGCGCACCAGCACCGGGAAGCCCACTTCCGCAATGAAACGGTCTACATCGTCAAGCGTGGTGAGTTCCTTCCAGCGCGGCTGGTCGATGCCCAGTGCATCCACGATCGAGGAGAACTTGTGCCTGTCCTCCGCCCTGTCGATGTCGGTGGCGGAAGTACCCAGGATGTTCACACCGCGCTCAGCAAGCTTGACTGCGAGATTGTTGGGAATCTGGCCGCCGACAGACACGACCACTCCCTTGGGAGTCTCGAGTCCTATGATGTCCATGACCCTCTCGAGCGACAGTTCGTCGAAATAGAGCCTGTCGCACATGTCATAGTCCGTGGATACGGTCTCGGGGTTGTAGTTGACCATGATGCCCCTCCAGCCCTGCTTGCGGATCTCCTGCATGCAGGAAACGGAGCACCAGTCAAACTCTACCGAACTGCCTATATGATACTCTCCCGAGCCGAGGACAACGACGGAACGCCCGTCGTTCTCGTACGGGACCTCGTTGACGGAGGAATTGTAAGTGAAATAAAGGTAATTGGACTGCTCCGGAGTGGATGCCGCGAGGGTGTCGATGCGCTTGACGACCGGGACGATCCCGAGGGAAAGGCGCTTCTCCCGGACCATGTCCTCCCCTGCCTGCGAAACCGCATCTTTATACAAGGCGATAGCGATCTGACGGTCGGAGAATCCCTGCTCCTTGGCTTTACGGAGAATGGCCTCCGGAAGGGATGCAGCATCATTGAAAGTGTTCAGCACGCCCCAGGTACTGACAATGTTGGAGAATTTGTCAAGGAACCACTTGTCGATCTTGGTCAGGTCGTTGATGCGGTCGATGGACCAGCCTAGCATCATCGCCTTGGCTATGTCGAAGACACGCGTGTCCGTGGGATTGGCAAGGGCGTCGGCCAGGTCATCCACCTCGTAGGGTTTGTTGCCCACGAAGCCGTTGGACCCCTGACCTATCATCCTGAGTCCTTTCTGGATAGTCTCTTCGAAGGTGAGGCCGATGGCCATCACTTCGCCTACCGACTTCATGCTTGTGCCGATCTTGCGGGATACGCCGTGGAACTTGCCGAGGTCCCAGCGCGGGATCTTGCAGACGACGTACTGCACGTCCGGCTCATAATAAGCCGTCTTGGCGCCGTCGGCATTCTTGATCTCCGGGAGCTCGTAGCCGAGGCCGATCTTGGTGGCGACGAAGGCGAGAGGATAGCCCGTGGCCTTCGATGCAAGGGCAGAAGAGCGGCTGAGACGGGCGTTGACCTCGATGACGCGGTAGTCCATCGTGGTCTCGTCATAGGCGAACTGTATGTTGCACTCGCCCACTATGCCAAGATGTCTTACAATCTTCTCGGCCAGCTCCGTCAGATAGTCGACATCCTTCTTGGAGAGGCTCTGGCAAGGAGCGAGCACAATGCTCTCACCGGTGTGGATGCCGAGAGGGTCGAAATTCTCCATGTTGCAGACCGTGATGCAACGGTCAGCCGCATCGCGGACCACCTCGAACTCGATCTCCTTCCATCCCTTCAGCGACTTCTCTACGAGCACCTGCGGAGCGAAGGAGAAAGCCTTTGCACAAAGGTCCTCCAGCTCGGCATCATTGTCGACGAAACCGGACCCGAGGCCTCCCAGTGCATAAGCCGAGCGCAGGATCAGTGGATAACCCAGGTCGTGGGCGGCAGCCCTGGCCTCTTCGAGGTTCGCTGCCGGGTGCGACTTGATGGTAAGGACGTCTATCTCGTCCAGACGCTCCACGAACAGCTCGCGGTCTTCGGTGTCCATGATGGTCTTGACAGGCGTGCCAAGCACTTGGACGCCATACTTGTCCAGCACACCGCTGCGGTACAGTTCGACACCGCAGTTGAGCGCAGTCTGTCCTCCGAAAGAAAGGAGTATGCCCTGGGGACGCTCCTTCGCTATGACTTTCTCGACGAAGAAAGGGGTTACAGGTAGGAAATAAATGTGGTCCGCTATGCCTTCCGAAGTCTGTACGGTCGCGATATTGGGGTTGATCAGGACCGTCTCCACACCGTCTTCGCGCAAGGCCTTGAGCGCCTGGGCACCGGAATAGTCAAACTCGCCGGCCTGGCCTATCTTGAGAGCTCCGGAGCCGAGCAGGATGACTTTCTTGACTGTTAAGTTCTTCATATTCTACGAATATTTATACACTACTTCTGCAAATATATTCATAAATCAGAGAAAAACAAAAATACTTATTCATTATTATCCTTAATTTTTTAAATTTGCATTAGAAAAAACATTTCAGCCATGATTTCGTTCCTTATCAGCCTCTGCGCCCTGGTACTGGGCTACCTCCTGTACGGAAAGTTCGTCGAAAGGGTATTCGGCCCCGATCCGGCGCGCACGACGCCCGCCATCTCCAAGGCCGACGGGGTGGACTTCATCCCCATGCCGGCATGGAAGGTCTACATGATCCAGTTCCTGAACATCGCGGGGACAGGCCCCATCTTCGGAGCCATCATGGGAGCCAAGTTCGGTCCCTCCGCATTCCTTTGGATCGTATTGGGCTGCATTTTCGCCGGGGCCGTGCATGACTATCTCTCCGGCATGATGTCCCTCCGCGAGGGAGGTGTGAACCTTCCGGAGCTTGGCGGAAAATACCTGGGGAACGGAGTCAAGAAGCTGATGCTCGGCTTCATAGTCCTCCTGTTGGTACTGGTCGGGGCAGTGTTCGTTTACAGCCCGGCCATCATACTCGGCGATATCGCCGGCATGGCAGGCAGCGGCACGACCACGTCGATGATGATCTGGGTGGCCATCATAGTCGCATATTATCTTGTAGCCACCATGCTCCCTATCGACAAGATCATAGGCAAGATCTATCCTATATTCGCATTCGCGCTGATATTCATGGCTGTCGGTCTTCTGGGCGGGCTACTGGTCAAATGGCCATCCATCCCGGAGTTCTGGGACGGGCTGCAGAACCGCGGTCCTTCCATAGGCATGGAAGGCCAGTCGATATTCCCCTGCCTGTTCATCACCATCGCCTGCGGCGCCATCAGCGGCTTCCATGCTACGCAAAGCCCGATGATGGCCAGATGCATGAAGAGCGAAAAGCTCGGCCGGCCCGTTTTCTACGGGGCCATGATTACCGAAGGGCTCGTAGCCCTCGTATGGGCGGCTGTCTCCTCGTACTTCTTCTTTGACGGCGGCGCGGCAGAGGTCGGTTCCGACCTGAGCGCCGCGGCGCCGACAGTGGTGACCAAGGTCTCCAACGCATGGCTCGGAGTCTTCGGCGGCATCCTCGCCATACTTGGCGTCGTGGCCGCGCCCATCACCACAGGCGACACTGCGCTGCGAAGCGCGCGGCTTACCCTGGCCGAAGCCCTTCGCCTTGATCAGAAACCACTCGGCAACCGCCTGAAAATCTGCATCCCCCTGTTCGCAGTCGTATGTCTCCTTATATGGTACAATATCGCCGACGAGAACGGATTCAATACTATATGGCGATACTTCGGCTGGGCTAACCAGACGCTTTCCATCTTCACGCTCTGGGCCATCACAGTCTACCTGGCCAAGAACAAGGGCAAGCTCTGGTACATGATTGCAGAAATCCCGGCGATATTCATGACTGTAGTCTGCCTGACCTACATCTTTACGCAGAAGATCGGATTCGGGCTGCCGCTCGGCATCGGCCTGGGCATATCCCTGATCATTGTCGTAATCCTCAACGTCGTATTCTTCGTCAAGGTTCTGGCAAAAAGGAACTAAACCTCCGGTTTTTCGAAAAAGGAAAAATGCACGCGCCCGTACGCGCGTTCTTTCTTGAAGAAAGGATGCGCGGCGAAGGAATGCTCGTCGCCGTGCTCAAGGATGAAATAGCAGCCGGGATGAAGGATATCCTGCGAGAACACCTTGTCAGGCAAGGTCTCGAGCCCTTCCAGGGCATACGGCGGATCAGCAAAGATAATATCGAACTTCTCGCGGCAAATAGGGAGGAAATCGAAGACATTGTCTCTCACCATTGTGACATTGGTCAGACCTAGCCTGGCAGCCTCGGTCTTTATGAAGGAGGCATTCGAGCGCTCCATCTCGACGCAATACACGCGCGATGCACCGCGCGAAGCGAACTCGAAAGCGATTGCGCCCGTCCCTCCGAACAGATCCAACACCTTCAGGTCCTCGAATTCGTATTCGTTGTTCAGGATGTTGAAAAGGCCTTCCTTGGCATAGTCAGTGGTAGGACGGGCCTTGTATCCCATGGGAGGGTTGATCAGCTTGCCCTTCAAGCGTCCGCCTATGATCCTCATAGTACCTCCACTGCCTTGAAATAGCGGTAAAGGGACATCTCCTCCTCCTGGGAGAGGGGCGTCCTCCAACTGATGGTAGACACCTCGGGATTGAGCTGGAGGGTCTTGAGCACCAGGAAGAGGTAATACTCGGCAGTGGTGAAGTCGGCAGCCTCATAGACATTGGCCAGAAGCAAAGTCTTGCCCTGGGCAACTGCCAGATGCAGGTAACCGTCCCTGTAGGAAGCTAGGATGCGGTTGTATTCCGGACAGGACGGCAATCCCTTGAGGATATAATACAGCTCCGGATACACAGGCACCGACTCTCCGGATGTCAGCAATACGGTCTGGGAAAGTACTCTCGAAAGGGACTCGTCAATGGAATTGGAATACAGAAGCACGGCTCCGAACTCCGGCACCGCTACATGGGATACGGCATCGCCGGCACGCAGGGGGACGACCTCGGAGAGCATCTTTCCAGCCTCAGCGGGATCGAAGAAAGCCTCGGGTACAAGCGTACACTTCGGGGTAAAGAGCGAGATGTCCACGACATCATAGCGCTTCTGGAACTCGGGAGTAGTGAAAACGCTCCCGGGCACCATCCAGCCGGACGACTGCGTCTGACCGTCCCTCCAGCACTTAAAAGAATATCCACTCAAGGAAACTTGAATGGATATCCGGTTCTTCTGTATTTGATCCATCGGAACTACTCCCAGTTTCCGGCATTGTTGTTCGGAGCGGAAATGCTGCCGACCTGGAGTCCTTCGTAACGGTTCTGGTCCCTTCTCTCAGCGTCGAGGTTGATCCTGAGCTGGTTGTCAAGACCCTTGAGGAGGAGCCTGTAAGGCATCTTGGCCTCGAAGAGAGGTACCTGGACTCCGGAGACTTGCTTGGTCACAGCCTCCATCTGGACGGGAGCCTTGCCCGAGAACGGAATGTACTTGAGGGAGTCGATGTTGAAGTCGTCACGGCCGTTGAACAGGGTGTCCCTCACAGGGATCTTGTTGGCAACGGCGAAAACGAGGTTCTTGTCACCGTTCAGGTACATCTGGTAAAGCTCGGCGGGAGTGATCTTGCGGTTGGCCTTCTTGACAGCCTCGGTATGGGCGACGGCAAGGGAGTCATCCTGGGAACCGATCTGCATGATAACCTCCATGTTTCCATTGAGATAGAAATCCTTGAGGGAGTCGACGGTGGAGCAGAACTTGTTGTTCACGCTCTTGTAGGCGACCTGGAGGGTACGGATGTCCTTGAGGCGCTGAACAGCGACTTCGGAACGGCGAGCCGTCTCTTTGTTGAAGTTAACAGGCTTCAGGATGCTGGTCACGATAGCGTACACCAATGCGACGATGATGGCAGGAAGGACGAGCCAAGTCAAAAGCTTTTTGAGAAATCCGTTCATTATTTTTGAGTTTTATTATAATCAAATGTCGGACAAAGTTATAAAAATGATTTATGAAATGCAATAATCTTTGTAAATTTGCATCTGAAAAAAACGATATGACCGCCACCGTCACAGAAGCGAAGATAAGCAGGTTCGAAAGCATGCTCGAAGCGTCCTCCAGGATCGCCGTCGTCACCCACACGAGGCCCGACGGAGACGCCGTCGGCAGCGCATCCGCCATCGTGTGCCTGCTGCGCGGCCGCGGCAAGGACGCCGCGCTGCTCCTTCCTGACGGGTATCCGGACAATCTCGCCTTCGTGATAGGCGAGACCTGTGAAGGGCATGTCATGCTGTGCGACCGTGACCCTGAGTCCGTAAGGGCCTGGATCACAGGCAGTGACCTGGTGATAGGCCTGGACTTCAGCACATTCGGCCGGGCTGAAGGGATGCAGGGAACCCTGCGGACCTCCCGTGCTGCCAAGATCCTCATCGACCACCACATCAGCCCTGAGGAGGGAGACTTCGACCTGGTGTTTTCCGAGACGGAGATATCCTCGACATGCGAGCTCCTGTTCGACATCCTCGTCTCCACCTCGGAGGCCGGAGGCGATGCTTCGAAGCTGCCCATGCCCGTGTTGCGGGCCCTACTGACCGGCATGACCACGGACACCAACAATTTCGCGAACTCGGTCTTTCCGAGCACTTTCGAAATGGCATCCCGCATGCTGGAGGCCGGCGTGGACCGTGACGGCATCCTCGCGGAGCTGTACAACCGCAACCGCGAGAACCGCCTCCGCATGACCGGTCACCTGCTCAAGGACAACATGCGGATATTCCCCAACGGGGTGTCATGCATTGTGGTAAGGCGCGCCGACATCGAGGAGTATGACATCCGCGAGGGAGAGACCGAGGGCATAGTGAACATGCCGCTCACCCTGGACAAAGTGAGGATGAGTATCTTCCTCCGCGAAGATGAGGGCTTTTTCCGGGTGTCGATACGCTCGAAACGCGGCACGTCCGCATTCCGCCTCGCATCCACCCGCTTCCACGGCGGAGGGCACGAGCAGGCTGCCGGCGGGCGCCTTTATTTCCCGGGAGACATCGCGGACGCGTCCATGGCGGAAGCGTTCCTCGAAAGGATCACCGACGATTATTTCAAGACAGAAGAATGAGATTCAGATATACTTTCACCCTTATCCTGGCCGCGGCCATGGCCCTTGCCTCCTGCACCAAGGAGAGCAGGGAACTCATGTACGCCAACCAGGAGACCAGGATCGAGAGTTTCGTGGGAAAACGCCAGGCCGAGAATCCCGACGCCAGGGTAGTCCACAACGGAGGCGCCACCAGGGTTGTGGAATCCGAAGGGACCGGCGTCGAGCTTACAGCCAGGGGAAAGGTCACCGTCCTGTATGCCGGATACAACTTCAGCTCCGGATCGGTCGGGAACTCCACCCTCTTTGCCACCAACTCCAAGGATTTCGCATCGTCCGCAGGATGGAACCTCACCGACGAGTCGGTATTCGTGCCGCTTGAGATAGACCTGACTGACAAGGACGTTTTGGACGGCCTGAGGTACGGCCTCGAAGGAGTCCGCGAAGGCGAGGAGTGCTACATACTCTTTTCCGGAAAATATGCCTTCGGCAAAAGTAAAATCGGCACGATTCCTGCAAACGCTCCCCTGGCATTCAGGATATGGGTGCAGAAGGTTGAAAACTAGAACAGAATGGAAATGAACAGATTGGGAATACTGGTCATAGCGGCGGCCGCCGCAGTTTGCGTTTCATGCGTCAGGTCTGAAAGCAGCGGACTCAACGACGCCAACAAACGTTATTTCGACGCGTGGATGAAGATCAATCATCCTGATGCCAAGAGGGATGGACTGGGCATATACATACTGGAAGAGACCGCCGGTACCGGCATTTCGGCCGGCAAAGCGGAAGACTATCCGTACGCTTACATCTCCTACACGACCACTGACCTGGAAGGCAACATCTCCGAGACGACCGATGCGGATGTAGCCAAGCAGATCGGAACATACAATGCCAATTCAACTTATTACGGCCCCATCATCCGCCTGCGCAACTCCACCGCATTGACAGCGGGACAGGAGATGGTCATCGACCCGATGAAAGTCGGAGGCACCCGCAAGGCCGTCATTCCCGGATGGCTCAACTCCGCAACCTATCGCGCCAGCACGGAGGAGGGTTATCTGAACAATGTCACCGGCAGCGACGCCATCATGACACTCACACTACATGATGTCATCAAGGACCTCACTGCCTGGCAGTTGGATTCGATCTCCCGATACCTGTCGCATCACTACCCCACTCCTGTTGATTCGCTCAAGTACGGATTCTACTACATCCAGACACAGCCTCCGACTGAAGACGTCGGATTCGGATCGGGAGACAAGGTATATGTCAACTATACCGGGCGGCTCCTGAACGGCAGGGTATTCGACTCTTCCATCGCAGACACTGCAAAGGTTGCCGGTATATACACATCCAGCAAGGAATACGAACCCCTGGAAGTCAACATGGCCGATGACTACAACGAGATAACCGATGTCGTGAAGGGTATGGCCATATGCCTGTCCGTCATGAAGAAAGGAGAGAAGGGCACTTGCATCTTCTACTCGGACCTCGGGTATGAGGGCACGGCCAAAGGCCTGATACCCGCCTTCTCCCCCCTACGTTTCGACGTTGAAATGTTAGGCACAGAAAAGAAGTAACGATGGCGTTGGCAGGTGCAGCTCCCACCGAGCTTGGAACTGAGAAGATTGGAAAGCTTCTGAAGATGTACGCGGTCCCGGGCATCATCGCCCAGACCGCGGCTTCGCTTTACAATATGGTCGACAGCATCTACATCGGCCATATCAAGGATGTCGGGTCGTACGCCATTTCCGGCCTCGCCGTCACCTTCCCGCTGATGAACCTTTCCGCCGCCCTCGGCACCCTGGTGGGCGTCGGCGCGATGACGCTCATCTCCGTCCTTCTCGGACAGAAGAACTATTCGACGGCAGCCAAGGTGCTGTCCAACGTCCTTACCCTCAATGTCGTCATCAGCATCCTTTTCACGGCAGTGACGCTTCTGTTCCTGGATCCCATCCTTTACTTCTTCGGAGCCAGCGACAACACCATACCGTTCGCCCGGAAGTATATGACCATCATCCTGCTGGGCAACGTCATAACGCATCTGTATTTCGGTTTCAACGGCATCATACGCTCGGCCGGCAATCCGAAGCTGGCTATGAACCTCACCCTCTTCACAGTGGTGTCCAATGCCATCCTCGACCCGATCTTCATCTTCGTCCTGGACCTCGGCATTCAGGGAGCGGCGCTCGCCACCGTCCTGTGCCAGACTATGGCCCTGAGCTATTCGATGCGCTACCTTTCGAGGAAAGACAACTTCCTCCATTTCCCGAGGCCGCTTTTCCAGCTCGACTGGCGCATCGCCAAGCAATCGCTGGCCATAGGCATCGGGCCTTTCCTTATGAACAGCGCGTCCTGCCTCGTGGCGCTGTTCATCAACCAGCAGCTGCGCAAGTACGGCGGCGACCTCGCGATCGGCGCCTACGGCATAGTGAACCGCATCACGATGCTATTCGCGATGATCTGTATGGGCTTCAACCAGGGCCTCCAGCCGATCGCGGGATACAACTACGGGGCTAGGCAGTATTCGCGTGTCAAGGAGATATTCATTCTCACCGCCAAGTGGGAAGTGCTGGTCACCACGGTCTGTTTCCTGGTGTCGGAGCTCATACCCGAGCAGGCCGTGAGCCTGTTCACCAACGACCCCGAACTGATACGATTCTCGGCTCACGGCCTGAGGGTGATGAACGTCGCGTTCGCTCTGGTGGGCTTCGGAATGGTGTCCGGCAATTTCTTCCAGTGCCTCGGAATGGTCAGGAAATCCATATTCCTGTCCCTGACCAGGCAGCTGATCTTCCTGCTGCCGCTGGTATATACATTGCCGATATGGTTCGAAGAGAAGGGAGTCTGGATGAGCTTCCCGATTTCCGACGCCCTCAACATCCTCATCTCGGCGATATTGATTATCGATATATTCAGGAAGTTCAACAAGCTGAACGACGGGGATGACCCGTCGACCCTCGGCAGCACGATCTCATAGAGTATGAACGACACCATCATCAACATCGGCAGACAGTTCGGCAGCGGCGGGCGCAGGATCGCCGCGGCGCTTGGCGTACGGCTCGGCATTCCGGTCTATGACAACGAGCTCCTCGTGGAGGCCGCGCAGAAGAGCGGATTCAGCAAGGACCTGTTCGAGATGCGCGACGAGCACAAGAGCAACTTCACCCTCTCGAACCTCTTCGGCTCCATCAACAGATATGGCAGCGCGGACAGTTTCCTGAACGACAACAGGCTTTTCAAGATCCAGAGCGACGTCATCCTCGAGCTCGCGCAGCAGGGTCCGGCAATTTTCGTCGGCAGGGCGTCGGACTATGTCCTGAGGGAGATGGAATGCCTCGACGTGTTCATCACGGCTCCGCTGGAGATCCGCAAGAAGGACGTCGCGGAGCGCGAGGGCATCAGCCTCGAAGAGGCAGAGAGCATGATAGCCAAGCGCGACCGCGACCGCGAGGCATACTACAACTATCTGACTTTCGGCAACTGGGGCGTCGCTTCCAATTATGACCTCTGCATCGATTCCTCCATCCTCGGTATCGAGGGTACTGCCGACTTCATCGTGGACTTCGGCCGCAAATGCGGATTGATCAAATGATTTTCCGGAGGAAATATGCTCCCATTGCAATAGCTGCGGCGCTGGTCGCGGCGGTGACGGTGCTGGTGGCCGCACACCGGCCCAAACCGGCTCCGCCGCCCGTCAACGCCATCCTGAACGAAACCCTCACCAACGCCATGTCCGACAGCGACTCGCTGCGCGGCATAGACAAGGAAGTGCAGGAGTTCATGAAATACTGGCGTATCCAGGGCATATCGCTCTCGGTCATGCGCAATGATTCCCTGATGTTCTCAAAGGGATACGGATGGGCAGACAAGGAGAAGAACGAAGTGATGACGCCCGGGCATATCCTGCGCCTGGCGTCCGTTTCCAAACTCCTGACAGCCACCGGCATCATGAAGCTGGAGGAGCAGGGACGCCTGTCCCTGGACGACCGCGTGTTCGGCCCGGACGGCATCCTTTGCGACTCCCTCTGGACTGCACTCATCAGGGACAGCCTGTATTACGATATCACCGTCGAACATCTCCTCCGCCACAAGGGAGGATTCTCCACCAGGGGCGGTGACCCCATGTTCAGCACCCGCACGATAATGCTGCAGAACCGTCTGAGTACTCCCCCGGACCAGAATACGCTGGTCAAGGTGCAACTCAGAAGGCCGCTTGCTTTCGTGCCGGGAGAAACCCAGGAGTACTCCAATTTCGGATTCCTGCTACTGTCGATGATCATCGAGAAACTGACGGGTACGGACTATGAAAGCTGGATGCAGGAGAATATCCTCAAGCCTGCCGGCTGCGTGGATTTCCACATCGCAGGCAATTATTACCAGGACAAGTATCCGAACGAGGTCAGGTATTATGTCCAGCCGGACGACAGTCCGGTGGACGAGTTCAACAACAGCGGGCGCAAGGTGGTGCGCTGTTACGGCGGCAACGACATCCCCACCCTTTCAGGGGCGGGGGCCTGGGCGGCGTCCACAGCGGAGCTCTGCCGCTTCGTGGCCTCTATCGACGGCCGTCCGGAGGTCCCGGACATCATAAGCGTGGAGAGTGTCCGCCGCATGACCGAATGGTTCGACCCGGATACCTTCTCCCTCGGCTGGAACGACACCAAGCCTACCGGAGAATGGACCCGTACAGGGACTTTCTCGGGCACCAGCGCGCTCATCAAGTATTTCCCCGACGGGGAATGCTGGGTCCTGGTGACCAATACCAGTACATGGCGCGGGGCCGGTCTCGCCCGGTTCACCACGGAAATGTTCGAAAAAAGCAGGGCCGCGTGCTCGGCCCTGCTTCCTCTCAGGAATCTGTTCTACGTCCAGGAAGAATCCTTCCCGGAATAATCCTTATTCTTCCCCTGCCATCACGAGGCGCATGGTATCGCGCGCGATGACGAGCTCCTCGTCGGTGGTGATGAGAGCCACCTTGACCTTGGAGTCCGGGGTGGAGAGCATCGTGTCCACACCCTGGGCGACATTGGCCTCGAAATCGAACTTGAGCCCCATGTAGGAGAAGTTCTCGCAGACGCGGCGGCGCAGGCGGGCGTTGTTCTCGCCGATGCCGGCCGTGAAGAAGATGGCGTCCACGCCGTCCATGACGGCGATATAGGATCCGACGATCTTGATGATATCGTAAGCGAGTTTCTTGAAGACGAGTTTAGCGCGATAGTTGCCGGCGTTGGCGGCGGCGTCGAGGTCGCGGGCGTCGGAAGACAGGCCGGAGAGACCGAGGAAGCCGCTCTTGCGGTTCATGATCTCCGTCATCTGGTCGGGGGTGAGGTTCTCCTTCTTCATGATGTACGGGACGACGTTCGGGTCGATGTTGCCGCATCGCGTACCCATGATCATGCCCTCGAGCGGAGTGAAGCCCATTGAAGTGTCGACGACCTTTCCGTTAACGATAGCCGAGATGGAACTGCCGTTGCCGATGTGGCAGGTGATGATCTTGGAATGGTCGATGTCAAGCCCGACGTACTTAGCTCCCTTGTAAGCCACGAACTGGTGCGAGGTGCCGTGGGCGCCGTAACGGCGGACGCGGTACTTCTCATAATACTCGTACGGAAGGGCATACATGTATGCGTAGTCCGGCATGGTCTGGTGATAGGCGGTGTCGAAGGTGACGACCTGCGGCACGGAAGGAAGGACATGCTGGACGGCACGGATGCCGAGAAGGTGGGCGGGATTGTGGAGCGGGGCGAAATCGCAGCAGATCTCGATCTTGGAGATGACGTCTTCGTTCACGATGGCGCTGCCGGAGAAGAAATCGGCACCCTGCACGATACGGTGGCCTACCGCCTCGATGTCGTCGAATGAGGAAAGGACGCCGTGGACGGGGTCCACCAGGGCGTCAAGGACGAGCTGCATGCCGACCTTGTGGTCCGCGATGTGGACTTCCTTGTCCATCCGGGGCTTGCCGGTGGGCTTATGGGTGATATTTCCGCAAGGAAGGCCGATCTTTTCGACGATGCCCTTGGCGAGGAGGTCGTACACGTCGTCGCTCTTCATGTCCAGAAGCTGGTACTTGATGGAAGAGCTTCCGCAGTTGATAACAAGAATGATCATATTATTTACGTTTGATTATCGTTTGGGGACTGCAAAGTTAGAAAATTATGAGTACTTTAGCAAAACTGAACCGTAACTATGGAAGACGTCCGGAACATGGCGACCGTGTCGCTGCCGTTTGCGGCCGGGGTGGCCGGCTGCGCGGCCCTGGCGGGAGGCGCAGCCTCCGGCCTCAGGGCCGCGGATACTGCCGCTGCAGGCATTGCCGCGGCGGCTGTCCTTAGCGCCGCGTCAGGCCTCTTGGCTCTCCTTTTCCGCCGCAAGACCGGACCTCTCCCCTACATATTCCTGTTTTTCTGCCTGGGATGCTTCTGCTTTCTGTCTAGGGCGCTGCTGCCGCAGGCTGAGACGCCCGGACCGGCAGGGCGGCTGGCCGCCGGCGCGCTCTCCGGCCTGCGCCGGCTCATAGCCGCCCTGCCTTTCACGCACGGCAGCACGCACTCCCTGGTCGCCGCCCTGCTGACCGGCGACAGAAGCGGCCTCACTGCAGAGCAGACGGCCGCATTCCGCGCCAGCGGCGCTTCGCACATCCTCGCCCTCAGCGGCTTGCATCTTGGCGTTATCTACTTGATCGTAAGTAAGTTGCTATCCATTGTCGGCAACACTCCCTTCCTACGTCGTCTGCGCAGCGTCCTCATCGTTGCCTTTTCAGGATTCTACACATTGGCTACAGGAGCCGGGCCGTCCATAGTCCGCGCTTCCCTTTTCATCCTTATCCGCGAGACCTGTTCACTCTTCCCCGAACGCCGGACCAGCCCGGTCCGTATCCTGATGACCGCACTGACCCTACAGCTCGCATTCCGTCCTGAAGTCATCACAAGTCTAGGCTTCCAGCTCTCCTATCTTGCCATGACCGGCATCACCCTCCTGTATCCCCGCCTGTCCGCCTGGTATCCTGACAACGGACGGGCATTCCAACCCATTCGCCGCATCTGGCAGGCCGCCGCCTTGGCGGTATCCTGCCAGATCTTCACGGCGCCGCTTGCCTGGATACGCTTCCACAGTTTCCCCAAGTATTTCATTATCACAAACTTGCTGGCGCTACCCCTTACCTCGGCATTGATGGCCGCCTCGGTCGCCGCCATAGCCTTTCAGGCCCTGGGCGGCTGTCCCGCCCTCCTCGCCGATGCCGTTGATTTCCTCGCCCATTCCCTCCTCTTCGTCCTCGACGTCATCAGCTCCCTCTGATCCCTTCCTCCATTCGCCCCATATCCCTCAGCAAAAAGGTAAAGGGGAAAAGCTATCGGAGGGTGAAGCCGGGGGAAGCCCATTCGACCATGGAGCCGTCCACATCACGGATGAGATAGCCCTCGAGGTCAGAGCGGCTTTCGATGAAAGCCCGGGCGTCCTCATAACCCAGGACCATACAGTATGTTGCGTAGGCGTCGGCAGCGGCGGCAGAAGGGGCGACAATAGTAGCGCTCAAGAGCGAGTGGTCGACAGGATAGCCGGTTCGAGGATCGATAGTGTGGGCAAGTTTACGTCCGTCGCGGACGTAGAACTTTCGGTAATTTCCTGACGTGACAATGCCGCAAGAGCGGCCGGCGGACAGCCATACGCCGTCCAGGTCTGCGCCGGGCGTGTCATTACCGTCGACCGGACGGTCGACGCCGATGCTCCAGTCCCGCCCGGCGGGATTGCGCCCGGCGCAGTATATCTCACCGATATCTACCAGCATGTCCTTCACACCGATGGATCGGAGATAATCCGCCACCAGATCGCAGGTGTAACCCTGCGCGATAGCATTGAAGTTCAGGCGCGAAGGGGCCTGATCCAAAGTACCGGAATCAGAGAGCAAAGCGCGGGAGTCAAGGGGCTCGCCGGGGGCGATGTGAGGGCGCAGGCGCGCCATGCCGCAGGAGGCGATCGTCTCACGCACCTTGGCGTCGGAAGGCAGGGAATCCGTCGAGAAACCGAAACCCCATACATCGAAAAGCGGTCCGGCCGCCACGTCCACGCACCCGTCGGTCTCCTCCCATATCTCACGGGAGTAAGTGTAAATGTCGGAAAAAAGCTTGTTAGGGATGACGGCCTCACCGGCATTGAAACGGCTCAGTATCGATGCCTTGTTATAACCCGACAGAGTCGTGTCCACAAGTGTCAGGACGGAATCGATGGCAGCGGCTATCTCAGCGCGCGGCACGCGGACGCCGGCGGCATTGAACTTCACAGAATAGGTCCCACCCTGCGCATACCCCGTCACCGCCACATAACGGTTGCAGCCCTGGCCGGCGAGCAGGACAAGGAAGAAGAGGCTGAACTGAAGGGAGGGCAGCCTGAATGAACGGAGCCTGGACGGCAGAAACGGGAACCTCATGTATGGAACGGCAAAGTATTTGTACAAAGGTAATGGTTTTTAAGCCGAAAATCACGATATTTGCGTGTTAATCGATCATGAATACCGTAATGGATATCAAGAAATACATCCTGTTCGCTTCAGCCGTATTCGTCCTGTTCTGCGCAGCATCATGCAAGAAAGATAAGACCGAGAGCTACTCATACCTGACCGGAGCTCCCGAATTCACGCTTCCCATGTTTGCGACAGCTGGCGAGTCTTTCACCTTCACCGCCAAGGACGTGACGGCCGACGACGGATCGAAGGTCGGGTACTGCTGGTACACTACCGCCCTTAACATCAGGGACACCATCGACACATTCACCCTGACACTTCCGGATACGCTCTGCACGGTCTCACTTACCTGTGCAGCCTTTGCCGACGGCTACTACAACAGCACGACCACACAGTCGGTCACCATCGTCAGGGCCGGCCGTGAAAACGGAAGCATCACCGGCCTTACCGCTGCTGAAGGAAGGGATTTCCTTTTCACCGACCCCAGGGACGGGCACAGCTACCTCTGTGCCACGGTTGGAACCAAGGACTGGTTCAGGGAGAACCTCGCCTATAAAGGTTCAGGCACCGCCCTCGAGAACTGCGAGACCGTTTCTGATGTATTCGGGCGCTTCTATACATGGAACGAAGCCATATCGGCATGCCCCGACGGATGGAGGCTTTCCACGCTTGACGACTGGGCCGACGCGGCGTCTGCAGTCCTCGACAAGCGTCCCGACCCGTCAGTACGTTTCCAGTCTGCGGCCGGCTATTTCATGGGAGACCTCAGGTTCAACGGAGAAAAGATGTGGGAGTACTGGCCCGACGTGAAGATTACCGACAAGCTCGGCCTCTCGATGATCCCTCTGGGATACGCATCAAAGATGGCGAACCGCATCGATTTCGATTCGATGTACGAGTATGCCGCTTTCTGGACTTCAGGCGAGAAAGATGCCGAACAGGCATTCTACAGGTATTTCTTCGATGAGAGTCCGGACCTCTTCATCGGTTATTCTTCCAAGAAATCATTTGCGGCCAACGTCCGTTGCGTGCGCGATCACGAATGATCAGATCCTGAGCACGGCATCAGCGATGCTGGTGACTGATTCGCGGTGGGTGATCCATAAGATGGTCTTCCCGCCGCTTATTTTTTGAGACAGCCTGCGAAGAAGCTCGTCCTCAGTATCCCTGTCAAGCGCTGAAGTGGCCTCATCGAGGATGAGCACCCCGCCCGGGTGCAGGAGCGCACGGGCGATGGCGATGCGCTGCGCCTGGCCCTCGCTGAGCCCGCTGCCCTTCTCGGAGCAGACCGTCTCGAGACCGTCGCGCAGGTCGAACACGAAATCAGCTACTGCCAGATGCAGGGCTTCCTTCATCTCTTCCTCCGAAGCGGAAGGATTGGCGAGCAGGAGATTGTCCCTGACGGTACCGCTCATGAGGCTGTTGCCCTGGGGCACATAACGGAAATTGCACCTCGTGGCAGGGCTGACGGGAACGCTGCGATCACCGGAATACAGCACTATGGAGCCGCGGGAAGGATGCAGGAGCGCAAGTATGAGACGCGTAAGGGTACTCTTGCCGGCACCGGTCACACCCATAACCGCCGTGACGCTAGAAGGCTTGAAATCATAGGAGAAATGCTCCAGGACCAGCTGGGAAGCAACTCCTTCCGGTACATCGGTATAGGCAAAGCTGACATCCTCGAGGCGGATGCCGGGGGCGTCGGTGAACACGATGTCCTCCCCCGCCGCCTCGAGCGGAAGGTCGGTCAGCTCGAGGATACGCTCCACGGAAGTAAGTGAATGGATGAACGCGGGAATATGCCGGCTGATGTCGGCGATAGGCCGCTGGACCTGTCCTACAAGCTGGAGGAAAGCCGTCATCATACCGAAGGTCACGGCGCCGCTCTTGATGCCGAACACTCCCCATAGGAACGCTGCGGCATAGCCGGCCATGAATCCTATCCGCAGGAAGGAACGCGCGCCGGCATTGTAGTTCAGACGGCGTATGGTATTGTCCATCACATCCTTCTGAAGGTCGTCAAGCCTGTCTATCACCTGGTCCGAACAGCCAAGCGTCTTGACCAGGACGCGCTGCTGGAGATGCTCCTGCATGTGTCCCTGGATCTCGCTGTCCTTCGCCCTGATGAGGGAGGTGAGCTTGCGGATGGTCTTGAAGAACATCTTGCTGCCGATAGCAGCAACAGGCATCAGGATGAGCAGCACCCACAGCAAGGAAGGCTCAAGTACGAACAGGAACCCCGAGGCGGCGACGAGCTGCACCAGCGTCACGATGAAATCCGGCACGCGGGTGCAGAGGAGATCGACGACCACCCGCGTATCCTCCTCGAGTCTGTTCACCATGTCCCCGGAATGAAAAGCCTCACGGCCGTTCCACTCACTGTCCAGTACATGGCCGAAAACCTTGGCTCTGAACATGTTCTGGGTCTTGGTAACTATCATTCCCTCCCACCAGCCGAAGGCAACGCTTGAAACGACCTGGAGCAGCATGATCCCGACCATGTATCCCACATACAGGCCTATCGGCTCAGAAGAAACGCCCGTCGCAATATCCACGAGGGCCTTGCACACCCACACAAAGGCCATCGAAGCGGCGATGCGCACCACTCCGATGATGCAGCTCACGAGGACCTTCCCCCTGAGCGGGCGGCCCATCGCCGCCAGTCCTTTCATGCAAGTGCGAAAATCCTTCATGGCTATTCTACTGCGATCCCTGCCTCAACCCAGGTGCGGGCGATGTTCTCCGCGTCATGCGCGGCGATCTCCTCGGATACCTCGTAACGGTCGAGGAGCAGGTCCTTGAGGGTATCTGCGGTAAACTCCTTGCCTTCAACCGACTTCCACAGGTAAGCCGCGGAAGAATTGAGGGAGATAAGCTTGTTGAAATTGATCTGCGCGACGCTTTCCGGCGTCACTATGAACTCCCCGCCCAACTGGCGGAGCCTGAATCCTTCTACTAGTTTCATATAAAAACCCTTCTGTATATCGCCAGGAAAATGCGGCGGAAGGGCCTCCCCAACGCGCGCCAGGCCCGTGCCCGGCGCATGGCCTTCGGGGCCCTGCAGTCCACTTCCCTGACATTGTCCTTCAATACACTCAATGCCGTTCCGGCGATATCCGACCGCCGGCACTTCTCAACACCCCGGAGATTGCCGTCCCCCTTGAGGGTGACGGACTCCCCGTCGATCGCAAATACGCGGTGCAGCACGTAAACCCCTTCGCGGATCTCCGCGAGGACTATATCGCCCACCTCGATGTCATCCAGCCGGCGAAGGTTCACGCTGTCGCGTCCCCCGCGGATGAAGGGCAGCATGCTGTTGCCCTTGGTAGGAATCACGACATCCTTGCCTTCCGCGAGAAGCAACTTGACTTCACCCAGCAGGATGGCATTCGGCACGACGACCTTATTCATCCCGTACCTCCCCCCTTACCGCAGCCGCGCAGACACGCGCCGCCTCCTCGTCAGGGAGGCAGTCCAGCGTATAGCACGGCACGTTCAGGGCTATGTGCTCCAGGGTCTTGTGCTGGCCGTCAGCCATCCCGCGGTCGGCCTTGAAACCGGAGCAGGACGAATAGACGGAAGCATAAGCCTCAAGAGTGTTATGCCGCTTGATGGCGTTGAACTTGGCCTGGCGTATGCGCACGATGGCGCCTATAGGGGCGCTGACATTGCGGTAGCAAGGGGTCTTCCCGCTCCACGGCGAGCCGAATACCCGGGTGACGCCGTCTTCGCAGACGCGGATGACGGGATTGTCGTCATTCATCAGTTCGCTCCCCTCTATATACTTGAGCCACAGGCTGCTGTGTGTGCTCTTGCCGGTGCCGCTCCTGCCGAGGAAAAGATATCCCTTGCCTCCGTTCATGATGACCGAAGCGTGCATCTCCAGGGTCTTGTAAGGAGCGCTGCGGAACGCGAACATGAGCATAAGGGAATTGTTGACGGCGAACACGGCAGAGGACTGGGAGCGCTTCAGGAACTGAAGGCTGCCCTTGCTGTAGTCCGGAGACATGAGCATCTTTGCACACGGCGGCAGGCTGGCCAGCGGTGCCATCTCGACGAGGCATCCTTCCTTGCACGAATAGAGGTCCAGTCGAGGCTGGCCTTCATCCTCAGGCTCGGCGACATATAGAGGAGCCTTGTCCGTTTCGGGCAGGTTCTCCACGGCGGAGAGGACGAAAAGCGGATCATCCACAGGCTCGGTCACGAACCCGTCGTACTGGGTCAGGAGAGGCCAGAGGGGAGACCCGTCCGGCAACTCGAGATGAAAGGTATGTCCCGCTACGCAGAATGCCTTGGTCATAGTGTATCTTGTGTTTTACAAACTGCTAAGGTACACATAAAAACAGTCTTTGACAAATGCAAAACCCAAAAACAGTTTCTTGGAAAATAAAACGGTAATAGTCGCGGTTTTTGATTATCTTTGTAAGTTATGTGTTAAAACTGATTTCATGGAAGCTAACAACAATACCGTCAAGTTATACTACAACACCGAAAGGGAGAAACTCCGCATGCCCGAATACGGGCGCAACATACTCGAGATGGTCGAGCAGCTCAGGGACATTGAGGACAGGGACAAGAGGACCGAACAGGCCAAGGCCGTGGTCAAGGTCATGGAACTCCTCAACCCCCAGGTCCACCAGCAGGAAAACTATGAGCAGAAACTCTGGGACCACCTCTACCTGATCGCGGGGCTGGACCTCGACATCGACTCGCCATATCCCGCCCCGGTCGTCGAGAACCTCAACTCCAGGCCCCAGGTCATCCCTCTAAAGAGCAAGCCGGTCAAGGCCACGCACTATGGCCGCAACATCGAGAGTATCATAGATCTAATCGCCACCGAGCCGGAAGGCGAAGTCAAGACCGCGATGATACGTTCGCTAGCCATCTACATGCGCCAGCAGTATCTCATCTGGAACAAGGACAGCGTCGCCGACAAGACCATCTTCAACGATATCGAGAAGCTTTCCGACTATCGCATCAAGGTCCCCGAAGGCATCAGCCTCACCAAGATAGCTGACTCCGCCTCGTTCTCAAGGCCCGGCATGAGCATCAACGTCGGAGGCGTCCAGCAGCCCCAGAACCGCGGATGGAACAACAAGAGAAGGAAAAACAACCGGAAGAAATGATCAGACTGCCCAAACTCAAATTCTGGAATACCTGGGACGACAGGCAGAAGACCAGTGCGGTCAGGGCTTTAGGCGCGCTGCTCGCGCTGTTCGCCCTGTTCACCCTGCTTGCCATGGTCTCGTATATCTTTACCTGGAAGCAGGACCAGAGCCTGCTCCGGGATCCGGCTATGATGGACCAGGCCGTCGGCGTAGCCAACCTCGGCGGCAAGCTCGGCCTCAAGTGGGCCAACACCTTAATGGTCAAATGGTTCGGACTTGGCAGTTTCGCATTCCTTCTCCTGCTTTTCGCCATGGCGATACGGCTTCTTGCCGGCCGTTGGAAGCGCTCCCTGCTCAAAACCGCGCTCGTCACCCTGAGCGGCGCGCTTGTCGCCGCACTGCTCTGCGCCTTCGTAGGCCGGCTTGCCGGCATACAGACTCTCTTCGGCGCAGGCCCCGGCGGCGAATGCGGCGCCCATGTCACCAACTGGTTGACCAACCTCCTGGGCCCCGCAGTGACAGGGGTACTGCTTTGCGCCCTTACCTTCGGATGGCTGTTCATGTCCAGCAGGCGATTCTCCAATTGGTTCAGCAAGCTGGGTGCGAAGGATGAAGATGAGCAGCAAGAGGCCGCCCCGAGGTTCGAGGAGGAAGAAGAGACAGTATCAGAGCGCAAGCCTATCCTGCCCTTCAGAAAGCGCCGGGAGCCCGAACCGGAACCCGAGCCGGAGCCTGAACCCGAACCGGCTCCCGTCATTTCTTTGGCGGTGCCCGTGAAATCCACTCCCAAGCCGGCTCTGCCGGAAGAATTCAAGCCTGACGGCAGTTTCGAGATCGACCGCGGAGAGGAGCTGGACGTCGAAGTGAAGGAGCAGCTCCCTCGCATCGACATACGCCTGGATCCTCCTGAGGGACTCCCTTCGTACAAATTCCCCAGCCTGGACCTGCTCGAAGACCATGCTTCTGGCGCGCAGATAGTCTCCGACGAGGAGCTCAACCGCAATAACAACAAGATCCGCTCGACCCTCAGGAACTACAAAATCGAGATCGTGGACGTCAAGGCCATCGTCGGCCCGACGGTCACCCTGTACAAGGTCTACCCCGCACCCGGAGTCAAGATAGCCAACATACGCAGCCTGCAGGACGACATCGCCATGTCGCTTAACGCCCGCGGAGTACGCATCGTTACCCTGCCCGACTCAGTCGGCATAGAAGTGGCCAACGACAAGCCTTCCATCGTGCCGATAAAAGGCCTGCTGAACGACGAGGCGTTCCGCAACAGCAAGGCGGAGTTGCCCGTCGCCATAGGCTGCACCATTACCAAGAAGGTCAAGGTGTTCGACCTGGCCGACGCTCCGCACCTGCTCGTGGCAGGCGCCACCAAGCAGGGCAAGTCCGTCGGACTCAACGTTCTGGTAGCATCCCTTCTGTACTCCAAGCATCCCGCCGAGATGAAGATGGTCTTCATCGACCCGAAGATGGTGGAGTTCTCCGCGTACGGACGCCTGCTCAAGCATTATCTCGCCGTCCTGCCTACGGCCGCCGACGAGGATGAGGAGGCCGATTCGGCCATCGTCAAGAAGCCGAAGGAGGCCGAGAAGATCCTCCGTTCGCTCTGCACCGAGATGGACGAGCGCTATGCCCTGCTCAGCAAGGCATTCGTCAACAACATCAAGCTCTACAACGAGCGGTACAAGGACCGCAAGCTCAATCCCGAGAATGGCCACCGCTTCCTCCCCTATCTAGTGGTGATCATCGACGAGTACGCCGACCTGGCTATGTCCGGCGGCAGCGGCTCGGAGGCGAGGAACATGCAGAAAAGCATCATGGGGTCCATCGTGCGCCTCGCCCAGAAGGGCCGCGCCGCCGGCATCCATGTAGTTATTGCCACCCAGCGTCCTTCCGTGGACGTCATCACCGGTCTCATCAAGGCCAATTTCCCTGCCAGGATCGCCTTCCGTGTTTCGACCCGCGTCGATTCCAACACCATCCTCGACAATACCGGAGCAGAGAAGCTCATCGGCCGTGGTGACATGCTCTACTACGCCGGAGTCGAGACCGAACGCATCCAGTGCGGATTCATCTCCAACGATGAGATCAATGCCATCACCGAGTTCATCGGCGACCAGCAGGGATACAAGAAGAGCTACAGCACTCCGTACTACCTCCCTTCCCCCGAGCCTGCAGAAGGCGAAGGCGGAGGCGGCATGATAGACATGAAGGACCTCGACGAACGCTTCGAGGAGGCCGCCCGGATGGTGGTAATGTCACAAAAAGGCTCCACTTCGGACCTTCAGCGCAAACTCGGCATGGGTTATGCAAAAGCTGGTCGTGTAATGGATCAGCTCCAGGCCGCCGGCATCGTAGGCCCGCAGGAGGGATCGAAACCCCGCCAGGTGCTCATCACGAACTTCGACGAGCTGGATGCGATCCTCAAATCCTTCATGAAATGAAAAGACTGACCGCACTCCTACCCATGCTCCTGTGCATCGCAGCCGCAGGACAGAACGTCGTGACCGATTTCGCCAAGACTCTTTCGGATGCCTGTGCATCGTTCGGATACACCTACTCCATGAGCGGGCAGGTGCCGCTAAGCGGATCGGGGACCATAAAGCTCCAGGGGGATACGTTCATCATGAAGGGTGACGGCCTGGAGGTCTATTGCGACGGCACTACGAGATGGACCGTTGACACGGCAGCCGAGGAGTGCTACATAGAAGGGGTTAAGGAGGGCGGACTCGACTACGAGGCCAATCCTGCACTGATCGTGGGTGCGGTTGACAAGGCATTCAAGCTGAAAAAGACCGTCTCGACGACCTTCAACGGACAGAAAGTTACCCAAGCTGTATTGGAGCCCGCGACCAAGGACGGCAACATTACGGAACTGTCCCTGATGCTCACGGCTGCCAAGAAGCCAGCCGGCTTGCTGGTCAACACATCGGACGGCAACGTCATCACCGTCACAGTGAAGGACTTCGCCCTCACTCCTGCAACCACCAGGGAGGCCTTCTCCTTCGACACGAAGAAACTGAACAAAAACTATTTCATAACCGACCTTAGATAACAGTCTATGGAAAAACCGAAAGTCTATTTCACGGATTTCCGAACCAAGGCTTACGGGGAGCCGATTCCCCGCAAATTGCAACGCCTGATCCGTACCGCCGGTATCGGAAACATCGATTTTGACGGCAAGTTCGTCGCCATCAAGATGCATTTCGGGGAGCTGGGCAACATCAGCTTCCTGCGTCCCAATTTCGCAAAGGCAGTCGTGGATGTCGTCAAGGAACTTGGCGGCAAGCCTTTCCTCACCGATTGCAACACCATGTACCCCGGCTTCAGGAAAAATGCTCTGGAGCATCTCTATTGCGCCTGGGAGAACGGATTCACCCCGCTCAGCGTCGGGTGCCCCGTTATCATCGCGGACGGCCTCAAGGGCACTGACGATATCGACGTCCCCGTACGCGGAGGTGAGTTTGTCAAGGAAGCCCATATCGGGCGCGCCGTGATGGACGCGGACATCTTCATCAGCCTCAGCCATTTCAAGGGGCATGAAGAGGCCGGATTCGGCGGAGCCATCAAGAATATCGGCATGGGCTGCGGCTCCCGCGCCGGCAAGAAGGACCAGCACAGCGCCGGAAAGGCGCAGATTGACCCTGTCCTCTGCCGCGGCTGCCGCAAATGCCAGAAGGAGTGCGCCAACGGCGGGCTCGTCTTTGACGAAGATCGCCGCAAGATGACCGTGACCAAGGATTGTGTCGGCTGCGGCAGGTGCCTCGGCGCCTGCAATTTCGACGCCATCAGCTTTGCCGACAACGTCGCCAACGAGATGCTCGGCTGCCGCATGGCAGAGTACGCCAAGGCCGTCGTGGACGGCCGTCCGAATTTCCACATATCCCTCATAGTGGACGTCTCGCCCAACTGCGACTGTCACTCCGAGAACGATGCCCCTATCATCCCCGACATCGGCATGCTGTGCTCCTTCGATCCCCTCGCACTAGACCAGGCCTGCGTAGACCTGTGCAACGCCGTCGAGCCGTTCAAGAACGGCCAGGTCGGAGACAATATGTCCAAGCCCGGATTCGTCAACTATTTCGACCTGTTCAAGAACAGCCGTCCCACCGTCGACTGGAAGAGCTGCATGGAGCACGCCGAGAAGATAGGCCTGGGATCCAGGGACTACGAACTCGTAAAACTTTAGCCTTAAGCTCCGGACATAATGAAAGATGGGTGGCCACATGGCCACCCATCTTCATTTCAATCAACCGCAGGACTAGTATCCAGGGTTCTGTACGAGGTTCTCGTTGACCTGCAGCTCGCTGTAAGGGAACGGATAGAGTTCGTTCTTGCCAGCCTGGAAACCGTGGACCTTGCCGGTGTTGTACGGGTTCCAGGTGACCTTGCCGTCCTGGAACTCAGGGATGCTCTCATAGTGGCCGGCAAGGGCCTTCGGAGCATCGCCCCAACGTACCAGGTCGACGAAGCGGCAGCTCTCAAGATAGAGCTCGAAACGCTTCTCATCCTTCACATTCTGGAGGGTAAGCGGGGTGAGCGGGGCACCGGCGCGGGCCTGAACCTTGTTCAGGGCTGCGAGGCCGCTGCCGTCGTCACCAGCCTGTGCGCAAGCCTCAGCATAGAGGAGGAGCACCTCGGCGTAGCGCATGTACAGACGGTCGTTGATGTAGGAGTAGCCGCCACGCGACTTCACTGCATTCTGATCATAGAATGCATACTTCAGGTCGAAATAGCCTTCGTGTCCGTGGAGCGGGGTCACAATCTTGAACTGGATGGGATTGCCTGCACCGTCCTTGCCGAAGTCCATCTGCATGACCTGATCGTAGGAAGCGACAGATGCGCGGATACGGTAGGAGTCAGGACCGTCATGTGCGACGAAGGCATCGAAGAAGTCCTTGGTCGGGTTCATGAAGCCCCAGCTGTTGTTGTAGAACTGGGTCGGGAGTTTGTTCACGTGGTCTGCGCGCCAGCCCCACATCAGGTAGAGCATGTCGAAGTCATAGGTGTTGGTACCGTTCTCGGTGACATGCATGGTCATCACGACCTCCTCACTGAGGTCACCTTCCTTGCTCCAGATGTACTTGTACTGGTCACTCGGTACGAGGTCATACTTTCCGGAGTCGATAACCTTCTTGAGGGTGGTCTTTGCACCGGCATAGTCACCGGAGAGGACCTGTGCCTTGCCCTGGTATGCGAGTGCGCACTCCTTGGTGATGCGGCAGACTGCATTCTTGTCGTTCTTGTTGGCCTTTGAAGGAAGGTCATTTGCGCAGGCTGCGAACTCGTCGATGATGAATTTCCAGAGTTCAGCCTTCGGCGTGTTGGCCGGCTTCTCGGAACCGTTGAGGACTTCGGTGATGAGCGGAGGGGTACCCCAGTACTCGGTCAGTACCATGTGGGCCCAGGCGCGGAAGAACCTTGCTTCAGCGATAGCGCGCTTCGTAACGGCCGTGTTGGGCTCCATGTTGTTGATCAACAGGTTGCACTTGAAGATGATATTGTACGCAGTACGGTAGTAGGTACTCAGCGAACCGGTCTGGGCGTGAGTACGGAACTCATTGAGCTGTGCCCACTGGTCGTTGTCACCACGGGATCCACCACCGCAATAGATATTGTCGGACGGCAGGTTCGTGAAGAACTTGTAGTTGTAGTAGTACTGGCGCATTTGGGCATAGACTGCCGTAATGGCGGCCAAGGCGTCGTCGTCCGTCTGATAGAACTCTTCCTGTGAGACGGCGCCCTTCTGCTGGATGTTGAGAAGATCCTGGTTGCAGGAGGTGAAAGCCACCGCTGCAAGCATCACTGTTATCGCAATAAATATCTTTTTCATATTCTCAATGTCTTTAGGTTAGAATGCGAGGTTGACACCGAAAACAAGCTTCTTGGACGGAGGGAAGGAGCCCTTGTCCATACCCATTGCGGAAGTGGAGCCGGAGGAAGCCTCAGGATCGAATCCCGGGTAAGAAGTGAAAGTGAAGTAGTCGTCAAGCGACACATAGAACCTGGCAGTGCTCATGTTCACAGCCTTCATGACAGACTGCGGCAGGGTGTAACCGAGCTGGATCTGCTTGATCTTGAAGAACGAACCGTCGAACACGCAGGCGCTGGAGTGCCAGTACTCGGTCTCAAAGTTGGAACCGGGCCTGGGATAGGAAGCGTTCTTGTTGCTGCTCGACCAGCGCTCGGTGTAGTAGAGGCTGAGGTTGTTGTTCATAGGACGGTCGATACGGTGGAGGCAGGAAACGATCTCGTTGCCATGCGAACCGGTTCCGAACACCACGAGGTCGAGGTTCTTCCATGCGAGGTTGAGGGTGAGACCGTATGTGAAGTCAGGAATGGCGCAGCCGAGATCCCATGCAGCATCGGCACTGTTGATGATGCCGTCGCCGTCATAGTCTGCGAACTGAGGCTCGCCGGTAGCGCTGTCGATACCAGTACACTTGTAGCCACGGATGTACCACACAGGGTAACCCTTCTCGAAGTAGGTCCAGGTGTAGTCGAAGAAACCGGTTCCACCGATACGGGTGATGGAAGGATCGAGGTAGGTAACCAGGTTCTTCAAGGTGGAGATGTTGCCGGAGATGCTGTAGCGGAGGTCGCCGATCTGGTCCCTCCAGCTGAGTTCGGCCTCAAGACCCTGGTTGAGAACGTTACCTGCGTTCAGGGTAACCGAGCTCTGACCGGTCTCCATGACAGGCGTGGTGCTGACCAGAAGGCCGCTCGTCCTCTTGTCAAAGTAGTCGAGGGTCAAGGTGAGCTTATCCTTGAAGAAGCGGGCATCGATACCGAAGTCATACTGCGTGGAGGTCTCCCAGTGGAGGTTAGGGTTAGCAAGACGTCCAGGAGCGGAGCCGAAGGTCAGTGACTCGCCGGTGGTGTAGAAGGCCGAGGAGTTACCGACGCTGATGGTGGCGGTATAAGGATAACCGTTAAGGACGCTGACGTTACCGTTCTGTCCCCAGGAAGCACGGAGCTTCAGGAAGGAGAGGACATCCTTGTTCACGCCGCTCATGAACTTCTCGTTGGAGATGGTCCAACCGGCGGAAACTGACGGGAAGTAACCCCAACGGTTCTGGGCGGAAAGCTTCGAAGTATCGAAAGCGTCCGCACGGAAGTTTACCTGGAGCATGTAGCGATTGTCATAGGTCCATCCGAGACGGCCCATGTAAGCGAGCTGACGGGACAGGGACTCGACACCGGAGGTGGAGTCGTTACAGTCGGAGGTCAGGTAGCTCAGATAGCGGAAGTTGGGCTCATAGGCCTTGAGAACGTCACCGCTGCCGGTCACATAGTTGGAAGTGCTCTCGATGAAGGACATACCGGCCATCGCGGAGAAGGTGCTCTTTCCGACCTTCTTGGAGTAGTTCGCGAAGTTCTCCCACTGATAGTAGAAGTTGTTGCGCGAGGTGGCGGAGAGGCTGTAGTTCGTGGCCTTGTTCTGTGCACTTGCGTAGTACGGGAAGGAATAGTCGGAACTGTTGGAGAAGCCTAAACGATATCCGAAACGTGAAGTGAAGACGAAGTCCTTGAACGGAGTGATGTTGGCATAGAGGGTTCCACGCACGTTCATACCGGCCGACCAGGAGTCGTGGTTGTCACGGAGGATGAACGGGTGGGTCTGCTCACTTTCAGCGATCTGGGACACACCGTAGTAATTGCCGTTCTCGTCAGTGAGATAGTTCAGACCGTTGTTGATGTTGATCTGGTAGATCTCGGGGAGATTGTTCGGGGCATATACGTTCGGGGTGAGCGGGTCGAGGTTCAGGGTAGCGGTCATCATCGAGCCATACTCGGAATTCTCGGAAACGGTCCTCCTGAAATTCTTTTCGAAGGAAGTGTTGATACCCACGGTGATCCAAGGCTTTACCTTGTAGTCAGCGTTGATCTGGGCGGTGATGCGGTTGAACACATCGGACTTTCCACGGACGATACCGTCCTGGTCGAAGTAAGTGAGCGAAGTGTAGAAGTTGCTCTTGTCATTTCCACCCTGGAAGCCGACAGTGTAGCGCTGGGTCGGACTCGGAGTGAAGGTGACGTCGGACCAGTTGGTGTCGGTCTTGCCGTCATAACGGGCAAGGGCGGACTCGGAGAGGAAGCCAGCCTCGGTCATGTAGCCGATGTACTGCTGGGCGTTCATAACCTCGGGGACCTTGGCCAGCGAGTTGATGGCATACTGGGCATCGAAGAAGACGCGGCCGTTGCGCTCGCGGTTACCGGTCTTGGTGGTGATGAGGATGACACCGTTACCAGCCTGGGCACCGTAGATAGCAGCCGAAGCAGCGTCCTTCAGGACTTCGATGGACTCGATGACGTTAGGATCGAGGTAATTGATGCTGCTTACCTGGAGACCGTCGACGATAATCAGAGGGTCGGAGGCTGCATTGGACGAATAACCGCGGACACGGATGGTACCGCTGGAACCAGGACTGGCAGAGGTCTGGATGATCTGGACACCGGAGGTCTTACCCTGGAGAGCCTGGGAGGCGTCAGCCACGGAACGGTTCTCCATGTCCTGGGCCTTGACCTGGGAGATGGCGCCGGTCACGTCGCTCTTGCGCTGGACACCGTAACCGACGACGACCGTTTCCTCGATGAACTCAGCGTCCTCCTCGAGGACGACGCGATAGGTACTCTGGGATCCGACGACGAAGGTCTCGGTCTTGTAACCGATGCAGGACACGCTGATGTTCGCATTGTTGGGAACACTTAGCGAGAAGGCTCCGTTCACGTCAGTGACCGTGCCGAGGCGGGAATTGCCAATCACCATCACGGATGCTCCGATGATCGGTTGTTCCTGAGGATCAACGACTGTTCCGCTGATCGTCTTGTTTTGGGCAAAAGAGAAAGTACTGCCCAAAAGACTACAAGCCATGACCAATGCGGCCACAGCTGCCTTGAAGAACAATTGTTTTTTCATTTTGCAATGGTTAAAGGTTAATTGAGTTTAGTTGAGTGGTCAGTTAATCGTCGGCTAATTTAGTAATATTTTTTAAGACGACAATGTTTGTCGTTTTGTTTTTTATAAACCGAAAACAGGACAGGCGGAGTTTATAAAAAACTGAATTCATATAAAAAAGGAGGAATTTAATGCTGGAAATGCGCCAGAATGGCACAAGCTTTAGGTATATTTGCGATATGAAAGCATTCTTGAGACAGGTCGCGGAGCATTGGTACTACGCGGGAGACATACGGAAGACGTGTTTCGTTTTCCCCAACAGGCGGTCGATGGCATTCTTCCGCAAGTATCTGGCGGAGACAGTGGCGGGAGAGGGAGCAAAACCGCTCGAATCCCCCGCCATGTTTACGGTCAACGACTTCTTCTACCATGCTGCCGGGGCCGCTGCCACCGGCCGCGTGACGCTTCTCCTGGATTTATATGAATGCTATCATAAGGTATTCCCCACCGCGGAGCCTCTGGATGATTTCATCTTCTGGGGAGATGTACTCCTTTCCGACTTCGACGATGTGGACAAGTATCTCATCGATCCTGCCGGCCTGTTCAGCAACATTTCGGACCTTAAAGACATGCGGGACGGGTTCTCGTACCTGACGGAGAACCAACGCGCAGCCGTGGAGCGCTTCCTCGGTCATTTCAAACGCGGAGGCGGAGCGGCTCAAGGGCCTGTTTCAGGAGTCAAGGCAAACTTCCTTCAGGTTTGGAATATACTGCTGCCCCTATACAATTCTTTCCGTGCCAAACTCTCGTCCGAAGGCAAGGCATACGAAGGCATGGTGTACAGGTCGCTTGCTGAGCGCCTGGGCAACGAATCAGCGACCGACATATTTGCCGACAGTTTCCCTGGGACCGAGCATTTCGTATTCGTCGGACTGAACGCTTTGAACGAATGCGAACGAAGGGTTCTGCACCGGATGATGGATGCCGGGATGGCATCCTTCTGCTGGGACTGGTCCGAAGGGTGGATCAGTGATCCGAGAAACAAATCATCTTTCTTCATGAAGGACAATCTCCTGGAGTTCCCTCAGGCATTCCAACTCGAGGACATTGGGAAGATGGTACCGCGTATCGACGTGCTTGGAGTACCGTCGTCAGTCGGACAGGCGATGCAGCTCCCGGCCATATTTGGCGAGCTGGCCGGTCGATGCCACGGAGGCGACATCTCCGCCTTGGGCATCGACACGGCAGTCGTTCTGCCTGATGAAAACCTTCTTCTTCCCGTTCTCAACTCCATTCCGCCGGAGATCAGGGATATCAACGTTACCATGGGCTATCCGATGTCGGCAAGCGAGTTCCACTCATTCCTAATGGAGACCGCCGCCCTTCAGATGCACCTGCGCAGCAAGGATGGGAAATGGTACTTCTATCACCGTCAGGTCCACGCCATATTCTCCAACAGCGTTTTCAAGTCCGTTATTGGAGAGGAAGGACGCGCTGCCGTTACGAGAATCAAATCCGGATCACAGTATTATATATCCCAGGAGTCTTTCTGCGGCGACCCCGTCCTTGAAACTGTATTCCGTCCAGTCGTAGAAGACCCCAGGAGGGCGGATTCAGACGTCATCCGTTCTTTCTGCTCATACTTGACCGAGGCGATCAAGGCTGTCGCTCCCCTGCTGAAGGACATTCCGGACATGTCGGTGGAACTGGATTTTGCACGCGAATGCTATCTCGCAGTCAACAGGCTTGCTGACATGGAGCTCCCCATACTCCCCTCCACTTTCGTCCGCCTGCTCTCGCAGGTACTTGGGCCAGTGTCCGTCCCTTTCACCGGAGAGCCGCTCAAAGGGCTGCAGGTCATGGGACCTCTGGAGACCAGGGCATTGGATTTCCGCAACCTCGTGATCCTTTCCTCCGGCGAGGGCGTATTCCCCAGGAGGTCTTCAGGAACCTCTTTCATTCCTCCCGAACTGCGCAAAGGCTTCGGACTGCCCACCTACGAGTACCAGGATGCGGTGTGGGCATACTATTTCTACCGCATGATCCGCAGGGCGGAGAACGTATGGATGGTCTACGACTCCCGCACCGAGGGACTCCGGGCCGGAGAAGAGAGCCGGTATATCAAGCAGCTCGAACTGCACTTCAAGGCCGATATCGTGAGGCATGTCGCCAGACCGGCCGTATCCGTAGGATCTGATAACGGAGACATTCCGAAGACCCTGGAGGATGTTGAGACGATCCGTTCTTCGTTCCTCTCTGCATCTTCACTCCAGAACTACCTGTACTGCCCTGCCAAGTTCTATTTCCACACTGTCAGGAAGCTAAAGGCCGAGGACGAGGTGGCGGAGTCGCTGGATGCAGGCATGATAGGCAATGTCTTCCACAATACCATGTGCGCGCTCTACACGGGGCCTTTCGCCATGGATCCGGATTTCCCCATGGACCGCAAAACGATGAAGGAATATTCCGGAAGGGCCTTGCGGCATATATCAAAGGAATATATCCGTTCCTGGCTGGACAAGCCGGACGCGTTGCGAGCCCGCATCCGCTCCCTGATAATGACAGAGTTGCATACTTTCGAGGTCAGCGGGCGCAATCTCGTTTTCGAGGATGTCATCCTCCAGTATGTCATGAAGGTCCTGTCCCGAGACTTGGAGTGCATGGACGCCCGCGGCATGGATTCCTTCGAAGTCCTTGGGCTCGAACAGGAGCGTTTCCTCGACTATGACGGTTTCCGGTTCAAGGGCTACATAGACAGGATGGACCGTTTCGCCCCCGGCGAAATCCGTATCGTGGATTACAAGACCGGCAAGGTCAGTGACGAGGACATCAATGTCTTCGACGACAATGCTCAGGAGGTCGTGGATGCCATTTTCGGCCCGGACAACGCCAAAAGGCCGAAGATCGCCCTCCAGATGTTCCTGTACGACCTGTTCGTGGAGAAAGATGCCGGAGGGACGGCCATCTCCAATGCCGTATATGCACCGGCGAAACTGTTCGTTTCGCCCGTGCAGTCCATTCCCGCCAGTCCCGTGTTCACCTCGCTCATGAAGGAGCGGCTATCGGATATGCTCCGGGAGATTTCCGACACCTCGGTGCCGTTTTCACGCACCGCAGATGCCAAGACCTGTTCCCATTGTGATTTCAAAACCATCTGCGGCCGATGATCAAGATACTCAAAGCCTCCGCGGGTTCAGGCAAGACCTACAACCTCGCCAAGGAGTACATCTCAATATTGCTGGAAAACGCTGACAGGTATGCATACCGCCATATCCTCGCCGTTACTTTCACTAACAAGGCCACGGCGGAGATGAAGTCACGCATCCTCCTCGAGCTCGGCACACTCGCATCGAATCCGGAGAAGTCTCCTTATTTCGACGATTTCATCCCGGCCCTTTGTCCGGATGCGAAAGCTTTGAAAGCCCGTGCTGAACAGATCCTTGTCGATATCCTCCACGACTACGGTTCCTTCTATGTGAGCACAATCGACAAGTTCTTCCAGATGACACTCAAGGCGTTTTCCCGCGAGATCGGGCAGTTTGCATCGTATCAAGTGGAACTTGACCGTGATTCGCTGGTCCACGAGTCTGTTGACCGCATACTCGATTCCCTAACAGAGGAGTCCACCGAACTCATCGGGCGCCTCAACGAAGGAGTCATGGAGCAGCTTCGCCTGGGACGGAGGGTCAACCTCGAGCGTGGCCTGTACGACATGGCGGAGAAGCTCAAGAACGAAGAGCGCCGCGAGCGCTCGGAGTCGATGGGCATCGACGCGGCGACGGCCTTCTCCGAAGAAAGGCTCGCGGCGGCACGGGCCGAATGCGACAGGATCATCTCCGAGTTCCCCATGGCATTGAAAAAAGCTGCGGAAGCCGTCATCGAAGTCATGGACCAGGCCGGTGTCCCGCTCTCAGAGACCAACCGGGGTTTCCTGTCCAAAGTGCAGGATTATGTCTCCCTGGAGCCGGGCAAGCCCGTCACAAAACCGTCGGCGACGTTTTTCCGCAACGCTGCCGATTCCGAATCATGGTTCTCCAAAACCAAGGCACCCAGCTTCCTGCCGCGGGTCCAGGGCTTGCTGGAAGGTCCCCTGGACACTTTCTGCGCATTGTTCGACCTGCCCCTCAAACGCTACAACACCGCAGTACTCATCAAGGAACAGACTTTCGGCCTGCGCCTGGCAGTCGATTTCTACCGCGAGTTCGATGCGCTGCTCAAGGAAAAGAACGTTTTGGGTCTGGATGACTCCAATACCCTCCTGCGGGACATCATCGACGGAAGCGACGCCCCCTTCGTCTATGAGAAGATGGGCGTCCGTTTCGAGAGTTTCCTGCTGGACGAGTTCCAGGACACGTCCACCATACAGTGGCAGAATTTCCTGCCGCTGCTGCGCGAAAGCGACGCTTCTGGACGTACCAACCTCGTCGTGGGAGATGTCAAGCAGAGCATATACCGCTGGCGAGGTTCCGACTGGAACCTCCTGGCCAGCCGCCTTACCGAACAGTTCCCACTTTCGTCAGTCAAGCCGCTTGACTCCAACTGGCGCAGCTGCGGAGCCATAGTCCGCTTCAACAGCGCATTCTTCACCCATGCTGCGGCAGCCATAGGGGCGAGTGAAATCTATTCCGATGTCGAGCAGGAAGTCAAGTCGGACGACCCTCAGGAAGGATATGTCAGGTTGACTTTCTGCGATGCCGGGGATGAGGACCGCATGGTGCTCGAAAGCATCTCCGAGGCAAGGGAGGCCGGAGCCGGATATGGGGATATCGCCGTCCTCGTGCGCAACAACGCTGAAGGAGGCCGTGTCGCAGCTTATCTCATGGAAGCCGGCATCCCCGTCATCAGCGACGACTCGCTCGCGCTGAAGTCATCGGTGACAGTGCGCCGCCTCGTCTCCCTGCTTTCATGCGTGGAGAATCCAGACGATACTGTCAGCAGCTACCTGGCTTCGTCGCTCAACATAACTGTACCGGAGCAATACCACTCTCTGGTTGACCTGTGCGAAGGACTGCTGCGCGAAATGCAGGACAGGGATCCCTCCGGCTTCGAGGGCGAATCCCTGTACATCCAGTCATTCCTGGACTATCTTCAGGACTGGTGCGCCAAGGGCGGCAACAGCCTGCAGCGCTTTCTCAAGGACTGGAATGAGGAAGGCAATGACCCGTGCCTGAGTTCCCCCTCTACCGGCGACTCCGTCAGGATCATGACCATACACAAGTCCAAAGGGTTGGAGTTCCCCCATGTCATATTCCCTTATGCCGAGAAAGTCGGATTCTACAAGGAAGGCTGGCACTGGTGCAGGCCCGACGGAGCGTCGGACGCCTTTCCCGAGGCGTCCTCCTCCATTTTCCCCGTCCGCCTGTCTTCAAAGGCGGCGGACACCGCTTTCGCGGGAGACTACGAGAGGGAGCGCTCACTCCAGGCTGTGGACAACATAAACACCTTCTATGTCGCGCTCACGCGCGCGAAGAAGTCCCTTCATGTCATATCCTGCAAATCTTCGTTAAAAGGTGACGCCAAGGACTTCTCACAGGTGCTCCGGGCATTTGCCGGCACATCGCCCCTCTTGCAGGAGAAGCTTTCCACCGAAGGCGATGCGGAAGTATTCGAATACGGTACTCCTTATGACTTCACACGTATGGAACGCAAAGTCCGGATGGAAGAGGCCGGATTTCCAACCGCTTTCCGCTCATATCCGCTGGACGGCCGGCTCAGGCTCAGTACAGATGCGGCTGATTTCTTCTCTCCGGAAGGGAGTGTAGGGACTATGGCCTCCAAACGTCTTGGTGGCATAGTCCTTCACGATATACTTGCCTCCGTGCGCGCTCCGAAGGACCTCAGAGGTGCCGTCGATGCCGCTGTCCGTGACGGCAGGCTTACCGCGAAGGAAGGAGAGGAGGACTTCGCGCTCCTGCAGGAGCGCATCGCTTCCGTTGCAGAGCGCGGATGGTTCCCGGAGGACGGTTCGGCCGTGTTCAATGAACGCAGCGTTTTCGACACCAACGGCAGCGAGCATCGCCCGGACCGTGTAGTCGCACTGCCCGACAGGACGATCATCATCGACTACAAGACAGGTGAACAGGACAAAGGATACACCCGTCAGCTACAGCGCTATATCCGGCTCTACAGACAGATGGGATACCCTGCCGTATCAGGACATATCTGGTATCTTCATGATGGAGTGATCGAAGATATTTGACTCTTTTTCAACATTGTTTTTCCCATTCTGGTAAAAATATTGTCGCTTTCGTAACCAATTCACTGTTTTTTCAGCGTTTACCAATTTCGGCATTGACCGTAACAGTTTGGAAAAGTTTCTTTGCACCGGAGTCCGACGAAACTGCCTTCAGTTTCGGAAGATTCCAAAGAACGCTGATTTAAGACAGATCGCTAATGGTTAAAGGCGATTAAAAGAGTTTAGTTATCAGGGTGGGGAAAGTCGTGAGATTTTCCCCATTTCTTTTATTACCCTCCCTCGAAAGCTATCCATTATCAGTCTTTTATCGAATTCTTCAGTTTATTAACGAAAATTCTTAAATTAAATTAATTCTTTTTCACAGAATATTTATTAAATTTGTAGAAAGTAAACTAAAACTCGTCTACAATCAGCGTGGCGGAGTCCGGAAAGACTCCAGCCTGTTAGACATTTTCCTAACCATTATTTAATAACTGATTGTATGACAGGTAAAGTTTTCCAGAAAGTGGCGGTTTTCGCCCTGATGTCAATTCTTTGGCTTGCAGGTGCGACGGGCTATGCCCAGAACCGTCCGATCAGCGGAACAGTCGTTGATCAAGATGGACAACCGATCATCGGAGCATCCGTGATGGTGATCGGCAATTCCCGCCTTGGAACCGTCACGGACGTGAACGGTGCTTTCTCTTTAAGCGTTCCCAACAACGCCAATTTGAGTGTGTCCTGCATCGGCTACAAGACTGAGACCTTCGTAGTCGGATCACAGAGCTCTTACCGCATCATCCTCGAGGAGGACAACGAATTCATCGAGGAAACGGTTGTTATCGGTTACGGTGTACAACGCAAGAGCGACGTCACCGGAGCCATCTCACAGGTCAAGGCCGAGGATATGGAGAACCGTTCCACCAATGATGCCGCCCAGGCCCTCCAGGGAAAGACATCCGGTGTGCAGATCATCCAGACCTCCGCAGCCCCGGGATCGAGCGGTACCATCCGAGTGAGAGGTTATTCCTCCAACTCCGCTTCCGACCCGCTCATCATCGTCGACGGTCTAACGGTCTCCAGTATCGACTATCTCGATCCTAACCTCATCGAATCCATCGAGGTCCTCAAGGATGCCGCTTCGGCTGCCATCTACGGTGCCCAGGCAGGAAACGGTGTCATCCTCATCACCACCAAGTCCGGATCGAGCTCCAGGGACGGCAGGGTATTCTTCGATGCCCAGTACACCCTCAACTCACTCGCGAAGATTCCCGAGGTCATGAACGCCGAACAGTATGTCAACTACATGACCGAGGCGGGCTTCCTCACCGATGCCGCCCGCGCCCTGTGGGACGGCAAGACTGACACCAACTGGTCCAAGGTTGCTTTCACCCCCAGCCCTACGCAGCGTTACACCGTAGGATTCCAGGGAGGCAACGACAAGGGCAGCCTTTTCACCTCGATCACTTACCTCGACCAGGACGGTATCGTCAGGGGACAGTCCGATATCTTCAAGCGTCTCACTGCCCAGATCAATGCCGAATACAAGGTAAAGTCCTGGCTCACCGTGGGTATCAACTCTTCCTTCGAGAAGAGGGAGGTCAAGAACGTTTCCGAAAATTCGGAGTACGGATCCCTGATCACCTCTGTGCTCAACCTTGACCCTCTCACTCCTAACGTTTACAGCCCGAACAATCTTCCCGCCACCTATCTCGCCAACATCGCGAAAGGCCGCAAGTATCTCACCGATGAAAACGGCGACTACTACGGTATCTCCCTGATCGCGGAGTCCGAGCAGACCCACCCGTTCGTACAGAGGGACAACCATGACGACACGAGCAACGGAATGACTGCCAGAGGAACCCTCTACGCCAACTTCACTCCTATCAAGAACCTCGTTGTCACCTCCCGTTTCGGCTATCAGTTCGGCTTCAACAACAGCAGCAGCTACAGCTTCCCGTTCTATGCCAACGGCCAGAACAAGAGTGATACTTACAGCCTCTCCGCCACTGCCAGGAACACCCTGAATTACGAGTGGGAGAACTTCGCCAACTACTCTTTCAATGTCGGCAAGAATACTTTCGGCGCCATGATCGGTATGTCCTTCATGGAGAGAAGTTCCAACTATGTGACCGGTTCCGGAGACCAGCTCAGGAACTATGCTCCCAACTTCCGCTACCTGAGCTACCTGACCACGGACTGTAACGACTCCACTTCCGGCGTCGAGTCCCTCTCCAGGAACCTTGCTTACCTCGGACGTCTCAGCTGGAGCTACGACAACCGCTACAACGTGCAGGTCAACTTCCGTGCGGATGCTTTTGACTCCTCGAAGCTCTCCAAGGAAAACCGTTGGGGTTACTTCCCTTCAATTTCCGCCGGTTGGACCATCTCCAACGAGAAATTCGCCAAGAGCCTCTTCTCCGGCGCCTTCAATTACCTGAAACTACGTGCATCCTGGGGACGCAACGGTAACGTCAATATCCTCAGCGGATACCCTTACACCTCTACCATCAACGTCGGTGGAGCATGGGCATTCTTCGATACCTCCGACGCCATCACCCTCGGTTCCTATCCCAACGGACTCGCCAACCCGAACCTGACCTGGGAGACTTCCACCCAGTATGACTTCGGTATCGACGCACGCTTCCTGAACAACAGGCTCACCGCTACCCTCGACTGGTATGACAAGCGTACCGACGGCCTTCTCGTCAGGGGTACCCCTGTCATGGAGACCGGTCAGGGCTCCGTCACCCTCAACGCCGGTAAGGTGCTCAATCAGGGTCTCGAGCTCGAACTCGGCTGGAGGGACGACATCGGTGACTTCCACTATTCCATCAACGGAAACATCTCCACGCTGAAGAACAGGGTTACCTATCTCGATCCTTCGGTCAAGCGTCTGTCCGGTACCAGCTTCTTTGACTGGCCCATCACCTACTTTGAGGAAGGCTATCCGGTATGGTACATGCGCGGTTACAAGTTCACCGGAGTTGACAAGCAGACCGGCGAGCCTATGTTCGAAGACTATCAGAACGAGGCAGAAGGCATCCAGGCGGACGGCGTGATCAACGGTACGGACCAGGCATTCTACATCGGCTGCGCCATCCCTGACTTCACTTACGGTATCACCCTTAACGCCGCATGGAAGGGCTTCGACCTGACAGTGTTCGGCACCGGTACCCAGGGCAATGACATCGTCTCCTGTCTGCACCGCGTCGACCGTCCTATGAACAACAACCTCAGCATCTATTATACGGACAGGTGGACTCCGAGCCACACCGATGCGAAGCATCCTAAGGCCGGTATCACCAACGAGGTTGCCTACTGGCATTCCAGCGCCCAGGTCTATGACGGATCCTTCTTCAAGATCAAGCAGATACAGTTCGGTTATACCCTGCCTCGCGACATCTCCAAGAAGCTCGCCCTCACTTCCGCTAGGGCATATGTCTCACTTGACGACTACTTCACCTTCACTACCTATCCCGGATTCGATCCTGAGGCTTCCTCCGGCTCCACCTCCGCTATGGGTGTTGACAAGGGTTCCTTCCCTCCGACCAAGAAGTTCGTCTTCGGTCTGAATCTGTCATTCTAATTTAAAGTGATGATTATATGAAAAAGGTATTATACATAGCTTTGGCGATAGCCCTTTCAGCAATGACCGCTACTTCCTGCAGTCAGGACCTTCTGGACATCCAACAGAAGGGAGCGGTATCCATGGAAGATTTCTATCAGACGGACGATGATGCCACCGCAGCCATCGCTGCTGTCTACAACCAGGTGATGGGCTTCTTCTACGACTACAAGTTCATGACCAACCTGCCTTCGGATGACGTATATGCCGGTGGAGGACAGAGAGGTGACAACATCCAATGGTCCTATATCAACGAGTTCGCCATCAGTTCTTCCAACCTTCCTTCGGGATATTACAGGACTCCGTATGCCATCATCTACAGGTGTAACCTCATCATCGACAAGTTCGATCCGGCAGAGAGCTCCATAAAGGCACGCGCCGTGGCTGAGGCGAGGTTCTGGAGGGCATGGGCACACATGCTCCTCACCATCTACTTCGGCAATCCTCCGAAGATCGACTACGTGATGGACGGTTCCGAGCGTCCCGAGAACACCCCGGCCAGCGAACTCTGGCCCTGGATCATCTCCGAGTTCGACGCTGCGGCATCGGCCCTCCCGTCCAAGCAGAACGTCAACGACAAGGCAGGCGGTATCCGCGTGACACGTGAGGCAGCCCTCGCTTTCGAAGGCAAGGCACAGCTCTACAACAATGACTACGCCGGTGCGAAGACCAACCTCAAGAAGGTCATCGATTCCGGAAAGTATGACCTTGTGCCCGGCAGCGAGTACATGAACCTCTGGAGACTGGCCGGCGACCTCAGCGTCGAGAAGGTCCTGGAGATCAATGTTACCCCCAATGGCACGAACACCTATCCGAACAGCATGCTTTACCTCATGTGGGGATGGCGTGCCGACCACGTGACCGCCATGCCCAAGATCCTCTACAACAACTCCTGGGGCTTCCTCAATCCTACCAAGGAATACTACGACGCCCTCAAGGCTCATGACGGCGAGAATTCCATCAGGTTCAAGGAGACCATCAAGACCTATGACGATGTCGTCGCCATGGATTTCGGAACCACTCCTGACGGAAAGCCCGTGGAATTCCATGTCAACACCCCTCTCTTCGGTCATGAGGGTTACTTCGACATGAAATACGCGTACTATGATGATGGTGCGGTGAAGGCCCGTAACGGATATGCATATGCGAACAACAGCATCCTCATGAGGTATGCCGAGGTTCTGCTCATGTACGCCGAGGCCTGCGCCAAGACGAGCGATGACGGCAGCGGCAAGGCCGCCCTCAACAAGGTTCAGGCCCGCGTCAATGCGCCTCTGACTGAGCTTACCCTCCAGAATGTGAAGGACGAGAAGAGGTTCGAGCTCTCGTTCGAGAACGAGCGCTTCGCAGACCTCGTGAGATGGGGAGATGCCGCCACCGTATATGCAGGAAAGACCCGTCAGAAGATTCCGACATGTACGGAAGGCTGGGTAGTCGAATGGCATGACTATTACGGTGGAGCCGTAAGGCAGAAGGACTATGACTTTACTCCCGGAAAGAGTGAGCATTATCCTTATCCCCTCAGTGAGCTCAACGTCAACCCCAACATCGTACAGAACCCTGGATACTAGTATCCACTATCAATGATTCCTTTCAGGCCGGGACCGTTCCCGGCCTGCTTTTTTTATACAGTGGTGACAAATAATGATGATTGGAGCGTATTATTTCGCTTTTTTTCATATATTTGAAATGAAATAATACGGGCATTACAGTATTTCCCACTTTTTATAACTAATTAACCACTTCTTTTATGAAGAAACTACTCCATCAGCGGCTTCTGTCGCTCCTTTTGGGTATGCTCCTCTGCATACCGGTAGTTTTCGGTCAGAATCAAGTTGCAGTAAAGGGTAAGGTCCTGGATGCTGACGGGCAGCCGGTTATCGGCGCTGCCATCATGCAGAAAGGGACCTCTAACGGTGTAACCACTGATCTTGACGGAAATTTCTCTTTCCTTGTTCCGGCAGGCGCTGTCCTTGAGATATCATCCATCGGATACGGGACCCAGGAAGTGACCGCGGCACCTAACCTCAACATCACTCTTCAGGAAGAGGCCACCACCCTCGACGAGACTATCGTCGTCGGATACGGTACCCAGAAGAAGGCATCGCTCTCCAGCGCCATCTCGAACATCCGCAGCGAGGAACTCACTGCTACGAAGCAGACGGACGTCCTGGCTTCCCTTCAGGGTAAGGTCCCTGGACTCCAGATCCGCCAGAGGACCGGCGACGCCGGAGACTTCAACACCGACCTCAAGCTCCGCGGATACGACGAACCGCTCGTCATCGTGGACGGCATCGTCCGCACGGCGCCCCGCCGGAGCCAGGAGACCAACACTTCCTACTCCAACAGTAGTTCCGCCGTCCTGGCTCAGCTGAACCCCGAGGATATCGAGAGCATCTCCGTCCTGAAGGACGCTTCCGCAGCCATCTACGGTATGGGCGCCCAGAACGGTGTTATCCTCGTGACCACCAAACAGGGTACGATCGGAGCCCCTTCCGTGAAATACTCCAACAGGTTCTCCTTCGGCGTCCCGACCGCCCTCCCGGAAGAGGTCGACATCCTCACCTGGTTTGAGGAAGCCAACGCAATGTACGCCCTCGTGGGCAAGTCAGCCCCGTATTCCCAGGATCTCATCAATCACTACAAGAACGGCGATCCGGGTTACACGGACAACAAATGGTACTCCCAGTTCTACCGGGATTTCTCCTTCCAGCAGAACCATCAGGTCTCCGTAAGCGGCGGCACGAACCAGACGCAGTACTACCTCAGCGGTTCCTTCAACACCGACAACGGCATCCTGAACGGCCCGCAGCTGGGTTACAAGAGCTTCTCGTTCCAGGGCAACATGACCACCAATGTCACCAAGAACCTCAAGGTCGTTTTCCAGTCCAGCCTGAACTGGAACAAAAAGGTGGGTACGCCTTCGAACGCGAACCAGAACTTCTACACCCGTGGCCTTTATTCCGAGCGTTGGATTCCCTGGCAAGTGCCCGACAACCCGACACACTGGTCGTACAACTCCGGCAACGAGAGCCGCAACGCCATCGGCGCCCTGAACGGAGCCAACGGTTACGACAAGACTTCGGTGTCCTCATTCGTGAACAGCCTCAACACCACTTACACGGCCCCGTTCCTGAAAGGTTTGAAATTCACCGGTCAGATCGCTTATGACTACCAGCAGCGCGAAACCAGCCAGCTTACCCTCCATTTCCCGCTCTATGACTGGCAGACGGACGAACTCGTCAGCTACAACAAGGATGAGAATGCGTTGACGGAAAGATGGGAAAACAGGCGGAAGGTTTACGGAAAGATCCAAGCCAACTATGAGGCCACCTTCGGCAAGCACACGGTCGGCGCAATGCTCGCCGCTGAGGCCCAGATAAACTGGAACAGGAACCTGCGGGGCGACCGCTTGTTCGAGGACTTCTATACGCACGATATCCTGGATCAGGCAATCGCCTCCACTGCAGAGAATAGCGGTTCCCGTTCCAGCAGCGCAAAGGCCGGCTACATCGGCCGCATCAACTACGAATACGATGGACGATACATCGTCGAGGTGATGGCCCGCTACGACGGATCCTCCTTCTACGCCCCAGGATACCGCTGGGCCCTCTTCCCGTCCTACTCCCTCGCGTGGAGGGTGTCCCAGGAGGAATGGTTCAAGAACGCCATCCCCTGGATGACCAACTTGAAGCTCCGCTGGTCAGACGGTATGTCCGGTCAGAACCAGGGCTCCGCCTACCAGTACCTGCTGGGCTATTCGAAGACCAACACGAACTACATGTTCGACGACAACACCCCCATCATGGGCTACAGCAACACCTCGGTGGCGCAAACCCTCCTGTCCTGGACCAAGGCGTACATGCGCGACTTCGGTTTCGACTGGGAGATCAACCGCGGCATCATCGGCGGTTCCGTCGACTGGTTCTGGCGTGAGGAGACGGGCAAGTCCGCCGCAACGGCTTCCTCCGTTCCGGACATGTACGGTATCGACCTCCCGAAGATGAACCTAGACGCCACGGAGAACGTCGGTATCGACCTCGAGCTCTCGCATCGCATGCGCTTCAAGGACTTCAATTATCGCGTCACCGCCACCGCGACCTTCGCACGCGAGCGTGACACCTACCAGCAGGCCGAAAGGTCGAAGATATGGAAATCCTCCCAGGCCTACTATGACGAGCATACTGAAGGCCGCTGGGACAACGCCCTGGACGGCAAGTACTATGAGTGGAACGGCATGGGACAGTTCAAGGACTGGAACGAAATCTTCGACTATCCCATACTGTACAATACCTCCAGCAGCAAGAAGATGAACATGGCCGAGATGGTTCCCGGCATGTACAAGATCGATGACTACAATGGGGATGGCGTCATCACGAAAGCCGACCGCCACTATTCCTGGAAAGAAGGCAACCCGCCCCTCCAGTTCGGTCTGATGGTCTTCCTGGAATACAAGAACTTCGACCTCAGCGCCACCTTCAACGGCGCAGCCCTGAGCCACAAGAAGATGCAGCTGTCCGGCGGTATGGGTTATGGCTGGAGCAAGACGCTCTTCGTCAACCACATGGACCACTACCGCCTCGCGGATGGCTATGACGATCCGCGTGACCCGAACTCTGTCTGGGTGCCCGGTTACTGGCCGGCCCTCGCCCCGGCCTCCGGAGCCGAAGACTCCAGTTCCAACGCCACCTACCGTTTCGACCAGCCTTACTCCTGGGTGAACAACGCTTTCTTCCGCATGAAGAGCTTGGAAATCGGTTACACACTGCCTAAATCCGTGCTCAGCAAGATTAACCTGAAGAGGGTGCGCGTCTACGCCAGCGGTACAAACCTCCTCACCTTCTGTAACCCCATCGTGAAGGTCTGGGATCCTGAGACATACCAGGCCTCGAGACGAGGAGCATCCGGTGCACCTCTGCTCAAGACTTTCGTTGTAGGAACCAGCATCAGCTTCTAAACTTATTAAGAGATGAAAAAGATACTTAAATATACATTCGCCATTATCCTCGGCCTCGGCCTCTGCTCCTGCGACAAACTGTTCGACAGCCTGGAGGGTGACCTTACCAAAATGTCCGAGGAAGACATGACTTCGTCGCAGGCGGGTCTGGAGCGTCTCCTGTCGGATGTGTACAACGCCATTCCGATGGACGCGTTCAACACCAAGGACCAGCATACGACCCTGGCCACCTATTCGAAGGCCAACGACTACGACATCGCCGTGACTGGCTTCTGGAATTACAAGAAGATGCGTTCGATCAACCAGTTCATCCAGAAGATCGACATGGCCCTCGAGAAGAAGGCCATCAACGAGGAAACCCGAGACCAGATGCTGGGCGAGGCGCTCTTCGTTCGCGCCTACTGCTATTTCGCCATGGTGCGCCGTTACGGCGGCGTCCCCATCGTAACCGAGCCGCTGGATGACAAGTATGACGGAGATGAGAATCTAGGACTATACATCCCCCGCAGCACCGAGAAGGAGACCTGGGACTTCGTGATCTCCGAACTGGACAGGGCGGCGGAACTTCTCCCCGACGAGCCTAAGGGCGGTAATTACCGCGCCAGCAAATGGGCGGCCCTGGGCCTCCAGTCCCGCGTGGCGCTCTATGCTGCCACCCTGAGCAAATACTGGGGCAAGGAAGCCATCTCATCCAGTTACAAGGCCGTGGCTGAGAAGCTGACCTATATGGAGGCTTCCTACGCTGACGCCTACTTCGCCAAATGCATCGAAGCCAGCGAGAAGATCATCAACTCCGGGAAGTTCTCACTGTACGGCGGGGCGACCACTTCGGTCTCGAAAGCGAAGGAAAACCTCACCAACCTCTTCCTGGAGCGCCAGGACTGCGAATTCATCTTCGGCAAATCCTACAAGGACGGCACGGCCGATGCTGACAACGGCTTCGACCGCAACAATTCCCCGGCGCAGTCGCACGGTACCGGCACCAATGCGGGCTGGGGCAACTACTCCATCACGACGGATCTGATCGACCTGTTTGACGACTACAACGCAGCCGGCGGCCGTGCTGACGGTACTGTCAAGACCCGGAACGACGGCGTTGAGGATACTTACTTCGCACAGATCGCGACTTCCGCTTCCTCCTTCGACAAGAGCGCGGACTTCATCAAGTACGATCATCCGCAGGATCCATTCCTGAAAAAGGACGCACGCTTCCAGGCCTGGGTGCTGTATCCGGGCTGCGAGTTCCGCAGCACCACCATCGTTGCGCAGGCCGGATACTGGCTTCCTGACGGAAAGCTTGAGTTCTATCAGGAGAATTCCACCAAGGTGGGCGGAGTGACCTATTACGAACTCGGTGCCGACAGCCAGAACGGCATGTCCGCCTACATCGACATCGGCAACGTGGGAACGAGCAACCACTCCTACTACTGGACGACCGGCTTCGGTATCCGCAAATTCCTGGATCCCAACACGCCGCTTGACAAGTCCACCGGCCCCTGGTGCGACATCCGCTATGCCGAGATCCTCCTGAACTACGCCGAGGCCTATGCCGAAAGCGGAAAGGGCAGCGCCGCCAAGGCGAAGCAGTATCTCAACGACATCCGTCACCGCGCCGCGTTCACCGACGACATCGAGCCCACTCTGGAGAACGTCCTCCACGAGCGCAAGATCGAGTTCGCGTTCGAAGGCCACGAAACATACACGCTCTGGCGCCGTCGTGCGTACCTGAGCACCCGTTCGGGCGGTCCGCACCGCAAGCATACCGCCGTCAACGTGCTCGACCTCCGCGACGGTACCCCGAAGTACATCTACGCGCGTGTCAACGCCTATTGGAGCGACGTGCAGAACTCCACGACCGGCCTCAACACCGACCTGTTGGACTACTACGGCAGCATCCCGAACTATGCCGAGAACCGTCTGACCGTCAACCCTTCCCAGGAATAACTAAAGCGTTAAGATCATGAAAAAGATATTCGTATTACTCTCATTGCTTGTTCTGGTCACCTCCTGCGACTGGTTCGTCTTCGACAACCAGGAGTATTACAATGCCGCGGTCGAAGGAAGGATCGTCGACAGCAAGACCGGCGAGCTTATACAGTTTGCCTTCCCTAACACGTGCAAAATCTCCATCATCGAGGAGGGCTGGAAAGACCTGGCGGGCAATCCCGCCGAGGAAACCCAAAGCTGGTATGTCAAGTGTAACGGAACGTATTGCAACAAACTCGTCTGGGCCGCCAAGTACCGGATGGAGACCAAGGATCAGAACTTCTACCCGGTGAGCATACCGTTCGAGTTGAACAAGGGCGAGAACAAGGTCGACTTCACCGTCACCCCGTATTGCCGCATCCTGGATCCGCAGATTACCTACGAGGACGGCAAGATTGTCGCGCGCTTCAAGGTTGAGGTAGAAGACAAGGCCCAGACCGGGACCGTGGATGTGGCCTTGTTCGGTTTCACCGACAGATGGGTGAGTGACGGCAACAACAACTTCGACTTCGACAAGAAGCAGAAGGAGGGCCAGCAGAAGAAGATCAAGACCGCTGACGGCCAGACCGTCATCGAACTCAAGATCGACCCTACCATCGAAAGCGGCATGCAGTTTGTCTACGAGCGCACCCACTACCTGAGGATCGGCGCCCGTGCTTATGGCAACGCGAACTCCAGCAAACGCTACAACTTCTCTCCTGTGTTCAAGGTGTCCGGCGACTTCTCGAAAGTCGAGGAGGTCACAAACTGGGATGAAGAGGTCAATTAATCATCCATTTGATTTCATTGCAGGCCGGGGGTTGATCTCCGGCCTGCTTTTTCAAGGAACCGCAAGGTTGCAAATACGGAAAATATTGGATATATTTGAAAACTATTTGGAATTTATCAAAATAACACTGAAACACACCCATTGTCATGAAAAAGAAATTCAGATGCATGGTCTGCGGATACGTCCATGAGGGCGACAATCCGCCGGCAGAGTGCCCGGTATGCCGCGCAAAAGCGGAGAAATTCGTCGAGATCAAGGAGGAAGGCCTGAACTGGGCCTGCGAGCATAAGCTTGGTGACGGCCAGGTCGAGGACGCCGAAGTCCTACAAGGCCTGCACGACCATTTCACCGGAGAATGCTCCGAGGTCGGCATGTACCTCGCGATGAGCCGTCAGGCCGAGCGCGAGGGCTATCCCGAGATCGCTGACGCTTTCAAGCGTTACGCGTTCGAGGAGGCCGACCACGCCGCCCGCATCGCCGAACTCCTCGGCGAGGTCGTCTGGGACACCGAGACCAACGTCAAGAAGCGCATGGAGGCCGAGTGCGGCGCCTGCGAGGGCAAACTTGCCATCGCCAAGCGCGCCAAGCAGCTCGGCTACGACGCCGTCCACGACTCCATCCACGAGATGGCCAAGGACGAAGCCCGTCACGGAGCCGGCTTCCAGGGCCTCTACAACCGCTATTTCAAGAAATAGTCTCCGCGTAGGTTTAATGTGATGACGGCCGGCTTGTTTTGCCGGCCGTCATTTTGTTTTACACTGCCTACAGTCGCTATGCATAATACTCCCGACCGTATCTCCCTTGAGGCCGACTATCTAAAGCATCCTCTCCCTCCCCCCCCTTCTTCCCTCTTTCTTCCAACAGGCCCGTCCAAAACACTCCTCATTCTCCGGATAAACGCGCCATAAACTATTCATTTCCCGGACAAACTGGTTCTAAACGATCCTTTATTTCGAACAAGTTGGCTACCAAGAAATCGTCTGGAACACGGATAGGCATTTCAAGCCTTTATAAAGCATATCAGCGTTCTTATCCTAAGGAATTTCCTCGGGTCTCGAACAAATACCCTCCACGTAACGCATCAGGGATAGGTTTCCCGTTCCAAACGATTTGTGGAGCACGGAATGAGAATCAGCGGACGATGGGGCGTAAAACAGCGGACCAAGGGGTGAATATCAGTTATGCATCAGTTCATGGCAGACATTTGTATCGCCAGAACCTTGCCCATAGGGAAAGCAGTTTAGTCAGGAATAGCAAAACTTAGGGTAGGTAGAAAGGTAAAGAAAGGTAAGGAAAGGTGGAGAGAGAGTATGTAAGGATGAGGACGACGGGAGGGAGAGAACGAGTGGGGCGGGCGTCGATTAGGAAAAGAAGATGGACGGAGGACAGGACGAGAAAAAAGCAGTATCTTTGCAGGGAAATGAGAAGATTGCTGATAACCGTTGCGATGCTGATGATTCCGCTCTGTCTTGCAGGACAGACGCGGCGGTATACCGTGAGCGGGCATGTAAAGGATGCCGCATCAGGTGAGATGATGATCGGCGCTGTGGTTAATCCGGCTGGATCTACTTCCGGGACGGTAACAAACGCATACGGATTCTACTCCATCCAGCTTCCGGCAGGAGATTATGAGCTGTGCTGCTCATCGCTGGGATATGATGCCGATACGGTACGGATCAATCTCAAAGGCAATCTCAAGCAGGATTTCACTCTCAAGGAGTCCCTTCTGTACTTGGAAGGCTCGACCGTCACTGCCGTATCGAAACGGGAGAAGCTGCTGCGTCCGGAGACCAGTCTCGTCAATCTCTCCGGCGACTTCATCAAGAAGGTTCCTGTCCTGTTCGGAGAGACCGACATCATAAAGGTCATACAGATGATGCCCGGAGTTCAGGCTCCCAGCGAAGGATCTACGGGCTTCAGCGTGCGCGGCGGCGGAGTAGACCAGAACCTCGTCCTGATGGACGAGGCCCCCGTCTACAACGCCGGCCATTTCATGGGCTTTTTCTCCGTATTCAACAACGACGCCGTCAAGACGGGTGACCTGTACAAGGGCGATATTTCCGCAAAATACGGCGGACGCCTTTCCTCGCTGCTGGATATCCATACCATAGACGGGAACATGCAGGAGTTCGGAGGATCGCTCAGTATTGGGCTTATCTCCTCGAAGGTTTTGCTCGAGGGACCTATCGTGAAGGACAAGGCCAGTTTCATGGTAGCCGCACGCCGAACATACATCGACATGTTCTTCCCGCTGTTCGGGGCGCTGAAGGGAGACAAGATGTTCTTCCATGACATCAACGCCAAGGCCAACTGGATCATCAACGACAACAACCGCCTGTACCTGAGCGTATTCAATGGCAAGGACGTATTCGCCATGGCCAACTCCGAAGCCGCAGACCTCGACCTGGACATGGGCTTCGCCAACAATACCCAGTCCCTTCGCTGGAACCACATATTCTCTCCGAAGCTGTTCTCCAACTTTACCCTGCTGAACTCGCATTACGATTTCGACACGATGCTTGAGTTCTCCGCAACGGACATCGATATGGGGTCGAGACTGAACAACCAGGGATTCAAAGCCGATTTCAACTGGTTTGCGAACGCCTCGAATACCGTCAGTTTCGGACTGCAGGGCAACCGCTATGTCATAAGTCCGGCAGAGTTCAAGCCAAGGAGTGAAGGCATTTTCAGCGAGTATACATACCCGCAGACCACCGCCCTGGCACCTGACTTCTACATCCAGAACGAGCAGAAGATCGGCACCAAGGTCACGCTCCGTTACGGCCTGAGGCTCTCGAACTTCGCCACCGTGGGCGAGCGTACGCAGCGGTATTATGACGCTGCGCACAAGCTCGACCACACGGAGGATTTCGCCAAGGGCGAAACCGTCAAGGCGTGGCACGCGCTGGAGCCGCGCTTCTCCTCATCCTTCAGCCTGAGCCCTTCAATGTCAGTCAAGGCGGCCTGGAGCCGCAACGTCCAGTATATCCAGCAGGCGATTTACAGCATCTCGGGCTCCCCTCTCGACATCTGGTTCTCGGCTTCGCCCAACATCAAACCCCAGGTCTCTGACCAGTACACCGTAGGCTTCTTCAAGAATTTCCTGGACGATGCCCTGGAAACTTCCGTGGAACTGTTCTACAAGGACAACCGCAACACCATCGACTTCAAGGACCACCCTAACGTCATCATGAACGAAGACATGGAAGCTGAGATCCGTACCGGCAATTCCTTCGCGCGCGGAGCTGAATTCATGGTAAAGTATGAGAAAGGAAAGTTCGACGGCTGGGTCAGCTACACCCTATCCCAGGCCAGGTACAAGATACCCGAGATCAATGAAGGCAAGCCCTATGACTCCCCCATGAACCACAAGCACAGCGTATCGGTCATAGGCACTTACCGCTTCGGGAAAAGGCTGTCAGCATCTGCGGACTGGGTGTACTACAGCGGAGCGCCGACGACCTACCCTTCGGGCGTGATACAGGTCGGCGATACGCGCGTACCCTTCTATTCCGACCGCAACCAGGACCACTTCCCGGACTATCACCGGCTCGACCTTTCGCTGACGCTCCAGGGACGCCGGGTACCGTCCGGCAAGCGCGGCCACGGAGAATGGAACTTCTCCGTATACAACGTATACTCGCGTCACAACGCCTGGGCGCTCGACTTCCATTACAACGATGATACGGAAGAGATTACAGCTCGTAAGGTCTATCTCTTCACCGCCATTCCGTCCATTTCATACACCCTGACGCTATGAGGAAGATAACGTTCATCATATTGGCTATGCTCGCGGCCGTCTCATGCGTCGAGGACTTCGTACCCGACATCAAGGAGTCGGACGTGCGCCGTGTCGTGGTGGACGCAGTCCTCACCACGGACACGACGGCGCACTGCGTCCGCCTCAGCGCCTCGGCGCCCTACGGGACGCCTTCGGAGCGCATACCGGTCATCAGCGGAGCCAGCGTCAGGCTGTCCGACGGTACCAGTCAGATAGAGCTGAAGGAAGAGTCAGGCACAGGCTGCTACTATACCCCTGAAGACTATGCCGGCGAAGTCGGCAAGACATATACCCTCACCATAGACGGGGAGGATGCCGGAGAGTCCTTCCATTTCGAGGCTGTCGATACGATGCCTCCGGGAGGCGTGCGCGGCGACGGTTTCGACTACTACAAGATGACCGATTCGTTATGGTGCTTTGCCATCTGGGGCCAGGACCTGCCCGGAATCATCAGCCATTATGCCGCTGACCTGAGAGTGAACGGCGAAGCGCACGGTTACGGAAGATGGATAAGCATTGACGGCTATCAGATGTTCGACGGCAACTATCTCAACGGAGGCGAATACTTCTTCTATTCAGCCTTCGACATCCTCGGAACGGGAGAAGAAACGCCTCCATTAAAGGAAGGCGACCTTGTCGAGCTCTATACTTACTCGATGTCTGATTTCTTCTACTCGTTCATGACTGCTATGATGAGCGAGAGCATCGCCCACATGCCGCTGTTCTCACCTCAACCCGCAAACATTCCGACCAACATCACGGGCGGCGCCGCCGGAGTATTCGCACTGGCGCACTGTACTAAGATGAGTCTGGTAATAGGCAATCCTGACCGGACCCGCATGGAGATGCTTGCCGACCACGGCATGCTGCCGAAATTCTAAGACATGCATTACCGGACTTTTTTCAAAAGGCTTTTCATGGCACTCGCTCTGGTGGCGGCCTGCTCCTGCGGAGGCGGTCGCGCCCCCGAGGCGCTCGCGCCCGTCCCCTCCCCTTCCCAGATATCCTGGCAGCAGGACGAGATCTGGGCATTCATCCATTTCGGGCCCAATACTTTCTCGGACAGCGAGTGGGGATACGGTGACGCCGATCCGGCTATCTTCAACCCGTCGCGGCTTGACTGCGAGCAGTGGGTGCGGACCTTCGAAGCCGCCGGCATAAAGGGAGTCATCCTGACGGCTAAGCATCACGATGGCTTCTGCCTCTGGCCTTCGGAGTTCACCGACTATTCGGTCGCCGCGTCGCCGTATAAGGACGGCGCCGGCGACATCGTCGGCGAACTCGCACAGGCCTGCGGACGCCACGGGCTGAAGTTCGGCATCTACCTTTCCCCCTGGGACCGTCACCAGGCATCCTATGGGACTGAGGATTATGTCCGCTACTATCAGGAGCAGCTCCGGGAACTGCTCACCCGTTACGGAAAGATCTCGGAAGTCTGGCTGGACGGAGCGAACGGAGGTGACGGCTGGTACGGAGGAGCCTGCGAAACGCGCAATATAGACCGCAGGACATACTATGATTTCCCTAAGATCCATTCAATAGTCCATGAGCTTCAGCCTGAAGCGATTATCTTTTCAGATGGAGGTCCAGGCTGCCGCTGGGTGGGCAACGAACGCGGCATCGCATCAGAAACCAACTGGTCTTTCCTCAGGGAAGGAGTCGTCTATCCTGGATACCCTTACGGGAATGAACTCGGTCCCGGACATGAGGACGGAGACGTATGGATCCCCGCAGAGTGTGACGTTTCCATCCGCAGAGGGTGGTTCTACCACTCCGAGGAGGACGCCTTGGTCAAGACTCCTGAACAGATAGCGGATATATACTACAGGAGCGTCGGAAGGAACGGCAAGCTGCTGATCAATTTCCCCGTGGACAGGGAAGGTCTGATACATCCAGTAGACTCCGCGAATATCTGCGAGGCCTTCCGTATCATTTCGGAGCAACTTGGGAATGACATAATGGCCGGGGCTCGCGCGAGCGCGAGCGAGTCCAGGGGCCGGCGCTTCTCCGCCGGCAAGGTCCTCGACGGACACCCCGACAGCTACTGGTCCCCCAAGGACGGTACGCTGAACGCATCACTGGAATTCACTTTCAAAGGGAAAAAGAATATCGACCGCATCCTTCTCCAGGAATACATCGCCCTGGGACAGAGGGTGAAAAGCTTTGCCATAGAGTACAACGACGGCGACTCCTGGCAGCCGGTCAGCACTTCCGAGCAGCAGACCACCATTGGCTACAAGCGCATACTGCGCTTCGACCCTGTCGAAGCCACAGCCCTGCGCGTCACCATCACCGACTCTAGGGCATGTCCCTGCATCAGTTCGGTCCGCGCCTATCTGGCGGAAAAGTAACTCAGACGTCCTCTTCCTCGTCCTCGGAATCATCCTCGAACGGGTCGGCGGAGAAATCGATGCCGTCCCAGATGGCATCCATCTCGCGGCGATCCTTCTTGGTGGGGCGGCCTGCGCCGCGGTCGCGCCGCACGAAGAAAGTCTCGTGCGGGGCGCGGAGCTTGTCAAGCTCGCTCTGCGGCGTAAGGTTCTCCGCGAATTCCGGAACCTTCTGTGCCCCCATGCGCTGTTCGGCGATCTGAAGGACCTTGAAGGTATAGAGGGCGACACCCTTCCGGACGGAAATGGTGTCTCCGATCTTGACGGCTTTGGAGGGCTTGGCGGGAGCGCCGTTCAGCTGCACTTTGTTGCCGTTGCAGGCTTCGGTGGCGTCACTCCGCGTCTTGTACAGGCGGATGGCCCATACATACTTGTCAATCCTTACTGAATCTGCCATATACGCTGTTGAATTTGAATTCCTCGCCTTCACCCGGGAGTTCGGGCTCGGCGTTGGGGTCGATATATTCGTCAGCCTCTTCCTCACGCTCCACCAGAACCTCGACCAATACCGTGCCACTCTGGCGCGGGACCAGGTAGAAATCATCGATTTCGGCAGGGACCAGCACCGTCTCGCCGGTCTTTATGACCGTAGACTCCATGCTTCCCGTTGACGGGACCTGCACGGATGCTTCGCCGGAGACGCAGAAGTAAACCGCAAAACCGCCGTTCTCCCCTGCAATGATATGCAAGGCATCCTTGAGATCCATCCTGGTGACGGTGAACTCGTCGCCCTTTGCCAGTTTCCCCTCGGGAGCGAAAGTGGGCTCGTATGCTTTGTAATCGATGAAATCCAGGGCTTCGACGAGGCCGAGGGCGCCGTCGAACTCCTCTTCAGTGATCTCCGCGCCCCAGCCGTACAGGCAGAAGTCGAGCGGCGAAGCCTCGCTCACCTCGAGCAGGACAACGCCGGACGCGGAATGCACGGTGCCGGGACGGATGGTGAAACAATCACCCGGATGCGGCTCTACAGTGTTCAGGAGGTCCCCGACGCTGCCGTCAAGGCAGCTGCGGTACAACTCGTCAGCATCGGTGTCCCTACGGAATCCGATACTTACACTCGCTCCCGGCCGCGTGTCCAGCACATACCACATCTTAGCCTTGCCAAGGAAGTCGTAACGCTGTCCGGCGGTAACATCGTCCGGATGGACCAAGAGCGGAATCCGCCCTTCAGCGTCAATCAGTTTTATGCTCAAGGGGAACTGCCTGCCATAGTAGGAGAATACCCTCTCTCCGACTATACGGTCGAGATACATGTCCATTACCTCGCTGAGGCTGTTACCTGCGAGCCATCCGTCCAGGATCTGGGAGTCCCGGTAACCCAGGTCTGCGATCTCGTGGCTTTCAGCCACCCTCGATCCTTTCTCCATCCTTTTGGTCCGACCCTGTGCATCGCTGGTCACGAATGCCTTGCCGTATCTTTTTTCGAGCTCGCGGCCTCCCCATGCGAAGTCTTCACCGATGGGCAGGAACTTGAGCGGATATAGTTTCCTGGGTTCTTCCATGTTCTGTGTTTATTTCTTTACAAAGTAAACAAAAAATCGTAACTTGGTCAAGAATACCAATTGATGCATCTACAATGAAAGGAGTGTTTATTTTCCTGGCTGAAGGCTTCGAGGATGTCGAGGCCCTCGCCACCGCCGACGTGCTCCGCAGGGGCGGAGTGCCGGTGGAGCTTGTCTCCATCACCGACGAGGCTTTCGTGGTGTCCTCGCACCGCGTGGCCGTGGGCGTGGACCAGACCTTTGACTTTTTCGCGCTGAACATAGACCGCGGCGGTACGGATGAGAAGGACGTGATGATATTTCCGGGCGGTATGCCCGGCACCAGGAACCTCGCCTCATACGACATGCTGATGGAGATGATGCAGGAGCACTATGATGACGGTGGTACGGTTGCAGCCATCTGCGCCGCGCCAGGCCTCGTACTCGGCCAGCTCAAAGGCATCGACGGCAAACGCGTGACCTGTTTCGACGGTTTCGAGGGCTACCTGCGCGAGGCGGGGGCCAGCTTTGAGCCGCGGCCGGCCATCACCGACGGCCGCGTCATCACCGGCCGCAGCGCCGGCCACGCCATAGCCTTCGGCTTGGAGATCCTGAAGAAGATAAAGGGTGAGGAGAAGGCGGCGGAAGTCCGCCACGCCTTGATGCTCGAGACCATTTAGAAAGCTTACTGTTTCTTGCGGATGATCACGCGCTCGATGCGGCGCGGGACCGAAGTCATGATCTCATAAGGGATGGTGCCGAGGATGTCCGCCAGTTCGGAAACGGTGGGATCGGCGCCGAAGACCGTGACCGTATCGCCCGCCTTGGCGGGTACTCCGGTCACGTCCAGCATGCACATATCCATGCAGATATTGCCGATAGTCGGCACCCTGTGCCCGTTCAGGGAGAACGAAGCGCGTCCGCGGCCGAGATGGCGGTCTATGCCGTCGGCATAGCCGACAGGTATCGTGGCGATGACGGTCCCCTCAGGGGCTATATGCCCGAAACGACCGTAACCGATAGTCCCGTCCTGAGGGCCCAATGTCTTGATCTGCAACACTTTCACCTTCAACGAAGCCACCGGTGACAGACGCACGCCGGGCAACGAACTGATGCCGTAGATTCCTATCCCCAGACGGACCATGTCGAACTGGTATTGGGGAAAACGCTCGATGCCGGCGGAATTGAGGACGTGGTACATCGGCTTGTAGCCCAGAGATGCGGAAAGGGCGTCCGCGCCCGCCTTGAACATATCTATCTGCCCCAGCGTGAAATCATCCGACTCCGGGTCTTCAGCGGCCGCGAGATGGGAATAAACCGACTTCACCTTCACCCACGGGCAGTCCCCCAGGAAATCGAAAAGGTCCTGAAGCTCTCCCGGCATGAATCCCAGGCGGTGCATGCCTGTATCCAGCTTGATATGGATGGGAAAATCACGGAGACCGCGCGCCTCCAGGACCGCGCAAAGGGCCTTCAGCGTGTAGAGGTTGGGGATGCCGGGCTCCAGGCGGTTGTCGATGATCTCATCGAAGAAATCCGTTCCGGCGGTAAGCACGAGAATGGGAAGGCTGATACCGGCCTGGCGGAGCTCGACGCCTTCAAGAGGCAGTGCAACCGCCAGATAATCAGCGCCGCAACCCTGCATCATTGCGGCGAATTCCACCGCTCCGTGCCCGTACGCGTTGGCCTTCACCAGGACAAGCAGCTTGGTGGAAGGCTCCAGGCGGGCGCGGAAGTATCGGTAGTTCTCCTGGCAGGCCGGAAGGTTGAGCTCCAGCCGCGAGAAATCATTTTCCGGATGCGGCATTCCAGTATCGGGGTTACACAATCTGCAAAATTACAAAATTCGCCAACAATGACAAAAGGTCAGGTTTGAATAATAGGTGTGGAATTTGTATATTTGGACTCGGATTAAACTTAGAAGAAATGAATATCTGGTTCATAGTCATTGCCGTGATGGTGCTCAGCTTCATCATCCAGCAGACCCTGCAGAGCAGGTTCGCCAAATACTCTCAGATACCTACCCCCGGCAGGCTTACCGGGGCCGAGGTCGCCAGGAAGATGCTTGAGGACAACGGCATCACCAATGTCCGCATCACTAGCGTCCAGGGACAACTGACCGATCACTTCAACCCCGAGACCATGACGGTCAACCTCAGCGAGTCGGTCTACGGGCAGCGCAGCATCGCCGCCGCGGCAGTGGCCGCGCACGAGTGCGGCCACGTGCTGCAGCATGCCAAGGGCTACGCCCCGCTCAAGATGCGCACCGCCCTCGTGCCGGTCGTCAGTTTTGCCAATAAGACTGTACAGTGGATTATCCTCCTCGGAGTGCTCCTGATCAATATCACGCCTTCACTGCTGTGGCTTGGCATCATTCTGTTCGGAGCGACGACGCTCTTCAGCATCATCACCCTCCCGGTCGAGGTCAACGCCAGTCAGAGGGCCGTGGCATGGCTCAAGGAGTCGCGCATCGTCGACAGCGAAACGGCACCTATGGCCGCCGATGCCCTCAAATGGGCGGCGTACACCTATTTCATAGCGGCTATCGGATCGCTGGCCACCCTGCTATACTACATCGGGATGGCCCGGAGGAACTAGAAAAGCGTAGGATGGTTCTGGTCCAGGCCGGCGAGGATCCTCTCCATGATGGCCTGGCGGTAGAGCGCGGACTTAGCAGAAATCTTGAACTGGCGGCAATACTCGTCTATGGCTGCCAGTTCTTTTTCGTTCAGATAGATGACCTGCCTGTGGGTACGTCTGAGCGACGCCCGCTGCTTGTCCAGGAAGTCGGGAGACACGGCCGGGTTTTTCTTGCTGTTACGTTTCAAGGCTTTGCATGTATTGGTCAGTACATGCAAATATAACAATAATATTGAAAGGATTCAATATCAGAGAAATGAAATGTATTTCCCCTGGACGGTGCCCTTGCGGTCCATCTTCAGCGCGAACGGGAGCACTGAAAGGTCGAAGGTATCCAGCAGTTCCATACCGTTTTCCTCTGGGTTGACGAGAAGCACGCGGGCTCCCGGTTCCTTGGCAAATACACCCTGAACAGCATCCAGCTCCGCATCGCAGGAAGAGCAGCCCGGCGTATGGAAAAGGATATAGGAAGGATTGCCGCGAAGGCGGCGGAGATTGCGCGTCCGCAGCGCGGAAAGGTCAACAGGACCTTCTCCCTTCAACAGGACGCCACGCACCTTGACTTTCGGTATCCTGGAACCGACGGGAACCCTGTCGAGCAGGTCCATGCAGACTTCCGCCGGACGGACGACACGCTGCTGGTCCGAAGGAGATGACCACATGGCTGGATCACCCTTGACATACAGTGTGATGAAGGTATGGAGGGCGAGCTTGTATTCCTCTCCCGGAGTATCCATCAGATAATACATCATGTCTCCGAGCATGTGGCGGCATAAGACGGAGTCCGACCGCTCCAGCGCCCGGTCCTTGATGTACTGGGCCGTCTCGAGGATGTTGGCCGCACTCGGTTCACCATCTCCGAAGAGAGTGTCGAAAAGCTCCGTGGAAGGCTCCGCCCCATATTCGTATGGCTGCTCGAACAGCGTAGGAAGAAGCTTAGCGAGGGCTTCGGTATCAAGGGAACGTCCGACTATTATGCCGTTCCTGTCTATCAGCAGCATCTGTGGAGTCTGCAGGACTCCGTAAAGCACCTGGAAGTCGGACTCGAGCTCAGGATCCCATACATGATGTATCTTTACCGAAGGGCAGTCGATATCCCAACGGAAGGTGATGTAGTCCTGCCACTGCTCCTTGAACGCACCGGTATAAATGGCGTAGAACTCGAGGGGCACATCGACTTCCGGGAGGAAACCGTTCAGCCTCAGCGTCTCAAGTTTGCACTTCGAACAGGAAGTATCGTAGAAGAACAGGACGCTGACTGCGCCTGCGGCGGGGGCAGGGACGGCAGAGCCGTCAATGTCCCGCAGCGTGAGCACAGGAGCCTCCATCCCTATCAGGGAACTCCGGTGGAACTGGGCGTAGATCTTGGCGTTCATCAGGTCGATGTCGCTGTACATCGCGACCTTGCCCGGGACGAACCAGTCGTCCACCATGTGGACGGCCACGGCTTCGTCGCCCATGACCTTCGAACCGAGGAAATGGTCATATATGCGGACCGCGACGTACTGCTTCACGAGCGGGTCGTCGCAGCTCTCGAGCATGAAGTCGCACTCCCCTATCTTGACCTGTATGGGCTCGCGCTCCAGCGCGGCGAAATACTCGTCAAGACGCGAGTCAAGGGCGGCCGTCAAGGCCGAGTCCAGCGGCGTGGCGTCCTGCGCCTGCAGGCGCAGGGGCAGCAGCGCCGCCGCCAGCAGCAATACCAGCGCCAGGCGTCTCATGACTGCGGAACTTCAGGAAGCACAACGCCTTCCGAAAGGAACAGGCTCGTATCTCCCTTGTGCTTGAGGATGTCGCGCACTGCCGAAGAGGAGATGTGCGCGAACTCCTGGGCGGTCGGGATGATGACCGTCTCGATCTCAGGCGCGATACGGCGGTTGGCATCGGCGATAGCGCGCTCGTTCTCGAAGTCGAGCATATTGCGCACGCCGCGCACAATGTGCTTGATACCGAGCTGACGGCAGGCGTCGACGGTCAGGCTGTCGTACTTGACAATCCTGACACCGTCAAGTCCGGCGACAGCCTGCCGGATGATATCCATCCTCTGGTCCATGTCGAAGAAACCGCGCTTGTCCTGGTTGATACCAACGGCCACGACCACCTCGTCGAACATGGTCAAGGCGCGTTTCAGGATATTGAGATGTCCTGCGGTAAAGGGATCGAACGATCCCGGGAAGAATGCAGTCTTTTTCATAATTGCCAATCGATGGGAGTTTTGCCCTGACGGGCGAGAATGTCGTTGGTGCGGGAGAAATGCCTGCATCCGAAGAAGGCTCCGCGCGCAAGCGGAGAAGGATGCGGCGCCTCCAGCACGTAGTGGCGGGAAGTATCTATCAGCTCGCGCTTGGCGCGCGCGAAATTGCCCCAAAGGAGGAACACGACACCTTCGCAGTTGGCGTTGATGCAGCGAATGACCGCATCGGTGAACTCCTGCCATCCAATGGCGCTGTGCGAAGCCGGCTGCGAGGCGCGGACCGTGAGCACCGCATTGAGCAGGAGGACTCCCTGGCGGGCCCAGCCCTCAAGGTTCGGCCTGCCGCTCATCCTGATACCGAGATCGTCCTCGATCTCCTTGAAGATGTTCTTGAGCGAGGGCGGGGCCGGGACCCCGTCCGGCACGGAGAACGACAGGCCCATGGCCTGGCCGTAGCCGTGATACGGGTCCTGGCCGAGGATCACGACCTTGACCTTGTCAAGGGGAGTGAGCTCGAACGCCCGGAAGATCTGTTTTCCGGGAGGATAGATGACCTGGCCGGCAGACTTCTCCGCATGCAGAAAACGGACAAGCTCCGCAAAGTAGGGTTTGTCGAACTCACTCTGCAGGGCTTGTTTCCAGCTTTGTTCTATTTTTACGTCCATCAGAAGATATTGTCTATTACGTCCTTGATAGTCTTTACATATACAAATGTAAGTCCTTTTACGTAAATATCCTTGATATCCTCTATATCTTTTCGGTTGTCCTCGGAGATAACTATGGTCGTGACTCCGGCACGCTTCGCCGCAAGGATCTTCTCCTTGATGCCGCCTACCGGCAGCACCCGTCCGCGCAGGGTCATTTCGCCCGTCATAGCGATGCCGCTCTTCAGGCTCTTGCCGCGCAGGGCGGACACCATCGAGCTGACCATCGTGATGCCGGCCGAAGGGCCGTCCTTGGGAACTGCGCCTTCGGGCACATGGACGTGTATGTCCTTGGTGGAGAACTCCTCAGGAGTGATCTCAGCGAGCTCGGGATGGGCCTTCAGGTACTGGTATGCAATGGTCGCCGACTCCTTCATCACGTCACCGAGATTGCCGGTCATCGAGAGGTTGCCCTTGCCTACGCTGACCTGACTCTCCACGAAGAGGATTTCGCCTCCCATGGAGGTCCATGCGAGACCCGTGACCACTCCGGGCATCTCGTTGCCCTTCTGCAGGTCGTGGAAATTGGTCGGCAGGCCGAGGTACTCCCTGAGATGCTCTGGCTTGATGACATGAGGATAATCCTCTCCAAGGGCTATCTTCTTCGCGGTCACGCGTGCGATCTTGGCGATCTGCTTCTCAAGGCCACGGACTCCTGACTCGTGCGTGTAACTGTCGATGATGGCGGCGAGGCCGGGCTTGCTGATACGCAGCTCGTCCTTGCCGATACCGTGCTCCTTGAGCTGCTTGGGCAGCAGGTAGCGCTTGGCTATCTCGAGCTTCTCTTCGGCGAGATAACCCGTGACGTTTATCATCTCCATGCGGTCGAGAAGAGCCGGCTGTATGGTGGAGGTGCCGTTCGCAGTAGTGATGAACAGGACATTGGACAGGTCGTAGTCGATGTCCAGGTAGTTGTCATGGAAGGTGGAGTTCTGCTCGGGATCGAGGGCCTCCAGCAGAGCGGACGACGGGTCACCCTTGAAGTCGCTGGCGAGCTTGTCGATCTCGTCGAGAACGATGACGGGATTGGAGGTGCCGGCCCGGCAGATGCCGTTCAGGATACGGCCGGGCAGGGCTCCTACGTAGGTCTTGCGGTGGCCGCGGATCTCGGCCTCGTCATGCATTCCGCCGAGCGAGATACGGACGTACTTGCGTCCGAGGGCACGCGCCACGGACTTGCCGAGGCTGGTCTTGCCCACTCCCGGAGGGCCGTAGAGGCAGAGGATGGGAGACTTCATGTTTCCCTTCAGTTTCAGCACGGCGAGGTATTCGATGATGCGGTCCTTGACCTTGTCAAGGCCGAAATGGTCGTCGTCCAGGACCTTCTGGGCATGCTTGAGGTCGAGGTTATCCTCGGAGGTCTCCCCCCACGGGAGGTCCAGCATGAACTGGATGTAGTTGTACTGGATGCTGTAGTCCGGGGAGCTGGGATTGTACTTCTCGAGCTTGGCCATCTCCTTGTCGAAGATCGCGCGCACGTCCGCGGACCACTTTTTGGTGTCCGCGCGCTGGCGGAACTTCTCGAAGTCGCCGGACTCGTCCATTCCGAGCTCCTCCTGGATGGTGCGGAGCTGGTTGTTGAGATAGTACTCGCGCTGCTGCTGGTCGATCTCGCCCTTGACCTTCTGGTTGATCTCCTGCTTGATCTTCAGGAACTCGACCTGGATGTCAAGGACGGTCAGGAGCTTCATGGCGCGCACCCTCAGGTCGTCGTACTGCAGCAGGTCAGCCTTGTCGGTGAAATTGTCCACCTCGATGGTAGTCGCGATGAAATTGACCAGGAACTGGAAATTGTCTATGGAACGGAGTGCGGACACAGCCTCCTTGGTCACGAAGGACGAGGCGCGGATGATGTATCCGGCCTTCTCCTTCAGCGAATCGGCTATCAGGCGGTTGTCGACGGCGTTCTCGTTGTTCATGAACTCGTCGAGATAGTGGACGCGCGCCACGACATAAGGCTCGTAGGCGAGGATTCCGTCCACGGAAATGCGCTTGAAGGCCTGGAGGATGGCAGTGAGAGTGCCGTCGGGCATCTCGAGCGTCTTGACGATCTTGACTACCGTGCCGTAAGGACTGAGGTCCTCGGCCTTGGGGTCTTCTACATTGACGTCAAGCTGCGGCACGGCACCGATGAAGAGACTGTTCTGTTCAGCCTCCTTGATGAGCTTGATGGACTTTTCGCGTCCTATCGTCACGGGATACACGGTCCCCGGGAAGATCACGGCATTCCTGAGGGTCAGGATGGGAAGCTTCTCAGGAAGGTCCGCTTCGTCGATCTTCATGGGGCCGTCGCCCTGCATTACGGGTATGATATTCACTCCGGAACCGCCCGGAAGCATGAATTCACCATTGAATTTGTCGTTGGTCATATGTTTAGTTTTCAAGCATAAAAGGGGATATCTGCCAATTTGGCAGACGAGTATCCTACAAGTTCGTTCACCATTATATAGTCAATCTCCATGCCATTCAACTGTCTGACAGTGAACTCCCGGCCTTTGGGCCGTTTTTTTCCTTTATGATTTTGATTATTAAAAAAATAAGTCTATTTTTGCACTCCAATAACGAAAAGTTAGGACATTTAATTTGTTTACTATATAAAATTCATTTATCATGACAAAGGCAGAAATCGTTAACGAGGTTGCGAAAGCAACTGGTATTGAGAAAATTGCAGTCCAGACCGTTGTTGAGTCTTTCATGGAGTGCGTCAAGGATTCGCTTGCAAAGGGTAACCCGGTTTATCTTCGTGGCTTCGGTAGCTTCATCATCAAGCACAGGGCTCAGAAGGCTGCCCGCAACATCACCCAGCATACTACCATGACCATCCCCGAGCACGACATCCCTGCATTCAAGCCTGCTAAGGTTTTCGTTGCCGCCGTCAAGGAGAAATAATTAAAACTATTGGATTATGCCAAACGGAAAGAAACACAAGAGGCATAAGATGGCAACGCACAAGCGCAAGAAGCGTTTGCGCAAGAACAGACACAAGAAGAAGTAATCTTCCTGGTCTGCCATTTTAGCAGTCTGCTAATGAAAAGGGTCTGGCCGGACTGGTCCGACCCTTTTGTCATACTTTGAGAAACGTTCTTTAAAATGCAATTTCCTGATGGAAACTGAGAAAATCGAAAAAGACCTCATAGTCGACGTCGGTTCGAAGGAGGTCCAGATCGCCTTGATGGAAAACCACAGGCTGATCGAGCTCAACAAGGAATCCAGTCAGGGTCACACTTATTCGATCGGAGATGTCTTCCTCGGAAGGGTCAAGAAGGTCATGCCGGCGCTGAACGCCGCATTTGTCGACATCGGAGACTCCAAGGAAGCGTTCGTCCACTATCTGGATCTCGGGTTGTACTTCACCTCGTTCGACGAGTTCGTAAGGAAGTCCAACCCCAACACCGATCTGCACAAGCTTTATTCGAGCATTCCGATAGGGCCCATACTCGCGAAGGAGGGACACATCGAGGATGTGCTGAAAGTAGGGCAGATGATCATAGCCCAGATAGTCAAGGAACCCATCTCCACCAAGGGATCCCGGCTGACGGCGGAAATTTCATTGGCAGGACGCAACATTGTACTGCTTCCCTTCGCAGAGAAGGTGAGCATATCCCAGAAGATCTCTTCAAAGGAAGAGAAAAAACGGCTTGAAACGCTCGTCAGGAGCATTCTTCCCAAGAATTACGGAGCCATCATCCGTACCGCCGCGGAAGGCAAGAACGCCGCCGTACTGGTCGGAGAACTGCGCTCGCTCATCGAAAAGTGGGAAAGCTCCTGGAAGAGGATCGCCAAGGACAAGGGTATAGGCCTGCTCTTCACGGAGTATTCCAAAACCACCACCATCCTCCGGGACCTTCTGAACGAAACGTTCACCAACGTACATGTGAACGACGTCAAGATCTACGAGGAAACAAAGAAGTATATTTCCCTGATCTCTCCGGAGCAGGAGAAAATCGTCAAACTCTACGAAGGCAAGGAGCCGATCTTCGACCATTTCGAAGTCAGCCGCCAGATCAAGAGTTCTTTCGGGAAGGTGGTCCCGATGAAGCAGGGAGCCTACCTGGTGATAGAGTCTACGGAAGCCCTCAACGTGATCGACGTCAACAGCGGCACGAGGGCCAAGACCACGGACCAGGAAGAGAACACCTTCGAGGTGAACAAGCTCGCAGCGGAAGAGATCGCACGTCAGCTCAGGCTGCGCGACATGGGAGGCATCGTGATCGTGGACTTCATCGACATGGCGTCGGGAGAGCACCGCAACAGCCTCTTCAAGCACATGCAGGAGCTCATGGACAAGGACAGGGCCAAGCACAACGTGCTGCCCCTCACCAAGTTCGGGCTGATGCAGATCACGCGCCAGCGCATACGCCCGGCGATCCAGATCAACACGGCCGAGATCTGTCCCCTCTGCCACGGCACGGGCAAGATTACATCGAGCGCCGTCATAGACGAGCAGATCGAGCGCGACCTCGCGGAACTTGTCCGGGACAACGGCCTTAGGTCCATCACCCTGAAAGTGAGCCCTATACTGGGAGCCTACCTGACACGGGGACTTTCGTCCTTCGTCAGCAAATGGAGAAGGAAGTACAAATGCAAGGTTAAAGTCAGCGAAAGCAACGACTTCACCGTCCTGCAATATGAATTCTACAAGGAGAATGGAGAGAAGCTCTTTTAGAGCTCCTCTCTTTTTTCTTGGGTATATGCCCGCCACTTGGCGATGAGGGCCTGCATGTCGGCGGGAATGGGCACCTCGAAACGGATGCGCTCGCGGGTGCGGGGATGCGTAAAGCCCAGGACCGCCGCGTGCAGCGCCTGGCGCGGGCAGAGCTCGAAGCAGTTCTGTATGAACTGGCGGTATTTGGCGTAGATGGTGCCCTTGCGTATCTCGGTGCCGCCATAGCGCTCGTCGCCGAAGAGCGGATGGCCGATAGATGCCATGTGCACGCGTATCTGATGCGTGCGGCCGGTCTCCAGGCGACACTCGATGACCGTCACGAAGCCGAAGCGTTCCAGGACGCGGTAATGCGTCACAGCGTGCTTGCCTTTCTCCGGATCGTCGTAAACACGGAAACGCAGGCGGTCGTTGGGATCGCGGCCGATATTGGCGTCTATCGTCCCTTCATCCTCCTTGATATTGCCCCAGACGACGGCGACGTAGACACGGTCGATGCTGTGCTCGAAGAACTGTTTCGCGAGATTGAGCTGGGCCTCGTCATTTTTGGCCACGACCAGCAGGCCGGAAGTATCCTTGTCGATGCGGTGTACAAGTATGCCCATGCGCTCATCCTCGGCCTCGGGGCCCTGCGAGATGCCCAGATGGAACGCAAGCGCATTGATGAGAGTGCTCTCATAATGACCGTGGCCCGGATGGACGACCATGCCTGCCGGCTTGTTCACCATCAGCACGTCGTCATCCTCGAACACTATGTCGAGGGGGATATCCTGAGGGACGATCTCAAGGCCGCGGCGGCGGTAAGGCATGACGAAGCTTATCACGTCCTCCGGCCTGACGATATAGTTGGCCTTTACGACCTTGCCGTTCACCTGGACGTACTGTTCCTTGATGGCGCACTGGATGCGGTGTCGCGAAGTGTCCTCCATGTGTGAGGACATGTATTTGTCCACGCGCACGGGCTCCTGCCCCCTGTCTACGACAAAGCGGAAATGCTCGAACATGCCCTGCTCCTCGTCGCCGGGGAGGAGGTCCTGGCCCTCATCGGGAAGGATGTCCAGCTCGTCGTCGGGAAAGTCGGCCATGGCTGTTATTTAGGGATGCGCTCGGGATCTACCGTGAGGTACAAAGAAACGGAAGAGCCCATGAGGGAAGGAGCGGAAGAGGCTCCCGGACTCTGGCGGTATACGACGGAATTGATGCTGTCGCTGTAGTTACGGACACTCTCGTCAAATATCAGACTGCTGATATTCAAGGAGTTCTCGTGTATGACATCCACGGCACGGATATACTTCATGCCCCTCACGTTGGGCACATAGGTGCGGTTGTCCGACCCGTTCAATCCTACGACGAGGTCGATGTCCGACCCGCTCTCGACGCTGCTGCCGGGCCGGACATCCCGGCCGCGCTGCTGCTGCTTAAGCACGTTGTTGGTGGCGATGTCGTCCACATATACAAGCTTGCCCAGATTGAGGCCTCGGGAAGAAAGCTCGGCCTTGGCCTGGCGCATGGAATAGCCGACAAGGTTGGGCATGGTGACCTTCTTGGGCACAGTAGCATTGATGGTGAGCATGATCCTGCGACCTTTCTTGACACTGGCGCCGGCAGCGGGATTCTGCTTGTAGACGGCGCCCTTGGCCATGCCGCGAACATAGATGGAGTCCACGACATCGATGCGGACGCCGGTGGAGTCGGCCACGCGGTCCGCCTCGCGGACGCTGAGGCCGACCATGTCGGGGACTTCGATGACCTTGCCGTGGTGGGTGAATATCCCGAGCAGGACATTGGCCACGAGTGCAAGAGCCACGAAGAACAGCACCGCTCCGAAGATGTTCTTCAGGAACCAGAATTTCTTGGTATTGGTAGTTTCTTCCATGCTTGACTTGTAATCAAACGCAAAGTTACAAATAATTCATTATATTTGTTCATGTCCATTTATTGAAAAGACATGCCCCGAAACAACAGCCCCATGGCAGCGCTCATGCTGGCCTTCGCAGTCCTTATGAGCCTCCCCTGGCTCATACCACATACCGGATTCCTCGCCCTTTTCGGCTTCATCCCCCTGCTCATGATGGAACGCTATGCCTCCGCACATGGTGTCAGACGCTTCTGGATGTGGCATTACGGGGCATTCGTCCTCTGGAACGCATTCACGACTTTCTGGGTATGCTGGGCCACCGTCGGCGGCGGTGTCTTCGCCGTCCTTGCCAACGCCCTCCAGATGTCGGTCATATTCGGGCTTTTCCGCCTGTCGAAAAAGAAGTTCAAGGGAGCTCTCCCCTATCTCTTCCTTGCCACGATGTGGATAGCATGGGAGCGTGCGTATTTCAGCGCGCAGATATCCTGGCCATGGTTGGTGCTGGGCAATGCTTTCGCCCGTTCCACCGGCCTTGCCCAATGGTATGAATACACCGGCGCGCTCGGAGGATCGCTCTGGATATGGACGTGCAACCTTGCACTGTTCGGCTTCATCACAGCGCTGCATGACGGCCGGACGGAGCGATGGAACGCCAAGGCACGCATCGCCTCCGTCGCAGGTCTCCTGCTGGTGTTCATCGGGCCGGCAGTCACTTCCGCCATCATTGGCGGACGCTACAAGGAAGTATCCGAAGGCAGCCTGGACGTGCTGGTCTGCCAGCCCAACCTCGATCCTTACCAGAAATTCGAGTTCCTGAACCAGAACCAGCAGAACGCCATCCTGATGGAAGTGGCCGAGGAGGGACTGGCCGGACACGTATCAGGCTCTCCCCTGCTAGTAGTCGCCCCCGAGACATTCACAAACGACATCGTCGTTGGAGAATATGAGACCAGTCCCACCTGGAGGCGCTTCGTTCAGTTCCTGAACGAGCATCCAGGCACGGAGATACTTTTCGGGGCGTCATCGCGCGAATACTATCCCGATGCGGAACCCAGGGATCCCTGCGACTTCAAGATCGACCAGGGAGGCTGGATCCAGAGGCACAACTCCGCCCTCGACCTCAAGGCCGACGGCACAACCGAGATATTCCATAAGAGCCGGCTGGTCGTCGGTACGGAGATGACTCCCTTTCCAAAGGTCATACTTCCTCTCGCACGCTTACTCAACACCGGCATTGGACGCTGCGTCGGACAGCCCGAAGTCACACTCCTGCATGCCTTCGGCATCCCATACGGCTGCGCCATCTGCTATGAATCGGTATTTGGAGAGTACTGCACCGAGTATGTCAGAAAGGGAGCCAAGTTCCTGACCGTCATCACAAATGACGCCTGGTGGGGTAATACACCGGGCTACAGGCAGCACCTGAGCTATTCGGCCCTGCGGGCCATCGAGCTCAGGCGCGATATCGCCCGCTGCGGCAATACCGGCATCTCCTGCTTCATCGACCAGAAGGGCCGCATCCTCGAGCGCGGCCCGTGGTGGGAAAAGGCAACCCTGGAGGGAAGCGTCAACTTCAACTCCAGGGTCACATTCTTTGCCGAAAACGGAGACATCACAGGCAGGATCTGCACCTTCGTATTCCTTCTCTTCCTGCTGGCGCTCCTCGTGCGTTTCCTTATCAGGAAATAACTACCTCACTTTAGCGACGAGATCACTGATCATATGCAGCTGGTCCGGAATGCGGATATGCTGCGGGCACTTGGGCAGGCAGGCGTTGCAGTCGATGCAGGCGTCGGCGCTTCCAGCTCCCAGATCCTTGAAAGCCTTGAGGAAGACCTTGCGGTTCTGTTTGAATTCCTTTCCGGGATGCGTGGGATCGGGGATCCTGAGCTCGTCGCTGGCGGTATTGAACACCTTGAAATTGCCGGGGATGTCGACTCCGTTGGGGCAAGGCATGCAATACGAGCAGGCAGTACAGGGGACATGGACATTGGACTTGTAAAGGTCGGCAATGGTCTGCATATAGTCCATCTCCGTCTGGTCGAAAGGCTTGAAGTCGGTGAACAATGCGACGTTCTCCTTGAGCTGGTCCATATTGGACATGCCGCTCAGGGTGACCATCACGCCCGGCAGAGAGCCGACGAAAGTGAGGGCGTTGCCGGCCGGGCTGAGGCCCGGATGACGCTCGGCCATCCTGGCCTTGAGGGCGTCGCTGACATTGGCAAGGGCGCCTCCCTTGACGGGCTCCATCACGAGGACGGGAATGCCGCGCTCTACCAGAGTATTGTAAAGGGTCTCGGATGCAGCCTTTTCGCTCTCGGTAGGGCCGGAGTCACCATCGATCTCCTTCCAGTCGACATAGTTGAGTTGGATCTGGACGAAATCCCACTCAGAAGCGTCGAGGATCTTGGGCAACGCTGCGTTGTTGCCGTGGAACGAGAATCCAAGATGCTTGATGCGGCCTGCAGCCTTCTGCTCCTTGAGATAGTCAAGCACGCCGTTGTTGAGGAAACGCGACTCGAGCTCGGAGTAAGACGAAACGGCATGGCAGAGGAGGAAATCGACATAGTCCACCTGGAGGTTCTTGAGCGAGCGCTCGAACATCTCCTTGGCACCGTCGAGGGTCGGAGAATTGCCGGGGCCGAAAGCGAAGTTGGACATCTTGGTCGCAATCATATATGACTCGCGGGGATGCCTGCTGAGGGCATTGCCTGTGACGACTTCGGATTCGCCGTATGCGGGAGCGGTATCGAAATAGTTGACGCCGTGCGCGATGGCGTAGTCGATCATAGCGTTGACCGCCTCCTGGTCGAGGTGGCTGCCACGGCCGTTGGCATTAGGTATGGAGGGCAGGCGCATGCAGCCGAGGCCGAGAAGGCTCAGCTCGCAGCCCAGGCTGTCCCAACGGCGGGTATCCACCTTGGACCCTTCGGGTGCATCAGGCATGGGGGTGAAACTGACCCCGGCGGCAGCCTTCGAGCCGCCGCGGGAAGCGCAGGCCTGCATAAGCGTACCTGCGGAAGCGAGACCGACTCCGACAAAGAACATGTCCTTGATGGCCTCGCGGCGCGTAATCTTTTTGCTCATCTTGACGTTCAATTCATTGATTATGCAAATATAAAAAGAATCCGTGACACGGAATTACCCGTTTCACGGATTCTTTTACCAATATTTCGTAAAGACTAGAACATCGGGGGCATTCCACCGCCCATCATGCCGCCGCCCATTCCACGGCCGCCGCCCATGCCGCCCATTCCGCCGCGGCCGCGCTGTCCTCCGAAGGAGTTGAAGCGCCAGGTGAAGGCTACGATGACATAACGGCCAAGGGAGTTCGTGAAGGACTCGGTATAATTGGTACCGTTGGTGCTGACGGAGAAGTTTTTGGTCTGGCCAAGGAGGTCATATCCGCGCAGAGAGAGGGAAGCCTGGTTCTTGAAAAGGAGCTTCTCGATCTCCATATTCCAAAGGAGAGTATTACCGGGATTGGTCTCGAAACCGTTGTACCACATATAGTTCACGTCAGTATCGAAGGTGATGCCGGGGAGCTCCCAGTTCCAGGTGAAGGAACTTGTCGCAGCGTTACGGAACGTCGAACTTGTGACGGACTGGTCGACATAGGTCCTCTGGTAGTTGGTGCTGGCACCGATGCGGAAGTCGAAGTCATCGGCACGCCAGGTAAAGGTGATGCGCTCGTTGGCACTCAGGGACGTATTGGACTGCAAGATGAAATCCTTGCTGTGGCTTATATCGCTGTAGTCATTGAGGAATGCAGCATAGTTGAAGTCAGAAAAAGTATTGTCGCTGAAGTACTTGGTCACATCGATATTGTTTCCGGTATAGGAATAGTTGCGGGATCCGTTGATACCGGTCTGGGTGGACAGGGTGAACCTGGTCGTGAAGATAGGATTGTTCGTAGTGAGGTTGATGCTGCCGTTGTAGGTGTCATGGCCATTGAAAGGCATTGTGAAGACATATCCACCTTCAAGAATCATCTGGGCATTCACGATAGGGTTCTGGACCATACCGGCATTGAAGCGGAGGTTGGCGGACGAGAACTTCTGGCGGTTGTTGAAACGGAATTCACCGTTGATGTTGTGCGAGAAGTAAGGAGCCAGGGAAGGATTACCAAGCGAAACGTTGATAGGGTTGGAGTTGTCAGGTACAGGCATCAACTGAGAGATGCTCGGCTGGCTGGAGTTACCGCGGTAGAAGAAGCGGACGTTCAGATAGTCGTTGGCATCCCAGATAATCTGGGCATTAGGAGACCAGTTGTAAACCGTGAAAGTGGTATCGATCTGATATGCTGCCCTGGTAGTGGCATTGTGGGTCCTGGTAGGACGGAGGCTTGCACCGACCTGGGCACGTAGATAGTCACCCTGATAGAGGAGGTTGACACCTATGCTCTGGTTCACGTAATTGTTCAGGATGCTGTTGGAGTAGCTGGGGTCGAATATCTCACCCGAGGGGATATAATCGTGCTTTTCCGGAGTGAAGCCGTCATTGCTTCCGCTGTTGTAAACGTTCTTCTCAGAAAGGGAGTGATTCCATCCGTAGGAGTAGTTTCCCTCCACGTAGAAGTAGTTGCCGAGAGGCTCGGTGTATGTAGCGGTGGCATTGATGGATGCCTGCTTGCTGGTCTGATCGTTCCTCTGGTTCACAATAGTGGTACGGTAATCACTCGTTCCCTTAATGAGGGAGTTCGTCAAGGATTGGGTGAATCCGTCAGTAAGGCTGTTGCTGAGGTTATACCTGACGTTCACAGTAAGGGTACGGCCGGGGATGACGATGCGCTGGCGGTACATAAGATTACCGGAGGCACTGTAGTTCTTGGTACTGGAACTGTTCCAGCTGTCGCTTTGATTCTGATCCACCAGACCGTAATTATACTTGTCGTATGGAGAGTAATCCCACTGCGTGGAAGAACTGCTGACAGACTCCGAACCGGACGTCCTGTAGCTGAACTGAGGCTGGAAGATGAGGGATGCACTGGGGCTGAAAGTATGCTCGATACGCATGCTTATGCTGTGTCCCTGGCTGTCAGAAAGGGAGCTGCTGTTCCTCTTGGTGATCTGGTCATACCCAAGCTTCTCGAGAGTGTTTTTGTTGTAAGTGCTGGACTGGGAGTCAGTGTTACTGCCGTTGAAGCTATAGTTGCCGCTGGCCTCCATCTTGTCGTCGAAGAGGTTGAAGCCGAGGTTGGAACCGAGCATGTAGGAACTGGTGACACCGCCGCCGAAGCCGCCGCCCATCATGCCGCCACCACCCATCATGCCGCCGCCACCCATCATGCCGCCGCCCATGCCGCCACCACCGAAGCCCATGCCGCCGGCGCCGTTGTTGGCGTTACCGATGACGAAGATCTGGGTGCCGTTGGTGAAGTTGCCGAGGAAGAGGTTACCCTGGTAACGATAATCATCATAATTGGTAAGAGCGGAGACGTTGTTGCTCGAATTGGGAGCAGCGGTGGAAGGGATGTCGTGTCCGACACCTGCGGTGATGTTGGCCATGAGGCCGCTCATGGTACCGCCAACGACGGAGAGGTCGAGGACTGTCTCCTCCTGGCCGTCATCGATGCCGGTGAACTCAGCCTGGTCGGACTTCTTCTGGACTACCTTGACCTTCTCGACGAGCTTGGCGGGAATGTTCTTCGTGGCGATCTGGGGATCGTCCATGAAGAAGGTCTTGCCCTCCATGTACACCTTGGTGACGGTCTGTCCGTTGACGACGATGGAGCCGTCATCGTTGACCTCGACACCGGGGAGCTTCTTCAAAAGGTCCTCGAGGACATCGCTCTCAGTGGTCTTGAAGGCAGTAGCATTATACTCGATAGTATCTTTCTTGATGGTGACTGGAGCGCCTACGTCAGTGACTTTAGCGGCCTCGAGCATCTCGCGGTCAAGCTCGAGCTTGACGTCGCCGATGGAGACGTTCTCACCCTTGACGGTGATCTCCTTCTCATATTTGAGGTAACCCATCATCTCGGCAGCGAATACATAGGTGCCGTCCTTGACGCCGGAGAGGGTAGCGGTACCCTTTTCTCCGGTAAGGGTGTATTTGGCGGGATCGGAAGATCCCTTGGGGGTTACGGAAACTGTTGCGTAGCTGACCGGCTCATTGTTGGATGCGTCGATAAGGGTGACGCTCACTGAATGCGTGGACTGTGCGGATGCAGACGCTGCCAGCATCATGCTGAACAGGGCCGTCAGGACAAAAATCAGACTTCTTTTCATATAATTGGATTGTTGTTATTCAAAAAACACATCCTCTTAGACAGAAAAGGATGTGGGCGGTTTAATCCCCGAAGGAACTTTTTTTAAAATTTTTACAATAATATAGGTGTCGCCTATTTCTTGATCCTCCCGGGGTTCGCGGCGAGGAACTTTTCCCATGAGGAAGACGAGCCGGAACCCGCCAGCGGACTTGATGTCTGGTAGTAGTGGCAGAGGGCTATGGCGAGCGCGTCGGTGGCGTCGAGATACTTGGGATCCAGGTCCACCCCCAGGGTCTTGCCGACCATGGTCTCGACCTGTTCCTTGGACGCGGCACCGTTGCCGCAGATGGCGATCTTGGCCTTGCGCGGCGCGTACTCGGCGACGGGGATGCCCGCCTCCGTCGCCGCGATGATGGCCGCGCCCTGGGCCCTGCCCAACTTGAGGATGACCTGGGCGTTCTTGCCGTAGAATGGCAACTCTACGGCCATCTCAGCAGGCTCATGCACGGCGATGAGTTCCTTCACTCCGGCGTTGATATTCGCCAGCTTCTCGAAGGGATCGGAGATCTTGCGGAGGTCGAACACCCCCATCGTGACATAGTGGGGACCCTTCGCATCAATGGAAATGACCCCGAAACCAAGTATGTTGGTTCCGGGATCTATTCCAAGTATGATCCTCTCTTTAGTCAATCCTGTCGAATCCGGTGTAGGGACGGAGGACCTCAGGGATGATGATGCCGTCCTCGGTCTGGTTGTCCTCGAGCAGGGCGGCGACGACGCGCGGAAGCGCGAGCGAACTGCCGTTCAGGGTATGGCAGAGCTGGGGCTTGCCGTTCTCGTCGCGGTAGCGCAGGTGCAGGCGGTTGGCCTGGTAGGTCTCGAAGTTCGAGACGGAGGAGATCTCCAGCCAACGGCCCTGGGCGGCGCTCCAGAGCTCGAAATCGTAAGTGATGGCCGACGTGAAGGACATGTCGCCGCCGCAGAGGCGGAGTATCCTGTAACGGAGGCCGAGCTTGTTCACGATATCCTCGACATGGGCGACCATGGCATCGAGGGCTGCGTAGCTGTTCTCAGGCTTCTCGACGCGGACGATCTCGACCTTGTCGAACTGATGGAGGCGGTTCAGGCCGCGGACGTCCTTGCCGTACGAGCCAGCCTCGCGGCGGAAGCAGGGAGTGTAGGCGGTCAGGGCCTGCGGCAGTTCGTCATTCTGGAGGATGACGTCACGGAAAATGTTGGTGACGGGCACCTCTGCGGTCGGGACCATGTAGAAGTCATCGAGGTTGGCGTGGTACATCTGGCCCTCCTTGTCGGGAAGCTGGCCGGTACCGAAGCCGGAAGCGGCATTGACCATGACGGGCGGCTCGACCTCCTTGTATCCGTCGGCGGTGTTGACGTCGAGGAAGAAGTTGATGAGTGCCCTCTGGAGCTTGGCTCCCTTGCCCTTGTAGACGGGGAATCCGGCGCCGGTGATCTTCACACCGAGGTCGAAGTCGATGATGTCGTATTTCTTGCAGAGTTCCCAGTGCGGGAGGGCGTTCTCCGGAAGATTGACTTCCGGGCCGCCCATCTTGACGACGAGGTTGTCCTCGGCGCCCTTCCCCTCGGGAACCAAGTCGCAGGGGATGTTGGGCAGGAGGACGATCTTCGCATCGAGCTCCCTGGTCACTTCGTCGGACTCTTCGAGGAGCCGGCCGGAGCGGGCCTTCATCTCGGCCACTTCGGCCTTGGCGGCCTCGGCCTCGGCCTTCAGGCCCTGCTTCATGAGTTTGCCGATCTCACCGGCCTTAACCCTCTGCTGCGACAGGATGGCGTCGCTCTCGGTCTGGAGGGCGCGGCGGCGGGTGTCGAGCTCAAGCACGCGCTCCACGATCTCGCGCGCATCGAAATTCTTGATGGTAAGCTTCGCGATCACTTTCTCGGGATCGTCGCGGAGCATCTTAAGTGTCAGCATATCTTTGTTCGTTTATAATCGGATAAAACAAAAGAGGACTTACACCACTCTCGAAGTGCAGTCCTCTCTTATGCCTTGGCAAACCCTTCGAGATTAGTTCTCAAACGGGATGACTGATACGTAGGATTTGTCAGCTTTCTTCTTGGTGAACTTCACGGTACCATCCACGAGAGCATACAGGGTATGATCCTTGCCCATACCGACGTTGCGGTCGGGATTGTGGACAGTGCCTCTCTGACGGACGATGATATTGCCGGCCTTTACGACCTGACCGCCAAACTTCTTGAGACCCAGGCGCTTGCTCTGAGACTCACGACCGTTCTTAGAACTTGATTGACCTTTCTTGTGTGCCATAATTCGTTCTCTTTTAAGCGATAGCGTTAATCTGAATCTTGGTCAGCTTCTGGCGATGTCCGTTGCACTTCTGGAAGCCCTTGCGGCGGATCTTCTTGAAGACGAGGACCTTGTCGGCCTTGGCATTGTCATCCAAAACAGTGGCCTTGACCACCGCACCATCTACGTAAGGAGTACCGACCTTGACACCCGCGTCACCAGCGACGAGGAGTACCTTGTCGAACTCTACATCAGCACCATTCGCAGCCGCGAGGCGGTTGACGAAGATCTCATTGCCAGCCTCTACCTTGAACTGCTGGCCTGCAATTTCTACGATTGCGTACATAACAAACTTTATAAAAAGTTTCGACCGTAAGCGTCCGCTCTCAAAACGGCTCTTTTTCAGTGGCTTAGCGGCCATAACAAATTTTGGGACTGCAAATTTAGCGTTTTTAGTCCATTCTGCAAAATATTTTGCTAATTTTGCATGGAAACAAATTTGTTAAGTCATGGAGTCTCCGTTCATATACAACAAGTACGTCACCGGCAAGAACTTCATCGGCAGGAAGGGCGACATCACCATCCTGGGCAATCTCATCGGAGCAGGAGAGAATGTCTCGATTTACGAACCTCCCCGCAGCGGCAAGACTTCCGCCATCCAGCAAGCGTTCTTCAACATGCGCATCCAGGGCAAGCGCTTTGCCATTGCCGAAGTCAACATGACGGCAACGAGGAGCATCGGCCAGCTGCTGCTGCAGATCGGGGACTCGTGCATCCGCGCCTTTGCCTCCACTCCCGGGGAGTTCGCGGACATCGCCGGAAGGCTCCTGCAGGGCACCCACCTCGTGTTCGACCCCCAGAGTTACGCCGAGACCGACTCCATCCTCTCCCTTACCTGGGACGTTGATGACGAGGACATCCGCGCCATATTCCGTCTCCCCTACAGGCTCGCCGCAGAGAATTCCATGCGTCTGTTCGTTATAATCGATGAGTTCCAGAACGTTAACCTCACTGAAAACGGCGACAAGATCTGCAAGATCCTCGAGTCCGTCATGAAGGAAGTGCGGGAAGTGGGATCGCCCCTGTGCTCCTTCCTCCTCTGCGGCTCGCAGGTCAACGCCATGAAGGAGATCTTCGAGCACAGGCGCTTCTTCTACCGCCAGGTGGAGCATTTCGCTTTGGGACCTGTTGAGGACAAGGAGATCATCGAGCACATCGTCAAGGGATTCCTCGCCAGCGGAAAGGTCATCGAACGCGACCTGCTCCTTGGCGTCTGCAAGCTTTTCAAGGGACACCTTTGGTATATCAACCATTTCATCTCCATATGCGACTCACTTTCAAAGGGTTACATCATGGAGCCCGTCTTGCTCGACTCGCTTTCGATGATCCTGGCCGTACACGAGCCTCGCTTCGCGGCCACCATGTTCGACCTGACGACCTACCAGGTGAGCCTGCTGCGCGCCGTCGCCGAGGGGCATACCAAGTTCAGCACCTCCGAGGTCATCGCCAAGTACGGCCTGAACTCTTCCGCCAACGTACGCCGTCTCAAGGACGCGCTCTGCAAGAAGGAGATCCTGACCTTCGACGAAAAGGACGAGCCGCACATCCTCGACCCCCTCTTCGAGTATTGGGTGAAGAAGTATTATTTCGACATAAAGGACTGATACCATGAAGGAAAAGATAGCAGTGCTCACCGGCGCCGGCGTCAGCGCCGAGAGCGGACTGGGGACCTACCGCGACAACGGAGGGCTCTGGGACAATTACGATCCGATGGAGGTGGCGTCCATCGAAGGCTGGTACCGCAACCGCAAGCTTGTACTGGATTTCTACAACATGCAGCGCGCCAAGCTGCGCGACGCGCAGCCCAATGCCGCGCACCTGGCGATAGCCGCACTTGAAGACAAATACGACGTCACGGTCATCACGCAGAATGTCGACAATCTCCACGAGAAGGCCGGCAGCACGCGTGTCATCCACCTGCACGGAGAGGCCACCAAGGTCCGCCCGGAGAACGGGGTCTATGACGAAAGCTACAGCGAGCGCGAGGTCATCGACGTCGGATACGAACCGGTAAACCTTGGCGACAAGGCCCCGAACGGCAGCCAGCTGCGCCCGCACATCGTATTCTTCGGCGAGGCCGTCCCCAAGATCGAGCGCGCGATCGACATCGTGTCTGCCGCCGACCTGCTCCTGATCGTCGGCACCTCGATGCAGGTGTACCCGGCGGCAGGCCTTTACCGCTACGCCGATCCCAAGGCTCCCATATACGTCATCGACCCGGCCGACATGCCCCTGCACGATGCGCGGATTACTCATATCAAGGAGGTTGCGACCAAAGGAATGGAGAAATTCACAAAAATTTTGGAAGAAAGATAATTTGTGCTACCTTTGCAGTCCGCAAATAAAAAGGAGGTGATAAAAGCATGATTATAGTTCCCATCAAAGAAGGCGAAAACATCGAGAGGGCCCTCAAGAAATTCAAGAGGAAGTTCGAGAAGACCGGTGCCGTTCGTGAGCTCCGTTCCCGCAAGAACTTTGCGAAGCCGTCCGAGAAGAAGCGCATCGCCAAGCAGAAGGCTATCTATGTACAGCATCTGCGTCTCATGGACGAGCAGTAATCCTGGCTTTTCCCCATATAGATGTCCGGCCAGCAGTGGCCGGACATTTTTTTACGCGGGTGTGTTGTAATTGGTAGCCAAGCCAGACTTAGGATCTGGTGCCTCGTGCGTATGGGTTCGAGTCCCTTCACCCGCACCTCTGGCCGGTTCCCTTTCGGGGACCGGCCTTTTTCGTGCTGGGTGCTCTAGACGGTCCAAGATGTGGACCGTCTAGAGCAAAAACGCCCTAAAATGCTTTAGACGGTCCAAAATTTGGACCGTCTAAAGCAGTATGACTGATTATTTGCCTATATTAGCGATATGTATCAGGAACTGCTGAGATATCCACTTGGAAAGGGAGCGGAGGCCTTCACTACACGAAGAGACTCGGCCCTGCCGTATCCGGTCATTCAGGGGCATCAGGTACACGGAGACAGGATCGCTGTCATAGATAAGCCTGGCCTGACGAGGGCGGACTTGGAAGGATACGATGCTTTCATCTGCAAGCTTCCCGGTGTAGCAATAGGGGTCAGGACGGCGGACTGTGTCCCGATACTCCTTTACGATCCTGTCCAACGGGTGGTCGCAGCCATCCATTCCGGTTGGAAAGGGACGGTACTGAAAATAGCACAGAAAACAATCGGTCTGATGAAGTGCGATTTCGGCTGTCTGCCCGAGAATCTTCGGGCCATCATCGGTCCCGCTATCGGTCCAAACAGTTTCCAGGTAGGACCGGAAGTGGTGGAGAAGTTCAAGGACGCTGGTTTTCCCATGTCTCAGATCTGGTCTTTCCGCGGCGAAGGCGACGGGAGCCCAATGTCGGGTGGACACCATATCGACCTGTACACAGCTAACAGGTGGATACTTGAGGAAAGCGGAGTCAGGGATATCCAAGTGTTTGATATCGATACCTTTACCGACACGTCATTCTTCTCCGCCAGGCGCGAAGGAACCGCCTGCGGAAGGAACATCAACGCAATACGGCTTATATGAGACTGGCTCAGAAGATACGCCTTTCAGGAAAGTATGGCAGGATGTACTACATCGTGGCCGGCATCATCAATGTCGCATGTGCCGTTTACATCCTGTTCTGGCCCATGAGCACCCCAATGGTACTCCTGGTCAAGCTTCTGAGCATTCCTGTGATGGCATATCTGCTACTTACCATAGCTACACGGGAAAAAGCATATTTCTTCCTCAACCTCGGATTCAGCCGGAGCGAATACAGGTTTATCCCCATCGCTGTAGACGCCTTGGCTTTCGTGCTTCTGGTCATCCTTTCAATCTCCCTGTCCCATGTCATCATCCCCGCATAATAACCTCCTGGTGGACAGCGTGCGACTGGCTTTCGGCCAGCATATGGTGCTCAGCGCAGCGTATCTGACTTCCGAGACCGGCAAAGTCACGGGACTGTTCGGCCGAAACGGATCCGGGAAGTCATGCCTGTTCAAGTGCATCATGGGCAACATCAAACCCCAGCAAATGTTCATTAGGGTCAATGACGATCCCGAGACGGACCTCAGGCACATAGGCCGGTATGTCAGATACCTGCCGCAAACACCGCTAATCCCGTCGAACATTACGCTGGAAGAGGCATTCAATCTATATAAGGTTGACTATGAGGGGCTTGTACAGAATTTCAACCGCTTTCACCGTTACCATTTCAAGACACCTGGGGAACTCTCCGGCGGAGAGACACGTGTCGCGGAAATGTATATGGTATTGATGTCGGACGTACCATTCTGCATACTGGACGAACCCTTCGCCCAGATTGCTCCAATCCATGCGGAGAAGATGAAGGAACTGATAGCGGAACAAAAGGAAAAGAAAGGGATCATCGTATCAGATCATCTCTACAAGGCTATCATCGAAGTCGCGGACGATCTGTTCGTGATCGACGGAGGATATACCAGCCAGATCCACAGCCATGAGGACCTGGTCAGGCACGGATACCTCTCCGGATAATCATCAGAGTAAATCGAGGATCTGCCTGACGGACGTCAGGTGGTAGCGGGCGGGGATGCCCTGGAGGCCGCGGCCCTGCCAGTCGGCCAGGGCGAAGTCGCAGCCCGCCCCGTTCGCACATTGGAAGTCGTGCATCGTGTCGCCGATATAGATGCATTCTGACGGGTCGGCACCACCGGCCTTGGCCATGTAAACAAACATGGGATCGGGAAGGGGTTTGTGTCCTTCGCTGTCCTCGGCGCAGACGATATGGTCTAAGTACTTGACCAAGGCCCGCATGTGTACATCCTTATCGAACTCATAGTGGCTGCGGGAGGTCACGCAGCCCGTCGTCCGCCCTGCGGACTTGACGGCTGCCAGGACCTCCTCCACCCCCTCGAAGGGCTTCATCAGGTGCATCAGCTCCACGAAATTGTCCTCCCAGCGCGCCACGAAACGCTCCGCATCGGCATAGCCGAGCAGCGGAGCGACCTTGGCGCTGGGAATCCCGAAATACCCGTAAGCCTCCTCGTAAGGCATTTCCACGCCGAGAAGTTCACGGACTGTCTTGATGAGCGAGAGCACACCAGTACGCTCGGTATCGATCAGCGTACCGTCTATGTCGAAAACGAAATGGCGATACATTCCCTCTAGCTGAAGATGATGGTCTTATTGCGGAAAGTGAGGATCTTGCGCTCGATGTGCTTGGTCACGGCACGGCTGAGAACGATCTTCTCAAGGTCGCGTCCCTTGAGCACGAGGCTGTCGGGCGTATCCTTGTGCGTGATGCGCGCCACGTCCTGCTCGATGATGGGACCGGCATCGAGCTCTCCCGTCACATAGTGGCTTGTCGCTCCGATGATCTTCACTCCCCTCTCGTAAGCCTGGTGGTAGGGTTTGGCCCCAACGAAGGCCGGAAGGAACGAATGGTGGATATTGATGATATGGTGCGGATATTCGCGGATCATCTCCTCACTGAGGATCTGCATGTAGCGGGCAAGCACGATGAAGGAAATGTTCTCCTTGCGGAGCAACTCCATCTCAGCGCGCTCAACCTCCTCCTTGTTGGAATGGTCCTTGGCGATGGACCAGACATGGAAGGGGATGCCGAACTGGTCCGCCACTTCGCGAAGGTCCTCGTGATTGCTGACTATGCATGGGATCTCGACATTCCACTCCCCCGCCTTGTAGCGAGCCAAGAGGTCATAGAGACAATGGCTCTGCTTGCTCACGAAGATCGCCATGCGCGGCTTGACATCGCTGAAAAAGATGTTGAAATCCATTTCGAAACGCTGTTTGAACAGCGTACCGACATATTCCTTGATCTTGTCGCGGGGGATCAGGAATCCCTCGAGTTCCCATTCGATACGCATGAACAGCACACCGTTCTCCCTGTCGACGTACTGGTCCAAGTAGACGATGTTGCCGCGGTTGTCGGTGATGAACTTGGTGACTTCGGTGATGATGCCCTGACGGTCGGGGCAGTTCAGGAGTATGATGGCGGTAGGTTTCATATTCTAGCTGTTTATGATATGGATATCCCTCTGTGGGAAAGGTATCTCTATGCCGGCTTCGGCAAGTGCGTTATAGATAATCTCCCTGGCCTGCGCCAGATAGGAATTGCGCTGGGGAACGAGGACGAACTGCTTGACTGCGATGTTGACGGAGTTGTCGCCGAACTCCTCCACGGTCACGTAGACTCCAAGTTTCTCGTCAACGATCTTCATGCCGGAATCGTCCGTGCCCTGAAGCGGTTTCATCGCCTCCACAAGCACACGGCGGGCCTTTTCGATATCCGTCCCATATTTGACCCCGACCACGATCTTCGTGAACTCGTAAGGATTGCTGCGGGTAAGGTTCTTGAAATTCTTGTTGAAAAGCGCGGTATTGAGGAAGGAGATGACCGCGCCGTCGAGCGTCTCGATCTGCGTGCTCTGGTAGCTGACGGAAGAGACCTTGCCGCGGATGCCGTCGCACTCGACCCAGTCGCCGGCGCGCAGGCGCCCGGACATGAGCTGGATGCCATAGATGAAGTTGTTCAGGACGTCCCTCATGGCAAGACCGATACCGGTAGCGAGACCGGCGAATACGATGGAGATGGCTCCTGTCGGGATATTGAACAGAAGGAAGAGGACTATGGTGAAGATGCCCCAGACCAGGATGCTGATAACGTTGTTGGCTACGGTAAGGTTGACTTCATCGTCGCTGATGGATGTCTTGCCGGAGTTCTGCATGATGTTGCGAAGCTTGATGTCCCTGAACATCGACTTCGCGAAATAGGCTATGTACTTGAATACGAAGTACAGGCAAAGGGCAAGCACGATCATGCTTGCGGAAAGCTTGACGATGTCCACCCCCGACGAACTCGTGAAACTGAAGAACTCCGCCGGATAGAGATTGTTGAATATCTCCTGAAGGTCGAACACCCGGAGAGCGAGCAGTACGCTCAGAGGCAGGGACACCACGGCCATGACGGGCAGGACGACATCCTCGACAAGGTCATACAGCCATGTCAGACGGATGAACTCTCCTTTGTGAATCTTGCGGAAATCCGCCTCGGCCTGCAGTCTGAGTTCCTCCAGCCTGGCGCCGATGCGCCGCTCCTTGACCTGATGGAATATGCGGTAGAGGGCGATGATGGTCTCCTCGATGGCGAGGACGAACAGCCACCACATGATAATGAGCAGGCTGAGGAAGATATACCCCAGGCAGGACATCACCGACGTCACCACGAGGACGACCAGGGTGATGTAAGAGACTACCTCGTCGGTCAGTTCCGTCATCTTGGCATATTTGCGGCAAGCGTTCGCCTGCCAGAACATGCACACTACGAGTATGGGAGGGAACAGCACGTTCATTACGGTATTGGGGATGAACATGACGCGGAAGCAGACCGCCACGAAACCTACCACTATCGTCGGCATGTAAAGCCCTATGCCATTGCGTATCCTGGCGGGCCTCAGACGGATGAGGAGCGACAGGAAGATGGCCACCAGCATCCAGCAGAACAGCAGGAGGAGCTTGGAAGCCTGCACGATGAAATTGTTCGTGGTCACACCCGATACGATGGCTATGGCTATAAGGAACAGCGCAGCGCCGCACAGCAGGGTCACCAATCCCTTTCTCTTCTGGAAACGGTCTGCCCTCAAGCGCTTTACGCGCTTCATGAGGATATTGACGGCCAGGCGGCTTAGAAGTGTCGCAAGGCCAATGCACAAGGCAACGATAAGGAAGAACGCGAATACGACAGGGCCGCGCCACTCGCTCCGCACCCCGGAGTCGCCGTCGAGACGGCGGCTGTATTTGGTGCGCAGCTCGTGCAAGGCCTGCTTGATGTATCTGGCGGGATGGCAGAGTATCTCCAGATAATTCTCCTGACCCTGAGTGAAGATCCTTTTCTGTATGATCCGATAACGCTCCTGGGCATAGTCATATGACTCCTTGAGACGTATATTGGCGCTCTCGTAATGCTGGCTGTCGGTAAGGATCTGCTCCTTCCCCTCCTTGTAGAGGTTGAGAAGTGCCTCGGCATAGAAGATACATGCATCGCGGTCATCCTTGCCGGCCTCATCCAGCAGGAAAGCCTGCTTGCGCGACACGGTATCGAGACTGTCAATCCTCTCCTGTACCACCGGAGGGCGGCGCATGAGGCTGTCGCGGCGGAGCGAGTCCGGCAACGGGGGGACATCCCCCGGCGCCGGCAGCCTCCGCAGCGACTCCAGCAGCCGCTCGTAACGGTCTATCTCTGCGTCAAGCCCGCCTACTATCTGGTCATAAGGCATCCTACCGGAATTGAAAAGCTCATATTCGCGGGATACTTCCTTCAGCGCGTAGGTCATGTCGAAGGTATAGTCTTCGTTCTGGGAATACAGCATGAGCGAGAGTTCGTTGTACTTCTTGATCATGTCGACCATCTGCTGGTGCTGTTCCTCGTCAAGGGCCTGCATATCCGTTCCTGTAGCGCTCAACCTGTCATACTCCTGCTTGAGCTCGTAACGGAGCACCGACAAGGTATTGCCAAGGTCTCTCTCGTTGAATACGGCCATGGCAGGGATGCAAAAAAGCACAAGGATTGCGATAATGAAACGCTTTCTTTTCATACCGGAATGACGTTTGTAGTCCTATATTTTGACAATATAGTGAAAAATCCCTTTGGATTAGTCCTCCGGGATTGTTATTTTCGCCGAAACTTCGTTTTAATCGTTAAAAACCGTGAAGAGATACGCACTTCTGTTCAACCTCGTGCTGCTCCTGCTTGCAGGATGCACGGCCACCCGCCAATGCAGCCGGGAGGATGATTCCGACCCCGGGAACGGGACGGAAACCCCTTCGGGCGAAAAGCCCGGAAAGAAAGACAAGGAAGACAAGGACAAGGATGAAAGGCCGGTCGAGCCTTCCAAAGACAAGACTTTCTGGCTGGGTGCCGACATCAGCTGGGCTACGGAGATGGAGGCCAGAGGCGAAAGCCTGTACGGCTTCGAAGGCGGAGATGCGAAGGAATGCAGCGCCCTCATGAAGGAACTGGGTCTCAACGCCTTGCGATTCCGCGTATGGGTTGATCCGGCAGGCGGTTTCTGCGACAAGGAAGACCTCTTGGAGAAGTGTCGCCGCGCCAAGGCTCAGGGCATGGCCATAATGGTGGATTTCCACTACTCGGACTACTGGGCAGACCCGCAGCACCAGCCGGTGCCGAAAGCCTGGAAAGGCCATTCCTTCGAACAGATGAAGGAAGACCTCCGTGCCCATACCGTCGAGGTACTGCAGCTCCTGAAAGATAATGGCATCGAACCGAGATGGGTCCAGATAGGCAATGAAACCACGCACGGACTGCTCTGGGACTACAAGAGCGGTCGGAGCGCGATGGGCAGTACCGAGCGCGAATACGCCGACACTGTCGGCCACATCGACTTCGCGCCGGAGCAGTACGCCGGATTCATCCAGGCCGGGCATGAGGCAGCAAAAAGTGTATTTCCGCGTACGAAGACCATAGTCCACCTGGATGACGGCTGGAACTTCGCCGTCTACGAGAAGAACCTCGGAATCCTTGAGAAATACGGTGTGGACTACGACATGGTCGGGATGTCGCTTTATCCCTACTGGGCACGCGAGAAGGGCCGTAACGACGCTGACGGCGTCATCTCGGACTGCATCGCGAATATAAAGAAAGTCCATTCCCGTTTCGGAAAGGAATCGATAATTGTCGAGACCGGCTTCGAGGTGGACGAGGGCAATCCTGCCGTCCTGGAGGAAGGACGCCGTCAGCTCGCCCGCATCATCCGCGAGGCGCGCAACAACACGGCCGGGCACTGCCACGGCGTTTTCTACTGGGAGCCCGAGTGCCGGCCGTCCCGCTACCGCCTGGGAGCCTTCGGCTCCGACGGCCGCCCCACCCCCATCATGTCGGCCTTCAAAGATTATGACTCCGCCCTTTGAGACGTGCAATATAACCTCCTGAGATTCAATCTAATACACAAATGCCCTGTTCCAAAATCAGAACAGGGCATTTATATAAAACCGTATCGCTCAGCGACTTACGCTGCACGCGACAATGGGACTAGACGATACCTGAGAAACCGAGGAAGGCAAGTGCGAGGATACCGACGGTGATGAGCGCGATCGGCAGACCCTTGAACGACTTCGGAACTTCGTTCAGTGCCAGATGCTCGCGGAGTCCCGCAAAGAGCACCATTGCAAGTCCGTAGCCGACCGAAGTAGCCAGGGCGTAGACGATAGCCTGTCCGAGGTTCAGCATGTGCGACTCTGCGCCGAAGGTGAACTCCTTGGTGACCACGGTAATGGCTACGCCGAGGACGGCGCAGTTGGTAGTGATCAGCGGGAGGAAGATACCCAGGGCCTGGTAAAGCGAGGGGCTGATCTTCTTCAGCACGATCTCGACCATCTGCACGAGCGCTGCGATCACAAGGATGAAGGCTATAGTCTGGAGGAACTCAAGGCCGAACGGCACCAGCAGGTACTGGTTCAGCAGGTAGGTGACCAGAGTGGCGAGCGTGATGACGAAGCATACAGCGCCGGACATGCCTGTAGCGGTGGAAAGCTTGTTGGAGACGCCCAGGAAAGGACAGATCCCAAGGAACTGCGACAGAACGATATTGTTGACGAATATCGCCGAAACAATGATAATGATGTATTCCATAGGGCTCTAACTCTTTTTCAGATACTTGTTGAACAGGACCATGAGGTATCCGAGCACGAGGAACGCACCCGGCGCCATCACGAATGCGAGGATGCCGTCGCCGCTGATGAACTTCCAGCCGAAGACAGAACCGCTGCCGAGGATCTCGCGGACGATGCCGATGACGGTCAGAGACACGGTAAAGCCGAAGCCCACTCCGAGGCCGTCGAGCAGGGACTCAAGCACACCGTGCTTGTTGGCGAACGCCTCGGCGCGGCCGAGGACTATGCAGTTCACCACGATGAGCGGTATGAAAAGGCCCAGGGTCTTGTACGCATCGGGAGTGTATGCCTGCATGATGAACTGGAGAACCGTCACAAAGGTGGCGATGACTACGATGTAGACAGGGATATGGACCTTGTCCGGCACGACGGGAGCAAGGAGCGAGATGACGATATTGGAAAGGACGAGCACGAAGAGCGTGGCAAGTCCCATCTCCAGGCCGTTCACGGCCGAGGTGGTCGTCGCAAGCGTCGGACACATGCCGAGCACAAGGACGAACGTAGGATTGTTCTTGACGAATCCGTCAGTGAATGTTGACCATTTGCCCATACTTAATCCTCCTCTGCTTTAACGATGGATTTGACGAAAGCCACGGCGTTGCTCACGGCAAGCGAATAGGCTCTGGAGGTGATGGTCGATGCAGTGATGGCATCGATGTCGCCTCCGTCCTTGGTGACCTTGATGACCTTGTCGGCACCCAGGCCTTTCCACTGGTCCATGAACTTGGCGTCAGTGTTGCATTTCGCGCCAAGACCGGGGGTCTCGCTATGCGAAAGCACGGAAGTATTGTACACCGTACCGTCCGGAAGCACACCTACCATAAGGGTGAGCGGACCACCGAAACCGATGGTGGAAGACTTCACGGCATAGGCTGCGGGAGCGCCGTTCGCCGTGGAGATATAGTAGTCGAACTTCTGTCCGCCGAATTCGGCAGTGGCGACATCGGAAAGTTCGCCTCCGGAAGGAAGCACCTGGCTGATGGACTCGACCAGGGCCTTCTGCTCGGCAGCCTTGATGGGATCAGCGGTGATCGCATACACGACTGCAAGCACTGCGGAGCAGAACAGACAGACAAGGGTCAGGCAAAGGACCATGTTCCTAAGTGTGGATTTTGCAGCCATGGTCAAGCCCTCCCGAATTTTTTCTGGTGACAGAACCTGTTGATGAGAGGCACTGCCGCATTCATAATAAGGATAGCGAACGAAACGCCTTCAGGATAGGATCCGAAGTAACGTATCAACATGGCTATGAGGCCGATGCCCACACCGAAGATGATGCCGCCCTTGTCACTCATCGGGGAGGTGACGTAGTCGGTAGCCATGAAGCAGCTGCCTAGGATCATACCACCGGTGAGGAGGTTGAAGACGGGATCGGTGAAGCGTGCGGGGTTGATGAGCCACATGATGCCTGCGAAAACGAATACAGTCGCCCAGATGGAAAGGGTGATGTGAGGCTTGATGACCCTGCGGACGAGCAAGTAGACGAAGCCAAGAAGCAGGGCGATCGCCGAGATCTCGCCGGCCGAGCCGCCGAGATTGGCGAAAAGCATCTGGCCGTAGCTGTAGCCGTTCGCGGCCATGATGTCCTGGACCGTGCCGCCCTGCATGAGGCCTTCCTTGATGGCTCCCAGCGGAGTGGCGCCGGTAACGGCGTCAGCGCCCCACAGGCCACCGGGAATCTCCCAGTGGGTCAGATAGGTCGGGAAGGAAACGAGGAGGAATACACGGCCGGTGATGGCCGGATTGAAGACGTTCTGGCCAAGGCCTCCGAAGCTCATCTTGGCCACGCCGATGGCGACGATGGCACCGATGAACACCACCCACCAGGGAGTGGTGGAAGGGAGGTTCATGGAGAGGAGAAGGCCTGTCACGAGGGCGGACGAGCCGCTGAACAGGTGCAGGTCCTTCATGAGCCACCTGGCGATGACATACTCAAGCAGCACGCAGGACAGCGCGCCGACCGCCAGCACCAGCAGTTCGGACCATCCGTAGAAGACGACCGAAACCACGATCGCAGGCAGCAGCGCGATGATGACGTCCCTCATCAGGGAGTCGCTGGACACGGCTGCGTGTACGTGCGGATTGGGTGAAACTAAGTATTTGTCCATAACTGATCCGGTTTACTTTTTGGCGGCTTCGGCAGCGGCCTTGGCGGCTGCTGCACGGGCCTTGAGGATGCCTAGGACCTGGCCCTTGGCAATGTTGATCTGGTCAAGCAGAGGAAGGAAAGCGGGACAGCTGAACTGGCAGCAGCCGCAGGAGATGCAGTCCTGGACGGCATTGGCCTCCAACTGATCCATATCTCCGACCTTGGCGAGTTTGAAGAGGAAGAACGGTTCCAGGCCCATGGGGCAGGCATCCGCGCAGCGTCCGCAGCGGATGCAGTTCCCGGGCTCGGAACGTTTGGTGGCACCTTCCGACAGGTAGAGCAAGGAAGATGATCCCTTGACGGTGCAGGCGTCCATGTTCGCCACCGCGCGGCCCATCATGGGACCTCCGCTGATGATCTTGGCGGCGCCTTCGGGAACTCCTCCGGCATACTCGGCGATATAGCTCAAAGGCATGCCGATGCGGAACTGGTAGTTGTGCTGCTTCTCCACAGGCAGGCAGTCTCCAGTGATGGTCATCACATTGGTGACCAGAGGTTTATTCTTCTGGACGGCCTCATACACGGCGAGGGAAGTGGCTACATTCTGCACCACGGCACCGACGCTGATCGGCAGTCCTCCGGACTTCACCTGACGGCGCATGACGGCGTCGATGAGCTGCTTTTCGCCGCCCTGCGGATATTTCTTTTTGAGGGAAAGGACCTCGATGCCGGGATAGCCGAGCTCTGCCACAGCCTTGGACATCGATTCGATGGCCTCGGGCTTGTTCTCCTCGATGCCGATGACACAGCGGCAGTCTCCGAGGACTTTCTTCATGATGGCGGCTCCGACTACTATCTCCTTCGGACGCTCCAGCATGATGCGGAAGTCGCTGGTCAGATAGGGTTCGCACTCAGCGCCATTGATAATCAGGCACTCGGCCACACTGCCGGGAGCGGGATTGAGCTTGACATGTGTAGGGAAGGTAGCGCCTCCCAGACCGACGACGCCGCAGGCCTTGATGCGGTCGAGGATAGCTGCGCGATCCCCGGGAATCTCGGTCACGAGCGTATCGGACAAGTCGATGCCCTCTGCCCACTCGTCACCCTCGACGGTAATCTCCACATGGAGGACATTGTTGCCGGCGATATCCTTGCGGGGAGCGATGGACTTGACCTTGCCGCTCACAGAGGAATGGACGTTGGCGGAAATGAATCCGCCGGCCTCGGCGATCAGTTGGCCGGCCTTGACGCTGTCGCCCACGGCGACAACGGGCTTGGCCGGGGCGCCGAGATGCTGGGCCATCGAGATATATACGGTCTGCGGGAGAGGGAGAACCTCGATCGCGCAGCCGCGGGAGACTTTTGCATCATCCGGATGCACGCCTCCTATACGGAAAGTAGTCTTAGCCATTGTCAACCTCCTTCTTTACGGGTTCTGCAGCAGGGGCCGGCGCCGGCTTGGGTGCGGCAGGGACCGCTGCGGGAGCCGGCTTGGGCTCCACCTTCTTCGGCTCAAAGCCGAACACGTGGATGGCGCCGGTCGGACACTCGAAGAAGCACTGGCCGCAGGCCTTGCACTTCGAGTAGTCGATGTAGCTGAGATTGTCGGCGACGGTGATGGCGTCGAACTTGCACACCTTGGCGCACTTGCCGCAGCCGATACACGCGGCCTTGCAGGCTTTGCGCGCTACGCCGCCCTTCTCCTTGTTGGAGCAGGCCACGTACACCCTGCGGGTGTTCTTGGGAGTGGTGCCGACATTGCGGAGCTCGATGATGTGCCTGGGACAGGCCTTGGTACAGGCGCCGCAGGCGGTACACTTGGTCCCGTCAACGACCGGAAGGCCCGTGACGGGATCCATGCTCAAGGCCCCGAACTGGCAGGCAGCGACGCAGTCGCCGCAGCCGAGGCAGCCGAAGGCGCAGCCGGTGTCACCGCTGTACAGCGCGGCCTTGACCTTGCAGGAAGGGTAGCCGTCATAGGAGTTGGTCCTGGGGCGGTTCTCGCAGCTGCCGTTGCAGCGCACCACCGCGACCATGGGAGCCTTCTCCTTGACTTCGTAACCGAGGATGGCGGCGACCTTCTTCATCACGTCGTTCCCTCCCACAGGACAGAACTGGCTGTCCAGGTTCGGAGCCTTGACGGCCGCATCCGCGAATGCGCGGCAGCCGGCAAAACCGCAGCCTCCACAGTTGGCACCCGGCATCACCTTCTCCACCTCGTCGATGCGCGGATCCTCCTCGACCTTGAACTTCTTCGCGATGAAGAAGAGGACGAGGGCCAGCAGCATTCCGAGGACTGAAATGATGACAATGGTCCAGATAATCGTCTGTGTCATTATTGTGTGGTTATTGGTTAAACTATCTTTCTATCGTAAAAACGTATTCGTTGCGCAGCCTGTTCCGGAAAAGCCACAGGAACAGATAGTACAGCGCTACGCCGGCGATCGCTCCAAGCCCTGCCGCCAGCTCGCCTGCCCCGAGGGCAAGCGTGCCCATCAGTATCGCGACCAGGACTAGCAGCGGAGCCACGTAAGCGAGCCACACGGCCTTGTGGCCCATCGAAGCTTTCAGCAGCACGTTGACTTCCTCTCCCGGCTGGAAATCGTCCCATGCACGGGTGCGCACCTCGATGGCCTTTTTCGTATACTCCGAGATCCCGCAAAGACCGGAAGCATGGCAAGCCGAACATGCAGAGGACGAGATAATCTCCACCGTGGTGAACTCCGGCGTGACCTGGACGATCTTTCCTCTATGGGATACACTCTCCATCTCTGGCTAGAATGCGGAGTTGTCGAACTCGCCCGGAGCGCCGAAGGAGGAAGGGAACCCGCCTCCGAGGTCGCTGTTCATTCCGGACTCATAGGCCCGGCCGGCCTGTACGTCGAGCGACTCGTCCATCTCCATGAACTTGATCTGCTCGCTGCGGAAACGCATGTCTATATCGGCGGTCTCGCCGTTCCTATGCTTGGCTATGATGATCTCGGTAGCTTCCTTGTCCCCGGCATTTTCCGACAGTCCCACATAATCGGGACGGTGGATGAAGATGACCATATCGGCATCCTGCTCGATGGATCCGGACTCGCGAAGGTCGCTTAGCTGGGGCTTGCCGCTGCCTCCCTGGCGCTGCACGGCATTTCGTGAAAGCTGGGAGAGAGCTATGATAGGCACGTCAAGTTCCTTGGCAGTAGCCTTCAGCGTCCTGGAGATGGCTGCGACTTCCTGCTCACGCATGCCGCGGAGCTCGGCCGGCCCCTGCATGAGTTGCAGGTAGTCAACGAACACAAGACGGACGCCGCGGTTCTTGACCAGGGTCTTGATCTTGGTTCGGAACTCCATGACCGGAATACCGGGAGTGTCATCTATGTACAAGGGGGCCTTGGCCAAGGCCTTGAGCTTGTACTCCAGCTGCTCCCACTCGTACGGTTCGAGTTTGACGCCTCCCTTGATCTTGTCGGCGCTGAGGCCGGACTCGCTGGTCATCAGTCGTTTGGCCAGCTGGATCGCGGACATTTCAAGCGAGAAGAACGCAACGGGCATGTGATGTATCACCGCAGCGTTGCGGGCGAGGTTGAGGGCGAATGCGGTCTTTCCGACCGAAGGGCGGGCGGCGAGGATGATAAGGTCCGAAGGCTGCCACCCCTGCGTGATGCGGTCGATGGAACTGAAGCCGGAAGGAACGCCGGTAGGGCCTTCCTTGCCCTGGAGCTTCTCGATGTCTCCGAGAGCGGCGTTGATGATGGAGCCGATATCCTGGACCTCCTTGCGGACGTTGTTCTGGATGGCGGCATACACCTCGCTCTGGGCCAGGTCTATGAGGTCATCCACCTTGACGGAATCGTCGTAGGACTTTTTCAGGATGTCATACGACGCCTTGATCAGGTCACGCTGGATGGTCTTCTGCTTGAGGATCTTGATGTAGAACTCCATGTTGGCGGCGGCTCCGACCTTCTGCGAAAGGTCGGCCAGCGCCACCGCGCCTCCTATCTCCGCGAGCCGGCCGTCGGCCTTCAGGCGGTTGGAAACGGTGATGAGGTCCACGGCGACATGCTCGGTGACCAGCGAGGACATGGCCTCGAAGATCATACGGTGATGCTGGTCGTAGAAACAGTTCGGCGTCAGCTCCTCCATGGCCTCGTCCACGCAGGACGGCTCAAGGAGCATGGCACCGAGGACGGACTCTTCTGCATCAAGAGCCTGAGGAGGGATGTTTCCCATCTCAAGCCCAAGTGCATCCAGATTGACCGCCTGTTCCTTCTTCCGGTATGATCTGTTCTTCTGGTCAGGCATGGCCGCTTATGTCTATTGGAAATCGGCGTTGACGATGATGCGTCCGCAGTGCTCGCAGATGATGAGCTTCCGGTTGGAAGCGATCTCGAGGAGCCTCTGTGGAGTGATGGTGTTGAAACAGCCTCCACAGGAGTCGCCGTTGTACACGGACACCACGGCGAGGTGGTTATGGACGCTGTTGCGGATACGGTCGTAGGCGCTCATGGTCCTGGCGTCGATCTTGGCGGCGCATTCGTTGCGCTTGGCGACCAGCTGCTTCTCCTCGTCGGCGGTGGACTCGACTATGCTCTCGAGCTCCTGCTTCTTGGCCTTGAGGTCGTCCATGCGCATAGCGATGACATGCTTCAGGTCCTCGATGGCGGCCTTCTTGTTGGCGATGGCCATCTTGGAGTCGTTGATGTTCTTCTCCGAGATCTGGCGGAGGTAGCCCTGGTTCTCGATCTCCTTGTTGATGGAGTCGAACTCGCGGCTGTTGGAGATGTTCTCCAGCTGGGCCTGATACTTGGCGATTTCCTCGTCAAGGTCTACGATATTCTGCTTGTTGGCGGCGATGGACTTGTTGAACTTGTCGATCACCTCGGTCTCCTGGGCCACCTTGGCCTTGAGGTCGGCAACCTCGTTCTCGAGAGCCTCGACCTCGTCGGGGAGCTCGCCCCTGAGCTGGATGATCTTGTCTATGGCGACGTCGGCTTTCTGAAGGTCATAGAGGACCTTGAGTTTCTCCTCTACGCTCAGATCCGAATCCGCGAAGTTCTTCTGCAGGGAAACGAAGGTTTCCCTCTGGTCTATGGGTGTCTCCACCTTCTTGATTTTCTTGGCCATATCTATAGATACTGTTTCTTTGATTATGAACTGCAAAGATATGAAAAAAATCGTGTTTATAAAGCCTTTTTCACCTCGACCAGCTGGTCGCGGATGATTTTAAGGGATTCGAGCACCTTGACGCTACGGTCCACGGAGCCCTTGTTCTCCTTGAGGGCCTTGTCCACGCCTTCGAGGGTCATGCCCTTGACGTTGACAAGGTAATGGATCTGCTTGAGGGTGTCGATGTCCTCGGCCGTGTACTTCCTGTCTCCGCGCGAGGAGCGCTTGACATTGAAGTGCCTGTCGAACTCGTTGGTCCAGTATCTCACGAGGGAAGTGCTCTCCCCGATGACCTGGGCGGCTTCGCCGATGCTGTAATACAATTTCTCCATATAGCTTTCGTTTTAGTGTCAATCAAGGGACTGTCCCGTGCGGGAAGCCATGAGCTGGATGCCGGCGTATCCGTCCGGAGTCACTCCGGAGAAGAAGTACGCGGCGGGGTCGACATACTCCCCGTCCTTCAGCATCTCGAAATGCAGGTGCGGCGCGAAGGTGTTGCCGGAGATGCCCACCGAGGCGATCTTCTTTCCACGCGAAACTCGCATGCCCTTGGAAACCTTCACGTCGGCGAGATGGCCGTAGCGGGTGACATATCCGCCCGCGTGAGTGATCTCAACGACGTTGCCGTGGCCCTTGCGCGACGTGACGACATCCGTCACGGTGCCGTCAGCCACGGCCAGGACCGGGTCCCCCTGGGGAGCGATGAGGTCCACCCCCGTATGCATCGTCTCCACCTTGTAGACGGGGTTGACCTTCTGGCCTACGGAAGCGCCCACCTGGGCGAATGACAGCGTATCCAGGGGAAGCGACATCGGCGGAAGGACGCTGCCCTCCTCCGCCAGCGCCGCAAGCACCCTACGGAAATCCGCCTCAACCCTTGCAGCCCTCGCGTCCGCTTCGCCTATCTTGCCGGCGACGTACATCACCATCTCGGTATCCGGGATGGAATCCACGGCCGAAAGGTAATCCTCTGCAAGCAGCGATTCTATGCGCGGAGCCGCGGCATGGAAAATCTCCTCGTATATCTGGTTGTCCTTCACTTCCAGGCCGTTGATGACATCCGAGAGAAGGCGCTCGCGCTCGAGCATGTCATTGTAGGTCTTTTCGTACAGACGGTTCTCGCGGATAAGCTTCCGCTCCGAATCAGTATTGATGACGAGGGCGAACACGATGTAGTAGACCACAGCAAGGGACACTGTGGCGACCGTGTACTTCAGGATACTCTTCACCACGTTCCAGATGGTACGGGTGGAGCGCCTGAAACGCAGGTTCCTGTCGATTATGTACTGTTCCCTGCTCATCTTCTCCTCGTTCTGAACGACTGCTGGAGCAGTTCCTTGGTCTCATCGCCGCGCTTGCGGACCATCTCCGAATACTCCTTTACCGACATGTCCATGTCGAGGTAATTCATGGGGTTGACGCGCTCGTCGCGGTAGAGCACCTCGTAATGGAGGTGCGGTCCAGTAGATTTGCCGGAGTTGCCGCTCTCACCGATGCAGTCACCGCGCTTGAGCTTCATGCCCTCGGCCACGCTGATGATACTCATGTGGGCATAACGTGTCTTGTAGCCGAAGCCGTGGTCGATCAGAACTTCGTTGCCGTAGCCCGTGAAACTGAATTTCACATACTCGACCACTCCGTCACCGGTAGTATAGATAGGAGTGCCTGGCTTCATGGCGAAGTCCTGGCCGTCATGATACCTTGTCTCTCCCGAGAGAGGGTCGTTTCGATAGCCGAATGGGCTGGAGAGGGTGTACTTGCCTTTTTCGGGGCTGAACGGGGGGATGGCCGGAATGCAGGAAGCCATGTCGCCCGCACGCCTGGAAAGCGTCGCGACTTCGTCGAAAGACTTGCTCTGTACATAGCTCTCTTTGGTAAGGTGGTCCAGCCTTACGGCAGTGCTGCGGAGCGGGCTACCGGGCTGGGCGTCAGCCAGATAGTCATAGCGGCTGAGGCCGCCGATGCCGGAATGGCGCAGCTCGTCCGGGATCTCGCTCATGCCGAAGATCGAGCGGTAGATGTCGTCGTTCCTCGACTCCAGGGCTTTCAGGGTGGACTCGTAGCCGTCGAGACGGCGGTTGAGGACCTCCATGCGCGACACCCATCTGGCGTTGTTGCGCCTGAGGATGGCCATCTTCGGGGATTCCTGGCCCAAGACACTGGTGTAGAGGAAGAAATACAGCACGGCAAGGGCCACGCTGCCGAGGAACACAAGCGTGGCCTTGGCGAAAATGGTCCTCTTGGACACTTCCCTCAACTCGTACATCAGGGTCTCGGGGTTGAGGCTGTATTTCTTGAACTTGGACATATTCAGGCAAATATACTCCTTTTTTGCCGAAAATGTGCTATTTTTGCAGTCTGTGTTAATATAAGGTAATATGACTTCCAAAGAAATCAGGCAGAGATTCCTGGATTATTTCGCCTCCAAGGGACACACCGTAGTCCCCTCGGCTCCGATGGTAGTGAAGAACGATCCTACCCTCATGTTCACCAATGCCGGCATGAACCAGTTCAAGGATATATTCCTGGGCAATACCAAGCCCGCATACAACCGTGCTGCGGATTCTCAGAAATGCCTCCGCGTAAGCGGCAAGCACAACGACCTCGAGGAGGTGGGACACGACACCTACCACCACACGATGTTCGAGATGCTCGGCAACTGGAGTTTCGGCGACTATTTCAAGAAAGGGGCCATCGACATGGCCTGGGAGCTGCTGACCGAGGTCTACGGCATCGATCCCAAGGAGCTCTACGCCACCGTGTTCGAGGGTTCCGCCGAGGACGGCACCGCCATGGACGAAGAGGCGAAGCAGGCCTGGCTCAAGCATCTTCCCGAGGACCATATCATCCTCGGCAACAAGCACGACAATTTCTGGGAGATGGGCGACACCGGTCCGTGCGGCCCTTCCAGCGAGATACATATCGACATCCGCTCCGCCGAGGAGCGCGCTTCCGGAGTCCCCGGACGCGACCTCGTCAACATGAGCGACCCCCACGTGATCGAGATCTGGAACCTCGTGTTCATGGAGTTCCAGCGCCTATCCGACGGCCACCTCGAGCCGCTTCCGGCCAAGAACATCGACACCGGAATGGGCTTCGAGCGCCTCTGCGCCGTCCTTCAGGGCAAGAATTCCAACTACGACACCGACGTGTTCAGCGGCATGCTCGCCCGCATCGGAGAGCTCTCCGGGCACAAGTACGGCGAGAACCACGACACGGACGTGGCCATGCGCGTCATCGCCGACCACATCCGCGCCATCAGCTTCTCCATCGCCGACGGCCAGCTGCCGTCCAACGTCAAGGCCGGCTACGTGATCCGCAGGATCCTGCGCCGGGCCGTCCGCTACGGCTACACCTTCCTCCACCTCTCGGAGCCTTTCCTCTGCCGCCTGGTCCCGCAGCTTGTGGATGACATGGGCGAAGCCTATCCCGAGATCAAGGCCCAGCAGAAGCTCATCGAGAATGTCATCCGCGAGGAGGAGATGGCGTTCCTGCGCACCCTCGACCGCGGCATCAAGCTCCTGAACGAATACATCGCCACCTCCAAGGACAGGGTGCTTGACGGCGTCAATGCCTTCACGCTCTACGATACCTACGGATTCCCTATCGACCTCACCCAGCTCATCGCGGCCGAAAACGGATTCACGGTGGACATGGACGGATTCCAGGAGGAGCTCCGCAAGCAGAAGGAGCGCGCCCGCAACGCCACCGCCAATACTTTCGGCGACTGGGTGGAGTACCATGGCGGCGAGGAAGTCGAGTTCGTCGGCTTCGACACCACCGAGGTGGACGGAGCTCTCCTGCTCAAGCAGCGCACCGTCGTCCAGAAGAACAAGGAGATGCTCCAGCTCGTATTCGACCGTACTCCGTTCTACGGAGAGATGGGCGGTGAGATCGGAGACACCGGCTTCCTCGAGGGAGAGGACGGCGAGCGCATCCGCATACTCAACACCGTCAAGGAGAACAACCTCACTATCCATATCGCCGAGCGCCTGCCTCAGGACTGCTCGGGAGCTTTCAAGCTTGTTGTCGATGCCGCCAGAAGGCAGCGCATCGCCAATAACCACAGCTGCACGCACCTGATGCACCGTGCCCTGCGCGAGATCCTCGGCACCCATGTGGAGCAGAAAGGATCCTATGTCTCCGACAAGGGCTTCCGCTTCGACTTCTCCCATTTCGAGAAGCTTTCGGACGAGCAGATCGCCCAGGTCGAGCATCGTGTCAACGAACTGATCCGCAGCAATTTCCCCCTCGACGAGAACCGCTCCGCGACCATGGACGAAGCCCGCGGCATGGGCGCCATGGCTCTGTTCGGGGAGAAGTACGGTGACCGCGTCAGGGTGGTGAAGTTCGGCCCCAGCGTCGAGCTTTGCGGCGGATGCCACACCTCCGCGACGGGCAACATCGGATTCTTCAAGATCGTCAGCGAATCAGCCATCGCCGCAGGCATCCGCCGCATCGAGGCCGTTACCGGCGAGGAGGCCGAAGCCTACGTCGGCGGCATCCAGGCGATGCTCAGGACCGCCAGGTCGTTCTTCAACAATGTCCCCGACCTCGCCGGAGCCATCTCCAAGCTCATCGAGGACAACGCCACCTTCAAGAAGCAGGCGGAAGAGTTCTCGCGCCAGAAGGCTGCCGATTTCGCCAAGAAGCTTTCCGAGATGGCCGAAGAAGTCAACGGTGTCAAACTGCTTGTAAGCCAGGCTGTCATCGATCCTGTCATGATGAGGAACGCTGCCCTCGCACTCCAGAAGGAGATGAAGGGTACGGCCATCATCGCCGCCTATGAGTACGAGGGCAAGCCTCAGCTTCTCCTCGCCTATTCCGACGACCTCGTTGCCTCCGGTCACAACGCCGGCAAGGAGATCCGTGATGCGGCGAAGTTCATCCAGGGCGGAGGCGGCGGACAGCCCGTCCTTGCCACCGCAGGCGGCAAGAATGTTGCAGGACTGTCCGACGCGCTCGAAGCCCTGAAGGCCATCGCGACCAAATAGTTTTCCCTGAGGAAAGGCATCCCCTACATGAAACGACTGGACAGGTTCATACTCAAATCCTTCATAGGACCGTTCGCAGCGATCCTTCTGGTCGTCATGTTCATCCTGGTGATGCAATTCCTTTGGGTGTACATCGATGAACTTGTAGGCAAGGGACTGTCCTTCAGCGTCATACTGGAGTTCCTGATGTGGGGTGGCTGTACCATCCTGCCCCTCGCCATGCCTCTGGCCACGCTCCTCGCTTCAATGTGGACCATCGGCCAGATGAGTGAGAACAACGAGCTCATCGCCGTCAAGAGCGCCGGCGTGTCGCTGGTGCGCATCATGTCCCCGCTCTTCATCTCTTCCGCCATCATCAGCGTCCTCGCCTTCTATTCGGCCAACGACCTAGTGCCTATCGCATACGACAAGATATATACGTTGCGCGATGACATCAACAAGACCAAGGACGAGATCAAGATCCCTGCCGGCATCTTCTATGACGGCATAGAGGGCTATGTACTCAGGATAGACGACAGGAACGACGACAGCGGAATGATGTACGGGGTGATGGTCTATGACCATACCGGCAACAAGGGCAACACCAGCGTCACGCTCGCCGATTCCGCCCTGATGAAGATGTCTTCCACCAAGGAGTACCTGGCTTTCTCCCTTTTCAACGGCACCACTTACCAGGAGACCAACACCAGGCAGTTCAGGGACACCACCCTGGAGCTCCAGAAGCTGTTCTTCAGACGCCAGGAGCTCATCATACCCCTTGAGAACTACTCGTTCGAGAAGTCCGACAGCACCCGCTTCAGCGACCAGATCAAGTCGATGAACCTTGAGGACCTGACCAACTACCAGGACACCCTCCACAATAAGTACGACATCGCCTACGATCTCCAGAAGAAGACGTTCAACTCCATCATCGGATTCGAGAAAAGGACACAGCTTGACACATCGGTGCGGCGCAAGAACCTCAGCAATTTCGAGGATGAGAATTTCATGACATGGGAGGACATCGGCCAGAAAGCCAACGCCTACGCCATGGCCGCCGAGAGAGCGAAATCGGCCGAGAACGAGCTAAGGAGCATGAACCGCGATGTGTACGAATACCAGTTCTACATCCGCAGGGCGGACCTCGAGGTCCTGCGGCGCTTCGTGCAGGCGCTTGCCTGCCTGATACTGTTCTTCATAGGAGCGCCTATAGGCTCCTTCGTCCGCAAGGGCGGACTGGGGGCTGCCGCCATCATATCCGTCCTGTTCTTCGTCCTTTACTGGGTAGTGGACCTGACGGGGTCGAAACTCGCCAAGGACGGAGCCATCTCCCCTGCCTCCGGCGCCCTGATACCTCTGTATGTGCTGGTACCCATAGGGGCCTTCCTGGTATGGAAGGCCACGCAGGATACTTCCTTCAATACCGACCAGTTCAAGACCTCCTGGCGCAAGCTCAAGACGCGCGTCGTCGGTCTTTTCAGGAAGACGCGCATAGTCTACATGGGTACGCCCGAGTTCGCTGTAGCTCCGCTCAAGGCGTTGATTGCAAAGGGCTATGAGATAGCCGGCGTAGTCACCGTGGCCGACAAGCCTTCAGGACGCGGCCTGAAGGTCAACGAAAGTGCGGTCAAGAAGTTCGCCGTCGAGAACGGCATCCCCGTCCTGCAGCCGGTGAAGTTGAAGGATCCGGAATTCCTGGAAGCGTTGCGTGCCTGGAAAGCGGACTTGTTCGTCGTCGTGGCATTCAGGATGCTGCCCGAGGAGGTATGGGCGATGCCCAAGCTCGGCACCTTCAACCTCCACGCCGCCCTGCTGCCGCAGTACCGCGGCGCAGCCCCTATCAACTGGGCAGTCATCAACGGGGAGAGGGTGACAGGAGTCACCACGTTCATGATCGACCATGACATTGACACCGGAGGCATCATTTTCCGTGAGGAATGCCGCATCAAGGACACCGACACCGCAGGTGATGTCCACGACCGGCTCATGGAGATGGGCGCAGGTCTCGTGCAGGAGACCGTCGAAGCCATCATCCAGGGCAGCGCCGAACTCCGTGTCCAGCGTTCCTTCATCCAGGGCGCAGAGGTCCTCAAACCCGCTCCTAAACTCACCCGGGAGCTCTGCCACATCGACTGGAATGACACGACCGACAGCATCTACAACCTCATCCGCGGCCTGAGCCCCTACCCTGCCGCTTTCACTGAGATCGTCCCTGCCTCCCAGCAGGCTTCCGCCGAAGACGCCGCAAAGCCCGTCCAGATAAAGATATACCGGGCGGAGCGCATGACGGCCAGCGACCTGGCCGCCTTCGCGGGTACAGACTCCAGCACCCCCGGCGCGGCCGGCCCCGTCCCAGCCAAAGATGCGGTCACTTCAAAGGTGTCTTTCCCTACTCCCGGCACGGTCATTTCCGACGGCAAATCCCTTCTGGCGGTCGCCACCGCCGACGGCGCCATCCGCATCTGCGAGCTCCAGCTCGCCGGCAAGAAGCGGATGGACGTGGATGCCTTCCTCCTCGGCTTCCGCAACCCGCAGTCCTACGTCTGCACCCCCGGCACCTCCAAGGCAGTTCTAGATTCCGTCCGCTCCTGACGGATACAATCAGTTTCGCCCCATCCACCTCATGAGGTGGTTCAGACTTATTGTGGTAAGCAAATGCCTATATCACAATGATATACACTATTTAAGTACCCCTGCCAGAAGGGGGTATTAAAACATAACAATACTCTGATTATCTGCTAATTATTTACCACACTTAAACTATGAAACGAATATTCAAGGAAGGTTATCCCTGTCATGTCTACTCAAAAGGATATGGAGGTATGATGGTTTTCTATTCAATTGCTGACTGCCTGTTTTACATAACCCTTTATTCTTGTCTTTCAAGGAAATACCATATCCGCACCAATGCCTTCTCCCTAATGCCCAACCATACGCATTCCCAGCAGGTGGTCGTCAGCAGACAAGTATTCATAGCTTTCAATCAGGAGCTTTTGAGTCTGTTTACACGTGGATATAACATACAGCACGGACGTAGCGGAGAATTGTTCCAGAAGCCATTTGGCAGTGCACCAAAGATTGGAGGGAAATCCATAAAGAACAATCTTTCATACATCAACAACAATGGAGCAGCCGGAAAGTTGTCAAAAGGGGTTCTCGATTACCGGTGGAATCTGATGGCATACTACGGATCAGACCATCCTTTCTCAGAAAGGATAGTCCTTAATCAAGCGTCAAGACGGATGAAGTGGGCGATAAAATATGTAGATAGACTATACAAAGAAGGAAAACCTCTGGACTATCGCATTCAGGATATGTTGTTCAAGGGATTGAACCGGAAAGAAAAAAGACAGCTGACCGACTACATCATATCAAGATATAAGTTCCTGGACTACAGCTCATTAAATACATATTACGGAACATTCGAGAATGCACTGTTCGCTATGGATGCAAACACCGGATCCGAACATGACATAAAAGAGGAATGGGAAGACTTCTCGGAATACAGGAGCATGATCGAAGTATGCCGCAAAGCTGGCCACAATATGGAGAGCATCAATTTCAAACTCATGAAAAAAGAAGAGTTGTTCGGCCTGGTCATCCTCTTAAGCAGCGTTACCAAAGACAAAAGGAAAATCTTTCGTTTCCTTCATATGGATAGTGGTCACGAAATCATTGATTAACAGGCTATTACAAGGAACAACTACCCTTTTTAATCAAGGGTAGTTGTTCTAGTTAATACGTTCTTTTACAACTAATTAGTGACCACGCGAAAAACGGAGGTGCACAACACGGGAGGAGCTAAAAGGTCTCCTGCTTGAGGGATTCGACGTAATTGTCGATGCGGCGGAGTTCGCGCGGGATGCGAATGCCCTGCGGGCAGCGGGGGACGCAGGAGTTGCAGGAGATGCAGTGGTCGGCCTGGCGAACCGTCTCAACAGCCTTGTCGTAAGATGTGAGATATGCTTTCCTGAGTTTCCTGAAATCCTTTTGTTCAGTGCTTTGCGCGATGAGGCCGGAGTTGACGCTGGAGTTGTAGTGTTTGAAGATGGAAGGGATGTCGATGCCGTAAGGACAGGGCATGCAGTACTGGCAGCCCGTACACGGCACTAGCGGGTAGTTGCTGATCAGGCCGGCCATTTCCTCAAGGAACTCCAATTCTTCCTCGTTAAGCGGTTTGAAGCGTTCGAAAGTGGAAATATTGTCCTGGAGGTGCTCCATGTAGGTCATGCCGCTGAGAGCCGTAAGGACTCCAGGCATGGTGCCGACGAAGCGGAACGCCCAGGAGGCGACGGAGCGGGAAGGCTCCCTCTCCTTGAAGCGTTCGGCCACTGGCACTGGGACGCTGCTCAGGCGTCCGCCGAGCAGCGGCTCCATGATGACCACGGGGATGCCTCTGGACACCAGTTCCTCGTAAGCGTACCTAGCGCTGTAGTTGCCGTGATTCCAGTCGACATAGTTCATCTGTATCTGGCAGAAGTCCCAATGATAGGTATCATGAAGGGCAAGGATCTCGTCCAGGCCCCTCTCCGTGCCATGGAAGGAGAATCCAAGGTTGCGGATGCGGCCCTCGGCACGTTCCTTCAGGAGGAAGTCCAGCAGGCCGTTATCCAGGAACCGCTGCCTGAAAGCTTCCATGCCGGGGACATTGTGCAGCAGATAATAATCGATATGGTCGGTATCGTAGAAAGCCAATGACCGCCTGTACATGGCTACACCAGCCTCATAAGTGGGTTCGAAACCACGGTGGTTGGAGAGTTTGGTAGCGATGTAGTAGCTGTCGCGGGGGTGGCGTGAGAGCGCCTTGGCTGTGGCCGCCTCGCTCTGCCCCTGGAGATACACCGGGGCAGAGTCGAAATAATTAACACCATGCTCGATAGCATAGTCGACCATCTCGTTGACCTTCTCCTGGTCGATGACTTCATTGCCGGCCTCGTCCCTTTTCATGGGCCACCGCATGCAGCCATAGCCAAGGAGGGAAACCTTGTCGCCCGTATTGGGATTGGTACGCAGCGGCATGCCTTCGGACACTTCCGTGTCCCCGGCTTTCACGCCCGAACCGGACTTACATGCGGCTGCCGCCGAGCCCAATACCAGGGCGCCGGCGCCAGCCTTGATGAAATCCCGTCTGGATATGTCTCCCATGGGTATCAGAGTTTTTCCTGCTTGAGGGCTTCGACGTAGTTGTCGATACGGCGGAGCTCACGGGGGATGCGAATGTGCTGCGGACAATGCGACACGCAGGTGTTGCACGAGATACAGTGATCCGCCTGACGGATAGTCTCGACGGCCTTGTCGTAGGTCGACAGATATATCTTCTTCAGCTTCTTGAAGTCCTTCTGATCGGTGCTCTGGGCGATGAATCCGTCATTGACGCAGCTGTTGTAATGCTTGAAGATGGTCGGAATATCAATGCCATAGGGGCAAGGCATGCAGTACTGACAGTTGGTACAGGGGATGAGCGGATACTTGCGGATCAGGCCGGCAGCCTCTTTCAGGAACTCCATCTCCTCATCATTCAGGGGCTTGAAATGCAGGAAGGTCTTGAGGTTGTCCTCAAGGTGCTCCATGTAGGTCATGCCGCTGAGGGTTGTGAGTACGCGGGGCTTCGAGCCGCAGAAGCGGAAAGCCCAGGAAGCGACGGAAGCCTCCGGCTCGCGCTCCTTGAACTGATCGGCCACCACCTTCGGCACGCTGCTGAGCTGGCCTCCGAGCAGAGGCTCCATGATGACCACCGGGATACCGCGCTTGTCAAGCTCCGAGTACAGATACTCGGCATCTCCGGTGTACCAGTCGACATAGTTCATCTGTATCTGGCAGAAGTCGAAGTGGTACTTGTCGTGGTAAGTCATGATGTCATCAAAACCGGAACGGCTCGGATGCACTGAAAGGCCGAGGTTGCGGATACGGCCGGCCTCCCGCTCACGCACGAGGAAATCCATCATGCCGTTGTCAATCGCACGGCGACGCCAGTCGTCTCCGTCTCGGACAATGTGGATCAGATAATAGTCGATGTAGTCGGTCTGAAGGTTCTTGAAAGAGTCCTGATACATCTTGAGGGAACGCTCGTAAGATGCGTCACCGGACTGGTTGGAGAGCTTGGTTGCGAGGAAATAGCTGTTGCGGGGATGACGCGACAGGGCGATGCCCGCAGCAGCCTCGGACTGGCCCTGCAGATACACCGGGGATGTGTCGAAATAATTGACGCCATTTGCAAGGGCATGGTCAACCAACTGATTGACAGACTCCTGGTCCACTACCTGCTTCCCGTCTGGGCCTGCAGTCATCTGCCAGCGCATGCAGCCATAGCCAAGTATCGATACCTTGTCACCGGTATTGGGATTGGTCCTGAGAGGCATGCCCTCAGTAATCTCGGCATCCCGGTTGTCCTTTCCCTTGCCGCCTGGCTTGCAGGCCGCGGCCGCACCGAGCGCAAGCGCACCGGCGCCCGCCGCCTTCATGAAATCTCTTCTGGAAAAATCTTTCATGGCTCTACTCCTTTATGTGTGAGACAAGGCCTTCAACATGGATGGCGCTGATCGGACGCGAAGGGCAAAGGTACTCGCACTTGCCGCAGCCGATACAACGGTCCTCGATGACGCTGGGAATGAGCGGAGACTGGCGGTCATCCTTGACCTTGCGGACCATCGAAATGGCTCCTGCAGGGCAATGGGACGCGCAGGAACCGCAGTCCACGCCCTGGGTATTGGCGATACAGAGATCGTAGTCAACAACCGCGCGACCGATATGGATCATGGACTTCTCTTCCTTAGTGATGGGAAGGATGGCTCCGGCGGGACAGACCTGCGAGCAGTTCGTACACTCCGGACGGCAGAAGCCGCGGTCGAAATCCATCTTGGGCTGCATCAGGTGGCCGGGATCGGTGCTCGGACGGAGCACATTGTTGGGGCAGTTGGCCACGCACAGCTGGCAGGCGGTGCAATGCTTGTAGAAATGCTTCGCGCTCTCAGCTCCCGGAGGGACGAGGCGCTGCTCGCGCTTCGGAGCCTTCTTGGGAAGGATGGCGGCCAGACCGCCGTCAGTCTTCTCGCCCTCCTGGGCGTGAAGCAGGGCGGCGGAACCCGCCATAAGGGCACCCAGCATGAATGCGCGCTTGCCGGCATCCGGGGCCTCGGAGGCAGACTCCTTCGCTTCGCTCGGAGCGACGGGCTCGGCCGGAGCCGGAGCCGCGGCAGGGGCCGGAACGGCCTTGGCCGCGGGCTTGGAGCCGTAGGCGAAGCGAAGCTTCAACGCTCCTTCAGAGCACTGCTCGACGCAGTCGAAACAGACCACACAGCGCGAGCAGTCGACCTTGTGTGCTTCCCCGTCGATGCAGGAGGCCTTGCAGTTCTTGTAGCATTTGCCGCAGGAGATGCACTTGCTCTCATCGATCGCCATGCGGAACAGCGAGAAGCGCGATATGAAACTCAGCGTCGTGCCCACAGGGCAGATATTGTTGCACCATGAACGTCCGTCGGTCCAGGCAAGGTAAGTCACGCAGGCCAGGGTCAGGAAAGCAATCAGCGGAACCACCCATCCGACAGGATTGACGATGCTCGTAACGATGCGTCCATAAGCACTATAAGGGGCAATCAAGGCAACGAGTACCTGGATTCCGAGTATCAGGCAAAGTACGAAAACACCCCAGATGCCGTAACGGAGAGCCTTGTGTTCAGGCTTGTATCCGAAGGTCTTGCCGAGGCGGCGTTCAAGTTTGGGTACGGGCTTGCCCGCGGCCTTGGCCTTGGCGGCGCGGCGGGCAAAGCGCTTCATCTGGAACTTCCCGAGCGTGCGGCGGACCCACAGCACCAGGTCCTGATACACACCGAGAGGACAGATGACGGAACAATAGATCCTGCCGCAGACGAATGTCAGCAGCACGAGCGCCACGATGACCGCCACATTGAGGGCGAGGCAGGCCGGCAGGAACTGCAACTTGGCCATCCAGCCCCACCATTGCTGTCCGATGCCCACGAGCAGCAGGGTGATACCAACGAAGAAGACGGCTGCGAGCGCGATTCTGGTTTTCTTAAGCATAAGAAGGTTTGTATTAGTGCATTAAAAAAGACATAATTATTCTTACAAATATAAGAATAATTATGTCCAAAAATCACGAAATATGGGGAGAGCCCCCAAAAAACGGTTATTCCGACATCGTACCCATCAGCAAGACAGCATTGCTGTCAGTCTCACGGATAATGAACGCAAAGGGACGGTTGGCATCGAACACTACCTTCTTAGGCTCCTCTCCCCCTGCGGAACCGTCCATTCCAATCACAGTCACGGCAGCGAACTCTGTACCATTCTCGGACACATCGACCCTTGCCTTCTGGATGACCTTGCTGATAGACAGTTTCTCAGAACTGATCCCGGAGAAATCCGCCTGGACTCCCGAGAACGGAAGCTTCAGGCCAAGCTCTTCGAGACATTGCGGGAAAGCATCACCCGTGCTGTACTCCAAAGAAAACTTGGGGATAAAAAGGTCAACGGGAGTCGGGGACAAATGACGAAGCGTTTCAGAATCCACTGATTTCATGATATCCGAAACAGGCTTTCCCTCGTTCGGGAGGATAACATCAAACTCGTAGGCCAGTCCGTTGCCATAACGAACGCCGACCATCTCATAATCTTCGAATCTACGATAATAGAAACTTCCGTCAAGGTGAAGGAAATCCTTGCCAGCCGTGGCATTGCTCCCATGGAAAGGACGGTCCTTCTCAACCTGCCACTCAACACTCCAAGGAGCCTTGAACAGCAACGCATTTATAAGCATCATACGGGTCTGTTCATCCAGCCCGTCAAGCATCTTCTGTATCTTGCCGTTAGTCTTGGAAGCACACCATTCGTTGATCCGGTCCAGTGTCTCTGAAAGCGCGAAATCGACAGAGAAACTCTCCGCCGCGAACGACTTGGACAGTTGCTCGGCATAGGCCTCCTTGATATCGAGGTTCTTGGCTGCCCAGAGCGAATTGCTGCACGTAAAGCTGACCTGCTTATCGGCTGTAACAAGCCCCTCGATCATTTTCGCATAGAACGCTCCCACTTCCTCGCGGGAAGCCTCACCCCAACCAAGTACACTGCTGAACTGGTCGTAAGTCTCCCCGCCTGCACCTTCAGCAGCCATTGATAACGCAAGAGACAGACTAAGAGGAGAGAAAACGATATCCTTCTTCCCGTCAGCCGCCTTTATCAACTTGCCGAAAACAATAAACCCGAATTCATTCGAAGCATCACGTATTCCCATATCAGATGACGTCAGACGGATCGGGACATAAGCATATAAATCCTCCGGAGACACTGGGGTCACAGGTGTCTCAGGATTGGAGGGTGTTTCAGGGACTTCCGGGATTTCCACCACCTCCGGATCCAGTTCCTCTTCGAGGTCAACCCTGTCCGTCTTGCCGCATGCGCATGCCCCGGCAAACGCAAATCCTACCAAAAGGAGTTTGAAAACAAAGCTTTTCATAATACCCATAATCATATATCAACGGCTAAAATATTAATTCTCAGTGGAATTTGCAAGCATGGATCTAATTAAAAGGGCCCCGGTTTTCCGGGGCCCTGATCATTTATTCTGTCAAAAACTGTATCCGATACCGAAGAGCAAAGAGTTGCCGAGTGTTTCGGAGGCAGTGAGGAACGCTAAATCAAGCGAAAAGCCTGAAAACTCCAAGCCCAGGCCGAGCGATGCATACGACGCAAGGGCTTTGGCTGGATCGCCGTAATGATAGCCTGCACGCAGGGAAGCGATATCCGCAATACAATACTCTACGCCCAAGCCAGCCATCAACGCACCGCTGAAAAGGTAGTCGACCTCGGCCGAGGCCGTAAGGCCTGAGGCCGAGTATGCGGCGCCTGCTTTGACCAGCATCGGCTGGGCATAAGTGCCGGCGCCGTAACTGACAGGAGTTCCAAGATTGCAGAGTCCTGCAGCGGCGCTGAAGCTGTCTCGGGAATACAATGCTGTAATGTCTGCTCCGATAGCACTGCCTTTCATCCCTTCAGCTATGGATGAGCTGGTAAAACGTCCCGATACGCCCAACGAGAGCCCGTCTGATATGGCATAGGAGAAGCCTACCCCCGCCAGGAGATCACTCGGAGTAAAACTCCCTGAAACCTGCCCGGTAACGGAGGTAATGTCATATGGCTTGTCCCGGAGCATACGTCCGGTAAAACCGACGGCCATCCTGTCGTTAAGCCTGTAAAAGAATCCAAGGCCGGCGAGCATATTGTCTGCGGTATTTGGAGCCCACATCCCATAGGATGCGGCCACACTGAACTCCTTGTCTGACAATGCCATGGCCGCGGAGTTGTTGTCCACAGCGTAAGCATCGGCGGCACGGGCAATTGACGAACCGCCGGTAGCCGCAGCCTCAGGATCAGCACCGATCAGCAATGAAGGGAGCGCCTGGGCCGAAGCGGCCAACGCGAAACTCATATATACGATAACTGCAAGTATCTTTCTCATAGTACTTTCGGATTACTGTTTCACAATCGTATAGCGGTCACTGCCGATCCTCACATAGTATACTCCTCCAGGCTGATCTTTCAAGTCGATTGACATGGGAGAGAACGGATCAAGCGTCACATCCCCTTGCGAGAACACGACGGCACCCGCCTTGTTCGAAATGGTCAGGCCAACAGTCTTGGCTTCTCCGGAACGGATGTACAGATAATCCTTGACAGGATTGGGGTACAGGTCGTAGGGTCTTGAATTGTCGCGTACAAGTACGCGGAACTCATGTGCGGCGGAGCTGCCACGCGCATCTTCTGCAGTAACTGTCAGCGTAGTGGCACCAAAGGAGTGGCCCTTAATCGTGAGGATTCCTTCAGACACGGAAGCGTTAACGATAATGCTCGCAGAAGATGAAGTGATGGTATAGCTGAGCGTCTCTCCATCAGGATCACTGAAAAAGTCCTTGAGATTGAAGGTCTTTTCTTCAGATAAGGAATTGAAAAGCAGGTCGTCGAATCCTCCCTTCGCATGAGGAGCACTGTTGGGCAGGATGGTATAACTGAAGGACTGCTCTGTAGTATCGAAGCCATCGGTGACGGAAATCACGCCGTTGTAGATCTTCCCGTCATCTGCATTCAATGCATTGACATCCAGCGTAATCACACCTTCAATAAAAGAAGCCGTAAGTCCTTGCAATCCCTCGGTCACGGTAAAGCTGAGATTATGGCCATCGGCATCGGAGACACGGAAACGCATGGAACCCGAAGCGTGGGATGCAAGTCTGAGTGATGTACCGTCAAGGGCCTCGATGACAGGCTTATTATTGTCCCCCGTCCTGGCCGTCAACTCCTCAGACGGTTCAGAGAAAGTACCCATAAGGTTCTCCGTGTAAATACAGATATGATAGTCCGTACTGAACTCCAGGTCAGAAAGTGTTGCAGTCATAGCAGAACCCGCCGTTTTACCACCGCCGAAAACACGTAACCTTTCCACTCCTTCGCCAGGAGCAGATGGATCAAATGGTTCAATAGGGTCCGTACTATAGTAAATATCATACGCATAGGGTGTCTCACCATTCAATCCCACGGGAACAGTCCAAGTCAGATCCAGATAGTTGGAACGGGGCGTTACCGTCAAGTCGGTGACTGCTGCCGGGGCCTCTTCCGACGACTCCGCGGTCAAGGCGGCATAGGCGTCAATCAGTCCAGCACCCAATTTAGTGGCGTATGACCCGTTCTCTTCAAGGGCCCTCTTGTTTGCGGTGCTCTGCATCAGGTGGATAAGCTTGTCACGCGTGAAACCTTTGCGTCCGGCACCATAGTGCGAAACGATGAGTGCAGCTACACCTGTCACGTGCGGAGCCGCCATTGAGGATCCCTGCATATTGCCATACGAATCATTCGGAAGAGTAGACAGTACATATGTCCCACGATTCGCATCGCCACCAGGAGCACAAATATCCACCCACTCACCATAACTGGTGAAATAAGAGCGCACATAGTTGGCACTGAGGGCAGCGACTGCAAAGACATTGTCGTCCATTGCCGGATGCTCTATTTCCCGGCCGTCATTGCCAGCGGCAAAAATGATCAAACCACCCGCCATAGGGCCGGTCTGCTCGCCATTCTCATCAAAGCCGGCATAAGTGTTGAAATAATCGATAGCCTCGACATAAGACTTGGGGGTCGCCTGCTCATTATTGGTAAATCCCCAACTGCAATTGATAAGCACAGCTCCATTATCGGCTGCATAAACGAAAGACTGAGGCGTAAGGGCCCCGTTTTTGCCATCCAACGTCTGTGTACACATGATGCGGACTCCAGACTCCGGAGTACCGTCACCACCGGCAATTCCACTGACACCTATTCCATTGTTATTGACCGCAGCGATGGTTCCAGCCACATGCGTACCATGGTCACCGGGCTCGATCCTTCCGACAGGAACTTTGCCGTCATAGGTCATGAAACTGTAACCATAAACATCATCCGCATACCCATTATTATCATCGTCCTCACCTGGTTTGCCATTGAGTTCGGCTTCATTGACCCACATGTTGGGCTGAAGATCCTCATGCAAGTAATCCACTCCAAGGTCATTAACAGCCACGATCACCTCCGGTTTTCCGACTTCGACAGTCCAGGCATTGAAAGCGTTCACGTCGCAGCCTTCCGCCCACTGGGCCTTGCCCCCGGGGTTCTGATAATGCCATTGCTGAGGTAGACGAGGATCGTTGAAAGGGTATGAGAACTCTTTCGCCATGGCCTTAGGCACAAATTCGACGTATTCGATATCATCAAGAGACGAGACAACATCACCAGCCTTGGTCATAGGAATAGATGCGTCAAAGGATATGTCATACCACAAGTGCAGTCCGGACTCGCGATGACGACGTTCCCATTTTCCTGCCGGAGGGAAAGTACGGGTCATAGTATAATCACCCAATGATGAAAGATCGATTCCTGCAGCTTTGGTATCAACAAGCTCATGCTTGAGTTTGATACGGATGAGTCCAGGAACAGAATTGGAAGGAACTTGGATGGAATCCACTTCTGGTTCAGCAACTTGCACTTCCCGTGAACAGGAGAACAACGAGAATACTATAAGGACAAGTATCGGCGACTTAATCTTCATGTCTGGAGACTAAATAGTTATGAATGAAAATGACAAAAAGGAGCGCTCATGGTAAGCGCTCCTTTATTATTGATTATCAGGAGATCAGTCCATTTCGAAAGTTTCTTCTCCGTAACCGAAGTAACCGGCACTCACGTAGTATACGAGGAGGAAATGGAAAGTCTTGGTCGCAGCATCGTAATAACCGGTGCCGTCTACAGCAGGATCCCAATCTGAGAAGTAAGCCGAGCAATCGTTAATGCGCACAGCGCCATAAGAGCTATGCGTATAAGCAGTCGGACCGTCATCAACGACTACCGCTCCATCCTTGATGGAGAAATAGAAATTGGTATCATTGCCCCAGTGGGTGATATAATACACATCAAAGCCTTCAGCCTTGTAAATCTCAAGGCCGGGATCATCTCCCTGGAAGAAGCACTCTTCATTATAATGATATGTTCCAGTGCCATACTTCGCAAAAGTATATGCCTTCTGGAGGGTTACATTAATGCTGGAGCGAGTGAACTTCTCCTGTCCTTCGATGGTAAGGGAACCCTTGCAGGAAGTACCGACGTCAACTTTGGATAAGTCCAGCTGAATACTGGTTTCATACTCACCGGCAGCGAAACTGACCGAACTCGGGCAGACACCGGAGGGAAGAGTAGACTTGATATTGAACGTCTGTGCGGTAGCAGCACTACTCCTTGCCACAGGAACATTGAAAACAGTAGTCGATGCAGGAAGGGAAGTATTGCTGATAACCGTCTGGACGAAAGAAGCGTTATTGGTGGTATCCGTGCTGAATGTCTCTCCGATGTTGTCGACGTTACACGCGACAAAGGAAACAGCAGCCATCAAAGCCAGGACACTTTTGATAATATTCTTCATATGCATAATATTCTAAGGTTGATTACTCAGCGTCCACTTTAGGAGCCTTTGCAGGATCATCACCCTCGAGATCGCTGGTCGGATAGCTTCCGACAGGGTTCTGGAGAATGTACTTGTTGGCGTTATACTCCTTGGCAGGAATGGTCATCACCCAGTCGAAGGACTCGGGATCGTCTGTATGCAGGCTGGTAAGCAGACCGGCAATGGGGTGCCCCATGTCAGTAGTGCGGACAAAGCCCTGGCGGAGACGCTTGATATCATAGACACGACCGAACTCACCCCAGAGCTCGATACGGCGCTGGAGAAGGATCTCCTCAAGGAGGGAACCGGTCTCATCGGTAGTGAGAGCACCAAGGGCGGTACCGGAGAGGTTGGAACAGTCATAACCGGGCTCACGGGTCTTCATGAGCTCGTTAAGTGCAGATTTGGCCTCAGCCTCATTGCCCAGACGGCAAGCGGTCTCAGCAATGATGAGCTGCATCTCAGGAGCACGCATGAAGATATGGTCAGCACCGGTCTGAGGAGCGGAAGCGTCCTTGAAGAGGAACTTGTACTGCTGGTAGCCCTTGGTAGAGCCGTCAGCCAGAACCTCATAGCTCCACCAACTGCGACGACCGTCATTCTCGCCAATCCTGTCATAGAGCCATGCGGAGCAGCACTTGCGGGCACGGGCGCCATAGCCGCCGAACGCGATGTCCATGTGGGCAAGGAACTGAGGGTTGGTTGTACCCTGAGCCTCGATGATCTCGGCACCCCAAAGGACACTCTTGTCGAATGCGTCGTTGTAGTGGAAATCCTTGTTGAAGGCAAAGTCGCCACCCTTGACTGCGATGACAGCTGCGTCGTGAGCCTTCTGATAGTCACCCATATAGAGGGCGATACGAGCCTTGAGGCCGTTGGCAACATACTTGTCGAAATGCGAAGGGTGCTGCTGTTTGTACTCACCAATAAGGCTGATGGCCTGATCGATGTCGGACATAGCCTGAGCGAAGACCTCGCGGTTAGTGGCACGGGGCTTACCCTGGGTACCGGCAACGGTAGGTTCGGTGTAGATAGGAACGCAGAGGCGATCCTCATGGCCGATATAGCTGCGGGCAAAAAGCATGCCGGCATAGGCATATGCATAAGCACGGAAAGCGTATGCATTACCGACAATATAGTTTGCGAGTGCAGGGTCTCCCTCCATCTGCTCGGCAGCGTCAATGATATAATTGACGTTGGAGATAAGCGTGAAGTAGTAATTCCAAGCATCGTAAGGACGCCAAGTGGTGCTATTGAAAGCATCCTTGACATCGTAGAGATAGTCATACCAGAACCAACCTGAACCCTGGGCGGCCATGACCATGTCTTCACCCATAAGGTCAGCCATCAGGTTGTAGGACTGAGGGCCGAAGCACTGATGATAGTTTCCGGTGGTCGTCTTGCCCCACTGCCAGAAGAATCGGATTGTTCCATTAAGAGCCATCAAACCGCCTTCAGTGTCGGTGAATACGGTATCACCAGACACAGCATCCGTCGGATTGGTGTTGAGGAGTTCCTGGTCGCATGCGGTGAAAGTCAACGCTGCGAAAGCCATCAATGCAAAAAATATCTTTTTCATATTCAGAGTCTCCTATCATTAGAAATTGATGTCGATACCAAGAGAGAAAGCACGAGTCGGCGTGTAAGCATAGTTGGTACCGCCGGAGATGCTGTACTGAGGGTTGAGACCGTTCAACTTGCTGAAGAGAGCAATGTTGTCACCGACAGCGAACAGACGCAGGGACCTGATACCAGCCTTCTGGGTCCAGTTAGTCGGCAGCGTATAGCCGATCTGGATGGACTTGATGGCGAAATAGGAAGCGTCGATGAGCCAGCGGTCTGCGGAAAGGTTGCCGGAGTTCGTGAGAAGGACAGGGACATCGGTGATGTCACCAGGCTTCTTCCAACTGCGCAGGGCATGCTTGCTCCAAGTATCGCCAGCATAGGTAACCTCCATCGTACCGGCATAAACGGAATCATAAGTAACTCCGCCCACGGAGAAGGTGGTCAGGAAACTGAAGTCAACAGGACCGAACTGGAAATCGGAACCGAAAGAACCCTGGAAGAGGGGCTCGCGGCTACCGCGATAGTACTTGCTGTTGGTGGCGAGGGTCTTGTCGTTAGTAATATAGTCTTCACCGGTCATCCAACGGCCGGCGGCCTCATTCCAAACGATATCCTTGCCGTCCTCGGTCTTAAGGGCCTTGCCTGCAGCCTGAAGATCTTCCACGACCTCGTCGGCAACGGCGTCATAAGCCCAGTAGAGAGGCTGTCCGTTGGCAGGATCCACTCCCGCGAACTTAGTAACATAGTAAGTATAAATCGGCTTGCCTACCTGGATGATTTGGGAGCCGCTGGTGATGGTATCATCGCTGGTGAGGGCGAGGACCTTGTTGCGGTTGAAGTAGCCCATGAGGGTGCTGCTGGCGCGGACGTTTCCACTCTTGAGCCAGTTCAGGCGGATGGTACCCTCGACACCCTGGTTGCGCATGGAACCGACATTGGCATTGTATCCGTTGAAACCGGTGGAAGTAGGCATCGGGAACGAAAGGAGCATGTCGGAAGTAAGGGAGTTGTAGTACTCGACTGTAAGGTTGAGGAGCTGGTTGAAGAACGTGCCTTCAAAACCGGTATTCCAAGTACCCTTCTTCTCCCAAGACACGGCAGGGTTGGCAAGTGAACTGACCACGGCACCGGCATTGCTTGCATTCGGATAAGTAAGGTCATAGAAAGACTGCCATGCATAGTAGGAACCGATTGAGTCGTTACCGAGCTGACCATAAGAGAGACGGACAGTGAGATTGTCAATCCAAGGAATGCTCTTCATGAAGTTCTCCTGAGAGAGACGCCAGGAAGCACCGAGAGACCAGAACTGACCCCAACGGTTATCCTGATAGAAACGGGATGAACCGTCAGTACGCCAGGTAGCCTCGAGATAATACTTGTCCTTGTAGTCAGCAGCCAGACGGCTGAAGAAGGATTCCATGCGATAGACGTCGGAATAGGAGTTGTTTCCGGTCACATTGGTAGCAGGAGCAAGCTCGATGATGCCGGGATAAACTCCGGTACGCTCGGCATAGAGGTACTTGTAGTTGTAGTTGTAGTACTCATGACCGACCTGGGCGAGAGCGTGGAAGTCATTAAAGGTACGCTCATACTTCAGGATCTGGTTCCAGGTATAAGAGAAGGAACGGGTGCTGTACTTGTCAACCTCGCCACCGACGGAGGAACCGTCACCATGATAAGGATTGTAGTAAGAGGTGATGTAGCGACCATCAATATCGGCACCGAAATTGGTACTGAGGCTGAGGCCCTTGAAAACACCCATCACATCGTTATCGCCGCCGAGGGTAGCATAAGCGCGGATACTGGTATTGTCGCGCATTGTCTCGTAGATATTGTCTTTGAGGTCACCGACAACATTGAAGCGGGATGCCTTCGGACGGTTGTTCTCTCCATAGTCGAACTGCTTGTTGCCGTTTGCGTCGAGGGCATCCTTTCCAGAATCGTCCTTAAGGTAAACAGGGAAGATAGGAGCCATGAACTGAGCGGTGTACCAAGCATTACCAGTCTGGGTGTTGGAGTACTGGGAGCTATTCTGAATCGTGTAAGCATAGCTGGCGCTGGCACCGAGCTGCATCCAATCGTTGACAGTATGGTCGACGTTTGCGCGGATGGAGTAGCGTTTGAAACCGGTGGTTATGAGGACACCGTTATCGTCAAGGTAGCCAAAAGAAAATGCATGCTTGGTCTTGCGGTCACCACCGCTCACACCGAGCTGATACTCCTGGCGGAGAGCTTTCTTGTTGGTAAGGACATCCATCCAGCTCTCATTCCAAGCGGGATTGGCGTCGGCACGGACAAGACCGGTCTCAGGATCGATTACCTGATCCCAGGTGTAGTTCTTGTAAGGATTGTAGAACTCACCACCAAGGGAAGCAGACATATTCTTGGATGCCAACAACTTGGCTTCTTCAAGGGAGTAACCACCATTAAGGTAGTAGTTATTCTTGAGGGCTTCCCAGGTCAACTGGACAAACTCATTCTGATTGACCATATCATAGTCCTTGATCGAACGGGACTGCAGACCTACCGTGGCCTTGAAGTTCACAACCGAACGGCCTTCAGATCCGCGCTTGGTGGTGATCATGATGACACCATTGGCGGCGCGGGAGCCGTAGAGGGCGGCTGCGGAAGCGTCCTTGAGGACAGTCATGGACTCGATGTCGTTGGGGTTCAGGGAAGAGAGCGTGCCACCGAAAGGAACACCATCAACGATATACAGCGGAGAGCTGGAAGCGTTGATGGAGCCAGTACCACGGATCTGAACGGACGCTCCCTCACCAGGCTGGCCGGAACCGGCAGTCGTGGTAATACCGGCAACCATACCTTCAAGAGCCTTGGAGACATTGGCGACCGTACGTTTCTGGAGACTCTCGCTCTTGACCGTTCCGGCAGAACCAGTAAACGAGGACTTCTTGGCCGTACCATAGGCCACGACGATGGACTCGTCGAGGTTCTCGGTGTCAGGATCAAGTGACACATCGATGGTGCCGCGTCCGTTGACCTGCTCGACCACGGTTACATAACCGACAGCGGTAAACTCGAGCGTTCCGTTGGACGGGACATTGATGGAATAAGCGCCTTCCGCATCGGTATAAGTACCGGTCATGGTACCTCTAAGCGCGATGGAAGCAAAAGGAACGCCTTCTCCTGTCGCCGAATCCTTTACAGTACCCGACACACGCATGTTCTGCGCAGACAGGGAAACCGTCAGAAGCACAAACAGAGTGCTGAAGAACAGTTTTGCTTTTTTCATAAGCTTGACGATTAATTAAACATAAACATTGAACTGATACTCAAATCAAAGATGCCGTTACAAACCACCAATACCACTGTCCTTAATAATATATAGGTTGCAACAACATCATAGGGGCGGTTTACTATTAAAAAGCCGCTGCCTATATTAATATTCAAGATACAAATTTGTGACTAAATTTTCATTTATCCAAATATTGAAGTAATTAAAAAACGAGGACTATACTTGTTAAATGGCAATTGCTCTTATGTTTTAAAATGTAATTTTAGATTTTTACTTTTGATTTAAAAGTGGTTTCGCTTCAAATTGCCAATTTATCAACTTCCCAAAAAACTGAACAGATAATGGTTAGTGAATCTGGTTCGCTTGGGCGTATCTTGAGATTGAATCCGTAGTTCGTATCTTCCATTTTTAGTCCAGTTTGGCACGAATATGGCAACATAAAAAGTACGATTGATTAAACATAAACATTGAAGCTATATATTCGGAGGAAGTCGTGAGATTTTCTCCGGATTTTTAATTTAAATACAGAGTCCCCCATTACGCTTACGATTTTTAAGCATTATCAAGAGAATCGTTCTAAATAATTTAGGTAGACGCTTTAATACTAAGCAATTCTGAACTTTCAAACCGTAAGCAAAAAAATATTAAAAATTTTTAATTAATCGGATTTTTATTTATTTTTACAATCGAAAAGACGAAAAAGGACTGATTGTACTGAAGCAACAGTTACATTTTTATATACCAACTTAATCATTGTCCTATGAAGAGAATCAAAGTTCTTCTCTCAATGCTGCTCCTTTCCGCAGGCCTGATGGCATCCGCCCAGACCATCAGCGTGAGAGGTGTCGTGAAGGATTCATCTACTGGCGAATCCATTCCCGCAGCATCAGTTATCGTCAAAGGGACATCCAACGGAACCATTACGGACAACGATGGTAACTATACCATCTCCGTGGCTTCCGACGCTTCCCTTGTTGTATCTTCAATCGGATACCGTACCCAGGAAGTCGCAGTCGAAGGACGCAGGTCCATCGACATCGAACTCCTCCCCGACATCGAGTTCCTCGACGAGGTGGTGGTGACCGCCATGGGTATCTCCCGTGAGAAGAAAGCTCTTGGATACGCCGTCCAGGACCTCAAGTCCGACGAGCTCGTCCATGCAGCCAGCGCAAGCCTCAGCTCCGCCCTTCAGGGCAAGCTTTCCGGTGTTGAGATCTCCTCTTCGTCCGGTATGCCGGGAGCTTCCTCCAAGATCGTCATCCGCGGCGCCCGTTCACTCGATGGTAACAACACGCCTCTCTACGTAGTTGACGGCATGCCTGTGGCTTCCACTCCTGACATCGGTACCGGCAACTCCGTTACCGGATCCGACTATGCCGGACGTTCCCTCGATATCGACCCCAACGACATCGAGAGCATCAACGTGCTGAAGGGTCAGGCCGCTTCCGCACTCTACGGAATGCGCGCTTCCAACGGTGTCATCATCATCACCACCAAGAAGGGCTCCGCCGCACAGGCTGGCAAGACCTCTGTCACCCTCACCACCAACTATTCGTTCGATACTCCCGCCGTTTATCCCGAGGTTCAGTACAAGTATGCACAGGGATCCGGTGGAAAGTACAGCCCCAAGTCTTCGCTGTCATGGGGTCCGCTCATCACCGAGCTCCCCAACGATCCTGGTTATGGCGGAAATGTCTCCAACAGCTACACCGATGCCCAAGGCATCCATACCGGAATGTATTATCAGCCGCAGCGTGCCGAAGCCGGCCTCGATCCTTGGACCACCCCCGCTGTCTATGACAACATCAAGGGCTTCTTCCAGACTGGCCACACCTTCAGCAACAATGTCAGCGTAGCCCACAATGCCGGTACGGCGAACTTCATCTTCTCCCTCGGCAACACTGACACGAGCGGTATCATCGACGGCACCTACCTGAAGCGCTACAACGCCCGCTTCGCTTCCGATGCCAAGCTCAATAAGTATTTCACCATGGGCTTCAGCGGCAACTTCGTCCAGTCCGACATGAACAAGCAGTCGGGTGCCAACGACGGTATCACCGCCGGTCTTTACCACGTTCCCGCCAACTACGACCTCATGGGACTCCCTACCCATGTTCCCGGAGATCCTTACACCCAGGTCAACTTCCGTAACCTGACTTTCAACAACCCTGTTTGGGCTACCACGAACAACTTCTTCGGTGAGAAGTCCCAGCGCTTCTACGGCAACGCCTACCTCGACTTCAAGACCGAGTTCGCAGGCGCACACAAGCTCGATATCAAGTACCAGATCGGTGCTGATGCCTATACCACCGCTTACCAGGATATCTTCGGATACGGAAGCAAGGGCGCCGACGGTGAGATCACCGAGCGCACCCTTACCGAGAACCAGACCAACTCGCTCCTCACCGCGAACTACGTCTGGGCCATCAATCCCGACCTGAACTTCTCCGCTCTCCTCGGAAACGAGATCGTATACGGCAGGGAGAAATATCTCGATGCCTACGGCAACCACTTCAACTTCGCCGGCTGGAACCACCTCAACAACGTGGCTTCCTACTCGGCTTCCGAGTCCTACAGCAGGAACCTCACCTTCGGTACCTTCGGTGAAATCGCACTCGACTACAAGAACATGCTCTTCTTGAATGCGACCTTCCGCTCCGACTACGTATCCTCGATGCCTCACGGCAACAGGACCTTCACCTATCCTTCGGCCTCGATCGGCTTCATCTTCACGGAGCTCGACGGCCTGAAGAACAACGTCCTCACCTACGGTAAGCTCCGCGCTTCCTACGCCGAGGTCGGTCAGGCAGGTACCTATCACGATTCGTACTATTCCACTCCGGGCTTCGGAGGCGGCTTCTCCAGCGGCACTCCGGCCATGTATCCTACCAACGGCGTCGTGGCCTATACCCCTTACGCCAGGATCTATGACCCGAACCTCCGTCCTCAGAACACCAAGTCTGTCGAAGGCGGCATCGACCTCGCATTCTTCGACGGCCGCATCACCTTCGAGTACACCTTCTCCCGTCAGGACGTGAAAGATCAGATCTTCGCCGTCCCTATGGCATCTTCCACCGGTTACGCCGAGAAGATGACCAACGCCGGAAAGGTACACACCAATGCCCATGAGCTTACCATCGGCTTCATCCCCGTCCAGACCAGGAACTTCTCCTGGGATGTCAATGTCAACTTCACCAAGATCGACAACTATGTGGATGAGCTCGCAGAGGGAGTCTCCAGCATCATGCTCGGAGGTTTCGTCGAGCCTCAGGTCCGTGCAGGTATCGGTGACAAGTATCCCGTCATCTACGGTATCGACTACGTCCGCAACGAGGACGGCGTCGTCATCGTCGATAAGGACGGTTTCCCGATGGCCGGCGACAACGCCGTCCTCGGCGCCGTCTCCCCTGATTTCCAGCTGGGTCTCAGCACCGGTTTCGACTGGAAGGGTCTCAGGCTGAACATGGTATTCGACTGGAAGAAGGGCGGCAGGATGTACGCAGGCTCCGCAGCGATGATGGAGTACTACGGTACCGCACTCGTCTCCCAGGAATTCAGGGAGAAGGATTCGTTCATTTTCGACTATGAGCCTTCCGTGAAGATCACCGGATACGATGCTAACGGCAACGCCCAGTATGCACCCAACGATATCCAGATTGACGGCCAGTACGCTCAGTCCTACTTCTCCACCCTCAACGATATCTCCAAGTATTTCGTAAGGGATGCTTCCTATGTGAAACTCCGTGAGATCTCCCTCAGCTATCCGATCGTCAAGGCCAAGTGGGGCTCCGTCTCCGCCAGCCTCTTCGGAAGGAACATCCTTCTGTGGACCGCCATCGCGGGCTTCGACCCCGAGGCCTCCCAGGGTAACAACAACATGGCCGGTGGTTTCGAGAGATTCTCCCTGCCCGGCTCTTCGAGCTACGGCGGCGGTCTCAAATTCAATTTTTAAGGAGGGCTAAATCATGAAAAAGATATACAGTTTTATCAAGACGGGTCTCATCCTCTCCGTAGCAGCCCTTTCATTCGCTGCTTGCTCCGAGGATTTCATGGACGAGATCAACTGCGACCTCAGTGTCTCGACGAACTGCGACGCCAAGTTCATCATTCCCGACCTGGAGCTCCGTACGGCCCAGAACATCATCGGCGGTGACTTCAACACCTATTTCGGTTCATACGTCGAGTATTGGGCAGGTACGCACAACCAGCTCTTCAAGGCTGAGAAGAGGGACGCCGAAGTCCGCGTCGCTTCCACTTACAACAACAACTGGGCGACTATCTACGAGAACATCCGTAACGGCAAGCTCATCGTCGCTAAATGCGCTGATGATGCCGAGGGCACTGACGCCGGCGATGCCGGTGCAAGAGGTGTCGGCGAGATCCTCCTCGCTTACAACCTCGCAGTTGCAACCGACGTATTCGGTGATACTCCGTACACCCAGGTGGGTGACGCCGCTACCTATCCTTATCCTGAGGCTGACACCCAGGAAAGCATCTACAAGGAGGTCTTCAACCTTCTCGATGCAGGTATCAAGGATGTCACCAGCGGTGGCAACACAGTAGGCCAGTATGACCTTATCTTCGGTGGCAACACCCAGAGGTGGGTCGAGTTCGCCAACGGTCTCAAGGCCCGCTACACCATGAGGCTCATCAACCGTTCCGGAAGCAAGAGCGCCGACTATGGCAAGGTTATTGAGTATGTCGACGCTTCCTTCAAGTCCGCAGCCACCCAGGCTTCCATGTCCTATGACGGCAGCAACCAGAATCCCGTGTTCGACTTCGAGTGGAGCCGCGACGGTATCTCCTCCTGTACCAGCATGTACGACAAGCTGATTGCACGCAACGATCCCCGCGCCGAACGCGTCTACTGGGATCCTTCCTCCTGGGAGCACTATTCTTCCGAGGATGTTCTGGATCTTCTTGCTCCTACCGGAGACGTTGAGGAGTGCCAGTATGTGTATGCATACGATGCATGGTTCTTTGCTGAAGTCGCCCCTGTGCATTTCCTCAGCTACCATGAGCTCCAGTTCCTCAAGGCTGAGGCCCAGGTCCGTCTTGGACAGACCGATGCCGCGAAGGAGACCCTCAAGGGTGCTGTCGTAGCCGCATTTGACAACTATGAGGTCAATGTTGCAGCCGCCCTCGCCGCCCCGTCCGTCAATGCCTATGGCGGCATTGAGGAACCTGACAGCGATCCTTTCACTGCAACAGACGCCGAAGCGTACTTTGACAGCGAAGTTTCTTCACTGTTCGACGCCGATCCCCTCAAGGAGACCATGATCCAGAAGTACATCGGCCTCTGGGGCGCCAATGGCGAGACCGTTGAGACCTATGCAGACATCCGTCGTTTCATGGCTGAAGGCAAGGGTGCCATCTACGGACTCGTCAACCCCGGCAAGTTCCCCCTCAGGTGCCCCTATGGCCAGGATGATGTCGTAGCCAACCCCAACATCGCCAAGATCTACACTGACGCGGGCAACTACGTGTTCTCCGAGAACGTCTGGTGGGCCGGCGGCAACCGCTAGTTCATAACAAGCATTACGATAAAAACCGGGAGATGAATAATCTTCCGGTTTTTTGCTTTGTATGTTTTAATTCATTACCTTTACCAACCATTTTAGATAACAACTAAAAGCATAATAACCATGTCAGAGAAGAATTACAGGATCGAGAGCGACCTGCTCGGAGAGCTCAAGGTGCCCGCCGACGCTTACTATGGAGTACAGACCCAGCGCGCACTCAACAACTACAAGATATCCAATACCCGCATGTGCGACTATCCGGAGTACGTGATATCCATCGCTTATGTCAAGATGGCCGCCGCTGCAGCCAACGCCGAGCTCGGCGTTCTGGACAAGACCATCGCCAACGCCATTATCGCGGCTTGCTGCGAGATCGTGGACGGCAAGTTCCACGACCAGTTCCCTATCGACATGATGCAGGGCGGTGCAGGCACTTCGGTGAACATGAACGCAAACGAAGTTATCGCCAACCGCGCCCTGGAGCTCATGGGACACAAGAAGGGCGAGTACCAGTACTGCTCCCCCAACGACCATGTGAACTGCGCCCAGTCCACCAATGACGCTTATCCTACGGCTTTCCGCTATACTTTCGTCAGGATGAACAAGCACCTTGTCGCCAGCCTGCAGGCCCTGATCGCCGCCTTCCGCGCCAAGGGAGTGGAGTTCAAGGACTACATCAAGATGGGCCGCACCCAGCTTCAGGACGCCGTCCCCATGACGGCAGGTCAGGAATTCAACGCATTCGCCAACAACCTTGAGGAAGAGATCGCCAATCTCGAGCGCAACGCCGTGCTGCTCCGCGAGATCAACATGGGCGGCACCGCCATCGGCACCGGCCTGAATGCGGTGCCCGGCTTCGCCGACCTCTGCACGCGCAAGATGTCGGAGTTCTGCGGCGATGAGCTGACCAAAGCCTCCGACCTCGTCGAGGCTACGCCCGATACAGGCGCCTATGTCAGCTATTCGGCCGCGCTCAAACGCCTCGCCATCAAGCTGTCGAAAATCTGCAACGACCTTCGTCTCATGGCCTCCGGACCGCGCTGCGGCCTGCATGAGATCAACCTGCCTCCGATGGCTCCCGGATCTTCCATCATGCCCGGCAAGGTCAATCCCGTCATCCCAGAGGTCACCAACCAGGTATGCTACAAGGTCATAGGCAACGACACCACCGTAGCATTCGCTGCTGAAGCCGGACAGCTTCAGCTCAACGTAATGGAGCCTGTCATCGCCGAGTCCATCCTCGAGAGCGTAACATGGCTGCGGAACGTCATCGACACCCTTCGCACCAAGTGCATCGAAGGCATCACCGTCAATGCAGAGCATTGCTATGATATGGTCAAAAACTCCATCGGCATCGTGACCGCCCTCAACCCTTATATCGGGTACAAGGGAAGCACCAAAGTCGCGAAGGAGGCTCTCGAGACCGGCCGCAGCGTCTATGACATCGTGCTCGAAAAGGGCCTGATGACCAAAGAGAAGCTTGACGAGGCCCTCAACCCCGCCGCCATGCTCGGCTCCCATACCCTGCTGAAATAGGATTCTTTTTCTTATATTTGCGAAAATCGCAGATATGGGAAAACACTACATACGGACTGCAATGATGCTCGCCGCACTGGCGGGCGTCTTTGCTTGTGGGCATCAGGACCCCGAGGAGGCAGGATTGTCCAAGACGGAGAAGAAGGAACGGACTGCAATCAACACCTTCGCATACAATGTCATGAGCACATACTACCTGTGGAACGAGGAGATCAGTTCCGGCCTGGAATCCTGGACAATGCTTACGGACCCTGTCAAAAAGGTTCAGGAAATCCGCTACAAGGACCGCTCCGGCAAGGATATCGACAGATGGACCATGCTTACGGACGACATAGAGAGCCTGATCAGCTCTACCGGAGGCGTGAGCACGACATACGGCATGGATTTCAAGCTCTACTATTACGACGAATCAAAGAAGGAAGTCTGTATGGTCGTCACCCTGGTCTATCCCGACAGCCCGGCCTCGAATGCCGGTATCAAGCGCGGTGACATCTTTATGAAAGTAGGCGGGAAGCAGCTGACCGAATCGAACTATTCGACGTTGCTGAACGACAGTTTCTTCCATGCCAAATCATGCACCCTCTCGGACTTGCAGGGAAAAGAGTACGGCATGACCGCTGTCGAAATGTACGAGAACCCTGTCCTGGTAAGCAAGGTGTTCGACCTCGGGGACAGGAAGGTTGGATACCTGTTCTTCAACAGCTTCACGCTCGCCGCCTGCAGTGAGCTCGCCGAAGCCGGCAGGTATTTCCGTTCGGAAGGCATAGAAAGCCTCATCCTGGATTTGCGTTACAACGGAGGTGGCTATGTCCTCACAGAGACCCTTCTAGCATCCCTGCTCGCTCCTGAAGCGGAAGTCAAGGCAGGAAGCGTCTTCGAGACAGCGGTTTACAACAGCACCATCGCCGATGCCTGGGGAGATGAGGAGACATGTTTCGCACAGTCTTTCACGGTCAGCCAGGGCAACGACAAGTTCACCGTCGACATTTCGGACGCCAATATGGGCATCTCGCACTTGTACGCTATCATGACAGAGGACAGCGCCTCCGCTTCCGAGAGCCTTATCGTCGGGCTTCTGCCCTATATGGACGTGAAGATATTCGGCCAGCAGTCACACGGGAAGTTCTGCAGCGGCATCATGTACAGCGCCAAGGACTGGTACAAGGACTATGACGATGTACTGAAGGATAAGCAGAGGGAACTGGGAAACCAGTTTGCCGGGAAATGGGGCATCTATGTGATGATAGGACGCTATGCCGACAAGTACGGCAATACTCCCTGCATGCCTGACGGCTTCAAGCCGGACTTCGAGGTCGAAGACAAACCCGTTGAGCCGTACCAGCTCGGCAATGAGAACGAGGCGATGCTGGCCGCGGTGCTGGCGCAGTTGCGGGGCAGTGACACGACCCCGCACGGCGCCCGCACAGCGGGAGTTCCGGTGCCTGCGCTCGGCGCGGAAATTCCGCGCGACCGCGGCCCCGCTTACGGCACACGCATACTGCTCCAGCAGCAAAAGCCGCTTTAGCGGACAAGCTGCGGAGCTTACTGCATGGAGCCGCCGACGATGTCGAGGATCTCGCTGGTGATCTTCTGCTGGCGGCCTTTGTTGTATTCGAGGGTAAGTTCCTGAAGGATATTCTCGCCGTTGTCCGTCGCAGTCTGCATGGCGATGGTACGGGCGGCATGCTCTGCCGCGACGCTGTCAAGGATGACTGTATAGATGCGAAGGGAGCGGACCAGCGGCAGCAGGTCTGCCAGCATCTCCTCAGCTGAAGGCTCAATGATAAGGTCTTCCGGCCATTCGCGAGTCTCCCCTCCTACGGGAATGACAGGCTGGGCGGGAAGGTAAGTCTCGCAGACTACTTTCTGCGTGGCAGTTGAGACGAAATGGTTGTATATCAGCTCAATGCGGCCATATTTACCGTCGGCGAAAGCTTTCTGCAGCATCTTGGCCAGTGCGTCAGCACTGGCATACGACACGTGTGCTACGAGATCGTTCCAGTCCTTGGCAGACGGATAGCCCGCCCTCTTCATGGGCTCGGCCACCTTCTTGCCGACGGAGATCACTTCCACCTCGCAACCCTCCGCTTTCAATGCGTTTACGCGGGCTTTAACCTCGCGGACAACATTGCCGTTGAAGCCGCCGCAAAGCGACGAATTGGACGCAAACGCCACGATTGCGACTTTAGCGGCAGGTTTCTCACCCCTGAAAACGTCCTGCTCCGCAGGACCCCCCCCAAGCTTTCCGCTTGGGTCCCCCCCTCTTATGTTGCCGAGGGTGGCACAGTTTTCAGGAGTGAGAACCTGCCGCTTGTCCAACGGGACACTTGCGAGAAGCAGCTGCAGCATCTCCCGGAGCTTACGCTCGTATGGAGTCATGCTGCCGATGGCATTCTGCGCCTTGTGAAGCTTGGCGGAAGCCACCATCTTCATCGCCGAAGTGATCTTCAGCGTGCTCTTCACGGAAGCGATGCGTCCCTTTGTCTCCTTTAGCGATGCCATGGCGTAAGACTACTTCATCGAAGATGTTACATCTGCGGCCACACTCTCTATGACGGAGGTGAGGCTCTCATCAATCTTGCCGGAAGCCAAAGTGTCGAGGACATCCTGATGCGAAGCCCTCATCCTGTCGAGGAAGAGGCCCTGGAACTCCTTGACCTGGTCGATGCGGATGTCCCTCATCAATGCGTGGATGCCGCAGTAGAGCAGCGCTATCTGCTCCCCTACCGGCATGGGGCTGTACTGCTCCTGGATGAGGAGCTGGTTGTTCTTGCGGCCCTTGTCAAGCGTCATCTCCGTGATCTTGTCCACGTCGGAGCTGAACTTGGAGAACGACTCGAGTTCATTGTACTGGGCCTGGTCCATCTTGAGGGAGCCGGCGACCTTCTTCATGGACTTGACCTGGGCGCTTCCGCCGACTCGGGACACGGAGATACCCACATTGACAGCAGGACGGAAGCCCTGGTTGAACAGTGACGACTCGAGATAGATCTGTCCGTCGGTGATGGAAATAACGTTAGTCGGGATATAGGCCGAGACGTCTCCTGCCTGGGTCTCGATGATTGGCAGGGCCGTCAGCGAGCCTCCGGCCTTGACCTTGCCTTTCAAGGACTCGGGAAGGTCGTTCATCTGCTCGGCGACTTCCTGCTGGCCGATGATCTTCGCAGCACGCTCCAGAAGCCTGGAATGCAGGTAGAACACATCACCAGGATAAGCCTCGCGCCCGGAAGGGCGGCGCAGGATCAGCGACACCTCGCGGTAGGCCACGGCCTGCTTGCTCAAGTCGTCGTAGACGATGAGCGCGGCGCGGCCGGTGTCGCGGAAGTACTCGCCGATCGCGGCGCCCGCGAACGGCGCATAGTACTGAAGCGCCGCCGGGTCAGCCGCAGTCGCAGCCACGACGATGGTGTAATCCATAGCGCCCTTGGACCTCAGCGTCTCGACGATGTTGGCGACAGTGGAACCCTTCTGGCCAACAGCCACATAGATGCAGTAAACCGGATCACCGTTGAGATATCCGCTCCTCTGGTTGATGATGGTGTCGATGGCTATGGCCGTCTTGCCGGTCTGGCGGTCACCGATGATCAGTTCGCGCTGGCCGCGGCCGATGGGGATCATGGCATCGATCGAGCGGATGCCGGTCTGGAGGGGCTCCTTGACCGGCTGACGGAAGATGACGCCGGGAGCCTTGCGCTCCAGCGGCATCTCCACAAGGTCGCCGGTAATGTCCCCAAGGCCGTCCAAAGGATTGCCGAGCGGGTCAACGACGCGGCCGAGCATCGATTCGCCGACGCGAATCGAAGCGATGCGGCCGGTGCGCTTGACCGTCATGTCTTCCTTGACCTGGTCGGTAGGGCCGAGCAGCACCGCGCCGACATTGTCCTCCTCGAGGTTCATAGCCACGGCCATCACGCCGTTCTCGAACTCGAGGAGTTCGCCGGATTCGGCGTTGCGGAGCCCGTATATGCGGGCCACGCCGTCGCTGACCTGGAGCACCTTTCCGATCTCCTCGAAATGAAGGGAATTGTCGATACCCTTCAACTGGCTAAGGAGGATATCGGAGATCTCACTTGCTTTGATATTGTTCTGCACCATTCGGAAGTGTCTCTAAACTATTCTTTTATTCTTGTCCAATAACTGGCGGCGTATCTCCTCCAACTGACGGGAGACACTCGCGTCCAGCATCATGTCATCGACGGTCAGGGTGAATCCGCCGATAATGGAAGGGTCTACCTCGACATGCAGGACTATCTCTCCGCCGAGTTTCTGCTGCAGCAAGTCCTTGATCCGTTGCTCAAGCTCAGGTGCAGGTACGGCAGACTTCAGCATAGCCACATGTCTGCCACGGGAGAAATTGTACAACTCTATGAAACGGTGCAGGATGAATTTCACCTGCCCGATCCTGTTGTTCCTGACCAGAAGCGCGACGAGTTGGGAAATCTCGGGCTCAAGCCCGTCAGGCATCGAATCCGGGTCCTTCAGTATCCTGAGAACCTGGTTGTACACGGCCTCACCGTTACCGGTTTCATCGACCATGAGGAGCAAGGCCTTGGCATAGCGCGAGGATATGATGCCTGTATTCACTGCTTAACTGGGTTTAGCCGGTTTGGTGATCTCGTCCACCATACGGGTGACGAGATCCATCTGTGTCTTGCTGTCTGAAAGCTTGTCCCTGAGGATCTTTTCCGCCACATCCACCGACAGTGCAGCCACTTCACAACGTATATCCTGCAAGGCGGCTTCCTTCTCGGCGGCAATCTGCGTACGGGTATGGTCCAGGATCTTGGCGGCCTCGTCCTGCGCCTGCTGCTTTGCCTGGGTGACTATGGCGTCCCGGGCCTGCGCCGCCTCCCTCAGGATGCGGCCCTGCTCGGCCCGGGTCTCCTCGAGCATGGCAGCCTGGCGCTCGGCCATCTCCGAAAGCATTTTCTCAGCCTCCCTGGCCTTTTCGATGCTCTCATTGATGCGCTCCGAACGCTTGTCCACCATTCCGGTTATGGCCGGGAAACCCCATTTCGCCAGCACGAAGAACACGATAGCGAAAATGAGGGTCATCCAGAAGAGGAGGCCGAAATCAGGTGTAACGAGGGACATGATGCGTTAGTTGTTGATACCTATGAGGCAGACCAGGATGGCAAACAGACAGGCACCTTCGACGAGGGCACCGATGATGATGGCGGTCATACGGTAGTGACCGGCTTGCTCGGGCTGGCGTGCGCCGGCTTCAACGGAGGCTGCACCGATCTTTCCGATACCGATAGCGGCGGCCAGGGCGGCGATACCGGCGCCGATGGCTGCGCCTGCTTTTCCGAGAGCAGCACCTGCGGCTGCCTGAAGAATCATTAAAGGTAACATAACTTATCTATTTTTTGGTTGTTATAATCAATCCCCCTGCCGGCTGAGTCCGATGAACACGGCCGACAGCATGGTAAACACATAAGCCTGAAGGAAAGCTACGAGCAGTTCCAGGATGTCCAGGAAAACTCCGAACAAGACAGAAATCGCACTCAGGCCTGCATTCATGGCAAAGCCAAGCTTCGCAGTAAGGAACACTACCGCCACAACTCCCAGGAGCATGACATGCCCGGCCAGGATATTGGCGAAGAGTCGTATCATGAGGCTGAAGGGCTTGGTGAACAATCCGATGATCTCGATGAGCGGCATCAATGGTATCACCTTCAGGAACAACGGAACATCAGGCCAGAAGATATCCTTGTAATAATGCTTGTTTCCAAAGAGGTTCACGGCCAGGAACGTGCACATGGCCAGCACGAATGTGACGGCGATGTTGCCGGTGATATTGGCCCCGCCCGGGAAGAACGGGACGATGCCCATGAGATTGTTGATGAAAATGAAGAAGAACGCGGTCAGCAGGTAAGGTGAATAACGCTTGTACTCCTTTCCTATGCACTCCTTGATGATATCGTCCTCGACCATGGTTATCATCATCTCCATGACGCCGGCAAAGCCCTTCGGGGCTTCTTCCCTGGCATCATGTTTCTTGTACCACCTGGCAGTCAGGAGGACGAGCAGGACCAGAAGGGCACTGTTGAACATCAGCCCTGCCACATTCTTGGTGATGGAGAGATCGAGCGGCCGTATCTCCTCACCGGAGGGGCCGCGTTCGACTATCTTGCCGCTGTTTTTTTCACTAGAAGAGATATAGAAGCCCTCATGGATCCCCTCCTCGAGGTGCCTTGAACTGAAGACATGCCACCCGGAGGTCTTGCTGCGGACGATGACCGGAAGGGGAATGCTCACAGGATGCCCTTTCACGGTGGTGATATGCCACTCGTAGGAGTCTCCGACATGCCCGAAGAGGTACTCGTTCATGTCCAACTCCTCCGCGCCCAATGGTGCGGAGGCCAAAGCCATGAAGAGGACAGCCAGTATGAGCTTTATCCTACGCATACCGTTATCTCATCGTTGATGACTTCGACGAACCCTCCGGTGACGGGAAGCTTCTCACGGGCGTTGCTGTCCACGGGATCGTAGCTTACGAATCCCTCCTGCAGCGAGCTGAGAAGCGGAGCGTGACCCGGCCATACCATGAAACGCCCGGCGGAGCCCGGCAGTTCGACAGCCGTGACTTCGCAGTTGAGCAATTCCTTTTCCGGAGAGAGTATGACCAGTTTCATTTCCTTAAGCCTTTGATTCCGCTATTATCTTCTCACCCTTGGCGATGGCGTCTTCGATGGTGCCCACATTCAGGAAAGCCTGCTCCGGCAGGTAATCCACCTCGCCGTCGAGTATCATGTTGAAACCCCTTATGGTATCACCTATCTCGACCATGGCCCCGGGCACTCCGGTAAACTCCTCGGCCACATGGAAAGGCTGGGAGAGGAAACGCTGCACCCTGCGCGCACGGTTGACCGTGAGCTTGTCCTCGTCGGAAAGCTCGTCCATGCCGAGGATGGCGATGATGTCCTGCAACTCCTTGTAGCGCTGCAGGATCTGCTTCACGCGCTGCGCGGTATCGTAGTGCTCCTTGCCGACGACATTGGGATCCAGGATACGGGAGGTCGACTCCAGCGGATCGACGGCGGGATAGATACCGAGTTCCGTGATCTTGCGGCTGAGCACCGTCGTCGCATCGAGATGCGAGAAGGTTGTCGCAGGCGCAGGGTCCGTAAGGTCGTCCGCAGGGACGTACACAGCCTGCACGGAAGTAATGGAACCGTTCTTGGTCGATGTGATGCGCTCCTGCATCTTGCCCATCTCGGAAGCCAGCGTAGGCTGGTATCCCACGGCGGAAGGCATTCGCCCGAGAAGGGCGGACACCTCAGATCCAGCCTGGGTGAAACGGAAGATATTGTCTATGAAGAACAGGATGTCCTTGGGACCGGAGCCCGTATCAAGGTCGCGGAAGGACTCGGCCAGGGTCAGGCCCGAAAGGGCCACTGAACTTCTGGCCCCCGGGGGCTCGTTCATCTGGCCGAAGACCATGGACACCTGGGATTTCTTCATCTCCTCCATATCGACCTTGGAAAGGTCCCAATTGCCTTGTTTCATGCTCTCGTGGAAGGCGGGACCGGTCTTGATGACGTCAGACTCTATCATTTCCCGCAGGAGGTCGTTACCCTCACGCGTACGTTCGCCTACTCCGGCGAAAACGGAGAATCCGTTGTGCTTCTTGGCGATGTTGTTGATAAGCTCCTTGATGAGCACGGTCTTGCCCACTCCAGCTCCTCCGAACAGGCCGATCTTTCCGCCCTTGAGGTAAGGTTCGAGCAGGTCGATGACCTTGATGCCTGTGAAGAGGACCTCTTGCGAAGTGGTCAGGTCCTCGAACTTGGGCGGCTCGCGGTGGATCGGCAGGGTCACGGCGGTATGGATCTCACCCAGACCGTCTATAGCTTCGCCGGTGACGTTCAGGACGCGGCCGCGGATGCTCTCGCCCGTGGGCATGGAGATCGCGGCGCCGGTGGCTACGGCCTCCATGCCGCGGCGCAGGCCGTCGGTGGAGTCCATGGCGACGCAGCGCACGGTATCCTCGCCGATGTGCTGCTGCACCTCGATGACGAGCTTGCGCCCGTCGGGGCGCGTCACGTCGAGCGCTTCGTTAATGGAAGGAAGGGGCGTATCGGGACCGGCGTGACCATAACTGACATCGACGACCGGGCCGATGATCTGGGAGATATATCCTGTGAGTACTGCCATGATTGGATGTGGTTATCGAATAACAAATATAACAATTTTTCATCGAGGTTGTCGCGTTTTCCCCCTTTTGAACAATGACGGCACCGAAAGTATGAGTTTTTTGCAACATTTTTCCGAAATTTGCGTCTGTTATACAGAAACAAGTTCGAAACATGAAAAGGATTCTGACCATATCCGCCGTCATGGCGGCACTTATCATAAGCTGCTTCACCTCTGCAGGGCAGACGGTGAAGAAAGATTTCGACCTCAAGGGCTTCACCGGCATCGAGCTCGGCAACGAGTTCAGGGCTACGGTCCAGAAGTCCGACAGCTACAAGGTTTCGGTAGAGGTATCTGAAGACCTCGTACCTTTCCTTGACGTCAGGGTGAGCAATGGCGATCTCATCATAGAGCTCAGGAACGCTCCCACAAGGCTTACCCTCCTCAAGAGCAACGCAATGATAGCCATCATATCCATGCCTGACCTCAGAAGCGTGACGCTGAACGGTTCCAGCAAGATCACCGTCGCCGACAGCTTCGACCTTGGAGACAACGGCTTCGCCCTGGCAACAGCCGGGACGAGCGAGGTCAGACAAATGGAGATTCATGCCAAAAATGCGTCGCTGAATCTTTCCGGAGCATCCAGGGTAAATCTCAACGGAGATTTCGTTACCGTCAACATCCAGTCCGTAGGTACGTCCAGGCTCGACATGAACGCCAATGCAGATGACTTGACTGTCAAGTCATCCGGTGCAGCGGTGTCAGAGATCGACGGGACCTTCGACACTTTGGATCTCGAGATCGGAGGCACCGCCAACGCCACCCTGAAGGGTGAGGGCGAGGAAATGAATGTCAACGCCTCCAGCGCAGGAAGCGTGGACGCGCTGAGGATGCCCGTCGCCACCGCGACGGTGCGTCTCTCCGGCGCCGGCGTATGCAAGGCATACGTCAAGGAAGCGCTTGAAGTCCAGTGTACAGGAGCTTCAACCTGCAGCTACAAGACCGACGGGGAGATCAAGCTGGACCTGAAAGAGATTGCACGCACTGCAACCTTGAAAAAACTATAATCGTTCTTGTTTTTGGGTTGGGCCCGGCCAGGATGCGTTTCCTGCCGGGCCCTTTCCGTTACAGGAGGCCTTAGGTATTGATTATTGGGCGTTTTTGTATATCTTTGCAGACCTTTTTCTAGAACAGGGACATGACAGGGCTGCCATTCATACTGAAAGGATTCCTGATCGGCATCATCGCGGCGATACCGATAGGACCGGTATTGATGCTGACCATCCAGAAATCCGTCAGTGACGGCCGCAAGGCAGGGTTCTCCTGCGGACTTGGCGGCACGGCAGTCGATACGCTCTGCGCCATCATATCAGCCTTCGCCCTTTCCGGCATAGGAGACTATGTGCAGTCGCATACCACGGTGATCGAACTCGTCGGCGGGCTCTTCATCATGTTCGTCGGTTTCAACATGTTCCGCACCCACGTCGCCAAGACGCGGCGCAAGAAACCTTATTCGGCCAAGTATTTCGTCAAGGCGTTCACGATGGGGCTTTCCAATCCTGCAGCTATCGCAGTGATGTTGGCATTGTTCACCTTCTTCAAGATGGACATGAGGAATATCCCTCAATGGATACCTGTCGCATCCATTCTCGCCCTCGCATGCGGTTCAGCCGGTTATTGGTATTGCCTGTCCAGGCTCGTAGCCCATTTCGGCGACCGCTTCAATTTCAAGATCCTGGTTATCGTCAACCGCGTCGCTGCCATCGGCGTCTTCATCTTCGGCGCCATCCTCGTCTACAAGGGAATCATCTCCCTCTGATCCAGGATCCCTTTCTCCCCTCCTGTGCGGGAAAACGCCCCAAACTCGCACCGATTAGGCAAAAACGGCCAATCCGTCGCCCAAATCCCGCACGGATAGCATTCCACCCCCACTCCACGATACCCAGGTGATCCTAACGGTCAATACGATGTACCTTCAGGAGCAGTTCGACGGGGCCTAGCCTCAATCAAGCGCACAGGAGGACTGGGAAGGAACCTGAAGTCCTCCTACGCAAGACAAAACCGGCTCACAGCACGTTTTGGCCTGATTAGGAGGAATGTGAAGGGCTTCACAATCCTCCTACGCGATAAGGAAAGACGGGCAGGTTTGCCAGGCAAACCCGTGGCCGCCCGTGGCCTCGTGAACGGGAGGGGCCCGCACCGCCAGGCGTGGGAGGGATGGAGCGAAGCGGAATGTTTGCCGGCCAACCTGCCCGCGGACGACCACAAACAAACAAAAAGGCCCGGCTGATTACTCTGCCGGGCCTTCGAAGAACGGCAGCGGAGCGGAGCGACTGCTCCCCTCCCCGGGGAGGGGTAAGGGGGTGGGGAGGAAAACCAGGCAGCTGCCGTTCGAGGTTTATGGACGG
>CADAAA010000001.1 GCA_902785785.1 uncultured Bacteroidia bacterium | reverse complement strand
ACTCTAGTTCGTCCTGACGCTTTTCAAAGAAATCAACGCTCTCGATTCTTTCTATTCTCGGTACTTGCTTGTACTTCCTTCAGTCTTTTCAATGAACTTTTCGGGTTGCTTTCGTAAAAGCGGCTGCAAAGGTAGGAATAAAAACCAAACTTGCAAATTATTTTTATAAAATTTTTATTAATTGTTGAAAAGTCCCGCCCGGGAACTCCGGACGGGACTTTTTTATCATTCAAGAGAAGGGGAAAACTCCCTACATCATTCCGCCGGCCGGCATTGCGGGGGCTGCAGGTTCCTTCTCCGGAATATCGACGATACCGCATTCGGTCGTCAGGAACATGCCTGCCACGGAGGCGGCATTCTCCAACGCAACACGCGCTACCTTTGTCGGATCGATGACGCCCGCCTCATAGAGGTTGACATATTCATCGGTACGGGCATTGTAACCGAAGTCGCCCTTTCCTTCCTTGATCTTCTGGATAATGACGCTTCCGTCAACGCCGGAGTTCTCGGCGATCTGGCGCAGCGGCTCCTCGATGGCCTTGGCCACGATGTGGATACCGGTGGTCTCGTCATCATTCTCGCCCTTCAAGCCGGCGAGCGCAGAAGCCGCGCGGATGTATGCGACGCCGCCTCCGGGCAGATAGCCCTCCTCAACGGCGGCGCGGGTAGCGTTGAGCGCATCCTCGACGCGGTCCTTTTTCTCCTTCATCTCAACCTCGGTGGTAGCGCCCACATAGAGGACTGCTACGCCGCCGGCGAGCTTGCCGAGACGCTCGAGCAGTTTCTCGCGGTCATAGTCCGAAGTGGTGGTGGCAATCTGCTTGCGGATCTGGTCTGCCCTGTCGGCGATGGCGGCGGAATCGCCCGCACCACCCACGATGGTGGTGTTCTCCTTGGTGATGGTCACCTTCTCGGCGCGTCCGAGCAGGTCGGGAGTAGCATTCTCAAGGGTGTAACCGCGCTCCTCGGAGATAACGGTAGCACCGGTGAGGATGGCGATATCCTGCAGCATCTCCTTGCGGCGGTCGCCGAAACCGGGAGCCTTGACGGCAGCAATCTTCAGAGTGCCGCGGAGCCTGTTGACCACGAGGGTGGTCAGGGCTTCGCCGTCAACATCCTCGGCGATGACGAGCAGGGACTTGCCCTCGCGAGCGATGGGCTCGAGGATCGGGAGGAGATCCTTCATCGTGGAGATCTTCTTGTCAGTGACAAGGATGCAGGGATCATCGAGGACGGCCTCCATCTTGTCTCCGTTAGTCATGAAATAAGGAGAGATGTATCCCCTGTCGAACTGCATGCCCTCGACGACCTTGACTTCGGTCTCGGTGCCCTTGGCCTCTTCGACGGTGATGACACCGTCCTTCTTGACCTTGGACATAGCATCGGCGATGAGCTTGCCGATATAGCTGTCATTGTTGGCGGAAACGGTGCCGACCTGCTCGATCTTGGAATAGTCGTCGCCGACTTCCTGGCTCTGCTCCTTGAGGTTGGCCACCACGGCGGCGACGGCCTTGTCGATACCGCGCTTGAGGTCCATAGGGTTAGCGCCTGCAGTGACATTCTTAAGACCGACATTGATGATGGCCTGGGCGAGGACAGTAGCGGTAGTGGTACCGTCGCCAGCCTGCTCATTGGTCTTGGAAGCGACTTCCTTGACCATCTGCGCACCCATGTTGGCGAAACGGTCTTCAAGTTCGACCTCCTTGGCTACGGTCACGCCGTCCTTGGTCACCTGGGGGGCTCCGTATTTCTTGTCGATGACGACATTGCGGCCCTTGGGGCCGAGGGTCACCTTGACTGCATTAGCGAGCTCATCTGCTCCTTCCTTCATCTTGGCGCGGACATCCACGTCGAATTTTATCTCTTTTGCCATAATGCTTGTCTCCTATATTTAAATGATAGCCAGGATATCCGACTGCTTGACGATGAGGTATTTCTTGTCGTCCACGGTCACTTCGGTGCCTGCATACTTGCCGTAGAGGACCATGTCACCCACTTTCACTTCCATGGGTTCGTCCTTCTTTCCGGGGCCTGCGGCCACGATGGTTCCCTGCTGGGGTTTCTCTTTTGCCGTGTCAGGGATGAAAAGTCCTGACGCAGTCTTGGTCTGGGCCTCCTGAGGCTCAATGACCACTCTGTCTGCCAAAGGTTTGATCATGATGTTATAGTTTTGAATTGATTTCAAAAAAGCGTCCCCGACATTTGCGGGAACGCTTTGTAAAAATCAAAGTATGTGCCAGCCGCCGGGGACTGACAAAATGTCACTAATACTTGTTCAGCGGATATCCTGCAGTCATCTGGTGAACCTTGGCAGCGACCTTCTCGATGACAGCCCTGTGCTCGTAAAGTGAAGCTTCCTGCTCGGGTGTGGGCTCCTCGCCTTTCTTGAGAGTGAGGGCGGCAATATGGGAAGCGCAGGACGCAAGGACCGTATCGATCAGCTCGACAATGTCCTCCATGTCTTTCTCCACGAAGCCGCGGGAAGTGACGGCGGGAGTGCCGATACGGAAACCGGAAGTCTGGAAAGGACTGCGGCTGTCATAAGGGACCATGTTCTTGTTGAGCGTGATGTCAGCCTTCTCGAGCTCCTTCTCCGCTACGCGGCCGGATACCTCGGGGAACTTGTTCCTGAGGTCGATGAGCATGAGATGGTTGTCCGTACCGCCGGAAACGACGTGGTATCCCCTGTCAAGGAATGCCTTGCACATAGCCTGGGCATTGGCGATGACCTGCTTCTGATAGTCGAGGTACTCGGGCTGCATGGCCTCGTAGAAAGCGACGGCCTTGGCAGCGATGACATGCTCGAGCGGGCCGCCCTGTACGCCGGGGAACACGCTGGAGTCGATGATCTGGCTCATCTTCTTCAGCGCACCCTTGGGAGTGGTGAGACCCCAGGGATTGTCGAAATCCTTGCCGATGAGGATGATGCCGCCGCGGGGACCGCGAAGGGTCTTGTGCGTCGTGGAAGTCACGATGTGGGCATACTGAACGGGATTCTTCAGCAAACCTGCAGCGATGAGGCCGGCAGTGTGCGCCATGTCGATCCAGAGAAGGGCGCCGACCTTGTCGGCTATGGCGCGCATGCGCTCATAGTCCCATTCACGGGAATAGGCGGACGCGCCGCCGATGATGAGCTTTGGCTTATGCTCAAGTGCCTTGGCCTCCATGTCGTCATAGTCGATGAGACCGGTATCGGGATTGAGGCCGTAAGCGACGGCCTTGTACAGGATGCCGGAAGCATTGACGGGAGATCCGTGAGTGAGGTGACCGCCCTGGGATAGGTCGAGACCCATGAAGGTGTCGCCGGGCTTGAGGCATGCCATGATGACTGCCATGTTGGCCTGAGCGCCGGAATGGGGCTGGACATTGGCATACTCGGCACCGTATATCTTGCAGATGCGGTCGATGGCAAGCTGCTCTATCTGGTCGACGACCTGGCACCCGCCGTAATATCTCTTGCCGGGGTAGCCTTCAGCATATTTGTTGGTGCAGATGGAGCCCATGGCTTCCAAAACATAGTTGCTCACGTAATTCTCAGAGGCGATGAGCTCGAGGCCGGAGGCCTGCCTGTCCCTTTCCTTGCGGATCAGGTCGAAAACTTGAAGATCCTGTTTCATAAAACCAATACCTGTTTCGGGCATCAAAGATAATGATAAATATCCTTTTTTACTACCTTTGTAATCATGAAGGACCGAAAATTATTGAACATAGAGCTTGGCCGCATCAGTCCCGAGGAATACAGGAGTCTCCCGGAGTCCGGACTGGTCGTCGTGCTTGACAATATCCGCAGCGCGCACAATGTCGGATCGGCATTCCGTACGGCCGACGCCTTCAAGGCGGACAAGGTCTGGCTGTGCGGCATCTGCGCGGTTCCGCCTTCCGCCGAGATCCACAAATCGGCCCTCGGCGCCGAGGACAGCGTGCCCTGGGAGCATGTCTCCGACACGCTGGAGGCCGTCGCCAAGCTGAAGGCGGCCGGCTACACGGTCGTCGCCGTCGAGCAGACCGTCCATTCGGTCGGGCTCGACGCCTTCCGGCCGGAGCCGGGCGGCCGCTACGCCCTCGTCTTCGGCAACGAAGTCGAGGGGGTCTGCCAGGACGTCGTCGACGCTTCGGACCTTTCCCTGGAGATTCCCCAGGCAGGGACCAAGCATTCCCTCAACGTCAGCGTCGCAGTCGGTGTCGTCCTTTGGCACTTCTTTTGCCAAAAGCGGCAGTTGTAGAAGTATGATCCAAATACCAATGATATGAAAAGGATTGCATTAATAACACTCATGCTCGGAGCATTCCTGCTCCAAGGCTGCGGCGTCCTGATGGAAAGCCGTGAAGACAGGCTGGCGCGCGAAGAGCAAGAAGCACAGCTCATCCGCGAATCCCTCGAGAAAGGGGATTTCAAGATGGACATCCGCCAGATGATACCCCTGCAGATGGCGCCCAGGCATGTCACCAACTACTCCGTCACTGTCAAAGGCAACCACATCGTCTCCCACCTACCCTACTCCGGCAGGGCATGGGATGTTCCCTACGGGGGCGGTCATGCCCTCAACTATGAGTCTGATATCCAGGAAAAGACTGTTTACCGGAACGATTCCGATGGATCCTACACCGTCCGCCTGCTGATCCGGACTGACGAGGACACCCACGTCTATACCTTCCAATTCTCGCTGGGAGGCAGCGCATCGCTCCACGTCCAGTCCAGGAACCGTGACTCCATCAGCTACAACGGCACTTTCCTTTTCAGTGATGAAGACGAATAAAGCGCGGACAATCTCACGATAGCCGCGCATAAAAGAAAAAAGCAGGGTAACGAAACCCTGCTTTTTTTATGGATTAAGCCTGCTGCTTGATCACGGCCTGTGCCGCGGCGAGGCGGGCGATAGGCACGCGGAAAGGAGAGCAGCTGACGTAGTCGACGCCGATCTTGTTGAAGAACTCGATCGAAGCGGGATCGCCGCCGTGCTCGCCGCAGATACCGCACTTGAGGTCGGGTCTGCGGGAACGTCCGCCCTGGATACCGTACTCGACAAGACGGCCGACGGCCTTGGTGTCGATGGTCTGGAACGGATCGTCGTCGAGGATCTTGTTGCCGAGATAGTCACCCATGAAGGTGCCGACGTCGTCACGCGAGAAGCCGAAGGTCATCTGGGTGAGGTCGTTGGTACCGAAGGAGAAGAACTCGGCGGCACGGGCCATCCTGTCGGCGGTGAGGGCTGCGCGAGGGATTTCGATCATTGTTCCGAACTTGTAGTAGATGGCGGTCATGGTCTGGCCCTCGATCTCGGCCTTGACGCGGTCGCAGATAGCCTTCTGGAAGCTGAGCTCACGGGCGGAGATGGTGACGGGGATCATGATCTCGGGCATCGGGTTGAGGCCCTCCTTGATCAGTTCGGCGGTGGCGCCGAAGATAGCCCTGTACTGGGTCTCGGCGATGAAAGGATAGGTGACATGCAGGCGCACGCCGCGCAGGCCCATCATCGGGTTGATCTCGTGCAGGCTCTCGCCGCGCTTCTCGATCTCCTCGACGGTGACGTCAAGCTCCTTGGCGAGCTCGGCCTTCTTGTCATCGGACTTGGGAACGAACTCGTGGAGCGGCGGGTCGAGCAGACGGAACACGACGGGCTTGCCGTCCATGATGCGGAGGGTGCTCTTGACAGCGGCCTTGATGAAAGGCTCGAGCTCGGAAAGGGCAGCCTTGCGCTCCTTGTCGGTGTCGCACATGATCATCTTGCGGAGCTTGGCAAGAGGAGTCTCGGAATTCTTGCCGTAGAACATATGCTCGATACGGAAGAGGCCGATACCCTCGGCGCCGAATGCGAGAGCCTTGGCGGCGTCCTCGGGAGTATCGGCGTTGGTGCGGATACCGAGCTTGCGGTATTTGTCCACGATTGCCATGAAGTTGATGAACAGAGGATTCTCGGAAGCATCCATGGTCTCGATCTTCTCGCCGTAGACAAGTCCCTTGGTACCGTTGAGGGAAATCCACTCACCCTCCTTGAAAGCCTTGCCGCCCTCACCGAAGGTAACGGTCTTCTTCTCAAGGTTGATCTTCATGGCCTCGCAGCCGACGATACAGCACTTGCCCCAGCCGCGGGCGACGAGCGCCGCGTGGGAAGTCATGCCACCGCGGGTGGTAAGGATACCTGCAGCGGCACGCATGCCCTCGATGTCCTCGGGAGAAGTCTCCTCACGGATGAGTATGCACTTGCCACCGTCCTTCGCAACGGCCATAGCAGCCTCGGAAGTGAAGACGATGGTACCGACTGCTCCACCCGGAGAAGCGGGAAGGCCCTGAGCGAGCTTGGTCGCGATCTTCTCGGAAGCGGGATTAAGGATAGGATGGAGGATCTCGTCAAGCTGGGCGGGAGCGACGCGCATGATGGCGGTCTTCTCGTCGATCATGCCCTCGCCGAGCATATCCATGGCCATCTGAAGGGCGGCCAGTCCGGTGCGCTTGCCTATACGGCACTGGAGCATCCAGAGCTTGCCCTCTTGGATGGTGAACTCGATGTCCTGCATGTCGTGGAAGTGGTTCTCGAGCTTGAGACGGATGTCGTCGAGCTCCTTGTACACGTCGGGCATTGCAGTCTCAAGGGACTTGAGATTCCTGTTATGGTCGTTCTTGGTGGCCTCGTTCAGAGGGTTCGGGGTGCGGATACCTGCAACGACATCCTCGCCCTGGGCGTTGATAAGCCACTCGCCGTAGAACTTGTTGTCGCCGGTAGCGGGGTTGCGGGAGAACGCAACGCCGGTGGCGGAGTTGTCACCCATATTACCGAACACCATGGACTGGACATTGACGGCGGTACCCCAATCATCAGGGATACGCTCGATGCGGCGGTAAGCGATGGCACGCTTGCCGTTCCAGGACTTGAACACACCTCCGATGGAACCCCAGAGCTGATCCTTGGCAGTGTCGGGGAAATCGACGCCGAGGACTTCCTTGACCTTGAGCTTGAACTGCTCGCAAAGGTCCTTGAGCTCTTCGGCAGTGATCTCGGTGTCGGACTTGTAGCCCTTCGCCTCCTTGAGCTCCGCCATCATGCGGTCAAGCTGCTGGCGGATGCTCTGTCCGTCCTCAGGCTCGATGCCCTCGGCCTTCTCCATGACGACGTCGGAGTACATCATGATGAGACGGCGGTATGAGTCGTAAACAAAGCGCGGGTTGCCGGTCTTCTTGATCATTCCGGGAATGGTGTCGGAGCAAAGGCCGATGTTGAGGATGGTGTCCATCATGCCGGGCATGGAACTGCGGGCGCCGGAACGGCAGCTCACGAGGAGCGGGTTCTCGGGATCGCCGAACTTCTTGCCCATGATCTTCTCGGTGGCTATGAGGGCAGCACCTACATCCATCTTGAGTTCTTCGGTATATCCGCCGCCAAGTGCATAGTACTCGGCGCAACATTCGGTCGTGATAGTGAATCCGGCAGGGACAGGCATTCCGAGCCTGCTCATCTCAGCCAGGTTGGCTCCCTTTCCACCAAGGAGCTCGCGCATGGTACCATCGCCTTCGGCCTGCTTGCCGCCGAAACGATAGACTCTCTTCTTGCTTTCAAACATAACGTCGTCTTTTTTGTTATTATTTTTCCATTGAATCGGCCGCGAATTTACAACTTTCCAGCCTAATTAAAAAATTATTTGTCAATTATAAGAGCTTGGCCGCTATCTCGGAAAGCTCGCTTCTCTCACCCTTGCGCAGGAACACGTGCTGGAAGAGTTTCTGGCCGGTCATCTTCTCACCCAGGTGGGTCAGTCCGTTGGACCACTGGTCGAGGTAAGGCTGGTCTATCTGGAAGATGTCGCCGGTAAACACCATCTTGGTCCCCTCGCCCGCACGGGTGATGATAGTCTTGATCTCATGCGGGGTAAGGTTCTGCGCCTCGTCGATGATGAAGAAGGCCTTGCCGAGGCTGCGGCCGCGGATATAGGCCAGCGGCGAGATCACGAGTTTCTCGTCCTTCAGCAAGCCCTCGATCTTAAGGGCTTCCTTGGAAGATGGGCGGAACTGCGCCTTGATGACGTTGAGGTTGTCCATCAGGGGCTGCAGGTAAGGACTCATCTTGGTCTTCTGGTCACCTGGAAGGAATCCGATGTCCTGGTTGCCCAGGATTACGGTCGGACGCGACAGGATGATCTGGTCGAAGTCGCGCTCCTGCTCGAGGGCGGAGGCCAGGGCGAGCAGGGTTTTGCCCGTACCGGCACCGCCGGTGAGAGAAACGAGCTGGATCTTAGGATCCAGGCAGGCGTCGAGCGCGAACTTCTGCTCGTCATTGCGCGGTCGGATGCCGTAGGCCTCGCGGGTCCTGACAAGGACTATGCGCTTGCGCGACGAATCGTAACGCGCACAGACGACATCCTTGTCCGAACCGTTCCAACTGAACTTGAACAGCTGGTTCGGCCTGGGCTCTGTATCCAGGACATCTTCCCAACTGACGCTGGTATCCTTGCCGTAGGCCAAAGCCTGCAGCACGGAAGGGTCGACATCGATGGACTGGACCTCTTTGGTGGCTCCTTCTACCTTGGCCTCCTCGACCTTGTCGGTGAGGTAGTCCTGGACCTCCATCCCGGCCGCCTTGGCCTTCATGCGGAGGTTGACATCCTTGGTGATGAGTGCCACGAAGGTGCCGGGATTGTTGTCACGGACCCACATGGCCGTCGAGAGGATGCGGTGGTCGGGTATGTCGTCCATGAAGAAGTCCTTGAACTCCTCGGCGAAAGGATGGTTGGGCTCGATCTTGATCTTGCCCAGGCCTTTCCCGATAGGGACTCCGTCCTTGCCGAACATCTTTCCCTCTGTCAGGCGGTCGATCTCGCGGACGAAGCCCCGGGCGTTGAACGCGAGCGCGTCGCTGCCTTTCTTGAACTTGTCAAGCTCCTCGATAACGGCTATCGGGATGACGATGTTGTTGTCCTGGAACTTCCTGATAGCCTTGTAGTCATGCAGGATGATGTTGGTGTCCAGCACGAATATCTTGGGCTTTCCATGGGTTTTTCTCCCCGAAGGGACATTGGCGTATCTTGGCATATATGTTATGTGGTTAGTCTTCTCCTTCTGAACTCTGGCTGCGGATGAGGGACTCGAGGATGGTCTGGATGCCTGTCTTGTCCGAAGATGTAACATTGACGCCGGACTCCCCGGGCACGGGATGTCCGAGCGGATAGAATGCGATGTCCTGGAGCAGGAGCTCGGCATCGACATAGTCGTAATCGATGTCGGCGATCTGGAAGATCACGCCGGGCACCTCTGCGAAAAGAAGGCGCACGATGTCCCTGTCGCCGGTAGCGCGCATCAGGTCGGCAAGCTCGACGCTGGCTCCGACCTTAGGGCCGGCCATACGCTTGAGCGCAGTGATAAGTCCTCCCCTGCCGACGGTCACTCCGGACAGGACGATTCCGTCCTCGACGAGCTCCCTCACGACCTCGTAACAGTCGATGAAATAGTCCGGGTCCACGAGCTGAGGCGCGACAGCACCGGAGGAGCCGAGCGCCTGCGCCAGCAGCGAGGCGCCGAGACGGTACTCGCAATTCTCGAAAGGTACATATATCAGCCAGCTGGCAGCATCCGGCAGCAACTTGGACGGATGGAAGTTCTGCACCCGCAGCCTCGGATGCTCCGTGCGGAAAGGGAGCTCGGAGAAAAAGTCGGGATCGTCCTGTCCTGATGGATCCGGCTCCTGGCTCTGCACCGCGAGCGAAGGCACGGCGGTCACGTCGCTCTCCCCTTCCGTCTCCATATACGAATACCCGGACAGGCGCAGCCCAAGCGAATCGACATAGTCCGCAGCGGACGACACGGAGGCGTAAAACGCCGCCATATCTCCGATGCGCCGGGGATTCCATGTCCAGTCGAGACGGAGCGCCAGGTCCCCCAGACGGAAATGTCCCTTGCGCCAGATGGCGTCGATAAGCGCGCAGGCGATACGGGACTTTGTATACGTTTCAGGGAATGCGACAGGGAAAACACCGGACTTGATGGCACGGATACGCTTGAGATACTCGTCAATGCGTGCGGGATCGGTATCGCAGGGCTTCGGAGCAGGATCTACGGTCTCGTCTACGATGGGTTCGCAGACGTCCTCCTTGCAGGGCGGCCGCAAGCCGTCCTCAACCATGCAGGCATCGAGGATACGTGCAGGAGTAAGTTCCTGCGGTACTCCGTCGATGATGTATTCGGAATACAACGCTGACACCTTTTCGTTCATGTTGCGGGTTATCATTCTGTAAAAATAACTAAATTTGGATTCAGTTGCAAAAAAACGATATGAACGACTCTGAATATCAGCACAAACTCGAAAGGATCTTCGTCCGTTTCCCTTCGGTACAGAATACCGGATTCGGCGAGGCATACAAGCCTGGACTCGCCCACATGGAGGAGTTCGACACCCGGATGGGCAACCCTTCCAAGGGATTCAGGTCCATCCATGTCGCAGGTACCAACGGCAAGGGATCCGTAGCCAACATGCTGGCTTCAGCATTGGCCGCCACGGGACTGAAAGTCGGACTCTACACGTCACCGCACATCCTCGACTTCCGGGAGAGGATGCGCATACTCGACGGTTCGACCGGAGAGCCCGTATACCTGATAAGCAAAGATGATGTGTGGGATTTCCTCTCCCGCTGGGAAGAGAGTTTCGACGAACTGAAACTGTCGTTCTTCGAGATCACTACGGGGATGGCATTCTGGTGGTTCGCAAAGGAAAAGGTCGATGTGGCTGTCATCGAGGTCGGTCTCGGAGGCCGCCTGGACAGTACGAACATAATAACGCCCGAAGCGGCAGTGGTCACCAGTATCGGGCTGGACCATTGCGCCCAGCTGGGAAGCACCCGCGCGGCTATCGCCGGCGAGAAGGCCGGGATCTTCAAGCCCGGCGTTCCGGCCGTGGTCGGGACACGGGACGTAGAGACCGCGCCCGTCTTCGAGGCCGCTGCCTCCGCAGCCGACTGTCCCCTGATCTTCGCTGACGAGCGTTTCCCCTCTGCAGATGCAGGACCTGAAAAGCTGGGATTTCCGCATTCGCTAAAAGCTTTTCAGGCCCAGCACCTGCAGAAGAACACAGACAATTCCAACAAATCGCTTGGTCCAGAGAATGCCGATTCCGAGTCCGGGACAGGGTCGGAAAAGCTTCTAGCGCGAGCTGGAACACAAGCTTTTCAGGCCCTGTACCGGACGGGAAGGATAGAGAAACTCCTGGAGAAAATGGACTTGCAGGGCGAATGGCAGGCAGAGAATCTCAGAACGGTGTTGGCCGTACTTACTGTATTGGGCACCGAGCCGTCAGAGGAAGTCCTCCTGGCCATAGCGCACACTGCCGGTCGGATGGATTTCCACGGACGCTGGGAGATGCTCCAGCGCGACCCTGACGTCCTGTGTGACATCGGGCACAATCCTCCGGCTCTGGCAAGGAATTTCGCGCAGTTGGAGGAATATCTCCGCACAGGACGTTATGACCGCCTCATCATCGTATATGGAGTAATGGCCGACAAGGACCTGGACGGCATCATTCCACTGATGCCGCGCGAGGCTGACTACATCACCGTTGCTCCGGATACCCCGCGTTCCTTGAAAGCGGATATCCTCTTCGAGAAACTCTCAGCCGCTTTCCCCGGCAGAGCCGTTTTCGGCGGCAGTGTTGCATCGGGTATTGAACTCGCTTTGGGATTGGCAGCGGACATCGGGCTGCATTTACCCGGAACGGGTCGGCGTGGCGCTTCAGCGCGCTCTAGCAGATCGCAGCCGGAGGTCCGACTGCCAATCCCGGAGGGCAGCAAACCCCTCATTTACATCGGTGGCAGTACTTTTGTAGTATCTGAAGCCGTTATAGCTTTATCACACCATCGTCCGTGATTCATAAGAGACTGGTTGACAGCCAATTGAGCACATTCTCCCTTTCGTTTTTCGACAAGGAGGAATCGCTGAACAAGCTGTATTTCAAGACCTTACAAATCACGTATCGGAAGTGAGGGGCATAAAATAAGCGTTTTATGAAAAGGATATTATGGCTGATACCCCTGGCCGTCATTTTATTTACAGGATCGAAAGTAATGGAAAACAATAGCGCGAAAGACGCACGGAACAATTCCCAGGTCAGCAAACTCTGGAAGGACTACGAAGCCGCCCGCAAGGCGGACCGGCCGCAGAAGCAGCTGGACATCCTCCAGGAGATCAAAAAGATCGCTGCGAAGGAACGGCTCCCCTGGGACTTCTACCGTGCCGGGCAGGAGTTCGTCGATGTTTCCTCCTACCGGAACTGGAAATTGCGGGACAGCCTGTATACCCGGTTCCAGAAGGATATTGAAGCATTTGACGAGCCTGTGCTGACATTCTTCAATTCCCGCCACGACCTGGCCGGAAAAACCGAATTCCTGAAAAAAAACCGTGACAGGCTGGAGAAAGGCCGGCACACCGATTTCTACGAGGCTGATGACCGTCTATCATCCGAGATATATAAGGATGTCCTGACAGGACAGATCCCCAATGACTGGGAATATGCTCTCTGGTCACTTGTCCTCGGAAACAGCTGGAATCCAGGCGCAGTCGAAGAATACGCTGACATACTGGAGAAGACCCTCGGAGGAAGGTACCCGGATGCCGCTTTCCTCGAATTCACCCGCATCAAGTGGCTCAGGGACGATTTCCGCTCCAAAGAGAAGCTGGAAGAGTATGTCCGGAAGTATGACGGAAAGGCCGTCTCGCTAATGGCCAGGCAAGCCCTGCTTGCCATGGAATTCGAGCAGCTGGAGCGCGGCGAAAAGGGCACTTCGGAGCAGTACCGCACGCTGAAGGACAAGGCTGCCGCCTTTGAGAAGGACCGCAAAGCTTTCTCCGGCAAAGAGAAGGATATCGCGGAGTGCTGCACCGAGATCGGGGCACTGATCGAACAGCTTGACAGCAAGGGAGTGTGGTTCTCGGTCGAGGAAGGACTCCTTACCGCTTCGCTTCGCAATCTTCCTGGTATAAGCTTGACTGTCAAGGACAAGGAAAAGACAGTATTCTCCACGAGGATTGACAATCCAGCCAAGAGTTATTACCGCCAGGATACTGTAAAAATACAGCTCCCTGCCTTCGATGACGGTACATACAACATTGAGTGCAAGGAAGGTAAGGTTTCCTCCGAGCAGGAATACATGCGTTACGGCCTCTCGGCCGCCCAGAAGGAAGATGCCCGCGGTTATGCCATTTACGTCGCCCGGGCAAAGAGCGGCGAGCCGGTCCGCAAGGCCGACATAACCCTGCTGGACAATAAGGACAAGGTTCTGGCAGAGCTTAAGGATTTCGCCCTGCAGGAGGGATTCACCTATTTGCCCAAGGATTTCACATCCAGATTCCTGGAAAACCGCTGGCAGAACCGCATCGTAGTCTCTCTCAAAGACTCTGACGGAACCCTCCGCAAGACTCCTGAATGCAGTCTTGCCAGCCTGAATGTCATCAAGAATATCCCTGACGAGCAGACTTACGCATCCATTTTCGTCGACCGCAGCGCCTTCAATCCCGGTGAAACAGTTCACTTCAAAGTCATCAGATATTATGGAGACAGGAGGGAGAGTCTCCACGCACAGGCAGGCAGGAAGCTAACTGTCAAGTTGTTCGACACCCAGGGCAAGACAATCGGCACCCGTGAACTGGAGACCAATGAATTCGGCTCCGCTGCCGGGGAGTTCCTCCTCGAGCGACAGGAGCGCGGTGGCGTTTTCCGCCTGGCCGTCCTTGACGGCACAAGGCAGCTGGCCACCGCCAGCATCCGCGTCGACGACTTCATTCTCCCTACATTCGACCTGAGCTTCGATCCGGATCCCAACCTTTATTTCCCCGGGGACAGCATCGAGGTCAAAGGAACGCTGAAGAGCTATTCCGGACATTCGCTGACCGCCGCGGACATCCGCTACGCAGTGACCGAGGGCGGCGGGAAGGTCGTCAGCGAGGGTGTGCTGCACCCCGACCGTGACGGCCGTTTCACCATTCCCTTCCTTTCCGGACAAGAGGAGTACCTCTATTATAACGTGCGCGTAGGAGTCTCCGACGCAACAGGAGAAACGCTTGAGTGGAATACCGGACGTCAGGTGCATCGCATGATACCGTTCTCCGCCAATCTTGAGAACCGCGCAGATGCGGAAGTCTCAATGAAGGAGAGGCACGTATGGCGCGAGGGCGAGAATTATGACTGGGGCGTAGTGTCCGAGGACCGGATAAAGCTGAGCCTGCACACTGAAACCTACCGCCAGGGCGTAAACCAGAACCGCAAATCCCTGAGAATCAACTACACGTTGAAGTCGGGAGACAAGGTTCTCGCGTCCGGCAAAGCAGCTCCCGGAGATGTCCTGGATCTCGATACCTCCGGCTCCCCTTCCGGGCTCTACGTGTTCGAGGCCATCGCAACGGACAAAGACGTTTTCGGCAATGAAATCAAGTCCACGGTACTGTACGAGATACTGAAGGTCAAAGACGGGGACACCACGCTTGACGCCGATGTCCAAAGCCTGTTCAAGGCTTCAGACAGGGACGGCGCGGTCTCGGTGCAGATCGGTGCCACGAACGGACCCGTATGGGCAGTCGTGGAACTCTACGGTACCGGCAATGTCGTCCTAGGATCGAAGACGGTCCATCTCGAAGGCCGCCGCGGCGAGGCGGGATCGCTCAAGACTGTCCGCTTCGAATGGCCCGACGGCGCTCCTGATGTGGTCAGGGTAAATGTGGTGTATTTCAAGGATTACAAACAGTACTCCTTCTCACGCCAGTTCGACCGCAGCGCGAAAAGGCTGGAGCTTCCACTGGCATTCACCAGGTTCCTGGACAAGACCGCTCCCGGAACGGCATACTCATTCGAGATCACTACCAAGCCGGAAGTCGAATGTGTTGCAACCATCTTCGACAAGTCCAGCGAACGCATCATGGCCAATCGTTGGAGCCGTATACTGATGCGCGGTGCCGAAGGCCCGACTGTCAGCATCCGCTCCACTTCCGGAATGGACCGGACGGAACCGAGGATCATGGTACGCGGCACGCGGGCCGGAGGAGTTATGTACAAAACGGCCTCCAACGCATCTGCAGACATGGTTGAGATGGCTGCAGCTCCTGCGCCTGAGGCTTTTGCATTGGAAGAAGAGGTTGTACAGAACGAGTCTGTTGCAATGGGATACGCCGCATCCAAGATGGATGACGCACTCGCGATGGACGCCGATATGGGCGCGGACATCACCGTACGCGAGGATTTCGCCAAGACGGTGGCCTTCGAGCCCTTCCTCCGCTCTGATTCCAATGGCACGGTCAAGCTAGACTTCACTACGGCTGACAAGCTATCGACATATTTCGTCCAGCTTTTCGCACATGACAAGGATATGGACAACGCTGTCCTGCGCCAGGAAATGGTCGTGACAGTGCCGGCCAAGGTATCGCTTGTCGAGCCCCAGTATCTCTATACGGGCGACCGATATTTCGTCAAGGCCTCGCTTTCGAGCAGTGTGGATGAGACCCTGACCGGGCGCCTCCGCATTGACCTTTACGACGGAAAGGACTACCGCAATTCAAAGCCGATGCAAAGCATCATGAAAGATGTGACGCTTGAGCCTGGCGGAGCGCTTTCAGAAGATCTTGAGATAGAAGTCCCGGATATCAAGGAACTCGGTATAAAGCTGACTTTCATCGCTGACGGTGAAGGCAATGGCTCGGATGCCGTATTTGTTTCCGTACCCGTATACAAAGCTGTACAAACGCTAACGGAAGCCCATTCCTCCATCCTCCACAGCGGTGAATCCCTCGAGGAACTGCTTGCCAAACTCAAAGGCGAGTTTGTGAACGTGTCAGGAGAAGACGCTGACATGAAGAACGTTTCTCTGCTCCAGATGGTCAAGGATGCCCTGCCTACAAAGGCGGAGGCTGCATCGGAGAATGCACTTGACCTGTCGGAGGCGCTGTACGTCAGGCTGATGGCTGCAAAACTGGGATCGCATATCGAGAAAGAGAAGTCAGACTCCGAGCTTCTGGCAGCGCTGATGGCATGCCGCGACGAAGATGGAGGATTTGCCTGGTTCAAGGGAATGGGGAGTTCCCCTATCATTACCGCAGTTCTTCTGGAACGCTATGCCAGTCTGCGCAAGCGGAATATCGATGTAAGCGCTGTTTCGTACGAAACAGTGGAATCTGCAGTGAACTATCTTGACAAAGTGTTCTTCGGAGATGACAAGCGCCCGATCTGGTGCGGAGGTCTCTCTGAAGAGCAGTATGTTTCCGTCAGAGTGCTGTATCCGGAAGTAGAGCTCTCTGCTAAAGATATAGATTCCAAGAAGTTGCGCGATTTCAGGAAGAGGATGAAGGAATATCTCACTCCGCGCAAGGAGAGAGGTATGAACGGATATGTGCTGGGTAAGGCGCGGCGGCTGCACACCCTCGTGAGCCTTGCAGGCTCCGAGGAGGGTCGCCGGCTCGCCGCCGCCTGGGGCATACGCCTCGGCACCGGCGCAAAACTGCGCAGTTCTGCCATTAAAGACCTGATTTCACTTCAGGAATATGCCATCGCCCATCCTTCCGGCGGCTGGTACTATCCCAATGCGGTCATGCCTTACCGCGGCCTGCTCGAAAGCGAGGCGTACGCGCACACTTTCATAGCAGACCTTCTGCGCGACCGCGAGCGCTACCTCGACAGGCGTACCGATGCAACAGAGGCCTTATCCATCGCTGACGGCATAAGCCTCTGGCTGATGGTCCAGAAAGAGACACAACACTGGGATGAGGATGCAGCTTTCGTCAATGCTATCGCCACCATCCTGGACGCTTCACAGGAGACGCTCGACACCCGTATCATTAGCCTGAGCAAATCATTCACCAAACCCTTCAAAGAAGTCAAGGCAGCTGGAAACGGCTTTACAGTAGAGCGCCGCTTCTTCGTTGAGCGTACGGTGGACGGTAAAGTGCAGCGCAACGAACTCTCCGACGGAGAGAATCTCTATATAGGAGACAAAGTCTTTGCCGAATACCGTATATGGAACGAGGAAAACCGCAGTTTCGTAAAGCTGACAGCCCCCAGGCCCGCATCCCTGCGGCCTGCGAACCAGCTGTCCGGCTATTACGGCTGGTGGCTGCGGCCGCTCAGCGTAGCCGGCTGGCGGGCCTTCAGCCCGCACGGCTACCGCAGCGTCCTCGCTGACCGCACCGAATACTGGTTCGACTCCTACCCAGAGGAGAATACAATCGTCACGGAAGAGTTCCTGGTCACCCAGGCCGGCTCCTTCCAGATGCCCGCGGTCAGCATAGAGTCCCTCTATGCTCCGCACTACCGTGCCAACGACTCCGGCCGCGGTCCACTGCTTACCGAATAACAGCTCTATTAGTCTTGTTATCCCTCAGCGAAAAACTGAGGAATAAGAAAAAAAAGAGCCGGGATGGAAAGGATTCCATCCCGGCTCACTTCATATTATTACTCTATTGTTTAATGAAATTACTTCACGAAGCAAACGGTAACACGGTTCTCCTCAGGGGTAGCGAACGGGTTCGCGGTGTCACCCTTGAAGGTGGAGGAGATGCGGGACTTGTCAACACCACGCTTTACGAGCTCATTGGTGACGGCCTCAGCACGCTTCTCGGAGAGGAAAAGGTTCCTCTGAGCGGTACCGGTAGCCTTGTCGGCGTGACCGGTGAGCTGGACCTTGGTGTCAGGATTCTGAGCCATGAAGGCAGCGATCTCATCGAGCTTGGCAACCTCGGAAGCCTGGATATTCCACTTGTTGATGATGAAGTAGATGTTCTCCTGGAGCTCGGGAGCCGGGGCGGGAGCGGGCTGCTCAACAACGACGGGCTTCGGTTCCGGTTTCGGAGCCGGGGCCGGAGCGGGAGCCGGGGCGGGTGCCGGAGGAGGAACGACTACAGGAGCGGGAGCGGCCTTCTTGGTGGGTCCAAGAGCGATCTTGAGACCAACGAGACCGGTGTACTGATAGTCGAAGTCGGGCATCTTGCCAGCGCGCTCGTTCTTCTTGGAGTTGAAGTGATCGGTAAGAGCGTTCACACCAGCCTCAAGGTTGAGCTTGATGGCGTCGGAGAGACGGATGTCGAAACCGAGACCGGCACGTCCGGCGGGGCTGAAAGCCTTGCCATCCCACATATACTCGAAGCTGCCACCCTTGGCCTGGATAGCCTTGGCCTCATCGTTGTTGAAGCGCATGTTGGCGCCGACACCGAGGTAAGCATAAGGGCTCAGGACACGGTCAAGATTGACATTGAAAATATTGGCGATGTCAAAAGTAGCATCGAGGGCAGCCTGGGCGGTATTGAACTTGTAGACCTCAGTCTTGGACTCCACACCACTCATGGCACCCTTTGCCTGCCAGCCCATAGCGTTGCCGCGGAGGCCGAAGACAGGGGTGAACTGATAGCCGAGAGAGAGATCAGCGGCCGGGGAAAGGAGGTCAACGAAGTTGGTCTCACCGATAGTCTCGGCAACACCACCACGCAGCTGGAGATACCAGTGAGGGTTGAACTCCTGAGCGGAAGCGCTGATACCCATCATCATTGCAGCAGCAAGAATAAGTATAGCTTTTTTCATAAATTCTGTTCGATTGAATGTTTATCAATATATCACATGTCCTATTGAGCGGAAGACTTGTTCAGACGTGGAGCATTAGGGGCCGGAGCAAGTTCATGGATCTGTTTGTCCAAAGGAAGGTCTCTGCTGGACTGGGAACCATCCTTGAAAGTGAGGTACCAGCTGCCATCGATATATACCGGATTGAACATCAGTTTCATGGTCTGCGCAGACCTACCGCCGGAAGCGGGTGCAAAAACATATGAGTAAGAAATATCATTGTTACCCTCGGTTGAGAAACTATGATACAAGCGCTCATATGAAACCACGGGGAAAGACTTGAACCGCTGTACCAGATCAGCCGTATAAGAAGCGGACTTCTTATATACAACGTCATTGTACAGGACATAAATCATACCCACAGCCTCATCTACTTTGCCAGCCTGCAACTTATTCATGCAATCATCGGCCAAAGCCAAGACAGCATCCTGGTCAGTTTGGGACAGAGAGGCGAGAAACTCAGCCTCGGCATCCTTCTGGGTCTTTTCGCCCCGGGAACCGGAGTATTTAGGGCCACAGGAAACCAACAAAGCAAAAGCAGCAATAAGAAAATAGAATCGTTTCATGCGAGTAGATTATTTGATTTGGAAAAGGCGCGCCATCCAGACGCGCCCTTTCTCAAATCATAGATATAGTTTCAAACTATTTGGGATCGGTATCAGCAGTCTTCTTAACCTTGATCTGGAGAGTCTCGGTGATAGTACCCCAAGCGTACTCGACAGAAACAGGGATGAAGAGGTTGAAGGTCTCGACAACTGCACGGTCGTTCCTGTAGTTGATAGCAGCACCCTTAAGGTTCTCAAGGTTGGAGATATCAAGCTCGTTGGAGCCACCAGGAGTGAAGACATCGGTCTTAGGATCAACAGTACCGAGTTGGAGCTGAGCCTCAGGAGTGACGTTCTTGAGGAGGTCACGGGCATTGTCGTCGCCAACCTTGAAGTGATCACGCTCTGCGTTCTCAAGATCGAGGATGAGCTTCGTGAACTTGTAGTACTCGTACATGTTGACACCGGAGATGATGTTGGCTACGAAGTAACCAGTCTCCTTCTTGTTGACAACCTCAGGCTTGATGACGCCCTGCTTGTTCCAGTCGGTGATGCCGGAGATGAACTCGGCGATCAGGACATTGAATCCATTGACGGCAGACTCCTGAGCGACCTCAGCGGCCTTGAAGTTGACATCGAGAGGACGGACAAAGCGGAGATGGAAGTTGGCATCGCCAGCATCGATCTTGCACTCGCCATAGGTAGTGGTGACAAGGACATTGGCATAGAGCATCTTGGCCTGATCGGTCAGAGTGTAGCTCCAGAGGTTGAGGAGAACCTTGGCAGCGGTCTGGCCCTCAGCATAGCTGTAGGTAACCATGCCGGTAGGCTCGAGGGTAGCAACAAGGTTGGAGTCAATGAGCTCAGGAACCTTGACCTTGGAACCATCAGCGAGGGTGACTTCCTTCTTCACCTCCTCATAGGCCTTGGTAAAGTTGTTCCACTGGTAAGCAGGAACATAGAGTTTGCTGCTGTCAGCCCACCAGTTGGAATAGAGAGGCAGGTTGGTGGTCATCTTCTTGCCGTCAGCATCTACCCAGTAATTGGTATACTTGTCAATGTTGGCAATGACAGGCTGAGTGGCAGAGAAGTGGAACTTGTACTCACCGGCAAGCTCAGCAGGATTGTACTGCTCCTTCTTTGCAGCGTTGGCTTTCTCATCGAAGTAGTTCTTGTAAACCGGATCGGAATCCTCGGTGAGGGTGAGACCAGGCTTGTAACCGATGAAGAAGCGGTTGAGGTCACGATAGAACTTGGTTACATCGTCGGAAGTCACGTTAGGAACAAGGACATTGATACGGGCGGTATTCTTAACCTCACCATCAATATCATCGAACCACTCGTTGGAGATCTTGTTGGCGCCGAAGTCGAACTTGGCAGGACCAGCAACATCAGCCTTCATCTCGATGTAGACAATATCATACTTGTCAGTCTTGTTGATGAACTTGAAGTAGATGGACTTGGCCTTACCGGCACCGATGTCCTGAGGATTGACCTTCCAGGTGAAGGCGTCGTTGATGGTGGAACCGGACTCATCCTTATTGTAGGAAGCAAAGCCATAGTCAACATCCTTGTAGTCGATGACATTGTTCACAGGATCCTTCACGTAAGGCTCACTGTAAGTGAGGTGAACCTCCTGGTCTGCAGAAGCATCAGCAATCTTGGTGAGCTCGCTGACGATGCTGCCATACTTCTCAACAAATTCGTAACCATAGATACCCTGGAGCTCGAAGTCCTCGATGAATTCCTTATAATCGACCTTGAGAGCCTCAAGTACGAAGTAGGAGAACTCATGCCAGTTGGTCCTGAGAGTGAAAGGATTGCAGATGAAAGGAACCTTTCCGAGGTCAGGAATCTCGAAGAACCTCTCATCGGCCTCGCGGATCTCCTTGACAATCTCGATCTTGAAGTAACCGACAGCGTAGCTCTCGCCAGTCTCGTTGTTCACGAGGTAAGCGAGGACGATAGGCATACGGCCGACAGCAGAGACACCCTGCTTGTCCTCGGAACCCTTCTCGATAGGCTTGCTCTCAGCGTTCTTGTCCTTGCTGACGACATAGCAAGGAGTGAACTCGGTACCGTCAATCTGGCCGTACATCTCCTCGCTGGTGACCTCACCACCTACCTTGTAAGGGATAAGCTCGAACTTGTAGCTGAAGGAAGGATACTTGGTGTTGAACTCGTCAAGGGTATAGTCGTTGTAGGTATCACCATAGGAATCAATAGTATGGATGGCGATAAGCTTGGCGAGGTCGACAGGACCGCCGTTGTACAGAACCTGAACACTAGGCTTCTTGGCAGCTGCGGCATAAGCATCCTCATAAAGATCCTTTTTCACAGTTACACCCATGGCATTCTGGATGGCGCCGCAGTCGGTGGAATCAGTGAGCCACTTGTTGTCCTTAGCGAAGGCGAGGTGATCGACAAGCTCCTCACCGGAAGCGATAGCGTGCCAGTCCGAAACGACAGACCTCTCATCGTCGAGGTCAGCCTGAAGCTGCATGACCGGGAGATGGCTGGTGCTTTCCATGAGATAATCGGTGTACATCTTAATGAGGTAACGCCTGTATTCAGCCTGGGTATTCCACGAGTTCTCAGGAACTGCTCCCCTCTTCGCATACTGATACATGAAGGCATCGATGACAGAAGTGAATACAGCTGCAGGATCGTCAATCGAATAAAGGACCTCGGCATGACCGTCAACCTTGGAGATGCCCTCGAAAATAGGATCCCAGAAGACGGACTCGTCAGCCTTGACGACGTAATTGCGATCCATACCGTTCAGGCTCCATGCAGCGGAGTCAAGCGGGAAGGAAGAAGGATTGAGATCATAATAGGCACGACCGATCTGGCCCTGGGAGAAGTTGGCAGGGAAATAATAGAACGGCATGTATGAACCAGCCTTGGCATACTTGTAAGCATCCTTGTACTCAACCATGTTGCCCTTCTCATCATAGATATAAGAAGCGCTCTGACGGTCAACGGCGTACTGGATGGGCTGACCGAACATGTTCTTCTTGACATTGACCTCGGCAGTGGTCTTGGCACCCTTAGGGAACTCAAGCGCTGCGCCTTCGTGATCCTGGTGGCTGGTATCAGCCTTGCCAAGGGCAACCGGCTTGTAACCCCAGAAGGTAGCGAAGTCATAGGAAGTAGCCTCGACACCGGCGAAATAGAAGTCAGGGAAGAAGACGATGGCACGGAGCTCGTCGGAGAGGAAGCCATAAACATTGTCAACCTCCTTCTGAGCGGCCTCGAGTTTCTTGATAGCCTCTTCGTCCTTGGCGAGTTGCTCCTTCAGATCGTTGATCTGCTTCTGGAGATCATCAGTGGTCTTCTTAATCTCAGCCTTGGCGTCAGAGATCTTCTTCTCAACACCCTTTACAGCCTCGTTAAGCTCATCCTTGGTAGCATACTTGGAGAGGTCCTTGATAGCCTCCTCAACCTTGGCGACCCTGGTCTTGAGATCAGTGACGTCACCCTTGATGAGGTCGTCAGCGGCCTTGTAAGCAGCTTCGAGGGAGGACACACTCGACTTCAGAGCTGAGAGCTCGTTGTTGAGTTCGCCCAGCTTGTTCTGAAGATCGCTGACAGAGGACTTCACATTGTTGATGTCCTCCGTGTAATCTTTAGAACACCCTGTGTACATCAGTGTCGCACCCGCGAGGGCGAACACCAAAGCCATTCTAAAAATTTTTTTCATAAACGAATAGATTAAAAATAAAAAGTTAAACTATAATAGTATTTCTTTCACTTTGTTTCAACCCAAAAAGCACATTTGTGCCCGTCAAGATACAATACCACACAGTTATGGCATAGTACTCAATGCACAAAGGTATGGAGATTTTTTTTCTTATGCAACAACTTTTGTTAATTTTTCTTATCTCCAGCGGCCTCCAATGAGGTTCACACAGGTATAAGATGCGTTTTTCTACACATTCGTTGCATCGGTATCAAACTTTTTTCGGATTTTTTTACATATTTTTCATTCAAGCGTCTTTTACCTTTATATAAATATAGCGGCAAAGGCCATCACCCGCGATGGAAACGGGACGACATTTGCCCGTGCATTTTTTGGTAGAAAGAAAAAATGGCGTATCTTTGCAGTCCGCAAAACACGGGAGATTAGCTCAGTTGGTTTAGAGCACCTGCCTTACAAGCAGGGGGTCAACGGTTCGAATCCGCTATCTCCCACATAAAAAACAGCCCCGGAATGGTTTCCGGGGCTGTTTTTCTATATCAGTTCCAGGTCCGAGGCCGGTATCCAGCCTTGGCGCCCGTCGGCAAGTTCGACATTCCACCAGCCGCCGACCTCGTCAAGGACGAGGACACGCGTGCCTTCGTGCAGGATGAACAGGTCCTTGGCCGACTCCGCACCGGGGGAACTCTTGACGGAAGACACCGGAACAGTGACGACGGCTCCGTCCGCACGGTTATAGGCAGCCTTCTGCGAGGCGGCGAAGCCGAGGCAGCAGAAGGCGAGCAGGAGCGCGGCGATGCCTGCGAAGAATCCGGTCCTGCGCCCGGCGCTGCCGGATCCGAGCAGGAACAGCAGCACGCATGCAAGCGTAATTGCAAGCAGAACAAAGAACAGGGCTGTCCATGCATCGGACGAGAACACATATCCGAGTTTCCTTACCCATGTCTTAAGGAAGAACTCCGGAACGCTCTCAATGCGGTCCTGGACGGATCCCTGCGCAAACTCGAGGTTGAAACGAGCGTCGGAATATGAAGGATCAAGCTTAAGGGCACGTTCGTAATACAGGATGGCATGGGCATAGTCCGAAGACTTGAAGAAAGCATTTCCTATATTATAATATAGTTCAGGCGACTCGAGTCCCTGTGCTTCGATAGCGGTCCAGGCTTCGGCAGCAGCATCCCACCGCCCTTCGGAATAAGCAGCCGTACCGGCATTCCACAACGAATCGGCAGAAGCCTGCGCGGACGCGTTCCACGCCGGCAGCAAAAGCGCCAGCAACAAGCCGGTCACAACAGTCCGCGAAGCGGAAGCATTCTTTTTCTTCATGTTCGAATCAATCATGGAAATGACGCCGACGGCAGTCTCATAATGGGCATTCATGGCCTCATGACCGGCATCAGGAGCGTAGCGGGCATACTCGCAGGCGTCCAGAAGGCCAGTGAACTCCGATACCAGAGACTCGGGGACGCCTCCTGAAGAGAGTGCGGACGCGATATTCTCCTTGGTCATGTCGGCCGTATCTATATTGAGCTTGTCGGACACGAATCCGAGCAGGGCGCGGTGCAACTCCTCATAGAAAGCGGTGTAGAGGTTATTCTTGAGATAGCCTTCGGCCACGGAGAGGCGCTTCTGCGCCATCTTGGTGGCGGCGCGGCCGCGCGTGCCGACTACGTCGGCCCGGCGCGCCGCCTGCCGCTTCAGCAGCATGTATGCTGCAGTGGCGGCCGCCAGCAGCAGTGCAAGCAGCGCCCAGAATCCGCCGGAGAACACGAAGAAACTCCCCTGCCGCGACAGGGACGGCTTCTTCGTCGCGATGAAACGGATATCGGAACCGAGACTCTTGACATCACGGCGGACAGTGCCCTGGACCATCTGACCCGCCTGAGGCGCGTCTGCATCATTACCACGGGCAACTCTAACGGCGACGGGATCGGTGCGGAGAGTGGAATAACGTCCTGCGTCAATGTCATAATAGCTGTATTCGATAGGTCCAAGCGTAAAGGTCCCATGACTACGCGGAATGAAAGGATACTCGAAAGTCTTCGATCCGCTCGTGCGGCCGGTGGACTTGTCGGTATTGTCCGTGACCTTCACGTCATAAACCTCGAAATCCGGAGGGAAATCAATCTTAGGAGCCTCCAGGAGCGACACATTGCCCTTTCCTGAGATCGTAACAAGCAGGGACGCGGCATCATGGGTGCGCAGCGAATCCTTGCTGAGGGCGGTCTTGATGGTGAACGTGCCGACACCGCCTCCGAACGAAGCCGGAGCCCCGGAAGGAAGCTTGGATACATGGACCTTATACGATTCCGAAGTAACACGCTTGCGGATGGTGCGGTAGTCTTCCTGGAAGAAACTGTCGAAAATGCTGTTCGACCCGCTGGACGGAGCCCTGACATTGACCAGGCACACCAGTTCGGCGGGATCGATGGTGATGTCGCCGGCCTGCTGCGGGATCAGCACGTAGCTGCGCAGGACGGCGGTGTTGTAGATCATATTGTTGTAGCTCTCACGCTTGAAGTCGATGGTGGTCGGCGCAAGGACTTCCTGGCTCCAGAAACCGTTGAAAGTCGGGAACTTCGCATCCTCGAAACCCGCGATGTTGACGCGCTGGTAGAGCTTGAGCGTAGCGGTGACGGGCTCGCCCACCACGACATTGGTGCGGCTGAGCGAAAGCTTGAGGAAGAGGTCATCACGGGCTATGTCACCCGAGGACGCCCTGGACGAAGACTGGCCGGAGGCGGATCCGGAAGATCCCTGGGACTGGGACGAACCGCCGGAGGAACCCGAGGATGCTCCGTCAGACACGACCTCAACCGTAGTGCGTGAGGAGGCTATCTTGTCACCCTTGACCGTAGCAGAGGCGGCCGGTATCACGAGGTTGCCTGTCTTGCGGGGAATCAAAACATAGGTATAAGTATGCTGAACCGAGCGCGTCCTCTTGCCATTGACCACGGTGATACTGGTGGACGTGCCCTTCTGGGGCCCCCAGACAAGCTGGAAATCATCCCCTTCGGACCAGCTGAAGTCCGAAGGGGCGTTCTCACCTTCTATGATGAAGGAAATATTGAACTGCTCGTCCGCGGCCACCACGTTCGGTACCTGGACCTTGATGGAATTCTGCGCAAAGGCGGCCATGGATGCCGCCAGCAACGCGAATATGATGGCTAGTCTCTTCATGTCTTACCAATTCTTCTCTTTCTGGCGGGACTTGAGCGCCGCCGCCTTCTCCTTGTTCACCTTGTCCTGGGTCTCTTTCTCCTTTGCCTGAATGGCCTGCAGCATCTGCTGGGCCTGCTGGGGAGATATCTTTATCTCCCTGGGCTGCTCGGAACCGGACTGTCCCTGGTCACCCTGGTCCTGATTATCCTGATCCTGATCCTGGTTCTGGTCTTGATTCTGGTTGTCCTGGTTCTGGTCTTGATTCTGGTCGTCCTGGTTTTGGTCCTGATTCTGGTCCTGGTTGTTCTGGCCGCCACCACCGCCGCCGTTCTGCTGGTTCTGAAGCATCAGCTTGGCGTAAATGTAATTCTCCTTTGCGTCCAGGTCATCGGGACGGCGAAGGAGCGCCTGCTTGAAGGCTTCGACGGCTGCGGCATAGTCCTTCTGCTGGAGGGCGATGTCTCCGGAGTTGTAGAAAACGTCGGAAGCTGAGTCGACCGACTTGCGCAGTTGCTTCGGAGCCGCGTCAGGCCAGGCGGAGACATTGGCGGCGCCGCGCGCCGCCGCCTCCATGGCCTTGCCGGCATCTTCGAACCCTTCCTGCCTGTAAAGGTCGTTGGAAAGGTTATACGATCCGGCCATGGACGTCGAATCCTTGACCACGGCCTTGCGGTAGTCTATCTCCGCAGCCTTATAGTCTCCCTTGCGGAACTTGCGGTTGCCGGCGCGCACGTCGCGGCGGTCCGCCTGGTCGAAGGCAGAGGCGGACAGCAGCAACAACGCCGCGCAGCTTATGATTGACTTCAAACTCATCTCATTCTAAAACAGTTTCTTGCGCAAACGCCTCTCCCCTATCAGCATCTCTATCACGAATAATGCCAGCGCTGCGGCAAAGAAATACATGTATTGCTCGTCATATTCCTCGAAGACGACGGAGTTGAACTTCTCCGCCTCCATCTTGCGGATATCGTCTATGATAGGATTGAGGCCGAACTCCTCGTTGCCGGCATGGACATAAGCCCCGTTACCTGCCTCGGCCATCTGCTGAAGAGTTCCCTCGTCCAAACGACTGACGACGATGTTCCCCTCACGGTCCTTCATGAGCTGGCCGTCTTTCGGGATGGGTTGTCCACGAAGCGAACCTACACCTATCGTATAGACTTTAATACCCATTTCCGCCACCTGGCGGACGGCATCGACGGGGTCATCCTCATGGTTCTCGCCATCGGTGATGACGATTATGGCACGGCTCTTCTCGCTCTGCTCGCTGAAACTTCGGGCCGCGGTCAGGACCGCATCACCGATGGCCGTGCCCTGGACCGGCACCGAGCCGGTGTCTATGGAGTTCAGGAACATCTTGGCTGACACATAGTCGGTGGTGATGGGCAACTGGACAAAAGACGACCCGGCGAAGACTATCAGGCCTATACGGTCTTCCTGAAGGCGGTCCACGATGCGCGATATTGCCAGTTTGGCGCGTTCCAGGCGGTTCGGGGAGTAATCCTCGGCCAGCATGGAATTGGAGACGTCCAGGCATATCATGATCTCGGCGCCCTTGGCCTCGTGCTCGCTGAGTTTGGCTCCTATCTGCGGCCGAGCAAGGCCTATGACGAACAGGAAGAACGCCAGGCTGTACAGCACGGTGCGCAACCAACCTTTCGCTACGGACCATGAAGGCATCAGCTCCTCGACGAGCGCAGCATCGCCGAAGCGCTCGATGCGCTTGCGGCGCATGCGCATCTTCACCCCGTGCGCGATGAGTATCACCGGCACGAGCAGGAGGAGCAGAAGATACTTGTATTGGGCGAAAAGGATCATGGCAGACGTCTGATAAGCAGTCGGACAAGGAGTTCAAGGAGAAGGAACGCGAGTGCGAGCAGCGCGTATCGCGTGAAGAGCTCCTTGTAAACGGGGAAGCTGTCTATGGTGGTGCGCGCCTTCTCCATCCGGTTGATCTCGGAGTAGATCTCGGCGAGCTTGGTATTGTCGGTGGCACGGAAATAACGGCCTCCGGTAGTTTCGGCGATGGTTTTAAGCAAATCCTCGTCGATCTCTACATTGACGCGCTGGATGTCCACACCCCAAGGTGTCATGACCGGATAGGGAGCGGTGCCGTTGGCTCCGACTCCTATTGTATAAACACGCACTCCATAGGTATTGGCAATCTCAGCGGCGGTCAGCGGAGCTATCTCGCCGCTGTTGTTGACACCGTCGGTCAGGAGGATGATGACACGGCTCTTGGCATCGGACTCGGCCATGCGGGCCACTGCAGTGGCCAGGCCGTTGCCGATAGCGGTACCGTCCTCGATCAAGTCGGTCTGGACTTCCTTCATCAGGTTGATGAGCGTGGCTCGGTCGGTGGTGAGGGGGCACTGGGTGTAGCTCTCGCCAGCAAAAACCACGATGCCTATGCGGTCGGTAGGACGCTGCGCGATGAACTCGATCGCAATGTCCTTGGCCGCGCTGATGCGGTCGGGATTGAAATCCCTGGCAAGCATACTGGTCGAAACGTCCATCGCCAGGACTATGTCAATACCTTCGGTATCAATCTTTTCCATCTGGGAGGACGAACGCGGCCGGGCTATGGCGACTATGATCAGCGAGAGGGCCGCGATGCGGAAAGCGAAAGGGAGGTGCCGCAGCACGGACAGGGCGCTGCGGCCCTCGAGCTTCCACGGCTTCGCTGTGGAAACGCGCATGTGCGGTTTGCGGCCCGTAAGTTCCTGATAGATGTAGAGTGATGTCAGGAGGACCGGAATGGCGAGGAGCCATAGAAGGTTGGGATACTCGAAGAACATCAGCCTACCTCCTCTACATTTTCAGTACCGGCCTGAAGAGTCTCATCCTCAAGGACGGACTGGTACGTTGAAGTCACGAAACGGACTGACAGTGGCAGCGCGGCGGCATTCTCGGAATCGTCCGCGACATGCTTGGCGAACTTGACGAAGTCAGCCAGCTCGAAGAGCTCCTTGGTGCTGCCGTAAAGCTCGTCCGTCAGTCTCTCATTGCCCTTAAGGGCATCGAATATCTCGGCAGTCGTCATCTCCTTGGCGTCTATGCCGAAAGTCTCGGCGATATAGGCGCGCAGCGTGTCAGTGATGCCGGAATAGAAGGTCTTCTGCTTGTCCGGAGCCCAGTATTTGTCGCCCCGGAAGGCGTCAAGCCGCCTCAGGGCGACGATGTAGGCGGGATCGCGGTGCGCCTCGGCGTCCTGGCCGCGCCTGCGGCGCATCATGACCAAGGCGACGGCGAGTATCGCCAGCACCGCGACCAGGTCGAATCCAAGTATCCACGGCAGCACTTCCCTGAAAGTCAACGGATAACGCATCTGCCCCTTGATGTCATGCGGGACGAAAGTAGTGGTATCGACGGGCATGGTCTTCACCTCCATCACCTGTGGGTCGAAAACGAGCGTGTCGACAACACCGGCTGCAGATATCCTCTGGATTGCGATCTGCGGCAGATGGTAGGTTCCGGCTTCGAAAGGCGCCAGGACGACGTCGCCCCGGAGGTTGTACCGCGCAGGGCCCTTGCGGCCTTCGCGTATGGTTTTCAGAGTATCGACCTTCCAGTTGCGGACGACGATCAAGGTGTCGCCGAAGGCCTTGGAATAGTCCTGCATGCGCAGCTGCGTCCCTTCGGCGACATCCTCCAGGGTGAAGCCATAGCGCAGCTGGTCTGCGACCAGTATCGAATCCCGTTGCTGCAGGGGCTCGAGGAACGAGCCCTCAACCTCCTTCAGGCCCTGTGCCCGGGAGGAGAGCGATGCGAGGAGCACCGCGACAAGCGCAGCTATGGACAATTTTCTCATTTTCGGCTGAAGAATAGCATCAGGCGGCTGACATAATCCTCGCCGGTGGCGATGTCGATGTTGTCGGTCCTGAATTTGTTGAAAAGCCGGTTCTCGTTCTCCGCCACCGTGCGGAACCACCGGGCATAGGAATCCCGTACCTTGCGGCTGCCGGTATCCACCCAGGCTTCCTCCCCGCTTTCAGAGTCCTTGACGTGGACGAGACCGACGTCGGGGATATCACGTTCGCGCGGGTCATAGACCTTCAGCACTGAGATATCGTGGCGGTTGACAGCGACCTTGAGCGCATCCTCATAGCGCGGCTTACCTTCGGAATCCACGTCCAGCATATCGCTGAGAACGAACGCGGTACATTTCTTCTTCATGGCATTGGTGAGGAAGCGGAGCGCGCCGGACAGGTCCGTCCCGTTGGATGTCGGACGGAGGCTGATGATCTCGCGGATGATATGGAGGAGGTGGCTGCGGCCCTTCTTGGGAGGTATGAACTCCTCCACTCGGTCGCTGAAGAAGAGGGCACCGACCTTGTCGTTGTTGAGTATGGCTGAGAATGCCAGCACGGCTGCCACTTCCGCGGTCAGGTCGCGCTTGGTCATGGTGTCCGTACCGAACAGACCGGAGCGGCTGACGTCGATCAGGAGCATCACGGTGAGCTCGCGCTCCTCCTCGAAGACCTTGACATAGGGCGTGCGGAGACGGGCGGTGACGTTCCAGTCCATGTTGCGGACGTCATCGCCGTACTGATACTCACGCACCTCGCTGAAAGCCATGCCGCGGCCCTTGTAGGCGGAGTGGTATTCGCCCGCAAAGACCTGGTGGCTCAGCGCCCTGGTCCGGATCTCGATCTTCCTGACCTTCTTCAGGAGGTCTGTCGTCTGGGTGTTTTCCATTACGGAACTATGACGGCATTGATGACCTGGGAGACGATCTCCTCGGTCGTAACGTTCTCGGCCTCAGCTTCGTATGTAAGTCCGATACGGTGGCGGAGCACCTCGGGACAGACAGCACGGACATCCTCGGGGATGACATAGCCGCGGCGCTTGATGAAGGCGTAGGCCTTGGCGGCAAGCGCAAGCGAAATGCTGGCGCGCGGCGATGCACCGTACGAGATGAGATCCTTGATATTGGCGAGGTTGTAGTCACCGGGAGTACGGGTGGCATAAACGATATCCACGATGTAGCGCTCGATCTTCTCGTCCATGTAAACGTCGCGTACGACCTGGCGGGCACGGATGATATCCTCGGGACTGACGACGGGGCTTGCCTTGGGGAACTCGCCGGAATTGTTCATCCTGACTATCATACGCTCCTCTTCCTTCTTGGGATAATCCACCACGACCTTGAGCATGAAACGGTCGACCTGGGCCTCAGGGAGAGGATAGGTGCCCTCCTGCTCGATAGGGTTCTGCGTAGCCATCACGAGGAAGGGCTCGGGGAGCTTGAAAGTCTCGTCGCCGAGAGTCACCTGCTTCTCCTGCATGGCCTCGAGCAGGGCGGACTGCACCTTCGCGGGGGAACGGTTGATCTCATCCGCCAGGATGAAATTGGCGAATACGGGGCCCTTGCGGACCTCGAAACGCTCGTTCTTCTGCGAGTAGATGAGCGTACCTGTCACATCGGCAGGCAGAAGGTCAGGAGTGAACTGGATGCGGCTGAACTTGGCGTTGACGGCCTGGGACAAAGTGTTGATGGCCAATGTCTTGGCAAGACCGGGAACACCTTCCAGGAGGATGTGTCCCCCGGCGAGCAGACCTATGAAGAGATTCTCCACGAGGTGCTTCTGGCCGACTATGACCTTGCCCATCTCCAGGGAGAGAAGGTCCACGAATGCGCTCTCTTTCTGGATGCGTTCATTGAGCTCTTTGATGTTTACACTTTCCATTCTATCGTTTTTTTAATACTTTTGCATCTGTATGCGCTACTTCATCAAGCTTTCGTACGAAGGGTCGGAGTTCTGCGGTTGGCAGCTCCAGCCCAACGCCCTGACAGTCCAGGAATGCCTGGAAACGACACTCACCACGCTCCTCAAGGAACGGGTGCAAGTAGTCGGAGCCGGACGTACCGACTCGAAAGTCAATGCCATAGGCTACGTGGCGCATTTCGACTATGACAAAGTCATAGACACGACCGCTTTCGGCTACAAATTAAATGCCATTTTGCCGCGTGGCATCGTCATACACTCGGTCGGGTTGGTGGATGACGACCTGCATGCACGGTTCAGCGCAGCGCGTCGCGAATATACATATTTTCTGCACAGGACGAAAGACCCGTTCATCGAAAACCATTCGTATTTCTGCAGCTGGGAGCTGGATGTCGATGCGATGAATGAGGCTGCCGCACTGTTGCTCGGAACGCACGACTTCCGCTGCTTCGAGAAGGCAGGCAGCGACAACCGCACTTCCATCTGCACTGTCTCGGAAGCGTTCTGGATGCCCTATACTCCTGACCATGTGAGGATTATGGGATTCGATCCCGCCTGCCTGCGCCCGGACTCCCCGGAGGATGGCGGTCCCCGCTACCTGTACTTCCGCATAGCGGCCGACAGGTTCCTGCGGAACATGGTGCGGGCCGTCGTCGGCTCGCTGCTCGAGGTCGGCCGCGGCCGCCGCAGCATCGCCGATTTCGCCGCCCTCATCCTCCCGCCAGACTTCTCGCAGACCGGCTTTCCCCAGCCCGACGGCGCCACCGTTGAATTGCCATCCCCTGGAAACGAGCAAGTTGCAAGCAGCCTGCCGTTCCAGGACCGCCGTCTGGTCGCGGATGACGGCACGCCGTTCCGCTCCATGGCCGGCGAATCCGTCCCCGGCCACGCCCTCTTCCTCTCCCGCGTCGACTACCAAGCCTCCTCGGCAGCCGAGAGCCATTAGACCCCCTCGGCAGCTGGAGCGTAACACCATTCGCAATGTTTTCCTCCAACCGCTAACATCCCAAGGGGATAAAGCCAACAGACTCCATTCCCAGGGCAAAACACCCTGTCCGCCAATGTTTTTTCTGAACAAATCGAGGCCATTTGTTCAGAATCGCTTGTATTTCTCCCAAATCTGAACAAAACGGGGTCTTTTGTTCAGAAAAGCCTTTACGCTCCAATACTTCTATACGGCAAAGCGAAAAAAGGGACAAATAAAGAAGGAGGCGCATAAGGATGCGGCCAAAATGGGAAAAAAAAGGGAAGTGGGATAGATAGGGGCAGGACTGGCAGATAAGGAACAAGGGAGAGGTGATGGCGAGGGATGGGATTTGGTGGGAAGGGCAGGAGAACCAGGAGAAAGCGAGCGGCAGTTTTTTTCTAAAAGAAAAAAGGCCGGGAATTGGGCCGTTTCAGTTTTTTCTCCTATTTTTGTAAACTGAAATAATATGGGGCTTTCAGGCTCAATTGTTGCAGGGCCTGAACCGTTATACGAAATCAATAATTACACGATATGTTTTTCAACATCCTCCAAACCGAAATCGATTCCATGGCCGCTGCGGCGATGGAGCAGGTCGCCAATGCCGGCGATGCCGTGACCGCGGCGGAAGTACTCCCCCAGCAGCAGGTCATGTCCTACTCACTCATTGAAATGGCTTCAAAGGGAGGCTGGCTCATGCTCGTTCTCCTCGCCCTTTCCGTCATCGCCATCTACATCTTCGGAAAGAAGTGGTGGATGATCCGCCAGGCCAACAAGATCGGAAAGAACTTCATGAACGACATCCGCGACTACATCCACGAGGGCAAGATCAAGTCCGCCATCACCCTCTGCGAGAAATACGACTCCCCCGTCGCCCGTCTGGTCGAGAAGGGCATCGAGCGCATCGGACGTCCCATGACTGATATCCAGGCTGCGGTCGAGAACACCGCCAACGTCGAAGTGGCCCGCCTCGAGAAAGGTCTCTCCTTCCTTGCGACCGTCGCCGGAGGCGCGCCCATGATCGGATTCCTCGGAACGGTCATCGGTATGATCCAGGCATTCTTCAACATGTCGCAGGCCGGCAACAATATCGACATCACCCTGCTCTCGAGCGGTATCTACACCGCCATGGTCACCACCGTCGGCGGTCTCATCGTCGGTATTCTCGCCTACTTCGGATACAACTACCTGTCCTCCAGCATCAACAGCCTCGTCTTCAAGATGGAGAGCGCCACGATCGACTTCATGGACCTCCTCCACGAGCCTGCCGGAGAGGACGAATAAGCGTCATAGGTTATGGCTATCAAGAGAACTACGAAGGTACTGTCGGAAATGTCGATGTCGTCCATGACGGACATCGTGTTCCTGCTGCTCATCTTCTTCCTCGTGACCTCGACGCTCGTGAATCCGAACGCCCTGAAGCTCCTCCTTCCGAAGAGTACGGGCCAGGTCTCGGCCAAGGCCACGGTAAGCGTCTCCATCAAGGACTGGGGGGATGACACATACACATATCACATCAACGGCAACGAGCAGCCAGTCAGCTACGAGCAGGCCGAGGACGAGATCGTAGGACTTCTCCAGAGCGAGGAGGATCCCACCTTCTCCATTTATTCGGACGAGACCGTCCCCGTCAAGGAGATCGTCGCCATGATGAACATTGCCAAAAGGAACCATTACAAAGTGATCCTGGCCACGCAGCCGGAATGATGTCATGAAAGAGTATATCCGCGAAAGGGAGAAACAGGAGAAGACCTCCAGGATGATAGGCGCAGCGCTGTCGCTGGGCATCACCCTGTGCGCGGTCCTTTTCTGCTCCTTCACCGGGTTCAGATACCTGTATCCTCCGCCGCAGGAGAACACTTTCGTGATAGATTTCACGGAAGAGATCGAGACCGTGACGCAGCACAGGGACGGCAACCAGCCCCAGGCCGAGGAGATCGACCTTTCGAGGCCCATCGAGCTGGTGCAGAGGAGCGAATCGCCGTATGAGGCGCATACTTCGCAGAACCTCACACCCGCCGCTGCACCCGATCCGCACGGTGACGTCGAAGTCCCCGTCCCTCCGGAGGAGCCAAAACTCGACCCCCGCGCAGCTTTCCCCGGCATGGCGAAGAAGGATACAAGTCTGACCGCCCCCCATTCGGCCGAGGAGGCGTCCGGCACGTTCAAGGCCGGACAGCCCGACGGGAATACCGACAAGGGGCAGACCACGGGCGCGCCCAACGCGCACCTTAAGGGCCGCAATGTCGTGGGGACATTGCCGAGGCCCGCTTACAGGGTCCAGGAGAGCGGCACCGTAGTAGTGACGATCTGGGTGGACAATTACGGAAACGTCACGAAAGCCCAGGCGGGAGCCGAGGGTACGACCGTGACCAGCACGGAGCTGTGGACTGCGGCGAGGAACGCCGCCATGAAAGCCCACTTCAACCAGAAGGCTGACGCTCCGGCTTTACAGCAAGGTACTATAACCTACATATTTACATTGAAGTAGTGGTGTGAACCACGAAGATTAATCATTAAAATGCCGCAAGGCAAAGAAAAAATGGAAGACAACAAGAATGGCGGCTATTCTGCCGAAGGCAGGAAGCTCAGGCCCAGAAAGAAGGTTTCTTTCGAGAACAGCGAAAGAAGGAGTGACTACGGTCACAGGAACGACAACGGTGAACGCCGGAATTATGAAGGAGGCGAACGCCGCAGTTACAACAAGCCCTACGGAGACCGAAGAAGCTACGGAGAAGGCGGTGAACACCGTCCATACGGACAGCGCCAGGGCGGATACAATGACAGGAACAACGGCGAGCGCCGGCCTTACGGCAGCTCCGAGAGACGTCCCTACAACAGCGACCACAGGCCTTTCGGCGAGCACAGAAGTTACGGCGAAGGCGGCGAGCGCAGGACATACAGCAAGCCCTATGGCGAGCGCAGAAGCTACGGCGAGGGCGGAGAACGCAGGACATACAGCAAACCTTACGGCGAGCGCAAAAGCTATGGCGAAGGCGGCGAGCACAGGGCCTACAACAAGCCATATGGCGAGCGCAGAAGCTTCGGCGAGGATGGCGGAAGGCGACCTTACAACGGCGCGGGCCGCAAGCCTTACGGCGCCCCGCAGGGCCCCAAGCCGGCCCGCGGCAAAGGCGGCCGCAAGAAGTTCGAGCCCCAGTTCGACGAGAGCCCTGAGTCCGGCATCTACCGCATGATCGAGCGCCGTCCCAACATCGACGCTTCCCAGTATTCCGACAACGACTACGTAAAGACCCCCATCCAGAACGAGATCCGCCTCAACAAGTTCATCGCCAATTCCGGCGTGTGCTCCAGGCGCGAGGCCGACACCCTCATCCAGGCCGGTGTCGTCACCGTGAACGGAGAGGTCGTCACCGAGCTCGGCACCAAGGTCAACGTCCTCAATGACGACGTCCGTTTCAACGGCGAGCGTCTCAGGGGCGAAGAGAAAGTCTATATCGTCATGAACAAGCCCAAGGGATACGTAACCACCTCCAGCGATCCCCATGCCGGCAAGACCGTCATGGACCTGCTGAAGGGCTGTGATACCCGCGTATTCCCCGTCGGCCGCCTCGACAAGGCCACGACGGGCGTGCTGATGTTCACCAACGACGGAGAGATCGCCGAAAGGCTCACACACCCCTCATACGACAAGAAGAAGATCTACCAGGTGATCCTCGACAGGGAGCTTTCCCAGGAGGATTATGACAAGGTGCTTACCGGCATCGAGCTCAGTGACGGAGAGGTCTCCGCTGACGAGCTCGAGTACATCGACGCCACCGACCACAGGAGGCTCGGCATCGAGATCCACTCCGGCAAGAACCGCATCGTCCGCAGGATTTTCGAGTCCCTCGGCTACACGGTCAAGGCTCTTGACAGGGTGTATTTCGCAGGACTAACCAAGAAGGGCCTCAACAAGGGCGAGTGGCGTTACCTCACCGAGGGCGAGGTGAACATCCTTAAGATGGGCGCCTATGTCTAGCCACAGGTCCGGGTTCGTCAACATCATAGGTAATCCCAACGTCGGCAAGTCCACGCTGATGAATGCGATGGTGGGCGAGAAGCTCTCCATCGTCACGGCCAAGGCCCAGACCACCCGTCACCGCATCATGGGCATCGTGAACGGGGAGGATTACCAGATAGTGTATTCCGACACGCCCGGCATCCTGAAGCCCAACTACCGTCTCCAGAAGAACATGATGAACTTCGTGGACGCCGCAATCGGCGACGCGGACATCATCCTGTATGTCACTGACACCGTGGAGACTGCGGACAAGAATGCCGATTATGTAGCCAAGCTCCAGAGGCTCGAATGCCCCGTCATCGTGGTCATCAACAAGATCGACCTCAGCGACCAGCCGAAAGTCCTGGAGCTGATGGACTATTGGCATGCGCAGCTGCCCAAGGCCGAAGTCATCCCGGCTTCCGCCAAGGAGAGATTCAATCTCGAAAGCATATTCGACAAGGTCGTGGAGAAACTCCCGCTCAGCCCTCCGTGGTATGACAAGGACACTTTCACCGACCGCAACCTGCGTTTCTTCGCACAGGAGATCATCCGCGAGAAGATCCTGCTGAACTACAGCCAGGAGATCCCGTACTGCTGCGAAGTCGAGGTCGAGTCTTTCAAGGAAGGCGAGGAGAGGTACGAGATCGGCGCCGTCATCTATGTGATGCGCGATTCGCAGAAGGGCATAATCATAGGCAAGAAGGGCGCAGCCCTCAAGAAAGTGGGCACGGAAGCCCGCATCGACATGGAGGACTTTTTCCAGAAGAAGGTCTTCCTGTCCCTGTACGTGAAAGTGGATCCGGACTGGCGCGAGAGCCGAAAGGAGCTCCGCCGCTTCGGCTACGAAGAATGATAAAAGGTGCGTGGAAGCGCGCCCGGAGGTATTTATGAGCGAAGAATTCAACGAAGAGATCATGGACTCCCAGGAGTCCTTCGAAGAAGGAGAGGAGATGGTGGACGAGTCCGCCGTTCCGTCGGGAAGGTTCGACAAACTGCTCGGCAACGACAGCCGCAAGTTCAAGCTCTCGGGGATGTTCAAGGACTGGTTCCTTGACTATTCGTCCTACGTTATCCTGCAGAGGGCCGTCCCCCACATCGTGGACGGCCTCAAGCCGGTGCAGCGCAGGGTGCTGCACGCCATGTACAAGATGGATGACGGCGCCTATACCAAGGTCGCCAACATCGTGGGACAGGCGATGCAGTACCATCCTCACGGAGACGCCTCCATCCTTGGCGCCCTCGTACAGATCGGCCAGAAAGGCTACGCCGTGGACTGCCAGGGAAACTGGGGTAACATCCTCACCGGCGACTCCAACGCTGCTCCCCGATACATCGAGGCACGCCTCAGCAAGTTCGCCAAGGAGGTCATCTTCGACCCCAAGGTCACCAACTGGATGACTTCCTACGACGGACGCAACCAGGAGCCCACCGAGCTGCCGGTCCGCTTCCCCCTCCTCCTAGCCCAGGGCACGGAGGGCATCGCGGTCGGAATGGCCTCCAAGATCCTTCCCCACAATTTCAACGAGCTTCTGGATGCTTCCATAGCCATTCTCGAAGGTAAGCCCTACGAGATCTACCCGGACTTCCCTACCGGCGGATACGCCGACTGCTCCAAGTACCAGAAAGGCCGCCGCGGCGGCGTGGTGAAGGTACGCGCCAAGATTGACAAGATCGACAAGAACACCATCGCCATCACAGAGATACCTTACAGCAAGACCTCCGGCATCGTCATCGATTCCATCCTCAAGGCCAAGGACAAGGGCAAGATAAAGATCAAGAAGATCGACGACATGACGACGGACCATGTGGAAATCATCATCCACCTGCCCAACGACGTGTCCCCCGACAAGACCATAGACGCCCTCTACGCCTTCACCGACTGCGAGATCAATATCTCGCCAAACGCCTGCGTGATCAAGGACAACAAGCCGCAGTTCATGGATGTGAACGAGATCCTCGAATACGACACGTTCCATACCCGCGACATCCTGGAGCAACAGCTCCGCATCAGGCTGGATGAGCTTGAGAATGAATGGCATTACAGTTCCCTGGAGCGCATTTTCTTCGAAAACCGCATCTACAAGGTCCTGGAACAGGACCAGAAGAGCTGGGAGGAGCAGATCGGCGACGTGTTCGACCGCATGAAGGAGTATCAGGACCTTCTGACCCGCGAGATAGTGATGGACGACATCCTAAAGCTCGTGGAAAAGCCTGTCCGCAAGATATCTAAGTTCGACACCAAGGCCATCGACGAGAAGATCCGCGGCATCGAAGGCGATATAGCCGACGTCAAGGACAAGATCGCGCACATAACGCGCTATACCATCGACTGGTTCAAGGGGCTGAAGAAGAAATACGGCAAGGATTTCCCCCGTCTCACAGAGATCACCAGTTTCGAGACCATCGCCGCCACCAAGGTTGTGAACAACAATGCAAAGCTCTACGCCAACAAGGCCGAGGGCTTCGTGGGCATAGGCCTCAAGCGCGACGACAACGGCGAGTACATCTGTGACTGCTCCGACCTTTCGGAGATCATCGTCATCGGCAAGGACGGCAAGTACATCATCACCAAGGTGACGGACAAAGCCTTTTTCGGCAAGAACCTCCTTTACGTCGGGGTATTCCACAGGAACGATTCGAGGACGATCTACAACGTGATCTACCGGGAGGGCAAGACCTCCGTGTCGTATGCCAAACGCTTCGCCATCACTTCGGTAACGCGCGACAAGGAGTATGACATCACTACCGGCGCTCCGGGTTCGACCATCCTCTGGTTCACGGCCAACCACAACGGCGAGGCCGAGTCGGTGCGGATATACCTTCGCCCGCGCGCCAAACTGAAAAAGTCGTCGATGGAGTATGACTTCTCCACTCTCGCGATCAAGGGCAAGACCTCGCGCGGCAATCTCGTGTCCAAGAATCCAATCCAGCGCATCCAGCTCAAGAGCAAGGGCGTGTCCACCATTTCCGGCAAGGACATCTGGTACGACGCCGACATCCAGAAACTCAACGAGGACGGAAGGGGCCAGTACCTTGGCCAGTTTGAGACCGACGACAAGGTCCTTGCCATCTTCAAGAACGGTACTTTCTACACGACGTCCTTCGACCTGGTGAACAAGTATCAGGGCGACGTGCTGAAGATAGAGAAGTTCGATCCTAACAAGACATACACGGCACTGTACTGGGACGCTTCGGTCAAAGCATTCTATGTCAAGCGTTTCTCATTCGTATTGAGCGACAACACCCCTGTCTCCTTCATCGCGGAAGGCCGCAACTCTTACCTGGTGGACATCAGCGAGGACAAGCATCCCCAGGTGAAAGTGACCTTCGGAGGCAAGTATGCCCACAGGGAGCCGGAACTCATCGATGCGGAGGAGTACATCGCCAAGAAGGGTATCGCGGCGAAAGGCAAGAAGTGTCATTCGTGGGATCTTAAGAAAGTCGAATTCGCCGAGCCTCTGGTCAAGCCCGAGGACCTCGAAGAGGAGAATACCGATGCGGAGCCGGAGAATCTCGCCGGCGAGATAGACATGTCCGACATCATCGACACTCCGGACGAGGTTGATATCCCGGACATCGACATGAGCAAGATAAACGTTCCCGAAGTCAATGACGACGAGGACCTTACCCTGTTCTAGGATGATAGTTGCGCTGACCGGTTTCATGGGCTGCGGGAAGAGCAGCGTCGGAAAGGAGCTTTCAGTGCTGCTCGACATGCCGCTTGTCGACCTGGACAAGTACATCGTGGACAAAACAGGGAGATCCATCGCCGACATTTTCGCCGAGCAGGGTGAAAAGGCTTTCCGCGACCTCGAATCCGAAGCGCTGGCTGAACTCCTTTTGGGTCCGGGTAGTTCCCACTCTGAAACGTCCTGCTCCGCAGGACCCCTCCCATCTGACGATGGGCCCCTCCCTCTTATGTTGCCGAGGGTGGCACAGTTTCCGAGAGGGAACTACCCGGACCAAGATTCTCCTTCAAATAACAGCTTTATTTTGTCGCTGGGCGGAGGGACGATACTGAGACCAGAGAATGCGGCGCTGATCAAGAAGCGCTGCAAGTGCTTCTTCCTCAGGGCGAACGTAGACACGCTGCGGCTGCACCTCGGCGGCGACCAGAGCCACCGGCCGCTGCTGAAGGACGGCGGATTCGAGGCCATGCTGGCCGAGCGGACGCCGGCCTACACCGCCGCGGCCGACTATATCATTGACATAGACAACATCTCGCCGATGCAGACGGCGGGCATCATAGCCAACTTGATTTCGTGACATCCCTATTATTTACTATATTTGCACCTCAATCCGTAATTCCACCATACAGATGAACATGAAAAACTTGTTCCTTGCCTTTGCCCTGATAACGATCTCTATCATTTCCTCCGCCCAGAACTGGGGCGGGAACCGCGGGGGAGGCAACCAAGCGATGAATGCTCTCCAGCAACGCAACTGGAACCAGCAGGCCATTCTCACAGGAAACGTTTACCTTACCGATGAAGACACCGGGCAGCAGCCTGGTGCAGGCGTAACCGTCATCGTCATATCCGACAGGGGGGAGAACGAAAAAGCCGACACGACCTTTGCTGTGAGCGGTGCCAACGGCACCTTCACCATCAGGAACCTCAAACCGGGAAATGCCAGGGTCACTTTCAGCATGCTCGGATATCAGGAGCAAACCAATCCCATCACCCTCGTATCAGGACAGAACCGCGTGATAGCGAACCTCAATGCCGAGAACATCATGCTCGAGGGCGCCGTGGTCAGGGATATAGCCAATCCCGTATCCATCAAGGAGGACACCATCGCATTCCACGCCGCCGCTGTCAAGCTGAATGCAGGCGAAATGGCAATCGACATACTTGAACAGATGCCGGGAGTGGAAGTGGGAGAGAACGGCGTGACTGTGCTCAACGAGGACGTCAGCACCGTATATATAGACGGAGCGCTCCTCTTCGGGGATGCGCCCATGGCTGCATTGAACAATCTCCGTGCAGAAGAGGTCGTGACCATAAAGTCATACCAGGAGTATGAGAACAAGGACCCGAGGCACAGGATAAGCAAGAACGAAAGCAAGCGCAGGGTGCTGGATATCGAGACCAAAACAAAGCCTACGATGGTCAGCAACGGCAATTTCCTGATAGGAGGAGGTTACGATACCGACACCACTTTCCATAAGTTCCGTTATACGGTCGGAGCAGACCTGAACTTCTCGTCGGAGAAACTGCAGATCGAAGGTTCGTTCAACCTGAACAACATCAACAACCAGAATAACCGCCGCAGGGGCAACACTTTCCGCGCGGCGGGCGGAGGCGGTTCGGCCGACCTGAAGGCCAAGATGGCAGAAATCAGCTTCAACAGGAGATGGATGAGTCCCGAGACCAGGAATTTCGTCCTCGGAAGCATCGGCGCCTCTTATGAGTATAACAGCCGGTACAATGTCAGCGAGTCCAGGAGCGAAAGGATATATTTCCCCAACGAACAGTATTTCTACCGCAAGAACACTTCGTCTTCGCTGTCGACGACGGACAACGGTACCCACCGCTTCTCTGTGAATGGCAGGAAGGCCCTGCCTGACGGAAACATGAGGATCAATGCATCCCTCTCCCTCACTGACAATGAGTCAGTATCACGCAGCAGCGACTACAACTATCAGAACGACCTTCCAAGACGCGGAACATCATCGTCGACCAACCGCAACACCGACGGCATTTCGTACAATGTCGGCGCCAATATCAACAAGGGATTCAACAACAAGTTCAGGCTGGCCGGCTCAATCTCGCTGAACAGCTCGAAGAACGAAGGGATCAGCACAAAGGTCGACACCACCACCTCGACCATTACGGTCACGGTGCTCGACATCGACACGGGCACGGAGTCCAAGAGCATGAACGCACAGGCATCCGCTGCTTACGAGTTGAGCGAAAGGAGCACGATCGGCATAGCCTACGGCTATTCCAACAACAAGTCGAATTCGGTCCAATGGGCGTATGACGTCACAAACCCTGCAGCCAGCGTGATCGACAGCGTAAACACTTACAACAGGATCAACGACAATTACACCAATTCCGTTTCCGCCACGTTCAGGACCACTTTCAACAATGACCAGGTCATCCTCTCGGCCAATCTCGACTACAGGATGACGGGGCTGAACCGCGGCGACGCATTCCCCGAGGAGGAACCGATCTATTCCAGGAGTTTCAATGCCTTCGTTCCCTCCTTGCAGATAGGTAACAACTCGCAGATGAACCACTGGCAGTTCAACTGGACCACTTCCAGCAACACACCGTCCATCGACCAGCTGCGCCCGAGGATCGACAACACCAACCTCTATTCGGTCTCCGCCGGAAATCCCGACCTCAAGGCGAGCAAGTCCAATGCCTTCAGGTTCAACTACAGCACCGTGCTCGGCAAGGAAGCCCGCAATGCCCTGCTCGGGCAGGCCCTGGGCGGGAACAACAGGCAGGGAGGCTGGGGCATCAACTCCAACCTTACGACCTTCAGCATCAACGGTTCGTTCACTGCCGGAAAGAATCCCATAGTAAGCAGGCGTACGTATTATACCGAAGACACATACCTGCCTAAGTACAACTATACGATACCAGCGCAGGCGTCATTCACGAGCTATGAGAACGCGGCGAACAACTACAACGCCAATCTCTCGGTCAATTTCGGATTCCCTATCAAGTTCATAGGCTGCATCTTCAACACCGGCCTTTCCGGAAGCTGGGACAAATCCCCGTCATACGTCAACGACGGCCTGATCTACACCCAGAACCTCCGTCCCGGACTCTCTCTGGGTATCCGCAGCAATTTCTCACGGGACATCCGCTTCAACATCAACGGCAACGGATCCTACGTCCACTCGTGGAACAGCGCCGGATCCAGCACCGAATACTTTACCGAAGCCATCAGGGCAGGATTCGAGCTCAACAATATCTTCAAGATCATGTATCTGGGAGGTAACTACACCAAGACCTTCATGCAAGGTGTGGAATATGCCGCCGTCAATGACAATATCCTCGACCTGAACGGAGGTTTCAGGTTCGGTCCCAGGAACAACGTCGAAATCTCGTTCACTGTCCATGACCTGTTCAACAAGACCATGGGATTCAGCACTTCCATGACTGACGACTATGTGAACAACAGATGGACGCACAACTTCGGACGCTACGTGATGGTGACCCTGGCTTACAGGTTCAACAGCATGGGTGGCAACGGAGGAGGTGGCGGCGGACGCGGTCCCGGAGGCCCGGGAGGCTTCGGAGGTCCCAGAGGAGGCGGTCCCGGAAGGTTCAGATAATATCCTCGCGCTCGTGCATGTCCTTGATGCGGAGCTGGATATTGGTACTTCCCCTGTAATAATTCTCTACTATCGAATAGCAGACATCGAAAGGATTGCCAGCCTTGATATAGTCGTAAAAATCTGACATATTGAAGGCGATGGCCGGAATCTGGTGATATGGCTGTGACTCCTGGAGCAGCTCAAGCTTGACGTGTACGCCCCCGGCGCCGACCTTGCGGGCGTTGCCGTCGTCGTAGACGTTCTCCGTGAGGAAAAGGGGGTTGTTGTTGCCCGGCCCGAAGGGTTGGAACTGCTTGAGTATGCGGAAGAATTTAGGGGTGATGCGCGCGAAATCGAGCTTGGCGTCGATCGTAACCACGGGCGTAAGCATATCCTCCGTGATCTTGCTGTCCACGAACGCATCGATGCGGCTGCTGAACTCGGCGAGGTTCTCCTCCTTGAGGGTGAGTCCGGCGGCATATACATGGCCGCCGAAATTCTCGAGGAGGTCGGCGCAGCTCTCTATGGCCTCGTACAGGTCGAAGCCCTGGATGCTGCGGGCCGAGCCGGTGACGAAACCGTTGGACTTGGTCAGCACGATGGTAGGCTTGTAGAAAGCCTCAACGAGCCTCGATGCAACGATACCGACAACGCCCTTGTTCCACTTGGGATTGTATACGACCGTGGCATTCTTCCAGGCGAGGCATTCGCCTTTCTGGACCATCTCGAGGGCTTCCTGGGTAATCTCGCGGTCGATGCTCTTGCGGTCGTTGTTGTTTTCGTTTATCTTCTCTCCGATAGTCATGGCCTCGTCGATGCCGGTGGCGGTGAGGAGCTCGACCGCGAGGCGGCCGGTCTCCATGCGCCCTGCGGCATTGATGCGGGGACCGATCTTGAACACTATATCATCGATGGTGATGTGTCCTAGCTCGAGCTTGGAGAGAGTGATCATGGCCAAAAGCCCGGCGCGCGGCGCTTCATTGAGCTGCCTGAGGCCATAATGCGCCAGTACGCGGTTCTCCCCCACCACGGACACGAGGTCGGATGCGATGCTGACTACAAGGTAGTCCAGCAGCGGGACCAGCGTCTCGAAGGCCACTCCGTAGCGCTGCGAATAAGCCTGCACGAGCTTGAAACCCACTCCGCAGCCTGAAAGGTCGTCGAAGGGATAATGGCAGTCCTCGCGCTTGGGATCAAGCACGGCAACTGCGGGCGGAAGCTCCGAATCGGGAAGGTGATGGTCACAGATGATGAAATCTATGCCCCTCGAAGCCGCATAACGCGTCTTTTCGATAGCCTTGATGCCGCAGTCAAGGGTGATGACCAGGGTGAAACCGTTGTCCGCAGCCCAGTCAAGGCCCTTGATGGAGACTCCGTATCCTTCGTCATTACGGTCCGGGATATAGAAGTCGACCTGGTCGGTAAAACGCTTGATGAACGAATAAACGAGCGATACCGCAGTGGTGCCGTCGACGTCGTAATCTCCGTATACGAGGATCTTCTCCTTGGTGACGATGGCCTTGCGGAGCCGTTCGACCGCAACGTCCATGTCCTTCATCAGGAAGGGATCGTGGAGGTCGGAGAGTTGGGGGCGGAAGAAAGAGCGGGTCTGCTCGAAGGTCTCGACACCGCGCTTCACGAGAAGCTCGGCCAGCACCCTGTCGATGCCGACTTCGGTAGCGAGCCTCGATACCTTTTCGGCATCGGCCTGCTCCATGACTATCCATTTACACTCTCTGGCCATATTCGTTCAAAGTTACGGTTTTTTATTCAAGAATGGAATTATTTAATCAAGAAAAATGCCTCCAATGAAGAAAAACCGGATTAAATATGCTATTTTTGTGGACTTTGAATAATCATCATCTAATTATGGGCAATATCGAATACAGTGAGCAGGAAGTGCTGAGGAGGGAGTCCCTCGTCAAATTGAGAGAGTTGGGCATCGAGCCGTATCCGGCAGCGTTGTTCCCGGTCAACGAGACCGCGCAGAGCATCAAGGACCAGTACGACCCGGAGAAGGAAAACCTTCAGGATGTCTGCATCGCAGGACGCATCATGTCGCGCCGCATCATGGGCGCCGCCTCGTTTATGGAGCTCCAGGACGAGACCGGACGCATGCAGGTGTATGTCAAGCGCGACGAGATCTGCCCCGGCGAGGACAAGACCATGTACAACACTGTATTCAAGAAACTCCTCGACATCGGTGACATAGTGGGTATCAAGGGATTTGCGTTCATCACGCAGACCGGCCAGCTGTCCGTCCATGCCAAGGAGCTCACCCTGCTGAGCAAGTCGCTCAAGGTCCTCCCCATCGTTAAGACCGACGCCGACGGTACCGTCCATGACGGTTTCTCCGATCCGGAGCTCCGCTACCGCCAGCGCTACGTCGACCTTATCGTGAACCCTCAGGTGAAGGAGACCTTCATCAAGCGTGCCCAAATCGTGGCCACGATGCGCGAGTATTTCAACGAGGCCGGATGCCTCGAGGTCGAAACCCCCATCCTTCAGAGCATCCCCGGCGGCGCGACCGCCCGTCCGTTCATCACCCATCACAATGCGCTGGATATCCCCCTTTACCTCCGTATAGCCAACGAGCTGTATCTCAAGCGTCTGATCGTGGGAGGCTACAGCGGCGTGTATGAGTTTGCAAAGGATTTCCGCAACGAGGGCATGGACAAGACGCACAACCCCGAGTTCACCTGCATGGAGATCTACGTCGCCTACAAGGACTATATCTGGATGATGGAGTTCGTGGAGAAGATGCTGGAGAAGATATCGCTCAGGGTCAACGGTACGACCGAGGTGCAGATCGGTGAGCACAAGGTGGATTTCAAGCCTCCGTACCGCCGTCTCCCCATCCTCGATGCCATCAAGGAGTACGCCGGAGTCGATGTTTCCGGCATGGACGAGGATGAGCTCCGCGCCACCTGCAAGAAGCTGAACGTGGAAGTGGAGCCTTCCATGGGCAAGGGCAAGCTGATCGACGCGATCTTCGGAGAATACGCCGAGAAGAATCTCATAGAGCCTACATACATCATCGACTATCCGGTGGAGATGTCGCCTCTTACCAAGCGCCACCGTTCCAACCCCGCTCTCACCGAGCGTTTCGAGTTGTTCGTATGCGGCAAGGAGCTGGCCAATGCTTATTCCGAGTTGAACGACCCTATCGACCAGCTGGAGCGTTTCGAGGAGCAGGCCAGGCTCAAGAGCAAGGGCGATGACGAGGCCATGTTCATCGATTACGATTTCGTCCGCGCGCTCGAGTACGGCATGCCGCCGACTTCGGGCCTTGGCATGGGTATCGACCGCCTTACCATGTTCATGACCGGCCAGAGCACCATCCAGGACGTGCTGTTCTTCCCTCAGATGAAGCCTGAGAAGGCCGTGAAGAAAGAAGAGGAGAAGGAGCAGTGAGGGTCGAGTCGGTGACATCGGCGCAGAACCGCAAGGTCAAGACGCTTCTGGCGCTTCAGGAGAAAGCCCGCCTCCGCAAGGAGATGGGGCTTTTTGTCGTGGAGGGCCGCCGGGAGCTCGGGCACTGCGTCCGCGCCGGCTTCGAGATCGACACGCTTTTCTATTGTCCGGAGATTACAGGTTGTTCGGGGATTCACCTCCCTGAAACGTCCTTCGGACCCCCCCCAAGCAAGCTTGGGTCCCCCCCTCTTACGATGCCGAGGGTGGCACGGTTTCCGGGAAGTGAATCCCCGAACCTTGACATGCTGCAGACCATCCTTGAGAATGCGGGGCAGATTGTGGAGGTGCCGAGGGAACTGTACGAGAAGATTGCGTACAGAGGAGGGACAGAGGGGATGATTGCCGAGGTGAAAGTGAAGGAAAGGACGCTCGACGGGCTGGAGATGAGGGAGAAGCCACTTGTGGTGGTGCTGGAAGGCGTGGAGAAGCCGGGCAATATCGGAGCGGTGCTCAGGAGCGCCGATGCGGCAGGAGCCGACGCCGTGCTGATATGCGATCCGCTGACCGACCTGTACAATCCCAACCTCATCCGCGCAAGCATCGGGGCGGTATTCACCGTCCAGGTCGTCTGCTGCAGTTCGGAAGAAGCCATCAAATGGCTGAAAGACAACAAGATAAATATTTACACGGCACAGCTGCAGGATTCGTCGTGGTACTACGATACGGACATGACGGGCGGTACGGCCATAGTCGTCGGGACTGAGGCTACAGGCCTCACCGACGGATGGCGAAAGGCCGCCGACGGACATATCCGCATCCCGATGCTCGGGGAGCTCGACTCCCTCAACGCATCGGTGTCCGCAGCTATCCTGCTGTTCGAAGCCGTACGCCAGAGAAATGCCTGATTTCGGTCTCATAGGACATCCCATCGAACACTCGCAGAGCCCGAGGCTCTTCGAGACCGCCTACCATGGAAAATACGGCTACGACCTGATCGAAGGCCAGTATTTCGAAGAATCTTACGCCAAGTTCCTCAAGGGATACAAGGCCGTCAACGTCACTGCCCCGTTCAAGGAGAAGGCTTACGAGAAGGCTGAAATCGTATCCGGTCCCGTGGCATTGACTGGCGCGGCCAACATTCTGGTCAAGACTCCTGAAGGGGTCAGCGCGCATAATTCCGACTTCACGGGAGTGATCCTCACCGTGGCCGAGGCGCTTTTCCCCGGCATCATCCATGAATTCTACGGCACATTCGGAAGCAAGGCGCATGTGAAGATTCATCAGTTCGTGAAGGCGCAGCTAGTGGAACGCTACGGCCGGAGGCCGGCGGCGCTGGTCGCGGGCCTCGGCGGAGCCGGCAAGGCCGCGGCACTCGCCGCGGCGGAATGCGGCTTCGCCACGACCGTGATGAACCGCACCGCCGCCAAGGCGGAGGCGTTCATCAAAGGCCTTCCGGAGTACGGATTCCGCGTTGCGGATATCCAGGATTTCCGCAAGGAGCTCCGCTTGGCGGATTTCATCGTTTATGCGTTGCCTATGGCTCTGGATGTATTCGCGGAGCTGGGAGCGGAGGATTTCTCCGCGAAGCCTCTCGTGCTGGAGGCCAATTACCGCGACCCCGCTTTCTCGGGGCTGCTTCGTGCCCGGATGCTTGACGCCGGGGCGAAATATTTACCCGGAAACCTCTGGCTCGTGAACCAGGCAGTCTCCGGGTATTCCGTAATGACAGGGGCAGCCCCTGACATCGATTCACTTATATCTCTCTAGCCTATTTGAAGAGCATCGGGGCGAAGGTCTGGAGATACAGTCTCCAGTTGGCCCAGGTATGGCCGCCTTCGGACTGATAGAAGATGTGGTCGAGGCCGTTCTTGGTGAGCGTGGCGTCGAGGGTCTTCGAGCCTTCATAGAGGAAGTCGGAAGTACCGCAGGCAAGGAAATAAAGCTTCACACCAGCCTTCTTGAGGGCCTGGATCTGCTCGTCGTTGGCGGAACCGGCTGCTGAGAGAGGGCAGATATAGTCGAACATCGCAGGATAAAGGGTGGAAGCCGAGATGGTGTGGCCGCCTCCCATTGACAGGCCGGCGATGGCACGGGACTCGGGCTTGGCATTTACCCTGAATTCCTTCTCAATGAACGGGACGATCTCCTCGCAGAGGCTGCGTACGTAGGCGTTGGCATAGGCCGGATCACGGAAATTGACGTCAGAGGTCTTCAGGCCGAGAGTCTGGGCGGCCTGCTGGTTGGGATTGCCGTTAGGCATCACGACGATCATGGGCTGGGCCTTGCCCTGCTCGATGAGGTTGTCGAGGATCTGGGCGGCGCGTCCCATCGAGGACCATGCCTCCTCGTCTCCGCCTGCTCCGTGGAGGAGGTAGAGGACGGGGTATTTCTTCTTGGCATTTGCCTTGGCTTCATAGCCGTAAGGGGTATAGACCGTCAGGCGGCGGTTGATGCCGAGGATGGCGCTGTCATACCACTTGTAAGTGACTGTGCCGCGATGGTCGGTCTCGAAATACGGGGCCGTACGCTCGCCGGGGACCATCAGCATGTTCAGGTAACGGGTACCGTCACGCTGCACCATGTAGTTCTGGGGGTCATTCACGGAGACACCGTCCACTACGAAATTGTAAGTGTATATCTCCGGAGACGGGAGGTCGATGGTGACGGACCACACTCCGTTCTCCTTCTTCATGGGGACAGCACCCTCCAGCCAGTTGCCGGCGAGCTGGACGACGGTGGCGTAGTCGGCGGCGAGGCGGAAGGTCACCTGACCGTCAGCTATCTCGGGAGAGACGATCTGCTGGCGGCCTCCGAAGTTGAAATTGCTGAGTTCCTGAGCGGAAAGCGCCCCGGCCATGAGCAGGGACGCGGCGAAAACTGCTAATGCTTTCTTCATATCCAATTAGTATTAGTGTTAATGATTCCTGTTTGAAGTCACAAGTTAGGATTATTTTTCCAAAAATCTTCAACCTTCGGAAAAATAGGTGGAACAATTGGACATCCGGGGAAGCTTTTTGCTAAATTTGCAGCATAACTGATGCAGGATGAAGTACCTCAGGAATAGTTCCACCGACCCGCATTACAACATGTCTTTCGACGAATTCTGCCTGGAGCGGTTCCCGTCGGATGATACCGTGTTCTATCTCTGGCGGAACAGTCCTTCGGTCATCATCGGCAGGAACCAGAACGCCTACGCAGAGGTCAATCTTCCGTATCTGGAAGCACACGGCATCCGCCTGGCCCGCAGGGTCACCGGCGGAGGGGCCGTGTACCATGACCTGCAAAACCTCAACTATACTATTGTCGGGCGTTCCAGAGATCTGGAACGGGATTGTCCAGAGTATCTGCACTTGATGCTGGATGCGCTGCGGGCGCTTGGCGTCCCGGCGGAGCTGACCGGCCGGAACGACATAGTCGTGGAGGGCCGGAAAGTCTCCGGCTACGCCAAGCGGGTCTACAAGGACAGGCTGATGGTCCACGGTACACTTATGTATGACGTGGACATCGCCAGCCTGACCGAGGCGCTTTCCGTGCCGGGGAGCAAGCTCGACGCAGCCGGAATAGCCTCCGTCCGTAGCAGGGTAGCCAACCTCAGGGACTACCTGCCGCAGTTTTCCCGTGTCGAGGAGATGCAAGCGGCCCTTGAAAGGACCCTTTCAAGGGATTACGCTGATAGCCAAGTGTTTCTAAGCAGTGAAGATGAGACTGAGATACAGGAAATCTGCAGGACCAAGTTCTCCACCTGGGAATGGAATTTCGGGCTTTCGCCGAAAGCCGGGTTCACGCATGCCGCTAAACTCCCCTGCGGGACAGTGGAGGTAAGTTGCAGCATCGTGCGGGGGAAAATCCGCGGGCTCTCCTTCGGCGGGGACTTCATTGGAAGTCTGCCCGCCGAAGGGCTGGCGGCGGCCCTTGACGGCTGCCGCTTCGACCGCGCCTCCATCCTTGAGGCCCTCCGCGGACTCTGCGTCAGCAATTATTTCGACAACACATCCTCCGATCAGCTCGCCGACCTGTTTTTAGCCTTCGACCGGCGGTAGAAGGTTAACGGGGCTGGTCGGGAGAAGCGGGCGGAAAAGGCTGTTGGTTATTTGGACGGCGTTTGCTATATTTGTAGAGAAACCTTTTTTAGTTAAAGTAAACAATATCGAACCACTATGTCACTTAACAAAGTCATGTTGATCGGTAACGTTGGCAGAGACCCCGAAGTACGTTACCTCGAAGGAAATTCCGGCGCACAGAACGCCACGAAAGTAGCATCATTCACACTGGCCACCACTGAGCGGTACCGCGACCGCAGCGGAGAACTCCGCGAGAATACCGAATGGCACAACATCGTCGCTTGGCGCAATTCAGCAGACCTTGCGGAGAAGTTCATCCGCAAGGGCACCCAGGTGTATATCGAAGGCAAGCTCAGGACCCGGTCCTGGACCGACCAGCAGGGAGTTAAGAAATTCACCACCGAAGTCGTTGTGGACAATATCCAGTTGCTGGGCAAACGCGGGGACAACCCCGGCGGCGAAGGCCAGGATGGCTACGGCCAGCAGAGGCCGGCGCAGCCGCAGGGCGGCGCCTACGGCGCCCCGGCCCCGCAGGGGTATCCTCAGCCTGCTGCGCCGCAGGGCTACAATCAGCCTGCCGGCTTCCAGCCGCGTCCCGCCACACCTGCGGCACCCGTTCAGCCGGGACCGATCGACATCATGGGTGGAGACGGGGCTGACGACCTGCCGTTCTGATTTTAACGAAAAGATGGAAAGACGGTGCAACGTCACCGTCTTTTTTGCGTTATTATAGCAGAGACACACGGAAATGACCAGACAGGAAGCGACAGAGTTCTACCGAAGCCACAGCAAGGCCGTCTACAATACGGCGCTGCGTATAGTCCGGGATCCGGAAGAGGCGGAGGAGATCATGCAGGACACCTTCATGAAGTATTTCACGAAAGGAGTACCGGGACTGTCGGAGGCCAGGAAAGCCGCGTGGCTCAGGACTACCTGCATCCGCATGGGCATAGACTTCCTGCGGCGCAGGAAAAAAGGTCTGGAACTATTTGTAGAAAGGATTCCGGACGAAGCGGAAGATGAAGAGGAGCTTCCCGAAAGCATCGATGTCATGCGGATACGTACTGCGATGGAGCGGCTCCCGCATCCTTATTCCCTTATTCTCGACCTGATACTGATAGAAGGGATGGATTACGCCGGGATAGCACGACTGACAGGACAGAAGGAAGCAACGCTACGGTCATGGTATTCCCGGGGAAGGGCAAAACTTATCAAGGAATTGAAAACGGAAACGATATGAGTAAGCTTGATGACTTCATACGTGACAATGCAGAGGCATTTGACACGGAGTTACCTCCCGAAGGGGCGGAAGACCGCTTCCTGCGGAAGTGGGAGGCGGGCAGGCTCAGGGTCCGGATATTCCGGACAGTCCTGCCTGCCGCCGCGGCCGCGGCGCTCGCCGCCGTGCTGCTCCTGCCTCAGGCAGGCCGCAGCACGGACTGGCTCCGCGGCGCCGGGGACTCCCCGGAGGGGATATATCTGGCTTACATGGAGCAAGTATCCGCCGCTTGGGAGAAAGCCGGCCCGGACGAGATCCTGTCTGCCCAGTTGAGCAGCGTGACCGAGGAGGCCATCCCCCTTATCGACCTTCTCCCGGACGAGCTCGGCGATGCAGAGAAATCCGCAATACTCCGTGAGCATTACAACACCCTGCTGGATGGAGTACACAACCTTTTGACAAACGCGAAATAAATCCATTGATATGAAAAAGATCCTTTTGACCACATTGGCCGTCATACTGGCCATTGTCCCGGCACTGGCCGGCACATTCAGCAACGACTACAGGCTCTCAGGGTTCACCGGTATAAGGGCTTCCAATGTTTTCAGTGTTGAGTTGAGCCCTTCCGCCAACTTTTCCGTCGGAATAGAAGCTCCGGACTATTTGGAGCCGTACATCATCGTGGAGGTCAGCCGCAACCAACTGGTGCTGAGAATGAAAGAATTGCCCAAATCCATCAGTCGCAAACTCTCCGACGAGAGGGCCGGGGCCGTACGGGCAATAGTGAAGATGCCGCTCCTGGAGAGCGTTTCTCTCAGCGGAGCCGCAGCGCTCAATGCCGAGGGTACTTTCCCCACCCTGAGGGACAGGGCATTCCAGCTTGACTTGAGCGGTGCCTCCCACGCAAAGGGCCTGTCGCTCTCTGCTCCTTCTGCTAGTCTCTCCCTCAGCGGTGCTACCGAGGCCGGTCTCACCGGTCGGTTCACGAAAGTGTCGCTCGAGATCTCCGGTGCGGGAAAGGTCAAAATGGGCGTCGAGGTTTCCGATCTTGATGCAGAACTCTCAGGGAGCGCGAGAGCTGACCTCAACGGCAGTTTCAAGGAAGTGTCCATAGAGGCATCAGGCGCTGCACGCGTGGATATGGAGTCTGACGATTTCCTGGCTGAACTCGACATCGAGGGCAGCGGAGCAGCATCGATCGACACCCGCAGCGCCAAAGCGCAGGAAGTGTCGGTCGAGCTGTCCGGCGCAGCCAACTGCAAGGTATCCGCCATCCGGACAATCTCCATCGAGGCCACCGGCGCATCCACCTGCTCCTATGAAGCAGAAGCCGGTACCAAGGTCGATATCATCCAGGTCTCCCGCGGCGCCTCCCTCAGGAAACTCTGACATCATCCCTCTATCCTCTATACGGACCGGCCGGCTACCCTCAAAGGCTTTCTACACCACTTCTACGAGCTGTTCTGAGCCTGATGGACCAACCCAGGTCGCAGGACAGAGCCGGGCAACAGCCCTTGAAGGCAGCAAACCGAACAATCGGCAAACTGACCACCGTATCCTTCGGCAAGTTTCCGAAGGATACCCGGGTTAGGGCATATATCCTTCAGCAAGTTTCCGAAGGATACTCGGAGTAGTCGCACATCCTTCGGCAAGTTTCCGAAGGACACCCGGGAGAGGACATACATCCTTCGGCAGATTTCCGAAGGATGTTTTGTATGCCCTGCTATACGGGAGAAAGTGACGTAGACGGTCCACAGATTGGACCGTCTACGTCAAAAACGCCCCAAAATGCTGTAGACGGTCCATTTTCTGGACCGTCTACAGCACTGTCAAACATCTATAGAAATAAACTACCGGGGGAGAATGCTATTTGCCGGAGGGGGTGTCGAGACAGAGTTCGGGACGGCGGCGGGAGACGCGGGCGAAGAGCAGCGCGATGACCACCGCGGCGACGCAGAGCGCGACGAACATCAGTTCGACGCGCACGGGGCCGCTCAGGGCGCCGGCGGAAAAAACGGAGCCGGCGGAAGATGCAGCAGCGGAGCTGGCAGAAGACGCGGCAGCAGCGGAGCTGGCAGAAGACGCGGCAGCAGCTGAGCCGGCGGAAGACGCGGCAGCAGCTGAGCCGGCGGAAGATGCCGCAGCGGCGGAGCCAGCCGCGGCCGCAGCTGCGGAGCCCGCGGCGGCACCGAGTATCACGCCCGCCAGCCATTTGAAGGACAGCAGACCGAGGTTCTGCACCCAGTAGATCAATGAATACGTCGTACCCAACACCTTGTCAGGCACGATCTTAGGCACTGAAGGCCACAAGGCAGCGGGTACAAGTGAGTATCCGAAACCTAGGAAAACCATGCTGAGATAGCCGTAGAAAGGTACGCCGGCAGGGGCGAATGCCAGAAGCAGATGGGCGATCAGGGCAAGTATCGAACCGAGTATCATCCAGCGGGTACCTTTGCCGCGTTTGTCGACCAACAGACCGAAAAGCGGGGCGAAGATGACCGTAGAAAAAGGCAGCATGGACACCATCCACCCCGCCGTAGCGGCCGGGATTCCGAAACGGGGAATCAGGATGGCCCCGGCGAATTTCTTAAATGCGACGATACTGCTGTAGAACAGGACACAAAGCAGGCCGAGCAACCAGAAATTCTTGTTGGTCAGCACTTTCAAGACGTCTTTCAGGCGAAATGCCTCATCATCGGAGGAATGGTCGGTATCAGTCACTGCTTTCGAGTCCGAATCTGTTGCAACAATCCCGTCGGATGAGTCCACGGCGTTCCGCCGGGCCTTCGGTCCCGGCTTTGCCGAGAATCTCCGGGCATCAAGCGCCACGAAGAAGGCCCAGAGGATAAGGCCGGCGGCCATCAGCCCGATGCCGAAGACGGCCGGACGGGCCGTCTCGGCCAGGCTGTATACATGGCCGGCATTCTCCACGACAAGGCGCGGCGCCAGGACCAGGGCCACGGCCGTGCCCAGACGGGCGATAGCCAGCTGCAGGCCCATGGCCAGCGCCATCGGCCCGTCGCGGAACCATTTGGCAATGGACCGCGTCACGGCCGTGCCCGCTATCTCGCTGCCTAGTCCGAAAAACATGCATCCGACATAAGCCAAACGCAGGGACTTGGCCGGCGCATAGCCTGCCGTGATGGCATGCAGCACCAGCAGGGCGCCGGCCGCCATCATGCCCACGAATATCGATCCGGTGATACGCACTCCCCACTTGTCCAGCAGGATACCGCAGATCACCAGTCCTCCGAATACGCACAGCACACTGTAACCGCTGGTATACAGGCCATAACCGGCAGCATCCCAGCCCAGCGCCGTCCTCGACGGATCCTCGAAAAGATACGAGATCGTCGAGAACATGTCATCGAAGAAATATGACGCGAACATGGGTACCACCAGACAAGCCAGTGCTACCCATGCCAGCCGCGAATAGCGGCGTTTCACTTCTTCAGCCATCCTACTCGGTGATATTGGGTTCCTCGAGTCCGAGATGCTTCTTTCCGTCGACAACCTTGAGGTAGAGACCGATCAGCATCGCAGCTACTCCGAGGCAGGCAAGCATCACCAGGGCCCAGGTATAATTGAGCTGGTCCGGAGGAGTTCCGGGGGCGTTGGTGCTGGTGAGCACGTTGCCGATCAGGATCGGGAAGAGCCAGAGTCCGATATTCTGGATCCAGAAAATAAGCGCATAGGCCGAACCGATGACCTTGGCGTCAACCAGCTTCGGCACGGAAGGCCACAACGCGGCCGGAACCAGTGAGAAGCTTGCTCCAAGGACAAGGATGGTGACATAGGCCACGATGGTGCCTCCGACGGCGCTGCCCTTGAACAGGGGCAGGATGAAAGCGAAGGTCAGGTGGCAGAGCACGAGCAGGATGGATCCTATGAGCAGCATCGAAGCCGCCTTGCCTTTGTGGTCCACATAGTTGCCGAGGATAGGAGTGATGGCCACGGCCAGCAGCGGGAACACGGCGAAGATGGTCTCAGCCGTGCCGCGCTTGAAGCCCATAAGACAATAGACCACCAGAGCGACGACAGCGACGGCCATCAGGCCGTATTTGAGTCCTTTGTTGTTCTTGATGAAATTGCTGGCGAATGAGCAGACTGCCACCACGAGCATGATGATGTACTGGATGATGGTAACCGTCTCCCCTGCCCAGAACGAACCTGCTGCGGGTTCGGTCAGGGTAAGGTTGCACTGCAGCATGTTGACCGCATACTTCTGGAACGGGAATATAGCGGAATAATAAAGCACGCAGAGAAGGGCCACAAGCCAGAAACCGAGACTTGAAAGGATCTTGCCGATATCCTTAACCTTGAACGGATCGTCCTTGTCCTCGGCCTCGCCTGTCTGTGCATCGAGTTTCTTGTCCATGAAGAAATAGGTGATGAACATGATGAGGGCGATGCACAGGAGCACCACGCCGAAAGCGACGGATCGGCTCACTTCCACATGGCCGCCGAGCTTGGCGAAATAGGGCGAGAAAATCATGCAGGTAGCCACGCCCAGACGGGCGAGAGCCATTTCGGAGCCCATGGCGAGTGCCGTCTCCCGGCCCTTGAACCACTTGACGATACCGCGGCTGACGGTAATGCCAGCCATCTCACAGCCGCAGCCGAAGATCATGAACCCGATCGCCGCAAGTTTGGCCGATGCGGGCATGCCGTGGTAGAACGGAAGCACATCGTCGATGAAGCCTATCCCGGTGTACCAGTTGAGATGGTCCGTGAACCAGGTCTCAAGCCCGGAGCCTATGAAAGCCTTGCTGATGGCGAAATACTTGATGAAACCGCCCAGAAGCATCACTGCTCCGGAAAGGACCGCAGTGAAGCGGACGCCCATCTTGTCCAGGATGATACCTGCGAAAATCAGGAAGAAAACGAACACATTGAGGAACGTCTCGGCGCCCTCCATCGTGCCGAATGCCTTGGAATCCCAACCCCTGGTGGACTCCATCAGGTCCTTGATCGGGGACAGGATGTCCATGAAGATATAGGCGCAGAACATACCGAGTGCGAGCAGCAGCAGGGCCGTCCAGCGCATCGCCGCGGAGTCGCGGAGGGTGGTTTTGTTGATGGTTTCAGTCATGACAGTCAAAATTTGTTATCATTTTTATCGTCAGAATCCCGCCAAGGGCAGGAGCACAGTAGGCAAAAGTAGCACAAATCCTGCAAGAATCAATGCCAAAACGTATTTCCATGCCCATTTGACCCATTTATCGTATGGGACCTTCGCCATGGCCAGAGCAGCCATGAGCACCCCCGAAGTCGGGGTGACCATGTTGGTGAAGCCGTCTCCGAACTGGAAGGCCATGACCATGGCCTGCCGGGAGAGATGGATCATGTCGCAAAAAGGCGCCATGATGGGGATGGTCACCGCAGCCTTGGCAGTCGCGCTGGGAATGAGCAGGTTGATCACGGTCTGGATGCCGTACATAAGCGCGAGCGATCCGGTCTTCCCCGCTCCTCCGAGGCCGGACTCCAGTCCGTGGAGGATGCTGTCGACTACATGTCCGTCCTGGAGGATGACTATGATGCCGGACGCCAGGCCGACGACTAGCGCAGCCGGGAATATGTCCTTTGCTCCGGCAACGAACTCGTCGGCTATGCGGTTGGCCCTGAAGCCGCCCAGGATGCCTACGACTATGCCCATGGCCAGGAACAATGCCGAAATCTCGGCCATGTACCACTTGAAGCATGTGACACCGACGATCAGCAGGATGACTGTAACCAGAAGTGTCAGCAGGATGAGTGCCGGACGGCGTACATCCTGGCTGGTATCCGCGGATGAAGTGCAGGGGTCTGCCTGCGGTGTTTTGCGTATACGGGAAGAATAAAGGAGGATGAACACCACAAGCACGGCCGTGAGAAGCACCCAGCAGAAGATCCTGTAGCCCATGCCGGAAAAGAGTGGAAGGCCGGACATCTCCTGCGCGATGCCCACCGTGAAAGGATTGAGGAAAGCGGAAGAAAAACCGATGTTCGACGCGACATACACCACCAGCAGGCCGGTGATGGCGTCATAACCCATGGCGATGACGAGCGGTACGACTATGCCCACGAAAGGAATGGTCTCCTCGCTCATCCCGAAGACGGCTCCGCCGAGGGAGAACAGCACAGCCAGCCCCGCAAGTACGAAACGGTCGTACTTCCCCGCCCTGGAGATGAAGCGGTTGATGCCGAACGACACGGCACCCGTGGCGTTGAGCACCCAGAAGGCTCCTCCGACTATGAGGATGAATACGATGATCCCCGCCTGCTTGACGAATCCGTCATAAAGGGAGGAGAATACCTGCCATGTCTGCGGGGCGCGGGGTACGGACTCGAAGGACACGCTTCCGTCCGCCGCGGTGACATACTGTCCCGGCGGCACGACAAGCGTGGCCAGGGCGCACAACACTATAAGGATCGAAAGGATCACGTAAGTGTTCGGGAAACGGCGTCTTTTCATCGTGTCCATATTGCGAATTTAACAATTATTGAAATAAAATCGTACCTTTGCCCTTCCAAACTTGATGTGATGTACAGGATTCTGGACAGGGTCAACACTCCTGAAGACATAAGGGTATTGAATGCGGACGAGCTCAAGGAGCTTTGCGCTGAGATCCGGTCGTACATGGTGGACTGCTGTTCCCGCAATCCCGGGCACCTGGCTTCCAGCCTGGGCGCCGTTGAGCTGATAGTAGGTCTCCACTATATATATAATACGCCCGCGGACAAGGTCGTCTTTGACGTCGGCCACCAGGCCTACGCCCACAAGATCCTGACCGGCCGCAAGGAGCTTTTCAAGCAGAACCGCACCCGCGACGGCATAAGCGGGTTTCCCAAGATGGAAGAGAGCCCCTACGACGCTTTCGGAGTCGGGCACTCCTCGACATCCGTCTCGGCTGCCCTCGGCCTGGCCGAAGCGGCCAAGATGCGCGGGAGCGATGAGAAGACCGTCGCGTTCATAGGCGACGGAGCGCTCACCGGAGGCCTTGCCTTCGAAGGCCTCAACAACGCCGGCAGCAGCGCCGCCGACCTGCTCATCATCCTCAATGACAACAACCAGTCGATCGACCGCAATATAGGCGCATTGCACGACCATCTGCTGAGGATCACCACCAACCCCGCATACAACCGTTTCAAGGGCAAGGTCTGGGAGAAGATGGGAGACCGTCGCTTCAGGGCGTTCATACAGCGCTGGATCAGGAGCTTGAAATCGTGGATCGTCAAGGGATCCGGAGGAGACCTCTTCGAAGCCCTGGGATTCCGTTATTTCGGCCCCATCGACGGAAACGACATGGACCAGGTCCTGGAGACCTTGAGGAAGCTAAAGGGACTCAAGGGACCGCGCATCCTGCACTGCATCACGACCAAGGGCAAGGGATACGCTCCCGCCGAGGCCGACCCCACTGTATGGCACGCCCCGGGACGGTTCAATCCAGAGACTGGCGAACGCATACGTTCAGAGCATAAGGCGGACCGCTACCAGGACGTTTTCGGAGAAGTCCTCTGTGAGCTCGCGGAGGCGGACCGCCGCGTTGTCGGTATCACTCCCGCAATGGCTACCGGATGTGGAATGAACCTCCTTGCCGAGAGGATGCCCTCGCGTTTCTTCGACGTGGGTATAGAGGAGGAGCATGCAGTCACGTTCTCCGCAGGACTGGCAGCGGGCGGACTCAGGCCTTTCTGCAACATCTATTCTTCCTTCGCGCAGCGCTCGTATGACCAGATCATACACGACGTGGCACTGCAGCATCTGCCCGTGACGTTCTGCTTCGACCGTGCCGGAGTAGTGGGAGAGGATGGCCCGACGCATCACGGGGCCTTCGACCTCGCGGCTTACAGGAGCATCCCCGGGCTCATCATCGCCGCCCCGTCGGATGAGACCGAACTCAAGAACCTCATGTATACTGCCTTGCACCAGGACTCCCCCATGATCATACGCTACCCGCGCGGCACCGGCGAAGGCCGTGACTGGCGCGAGGCGGGATGGGAGACCCTGCCTCCGGGCCGGGCCACCCGGCTCGTTGACGGCGAACGCATCGCCGTCCTCGCCCTCGGCCCGGCATCGCACAGGGCCGTTGAAGCGGCCGCGGCATTCAAGGAAGAATATGGATTCTCCCCCGCAGTATATGACGTCCGCTATCTGAAACCCCTTGACGCCGGGATGATGAAGGAAGTCACGGAAGGCTTCGAGTCCGTGCTCACAGTAGAGGACGGAGCACTCATCGGAGGGCTCTACGGCGCCGTCGCCGAACACCTCTCCGCCAACGGTTCCGGCGTCCGTCTCGCCGGCGCCGGAATCCCCGACAGATTCATCGCTCAAGGCACTCAGGCGGCCGAAAGGGCCGAGTGCAATCTCGACCGCGACGGCATACTGCATCTACTTCACAATCTTGTAGAAAAAGATTGAAAAAAGTTTGCAAACTCCAAAATAATGTCTACCTTTGCAATCCCTTTCAGCGAATGAAGGACGCTGAACCCGCCGATATAGCTCAGTTGGCCAGAGCACGTGATTTGTAATCTCGGGGTCGTGGGTTCGAATCCCTCTATCGGCTCGAAAGAAAAAACACCATGGGAGGTTCGCATAGTGGCAATTGCGGCGGACTGTAAATCCGCTCCCTCAGGGTTCGGTGGTTCGAGTCCACCACCTCCCACGAAAATTTTGCGGAAGTAGCTCAGTTGGTAGAGCATCAGCCTTCCAAGCTGAGGGTCGCGAGTTCGAACCTCGTTTTCCGCTCCACAAAAGCCGATGTAGCTCAGGGGTAGAGCGCATCCTTGGTAAGGATGAGGTCATGAGTTCAAATCCCATCATCGGCTCTTTTTTTAGGTCTGAATGGACCTTACAAATGTTTGTAAACACTTAAAAAACATAATATTATGGCAAAAGAAACATTCCAGAGAACCAAACCCCATGTCAACATCGGCACGATCGGCCACGTTGACCATGGCAAGACCACTTTGACCGCCGCCATCACGAAGGTGCTTGCAAAGCAGGGCCTCAGCGAGGTCAAGTCCTTCGACCAGATCGACAACGCCCCTGAGGAGAAGGAGCGTGGTATCACCATCAACACCGCTCACGTCGAGTATCAGACTGCCAACCGTCACTACGCACACGTCGACTGCCCTGGCCACGCTGACTATGTGAAGAACATGGTTACCGGTGCTGCCCAGATGGACGGCGCTATCCTCGTTGTCGCTGCTACCGACGGTCCTATGCCCCAGACCAACGAGCACGTCCTCCTCGCCAAGCAGGTTAACGTCCCTAAGATGGTCGTCTTCCTCAACAAGGTCGACCTCGTGGACGATGAGGAGATGCTTGACCTCGTCGAGATGGAGGTCCGCGACCTTCTCAACAAGTACGATTTCGACGGTGACAACGCTCCTGTCATCCGCGGTTCCGCTCTGGGCGCCCTCAACGGCGAGCCTCAGTGGGAGGCCAAGGTCCTCGAGCTTATGGATGCTGTTGACAGCTACATTCCGCTCCCGGTCCGTCTTACCGACAAGCCTTTCCTTATGCCTATCGAGGACATCTTCTCCATCACCGGTCGCGGTACCGTCGTTACCGGCCGTATCGAGCAGGGTACCATCCATGTCGGTGATCCCGTCGAGCTCGTCGGTTTCAGCGAGAAGCCTCGTACCAGCGTCTGCACCGGCGTCGAGATGTTCCGCAAGCTCCTCGACCAGGGTGAGGCTGGTGACAACGTAGGTCTCCTCCTCCGTGGTATCGACAAGAAGGAAGTGAAGCGCGGCGAGGTCGTTGCCAAGCCCGGCTCCATCACTCCTCACACCGAGTTCAAGGCCCAGATCTATGTCCTCAAGAAAGAGGAAGGTGGCCGTCACACCCCGTTCCACAACCACTATCGTCCCCAGTTCTTCATCCGTACCCTTGACGTTACCGGTGAGATCATGCTCCCCGAGGGTGTCGAGATGGTTATGCCTGGTGACAACGTGGAGATCACTGTGAAGCTCATCACCGCCGTCGCTATGAACGAGGGTCTCAGCTTCGCAATCCGCGAGGGTGGCCGCACCGTCGGTGCCGGACAGGTTATCAAGATCATCGAGTAATTCTCGGTCAGATGTTTCCGGGGAAGCCTTCCTGCAGGGAGGCTTCCCTTTACAGGGGAATAGAACAAGGGTAGTTCAGCGGTCTCCAAAACCGTAGATGTGGGTTCGAATCCTGCTTCCCCTGCCAATATATATCAAAGGTTACGATTTGGTAATTGTTTAACAGACACTGTCGCCGCTTCCAAATTGACTGTGTCCATTAAGAGTAAAGATGAGAAAGTTTATCAACTATCTGAAGGAGTCTTTCGTAGAGCTCACGAAGAAGACCACCTGGCCCACCTGGGACAAGCTGCAGAGTTCAGCTATCCTGGTCATGGTCACGACGGCCATCCTCGCGCTTGCACTCTGGGTGATAGACCTGGCTTTCCAGTCTGTCATGACTGCAATTTACACATTGTAATATCCGTTTGATATCATGGGCGAAATGAAATGGTATGTTCTTCGGACAGCCGGTGGAAAAGAAAAGAAAGCCAAAGATTATCTTGAGAAGGAAATAGAAAGGAGCGGGCTTCAGGATCAGGTAGGCCAGGTTCTCGTACCAGTCAAGAAGGAAATAGTCACAAAAAACAACAAGAGGAAGGCGGTCGACAAGCTGCTTTTCCCTGGTTATGTGCTTATCCAGGCCGAACTGAGCGCCAAGCTCGAGAATATTATCCGCAATCTCATTCCCGGCATGTCAGGTTTCCTGACAGAGAAGAAAACCGTTAGTGGATCCCAGATAGAGAGAGTCCCGGTCCCCATCCGCGAGGAGGAGGCCCAGAGGATTCTCGGCCAGCAGGACGAGAACGCCGACAGCGCGGCCGAGACCGAGGTCAACTATGCCCTCGGCGACAAGGTCAAGATCACCGACGGTCCGTTCAGCGGTTTCAGCGGTACAGTGGACGGCATCATTGAAGACAGGAGCAAGCTCAAGGTCATCGTTGTCATTTTTGGCAGGAAGACCCTCTTGGAACTCAGTTTTACACAAGTCACTAAAGAATAACAAATCATGGCAAAAGAAGTTACCGGATTCATCAAGCTCCAAATCAAGGGAGGAGCAGCTAATCCAGCACCTCCGGTAGGACCGGCCCTCGGTTCCAAAGGCTTGAACATTATGGACTTCTGCAAGCAGTTCAATGCTGCTACGCAGGCCCAGGCAGGAAAGGTCCTCCCTGTGGTCATCACGGTCTACTCCGACAAGTCCTTCTCGTTTGAAGTCAAGCAGCCGCCTGTAGCGATCTCCATCAAGGAGGCCGCGAAGATCCAGACCGCCTCCGGCGAGCCTAACAGGAAGAAGGTTGCCTCCATCACCTGGGACCAGGTGAAGGAGATCGCAGAGGGCAAAATGCCGGACCTCAACTGTTTCACCATTGCATCCGCAATGAGGATGGTTGCTGGTACAGCAAGAAGCATGGGTATCACAGTCACAGGTAAATTCCCCGAGGACCTTTAAAATCTACGCATCATGAGCAAATTGACTAAGAATCAGAAAGCCGTTATGGCCAAGTATGACCATACCAAGGTTTACACGCTTGCCGAAGCATGCGGGATTTTGAAGGATATCACTTACACCAAGTTCGACTCTTCCGTCGAGATCTCCGCCAACCTCGGCGTAGATCCCCGCAAGGCCAACCAGATGATCCGTGGCGTTGTCACGCTTCCTCATGGCACCGGAAAGATCACCCGCGTCCTCGCACTCTGTACTCCTGACAAGGAGGCCGAGGCACAGGCCGCAGGCGCCGACTATGTCGGACTTGACGATTACATCGAGAAGATCAAGGGTGGCTGGACCGACATCGACGTCATCGTCTGCACCCCTTCGGTCATGGCCAAGGTGGGCGCCCTGGGACGTATCCTCGGACCCCGCGGCCTTATGCCGAACCCCAAGACCGGCACCGTGACCATGGAGATTGGCAACGCCATCAAGGAGGTCAAGGCTGGTAAGATAGATTTCAAGGTCGACAAGACCGGCATCGTCCACGCTGCCATCGGTAAGGTTTCCTTCACCCCCGAGCAGATCTATGAGAACGCCGCCGAGTTCCTCAACGCAGTCGCCAAGCTCAAGCCTCAGTCCCTCAAGGGTACTTACATGAAGAGCGCTGCCGTCTGCACGACCATGAGCCCCGGAGTTAAAGTTGACATCAAAGCATTCTTGAACGGTGCTGAGAAATAAAAATTCAATATTATGAAGAAAGAACTCAAAGATCAGATTATTGAAACCATCTCAGCCCAGCTTAAGGAATATCCCAATTTCTATGTTACGGATATCGCTGGCCTGAATGCCAAGGATACGGGCAAGCTCCGCCGCGCCTGCTTCGAAGAGGGCATCAAGCTCTCCGTCGTGAAGAATACCCTCTTCGCGCACGTTCTCAAGGGTATCGACAACCCTGAGATGCAGAAGCTCATCGAGACCCTCAAGGGCAATACCGCGATCATGTACTGCAACGTCCCCAACGCCCCCGGCAAGCTCATCAAGAAGCTCAACAAGGACGGTATGCAGAAACCGGTCGTCAAGGGTGCATATGTACAGGAGTGCGCTTTCATCGGCGCTGACAAGCTTGACCAGCTCGCTGCCATCAAGACCCGCGAAGAGCTCATCGGCGACATCATCGGACTTCTCCAGTCCCCTATCCGCCGTGTCGTCTCCGCTCTCCAGACGGTTGCGGAAGACCAGGCCGAGGACGTCCTCATCAAGTCCCTCGCCAAGGTCAAGGCAGCACCCGCAGAGGCACCTGCAGCAGAGCCTGCAGAGACCCCCGCAGAAGCACCTGCAGCAGAATAAGAAACAAACAATAACAATCTAAAAATAAAAAACAATTATGGCAGACGTTAAAGCACTTGCAGAAGAGTTGGTTAACTTGACTGTTAAAGACGTTCAGGAACTCGCTAACATCCTGAAGGAAGAGTACGGTATCGAGCCTGCTGCAGCAGCAGTCGTTGTTGCTGCCGGCGGCGCAGCCGAGGAAGGCCCGGCTGAGCAGACTGAATTCGATGTGGTCCTCAAGAGCGCCGGCACCGCCAAGCTCGGTGTCATCAAGGCCGTCAAGGAGGCTCTCGGACTCGGACTCAAGGAGGCCAAGGAGCTTGTTGACAAGGCTCCCGCCACTCTCAAGGAGAAAGTTTCCGCAGCTGAGGCAGAGCAGCTCAAGGCCGCTCTCGAGGAGGCTGGCGCCGAAGTTGAGGTTAAATAACTTCGCCCCCTTCCCTGCCCAGGGAACAAAAACAGGTTTAGAGCCACCAATAGGCTCTAAACCTTTTTCTTCGTATTAAAGTTTTCTTTTTTTCTAAGGCAGAATATGTCCATAAAGACAAAAAACCAGCGAATAAACTTCGCAACGTCTAAGATCCTGGATTATCCTGACCTGCTCGAAGTGCAGCTGAAGTCCTTCAAGGATTTCTTCCAGCTCGAGACTACCCCCGAGAATCGCAGGAACGAGGGGTTGTATCAGGTTTTCCAGGAGATTTTCCCGATCGAAGATACCAGAAACAACTACAAGCTGGAGTTCATCGACTATTTCATCGATCCTCCGCAGTATTCGATTGAAGAGTGTCTTGAGAGAGGTCTGACCTACAACGTACCGCTCAAGGCAAAACTCCGCCTTTCCTGCACCGATCCGGAGCATGAAGACTTCGATACCCGTGTCCAGGACGTATATCTTGGCAACATCCCTTACATGACCCCTGCAGGAACCTTCGTCATCAACGGTTCCGAGCGCATCATCGTATCGCAGCTTCACAGGTCGCCCGGCGTCTTCTTCGACCAGAGCATGCACGCCAACGGCACCAAGCTCTATTCTGCCCGCATTATCCCCTTCAAGGGATCGTGGATCGAGTTCGCGACTGACATCAACAACGTCATGTACGCCTACATCGACCGCAAGAAGAAATTGCCTGTCACTACCCTTCTCAGGGCCATCGGTTTCAACAGTGACAAGGATATCATCGACATCTTCGGCCTCGCCGACGAGATCGAAGTCACTCCCGAGGAGCTCAAGGCCAACGAAGGCCGCAAGCTCGCCGCCAAGGTCCTCAAGACCTGGATCGAGGACTTCGAGGACGAGGACACCGGAGAGGTCATCCCGATCGAGCGTACCGTGCCCATCGTAGAGCGCGGTGAGATCCTCAACGACGAGACCATCGAGAGCATACTCGAGACCGAGGTCAAGACCATCCTCCTCCAGAAGGACGAGGCCAATACCAACGAGTACGCCATCATCTTCAATACCCTCCAGAAAGACCCGACCAACACGGAGTACGAGGCTGTCAGCTACATCTACAAGCAGCTCCGCAATTCCGAACCGCCGGATGAGAACACCGCAAGGGACGTCATCGAGAAGCTCTTCTTCTCCGAGAAGCGCTATGATCTGGGCAACGTCGGAAGGTACCGCCTGAACAAGAAGCTGAACCTCGCCACCGGCGACGATGTCAGGGTTCTCACCAACAACGACATCATCGAGATCATCAAGTATCTCATCCAGCTCATCAACTCCAAGGCCACCGTCGACGACATCGACCACCTGAGCAACAGGCGCGTCCGCACCGTCGGCGAGCAGCTGGCCAACCAGTTCAGCGTAGGACTTTCCAGGATGGCCCGCACCATCCGCGAGCGCATGAACGTCCGCGACAGCGAACAGTTCAACCCGATCGACCTCATCAACGCGAAGACCCTGTCTTCCGTGATCAATTCGTTCTTCGGCACGAGCCAGCTCTCGCAGTTCATGGACCAGACCAACCCTCTGGCGGAGATCACCCACAAGAGGCGTCTCTCCGCTCTCGGCCCCGGCGGTCTCAGCCGCGACAGGGCCGGATTCGAGGTCCGCGACGTGCATTACACCCACTACGGCCGCCTCTGCCCTATCGAGTCGCCTGAAGGACCGAACATCGGTCTTATCTCCTCGCTCTGCGTCTATGCCCGCATCAACGGGCTCGGATTCATCGAGACCCCTTACCGTGACGTCAAGGACGGCAAGGTCGACCTCAGCGACGAGGGCTGGCACTACATGAGCGCCGAGGAGGAGGAGAACCGTCTCGTCTCCCTCGCCAACGTCCGTATGGAGGATGACGGCACCATCACCGACGACCGCATCCAGTGCCGTTTGGAGGCTGATTTCCCGGTAGTTACCAAGGAAGAGGTCAACTACATGGACGTGGCCCCGAACCAGATGGCTTCCGTGGCAGCATCCCTCATCCCGTTCCTCGAGCATGACGACGCCCACCGCGCCCTCATGGGAGCGAACATGATGAGGCAGGCCGTTCCTCTCCTCAGCCCCGAAGCCCCTATCGTGGGTACCGGCCTTGAGGAAAGGGTCTGCATCGACTCCAGGACCCAGTACATCGCCGACCGCAAGGGTGAAGTCACCTACGTGGACGCCAACGAGATCCGCATCAAGTACGAGCGCACCGACGACGAGAACTTCGTCAGCTTCTCGCCCGTCGAGACCGTATACACCCTCCCCATCTACAGGAGGACCAACCAGAGCACGACCGTCATGCTCAAGCCTATCGTCCGCAAGGGCGACATCGTCATGCCCGGCCAGATCCTCACCGAGGGTTATGCCACGCAGAACGGAGAGCTTGCACTCGGCCGCAACCTCATGGTCGCCTTCATGCCTTGGAAGGGTTACAACTATGAGGATGCCATCGTCCTTTCCGAGGAGATGGTCAAGTGGGACATCCTTACTTCCGTCCATGTCGACGAGTACCTCATAGAGGTCCGCGACACCAAGCGCGGTATGGAGGAGTTGACTTCCGATATCCCGAACATCAGCGAGGACGCCACCAAGGACCTCGACGAGGACGGTATCGTTCGCGTCGGCGCCCATATCGAGCCGGGCGACATCCTCATCGGCAAGATCACCCCTAAGGGCGAGAGCGATCCTTCACCTGAGGAGAAACTCCTCAAGGCCATCTTCGGTGACAAGGCCGGCGATGTCAAGGACGCTTCCCTCAAGGCCAATCCTTCGCTCAGCGGAACCGTCGTCAAGACAGCGCTTTACGCCAAGCTCTCGACCTCCAAGAAAGGAGCTTCCAAGAACGAGCAGAAGGCCAAGATCGAGCTCAAGGAAGAGCTCTTCAACCAGGCTTCCGAGAAGCTCCGCGAGGACTTCATCCAGAAGCTTGCCGTTCTGACCAAGAACCGCAAGAGCGCCGGCGTGAGCGACCTCTACGGTGTGGAGATCGTCCCCAAGGACAAGAAATTCACCGTCGAACAGCTCCGCGCCATCGACTACGACAACATCAATTCCGGAAAATGGACGGCCGACAAGGACACCAACCTCCTCATCCGCGACCTGATCAACAACTACTGCATCGCCCAGAAGACCGCCGCTGCCAAGTGCAAGCGCGAGATCGACAAGATCAAGGTCGGTGACGAGCTCCCTAACGGAGTCATGCAGCTCGCCAAGGTCTACATCGCCAAGAAGAGGAAGATCACCGTCGGTGACAAGATGGCCGGACGCCACGGAAACAAGGGTATCGTAGCTAAGATCGTCCGTCAGGAGGATATGCCTTTCCTCGGCGACGGTACCCCGGTCGACATCGTTCTCAACCCGCTCGGCGTGCCTTCCCGTATGAACCTCGGACAGATCTACGAGACTGTCCTCGGCTGGGCAGGCAAGGAGCTCGGTCTCAAGTTCAGCACCCCGATCTTCGACGGTGCGAGCCTCGACGAGATCAGCGAGCTTACCGACAAGGCCGGTGTCCCGAGATATGGCAAGACCATGCTCCGCGACGGCGGTACCGGCGACTGGTTCGACCAGCCCGCCACTGTCGGTATCATCTACATGATCAAGCTCGGCCACATGGTCGATGACAAGATGCACGCCAGAAGCATAGGTCCCTACTCCCTCATCACCCAGCAGCCTCTCGGCGGTAAAGCCCAGTTCGGAGGCCAGCGCTTCGGAGAGATGGAAGTCTGGGCCCTCGAGGCCTTCGGCGCTGCAAACGCCCTTCAGGAGATTCTTACAGTCAAATCCGACGACGTCACCGGACGTTCGAAGACCTATGAAGCCATCGTCAAGGGAGACCCGATGCCGACTCCCGGCATCCCCGAATCCCTCAACGTGCTCCTCCACGAGCTCAGGGGTCTCGGACTCAAGGTCACCTTGGATTAATCACAGACTAATTGAACGACAAGAATATGCCTACATTCAACAATAAGGATAACAAGGTCAAGAGCAATTTCCAGCGGATCAGCATCTCCCTCGCATCGCCCGAGGATATCACCGAGCGTTCGAGGGGCGAAGTCCTGAAGCCGGAAACCGTCAACTACAGGACTTACAAGCCCGAGCGCGACGGTCTCTTCTGCGAGAAGATCTTCGGTCCCACCAAGGACTACGAATGCTACTGCGGAAAGTACAAGAGGATCCGCTACCGCGGAATCGTCTGTGACAGGTGCAAGGTTGAAGTCACCGAGAAGAAAGTCCGCCGCGAGCGCATGGGTCATATCACCCTCACCGTTCCGGTAGCCCACATCTGGTACTTCAAGTCGGCCCCCAACAAGATCTCCGCCCTTCTCGGACTTCCTTCCAAGAAGCTCGAGTCGGTCATCTACTATGAGAAGTACATCGTGGTGAAGCCGGGTTGCACCGACGTCCCCAAGATGGAACTCCTCTCCGAGGACGAGTACCTCGACGTGATGGCCAGGATCCCCGGCAACGAGAACCTTCCCGACGACGATCCTGACAAGTTCATCGCCAAGATGGGTGCGGAAGGCATCTACGACCTCCTCAAGGAGATCGATGCCGACGCACTCGGCAAGGAACTCCGCCAGAAAATGCTCGTGGAGACCTCGCAGCAGCGCAAGACCGAGCAGCTCAAGAGGCTCGCGGTGGTCAAGTGGTTCCAGGAGTCCAAGGACGTCAACCGTCCCGAGTGGATGATCATGAAGGTCATCCCGGTCATCCCGCCGGATCTCCGACCTCTCGTCCCGCTCGATGGCGGCCGCTTCGCGACCTCCGACCTCAACGACCTTTATCGCAGGGTCATCATCCGCAACAACCGCCTCAAGAGGCTCATCGAGATCAAGGCTCCCGAGGTGATCCTCCGCAACGAGAAGCGCATGCTCCAGGAAGCCGTCGACTCCCTCTTCGACAACTCGAAGAAATCCTCGGCCGTCAAGAGCGAGTCCAACAGGGCTCTCAAGTCCCTGTCCGACAGCCTCAAGGGCAAGCAGGGCCGCTTCCGCCAGAACCTCCTCGGAAAGCGTGTCGACTACTCCGCCCGTTCGGTCATCGTCGTCGGACCGGAGCTCAACATGCACGAGTGCGGTCTGCCGAAGTACATGGCAGCCGAGCTTTACAAGCCTTTCATCATCCGCAAGCTCATCGAGCGCGGCATCGTGAAGACCGTCAAGTCCGCCAAGAAGATCGTGGACCGCAAGGATCCCGTCATCTGGGACATCCTCGAGAATGTCATGAAGGGACATCCGGTGCTCCTCAACCGTGCACCTACCCTCCACAGGCTCGGTATCCAGGCTTTCCAGCCGAGGATGATCGAAGGAAAGGCCATCCAGCTGCACCCGCTCGCCTGTACGGCTTTCAACGCCGACTTCGACGGTGACCAGATGGCTGTCCACCTCCCGCTCGGCAACGCCGCCATCATGGAGGCCCAGCTGCTCATGCTCGGATCGCAGAACATCCTCAACCCCGCCAACGGAGCTCCTATCACCGTTCCTTCACAGGACATGGTGCTCGGTCTGTACTACATCACCAAGGAGAAACCCGGCGCCAAGGGTACTGGAATGCGTTTCTACGGTCCCGAGGAGGTCATCATCGCCTATGACGAGAAAGTCATCGAGATGCATGCCCTCGTGGAGGTCCGCCTCCCCGTCGACAAGCAGGATCCTTCCAAGGGAACCCAGATGGTGAAGACCACCGCCGGACGTATCATCGTGAACCAGTACGTTCCGGACGAGGTCCCTTACGTCAACAAGGTGCTGGGCAAGAAGGCCCTGAGAACCATCATCACGGAAGTCATCAAGAACACCGGCGTCACCCGTACCGCCAAGTTCCTCGACGACATCAAGAACCTCGGTTACGACCAGGCTTTCCGTGCAGGTATCTCCTTCAACCTCGGAGACGTCATCATCCCTGCGGAGAAGCTCGACCTCATCGACTCCGGATACAAGCAGGTGGAAGACATCAAGAACAACTACGCGATGGGTTTCATCACCAACAACGAGCGTTACAACAAGGTCATCGACCTCTGGACCTCCATCGACAACCGCCTCACCGGCATCGTGGAGAAGCAGATCTCGGCCGACCAGCAGGGCTTCAACCCCGTGTACATGATGCTCGACTCCGGAGCCCGCGGTTCCACCCAGCAGATCAAACAGCTCTGCGGCATGCGAGGCCTTATGGCCAAGCCGCAGAAGTCCGGCGGCGCCGGTAACGAGATCATCGAGAACCCTATCATCTCCAACCTCAAGGAGGGTATGACGGTGCTCGAGTACTTCATCTCGACCCACGGTGCCCGTAAGGGTCTGGCCGATACCGCCCTCAAGACCGCTGACGCAGGTTACCTGACCCGCCGTCTCGTGGACGTATCGCACGACGTGATCATCACCGAAGAGGATTGCGGTACCCTCCGCGGCCTCATCGCCACCGCCATCAAGAGCAAGGATGAGATCGTCGAGTCCCTCGGCGAGCGCATCCTCGGCCGCACCACCGTGCACGACATCTTCAACCCTCTCACCGGAGAGCTCATCCTCCCCGCCGGAGCCGAGATCAAGGAGAAGGAAGCCGACCTCATCAACTCCCTGCCCATCGAGCAGGTCGAGATCCGTTCGGTCCTCACCTGCGAGTCCCGCAAGGGTGTCTGCGCCAAGTGCTACGGCCGCAACCTCGCCACCACCAGGATGGTGGAGAAGGGCGAAGTCGTCGGCGTCATCGCCGCGCAGTCCATCGGTGAGCCTGGTACACAGCTGACCCTCCGTACCTTCCACGCGGGAGGTGTCGCCGGAGGTGAGGCTGCCGACAATGCCATCGACTCCAAGTATGACGGTAAGCTTGAATACTCCGAGCTCAGGACCATCCAGCGCGTAAGCGAGACCGGAGAGGTCCAGGATGTGGTCGTCAGCCGTACCACCGAGCTCCGTATCCTCGACGAGAATACCGGCATCACCTATTCGCAGTACGACATCGCCTATGGTTCCATCCTTTACAAGAAGGACGGAGAGACCGTCAAGAAGGGCGACCGCATCTGCGAGTGGGATGCTTACAATGCCATCAATATCGTCGAGACTGCCGGTAAGGTCCGCTTCGAGAACATGATCGAAGGCGTCACCTACCGTGAGGAGATCGCCGACGAGTTCTCGGTCAACAGGGACAAGGTCATCATCGAGTCCCGCGACAAGACCAAGAACCCCACCATCCACATCGTGGACGAGAAGGGCGTCAGCATCAAGCAGTTCAACCTCCCTGTCGGAGCACACGTTATGTGCGAGGACGGCAGCATGGTGAACGTAGGAGACATCCTCATCAAGATCCCGCGCGCCATCGGCAAGTCTTCGGATATCACGGGCGGTCTGCCGCGCGTCACCGAGCTCTTCGAGGCCCGTAATCCTTCGAACCCCGCCATCATCGCCGAGATCAACGGTGAGATCATCATGGGCAAGGTCAAGAGGGGTAACCGCGAGATCGTGGTAAAGAACCGCACAGGTGCCGAGAAGCACTACCTCGTACCTCTGACCAAGCAGATCCTTGTTCAGGAGAACGACTATGTCAGGGCCGGTACCCGTCTTTCCGACGGTGGTATCTCCCCTACCGACATCCTCAACGTCCTCGGACCCGTCAAGGCCCAGGAGTACATCGTCAACGAGGTGCAGGCCGTCTACCGCCTCCAGGGTGTGAAGATCAACGACAAGCACTTTGAGATTATCGTGCGCCAGATGATGCGCAAGGTAGAGATCATGAACCCCGGCGACACCGAATTCCTCCAGGAGGAGCTCGTCGACAAGTGGGCTTTCATGGACGCCAACGACGCCATCTACGGCAAGTACTACGTGATGGATCCGGGCGATTCGCAGAAGTATGAGCAGGGCGACATCATCGGCGCCCGCGAAATGCGCAACGAAAACGCCTCCCTCGAGCGCCATTCCCAGAAGATGATGGTCGTCCGCGAGGCCTGCCCCGCCACCGCGAGGCTTGTCCTCCAGGGTATCACCCGCGCTGCACTCCGCACCAACAGCTTCATCTCCGCGGCTTCCTTCCAGGAGACCACGAAGGTGCTCAGCGAGGCTGCGATCCGCGCCAGGGTCGACCATCTCGAAGGTCTGAAGGAGAATGTCATCTGCGGTCACCTCATTCCCGCAGGTACCGGTCTCATCGACTATCAGGACATCATCGTCGGCCGCAAGGACGAGGTTGCACAAGACCTGAACGAGCTTTAGGATTCCGTTTTGACTATAGAAGTCCCGCGCAGTTCCTGCGCGGGACTTTTTTTATACCGCCAAAATGCTTAACTTAGCACGAATTAGTCATTTTCGGAAAATGAGAGACATCAGACTTACCAATACCCTTTCGCACCGCAAGGAACTCTTTGTCCCGGTGAATCCCGGACATGTCGGGATGTATGTGTGCGGCCCCACCGTTTACGGTGACGCACACCTCGGACATGCCCGGCCGGGAGTCACGTACGACGTGCTGCAGAAGCTTTTCCGTCATCTCGGATACAAAGTCCGCTATGTCAGGAACATAACCGACGTGGGACATCTCGAGCACGATGCCGACGAGGGTGAGGACAAGATAGCGAAAAAAGCCAGGCTGGAGGAGCTCGAGCCGATGGAGGTGGTGCAGACCTATACGCTGCGCTACCACGAGGCCATGCGCCAGCTGAACGTCGCGCCGCCTTCGATCGAGCCGCGCGCTTCAGGGCACATCGTCGAGCAGATCGAAGCCGTCAAGAAGATCCTTGATGCCGGTTATGCCTATATCAGCAACGGCTCCGTGTATTTCGACGTGCAGAAATACAACGAAGACCACCGCTACGGCGTCCTTTCCGGGCGCAGCCTGGACGCGACTCTCGAAGGGACGCGCTCGTTGGACGGCCAGGGCGACAAGCACGCGCCGTTCGACTTCGCCCTGTGGAAGAAAGCCGAGCCGCAGCATATCATGAAATGGCCTTCCCCGTGGAGCGAGGGTTTCCCGGGATGGCACCTGGAGTGCTCGGTCATGGGAGAGAAGTACCTCGGAAACGAGTTCGACATCCATGGCGGCGGCATGGACCTGATGTTCCCGCATCATGAGTGCGAAATCGCCCAGAATGTGGCTTCCAGGGGCACACAGGGGGTACATTACTGGGTACACAACAACATGATCACCATCAACGGGCAGAAGATGGGCAAGTCCCTGGGCAACTTCATCACGTTGCCGGAGTTGTTCTCCGGCAACCATCCGAAGCTTGACCAGGCTTACAGCCCCATGACCGTTCGTTTCTTCATACTCCAGGCCCATTACCGCGGGACGCTGGACTTCTCCAACGAGGCCCTGCAGGCCTCGGAAAAGGGCCTCAAACGCATCCTGCAGGGAGCGAAGGACCTTTACGCGATGGCGGGAAAGTCCGCGCCGCGCTACGCCTACGGCGAGTACACGCCGGGGGTGGCGCCGGACAGCTGTCCGGCCACCAACCCGGAGGTGAAGGCCGTCTTCGAGGGCGTCTACGACGCACTCTGCGACGACCTGAACACTCCTACCGCCCTCTCGCACATCTTCGATGCAATCCGCATCATCAATACCGCCAAGGACAAGAAAGTCAAGCTTTCCAAGGGTGATATCGACACTTTGGTCCAGCTTTTCGACGACATCGTTTTCGGTGTCCTCGGACTGCAGGATGAGGAAGAGAGCGGCAAGGCCATGAAGACCATCTCGGGCTTGATGGACATGGTGCTGGAGTCCAGGGCAGCAGCCAAGGCCGCCAAGGACTGGACGACCAGCGACCACATCCGCGAAGCCCTCGCCACCCTCGGCATCAAGGTCAAGGATACCCAGGACGGAGCAGAATGGACACTGGAATGAAACTCATCAGCTGGAATGTAAACGGCCTGCGCGCAGTCGCAGGCAAGGGTTTCGCGGACATTTTCGTGGAGCTTGACGCCGATTTCGTATGCCTCCAGGAGACCAAGCTGCAGGAGGGTCAGATAGACCTGGAGTTCCTTGGATATACCTCTTACTGGAACTACGCAGACAAGGCCGGGTACTCCGGTACCGCGGTGTATACCAAGCACTTACCCTTATCCGTGACTCGCGGTATCGGCGTGGATGAACACGACCATGAAGGCCGCGTGCTCACCTTGGAGATGGAGGATTTCTATCTGGTATGCGTCTATGTCCCCAATTCCCAGGACGGCCTTCGCCGCCTGGATTACCGTATGCGCTGGGAGGATGACTTCCGGGCCTATGTCTCCGACCTGGCTGCGCGCAAAGGAGTAGTGATCTGCGGTGACATGAACGTAGCCCACGAGGAGATCGACCTCAAGAATCCCGCTACCAATCACTTCAACGCCGGATTCTCCGATGAGGAACGCGCCAAGATGACTGAACTCCTGGGAGCCGGATTCGTCGACAGCTGGCGCTTCCAGCATCCGGAGGAAGTCAAGTATTCATGGTGGTCATACCGCATGCGCGCCCGCGAACGGAACGTCGGCTGGCGCATCGACTACTTCCTCGTCTCCGACAACTTCAAGGACCATATCGTATCCACCGACATCCTTAACGACGTTTTCGGCTCCGACCACTGCCCCGTAGAGCTGGTTCTCAGCATCTAAGGGCCTGTGGAGCTGGTATTCAGCATCTATGGGGGGAGAATCTCCTTGCCCTGATGCTCGCCGCGTCGATGCTCGCCGTGTCGGTGCTCACTGCGTCGATGCTAGTCGCGTCTATGCTCGTCACGTCGGTGCTAGCCGCATCAATGCTCACCACGTCTATGCTCACGGCATCGATGCTCACGGCGTCGATACCCCGTGATTTATAATTGACTTACTCTCAACGACTTACGCGCATTCTCCTCCGCGTTTTTGATGGGGCATGTTTTGTCTAACACCCTAAGAGTCAAGCCATTGCAAATCACGGCCGTAGTTGGTACCGTGTACGTTATAGCTCCCCACCCCACCATCCTGGGCCTTCTATGATGACTTCCTTGTATCCTTCGACCAAAGGTAGAAGGATATCCCTCTATTTGAAGATAACCCCTGTATCCTTAGACCAAAAGCAGAAGGATACTTGGTCAGGAAGGACAAAACTGCGTACGAGAACGGAATAAAAGCACAAAACTGGTCGTTTTGTGCTTAAAACGGCTATTGGATGCAGAAATAAGAACAAAAAGGGCTGTTTTGTGCTTAAAATAGGTCGTGGATGCAGAAATAAGAACAAAAAGGGCTGTTTTGTGCTTAAAATAGGTCGTGGATGCAGAAATAAGAACAAAAACGCTTTTTTTGTTCTTTTCCGGTTGGAGAGTGCGACATACTCTGGAGAAATCCCGAAGGAAGGGGAAGGAAACACAAAAAGAAGGGGCAAACCGAAGGTGAAGGAGGCCAACGGCGGCGCTTAAGGGTATGTTGGACGTAGGAGAGGAGGCCAGAGAGAAAACTAATGGCAGCGTTTGAGGGTATGGTGAGCGTAGGAGAGGAGGCCAGAGAGAAAACTAACGGCGGCGCTTGAGGGTATGGTGGGCGTAGGAGAGGAGGCCGCAGATGATGGTGGTGACAGCCTGCGACTCGTGGGAAAGGGTGGCGAAGATGATGCCGGTCTCGAAGGGGATGGCGTAAAGAGTCTCGAGAGCCAGGGCGACAAGATAATGGAAGGCGCCGAAGCCGCCGGGGACAGGGACTACGCCCGCGACGCTGCCGACCACCATGATGAAGAGCGCATCGACGATGCCAAGGCCTGTGTCCACGGGGAGTGCCTTGATGATGAACCAGCTCATCAGCAGGAACATAAGCCACAGGAGGGCAGTCAGGAGGACGAACCATCCCTTGCCCTTCATCTTGAGGACTGACACAAAGCCCTGGCCGAACCCACGGAAGAAGAAGGAGAGACGGGAAAGGAACGAGCCTTTCGAAGACGGGGCCACACCGGCGATGCGGCGCATGAGGGCAAAAATCAGCCAGCCTATGAGCAATACGAGGGCGATGATGGCTGCAATGATCCAACCCGGACCGATACCGAGATGCGAAGCGAGCGGCTGAAGCCGCTCGACCGCAGGATTGAGCATCTTCTCGATGAAGAAACTCCCGTACTGGGCACCACGGAAAATCAGCAGGACCACTATCAGCAGCAGAAGCACCAGTATATCCCAGGCGCGCTCGAGCGCGACTGTGCCGAGCGCCCTCTCATAGGTCAGGCGGCGGCTCTGGACATAGCTGCAGCGGACAAACTCCCCGAAATAAGGTATGACGAAATTGAACAGGCGGCCTATGGTGAAACCGTCATAACAGCTGACGACCTTGGTATTCGGCTCGTCCGGCAGCAACAGCAGGCGCCAGCGGAGTGCCCTGAAAACGAACGACAGTGCGCCCGCGGCCATGGCGAGGAGGACGTACCCCCAGCGCGAAGCGCGGATAACCTTCCAGAACTCCGCCCAGTCGACCCCCCGGAACGAGAACCACAGCAGGACCAGTGCCAGGACGGTCCAGAATACGGTCCTCAATATTTTGAAGGTCTTGTCGTTCATACCTCGCAAATATAGATATTTTTGACTAACTTTGCGTGATAAGCAATACTAAAATCTAAGCGGTATGAAATCCATCCTCGGCATCGGCAACGCACTGACGGACATCCTGGCCGTCCTGCCCGACGACACCCTCCTGAAGACCTTCCATCTCCCCCTGGGGAGCATGCAGCATGTGGACAGGGAGACCGGGGACATGATCTGGAACCAGCTCAAGACGCTTGACATACACTATGTTGCCGGAGGCTCCGCCGCCAATACCATCGCTTGTACGGCAGTGTTCGGAATGCCTTCGGGATTCATCGGAAAGATCGGCGACGACGAACTCGGCCTGCTGTTCAAGAGCGACCAGGAGCAGTACGGCGTCAATACCTTGCTGCTCAAGAGCCCCAACCCTTCGGGCCGGTCCATGGTATTCGTGAGCGGCGGCAACGCCGAGCGAACCTTCGCGGTATATCTCGGCGCCGCGCTGGATTTCGTTCCCGAAGACCTGAAGCCCGAGTATTTCCAGGGATACGATTATTTCCACATCGAGGGATACCTCGTGCAGAACCAGGCCCTCATCCGCCGCGCAGTGGAGATGGCCCGCGAAGCGGGATGCATCATCTCCCTCGACATGGCGTCATACAATGTCGTGGAGTCCAACGAAGCGTTCCTCCACGACATCGTGGACAAGTATGTCGACATAGTATTCGCCAACGAGACCGAGTCCAAGGCATTCACCAAGCTGACTGACCCCCGCGACGCGCTCCTGGAGATCTCCAGACATTGCCGCATCGCGGTCGTCAAGGTCGGGAAGGACGGATCGTGGGTGCGCAGCGGGGACGAGGAGCACTTCATTGCGCCGTGGCCGGCCAATCCCCTCGACGCCACGGGGGCAGGCGACACTTACGCCGCAGGTTTCCTCTACGCCCACGCCCTCGGCATGCCGCTTAAGGTCTGCGGCGAGGTGGGTTCGATCATCGCGGCCAAGGTCGTCGAGGTCATCGGCACCAAGATAGACATCCCGCGCTGGAGGGATGCCAAGAAAGAGATCCGTGAACTCATTGCCGCCAACGGCGGCCAAATGGAGACGAATTAAGCCATGTTCATCACAGACTTCCTCAGGAACCGAGCGCTGAAGAAACATCGCAGCCAGGTCCGCACGAACATAACCCCTCTCAAGGACATCCGCACCGCAGTGACCGTCATCGATGTGGAGGACACGTCATTCGACAACTGCAAGAAGGACATCATGGCTTTCCACAGGGATAACGGCATCAAGGGAGAGATCTTCTTCTTCGACTTCCGCAAGATCGGAGATACCGAACGCCTCATCACCAGCATCACCAATACTGTTCTGAAGAAGGACCTGAATTTCTACGGCAAACCCGCCAGGGAGAAGCTCGACCTGATGCTCGAGGCCAAGCCCGACCTTTTCATCTCCCTGATCAACAAGGACGACTATCCCATCCAGTATATGGCTACCTGCTGCGAGGCCAGGTTCAAGATAGGCCGCAAGCAGCTTCCGGGCAACATCTTCGACCTGGTCATCACCGACCAGGCCACTCCCGAAGGGACCTCCACGCCCGAGGACGAGATATTCAAGTCCGTCAAGGAGCTTCTTGCCAAAGTCAAATAGCACAATGAGTCTGGTAAAGGATATCATCGTAGCCGTCAAGGGCTACTGCATGGGCGCAGCCAATGTCGTACCGGGCGTGTCCGGCGGCACCATCGCACTAGTCTCCGGTATATACGAGGAGTTGGTCGGCGCGCTGAATGCCGTCATGAGTCCGGCCCCGTGGAAGGCTCTCCTCCACGGACAGTTCAAGGAGTTCTGGAAAGAAGTACACGGCCGTTTCCTGCTCTGGCTGGTGATCGGCGCGGTCCTCAGCATTTTCACGCTGGCCAAGCTCATCGAGCATGAACTCCGGTATCATCCCATCCTCGTATGGGCATTCTTTTTCGGGCTCATCCTCGCATCGGCCTTCTACATGTTTCGGGACATCAAGGGGTGGAAGGTCCGTGATGTCCTTTTCACTGTAGCGGGTGCGGTGCTTGGCCTTGTGGTATGCACCCTCTCCCCCACCAGCACGCCGGATTCGATGTGGTTCATTTTCCTTTGCGGAGCACTCGCGATCTGCACGATGATACTTCCGGGCATATCCGGAAGCTTCATCCTCGTCATACTAGGCAAATACGACTACATCATGAGTGCGGTCAGCAACATGGATGTACCCGTGCTGCTGGTATTCGCTTTCGGCTGCGCCGTGGGCATACTCGCTTTCGCTAAATTTCTGAATTGGCTGCTGGCCCGCTGGGAAAGGCAGACGATGCTCGTGCTGCTGGGCTTCGTGCTCGGCTCGCTCGTCAAGGTCTGGCCGTGGAACGACCTTGACTCATGCGCCCACGCCCAGCTGCTCCGCACCGACCTCATGCCGGCCGAGATGATCGAGTCCGGCAGCAGCGCCGATGCATACAACGTCCTGACCGGACTAGGCGAGACCCTCGACCGTCAGGTCCCCGGCGCCATCATCTGGTGCGTCATCGGCATAGCCGTGATCGTTTCGATCCAGCTTCTAAGCAGAAAGAAAAACTGATCTTACAGCAAGTGTGCTCCGACCGTAAGGCCGGCCATGACTATCGAGACCATGCTCATCAGCTTGATGAGGATGTTCAGCGACGGGCCGGACGTGTCCTTGAAAGGATCGCCGACCGTATCGCCCACTACAGTGGCGTGATGCGAGTCGGAGTTCTTGCCTCCGAAATGGCCTTCCTCCACAAACTTCTTGGCATTGTCCCAGGCTCCGCCGGAATTGGCCATGAACACGGCCAGGACGAAGCCGGCGCCGAGGCCGCCGAAGAGCAGGCCGAGGACGCCGCTGACGCCGAGCACAACGCCCGTCGCAACGGGCACGATGATGGCGATCAGGGACGGTACTAGCATCTCATGCTGGGCTGCCTTGGTGGAGATCTCAACGCAGCGGCGGTAGTCAGGGGTGCCTTCTCCCGTCAGGATACCCTTGATCTCACGGAACTGGCGGCGGACTTCCAGCACCATCTTGGACGCGGCGCGTCCGACGGCGTTCATCGTCAGGCCGCAGAAAAGGAACGCCATCATGGCTCCGATGAACACACCGGCCAGAAGCGTAGGATTCATGATACTGACATTGAACTCGCTGAGGACGTCGAGGATCGATGCCGAGGCCGCATCGACGCCGTTGATGAGCGCACCTGCGGTGCGGCCGACGGCGATCTTGATCTCCTCGATGTACGAAGCGAGCAGGGCAAGGGCCGTCAGGGCCGCCGAGCCGATGGCAAAGCCCTTGCCGGTAGCGGCGGTGGTGTTGCCGAGCGCATCGAGCACATCGGTGCGCTGGCGCACCTCGGGCTCGAGCTCTGACATCTGGGCATTGCCGCCGGCATTGTCCGCGATAGGACCGTACGCATCGGTGGCAAGGGTGATGCCGAGGGTGCTGAGCATGCCTACGGCGGCAATGGCCACGCCGTAAAGGCCCTGCGACAGGTTTGCCGCCGACATCATGTTCTGAACGTCAAAGCCGGTGGCGAACAGATATGCCAATACGATAGCGCAGACTATGGCGATCACGGGGATAGCCGTGGAGACCATCCCGAGGCCTACACCACTGATGATGACGGTGGCAGGACCGGTCGCAGCTGACTCCGCAAGTTTCTGCGTCGGACGGTAAGAGTGCGAAGTATAGTATTCGGTAGCCTTGCCGATGACAACGCCGGCTACAAGGCCGGAAAGGACCGAGCATGCAAGGTGCCACCATAGATTGGTGCCGGTTCCGAAAACAAGGGCGAGGATGCCGAAGGAAGCCAGGGCGCTCAATGCCGCGGCTAGGTTGGTGCCGAAGCTCATGCTCTTGAGGAGCTGGCTCATCGAGGCGCCTTCCTTGGTCCGGACAGTGAAGATGGACACGACTGACAGGACGACTCCCACGGCTGCGATGAGCATGGGGGCCAGGATGGCCTTCATCTGCATCTCAGGCCCAGCCAGGAAAAATGCCGAAGCGCCGAGGGCCATCGTGGAAAGGATGGAACCGCAGTATGACTCGTAAAGGTCCGCGCCCATGCCTGCCACGTCGCCGACATTGTCACCGACATTGTCGGCGATGGTCGCAGGGTTGCGCGGATCGTCCTCCGGCAGGTCGGACTCGACCTTGCCCACGATGTCGGCACCCACGTCTGCAGCCTTGGTGTAGATACCGCCGCCCACGCGCGCGAAGAGCGCCTGGGTGGATGCACCCATACCAAAGGTAAGCATCGTGGTGGTGATGACCACGAGCTTCTGCGCCATCGACGCATCATGCACGCATGCGTTCAGTATGATGAACCATATAGCGATGTCCAACAAGCCGAGGCCTACTACCGTAAGCCCCATGACAGCGCCGGAGCGGAACGCGACCTTCAGGCCGGCGTTCAGCGAGCGCCGCGCGGCATTGGCCGTGCGGCCGGAGGCGTAAGTGGCCGTCTTCATGCCTATGAAGCCCGCGAGGCCCGAGAAGAAACCTCCCGTAAGGAAAGCGAACGGTACCCATGGATTCTGTACATGGAAGCCATAAGCCAGGATGGCGAAAAACACCACGAGTATTGCAAATACTATGACGACAACTTTGTACTGCTGCTTGAGATAAGCCATCGCCCCCTCCCTCACGAACTGTGCGATGCGCCGCATCGCAGGCGTTCCTTCATCCTCCTTCCTCATCTGCTTGTAAAAGGCAAATGCGAAGGCCAAGGCTGTCACAGATGCCGCCGGAACGGCGTAGAACAGGGTATCCATACTATTAGTTTTTTAAGTCCGATAGTCGTTTAAAACGTTACAAATATAACAATTCTCAAATAAAACCAGTCACTTTCCGACGGTTTCGGGATAAATTCTTATATTTGCAGTCCATTCAGCGCCTTGCTGGATTGACGGACGGTTCCGTAGCTCAGTTGGATAGAGCAACAGCCTTCTAAGCTGTGGGTCTTGGGTTCGAATCCCAACGGAATCACGAAAGGGACAGGATGACGCGGCCGAGACGTAGTTCTCGGCCGTGGCTTTTTTGAAAAGGGGTTGCGTCAAGCTTGCTTGAACGCAGCCTCTTTTCGGAAAAGTCAAGGCATGCAAAGCATGCCCGTCATCCTGTCCTATGCTCGCCAATGCGCCCCCGCAGGGCAAGGGATGTGGCCCGCCAGGGCCAAATCCCTTCCCGCACCGCTCCCTGATGCACAGGAGGAACGCCAGCCCTCACAGATTCCTCGTACGCAGATCCAAACCCCTTCAGAGCGCATTTCCGTTCCCGCAGGAGGAACATAAGACCCTCACCATTCCTCCTGCGCGGGAAACGCAGAACTGCGCAGGAAACGCAGAACTGCGCAAGAAACGCGGAATTGCGCGGGAAACGCAGAACTGCGTGCTCAGGAAAACTGAATCTGAGCACGGGAACAGGTCAAAGGAGCGTTCCGTGCTCAAAAAAGATCGTTTTGAGCACGGGGACAAGTAAGAATCGTTGTGGGAGCTTGGAAGCCTGCGGTAAGCCTGAAGGGCGACTCTGAAATGGCCGCAGAGCAAGGGATATGGTGCCGCAAGCGGCAAGGGATGTGTCGCCGCAGGCGGCAAATCCCGAACAAATTGCTATATTTGTCGTATAAAAGAAACTCTTTTCAAGAAATGCGACACACTCTCCTACTCTGTTCCATTGCGATCCTGGCGACAGCCTGTTCGAGCAACAATTTCACCATGGTAACCACCACGGAAGACAATCCCTGGGTGGAGACCACCGTATATGACGACGCGTCAGCAGGCGCCGAGGCCGACATCATCGTCGACCTCGATGCCGTCGGCCAGACCGTCCAAGGCTTCGGCGTCTGCTTCAGCGAACTTTCCCACCGCGCATTGTCGAAGCTTTCCAAAGATGACTACAATGCGGTCATGACCGAACTTTTCGCCCCCGGTGACGAAGGCGCGAACTTCACCATATGCCGCATGCCGATAGGCTCCAGCGATTTCGCTTTGAAATACTACTCCTTCAACGATACGCCCGGAGACCTCGCCATGGAGCATTTCTCCATCGACAACGACAAGGAGACCCTGATCCCGCTGATCAAGGACGCACTGGCCAGGAACCCCGAACTCAAGGTCTGGGGATCGCCATGGAGCCCTCCCTACTGGATGAAGGTCAACCAGAATTACGCCAGCCGTCCGATGAACGGCTTCATGAGGAGGCCGCCGCAGGGTGGCCAGCAGAGACCCGTCGGCCTGCCGGCCACAACTGCCGCCGAGCCGTCATTCCGCGCGAGCTTCGCCCCGTCCAGCAGGAAGCGACTCGAACTGGACAACCTCGTCAAGGACAATGGGCTCGACATGGAGCACATGATGCGCGAAGGCCAGGATTCGTTCATCCAGGACGACCTCTACTTCGAAGCATACGCCCTGTATTTCAAGAAATACGTACAGGCCTACCGCGAGCAGGGCATAGACATCTTCATGGTCATGCCCCAGAACGAGTTCAACTCTGCCCAGAACTTCCCTTCATGCACCTGGACCGCGCAGGGTATCACCAATTTCCTCCACCATCTCGTTCCAGCCATGGACGAGGAAGGCGTCGAGGTATATTTCGGAACGATGGAACGCGCCAACAGGGCTTTGGTGGATACGGTCCTCACCGATCCGCAGATTGGCAAGAAGATCAAAGGTGTAGCCTTCCAGTGGGCGGGCAAGGACGCACTGCCCCTCATCCATGAGAGCTATCCCGAGCTTACAATGGTCATGAGCGAGCAGCAGTGCTTCAACGGGGCCAACAGCTGGAACGACTTCATGTCGGCATGGGACCTGCTGAAATTCAACATGGACAATGGCGTGAGCATCTATGACTACTGGAACCTCGCCCTGTTTGACGGGGAAGTAAGTACCTGGGGGTGGCAGCAGAACTCGCTGATCAGCGTCGACTATGAGACCGGAGCTTTCAAATACAACTACGAGTTCTACGAGATGAAGCATATCAGCAAATATGTCCGTCCCGGAGCCGTCTATCTCGGAACGGCCGGCAGCATGGAGGAGGCCATGGCCTTCCGCAATCCTGACGGAAGCATAGTAGTGCTGGCGGCCGAGAAGACCGGAGAGGCACGCAATCTCACCATTACGGCCGGAAAGAGGACCATTAAGGTCAACATCCCGGCCAACAGTGTGAGCACTATAGTATTCTGATAATAGCCCGAATACCGTCCGGGAGCATGGATTAATGCTCCTGGACCTTTATCAAGGCCTTGACGGGAGCAATCGGCTCCAGCAGTTCACGGCCGGGAAGGTCGGTTATCTCTACAAGGAACACGAAATCGGTGATCTTGACCTTATGCTCCTTGCCAGCGACAACGATCTTCTGACGCTCGAATGCTTCGGCAAGGCCTTTCGCCGTGCCTCCGGTAGCGAGAATGTCATCGAAGAAGGTGACCTCGAAAGTATCGCCGTTCAGCTGGCCTGCTGCCACGTCTGACTGACGGAAGAACACCTCATCACTGCCATACTCCTTCACTATCTCCACCTTGATAAGATCATCACCGGCGAAAGGGAGCTTGCCTTTCTTGCGGATGGGGATGATGTTGGCGATATTGGGGCACAGGGCCATCATAGGCGTGGCGAAAAGGAAGCCCCTGGCCTCGGGCGCCGCGACATTGGGAGAAGAGCACAGCACGCCGAGGTCGCGGGCGACGCCGCGGAGCAGGTCCTTATCCTGAAGGAACGGTATGACATCAACGAAATTGACTCCCTCGATAGGGAAATCGGGATAGAATTTCAATGCATCCTTGTAATTCATGTGGTGGTATTTTTCTGAGTATAAAGATAACCATTCTCATCCAAGAAATGTATCATCGCAGCGGATTATTTTTATATTTGCTGAAGAATAACCACCGTTCTCCCATGAATACACAGAAACACACCCTGGCCGCCCTGGCCACCCTGTTTTTCCTTGTCCAGACTGTATGGGCCCAGGACTTCCAGTCCTCGATCCGTCAGAACATCGACCGCTTTGCTGGCGTCTATCACTCGTATGAGTACATACCCACAGCCGACACTCCGGCGCCGAAGGGATACAAGCCCTTCTATGTCAGCCACTACGGCAGGCATGGCTCACGCCACCAGATAGGCAGCAGCGGCACAAGACCGTATGAGGCCATCGAAAAAGCCGAAAAAGCCGGCCTGCTCACGGAAGAGGGGAAAAAGCTTGCTGCAGACATGCTCCGGATCTATACCGAACACAACGGGATGGACGGCGAGCTCTCCGTACGCGGAGGCCGCGAGCACGCCGCCATAGCAGCCCGCATGAACAGCCGCTTCCCGGAGGTATTCAAGTCCAAGAAACGCACGAGGGTCCATTGCCAGGCCAGCACGGTCCCGCGCTGCCTGCTCAGTATGGCCAATTTCACTGGAAGCCTCAAGACACAGGCCCCTTCCCTGCAATACGATTACATCACGGGAGACAAATACCTCGACCTGCTTGCGCACGATTATTTCGGGGAAGACGATTACAAGGACAGACAGACCCATCTGAACGACTCCATCATCCGCGCCAACGTCGATCCCACCCGCGTAATGCGCACCTATTTCAAGGATGACCCAAAACTCGCCGAAGTCGTTCCCGATCCCTGGAACTTCATGCGCTACATTTTCCTCTATGCCGCCATCTGCCAGGACCTCGAATACGAGCTGGGCGGGATGGACATTAAGCATTACCTTACAGATGAAGAACTTATGGGACTTGCCATCACCTACAACGAGCGTACCTACAGCTCATTCGGCAATTCCCTGGACTTCGGTGACCGCATCACATGGTCGTCCAAATGGCTGGTGGAAGATTTCATCGCCAGGGCGGACGTCGCAATCGAGGAAGGCAGCGATGTCGCTGCAGACCTGCGTTTCGGGCATGACAGCGGATTGTTGCCCCTGGCAGGCCTCCTCGGCCTGGAGGGAATATCAGCCCGCTATCCGGTCGGACAGGCCTACAAGAACGGCTATTATATCTGGGAAAGGATATGCATGGGCTCCAACCTGCAGATGGTCTTCTACCGCGACAGGAAGGACAATATCCTGGTGAAGATCCTGTACAACGAAAAGGAGACGGCCATTCCGGCCGTCCCCGCATTCTCAGGTCCGTATTACCGTTGGGAGGACCTCAAAGCCCATCTTGTCCGCATTTCGGAGGACAAAAGCGACCCGGTATAGGACTACTCCTTCGGCTCCGGTTCGGGCACAACTGCCTGGAAAGGAATGACTGGCAGGCCGTTGGCACCCTTGAGGTTGCCGACCTGATAGTCGCGGAAGCAGTAGCGCACCGCCTTCGGCTCAGGAACCGCGGGAGTGGACAGCACCACCGCCGTCTCGCGGAAGGAGGAACGGATCTCGGCATGCGCCGGCTGGAAGTATCCGCCGCCGCCCGCTAGCTCGAAACCTACGATCTCACCGTCCATTCCGGCGAAGCCGCCACGGGCATTGTCGAAGGTAACCACTACCTTGCCGTCCTCGAGTCTCGCGGACTTGAAGCAAGGATTGAATGCCTGGACTCCGGTATAGCCGTAGGCCATATTGAGGGCCATGTAGCACAGGCGCTCGCCTATCTGGCGCTTCTGTGAAGCGTGGATCTGCGTGCGCTCGAACTCGTATGCGAGGTCGTTGGTGCCGACGAGCCCGGCGTTAGGGATCATCTTCGACGCCTTGAACTGCTGCTCGCGGAGCCACGGTCCGTGCTCGTCCTGCAGGCCGTACTGGCCGTCATAATAGTCATAGGGCTGGAGCTCCACGATGAGGAAGGGGATGTCTCCCCTGCCGATATCCTTGCGCCAGAGCTTCGCCATAGCGGTGAGCCTGTCGGCATAGACCTCGTTCGCAATGCTGATGTTGGACTCGCCCTGGAACCACAGGATACCGCTGACGGTATACTTCGATGCCGGGTGGAACATGGCGTTGTACATGATCATCGGCTTGTACATGTCGTTGACCTTGTTGTCCGAAGCATCGGCAAGGTTGACGTCCGGGCAGTCCTCGAGAAGCTCCCGGCTCATCCAGGCCTCGATGACGGAACCTCCCCAGCTAGCGTTGATGATGCCGACGGGGACGTCCAAAGCCTTGGAGAGGCGGGATCCGAAGAAATAGCCCACCGCGGAGAAACGCGGGCTTGTGGCGGGGTTGCACTCCTGCCATTCGCCAGTGGCATCATACTGCGGCTCGGTAGCACGGGCCTTGTTCACGGCCATGTACCGCAAACCTTTGTACTGGCGGGACATGGCGATCTCATCCAAAGAGCCCTCCACCCCGCCCGAAAGGGCCATTTCCATGTTGCTCTGGCCGGAGCAGAGCCATACTTCGCCGATGAGGACGTTCGAGGCACGGACCGTCTCGCCTCCGCTGGAGGCCCGGACGGTCTGGGGCTCGAAGGTCGCAGCCGGGGTCTTGAGCAGTACCTCCCAATGTCCTTCGGCATCTGCCCTGGTGCTGACGGCGGACTTGAGCCATGAAGCTGAGACGCTTACGGAAGCGCGCGGGGAAGCGGAGCCCCAGATGCGCGCCTGAGTGTTCTGCTGGAGGACCATGTTGTCGCCCAGCAGGGACGAGAATTTCAGGTTGCCGGCCTGAACGGAGAAGGCGATGAGCAGCGAAAGGAACGCCGCTGCGAAACGGTTCAGTTTCATAATGTTATTTCAATATGTTCGGTGTTTCCCATTTCTTGGTGGCGGTGCAGGTGACCTTCTGGGTGAGCTGACCGGCCTTAAGGATGAAGTCACCCTCTTCAAGTACCCACTTTCCGTCCTCTCCGACAAATGCCAGGTCGCTGGCAGGAAGCGCAAAGGACACGGTCTTGGTCTCGCCGGGAGCAAGTTCGACCTTGTCGAAGGCGCGCAAAACGCGGTTGTCCGGCACGAGCGAAGCGACCAGGTCGCTGGAGTAAAGGAGAACGGCTTCCTTGCCCTTTACGGAGCCGGTGTTCTTCACATCCACGCTGACGTTCAGCACGTCCGCGGCACTGAAGGAAGTGCGGTCCACCTTGAGGTTGGAATACTCGAAGGTGGTATAGCTCAGGCCATAGCCGAAAGGCCACTGGAGCGAGACCTTGGCGTCATAGTCGTATGCTCCGCCCATGGTGCCGACCTCCTCGCTGACCTTGTAGTCGTAGTTGGCCAGGGAATTGATCTCGCGCGGATAAGTGTAAGGAAGCTTCGCGGAGAAGTTGGCATCGCCTGTCAGGAGGTTGGCGAGGGCGTCCGCGCCGTAGTTGCCAGGGAGAAGGATGTCAACGACAGCGGAAGCCAGGGGCTCGATGTCCGCAACGAGGCGCGGACGCCCGCCGTTGATCACGAGGATCACCGGCTTGCCGGTCTTAGCCAATGCCTTGACCAGCTCGCGCTGGTTCTCGGAAAGGGTGAGGTCGGTAAGGTTGCCGGGGGTCTCGCAATAGGAGTTCTCACCGATGCAGGCCACGATCACGTCGGCACGGGAGGCTGCTGCCACTGCCTTGCCGAAGCCGTCGACGATCTCATCATAATAGGAGCCCCGCTCATTGTAGCGGACACCCTGCTCCAGGGTGACATTGGCAGCTCCGAACTTGTCGCAGAAGGCCTCGTATATGGTATTGTACTTCTCCGCCATCTCCTCGATGCCGGATCCCTGCCAGGTGTAGCTCCAGCCGCCGTTGAGGCAACGCATCTGGTTGGCGTTGGGACCGGTAAGAAGGATGCGCGTACCCTTGGCAAGCGGCAGGATGCCGTCATTCTTGAGAAGGACCTCGCCTTCCTCGGCGGCATGCAGGGCCTTGGCGGCGAACTCGTCACTGCCATAGAGCGGATAATCCGCAGGATCCACATCAGGAGTGTCAAGCAGTCCGAGGCGGATCTTGACACGCAGGATGCGGCGCACAGCATCATCTATACGCGACATCTTGACGGCGCCCTCCTCGACCAGTTCCTTGAGCAGACCGCAGAAGTCGACGCTGTACGGGTCCATGCTCATGTCGATACCGGCATTGATCGCGATGCGGATGGCGTCCTTCTTGTCCTTGGCCACCTTCTCACGGGTATAGAGGTTGTTGATGTCAGCCCAGTCGGTGATGATCATTCCGTCCCAGTTCAGGTCCTCCTTGAGCCACTTCGTGAGATACTCGTAGCTGGCGTGGACGGGCATGCCGTTGATGCTGGCGGAGTTGACCATGAAGGTAAGGGCGCCGGCCTCGGCCGCAGCCTTGAAAGGCGTGAAATACTTCTCGCGTATCATCTGCGGCGAGAGATAGGCCGGCGTGCGGCCCTTGCCGGTGAAGGGAGCCCCGTAAGCGAAATAGTGCTTGACGGAGGTCGCTACATGATACTTGTCGATATGGTTGGGGTCATCGCCCTGATATGCCTTGACTTCGGTCTCGACCATCCTGGCGTTGACGACCGGGCTCTCTCCGAAGCTCTCCCAGATACGCGACCAGCGGGGGTCGCGGCCGAGGTCGACGACGGGGTTGAACACCCACGGGCAGTTTCCTGCCCGGCTCTCGTACGCGGTCACCTCCGCCATCTGCCTCGCAAGATCAACATTGAAGGATGCACCGAGGTTGATTGGCTGCATGAAGAGCGTTCCGCCCTGCGAATACGTCACTCCGTGATTGTGGTCCAGTCCGTACAGGGTAGGGACACCCAGATGCTCGACGGAATATTTGTTGAACATGCCTATCCACTCCCTCCACTGCTCGGGCGTCGCAGCCCTGCCGGGAGCGTTGAGGAACGAGCCTACCCGGTAGTTGGCTATCATGGTATCCACCTTCTCCTCGTTCAGCGCCCAGACCGGACTGCCGTCCACCATGGTATAACCTCCGAGGACGTCGATGTTGATCTGGAGCATCTGGCCGACCTTGTCGTCCAGGGTCATCTTGGAGAGGATGCGGTCGATCTGTTTCTCAACGGCGGCATCCTTAGGAATGGAAGGGGCATGGGCAGGCTTCCTGTCGCAGGAAAGGGCCAAGGCCATGACTGCACACAGGGAAAGGAAGTATCTCGCGGATTTCATAAAACAGGTTTTAGTCAGATATACAAATATAGAATAAATCATCCGAAATTGCTATCTTTGCCAATACTGAAACTGCAAACACTGAAACCGAACATGGCCAATCCTTACAAGGAAGTAGAGAACATAGCGGACCTCCCTGCACCCGACAGCACGGGCTACATCACCCGGTATGTATTCCAGTATATAGATTTCAACCTCGTGCCTCAGTACGTCGCTGCCGGACACCGGTTCACGGACTGCTGCTTCCTCGGCTGCGAGATCCCCTCCGCCATGGAGGACGAGATTGGCAAGACATGCATAGTCTTTCCCCGCATGGGGCGCGTATACAATGCTTTCCGCGGCAAGATGTACACCGGCGACTCGCTGTATGACGGGTACAATCCAGAGGACGAGCAGAGCTTCGCCACCTGCTTCGACTCACGCGTATACATGAATTACACCGAGCAGGGCAAGCATTGCGACGACATCCGCGAGACTCTCGGACGCTCCCTGCACGACCACGCCATGAGCGACGCCATGTACGATTTCCTGAGCAGGTTCGACGAGAAGCAGGTGTGCGCGGTCATGGGCGGTCATGCCCTGCTCCGCACCGATGACGCCTATAAGGACGTAGCCATCATCAGCAAGTCCCTCACGGAGAAAGGCAAGATAATTGCATCGGGCGGAGGCCCGGGAGCCATGGAGGCCACGCATTTCGGCGCATGGATGGCCGGACGCGACATGGACGAGTTCGAGGAGGCGCTGGAGATAATCAAGGTAGCGCCTTCATTCCGTGATGCGGGATGGCTCCGTACGGCCTTCGAGGTCAGGAAGAGGTTCCCTCAGAAGAATTACCGCAGCCTCGGTATCCCCACCTGGTTCTACGGACACGAGCCCTCCACCCCCTTTGCGACAGACATTGCCAAATTCTTCTTCAACAGCGTCCGCGAGGATACCCTCCTCTCGATAGCCAAGGGAGGCATCATCTATTCGCCCGGATCGGCAGGCACTTTCCAGGAGATATTCCAGGACGCGGCCCAGAACCACTACGAGACCTTCGGCTATGCCAGTCCTATGGTATTCCTGGGAGTGGACTACTACACCCGCGAGGTTCCGCTCTATCCCCTCCTCGAGGACCTTCTCGCGCGCGGAAAATACAAAGGACTCATCCTGTCCATCACCGACGATAAGGAGGAGGCCATCGACAACATCCTGGCCTTCTCGTCCAGATAGCATCGGACGCATAATGACCGTATCGCCGCGGGGAGTATTTCCACCGCGGCGATATTTTTATTATTTTTCTTGAATAATTGTTGTTTTTCAATAAATAATTGCCTATATTCGCAGCAGAAACCTCTTAAAACTTATTTGATATGATAGCAGAATGGTGGACATCACTCAGCGTGATCATGAAAGTATTGTGGGGCATCACCCTCGCAGCATCGCTGATTTTCGTCATCCAGACGGTCATGACCTTCATAGGGGCTGACGCCGGAGGCGATTTCGACGCAGATGCAGGAGGCGGCCTGGACGTCAACATGGACGATGCAGCCTCAGCGATGGGAACCGGGATGAACCTCCTTACCTTCCGCAACCTGATCAACTTCCTGCTCGGATTCGGATGGACCTTCATCCTCCTTCAGAAGAGCATCTCCTCGACTGGAGTCCTCCTGGTCATCTCCGTGCTGGTCGGCCTGGCGCTTGTCGCCATCGTCATGTACATGTTCAAGTGGCTCAGCGGCATGCAGCAGTCGGGCACGATCGACGTGTACAAGGCCGCCGTCGGCTGCCAGGGCAAGGTCTACCTGACCATCCCGGGCGAGCGCGCCGGCGAAGGCAAGGTGCAGATCACCATCAACAATGCCGTCAGGGAGTATGCCGCCCTCACCGACTCCGACACCCTCAAGACCGGCACCCCGATCAAGGTGGTGGAGGTCCTGAGCCCCAGCACCCTCCTTGTCGAAGAACTGAATTCGCTTATCGTCTAACATATTAAACAAACTTATATTATGGGAATTGAACTGATCATCATCATCGTATTCGTCGTCTTCGTGACCTTCGCCGCCATCCTCAGGCGTTACAAGAGGTGTCCGTCCGACAAGATCCTCGTCATCTACGGAAAGACCGGCAAGAACAAGGAAGGTTCCATCTCCTCCGCCCGATGCATCCACGGCGGTGCATCCTTCATCTGGCCTGTTTTCCAGGACTGGAAAATGCTCGACCTGACTCCCATCAGCATCGAGTGCAACCTCACCAACGCACTGTCCAAGCAGAATATCCGCGTCGACGTCCCCTGCCGCTTCACCGTCGGTATCTCCACCGAGCCTGAAGTCATGACCAATGCTGCAGAGCGTCTGCTCGGGCTGCATCCTTCCGATATCCAGGCCATCGCCACCGATATCCTCTTCGGACAGCTCCGTCTGGTCATCGCTACCATGGACATCGAGGAGATCAACGCCGACCGCGACAAGTTCCTCGCCGCCGTCAGCCAGAACGTCGAGGCCGAGCTCCGCAAGATCGGTCTGAAACTCATCAACGTCAACGTCACCGATATCCGCGACGAGTCCGGGTATATCGAGGCTCTCGGTAAGGAAGCCGCCGCCAAGGCCATCAACGACGCCAAGAAGAGCGTGGCCGAGCAGAACCGTTTCGGTGAGATCGGTAAGGCCGAGGCCGACAGGGACAAGGACATCCGTATCGCCGAGACCAGCCGAGACACCCGTATCTACACCGCCGACGCCAACGCCAAGGCCGTCGAGGGTGAGAACAGTTCCAAGATCGCCATCGCCAACTCCGACGCCCTCCGACGCGAGAAGCAGGCCGAGGCCGAGCGCATCGCCGTCGCCGCCGAGAAGGTCCAGGCCGCAAAGGCCCTCGAGGAGGCATACAAGAGTGAGCGCGACGCCGAGCTTGCCCGCGCCGAGCGCGAGAAGGCCACGCAGGAGGCCAACATCGTCGTCGCCGCACAGATCGAGAAGGAGAAGATGATCATCGAGGCCGAGGCCCAGGCCGAGCGGCTCCGCCGCGAGGCGCAGGGCCAGGCCGACGCCATCTTCGCCAAGATGGACGCCCAGGCCCGCGGTTCCTTGGAGATCCTCTCCAAGCAGGCCGCCGGTTTCGGCAAGCTCGTAGAGGCTGCCGGCGGAGACGCCAAGGACGCCATCACGATGCTCATCTCCGACAAGCTGCCCGAGCTGGTCAAGACCCAGGTCGAGGCTGTCAAGGGCATCAAGATCGACAAGGTCACCGTCTGGGACGGCGCCGGCAACAAGGAGGGAGGCAAGACCGCCACTGCCAACTTCATCTCCGGGATGATGCAGTCGGTCCCCCCGCTCGACGAGATTTTCAAGATGGCTGGAATGAGCCTTCCTTCCTACCTCAAGGGAAAGGAAGAGGCCAAGCCCGAAGAGCAAAAGGAGGTAGCTGAATAATGGCTATTATCGTAAACGTGGACGTAATGCTCGCCCGCAGGAAGATGTCCTCCGGGGAACTCGCCGAAAAGGTGGGCATTTCGGCCGCCAACCTCTCCATCCTGAAGACAGGCAAGGCCAAGGCCATACGCTTCACTACGCTGAACGCGTTGTGCAACGCCTTGGATTGTCAGCCAGGGGACCTGCTGGAGTACGCTCCGGATCCCCCTGAGACTACTTAGTGCCGTACCAGGACTGCATCACATAAAAGGCCTTCTTCCGTTCACCTTTCTCGGAGAGAAGGCCTTTTCTGTTGTAGTCGTCCTGGATGCCGCCGAGCATGCGCTTGGGGCTCCGGAAGTCCTTGAGGATCCAGGGAGAAGTGCCGGCAAGCCCGGGCATGCGGTCCAGCATGGAGATATTCTTCTGATACAGATACTCCTGGTTCTCCTCGGTGAAGCGCTGGTCCACATCACCATGGCGGCCGTACAACGCGCCGCCTCCGAACTCGGTGACAATGACAGGTTTCTTGATGTCGAACGTCCAGGTCACATCGTCGCACTTCTCAGGCGTACCGTCATACCATCCGACATACTGGTTGAAACTGATCAGGTCGGCGATCTCGGTCAGAGGATCGTTCACCGTCAGCATCCTTCCCGGCTTCTCGACCTTCTCCATGGCAGCGCTGACCAGACGGGTCGGATCGAGCTCGCGGGCCTTGGAAATGAGGTTGCCGAGGAATCTCAGGCGGCTCTCGCCAAGCGGAGTCTCGTTGGCGACGGACCAGATAATCACGTTGGCGCGGTTGCGGTCGCGGGTGATCATGTCGGTGAGCTGGCACTCAGCGTTGGCATAGGTATCGGGATTGTCAAAGGAAATGGTCCAATAGACGGGTATCTCCGACCAGACCATTATGCCCATCTCCTCCGCAGCCCGGATCATGTTCTCGTTGTGCGGATAATGCGCCAGACGGACGAAATTGCAGTTCATGGCCTTGACTTCGGCGAGGAGCGCGCGGGCATGCTCCATGCTGTTGGCGCGCCCGCCGGCACCGCCGATCATCTCCTCGTGTATGCTTATGCCTTTGCAGAATATCTCCTTTCCGTTGAGGAGGATCTTGTCACCACGCGTCTCTATGGTCCTGAAACCTATCCTGTCCGACACCTTGTCGGTACCTGAAGACAGCGTCACTTCATAGAGCTTAGGATTCTCCGGGCACCAGAGCACCGGCTTCGCATCAATCTCGAAACGGGCAAGGCCCGAAGCATCGGCAGTAACTGTCTTGCTGACCTTCAACTCTGGGATCGATACGTTCACACTTGCCGCCGCATCGGGACCGTCCAGCCGGACCCATCCCTCGATAACGCCCTGCGAGCCTTTCTTCAACTGGACGGAATACTCCCTGATGAAAGTCTCCGGAGTCTCTACGAGATACACGCTGCGGGTGATGCCGCCATAGTTCCACCAGTCTGAATTGACCGTCGGCACTCCGTCCATTCGACGGGTGTTGTCCACATTGACTACCAGCGAGTTGTCACCCTCTTTCAGACGGTCCGTGACCTCGAAGTTGAAAGGGGTGAATCCCCCTTCATGGCTGCCGAGTCTCCTGCCGTTCAGTCCGACGACAGTCTCGTAGTTTGCCGCGCCGAAATACAGGAAGTACCTGCTCCCCTGCTTCGGCTCAGCGTCAAACTTTGTCCTGTACCAGACCGCACCCTCATAATAGTACAGCTCCGGCCGCTGGGTATTCCAGTCGCCTGGAACCGCGATCTCCTTCGCATAGTCGAAATCATACTCCACCAGCACCTTCTGGTTGGAATAGAAACTCCTGTCGGCGAAGAAAGAAGACCTGTCCGGGATAGGATTGGCGCGGTAATCCATCGCGCCGGTGTTGTAGACATCGACGATGTATTTCCAATTGCCGTCCAGGCAAGTCGCATTGCGACCCGGAATATTGGTGATCTGGGGATACGGAGTCTGCGCCGAAAGCGGCAAAAGGAACAGTGCGATGGAAATCGCGGACAGTAATCTCTTCATTTTATTTAGTGTTAGGGAAGTTAAATATAGCCATTTTTCAGTATATTTGAAAAAACTAGCCACATCATGAACAGGAAACTCTTTTTACTGCTTGCAATGCTTTCTGCGTGCCTGACCCTGAATGCGCAGAAACCGGATCCCGACTTTTTCATCTATCTATGTTTCGGACAGTCCAACATGGAGGCCGGAGCGCGTCCCGCCGAACAGGACGAGGGCTTCAACGACCCCCGTTTCCAGTTCATGGCGGCCGTGGACATGCCGCGCTTCCAGCGCGAGCGCAACCACTGGTACACGGCCGTCCCGCCCATCTGCAGGGAGACCAACAACATGGGTCCCGTCGATTTCTTCGGCCGCAAGATGATAGAGGTCCTGCCCGAGAAGTACAAGGTAGGTGTGATCAACGTCTCCGTCGCCGGCGCCAAATTGGAGCTATGGGACAAGGACGCATGTGAAGAGTATCTGGCCATGGAAGCCGCCGACCCTTCGCGCAGCTGGCTTGTGGACATGGCCAAGCTTTATGGGATGAACCCGTACCAGAGGCTGATGGAGACCGCACGCGAAGCGCAGAAATACGGCGTCATCAAGGGAATGCTGATGCACCAGGGAGAGTCCAACCCCGATGATCCGGAATGGCCCGGCAGGGTGAAGAAGATCCACGACGACCTCTGCGCCGACCTCGGGCTTGACCCTGATGCAATTCCCCTGCTTGCAGGAGAACTGAAATATGCCGAGCAGGACGGTGTATGTGCCGCTTTCAATGACGTGGTGCTGCCCAACCTGCCCAAGGTAATGCCCAATGCATACATCATCTCCGCCCTCGGTTGCGAGAGTACCGGTGACCAGTTCCATTTCAGCACGGAGGGCATGCGCCTCATGGGTTACAGGATGGCTGACAAGATGCTCCAACTCCAAGGATTCAAGGAAGTCGAACGCCGCACCCTCGACCTCAAGCCGGACAAGCTCGGCATCGCCATCAGTCCCACCCTGGCCGGTATCTTCTTCGAGGACATCAACCAGTCCGTGGACGGAGGTATCTGCGCCCAGTTGATCCAGAACAATTCCTTCCAAGCATACAACGTCCCTGAGGCCCCCGACCAGAACGAGTTCTCCACCTGCGACACCGTATTCTTCGGATGGACCGTCGTGAGGGGCGAAGGCTCGCAGGGCGCCGCCCGGGCAGTGGCGGACAAGCCGCTCGTGCCCGGCCTCAAGCGCTGGTACGACTTCGACCCGAATGACGGGTACGACGACGAGCTGCGTTATGCGCAGTACAGCGTGCGTTTCGACATCGAGAAGGCCGGCGCGGGATTCGGTATCGCCGCCAACGGCTACGGCATAGCCGAATACAAGCGCGGCCCCGGCCTCATCTACTCCAACAACACCCAGACCGCATCCATACCTGCGGTCCAGGGAGTCAGCTACGACCTCGGCCTGTATCTGCAAGGTGCCGGCTACAAGGGCACAGTCTCCGTCTATCTGGAAGATGCTTCCGGCAACCGCAACTCCAACGTCATGACCATATCAGGACTGGAAGGAACATGGAAGCAGTACACCGGCTCCCTCACCGCAGAGCGTTCGGTGGACAGCCGTCTCGCCATCGTAGCGGATGCCCCCGGCACGTTCTGGCTTGACTTCGTCACACTAGTGCCGGAAGCCTCGCAGCTCTGGGAGGGCGGCAAGTACGGTCCCTTCCGCAAGGACCTCCTGGAGGCTCTCGCTGACCTTCATCCGACCTTCATGCGTTTCCCCGGAGGATGCGCCTCCGAGGGTACCAACTATTTCGGCCAGGTGTTCTGGAAGAACTCAATCGGCCCGCGTGAGGAGCGCGTCGGCTTCCGCAACCACTGGGGCTACTGGACCTCGCAGTATATCGGCTTCTACGAGTACCTGCTCATGGCTGAAGGTCTCGGCGCCACTCCCCTGCCGGTCCTTAACAACGGTGTCACCTGCCAGTTCGCCGGACACAAGTACATCGCGCCCTTGGAAACCCAGGCCGACCGCGACCGATTCTACAATATCTTTGTCAAGGACGCCCTTGACTTCATCGAGTTCTGCAACGGCGGGACCGACACGGAGTGGGGAGCGAAGCGCGCTGCCATGGGACATCCCAAGCCTTTCAACCTCAAGTATCTGGGCATCGGAAATGAGAACCGTGGTGACGAATTCTGGGAGCGTTTCGACATCATCTACAAGGCGGTGAAGGAGAAGTATCCCGAGATCACCATAGTCTCCACCGCCGGATCGGCCGATTCCGGCCCGGAATTCAATGCCAACATGTCGCAGATAGACGCCAAGTACCCCGACACCATCGTGGACGAGCACTACTACAAGGGAGACGACTGGTTCTATTCCCGCGGCGACCGCTATGAGCCCGGACAGGTACGTGGTGCCGACGGCAATACCTACGACAGGAGCAAGCCTACGCGCGTGTTCGTTGGCGAATTCGCCAACAACCGCGCCAACAACGCCTATTCCTCCGCAATGGCGGAGGCAGCCTACTGGACCAGCCTGGAGCGCAATTCCGACATGGTGGTGATGGCCGCCTATGCTCCGCTTTTCTGCAAGAAGGGTTTCAACAAATGGAACTCCAACCTCATCTGGTTCGACAACCGCGGATTGTGGCGATCCTGCAACTACTACTACCAGAAACTGTTCTCCGTAGCGGGAGACCGCGCATTCGAAACCTCTGCCGTAATGAACGGAGGAACCGAGGACGATAAGGTATATACTTCCCCCACCATCGACTCCGCGACGGGCGAGATATTCATCAAGTTCGTCAATGCCGAAGCTTTGGACAAGATGCTCACCGTCAACACAGGTACGGGAGTCACATATAACGCCACCCTCGAGTTCGTCTCGTCGCATGACACTTCAGTGAAGAACCAAGGTGACCAGAACTACTATTCCAGCCATCCCGACTATGCAGCTCCGGCCGCCGGGCCAAGGGCTGGGGAACGGCCGGGCATGGTCGGCATGGCTTTCCGCTTCGGCCGCAGGGTGAAATATACCGAAGCCGTCGTTCCGCACACCAAGGAGCTCGGAACCGTCAGGGGATCCTTCGAATTCATGATGCCTGAGAACTCCATCGGTATCCTCAGGCTCAAACCGGAATAATCATTGACAGAAACCTAATACTTTACCATGGTATCCAGAAGAGATTTCATCAAGATGGCGGGCGCAGGCGCCGCCGCGCTGGCGGCCGGAGCCGCCGGCCCCTTCGGCGGTTTCACCGCCTCAGCGCAGAGCCGGCGGAGCGCCGCTGCTCCACTATCCCCAACCGAAAAGGTCAAGGTCGCATTCATCGGCATCGGCAACAGGGGCAAGGACAACATCACGGAGGTCATGAGGACTGAAATGGTCGACGTCGTCGCAATTTGCGACGTCAACATGGGAGCGCCCCATACCCAGTGGGCCATCGCCCAGTTCCCAGGCGTTCCCCAGTACAAGGACTTCCGCAAGATGTTCGACGAGATGGCCTCCAAGATCGAAGCGGTGTTCGTATCCACGCCCGACTTCTCCCATTTCCCTATCTCCATGCGTGCCGTCAAGGAAGGCATCCACGTCTATTGTGAAAAGCCGATGTGCCGTACGTTCCTCGAGAACCAGCTCCTCATCGACGTAGCGCTCAAGAACCCCCACGTGGTCACCCAGATGGGCAACCAGGGCCATTCCGGAGAGAACTACTTCCAGTTCAAGGCCCTCGTCGAGTCCGGCGTGATGCATGATGTCACCCACATCACCGCCCACATGAACAACTCGCGCCGCTGGCACGGCTACGATGTCAATATGAAGACATTCCCTGCCGCCGACCCCATGCCCGCTACCATGGACTGGGATGTCTGGCTGATGCAGTCCGCACACCACGACTACAGCAAGCAGTTCGACGAAGGCAATTGGCGCAGCTGGTACGACTTCGGCAACGGCGCCCTCGGCGACTGGGGCGCGCACATCTTCGACACTGCACACGAGTTCCTCGACCTGGGACTCCCTTATGAAGTGGGTATGCAGCTGGCCGAAGGCCACAACGACTTCTTCTTCCCGATGTCCTCAACCATACACTTCAAGTTCCCCCGCAGGGGCAGCATGCCCGCCTGCGACCTCACTTGGTATGACGGCATCAAGAACCTTCCTGAACTCCCGGCCGGTTTCGGAGACAGCATCGTATCGGACGTCCCTCTCGTCGCCGGGCAGGCGTATGTCCCCATTGAGCTCAACCCCGGCAAGGAGATCTACACCAACGACCTGATCTTCAAGGGTGGCTCCCACTCCGCCACCCTCGAGGTCGTCCCCAAGGCGAAGAACGACGAGATGGCCGCCAAGGGCCTTCTGCCCGAGCTTCCGGACTACCATTTCAACCATTACAAGAATTTCCTCAACGCCATACGCGGAACGGAGAAGGCCCACTCCCCCTTCGAGAAAGCCGGCGTCCTCTGCCAGATGATCAACCTCGGCTGCATCGCCCAGCGCCTGAACACTACGTTCCACTTCGACCGCGCCACCAAGGAGATCACCGACAATCCTTTCGCCAACGCCATGCTCGCCGGCACTCCGCCGCGTAAGGGCTGGGAAGAGTATTATGTCCTGTAAATGACTGAACCATGAAGAGATTACTCATAATAGTATCAATGCTTTGCACCCTGGTGGCCTGCAGCCAGCAACCCAATAAACTCACCCGCGAGCAGAAAGCCGATGGCTGGAAACTCCTCTGGGACGGCAAGACCACCAACGGATGGAGGAGCGCCTACGGCGAAGCCTTCCCCGAGAAGGGATGGACCATCGCGAAAGGCGTGCTCGAAGTCAATGCCAACGGAGGGCAGGAGTCGCTCGGAGGCGGAGACATCATCACCACCGAACAGTATGAAAACTTCTGGCTGTCCGTGGATTTCAAGCTCACTCCCGGAGCCAACAGCGGCATCAAATACTTCGTACGTCCTGACCTCTACCAGGTCAAGGACGCCTCGGCCATCGGCTGTGAGTTCCAAATCCTTGACGACGAACTCCACCCGGATGCCAAGCTCGGCGTGGCCGGCAACCGCACCCTGGGCTCGCTCTACGACCTCATCACCGCCGACAAGGCGGATGTCCCCTTCGACAAGGAAGGCTGGAACACCGCCTGGGTCAAGGTTCAGGGCAACCATGTCGAGCACTGGCTCAACGGCTGCAAGATCCTGGAATACGAGCGCAACTGCCAGGTATTCAATGCACTGGTAGCCTGCAGCAAATACAAGAACTGGGAGAACTTCGGCAACCATGCCAAGGGCCACATCCTCCTTCAGGAGCACGGCGACCACGTCTCCTACCGCAACATCATGATTAAGGAATTGCCCGCCCCGGAAGAGCCGGCAAAGAAGCTTTCGGAACTTCCCGGCAAGGCACCGGGTGAGACTCTCCCCAACAGGCTCCTCTATGCCGACAGCGAGAACGGATGGGAGCTGCTTTGGGACGGCAAGACATCCAAGGGATGGAGAAGCGTGCGCGCCGAGGCCTTCCCCGAGAAGGGATGGGGCCTCACAAACGGCATGATCACGGCCCATCCCAACGGCGCCCAGGGAGGCGGTGATATAATCACCGTCGAGAAGTTCCGCAATTTCTGGCTCTCCGTGGACTTCAAGCTTTCTCCGGGAGCCAACAGCGGCATCAAGTATTTCATCAATCCCGGTACCTACCGCGACCCCTCTATCGGATGCGAATTCCAGGTCCTCGACGATGACTTGCACCCGGACGCCAAACTCGGCGTAGCCGGCAACCGTACCGTGGCTTCACTGTATGACCTGATCAGGGCGGACAAGCCAGAAGGTCTTATGGACAAGTACGGATGGAACACCGCCTGGATCATAGTCCAGGACAACCATGTAGAGCACTGGCTCAACGGCGCCAAGGTCCTGGAGTACGAGCGTAACACCCAGATGTTCAACGCCTTGGTCCAATACAGCAAGTTCGCCCCCAACGAAGGCTTCGGCAATTTCGAAGAGGGCCACATCCTCTTCCAGGACCACGGCGACAAAGTCTCCTACCGAAATATCAAAATAAAGAAGTTGTAGAACCAAATAGTGAGTAAGATAAGCGCGGAAATCACTGAGTTTCCGCGCTTATCTTTTAAATATTTGCCAAATCACGTTTTGGTGTCGAAGAGAGTCGTTGATGGTATTCCGCGATTCGTTTCAAGCGCATTTTCGGCCTTTGGGACACGAAAACGCGGCAGATACGGGATCATAATGTCGCATCTGGAGCAAAAACGACCATAAAATGCCGAAAATGCGCTTCCATTATCAATTTGACACTCTTACAAATCTCGCAATCCGCTCGCTGACCGTCCTCAGATAGTAGCGTTTCATTTTGTCATCGAGGAAGCTATGGCCGACAAGGGTGCCGGCAAGTCCTGGTAAAACCATATATCGGTCCAATATCCTGTCAACACGAGATTTCACTATACCGATATTCTCACCAAACCGTTCGAAGTCAATGCGGCACGGGTGTCCGCTATTGACGTAGACATCGCTTTTCTCAATACTCGGAGACAAACCTCCGTCGAGGCCGAAATCCTCACCTTTCACATGAAGGCTGGTATTGATGAGATCATATGCTGGGGCAAGGCGATAATCCTGGCCTTGTCTTATCAAGGAGAAGTTCTTCAAATGATCATCCCCGTTCGCATATATGTAGTTGAACACCACGAGGTCGAAAAAGCGTTCCATATCCACCATCCATGCCTGGACATTTTTCCTGATAGCATCTGCGATATCCTCATAGCATCCGTTGTACTTGAACTCTTTTCCGTCTTCCTGTTCATTCTTCCCTATGATTGCAGCAAAGTCTTCCATTGGCACTTTAGTGTTATCGGGAAGGATGTCAAAACGCTTGGTTATGTACACGGCCTGCCCGTTTTCAGTGAAACACAATCCGTTTGCGGCAGTGGCGATCCCATACACCTGGGAAGCGATCTGCATCGTAAGATGCTCGTTGGCAGGAATCTGTTTCCTTGCCTGAAGAGTCTGATCCCAAGGTGCCGGTTTCAATATATGTGTAGAGCGCTCTCCGTCCCCGGAAATCCTGATCTTTCCCTTCCCAATGACTGCCGGGAACTTCTCCTGGACTCCGGATACGGAAATCCTGTGCATAGCGGCCGCAATCTCATCCGTGTTCTTGGACCCATCGAAACTGAAATCAAGGATATGGCTTGCCCTATGACCGTCAAAAAGCAGTTTGACGGACTTCGGGCTATATGTAACGTACCCTTCAGCAAGGCAGGACGGGCAATTCCTTATATCTATCATATGCCAACAGGTTCAATATGTACAGCACCTATGAAATCCTTCCCCGCCATCGCGGAAAGCAATCCGAAGAAATCATTCTCGTCAATCCTCAGAGATCTGCATATCACCTTGCGATTCGCACCCTCAGGAAGCATGTTTGTAAAGAAAGGGAACAGAAGATCGGATTCAAATGCTTCCTTTGACTTCGGCAATGTTACCGAAACCGACGGGCTGTCAGATGAAAGATAATCTAAATCATACTGAAAGACATAACCCTTGCCCGGGTGTTGCTCTGTAAGCACACCCGCCTTGCGGTCATTCATGTAAACTTCAAGTTGTCTCATGTTCTATCATCAAACTGTTTGACGGACCTTGAATACGACTTCCATCCCCAGTACATCCAGGATCCTGGAGACCGTGGACAACGAAGGATTACCCTTCCCTCTCTCAATATCCTTGACCGTCGCTAAGCCGACACCTGCCATTTCGGCAAGGTCCTGTTGGGAAATGGCAAGGGTCCTGCGGCGCGATTTCATTACTTCTTGTAAGTCCATAAGTCCAATAAATCATACTTTCAGAGCAAAAATAGGAAGAATAATCCAAACGCGCAACAAATAGTTTATTAAATTGTACTTTTTGCGTAAGACGACAAGAAAAGCGCGGATCCTTATCGGAATCCGCGCTTATTCCATATTGTCGGTATCAACGCTACAGGAGGCGGGAAAGATCCTTCTCCTCGATGACGTTCAAGCGGTTGGCGGAGATGATGTCGGCTGCTTTCTCGGCATTGTCCGTACGGAAGATGAGGACTCCTTTGCCGTTGAGCAGGAAGGAGTACAGGTAGGCGATGCTGATGCCCTCGCCGGCGAAGATCTCGATGGCGTCGGCGGCCTTGCCGGGACGGTCGTCGAGCTCGATGGCGAAGACTTCGCAGAGCGAGACGGCTACACCGGCCTCCTTGAGGACCTTGTAAGCCTTTTCGGGCTGGGAGCAGATGATACGGCAGATACCGTAGTCTGCGGTATCGGCGATGGTGGAGGCGATCAGCTGGATGTTCTCCTGTTTGAGAAGCTGGAGCACTTTCACGAGGGTGCCCGACTTGTTCTCGATAAAGACGGAAAGTTGATGGACTGTCATAGTTCTATAGATTTAATATTTCTTTCTGGTATCAACGACGCGCACGGCCTTGCCCTCGCTCTTCGGCAGGGTGTTCTTGGGCACGAGGCGGACCTTCGGGGTGATGAGGATCTCGTCGCGCAGCTGGCGGGTGATCTCCCGGCTGAGTGCCTGGAGCTTGGAGTAGTCATCGATGTATAGGTCTTTCATCTCCACGTCGACGATCATGGCGTCATTGCCGTCCACGGTCTCGAGGGTGATGAGGTAGTCGGAGGCGAGCTCCTGGAACTGCATCAGGATGGTCTCGATCTGGATCGGGAAGATGTTGACGCCCTTGAGGATGATCATGTCGTCGCTGCGGCCCTTCATGCGGTCGAGGCGGATATGGTGGCGTCCGCAGGGGCACTCGCCCGGCAGGATGCGGGTCAGGTCGCGCGTGCGGTAGCGCAGCAGCGGCATGGCCTCGCGCTTGAGCGTGGTGAGCACGAGCTCACCGACCTGGCCGTCAGGAACGGGCTCGAGAGTGTCGGGATCGACGATCTCGACGATGTAGTAGTCCTCCCAGATGTGCATGCCGTTCTGCTCGGGGCACTCGAAGGCAACGCCCGGGCCGCACATCTCCGACATTCCGAAGGAGTTGTAGGCCTTGACGCCGAGCATGTCCTCGATGCGCTTGCGCGTATCCTCGGAATGGGGCTCAGCGCCGATCACGAGCGTGCGGAGCTTCGTGTCCTTGCGAGGGTCGATACCCCTCTCGACCATCACCTCATGCAGGCGGGAAGCATACGAAGGGATGGCGTGCACCACGGTCGTACCGAAATCCGTGAAGAACTTGAGCTGGCGCAGGGTGTTGCCGGCAGCCGCCGGAACGGTCAGCATGCCGACTTTCTCGGCACCGTACTGGAAGCCGAGGCCGCCGGTGAACATGCCGTAACCGGAGGTGTTCTGGAACACGTCCTCGGGGCGGCAGCCCACCATCCATAGGCAGCGGGCAACGGCGTTTGCCCACTCGTCAAGGTCCTTCTGCGTATGCAGGATGACCGTGGGATTGCCGGTGGTGCCGCTGGAAGAGTGCAGGCGCACGCATTTGTCAAGCGGAACCGAGGCAAGGCCAAAAGGATAGGTATCGCGAAGGTCCTGCTTGGTGGTGAAAGGAATCTTCTTGAGGTCATCAAGCGTACGGATATCCGAAGGCGACAGCCCCGCCTTGCGGAAACGCTCCTTGTAGAAAGGTGAATCCATGCAATGCTTGACCGTGGCCTGCAGCCTCTCAAGCTGCAAGGCCTCTATCTCGGAACGGGAGTATCCTTCCTCCGGATTGAAGAACTTCTGGTAGGACATAACTTTTGATTATTGTAGTTTTCTGTTGTCTATGACGAATTTGCTCTTGCCCTGGCTGCGTTCGATGGTGTTCGGAGCCTTGATCTGGACCTTGACGCTGATGCTGAGGACACTCTTGATCTTCTCGGCGATCTTCTTTTCGAGGTCGGTGATCGGGGTGAGGGTATCAAAGCCGGAGTCGAAGTAATCCTGGCGCACCTCCACCTGGATGGTGAGGGTGTCGAGGTTGTTGACGCGGTCGACGATGAGCAGGAAGCGCGGGGCGCACTCCGGCATGCCGAGTATGACGCTCTCCACCTGGGACGGGAACACGTTGATACCGCGGATGATGAGCATGTCGTCACTGCGGCCCATGATGCGGCCCATACGCACGGAAGTGCGGCCGCACTCGCAATCGCCCTCCATGAGGGAGCAGAGGTCGCGCGTGCGGTAGCGCAGCAGCGGCATGCCCTCCTTGGTGAGGGTGGTGAAGACGAGTTCACCGACCTGGCCGGCGGGAAGCGGCTCTAAAGTAGCAGGATCGACAATCTCGGGGAAATAGTGGTCTTCGCAGATATGCGAGCCGTTCTGGCACTCGCACTCGTAGCTGACGCAGGGACCCATGATCTCGCTCAGACCGTAGAGGTTGTAACCCTTGAGGCCAAGGCGTCTCTGTATCTCCTGGCGCATGCTCTCGGTCCAAGGCTCGGCGCCGAAAGCGCCGACCTTGAGCTTGATCATATCGGGGGTGATACCCATCCTTTCCATGGTCTCGGCGAGATACAATGCATATGAAGGGGTACATGCAATGCCAGTGACCCCGAGGTCGCGGAGAAGACGTACATGTTTCTCCGTATTCCCGGTTGAAGTGGGCAGCACGGCGGCGCCGAGGTGCTCGACACCATAGTGAACGCCAAGTCCGCCGGTGAAAAGGCCATACCCGTAAGCGACGCTGAACACGTCGTCACGGGTGATGCCGTAAGCCGTAAGGCAACGGGCCATGCATTCGCTCCATATCTCGACATCCTTGCGGGTGTAACCGACTATAGTGGGATTGCCGGTAGTGCCGGACGAAGCATGGAAACGGATGATCCTGTCCATGGGAGCGGCCTGAAGCCCGGTAGGATAGTTGTCCCTGAGGTCCTGCTTGGTCGTGAATGGGAGCTTGACTATATCATCGATGGAGGTGATGTCACCCGGGGTAAGGTCCATCTCCTGCATCTTGTGCCTGTAGAACGGGACATTGTGGTACACATTGTCCACAATCTTGTGCAGGCGCTTGCCCTGAAGCTCGCGCATCTGCTCCCGCGGCATCGATTCTTTGTTGGGATTCCAGATCATATATATATAAGTTCGTTTGTCCTGTACTACTTAAGTCCGGCCTCGAGGCCGATGTCGAAAGCCTTGCGATTGGCGGCGACGATGGCTTCGCCCTTGCGGGCGAACACGCGGCCGATGGCCGCCCTGAGGGCATCGGCATCCAGGATGCCGATGGCGGGAGCCGCCATGCCGAGCAGCACCATGTTGGCGCCCTTGGGATTGCCGCAGGCACGGGCAGCCTCCTCGATGTCGAGCATGACGACATCAGGGAGTGATGCGAGCTCAGCCATGAGGGCTTCCTCCGACGGATAGTTCGGTATGTTCACGAAAGGCTTGGCCGAAGTGACGACACGGCCGTCAGCGGCCAGATAAGGGAGGTAGCGCAGTGCCTCCATGGGCTCCATCGAGATGATGAGGTCGGCCGATCCGCACGGGATGAGGTCGCTGTAGATCACTTCCGAGGAGAGCCTGAGGTTGGACTGTACGTCGCCTCCGCGCTGGCTCATGCCATGGACTTCCGCCTGTTTGAGGAAAAGTCCCGCCGCAGTTGCGGCCTCACCGATGACGGTGGCGATGGAGAGGATGCCTTGGCCTCCCACGCCTGAGAGTATTATATCCTTTTTCATTTCTTGTGGCGTCTGAGGGTCTGCATGCATTCGCGGCGCGGGATGATCACGGACACGCCGTCGTATTCGATCTCCTCGCGGATGATACGGGTGATCTCCGGCATGTTGGCCGGAAGCGGGACGACTACCCGCACGTGCTCGGGCTCTACTCCAAGGCCGAGGCAGATGGCTTCGAACTTATTGGTACCGGCGGAATCTTGACCGCCGGTCATGGCCGTCGTGAGGTTGTCGGAGATGATGACCGTGATGCGGGAATGGTCGTTGACCGCATCCAACAGGCCGGTCATGCCGCTATGGGTGAAGGTGGAATCGCCGATGACCGCAATGGCGGGGAACACGCCGGCGTCGGCGGCACCCTTGGCCATGGTGATGGATGCGCCCATGTCGACGCAGCTCGCGAGAGCGCTGAACGGAGGCAGCGCGCCCAAGGTGTAGCAGCCGATGTCGCCGAAGATCCGGGCGTCCGGATACTCGGCGGCGACCTGGTTCAGCGCGGCGTATACGTCGCGGTGGCCGCAACCGGGACAGAGCTGGGGCGGACGCGGAGCGAGGTTCTGCGCATTGCCGAAGGAACGGCTGGCGGGGACGCCGAGCGCAGCCGCGACATTGTCGGGCGTGAGCTCGCCGGTCCTCGGCAGCCGGCCGGTCAGGCGGCCTTCGACGGGGAAGCCGGCTCCGAGCAGGGCCTTCACACCCTGCTCCACGACCGGCTGGCCGTCCTCTACCACGAGGATGGAGTCACAGCGCGCGGCCATGGCCTTGATCTGGGCCTCGGGCAGAGGATACTGCGAGACCTTGAGGAGCGTAATGTCCTGGACACCGGACTCCTTGACATAATTGTAGCCGATACCGCAGGCTATCACTCCGTGCGTTCCGGCGCCTTCAAGGCTGTTGTGCGGAGTCTGCTCCGAAGCGGCCAGCAGCAGGGGCTGCTTGTCGATGAGCTTGATGTACTGCCTCCTGGCAATAGCCGGAAGGAGTACCCAGCCGCGGTCGGAAGAAGGATTGAGGGCATTCTGCTCTGTCTGCTCCCCGGTGATGACCGCCGCACGCGAATGCGCCAGGCGCGTCACCACGCGGAACACCACCGGAAGCTTCACCTGCTCCGAGAAAGCGAATGCCTCGCGTATCATATCATATGCTTCCTGCTGGTCCGAAGGCTCGAAAGTCGGAACCATCGCGAACTGGGCATAGAAGCGTGAATCCTGTTCGTTCTGGGACGAATGCATGGAGGGATCGTCGGCGGCAAGGACGACAATCCCGCCATTGACTCCGGTCACGGCGGAATTGACGAAGGCGTCGGCGCAGACGTTCATGCCTACGTGCTTCATACACACGAGGGAGCGTTTTCCGGCATAGGACATGCCCAGGGCTGCCTCCATGGCAGTCTTCTCATTGGTACACCAGCGGCTCCGGACTTCCGGGGCATGGGTCTGGATGAACTCGGTGACTTCGGTGGAAGGCGTTCCGGGGTAGGAGTACACGCCGGACAATCCGGCATGCAGCGCTCCAAGGGCGACCGCCTCGTCTCCGAGCAGCAATTTCTTTTCTGACATATTATGACTGTTTGATTTCAAAACTCTCTGCATCGTCCAGGACCGGGAACTTGGCACGAAAAGCCTCGAGGACTTCCATGTCCAGTCTGACGATCACTGTCTCCTCGCGGCCGGAGGCGCAGGCCGCCATAGTCGCCCCGTAGGGGTCGACCGCGGCCGTTCCTCCCCCGTACTCGCACGAGGGGTCCTTCCCCACCCTGTTGACTCCCAGCACATAGCACTGGTTCTCGATGGCGCGGGCCCTCAGGAGCGTGTCCCAAGGGAACTGGCGGACTGACGGCCAGGATGCTACATATATCGCAGCGTCGTAATCCTTGCGGTTGCGGCTCCAAACGGGAAAACGCAGGTCATAGCAGACATTCAGGAGGAAACGGAATCCCCTCCACTCCACTACGACACGGTCTTCGCCGCGCGTAAACCTATGATGCTCACCGCTATAAGTAAAGAGGTGATGCTTATCGTAAACCGTAACCTCTCCGTCAGGCTTCACGAACCAGAAACGGTTGTGATAGCCTTCGGCATCATGGAGAGCCACGCTTCCTGCAATGGCGCAATCCATCTTCCGCGATTTCTCCTTCATCCATTTAAGCGTCGCGGAAGGGGCCTCCTCCGCAATGCCTTCCGGCTGGGTGGCGAATCCGGTGGAGAACATCTCCGGCAGGACGACGAGGTCAACTGCAGGCATGCTGTCCAACACACTGTCAAGCCGACGCCGGTTTGCGGCAGGGTCGGCCCACACGATATCATATTGTACCAGGGCGGTCTTCATACAAATAAACTACTGATAAACGTCTCCGTAGGATTACTTACCGGAGAGGTAGTCGTTGATGGCGGCGGCGGCTTTGCGGCCGGCGCCCATGGCGAGGATGACGGTCGCGGCGCCGGTGACGGCGTCGCCGCCGGCGAACACGCCGGGACGCGTCGTCGCGCCGCTCTCGTCTGCGACGAGGCAGCCGCGCCTGGTGACCTCAAGCCCATCCGTAGTCTTGGCGATCAACGGGTTAGGCGAGGTACCGAGGGCCATGATGACGGTATCGCAAGGGATCTCGAACTCGGAGCCTTCCACCGGAACGGGGGAACGGCGGCCGCTGGCATCGGGCTCGCCAAGCTCCATCTGGATGCACTTGACGGCGCGGACCCAGCCCTTCTCGTCGGCAAGGATCTCGACGGGGTTGGTCAGCATCTTGAACTCGACTCCCTCCTCGTGGGCGTGGTGGACCTCCTCCTTTCGTGCCGGGAGTTCCACTTCAGTACGGCGGTAGACGATGGTGGTGTCGGCGCCGAGACGCAGCGCGGTACGCGCAGCGTCCATGGCGACGTTGCCGCCTCCGACCACGATGGCCTTCTTGCCGGCATGGATCGGGGTAAGATAGTCGTTGCGGTAAGCCTTCATGAGATTGTTCCTGGTCAGGAACTCGTTGGCGGAGAATACGCCGTTGGCATTCTCGCCCGGGATGCCCATGAAACGGGGCAGACCGGCGCCGGAGCCGACGAACACGGCCTCGAAACCTTCCTCGTCCATCAACGAGTCGATGGTGACGGTGCGGCCGATGATGACATCGAGCTCGATCTTGACGCCGAGGGCCTTGACGGCATCGATCTCGGCGGCAACGACCTTGTCCTTGGGAAGGCGGAACTCGGGGATACCGTACTCCAGCACTCCGCCGGGGCGGTGCAGCGCTTCGAAGATGGTCACGTCATAGCCGAACTTCGCAAGGTCGGCGGCGCAGGCCAGGCCCGAAGGGCCGGAGCCGATGATGGCGACCTTGCGGCCGTTGGAAGCGGCTGCGGGAGCCGCAGGGGCCTTGCCCTGCTCCCGCGTCCAGTCGGCTACGAAACGCTCGAGCTTGCCGATGGCAACGCTCTCGCCCTTGACGCCGAGCACGCAGCTGCCCTCGCACTGGGTCTCCTGCGGGCATACGCGGCCGCAGATGGCAGGCAGCGAGGAGTCCTCGGCGATGACCGCCGCGGCAGCGGAGAAATCTCCGTCCTTTACTCTCTCGATGAAATCGGGTATCTTGATGCCGACGGGGCAGGCGCCCACGCAGCGGGGATTCTTGCAATGCAGGCAGCGGGTGGCCTCAAGCATCGCTTCTTCGACATTGTAACCGTAGCAGACCTCCTCGAAGTTGGTCGCCCTGACTTTCGGATCCTGTTCCCTTACAGGAACCCTGGGTATTCTGTTTGCCATAGCTATTTTCCTCTACCGATTCTACATACATGATTCTCGCGGGCCTCGGCCTCTTCGGTGCGATACTGGCCCTGACGGCGCATGGCCTCGTCGAAATCGACCTCATAACCGTCGAATTCGGGGCCCTCTACGCATGCGAAGCGCGTCTTGCCGGCCACGGTGACGCGGCAGGCGCCGCACATGCCCGTGCCGTCCACCATCAGCGTATTGAGGCTGACTACGATGGGCAGGCCGAGCTTCTTGGCCGTGAGGGTGGTGAACTTCATCATGATCATAGGGCCGATGGCGACGGCCTGGGTGTATTTGTTGCCGTCGTTAACGAGCTTCTCGAGCAGGGCGGTCACCATGCCGTGGAAGCCCTCCGAGCCGTCATCGGTGCAGATGTGGAGATTGTCGCAGACTGCGGCCATCTCCTCCTTGTAGATAAGGAGGCCGGCGGTCTTGGCGCCGATGATGACGTCGACCTTGGCGCCGTGCTCATGCAGCCATTTGGCCTGTGGATAGACGGGAGCGGTACCTACGCCGCCGGCGATGAAGATGAAATGGCTGGCGGCAAGCTCCTCGGGAGACTTTTCGATGAAATCGGAAGGATTGCCGAGAGGACCGACGACATCGGCAAAAGCCTCGCCTTCCTCGAAGGCCACGATATCCGTGGTGGAGGCGCCGATGGGCTGGGTCACGATCGTGACAGTTCCCTTAGTGGTATCGAAATCGCTGATGGTCAGCGGGATGCGTTCTCCCTTCTCGTCTGCCCTGACGATCAGGAACTGTCCGGGCTTGGCGGCTGCCGCCAATCTCGGAGCCTCCACCTCCATCCTGCAGATGGTCGGTGTCAGCATTTCCTTCTTGATAATCTTGTACATATACCTGGTAAATACACTATTTCTTCAAAGTTAAGAAAATATTCTTAAAAAATCTTAAAAAACTGATGAAAACCACATTATCGCCCTCAATTGCCCCTCAGCACGGCGAAACGAATTCCCGCATCGGACAGGCTGACGGTCGAAAAAGCACAGAACAGGCCTTTTTGTGCTTATTTCCCCATTGGTGCAACAAAAAAAGCACAAAACACGAAGTCTTGTGCTTTTTTCAGCTTCAATCCTGCAAAACAGGCACAAATCAGGCGGATCTGTGCTTCGGGCTGCGGCTACGGATCGATCTGGGAGTCCTTGAGGCCGAGGAAGTAGAGGATCCCGTCGAGACCGATGCTGGAGATGGACTGGCGGGCGCCGGCGCGGACCTTGGGCTTCGCGTGATACGCGATACCGAGGCCCGCGAGCCCCAGCATCGGCAGGTCGTTGGCGCCGTCACCGACGGCTACGGCCTGCTCAAGGTTGATGTGCTCCACCTGGCACAGCAGGCGGAGCAATTCGGCCTTGCGGCGGCCGTCCACGACGTCTCCGAGATAACGGCCGGTGAGCTTGCCGTCCACTATCTCCAGCTCGTTGGCATAAACATAGTCGAAGCCGAACTTCTGCTGGAGGTATTTGCCGAAATAGGTGAAACCTCCGGAAAGGATCGCGGTCTTGTAGCCTACGCGCTTGAGTATCATCATCATGCGCTCAAGACCCTCATTGAAGGGAAGCTTGCGGGCGATGTCCTCCATCACCGACTCGTCAAGGCCCTTGAGCAGGGCTACGCGGCGGGTAAAGCTCTCTGTGAAGTCGATCTCGCCGCGCATCGCGCTGGCCGTGATCGCCTTCACCTCGTCACCCACGCCAGCCCGCTCGGCCAGCTGGTCGATGCACTCGGTATGGATGAGTGTGGAGTCCATGTCGAAGCAGATCAGGCGCCTGCTGCGGCGGTAGATATCATCCTTCTGGAACGAGAAGTCCAACCCTTCGGAGCAGGTCTGCACCAGGTCAGCCTGGAACGCGGCCCTGTCCTCGTGCGTCAGCATTCCACGGATCGAGAACTCAATCGACGAACGGGTCTTGTCATTGTCACCTACAAGCGGTACCCGGCCCGTCAGACGCTTGATGGCGTCGATGTTGAGTCCGTGGCGGAAAATGACCGAAGTGACGTCAGAGATCTGCCGGGCCGAAATGGTACGGCCCAGCAGAGTCACTATATAGCGGTTCTTGCCCTGACGTCCCACCCACTGCTCGTAATCGTAAGGGTCGATGGCCTTGAAGCCTATCTGCACCCCAAGCTCCGACGCCTTGAACAGCAGGTCCTTCATGATGAATCCGGACTTGTCCCGTTCGGTACTGAACAGGATGCCCATAGTGAGCGTCTGGTGGATATTGGCCTGTCCGATATCCAGGATGAAGGCATCGTACTTCGCAAGGATATCGGTCAAGGCGGTGGTCAGGCCAGGCTTGTCATAGCCGGTAATGTTGACCTGGATGATCTCGTTGTCTGTCAGGTCCATGACGGGGGATTAAAGTCCTATGGTCTTGAAGAAGTCGTTGCCCTTGTCGTCCACGAGGATGAAGGCCGGGAAGTCCACTACCTTGATCTTCCAGATGGCTTCCATTCCGAGTTCGGGATACTCGGTGACGGCCTGGCTGCGGTTGCCCTTGGCAAGCATGATCATGGAGCCGCCATGGTCCTGGAACTCATCGACATACGGGTCCATGCGGCCGGCCGTGGTCGGGCCCATCGAGCCGCAAGGCATTCCGGCCGGAGTCTTGGCCGGTCCTGCGTAATAGATGGGATGGTCCTTGAGGTACTGCGGCATGTCCTCGCCTGCATCGAGGCGCGCCTTGATCTTGGCGTGGGCGATGTCGCGGCCTACGATAATGGTGCCGTTGAGGCTGAGGCGGGTGCTGACGGGATATTTCGAAAGGATCTTGCAGACCTCGCTCATCGGCTGGTCGAGGTCGATCTTCACGGCCTCACCTTCGCCTGCCTTGCGGTACTCTTCGGGGATGAGTTCATAGGGTTTATCGTCCATCTTCTCGATCCAGATACCGTCGGCGTTGATCTTTGCCTTGATGTTGCGGTCGGCTGAGCAGCTGACACCGAGGCCGATAGGGCAGCTGGCGCCGTGGCGCGGCAGGCGCACGACACGGATGTCGTGAGCCATGTACCTGCCGCCGAACTGGGCGCCGAGGCCGATCTTGCGGGTCTCCTCGAGGAGTTCCTTCTCCAGGGCGAGATCGCGGAAAGCGCGTCCCGTCTCATCTCCGGTGGTCGGCAGGCCGTCATAGTAGTGCGTCGAGGCGAGCTTCACGGTGAGGAGATTCTTCTCTGCAGAGGTGCCGCCGACGACGATGGCGATATGGTACGGAGGGCAGGCAGCCGTTCCGAGGGTCTTCATCTTCGATACGAGGAAAGGCACCAGCGTTCCGGGATTCTGGATGCGGGCCTTGGTCTCCTGATAGAGGTAGGTCTTGTTGGCGGAACCGCCGCCCTTGGTCACGCAGAGGAAACGGTACTCCATGCCCTCGGCGGCTTCGATATCGATCTGTGCCGGGAGATTGCACTTGGTGTTGACCTCGTTGTACATGTCGAGCGGAGCATTCTGCGAGTAGCGGAGATTCTCCTCGGTATAAGTCTTGAATACACCGCGCGAGAGGGCTTCCTCGTCACAGAAGCCGGTCCAGACCTGCTGGCCCTTCTCTCCGTGGACGATGGCGGTGCCGGTGTCCTGGCAGAGCGGGAGCTTGCCCTTGGCGGCCACCTCGGCGTTGCGGAGGAAGGTCAGGGCCACGTACTTGTCATTCTCGGAAGCCTCTGGATCCTTGAGGATGGCGGCAACCTGCTCGTTGTGTGAACGGCGGAGCAGGAAGCTGACGTCGCGGAAGGCGGTATTGGCCATCACGGTGAGAGCCTCAGGGCTGACCTTGAGGATGGGATGGCCCTCGAACTCACTCGTGGAGACGAGCTTCTCGGAATCCGGAATCTTGTAATACTCTGTGGTGTCTGCTCCAAGCTGGAACATCGGTGCATATTTGAACTCTGCCATATCGATATTTAGTTAATGATTATTCATCATCGTCAGCGACCGGGGTGAAGTTGCCGCTCCCCTGCTGCATCAGGAAGGTCTTCATGAATTCGTTCAGGTCACCGTCCAGCACGCCCTGGGTGTCGGCCGTGGAGTATCCGGTCCGGAGGTCCTTGACCATCTTGTAGGGATGAAGGACATACGAGCGGATCTGCGAGCCCCACTCGATCCGGCGCTTCTGGCCCTCGAGTTCGGCCTGCTTCTCCTGACGTTTCTTGAGCTCCAGGTCATAGAGGCGTGACTTGAGGATGCGGAGGGCGTTCTCCTTGTTGCCGATCTGGGTGCGGCCTTCGGTATTCTCCACTACTATGCCCGTCGGTATATGGCGGACACGGACGCCGGTCTCGACCTTGTTGACGTTCTGCCCACCGTGGCCGCCGCTGCGGAAGGTATCCCACTCCAGGTCGGAGTCCTTGATCTCGATATTGATGGTGTCGTCGACCAAAGGATAGACGAAAACCGAGGAGAATGTCGTCTGACGCTTGCCCTGTGCGTTGAAAGGCGATATGCGAACGAGGCGGTGGACGCCGTTTTCGGCCTTGAGATAGCCGTAGGCGAAATCGCCCTCGATCTCAACGGTGACGGACTTGATGCCCGCCTCGTCGCCGTCCACGAGACCGGTGACCTCGGTGCGGTAGCCGTTGCGCTCGGCCCAGCGGAGGTACATCCTCATCAACATGGCCGACCAGTCATTGGCTTCGGTGCCGCCGGCGCCGGAATTGATGGTCAGCACAGCCCCGAGGTTGTCGCCCTCGGCGCCGAGCATGTTGCGCAGCTCGAGGGCCTCGATCTGCGCCAGGGCTCCGGCATACGCCGCGTCAAGCTCCTTGACCTCAGGCGTTTCGACCATCTCCTCGCCTTCGAGCGAAGTGCTCTCACGGGCGAACTCATACAATACTTCAAGGTCGTCGACCGCGGTCGAGGCCTTGTCGAATCCGACAACCCAGAACTTCAGGGCGGAGAGTTCCTTGAGGAACTTCTCGGCTTCCTTAGGATCGTTCCAGAAATCCGGGGCAAGCGTCTTCTCCGTCTGCCTGGCCACCTCCGCACGCCTTCCGGACATGTTGAGACACTGGTCAAGTGTCTCCAGCCTGTCCCTCAACTCCTTTATCTGGTCTGTCGTCGTCATATAAAAAGAATTAACTTACAAATATACTAAAAATACCGGTCTATACCAGCTCGATGCCGGCGGCGGCGCATGCGATGCGCATGTCGTCCGGCCAGAGGCTGGACTGGATCTCGCCGATGTGGGCCTTGCGGAGCAGGTACATGCAGAGGCGGGACTGGCCGATACCGCCGCCGATGCATGCGGGAAGCATGCCGGCAAGCAGGCGCTTGTGGAAGAAGAGTTCCTTCTTCCACTCCTGGCCGCGGATGGCGAGCTGGCGCTCCAACGACTCGGGGCTCACGCGGATGCCCATGCTGGAGACCTCGAAGGCGCTCTCGAGGATGGGATTCCAGAGCAGTATGTCACCGTTAAGGCCGTTGAAGCCGTCGGAGTTGGGAGTGCTCCAGTCGTCGTAGTCCGCGGCGCGTCCGTCATGGACGGAGCCGTCGGACAGCTCGCCGCCGATGCCGATGATGAACACCGCACCGTACCTGCGGACGATCTCGTTCTCCCTCTCCTTGGGTGTCAGGCCGGGATACATCTGCAGAAGCTCCTCAGAATGGATGAAATAGATGTCCTCGGGAAGCGAAGGGGTGATCTGCGGGAACTCCACATAGAGCTTGTTCTCGGTGACCTTGATGGCTTCGTAGATACGACGGACCATCTTCTTGAGGAAATCGAGGTTGCGGTCCTCGGGGCGGATGACGCGCTCCCAGTCCCACTGGTCAACGTAGATGGAATGGATATTATCCAACTCCTCGTCGGGACGAAGGGCGTTCATGTCGGTATAGATGCCCCTTCCGGGGGCGGTGCCAAGCTCGGCGAGCTTGAGCCTCTTCCACTTCGCAAGCGAATGGACTACCTCGGCCTGGCGCTCGCCCATGTCCTTGACGGGGAATCTGACAGGGCGTTCCACGCCGTTGAGGTCGTCATTGATACCTGTTCCGGTCATGACGACCATCGGCGCCGTGACGCGCAGGAGCGCGAGCTGGGCGGAGAGGTTGTCCTGGAACATGTTCTTGACGGCCTTGATGGCTTTCTCGGTGTTCTCGACGCTACCCAGGATGTTGCGGTAGCCTGCAGGGATGTACAAAGACATACGCGTAGTTCGTTTTATGTTCAATCCTTCAAATTTACTGAAAAAATGCGTATTTTTGTATGACATGATAGGTATTTTTGACTCGGGCGCGGGCGGACTGTCCGTATACAGGGAGATCGTCAAGGTCCTCCCCGAGGAGAAATACGTCTATTACTCCGACAATGCCCACTGTCCATACGGCGAGAAAAGCCGTGAATACGTCATTGACAGGGCACGCAGGATCACCGATTTCCTCATCGGGCAGGGCTGCGACGTCATCGTCGTCGCCTGCAACACCGCCACGGCCGCAGCCATCTCCACTTTGCGCGCCGAGTATCCCATGCCCTTCATCGGGATGGAGCCGGCGGTCAAGCAGGGCGCCCTGCGCACGCGCAGCGGCGTCGTGGGCGTCCTCGCCACCGCCGGCACCCTCAAGGCCGAGAAGTATCACGACACCCGCGACCGCTTCGCCGACGGCGTCACCGTCGCCGAGCGCACCGGCGAGGGCTTCGTCGAGCTCGTCGAGAACGGTATCCTCGACGGTCCCGAGGCCGAAGCCGTCGTGAGCCGCAGCCTCCAGCCGCTGCTGGACGCCGGGGCCGACATGATCGTGCTCGGCTGCACCCACTACCCCTTCCTCCAGCCTCTCATCGAGCGCCTTGCCGGCCCCGGCGTCACCGTCATCGACCCGGCCCCCGCCGCCGCCCGCCATCTCCTCCACGTCATGGAGGACCGCGGCCTCGTCCGCCGCGACGGACAGCCAACGAAAATCGGCGACCCGAAGGCCGCCGACGTAAGGCTGTTCTCCAGCGGCCCCAGGGCCGCGCTCGAACGTATCTTCAGCATCCTCTAGGAGGACTTTTTTCCTAATAGTAGTAGTTGTACTTCCTGGCCATGTTGCCGTACATCTGTCCGAGGACCTCGAGGGCGGGGATGCCGTCGACGAGTACCAGACGATAGACGGTGTCATCGACCTTGTAGTACTCGACTCCGTTGAGTACGATCGTGTCGTAGTCATCCGGAAGTTCGTTTACCAGAGCTCCTGCAGGAGGTACGATGACCTCGTAGCGGTTCTTCTTGGTGGCGACGTAGAAGACGCCGTCCTCATAGAAGTACTCGGTATTGATGTTCGCGAAGCTCTGGACAAGTCCGAGGGCGGAAGCGATCTCATAGGCCGAGAGGGCTCTGTTGGAGTTCAGCGCGAGCGCCGAATTCTGTCTTGCGAGCAGGGCGTTGTTCCGGGCGATCTCCCGGTTCTGCTCCAGGATGGTCCTGTAGTTGCTGTCAATGATATCGAACGTGCGATATACATTGTGGTAGTACGAGAACCTCACGGAAGCGAAGGCCATGTCGCGCAGTGCGATGTCGATCATCACTCCGAAGGGAGGACGTGTGATCACGTACCAGTTGCCGTAGCGGAGGTAATAGACATTGTTGTAGAAGTAGTAGTCCCTGCCCCAGTGGGAGATCCTGCGGTATCTCGGAGGAAGGGTCTGCACCCTGTATCCGAAGAAGTGAGGATCGTGTCCGAAGAAGGCTCCGGGCCTGTCGTGCACGATGAAGTCGCGCTCGCGGGGAGGGATGCGGTTCAGGTTCCTGCCTTCATCCATCCGGATGCCGCCGCGGTCATCGTGACCGGTGCTGTAATTGACATTGGGAACGGCGCCCCTGTTGTTGGTGGCAGCCCCGCCGCGGCTGACGTTGGCCCTTGCCTCCGGAGCGGAGGTCAGGCCGTTGCTGGAAGTCGCATTGGCGTTGGAACGTACCGTCCTCACAGGAGTGGTGTTCTGGGTTGCGGGAGCTTCGGCCGCGCCGGTATTGGCGGAGCGGGAAGTAGTCACCCTTCTGGAAGGAGTCTCAGGAGTCGTCGCAGCGGCGTTGCCCGCGGAGCGGGTGGTACCGTTGTCCCGCCTTGCGGCAGTGCTGCCGGAAGTGGTATTGGCATTGCTGCGGCGGGTGGCGGTAGTACCGGTGTTGCCGGTATTGCCGTTGCTGCCGGTGTTGCGGTTCACCTGGCTTCCGGTAGTGGTGGTACCGGTATTGTTGCTGCGGCGGTTGACCTGGGTGGAAGTGCTGCCCGAAGGGGCTGCGGTATTCCTGGTGGCTGTGCTGCCCTGACGGGCGGCAGTCGAAGTGGAAGTGCTCTGACGATTGGCAGTAGTACCTGCGCTGCGCGTTGCAGTGGCCGTGCTTCTGGAAGCAGCGGAGCTGGAAGAAGCGGCGCTTCTGCTGGCGGTGGTGGCGGACTTGTTATCGGAAGAGCTCGAATTGGAAGTCGTAGTGGTGCTACGTCTTGCCTGAGCGTTCAGCTCGGGCGCTGCAGCGGCGAGGGTGAAAACCAGGACGCTGGCAAGTGCGATTTTGAATGTGGTTCTCATGGCTCTAAATTTTTAATGGTTAGTGACTCATCAGTACATGTAGTACTTCTTCGAAAGATCCTTGAAAGCTTCGACATCCTTGAACCATACGGTCCTGAAGTCTTGGGCTTTGAAGCTCTTCTCAAAAGCCACCCTTGCACAATCCGTACCACAAACGCGGTCGAAGGTGGAAATCTTGTCGCGCGCGAAAGGATTCCGGTCCGGATAGAGCTCATGAAGGGCCTGTAACACAAAGAATTGCACCATTGTCAGCTCCGCTTTGGCGTAGTCCGTAAAATAGTACTGCACTCCGTGCAGAAGCTTGCCGGAGTCGGCTCCGGAGGTGGGTTTGTAATGGATGGTCCGGAAAGAAACGCCCGGAACATCATAGCTGTCGAGCCTGGCTTTGAGCGCGTCGGCGTCGATCCATCCGGCAGCGAAGCAGCCGAACGGGAGCGTGTAGCCGACGCCGATGTTCACGAAGCCCAGTTCGCCTAGTATCCCGGCGGCAGGGTATCCCTGCGCGCTCTGAGGATACGGGATGTTGGGCGAAGGGAGCACCCAAGGAAGACCTGTGTCTGCGAAGGTCATGTCTCGGGTCCATCCCTCCATGGGAACGACCGTGAGTTTGCAGGTCTTGTGGGGAAGGTTCCCCTTTTCGCCGCGGTTCAGTCCCTCCTCGTTGATAAGTGTCGCCAGCTCCCCTACCGTGAGTCCATAGACATAAGGGATATGGAACTGACTGATAAAGGAATAATACCCGTCCTCGACGGGGCAGCCCTCGACCTTCTCCCCGCCGAGCGGGTTGGGGCGGTCGAGGACTACGACCTCGACGCCCTGCTCCGCGCAGGCGCGCATCAGCAGGCCGAGCGAGCTGATGAAGGTATACGACCTCGTACCGACGTCCTGGATGTCGTAGACCACGGCGTCGAGGCCCTTCAGCATCTCAGGAGTAGGCGTACGCGTGCTGCCGTAAAGCGACCGTACAGGGAGGCCGGTGGCCTCATCGACCGTGTCTGACAGGCGGCCGCCGGCATAAACGTCGCCTCGGACGCCATGCTCAGGGGCAAACAGCACCTTGAGCTCGACTTCCGGAGCGGAAAAAAGGATATCGACCGTAGACCGGAGGTTACGGTCGATACCGCTTGGGTTGGTGAGCAGGCCGACCTTCTTGCCCCGGAGACATTCAAAGCCCGAGCGTTCGAGCACCTCGACTCCCGGGATCACCTCCCGGGAGTCTTCCATGGCGGCTTCCGGGGTATTCCCCGGAGCTGGCGAGGGTGTGCTCGAAACGCCCCGGGCGCAAGCGCCCAGGGCTAAAAGAAGTACGGCCAGGCCAATGGTCAGCCTTTTCATTATATCAATCCTTCAACTAGTAGCCGAGTTCGGTGACGGGCTGGCCCATTGCGGAAGCCTCCTTGTCGTCCTTGTCGAGCTTGAAGATCATGAAGTTGTTGTTCTCCTTGGTGCAAGGGGTCCACTCGCCGCCGTTAGGGCCGTTGGGATCGCTGTACTTGGCGAAGTTGGTCCATGCGGTCAGCATCTTCTCGGAGAGATCCCAGTCACCCTGCGTCCAAGGACGCCAGCCGTGCTGGAGGGACTTGAAGACATACCAGAGATCGGAGGAGTGGAATGCACCCTTCAGGCGGACGGTGACCTCCGGGTGGGAGCCGTCGTCCGGGAGCGGACGGGCGAACTCGTAAGCCCAGGCCTTGTTGCCCTTCTCCTGACGGTTCTCGCAGAATGCGACGACACCGGCAGCCATGTTGCCCATATCGTTCATGGTATAGCCGATCATGTAAGGGACGTCGGCGAGGGTGCCGTCAAGGGCGGCAGCGTCGAAGCTTTCCTTGGAGACATAGCCGTCCACGAGAGGACTGCCGCTGAGGCTCTCACGGTTGCCGGTGGCGGAAGCATAGATGGCGCTGATGGAGTGGATGACCTCGGTATCGGCAGCACGCATCTTCTCAAGGGTGTTGTAGCCACCCCAGTCGAGGACGACCTTGCTGTTGAACTCGGCACGCTCGAAAGCGCTCAGGCCTTCAGGAGCGACAGGAGCCTTGTAGGGAGCGAGCTTGGGCTCGGGCTGTGCGCCGGGGAATCCCATCATCGGGAAACCGCCGCGGCCGCCACGGCCTGCTGCAGCATTGGCGTTGGGGACGGTGAGGCCGCCGGCGCTCATGATGACAGCCTTGTGGAAGAGGCCGCGGGCGAGAGGAGACTCGCAGAGGGTGCGGACTGCACCGCCGCCGGCGCTCTGTCCGAAGATCATCACGTTGTTCGGGTCACCGCCGAACTGCTCGACATTCTTCTGGATCCACTTGAGGGCCTGGATCATGTCGAGGATACCATAGTTTCCGGAGACGCCGTTGGGGCTCTCAGCGGAGAGGAGCGGATGAGCCATGAAGCCGTAGACGCCGAGACGGTAGTTGATGGAGACGAGGACGACGTCCTTGCCTGCCCACTCCTGGGCGTCAAACTCGGGCTCGGTACCGAAACCTTCGCGGTAGCCGCCGCCATGGATCCAGAGGGCGACAGGAAGCTTGGCGCTGGTGTTGCCGGGCTTCTTGGTCCAGACGTTCACATAGAGGCAGTCCTCGCTGAAGGGAGCCTCGTCGCCATATCCCCACTCAGTGTAGTAGCCACCCTTGTACTGGATGTGCTGGTAGCTGGGGTTGCCGAAGCGCTTGGCGAGATACACGCCGTCCCAAGGAACTACCGGCTGGGGAGCTTTCCAGCGGTTCTCCCTGATCGGAGGTGCGGCATAAGGGATACCGCGGAATACGAACACGTCCTTGACATTGTCAGCCAAGACGCCCTGAACCTGGCCGCCTTCGATGGTGAGGACGGGGCTCAGCTTCTCCTGGGTCCGGCAGCCGGCCAGCAGGGCCAGCATTCCGGCAAGCAACAATAACTTTTTCATAACTTTTTTGTGTTTTGATTTATGGGGTTGAAATTGGTTTCAGGAAGTATCTTGCTGCGGGCGATGGCGGCGGCGAGGAAGGTTCCGAGGCACGATACCATCACGAGTGTAAAGAAGCCGGTGTATCCCAGCCACTGCTGGAGGTATCCGGCCACGAGGGCAGGGAGCTTCATGGACAGCCACATGAAAGCCGTGCAGATCGCATAGTGCGAAGTCTTGAGCGGTCCGTCCACGAACTGCATCATGAACAGGGTATAGGCGGTGAATCCGAACCCGTAGCCGAACTGGTCGAGGACGATCAGCGAGCCTATCGTCCAGACACTGGACGGGCGGAATACCGCCATCAGGAGGTAGACGGCGCAGGGCAACGCCAGCGACAGGGCCATCGGCCACATGGCGCGGCGCAGCCCGCGGCGCGAGGCGTACACGCCGCCGAGGATGCCGCCGAGCAGCAGCGCCACGACACCGAAGGTGCCGTATACCAGGCCGTACATCTCGGTGCCGGCACCGAGGCCCCCGACCTCCGCCCCGTCCTTGAAGAACGGATATAACAGATTGAGGGACAATGCCTCCGGCAAACGGAACAACAGCATGAAAGCAATGGCCCACCATACGCCCTTCTTGAGGAAGAACGAACGGAAGGATTCGGCGAACTCGGCCCAGATCTGCGCCGAGGTGCGCGCATCGCGCCGGTCGGCGTCCTCATCAGCTTTCGGAAGCTTGAAGGTATGGTAGACGGCGATAAGCGCCAGAAGTCCGGCCGAGATCAGCAGGACGGTCCCCCATGCGCGCGGAATGTCGCCGGAGCGTTTCTGGAGTATGCCTCCCAGCATGACGAGCAGGCCCTGTCCCAGGACGAGGCCGCCACGATAGAAGGTGTTGCGGATGCCGACGAATGACGACTGCCGCTGCCTGTCAAGGGCAAGCATGTAATAGCCGTCGGCGGATATGTCATGCGTAGCTGACGCAAACGCCACCAGCACGAACAGTATGAGCAGCACGGTCATGGTGCAGAACGGCAGGCAGAAGGCGATAAGCGCCAGCAGGACGGTCATCGTGAACTGCGTAAGGAGTATCCACCAGCGCTTGCTGCGGAATATGTCCATGAACGGGCTCCAGAGCGGCTTGATCAGCCAGGGAAGGCTGATGAGCGTGGTGAGCGGGCCCAGCGTGCCATTGTCCACTCCCATATCCTTGAACACCGCCAACGCTATGGTGTTGACGATGGCATAGGGAAGCCCCTCCACCAGATACAGTGTCGGGACCCAGAGCCAGGGAGTGCGTGTATTGCTCATATTCTCTCTACATTTGCACCGGGATAATAGTGTCCCAGTATCTCATTATATCCATAACCCTTGAAGGACATCACGGCCGCGCCTATCTGGCACAGACCTACGCCGTGGCCCCATCCGCGTCCGCGGAGCACAACGTCGTCACCCTGCCATTCTACGTCGAACGCGGAGCTCTTGAGATGGCTTTCGGACAGCATCCTTCTGATCATCAATTCCTTTCCAATGACCATCGTACGGGCGGAGCCCACTACCTTGAGGCGGCTGATGCGGCCTGACGGTCCCCGTTCGACGGGGACAAGGTCGCGGATCTCGCCGAATACGATGCCGGTACGGCGGCTTACCAGCTCGGAGAGCTGCGCACGTGTATAACGCACCTCCCAGCGATAGAAGTCCTTGGTCTCCAGATCGTAATCATTCAGCACCTGGCCGAGGACGGCTTCGTCCGAAGTATCGCAGAAGCATTGTCCTCCAGGCGTCTCGCCCGGTGTGTCCGGGAGTGCCTGGAGATACGGATAGTCACGGTCTTCCCAGCATGTGGAGAAGCGCTCCATCATGCCGCCGCAGCACTTTGAGAAGCGTGCGTCGCAGATCTTCCCGTCGTATGTAAGTACCTGTCCCCAAGTCTCGTCGACCGCCCTGCGGACAGTCTCCCCTACCGCATTGGTAAGGCCTTGGTAACGCTGGCAATGGTCATCAGCACAGACGTCGAACAGTTTGTGGTCGTCGTGGTCCCACCAGCGGATAAGCTCTCCGGGAGCCTGGGGAAGCTGTTTCGGAGCATCCTTGCCGCAGCGGCGGTTCTCCATCTGCGACAGCACCCATGAGCGGGAGATCACGGCGTGGGCCTTGAGGAATTCGAGCGAAGCGGACGCTTTCATCTCGGAGGAGATGACGCTGACGAGATAGTCCTCGATGCCGACGCGGTTCACCGCGGTGACCTTGCCGTCCTCGACTATGAACTTGAGCGAACCTGCGAAGGTCTGATCCTGCTTCCTTTCCCAATGGAAATCAACGCCTATCGTCACTCCGTAAAGGATGAACGAAGGCTCCGAGAAAAGCGTCGAGCGCGTGACCGCGTCGAACACCAGCTCATCATAGAGCACCCCGCCGTAATCGATCTTCCCATCTTTATAGCGGACCGTCTGCGGGCCGGCCCCGTCGGAGATGATCTCGAAACGGATCTCCTCCGCGGACATGATGCCGACCTCGACCTTGCGCTGGCGGCGCTTGAGCCGCCAGACTATGTCGCGCTCGGCCCCGGGCCGCACAGCGGCCTCGCCGAGCATCTCCGCCAACAGGCGGGCATCAAGCTTATTATAATCCTCAGGATCAGGCACTATCAGCCATCCGGCGACATCCGCGCAGCCCGGGGCCATCGTCAGATGGTCGGGACCTTCGCTGTAGAAATGGTGCGTGCGATGCGTGTCGCGCAGCACCACGATGGAGCGGTATTCCACCCCGTCGTGCCATACGAAAAGGTTGAATTTCGGTTCCTTCTCCCCTTCTGCTGTGGGCACGCTTTCCAGTAAACGGTAGAAAAGTTTTCCTATTGACTTTGAAGTCCTGCCGCGAAGCGCGAACACGCCGCGCATGAAATGCTTGTAGTGATAGACCACTGCCTCCTGCACCCTGGTAAGGTACTCGAGCTCGCCGTCAATGTCATAGTGGACATCCTCGAGCCCCTCCTCGCGGACACGGTCAAGAAGCGTATCAACAGCCTTCTCCAACGGAAGGATGCCATGCGGACAGGCCTGGAAATGAAGGTGTTCCGGAGCAGAAGCTCCGCTCTCAGGCCCGTTGTAGAACACGGTAAAGCCCTGCAGCGAGCGCGACATGTCAAGCATGTCCACGAAATGATGCCAGATGGACTGCGGCAGATGGCGCTCCGAAGCGATCACCAGATGCTGCGGGAATATGGGGAAAGGATTGATCTGTATGCGGTACTTTCGCCCCTTGCGCCCCTCGAAGGGCATGGTCATCTGCTCGCGCGGAAGATTCTCGCGGCAGAGGAAGCAGGGCGCGTCCTTCAGCACGTCGGCGTCCGTCCCGGCCACGGCGGAAGCCAGCCGGGCGGGATTGTGCTGAAGCACCACCTCGAGCCCGCCTACCTCCAGACGCCTGGTGGAAGCGGATTTCAGTCCGCGGAAACGGGCTGAAACCTCCGGCCAGACAGAGAGCTGATCTTTTATGAATTTCTCAACCTGCTGCATGGCTCAAAGGAGGGATTCGAGGGTCTGGCGTATCATCCCGAACTCCTGCTCGAAGTTGGGGGTGAACACACCGTGGGAAATATGGGCTTCGATGTCCCGGAAAGGCCAGAAACGGCCTTCCGTCACCTCGTTATGGTCAGGGTGAAGTTCAAAATTGCCGACAGCGGCAAAGACGTTGACCAGCTCGCGCTCGACCTGCGACTCGAACACATACGAGGTCAGGGACACCGGATTGAAGTCGTAGAAACCGAGTTCCTCCCCTGCCTCGCGGAAGAGGGCTTCGAGTATGCTTTCACCATAGCTGACATGACCGCCTACGGCAGTGTCCCAGTATCCCGGAAGCAGGTCCTTGGACATGGAACGCTTCTGCAGGTACAGCTCACAGTCGCGGTTGAGGATATGCAGATGGACGACCGGATGAAGCGGCTTCTCTCCCCCGTGACACCACGGGCGGGATCCCTGGCCGAGAACTACGCCATGGGCGTCCACGATAGGGAACATTTCCGATGCCCTGAGGTCCGCAGGCGATTGGAGGCGGCTCAGGACAGGCGCCGGAGCGCCTACAGGATATACCAGCTCAATCATATCTGACGGATAATGTCCAGCTCTTCCTCGGTATAAAGTATAGAGTCCACGAAATCGGGAGCAATGCGGGCAAGCACGACGAATACCACCAGCAGCAACACCGCCGCAGCCACTATGGACGCTGCGACAATCCACCATCTCCGGCCCTTCCCCCTGGTCTCCGGAACAACATTCTCGATAGGCTTAACCTCCTCAGGAACAATCTCTTCTACGACTTCCACACTCTCCGGGGCAACTTCCACGGCAGGAGTCTGCTCCGCCGGCCTCTCCTCAGAGGCAGGAACTGCCTCCGCGGCCGAAGCCGGCTCGTCCAGGATCTGCTGGAGCGAGGCAACGGCGGCCCGCATGTCATCTTCCGTCTCGACATGGGTCTTCAGGGACAGGGGCTCCAGGCCGAAGCCCTCCGGATAGATGTTCAGATCCTCGTCCGGGATGAAAAAGAAATTGTTCTCGCGGGTAGCCCGAAGGCGACCCAATCCCGGGAAGATGACGGTCTTCCTGACCTTCAGCGTCTCGCGCAGTTCAGCGAGGAACCTCTCGAGTATCGACGATGCAGTCTGCACGTCTACCCCGTTCGCACTGGCATAGAGCGCGGCCAGAAGCCCGTCGGACTTCTCCCGCTGGCGGAATGAAAGCTTACGGTAAGGAGGATTGATGGTATAGCCCTTGTCGGAAAAGGAGGAAGGCATCACTTCGGCCACGAAAGTACCCACACCCGGCAACGACACCTCGTCGTTGTCCAGTATAAGCTCGCCCACCATCTTAGCCAATAGGTCTATATCCATATAAGTCAGAAAAAAACGGAAACGGCCCCGCAGGGCATCACAAAGGTAAGAAAAAAAGACTAAAATTATTTGATTGATTGAAAAAATGTCTTACCTTTGCAATCCCGTTCGGAAACGAATGTGGAACATTCCTCCTTAGCTCAGTTGGTTAGAGCACCTGACTGTTAATCAGGGGGTCCTGGGTTCAAGTCCCCGAGGGGGAGCCAAAGCGGACAAATCATCGGAAACGACGGTTTGTCCGCTTTTTTTTGTACATAACTGGTTTATTTGTAACTTAGTGCTTTACAAATCATCTTGTATGAAAAGGACTTTCATTGAAAAACTACTGTTCATCATCGCCTGGGCAGGCTTGATTGGTGGAATCCTGTTATCCATCCTGTATTGCAACAGCATCTTGGGGTCAGGAGCAGAAATGTGTGTCCCTACCGGCCTGGCATATTTGGCTGGGGGTATCTTCATCTCTGTTGGTTGTTGGGCAGTTCTGATGGAGGTTCTTGCCCTTTCCGACAGGATCAGGAGATTGGAGAACGCGAAGGAGGAATAAGTACAAGTGCTTATATGAAAAAGATAATCACACTTTTAGCAGTAGGACTTGTCGCATTTTCGACAGTATGCTTCAGCCAAGACACAATGGTTCTTGGCAAACTCTATTTCGTAAACCTCGAGGAGGGAGAACAGCCAGTTATGACCGCCTTGAGCCTGTTCGGCGACCGCTGCGGAACCGAGGCTTTCAACTATAAACCATATGCCAGCGAGGGGATCCGCTCCGTTTTCGAACTTAACGAATGGATTGAGTTCCATCCGCAGGCCAGTACTGGATCAGGAATCAAGGTAATGGTTTTCAAGCACAAGACAGACCAGAGTTTTTATTCGGAAAGACCTTTGAACGACGAGACTCCCGGCTATGTCCTGGAATGTGGTCTGAGCAAAGATCCAGAAGCAGAAGAAACCTTTCACTGGGGTTCGTTCTACCTTCATCCTGAAGAGGTCGATCCCGGTTACTATGACTTTGTCTTCATCTACAATGACAAGGTCTTCGCCACCATGCTCACCCTGTTTTTCAAAGAAGACGAAATCTCGGACAAATCCGATTCCGAACTGGAAAAATTGATGTCTCAGAGCCCTTCCTGATCCGGTCAGATCAATAGCCTGATCCAATACCGACCAAGAGCACTTTCGGCCTTATTGGATATTCTTGCGCTCGTAAGTCCAGCCCAGCAGTTTACCTACTCCCGGGTCAGAACCGGTGAACATCTTGCCGGCCTCCGTGTCTCCCTTGAGCCACCACTTGAGCCATGCGGAGGCCACGGTGGCATACTCTCCGCCATGGGGCTGCATGTAGGTACCGCCATGGCCTATGCCTTCCAGGCTGCAAAGGAATGCAGGCATCGTGCCGGACATCCTGTCGAAATCGTCATTGCCGTTTTCCCAAGCGATATCAGTCTCGCCGCCAAGGATCCAGATAACAGATTTCTGCTTCATCTGATTGAGGCTGGCCTTGTCGTCCCCGCCGTTGAAGTAACCGCTGTTCATGACCATGATGGTCTTGATGCGGGCGTCGTCCGACATGTGGAGAGCCTGCAAGCCGCCGCATGACATACCGGCTGCAGCAATGTTGTCAATATCAAGTTTGCCGTAATAGGGGCTGTCCTTGTCCGAATTCTGGGCGATGGCCCATTCAAGGGCCAGCTTGAGGCCTGTGGGGTCACCCATTGACATGCCACCGGGCATACCGCCTCCCATCTGGGGCATCCCACCGGGTGCTCCACCGCCCATACGGGGCATACCGCCCTGAGGAGAACCCTGCGGGCGCTGGCCGCCTTGAGGAGGTCCTTGCGGACGCTGACCACCGCCCATCTGCGGCCTGGGCATGTCACCGGTCTGGCCGGGACGCGGACCTTCGATCTGCTGGTAGTTGCTGGGGCCGATAGCTACTATCAGGAAGCCCTGTGACGCCACCTCATTCAGGAAATTGACATGTCCACTGGGGGAATTGGCGCAACCTCCGTTGCCCCAGACCAGGACGGGAAGGAGATTGCCTTCACCGAACTTGCTGAGATCCTGCGGGCGGAAAATGGTGTGTGTGTTCAGCGTGGACTCCTCCATCATGATGGCCTTGTAAGGCCCTGTTCCACCGTCTTCGACGATCCTCGAATTCTGTGCCGGAGCCGGCACTGCTGCCAAAGCCAGAACGGCAGCGGCAGCCATAAACAGATACTTTCTCATTATTACCAGTGTTAGGATTAGTGCTAATGGTTGATCAACTGAGTCAAAGATAGGTTTTTTTTAGCTATATTTGTTTCCAATTTCATTCAAAACCATATGAAAAACACTAAAAGACTACTCATTACGCTTCTTCTGGCCTTGATTCCGATGATGGCATCAGCACAGATACTCGAGAAAGCGGCCCAGAGATCTGAAATCGCCACAGTCGAGACAGAACTGGAAGACATCCCTACCACCGAACTTCAGGTATTCAGGATGGATAATGACGGCTCCTACTGGCTGTCGGTCGGACATCTCGGAGTCGGTATCGATATCATACAGATACAGTTCGACCCCGTGTATGAGCTGTTCATCCCTCTCGGCAATACCCTTGACGAAGCTCTGGAAACCCTGTCCGACCTGCAGGCTTTCTATAAGAAACCGAAGCAGTCCGCCATGGAGGTCCAGGGATGTCTGGCCGCGATAGTTCCCAATGACAATCTAGAGCCGGTCACCGTCACTTCCAGAAGGTTCCTGACGAGCAAGATCCTGTCATTCAGCGTAATCCGCGACGATCTCGTCCGCGCGACATACATCAGCAGGAGTGACTTCGGTTCGCTGGTGCTCAGTGTCAAGATGTACAGGAAGATCCATCCTAAAGAGTAAGTTCTCCTGATATGTGATGGAAAGGGAAAGGCAGATATACAGGATAACCCTGGTCGGAAGCGCCGGCAATGCGCTGCTGGTCGTCTTCAAGTTCGTCGCAGGCATCATCGGCCATAGTGCGGCTATGGTCGCGGATGCCGTCCATTCTCTTTCCGACTTCATCACTGATATCATAGTACTGGTATTCGTCAGCATCAGCGCCAAGCCGCAGGATTCATCCCACGACTACGGCCATGGCAAGTTCGAGACGCTGGCCACCCTGTTCATCAGCCTTGCGCTGGTGACTGCGGCCATAGGCATCATCGTGTCCGGGGCCCGGAAGCTTGCCGCATGGCTGAACGGAGCTGATCTGGAAGCCCCGGGGAGCCTTGCCCTTTGGGCCGCGGTCATTTCTATCCTCATGAAGGAGTGGATGTTCCGCTTCACCGCCAGGAAGGGGCGCGAACTGGATTCGCCGGCCCTGAAGGCCAATGCCTGGCATCACCGCAGCGACGCCCTTTCTTCGATAGGCGCTGCGGTGGGCATCGGCGGAGCCGTCCTCCTCGGAGGGAGATGGACCGTCCTCGATCCACTCGCCTCCATCGTGGTCGGCGCGATGCTCGTCAAAGTGGCATGGGAGATCATGCGCCCGAGCCTCGGCGAACTGACGGACGAGTCCCTCCCGGAAAAGACCGAGGAGGAAATCCTCGAAGTATTCCATTCTTTCTCAGATATTTCCGAGCCGCACAATCTCCGCACCCGGCGCATAGGGAACCGTGTCGCCATCGAAGCCCACATAAGGATGGACGGCAATATGACCCTTCAGCGGGCGCATGAGATAACCTCCAAGATCGAGGGTGAACTGAAAGAGCGCTTCGGCAGCGGGACCATAGTCACGCTGCACATGGAGCCGCTCAAGAACGGTAATTCCTAACGGAAAACGACTTCCAGGCCGTCATAGGCGGCCTTCAGGGGATCGGGCAGAGTCCGATCGAGCTCTGCCTGTGGCGGCTGCTGGGCCTTGGACATGTGCGTAATGTACACTTTCTGCCCCTCGACGGTGGCATACTTGCGATTGTCCGTCAACACCTTGACGGTATTGGCTACCATCTGGACGCTGGAATGCGAGAACATCCGCATGTCGTCATCCTTGTAGTCAAGCCCCATAGTTGCTTCCATGATAATGCCTGTCAGGTACTTACGCTCACGTGAGAACTGTCCTACCCCGGCGATGGCCAAGGCGTAGGCCATGAGCCCGGCGGTATCGGTAGCGTACAGCAGGCGGGTGGAATCCTTCTCGATAAGATAGATGAGAGCCTGCTCGTCAGAATAGTTGGAAGTATGGTTGGCGGGAAGGGCCGTCACCTTCAGGCCGTCCTGCTCGATGACCTGTCCCAAGGAGAGCGGAATGATCTCGGGGACGGGTCTACCCGTTGATTCAGAGGCTTTCTGGAAATCACCTCTGGCCCTTTCGAGCCAGGTCTCACCGAGGTAGACGCGCTTGATACCTAGCTCCAGCGCTGCCTTGGCATCGTAATGGTCATTGTGGGAATGGGTGTAGAAGACCACTTCCGGGCGCTTCTCCGGAACCATGTCCGCTGCGGAAGGAGTATAGTCGAAGAGGACCTTGCCATCGGCCAGGATACTGGCGTGGCGCCTCAGTTCGCCGCTGTCGGACGGTCCGTTCCAGTCGGCGCCTCCGGTGCCGAGGAAACGCACGTGTATGCCGGGACCGGTCGGGACGTACTCGATCGGGCCGCGGCTCCCCGGGCGGAAGCCTCCGGGAGGCGGGCCCTGCGGCGGACGCCCCTGCGGGGGTATCTGGGCGTCAGCCCGGCTCAAAGGATTGGCAGTAGCGGCAGCCACGGATGCAACGGCGGCAATACGGAGGAACTCTCTTCTTTTCATGGGATGAATGGACTCGGTTTCTACAAATATACGTATATTTGGGGAAGTTATATATACCCTCCGCCATGAAACGACTCCTGTTTTTGTCAATCCTTTCAACCTTCTGCCTGTCCGTTTCCGCCCAGGTCCAGAACGGCAATCCCGAACTCTCCGATGCCGACACCTTCGGATATCTTTACTGCCATATTTCCGCCCACGGCGGATGGCCGGCCTATGCGATGTCCCAGGACGGCATCCATTTCCACGATCTGCTGTGCGGGGATTCCATCTTTCCCGAAGATGCGGAGGATGTGGTCTCAGGAGAAGTCCCGTACCTTTGCCGGGCAAAGGACTGGGGTTACATAATGGTCGCAGCATCAGGCACTTCCAGTATCGACATCCTGCGCAGCGACGACCTGATCCAATGGGTCCGGACCACCACGCTGGACCTTCCGGACTATTGCCAGGTCGGAGACCCGCAGATCATCTGGGATGACGCCTACGGCTCCGAAGGAGGGTATCTGTTGTACTTCCCCATGCTCGAGCCCACCAAGGTCACTCACATGAGCCTGTTCGGACTGCACTCGGACATCAATCTTTCAGGATGGACCCGCCCTGAACTGCTCGCGGACTGGGGATACGGCATCAAGGATGCCGATATCAGTCCGCTGCCGGGAGGCGGATACAACATTCTCTTCAAGGAAGAAGATGGGCGTCCGGGACTGCTTTCCGCCAAGGCGGAATCTCTCGCCGGCCCCTGGTCGGAGCCGGCCTGTTTCGAGCCCGAGGGCGGAAAAGCGGTCGAAGGGCCTTCGACTTTCCGCCTCGTCGGGGCGCAGGGCTGGCAGGTCGGCTACGTCGACCCTGCCGGCGGCCCGACGGGCGGCTACCGCATCTGCACCGCGGACGACATTTTCTCCGAAATGAGGCGTCCGCAGTATCTGGAGGGCGTTTTCGGCCCGGAGCAGGGCTCCTTCATCCGCGTAAGCGAAGATGAATACAAACGTCTCCAGGCATGGAGCGACAAGGCTGAACCGGACCATCTGGCACCGGACGTACACAATCCCGTATTCCCCGGCCTGCATGCCGACCCGGAAGTCCTTTACAGCGAACAGACCGGTAAGTACTACATCTATCCAACGACTGACGGCGCCTATGCATGGCACAACCACGATTTCAAATGCTTCTCATCGGAGGACCTCGTCAACTGGAAGGATGAGGGCGTCATACTGGACCTTCAGGACCTCGACTGGGGAAAGGAGTATGCATGGGCTCCCTGCATTATTGAAAAGAAGGTCGGAAGAGGTTACAAATACTACTATTATTTCGTAGCCAACAAGGCGGTTGGCGTGGCCGTGGCGGACAAGCCTGAAGGCCCGTACAAAGATGCATTGGGCAAGCCTATGCTCAGCCAGGAGGAGCTGAACACTCCCAACCAGGTCATCGACCCGGACGTCTTCCGCGACCCCAAGACAGGGAAATACTATCTGTACTGGGGCAATTCCTATTTATGGATGGCGGAGCTGGCGGATGACATGGTATCTCTCGTGCCCGGCACGATGCACGAGCTCATCCCCCGCTCCCGCATAGGCGAATATCATTATCTTGAAGGCACTTACGTGTTCGAACGCAACGGACTCTACTACTTCATGTGGTCCGAGAACATCACCCGTTCCGCACGCTACTGCATCCGGTACCTGATCTCCGACTCCCCCACCGAGTTCATCCGCAACGGCCAGCCGGCCAAGGTCGAGGAGACCGTCATACTCCAGCAGGATCCTTCGCTGCAGATATTCGGTACGGGGCACAATTCCGTCATCAACATCCCCGGGACTGACGACTGGTACATGGTCTACCACCGTTTCACCCGCCCCGAAGGCATCAAGATGGGCCTTTCCGGCGGCTACAACCGCGAGGTCTGCATCGACCCGATGTACTTCAACCCCGACGGTACCATCGTCCCGGTGAAACCCACCCTCTGACAATCGTGCCACGTGATTTGTAATTTATTGTAATACAACCAATTAATATAAACCTCCCTGCGTTAATTCGGCAGGGAGGTTTATCGTTTTTAGCTGTCAATCAGCATGTTACAAATCACGCACGACTATTTGAACAGGAGCTGGGCGAACTGATAGAGGGCGCGGCGCCAGCTCAGCCACTCGTGGGCAGTGCCCGGCGAGACATAGAAGTGGGCGTCCACGCCGGAGGCCTTCAGCTCCTCGGTCTCCTGACGGGGATCGGTGCCGTCGCCGAAGCCGGGGGCGCGGTTCTCGAGCTCGCGGCTGCCGAAGCTGACGAAGACGAGCTTGAGGGTCTTGGCGAACTCGGGATTGTTCTTGCAGTCGGCAACGGTGATGGTGCCGCCGCTGAAGATACCGAGGTTGGAGAATACCTCAGGATGGGCGACGGTAATGGTCTTTGTCTGCATGCCGCCCATGGAAAGACCGGCCATTGCGCGGTGAGCAGCATCGGGGATGGTGCGGAAACGGCTGTCAATCATAGGGATAAGATCCTTGACGAAGGTATCGGCGATGCCGTCAGCCCAGTTGGAAGGCATGGCGAAGCCGCCGCCCTGAGGGCGCTGTCCGCCCTGCGGACGCTGGCCCTGAGGGGCCTGCGGCGGGCGCTGTCCCTGCGGGGCAGCCGCCGGGGCCGCCGGGCGCGGCATCGTCCACGAACCGTTGTCCATCACGATGATGAACGGGACGGCCTTGCCCTCTGCGAGGAGGTTGTCCATGATAGCTGCAGTGTGCCCCTGCTGGGGCCAGCCATATTCGTTTTCGCCACCACCATGCTGCAGATAGAGTACCGGATAGCGCTTGGTGGGGTTGGTATCATATTCGGCGGGAGTATAGACGAAGCAGTGACGCATGGCCTTGTTGACCTCGGACCAGTAGTAGATCTCGCGCATCTGTCCCTGAGGGACATTCTTCACGGTAAAGAAATCCTCATCCACTGCAGGCACATCGACACCGCTGCCCCAACGGCTGGCGCCATAGTAGTAGAGGCTGGACGGATCCGGCACGTCGGCACCGTCGATGTTCAGCTGATAGTAGTGGAAGCCCTCGTCCTGAGGGGCCGACTCGCCGATCCAGGCGCCGTCGGCGCCTTTCTTGAGGTCGTACTTTACGCCACCGATGTCCAGCTTGACGGACTGGGCGTCAGGAGCGACGACGCGTACACGTACGCAGCGCTCCGAATTGACCTGGGGATACTGCTTGCCGGGCTGCACGTTCGGAGCCGGTTTGAAATCTTCCTTCACCTGTCCGTTGGCAGGAACGGCTGCGATGCATAGCGCAGCCGCGAGGATGTAGATAAAACTTTTCATGATAAACAATGAATAATATGGTTAAAAGCCTATGTTTCCATGGTCACGTCCTTACAAAGTTAGCATATTGGAAACATATATCCAACGGGCCTCACCGATGTCTTTCGCAGGAAAATTACTACCTTTGAGGAAGACAGAAATCCAACATCATGGCGAAATACAACACAAAAGAAGGGAGGATGTATCTCCGTATCAGGAATTTATGCGGTTTCCTCGGAGTCAGCCTGCCATGGCTGGCGCTGTTCTCCTCCGGAATCGCCGAGCATCCCGGCAACGACTGGTGGTGGAGCATCTCCGCCACATATTACCAGAGCCCCGCGCTGGTCGGTGTGCTGGTCCCGGCCGCACTGGTGCTCATATCCTATATCGGCTATGACAACACCGACAACTTCCTGACCTCCCTTGCCGGCATCTTCGGACTGGGCATAGTGCTTTTCCCGTGCAAGGTCAGCTGGATTCCTGACGGCACTCCTGTCGGCTTTTTCCAGATGCCCGTTGAAATGTCCCACATGGTCCATGTGGCATGCGCGGGACTGTTCTTCCTGACCATAGCCATAAACAGCATCTTCCAGTTCACCAAGTCCGGTCCGGACATTACCGACCGTAAGCTCATACGCAACCGCATCTACCGCATATGCGGCTACGGGATGATAGCCGTCGAAGCCGTATTCCTCTACACTTATGTCACGAAGGCTCCGGGCTTTATCGCCATGATACTGGAGATCATCCTCCTGAACCTCTTCGGCTTCGCCTGGCTCGTCAAGGGCGGGGCTTTCCCCTTCCTCAACGACAAGGAGGAGGAAAAGCCCGGCGACACCTCCGACCCCATCACCGCCTCCTCCGGCATCCGCTAACCAGGCATGGCTGTGGTCGATAAATGACGGATTACCAATAGATTGAACATATAGACTACCCCTCGCCTCAAGGGGTAGTCATTGTATTTAAAAGCATCATTCTCAATCTATTGCTGACCACGGCCAAAAAAAAAGGAGTGTATCCGAAGGAATGATTGTTACAATTGACCGGAAGTTGCGTTTATAGATATAGACTGATCCGAAAATGCCGCGCGAACTGCTGACAGATACCTTCCTGAACCTCCGGGACAGATTCCGGGCCAGGGCCAGGCGCATCCTCGGAAATGCCGAGGATGCCGACGACGCCCTGCAGGAGGCATTCTACAAGCTTTGGGCGAAGGACTACGAGATCCGAACGGAGGCTGAGGCCGAAGCGCTGCTCTTCACGGCAGTGCGGAACAGCAGCCTTGACGCCGTCCGCCGGAGGCGGGACAAAGTCCCGCTCGACGCGGCGGACCGGCTACCGGCGGAAGACCGCCGGGACCGTGCCGAACAGCTCGCCGCCGTGCAGGGACTGATCGAGAGTGAACTCAGCGAGACCCAGCGCTACATTATGGAAAGGGTCGAATACGGAGGGCTGACCCAGGAACAGATTGCACAGGAACTCGGCATGCAGCCGGCAACAGTCAGGATGCAGCTCTCCAGAGCGAGAAAAACCATCAGGGAACTATATAGAAAAAGGAACTTATGACGCAGGATTATTGGAAAGAATTGGTTGAAAGGTACTTCGAGGCAGACACTACCCCGGAGGAAGAACTCGCCCTGCGGGAGTTCCTCGCCCGCACGGACGACCCGGCCTTCGATGAGGCCCGGGCCGTGCTGTGCTATGCCGCGGCCCAGCGGAGCCGGCGTGCAGCCCGGGCTTCAGCCCGGACGCTGGCCGGCGTCCTCGCCGCCGCGGCCTCCCTCGCCCTCGTGGCCATCCTCGGCCACTCCCTCACCACACGCCCGGCCGACACTTGCATCATGTACGCCTACGGCGAGAAGAATACAGACACGGAAACCGTGATCAACGACGTGAATCAAACTTTAGCTGACCTGTTCGGCGACAACCAGGGCCCGGATGTCACCGCTCAGCTCACCGAACTGTTCAACTGATATGGAAAAGAAACTCATACTCTTCACCCTGTTGCTGCTGCTTCCGTTGGCAGCCATGTCCCAGGACAGGCTGCGAAGCAGTGCAGTGTTTGACGGGAAGGTCGTTCCCAAGGACCGGATGGTCGAAACCATTGTCAAGGGCGATTACCTCAAGGACTACGGCCTCTCTATGTTCAGAAGCGTCCGGATGGACGTGGACGACAAAGATCTCGGGAGCATCTCGGCTCTCATTCTCGAAGATGCTTCCGATGCGGCCAGCAAGGAGACGGAGATCGACCACAACCGCCTCAGCTATGCATTGATAGCCTTCGAGCCCGATTCCGGCAGCAGGTACTTCCTCTGCTTCCAGTCCAAGCCTTCCGCTGAAGAAGGGGCGACATCCGTCATCGTCGTCTATATGGAAGGCGACACTACCCTCACCAATCTCAGGAAAATGTTCACCTCCAAGTAAGAAACCACCATGAAAAAGATCATATTCATTTCTGCGGCTATGGCCTCATGCCTCATCGCCGCTGCACAGACCCCGGATACGCTACGCATCAGAAACGTCAGCGAAGTCACTGTCATCACTTCCATGGACTCACAGACCATCAGCATGAAAGGCTCCGACAACGACTCCACCTTCCGTTACGAGAGCAGTGTCCGCATCACGCCGGACAGCAATATCTCCGTACGTGAAGGCCGGCTGGACCTCTTCAACTGGGACATCCTCAAGGACAGGAGGGAACAAAGGAGGATGCTTGATTCTTCCTTTGTCGTGAAGCCGACGGGATTGCCCGATAATCCGGATGGCAACACACCCGCAAGTTTAAAGAAGTTCAAGTCTTACAGAAGGGTCTCCTCCAGCAACTTCTCTGTCATAGGGCTCGGAGTCGCCCAGCCTTATGACGGTCCGGATGGAATGAGCCTTGGAGGAACGGTCTGTTCCGATATATTCTTCAGCATCGAGAGCGTCAGTTTCAACTTCGCCTGGAACCACCTGCACATCTACAGCGGACTCAACGTCGGCTACCGTTCCTTCCGTCTGATGGAGGACGGTATCCTTTCTGTCCAGGACGGGAAGATAGCGAAGGGTGCCGTTCCCCAGGGACTGGAACTCAAGAGATCCGCCCTGAGGTACAACTATCTGTCCGTGCCGGCGCTCTTAGGCATCTCGCTCGGTAGCCGCGGGCATTTCGAGGTCTACGGCGGCGCCGAAATATGCTACAATTTCAACGGACGCATCAAGAACAAGTATTCACAAAAGGAGGTCCAGGTCCCCGTGAAATACACTGACATACGCCTGGAGGCCTTCACCTGGAACTATATAGCCGGCATAAACTTCTTTGATTTCGGCGTTTACGCCAAGTATAGCCCGTGTTCCGTCCTTCAGGCCGGCACCGGTCCCTCCTTCGATACCTACTCTTTCGGCATCCTCCTCGACTTCTGACCCTGACCTTCAGGTCGCGGGGAAAAAGGGCACAACCTGCGGGAAATTGTCGTAAGAATTCATATCTTTGTTATGTTCAGAGACAGAATCTAAAGAGCAAGGATATGAAAAAGACTATCTCCCTTTTGGCGGTGCTGCTCATCGGCAGCGCGATGGCTGTGGCGCAGCCGGGAGCAGGGGCGAGGCCCCAGGCTCCGGCGCAGGCCCCTGCGCTCGTTTTCCCCCAGCCTGACGTGATGTTCAACCTCTGGCCCAATGGTGCTCCGACCGACAACGGCCTTACGGGAGAGGAAAAGGATTACGGCAACCACGTATCCAACGTCACCAAGCCCACGCTGGCGGTATTCCTCCCGGAAGAGCCCAACGGCCTTGCCATCCTAGTCTGCCCCGGCGGCGGATACGTCGATGTCTGGGACAAGACCGAGGGTTATGCCAATTCCAAATGGTACACCGACCAGGGCATCGTGTACGCTGTGCTCAAGTACAGGCTTCCCAACGGACATCCCGAAGTGCCGCTGGATGATGTCCACGAGGCCATGCGTATCCTGAAGGAGCATGCCGGTGAGTACGGTTTCAGCAAGCTCGGCATCGCGGGCTGCTCAGCCGGTGGCCACCTCGCTGCGATGACCTCGACGCATTTCACCAAGCCTGAGGAACGCCCTGATTTCACGATCCTTTTCTACCCCGTAGTGACTCTGGATCCTGCTTTTACCCATGCGGGATCATCCTTCTACCTTCTCGGCCGTGAGCCCTCGCAGGAGCTTCTCGACCTTTACAGCAATGAGAAGCAGGTTACGGCAGATACTCCCCCGGCTTTCATCATGGCCAATTCCGACGACCGTGTGGTCCCCTGCGAGAACAGCATCGAGTACTACAAGGCATTGAGAGCCAACAAAGTACCCGCGGCACTGCATATCTATCCCGTAGGCGGGCACGGATGGGCTGACCACAAGGACTTCGTCTACCGTGAAGCCTGGATGGCCGACCTTCGCATATGGCTTTTCGAACTCGCAGGACAGATAGCACCGGAAGGAGAATAGGCAATGGACAGACTGCTGTTGAAAGGAGTCCTGCACGACGGCAGGGTCAGGAACATCCTCATCGAGGACAAGCGTTTCAAGGATCTTGACGCCCCGGCGGAAGTGGCTGAGGCGCAGGTCTTTGACGCCTCAGGCTCAGCCATTCTGCCGGCCATGTACAACACACATACGCATGCGGCCATGACGCTGCTGCGCGGCTACGCCGATGACATGCCGCTCCAGAAGTGGCTGCAGGAGTATATATGGCCGTTCGAGGACAAACTTACCCCCGAGGATATCCGTAAAGGTAGCGAGATAGCCGTCAGGGAGATGGTCCAGAGCGGAACGGTTTTTTTCAACGACATGTATTTCGACGTTGAAGAGACCATCGATATAGTGAACCGGACCGGGACGAGGGCGGCCATCGGTATCACCGTTATGGAGAACCACTCCAAGGCTGTGACAAGGGAGAAAAGGGAGTTCATCCGCCACTGGCAGGACCCGACGGGCGGCCGCGTCCGCCTCGTGATGGCCCCTCACGCCATCTACACCGTCGGCGAACGCAAATTGCGCGACAGCGCTGAGTTCGCCCGCGAGCATGGGATGCTCCTCCACATCCACCTGTCGGAGACGGTGAAGGAGGTGGAGGACTGCCTGACCGAGCACGGCACCACTCCGGTGCGGTACCTCGACAGTATCGGCTTCCTCGGCCCCGACGTCATCGCCGCGCACTGCGTGCATGTCGATGACGAGGAGGCCGCGATCCTTGCCGAGCGCGGCGTAACGGTCTCGCACTGCCCCTGCTCGAACATGAAGCTCGGCTCCGGCGTATTCCCCTACAGCCGGCTCATGCAGGCAGGATGCCGCATCACCCTGGGCACGGACGGTGCCTCCTCCGGCAACAACCTCGACCTCCGCGAGGCCATGAAGTTCGCCGCGCTGCTGGCGAAGTCCGGCGGCGACCCGGAGCTCCTGCCCGCGGAAGAAGTCTTCCGCTGGGCCACGCGCTCCGGCGCCGAGGCCTTCGGCATCGACGCCGGCGTCATCGCCGAAGGTAAGCTAGCCGACTGCCTGCTGATCGACCTGTCGGACATCCGCATGCAGCCGTGCCACCACCTCGTGTCCAACTTCGTCTACTCCGCCGACAGCCGCTGCATCAAGCACGTCCTCTGCGACGGACGGATCGTCCTCTGAACAAAAACGGCCTTTTTGTTCAAATAAGTAAGAAAACTGCTTGAAAATGAACAAAACAGGCTGTTTTGTTCACGAAACGGCAGAAAACGACAAAAAACGACAACAGGGTCCGGAATTCCGGACCCTGTTGTCGAGAAGAGGCGACTCGAACGCCCGACCCCTACGTCCCGAACGTAGTGCGCTACCAACTGCGCTACTTCTCGAGAGTCAAAAACTATGAAAGCTTGTTGATGTAGACCTGAAGACCGCTCTTGAGATTGGAGGCCTTGTTCTTGTGGATGAGGCCGATCTTGGCGAGCTTGTCGATCATGGCGTAGACCTTGGGGGCGTTGGCCTCGGCGGTAGCCTTGTCAGTAGTATTTCTAATAGCGCGGATAGCGTTCCGTGCGGTCTTTGCATAATACTTGTTATGCAGTCTGTGCCGTTCGCTCTGACGAATGCACTTCTCAGCAGAAGGATTGTTTGCCATTATTTTATGTTTTTATATTTTTTTTCGTAGTGGGTAGGAGAATCGAACTCCTATTGTAGGAATGAAAATCCTAAGTACTAGCCGTTATACGAACCCACCATTTCCAAACGCTATTCGCGAATGGAACGCAAAGGTATGAATTATTTTCCTTCTCACCAAATTATTTTATTCTTTTTCTCTCAATCCTTTTTCCACTCAAAAGAGTAGAGCAGGGACTCGACCTGGCGCAGATACTGGCGTTTGTCATACCGAGGGGCATAAAGAAATGCCTCTGTAACAATGATTTCCGAGCCATCCTGAGAATAGAACGAGTGTGACACGAAGGGGCCTCCCATATAGTCGCCCTGAACCTCCCAGTAGCCTCTGGTCTCGGCGAACTCGCGTCCCTTGTACTTGACGAACTGTACGGTCGGGTTGATGTACTCGGCCGTGGTCATGTAAGTGTTCTCGAACATGCCGGGGACATTGTTCTTCAGCACCTCGTTGCGCTTGGCGATGATGTTCTCAACAGAGAAGTTGTCCTCCTTCAGGGCAGGATACTTGTAGATGAACACCCCCTGCTGGGTATACTGCTTGACATCAGCCACCCAGACAAAGTCGTCAGTCTTGGTCTTCAGTTTGTATCCGGAAGGGAAATGCGGTGAGCCGCCGATGACCTCCATCACCTGAGGGGCGATGGTGCTCTCCTCATACAGGAGGGTGTTGTGGATCACGCGGTCGCGCTCGGCCTGTTCGATGGCGCTGACCACGGTGGGACCCTTCTCCTTCAGGATGGCAAGAGCTTCATCGGCATCGTGGCCGCTAATCTGAAGAACAACCTGAGGGGCAGCCCACACGTCATTCTTGACCAGAAGGCCGGGAGTGGTGATCTGGGGATCGATGTTGAAGAGGACAATGTTGCGATGGACCTTGAAAAGGTCGGCAAATCCGCCGGGAGCCACGTTCACGAGGGAATAGAGCGGCTCACGGATGTAAAGCCAGGGGCAGTCGGCGGCCAGGATCTCGCGCACTTCGTTGCCGAGGGCGCCCTCCCAGTCAGCCTTCTCGATCACGACAATGACCTCGCCGGCCTTGCCGCTGACGTTCGGGAGGAGGCCCTTTCCGGACCCTCCCGAACAGGAGGCGAGGCCTGTAAGCATCAGTGCCGCCGCCATGAAGGAAATGATTCGTCTCATATATCTTTGCGTTTTACTTGATCAGTCTTCCTATGTCGTTCCCGAAAGCCAGGAACATCAACGCCATCAGCAGGACCATGCCTATGACCTGCATGATGGTCAGGAAACGGTCGTTGGGCTTGCGTCCCGTCACCATCTCGTAGAGCGTGAACAGGATATGCCCTCCGTCAAGCCCGGGGATCGGGAGCAGGTTCATCACGCCGAGCATGATGGATAGCAGTGCCAGAAGTTCGAGGAAGCGGTACCAGTCCCAGGTGCTGGGGAACACCTGCCCAATGGCGATGAAACTGCCGACCGACTTGTAAGCCTGCGTGCTCGGCGTAGCCACCAGGCGCAGGTCCTTGATGTATCCGCCTATCGTGGAGAAGGTCTCCTTGAATCCCGCAGGAATGGCCGTCAGGAAGTTGTACCGGCGGGTCTGGTAGCCCGGCATGACCATGTAGATGCCCACGCGGCCGGTCGTGTCGACCTGAAGCCGGACCTGGAGCGAGTCCGCGTCGCGGAGCGCGACCGCGGACACGGTCTGTCCAGCAAAGGTCTCGAGCACCGGACGCGAATCCTGTACATAGGGCACTTCCCTGCCCTCGATGGATACGATCCGGTCACCCTTCACCAAGCCTGAATCCACGTTAGGGGACCCTTCCATGAACGACTCCACCACAAACGGGACGGCCAGGTCGAACATTCCGGGGGTGTTCAGCACCTCCCCTATCATCGAGTGGTCGATGTATATGTCAAGCGTATCAGTACCGCGCAGCACCGTAGCCTTGCGGACATTGCGGCGGGCCAGGTCAGCCTGCAGCATGCTGAAATTCTCCGGCACATAGTCGTCGAAAGCAAGGATGCGGTCACCGCTGCGGAAGCCCATCTCGTATGCCAACTCATTGACATAGATGGCATTGTCCTTGTTCGAGAAGTACGCCTGCCCCCAAATGCCGAGTATGCAGCTGTACGCTATGATGGCGAAGATGAAATTGTAAAGCACTCCTCCAGCCATCACCAGCAGCCGCTGCCACGCCTTCTTGGTGCGGAACTCCCACGGCTGGGGATCCTTCTTCAGGCTCTCCAGGTCCATGGACTCGTCTATCATGCCGCATATCTTGCAGTATCCACCCAGCGGCAGCCAGCCTATGCCGTACTCGGTCTCGGCCTCAGCCGCTTTGGGGAAGAGCTTGGTGAACCACTTGGTCTTCTTGGACGAGAAAAGCTTGACACCTCCCACGTCGAAGAAGAGGAAGAATTTGTCCACACGTATGCCGAAAAGCTTGGCAAAAGTGAAGTGGCCGAACTCATGGATCACGATCAGGATCGAGAGGGCCAGGATCACCTGCAGCGTCTTTATCAATACAACCATTTATCTATCAATTCATTGGCCCGACGGAAAGCCCAATCGTTGGAGGCAAAGATGTCGTCGAGCGAAGGATTTGCTACAAAATCCGCACCTGCCATGCATTCTTCGGCAATGCGCGCGATATCGTAGAATCCTATGCGGTCTTTCAGATAGGCCGCGACTGCGGCCTCGTTGGCCGCATTAAGGACGCAAGGGATATTGCCGCCCCGGCGAATGGCCCCGAAAGCGAGGGCAAGGGCAGGGAATCGGTCCATGTCTGGCTCGGCAAAGCTGATGGTGCCCAGCTCCGCGAAATCGAGCTTTCGGTTGTTCAGCGGCAGACGCTCGGGGAAACCTATGGCGAACTGGATGGGCTCGCGCATGTCCGGATGTCCGAGTTGGGCTATCACAGCGCCGTCCTCGAACTCCACCATGGAATGGATGATGGACTCCGGATGCACCACGACGTGGATGCGGTCGGGCTCGACGTCGAACAACCATTTGGCCTCTATGACCTCGAAGCCCTTGTTCATCATCGTTGCCGAGTCTATGGTGATCTTGGCACCCATGTTCCAGTTGGGATGCCTGAGTGCCATATCCTTGGTAGCCTTGGCGATCCTGGTCTTGTCCCAGGTACGGAAAGGGCCGCCGGAGGCGGTGAGATGGATGCGGCTGAGGGCGTTGCCCTGCGCCGCCAGCAGGCACTGGAAAATGGCGGAGTGCTCCGAATCCACGGGAAGGATGGGCGCGTGATGCTTCTCCGCAAGGCCCATGACCACGGAACCGGCAGCGACGAGGGTCTCCTTGTTGGCCAGGGCGATGACCTTGCCCGCCTTGACGGCAGCCACGGTCGGCGCCAGGCCGCTGAAGCCGACCATGGAGGCCACGACTATGTCGATATTGTCCCCCGCCACAAGGTCACAGGCCGACTGTATGCCGGCGAATACCTTGATGCCGTCGGGCTGCAGGGCGTCGGCCACCTCATGGTAATGTGACTCGTTGCAGATGACGACGCTGTTGGCGTCGAACTCCCTCGCCTGGGCGATGAGCAATTCGGTACTATTGTTGGCTGTAAGAAGCTCTATCTGAAAGAGATCCGGGTGCTGGCGCACCACGTCGAGTGTCTGTCTCCCTATAGATCCGGTCGATCCGAGTATAGCTATCCTCCTCTTCATCAGAAAACGATGTATTTAGCAGGATCCACTACCTCGCCGCGATACCACAACTCAAAACGGAGATGCTCGTCCCCCTCCACGGAACCGCCGACAAGGGCGATAGGGGTGCCGGAAGATACACGGTCTCCGGTCTTGTGAAGGAGCTTGCCATTGTGCTTGTACACACTCACGATGCCGCCTTCGTGCTGCAAGATGATGGAATAGTCGGACCCGTCGGTCCAGCCGTCGAAAATGACGACACCGTCAAGTATGGACATCACCACGGTATTGGCCGGAGCGGAGATGTCGACATAAGGATGCATTACTCCGTCAAAGCCCTGTGAGACCACTCCCTTGAGCGGGGTGAAGAAATGCAGCCCCTCGATGGGGAGCTCGCGCTCCTCGCGGCCACTGACGCCGAACTGCTCCTCGCGGTTCACGAGGTCGCGCATCAGCGAGTCGCGGCTGGCCAGATAGGCGGCGTCGCGCCCCTCGGCGACAGCTGCGTCCGCAAGGCGGATCACGCTGTCGACCGGCAGCGGCGCCTCGCCGCCGATCACCCGCACGAGATTCTCGGAATAAAGCTCCCAGCGGCTGATAACATTCTCCAGGGAGTCGATCCTAATGGCGTTCTGGATGGCCGCACGGCGGGTATGGGCGTCCGGATATCCGGGAATGGAAGTGCGCAGAGGCGTATACGCCAGCAGCGCATAGACGATGGCGAAAAGCACCACCACAGCCGAAATGACCGTCACCAGGAAACCGGGCTTCGTGAAGTGAAGCACCCACAGTTTGCGGTGGGTCAGGTCGTCCACGAGGGACAGGCGGAAACTCCTGGACTTCGGCTGATTATTTTGCTCTGACATACTTTTTAACTAAATTTGCAGTCTCATGGAAAGACTGATCGGTATCGACTACGGAAGGAAACGCACGGGGCTCGCGGCAAGCGACCCCCTCGGTATCTTCGCATCCGCACTCGAAACGGTACCGTCTGCAAAGATAATAGATTATCTTCAAAAATACTCCGAAAAAGAGACCATAACCCGATTTGTCGTGGGTTATCCCATGAACCTCGACGGCAGGCCCTCGGAGGCTGCGGCGGACGTCGACGCTTTCCTCCCCGTCTTGAAGAAGGCCTTCCCGGGCATACCGGTGGAGCTTGAGGACGAGCGTTTCACGTCCGTCCTGGCACACAGGGCCATGATTGACGGAGGCATGAAATACAAGGACCGCAGGAACAAGGCTTCGGTGGACCGCATCAGCGCAGCCATCATCCTGCAAGGATACATGGACAGAAAATCGAAAGGACTATGATACAGCCTATCTATCTCTACGGCTCGGAAGTGCTCAAGGTCAGGGCGAAGGAAGCCGACCTCACCCGCAAGGAAGAGCTTACCCAGTTGGTCAACGACCTGAAGGACACGCTGGCGGTGGCCGACGGCTGCGGCCTCGCCGCCCCCCAGATCGGCGTCAGCCAGCGCGTGCTCATCGTCGACGGCACGGTCATGGCCGATGTCTACGACTACCTCGCCGACTTCAAGCGCGTAATGATCAATCCTGAAGTGATCGAGGAAAGCGAGAGCAAGTGCGAATACAACGAAGGCTGCCTCAGCATCCCCGGCGTCTACGCCGATGTAGTACGTCCCGAGAGCATGACCGTCCGCTACTATAACGAAAACTTCGAGGAAGTCACGGAGAGATTCGACAAGTTCGCCTGCAGGATGATTCAGCATGAGATGTCCCACCTGGACGGCGTCGTCTTCACCGACCTCGTCGCCCCCATCCGCAAGAAGATGCTCGCCAAGAAGCTCCAGAACATCTCCCGCGGCAAAGTCTCAACCCGCTACAAGGCCAAGATCCGCTAGCCCTCATCCATCACCCCCTCTATCACCTCCCTGCCCCACTCTCCCGTACCGGAATCTAGCCAAAACCGGTACCGGTTCCTTCATTTCCGCAAATCCGTACCATTTTCAAGCGTTTTCCGGTACGGCTTCCTTTTTTTTTGTCAGATCGGGGATACATTTCCGACATTTGTGTGTTTAAATGGTAGGAACGACGTTTTGAAGCGGATGAGTGTATAAAGATTTGGACGAGCAGGCACTGGCCAGGTACTGCTCGCAGAGGGACAGAATGGCGGAGGAAGAGTTGTATAGAAGATATGCAGCCAGGGTCAACATGCTCTGCAGACGCTATCTCGGAGACGGAGACGAGGCCGACGACCTCATGCTCGAAACTCTTGTCCAGGCACTCAAGAAGATTGACACTTACAAGTTTACGGGGAAGGGCTCCCTGTACGGATGGATCAGCAGGATCGCCGTCAACAAGGCTATCAACCACATAAAGCGACGCCGCCTTCACGTGGTCCCGCTGAACTTCCCGGCGAAAGACGACATCCCGGACCCTGCCGACGATGCGATGGAATCTATTCCGGAGGAGAAACTGATAGGATGGATAGCTGAGCTGTCGGATCTGAGAAGGACGGTCTTCAACCTCCACAGCCTGGACGGATACTCCCATAAGGAGATAGGCAGGATGCTGGGTATCAGCGAGCGTGCATCGATCAGCGCACTGGAAAAGGCAAGGAAGCAACTGAAAGAAAGGATAAGACAATATCTAAAGGAACAAGAAACATGAAAACGTGGGAAAGCATAATCAAGGATAAGCTGGAAAGGATTGACGCCACCCTTCCGGAGAATCTCTTTACCGAATTCCTCACCCGTCTGGACGCCTCCGGCAGCCCCGCCGTGGCCGTCCCGGCCGTCCGGCCTGCAGCATGGCGCCGTCCATTGCTCCGGGCCCTCGTCCCCGCCGCTGCCGCCGGACTGGCCGCATTCCTGTTCCTCCACAAGCCGTCCGTACCAGGCGACGGCATACAGGTCGCTCAGCAGCCGCCGGCACCCGTCGCCGCAGTCGCGGACACTGTCAAATCCGAAGAGCCTTTGCAATCCGATAACCTTGTCTCCCAGGCTATTACGCCTAAGGTGGCAAACCATTACCCAGTACACGTAACAGAGCCCGAAACAACCGATAATACCCAGCCTTCGGAAGATACGGCAGAAGTCATCCCTGCCGAAGAGGGTTCAATCTCTGAAACCGATGTGGTATCCGACCCTGAGCCTTCCGTTTCCGCTCCCTCACCGGTCATCCCCAAAAGCACTGCAGCCAAGCCCGTTGAATTGAAGGTCGCACCTGCTGCAGGCATCGTTACCGGAGGCGGACTGCTCGCAGCCGCCCTGACACAATTCATCGGGTCAGGCACACAAGCTGGTACCAACTCTGCCAGCATGGTAAACAATCTGGAAACTTCTTATTCCGGTTCGTTCGCTACGTTCACGGACGAAGACTCCCATCATTTCCCCTTGTTCAAGGAAGGCCTGTCGGTCGGAATCCCTGTCGCGCCCAGATTGAAGATAACCACCGGCCTTGAGTACAGCCGTTATATCTCAACTTCTTCTCACATGATGGATTCTTTTGGTGTTCATGGATTCCAGGTTGAGAGGAAGCAGGTGGCGCAGTATCTGGGAATCCCTGTTCGCCTGGACTGGTCCCTGGCGAAAAACAGACTGCTTGACGTCTATGTCGGAGGCGGCGCAGCCGCCGATTACTGCATAGGGGCCAAGATAATCATCAAATACACTGATCCTGCATTGAAGGATAGCATCCAGGAACTCAGGCGTGACGGATTCGTTTTCTCCCTGATCGGTGCCGGCGGCATCCAACTCAACTTCAACAAGCGGATAGGCCTGTACCTGGAACCGGAACTGACCTGGAGCAAACCTCCGAAGAAAGCGCATTTAGATTTTTATGGCGATATAGTGATCATGGAAGAAGGTGACTACAGGCTGGAGACCTACCGCACCGCACATCCGTTTATGTTCACCGTCGCCACGGGCCTCCGCATCAATCTCGGTAAAAGATACTGAAACTCCGTGTTTTGTAACCTCCAGTAAATCAATAATATAAACAAACATCCCCCTCCAAAATCGGAGGGGGACATTTGTTTAATCACCTCATAACGAGGCGTTTATGAAACACGCTGCCTACTTGAGGGAGAGCTCGTTGAGCGGGGCGTCCAGGGCGAAGAGCTTGTTGGTCTTCCAGCTGGCGGCCTTCTTGAGCTGGTAGGTGGCGGTGGAGCGGATGTCGGCGACGCTGGCGCCGAAGCAGACCTTGTACGCACCTGCCGGGGCCTCCCAGGCGGAGTTGGCCTCGTTGAAGGAGGCAAGCTCGTAGTTGGTGACCTTGATGGTGACGGTCTGGCTCTCGCCGGGCTTCAGCTCACGGGTCTTGGCAAAGCCCTTGAGCTCGCAGGCCGGCTTCTCGAGGCCTCCTGCAGGTGCGGAGACATAGAGTTCGACGACCTCCTTGCCGGCGACTGCACCGGTATTGGTCACGGTGACGGTGGCCTCGAAACCGTCAGCGACTGCCTTTACGACGGGCTTAGTGTAGCTGAACGTGGTGTAGCTAAGGCCATAGCCGAACGGGTAGGAAACCTCCTTGCCTGCGGTGGCGAAATAGCGGTATCCGACATAGATGCCCTCCTCGTAGTTGGTATAGTCGACATCCTTGCGGGGCTGCTGTGGACCGCGGCCCTGGTTACCGGCATTGCGGTCGTAGTTGTACGGGAAGTTGGCTGATGACGGATGGTCCATGAAGTTGATCGGGAAGGTCATGGGAAGCCTGCCGGAGGGATTGGCCTTGCCGGTCAGGACATCGGCGACGGCATTGGCGCCCTCCTGGCCGGGCGACCAGGGAAGGAGGATGGCGTCTACCATGTTCTTCCAGGAGTTGGTCTCGATGACACCGCCGATGTTGAGAACGACGATGACTTTCTTGCCAGCGGCATGGAAAGCGGTACTGACGTTGCGGAGAAGCTCGCGCTCGATGTTGGTGAGGTCGAAATCGTCGACCATGCGGCGGTCGGCGCCCTCACCGGCGTTACGGCCGATGACGACGATGGCGAGGTCATTGTTGCGTGCCTCGTTGTTCACGGCAGCCTCAGGGATAGCGACCTCGGCGGCCTTGGCGCTGCCGAAACCGAATCCGCGTCCTCCGGCGGACGTAAGGGCTGCAAGAGCCCTGTTGTAGTCAAGCTGTGCCTGGTAGAAGTTCATCAGGGCCTGGTCCACGGTGAAACCGGCATTCTCGAGGCCTTCCTTCATGTTCACGACATAAGCCTTGTTGACGTTTCCGGAGCCGGTGCCGCCGGCGACGAAGTCAAGGGAGGAGATACCGAACAGCGCGACCTTCTTGCCAGATGCGACAGGGAGGGTATTGTCCTCGTTGCGGAGGAGAACCATAGCCTCGGCTGCAGCCTTGCGGGCGACCTGGGCGTGACCGGCGAGGTCAGGCTTGTTCGAATACTTGTAGTTCTTGAATGCAGGGGTCTTGACGATGTAGTTCAGCATGTTGCGGACGTTGCGGTCGACATCCTCGATGGCGAGGCTGCCGTCCTTGACACCGGCGACGATGCGGTCGATCTCAGTCTGGTTGCCGGGCTCCATGAGGTCGTTGCCCGACCATGCGGACTTGACGGTACCGGCCTTGCTGCCCCAGTCGGTCATAACGATGCCATTGTAGCCCCACTCGTCACGCAGGATGGTGGTGAGGAGGTCTTTCTTCTGCTGGGTGTACTCGCCGTTGAGCTGGTTGTAGGAGGACATGACGGTCCAGGGAGCCGACTCCTTGATGGCGATCTCGAAGTTCTTGAGGTAGATCTCGCGTAGGGCCCTCTCGCTTACGCGGGCGTTGTCCTCGTTGCGGTTGGTCTCCTGGTTGTTGACGGCATAGTGCTTGACGGAGACACCCACGTCATTCTTCTGGATACCCTTCACATAGGCGGAAGCCATCTTGCCCGAAAGGAGCGGATCCTCCGAGAAATACTCGAAGTTGCGTCCGCAGAGAGGGTTGCGGTGGATGTTCATACCGGGGGCGAGAAGGACGTCGACGCCGTACTCATGCACCTCCTGGCCCATGGCTGTCGTCACGGCCTCGACAAGGTCGAGGTCCCAGGAACTGGCGAGCAGCGTTCCCACCGGGAAGCCGGTGCAATAGAAGGTCTGCGAAGCGCCGTCGCGTGTAGGGCTGATACGGAGGCCGGCAGGACCGTCGGCAAGGACGGTACCGGGGATGCCGAGACGGTCGATCGGGCGGGTGTTGCCGGCGGCGCCGGGCACCTTGGCGGCAGTGCCTGTAGGCACGCCGTCCACGATGACTGCGCGCGCGCCGCCCACAAGGAGCGTCGCCTTTTCCTCGAGGGTCATGGCTTTGAGGACTTCGTCAATGTTGTCACTGCGAAGCTGAGGCTGTGCCAACGCGGACAATGCCAACAGTCCGGTGGCAGCGATCAGGAAAAACTTTTTCATTCGGATGGTTGTTATTGGTTATCAGTTAAATGCTATATCTTGGCGGCCAACTCCTTGATGCGCTGCATGTGCTGGGGGATACTGATGTGCTGGGGGCACTTCGGCAGGCAGGCGTTGCAGGAGACGCAGGCGTCCGCCCTCGTGCCTTCCTCCTGCTCCTTGTAGAGTTTGAGGAAAGCCTTGCGCTTGGCGATGACATCCTTCTTGCTCGTGTCTGTGGACAGAAGCGCATCGCTGGCACTGTTGAACACCTTGAAGTTGCCGGGAATGTTGACGCCGGCGGGGCAAGGCATGCAGTATGCGCAGGCGGTGCAGGGGATCTGTCCCTTGGACTTGTAGAGATCCGCGACGGTCAGCATGAACGCCCTTTCCTTCTCATCGAAGGGCTTGAAGCCGGTGAACAGGGAGACATTCTCCTTGAGCTGCTCCATGTTGGACATTCCACTCAGGGTCACCATAACGCCCGGCAGGGAGCCTACAAAGGTCAGGGCGTTAGCGGCCGGCGTCAGGTCAGGATGACGCTCCTTCATCACGCCGGCGATGGCGTCGCTGACGCTTGCCAGCGCACCGCCCTTGACTGGCTCCATTACCAGCACGGGAATGCCCTTGCTGACGAGATGGTTGTAGAGGAATTCCGAACTGGTCGTACCGGATGATCCGCCCCATCCGGCCGACATCTCCTTCCAGTCGACATAGTTAAGCTGTATCTGGACGAAGTCCCAGTCGTAGAGTTCCGTGAGTTTCGGCAGCTCGTCATTGCTTCCGTGGAAAGAGAAGCCGAGATGCTTGATACGGCCCTTCTTTTTCTGCTCCAGCAGCCAGTCGAACAGGCCGTTGTCCCTGAAACGGGAGTTGAAACCGCCTATGTTCTGCAGGTTGTGCAGCAGGAGGAAGTCCACATAGTCCACCTGAAGGTTCTTGAGCGAAGTCTCGAACATCTGCTTACCGGCCTCGAGGGTGGCGCGGCCGTTTATGTTGGAAATCTTGGTCGCAATCTTGTAGGATGAACGGGGATGGCGGCTCAGGGCCTTGCCCGTCACGACTTCCGATTCGCCATAGGCTGGAGCGGTGTCGAAGTAGTTCACGCCGTGGGCGATGGCGTAATCGACCATCGCGTTGACGGCGTTCTGGTCAAGGGGCTGGCGGCGGCCGTAGCCGCCTCCGCCGCCGGAGAGCGTCGGCAGACGCATGCAGCCTAGACCGAGCATTCCGAGAGTCTCCCCCATCTTGTCCCAGGTGCGGGAATCTATCTTAGAACCTTCCGGAGCCTCCTTCCATGGAGCGGGCTCCGGAAGTCCGGCGGCACGTGCCTCAGGGCTGGCACCATGCAGGAGCTGGCCGCCGACGGCGAGCCCCATTCCGGCATAGATGAGACCCTTGAGGGCCTCACGGCGAGTCATCTTGTCATTCATGGTATATCAGTTTTTTGGTCTTTGGATCGCGGGAAAAATGGCGGAAGAACTCCCACATCTCACGTGCGGCACCCTTGTAGTTCCAATGGCCGTAAGGCTCGAGGGCGATCATCCTGATCAAGGGCTTTTCATCCTTGTACAAGGTGCCTTCGTGCATGGTCAGGTCATCCATGGTAGAGACATGCCTGCGGTCGCGCACTGTCATGCCGAACATCGGGTCGAGGGAAGGATTGCAGGTCTGGCCTATCTCCATCCCGTTCAGGTCGGCGATGGTCTTCACCGCCCTGACGAGCCAGCCCTTGGAGGAGGAATCATCGTCGGGGACGTCGGTGAACTTGCTGTCATTGGTGCCGGAGACTATCATGTAGGCAATCTCCATGTTGCCGTTGTAACGCTTGATCTGCTCCTCGATCTCATCCTTGCTGTCCATGTTGAAGCGGGCGTCATAGATGAGGCCTCCGGCCATCGAAGCGCCGGCGGCGAAGAGGTTGGTCTTGAAGATGCAGAGGTTGGTGGTGTTCATGCCGCCGGCGGAAAGGCCCTGGACATACACGCGGCCCGGATCGATCTGAGGATATTTCTCCAAGATACGGCGTACGGTGGCCTCGATGCCGTCCGTACCCATCGAGGCATACTTGCCGCTGCCCTGCCACTCGAGTTCGGCTGTAATGAAATGCTTCTCGGAAGCGAGCTCGACAAAGCCGGATGTCTCGGCCTGCGTGCGCGGATCGTTTGTGTTGCCGTGCAACAGGATGACCAGCGGCACGGAGGACCTGGAAGCGTTCTGGAGGTCTCTGGGGACATACTCGTACCAGAGGAAGTCTCCCCAGCCGCAGAGGTTCTCCTCAACGATGCTGCGCTCGATGTGGAGACGGTCGAACATGACGTAGCTCACCAGCTCGAAAGGCTTGGTGCGGCGCAGGTCGGTACCCTCGTACCAGGTAGTATAGTTGTTGAAACGGTAGTTCTGCGACAGGATCTTGTCCCAGGCATCCATGAAGTACTCGGCATCGGACATCGGAGAGCCGTTCACATAGACGCGCTCGACCTGGTGCAGGGGGTTCTTCCATACACCGCCGCCGGCCTCCAGGGCGTGGTTGGCCCTGATATAATGGTCGACTACGGCCTTGTTGCGGCCGGCGGCATATGTCGGGACGACCACGGGATTGAGCTTGGCGTTGACCGAGCCGCCGATCGTCAGTATGCCGGCGACAGCCTCGGCGTGGAGCGACAAAACGTTGTTGATGAAGGTCGCACCGGTGCCCTTGCCTATAAGCTTGAGGTTGTTGACGATGCGGAGACGCTCCAGGAGCTTGTAATACACTTCGAGGTCAGCGGTAGTGGAATATGACCTGCCGTTGGCGGGATTGATGACATATACTGCAGCGAGATATGCATCTATATGGCGTTCCATCCCGAGGTTCCTCACCACGGACATGGGGTCGGAGACGGCTCCGTTGTAGTAGATGAAATAAGTGGGATTGACGGTGCGGTCGGCGATGGTGGCGGCGCGGTCGGCGGTGATACGCCAGACCTTGGCGCCGACTCCGTCTACGGTTTCGGTCTTAAGATTCTGCGCGGAAACGGTAAATACCGCCAGAAGCGCAAGTGCTAGGGAAATAATACGATATCTCATTCCGTATGTCGGTTATAATACGCAAATATAGCAAACATTTGTTATATTTGGGACTAGACTAAACCCATCGACCGATGAAAGCAAGAATCACCACGGCGGCCATACTCCTCGCCGCAATCCTGACTGCCGCCTCCTGCGGGCAGAAATGGCAGGAAGAGTCCAAGGACGGATACAGTCTCATCTCACAGAAAAACGGCCCATCGCTTGGCTACAGCCCCACATCCGGGGTACAGATCCTGACCAGGGGCGGTCGCGCCTTCAAGGATCTGAACAGGAACGGTAAGCTCGACACCTACGAGGACTGGCGCAAGGACCCGCTCGTCCGTGCCAAGGACCTCGCGTCGCAGCTCTCCATTGACGAGATAGCCGGAATGATGCTCTATAGCGGCCACCAGGCCATCAACGGACCGGGCATCACCGATGCCCAGAAGAAATTCCTCGAAGAGGACAACCTCCGCGCCGTCCTGATGACGCGCGTCTCCTCCCCCGCCGATGCAGCGCGGTGGAACAACAACGTCCAGGCCTTCGTCGAAGGCCTCGGACACGGTGTTCCGGCCAACAACTCCTCCGACCCGCGCCACGGGGCGCAGGCCACGGCGGAGTTCGACGCCGGCAACGGCGGTGACATCTCGCAGTGGCCGTCCAGCCTCGGCATGGCGGCGACCTTCGACCCTTCGCTGGTCGAAGGGTTCGGCCGCATCGCCTCGCGCGAGTATCGCGCCCTGGGCATTGCCACGGCGCTTTCCCCGCAGATCGACCTGGCCACCGAGCCTCGCTGGAGCCGTTTCAACGGCACTTTCGGCGAGGATCCTCAGCTTGACGTCGACATGGCCCGCGCCTATGTGGACGGCTTCCAGACCTCGGAGGGCAGTGCCGAGATCAAGGACGGCTGGGGCTACGAATCCGTCAACGCCATGATCAAGCACTGGCCTTCCGGAGGTCCGGAGGAAGCCGGCCGCGACGCGCATTACTCCTACGGCAAGTACGCCGTCTATCCCGGCAACAACCTTTCCACCCAGATTCGCCCCTTCACCGAAGGAGCCCTCAAACTCACCGGTAAGACCAAGATGGCCTCGGCCGTGATGCCTTACTACACCATATCCTACAACCAGGATCCCTCCGGAGAACAGAACGGCAACAGCTACAGCAAATACCTCATAACCGACCTGCTCCGCAATACCTACGGATTTGACGGCGTAGTATGTACGGACTGGAACATCACCAAGGACTACTCCAGCGTCTACGCTTTCGAAGGAAAGCCCTGGGGCAACGAAACCCTAACCGAAGGCCAACGTCATTTCAAGATCATAGAAGCGGGAGTGGACCAGTTCGGAGGCAACAATGAGAAGGGTCCCGTCCTGGAGGCCTATGACCTGTGGGTGGAAAAATACGGCGAGAAGAGCGCCCGCGAGCGCTTCGAGACCTCTGCCGTGCGCCTGCTGATGAACAGCTTCCGCACCGGTCTCTTCGAGAACCCTTATTGCGATCCTGACGAGGCTACGGCTAAGGTCGGCAACCCCGATTTCATGGCAGCAGGCTACGAGGCCCAGCTCAAGTCCGTCGTGATGCTGAAGAATCACGGCGGCGTCCTGCCGGAGAAAGGCCGCCTCAAAGTCTACGTTCCCAAGGTCTACCAGCCTGCCCGCCAGGGCATGTTCGGCGGCCAGGCGGCCGAAGGCCGCTGGGTCGACCCGGTCCCGGCTTCGATGGTTGACAAGTATTACGACAGGGTTGACAATCCCAAGGATGCCGACTTCGCGCTGGTATTCATCAGCGAGCCCGCGGCGGGCAGCGGCTACGACCGCTCCGACCGCGACAAGGGCGGCAACGGCTACGTCCCCATCAGCCTCCAGTACGAGGACTACACCGCGGCCTACGCCCGTGGAACGAGCATTGCCGGCGGCGACCCTTATGAGGATTTCACCAACAGAAGTTACAAGGGCAAGACCGTCACGACTTCCAACAAATCCCACATGCAGCTCGTGCGTGACACCCGCAAAGCCATGGGCGCCAAGCCCGTCGTGACCGTCATCAGCATCTCAAGGCCCATGATAATGAGCGAGATAGAGCCTTACACCGATGCCATACTGCTCTCCTTCGGCATCCAGAACCAGGCCATCCTCGAGACAGTCAGCGGAGCTAACGAGCCCTCCGGCCTTCTGCCCATGCAGCTTCCCGCTAATATGCAAACCGTAGAGGAGCAGTTCGAGGACGTCCCCCGCGACATGGTATGCCACACCGACACCGACGGCCATAAATACGACTTCGCCTTCGGCCTCAACTGGTCCGGCGTCATCGACGACCCCCGCGTCAAGAAATACAAATGATTCCCAGGATGGAGAAGGTCTACCCAAATGTCGCAGACCTTCTCCATTTCATTTTGCGTGGTCAGCAACCATCTGATTACCAAGGAAATATCCCCCTTGACTACCCCTCCGCGCATAGGGTAGTCAAGTATAGTTATCTTCTGATAATCAATGTTTTACCAACCACGCCGCTTTGATAGCTGTAACTGAAGCTCGGCATAATTGGTATCAGGGAAACCTGTCGCCACTCGCGGGAACGGTCATCGTAGAAAACCGTGAACGGGTTGTGGCGGTTCAGGACGTTGTACAAACCGAAAGTCAACTCTTGCGGATGCTTCGTCTTGAGATTGAGGCTGCAACCCAGATCAAGGCGGACGTATGGCGGCATCTCATAGTTATTCACGCCCGAGTGATAGTCCAGTGTAGGAAAGACGGTCATTTTAAAGGCATCCACAGCGGGGTATTCGCCTGCAGCCACGGTCTCCCAGTGACCAGACTGCCATGTGTAAAGGCCTGTCAGGGCAAAAGCACACCGCTGATTGTCAACCAATGTGAACGAAGCCGTTGCATTCAGTATATGCCGCCTGTCAAACTTCGCCGGAAAAACAACCCCCTCGTTTACTCCCTCGAAAGTCCTGTCTGTCTTCGACAGCGTGTATGCTACACGCCAGTCGAGGCGGTCACCGTCCTTTTCGTAGAGTAATTCCACACCGCGCGAAGTGCCGGAGCCGACCATTATGTTGTGGCTCCAGCCTACGATTGCCGAACTGAACATCCGGCTCGCATCGAGGAAATACACCAGGTTGGACATCTTCTTTTCATATGCTCCCGCTGTGACGCGATGCTGGCCGAACGACAGGAACAGGCCAGCGTAGTTCTGTCTCGCCTGCTCAGGCGGGCGGCTCGGATTGGTCGGGACCAACAAATCCACGTTCCAACCGAGCGGCAGACCTTCCAGCGTATGGTAGTACTGCACCGTACGGTCTGTCGTAGCCTCAAGCGAGAGCCACCTGAACAGATTCAAGCGGACAAGCAAACTTCCCTCACTGTCAAAAGACCTGTTCCATTTCCTTATACCGGGATCATCAGCGCCATAAGCGTTCATCTTCCCCGAAGCCATCAACTCGAAACGTTCCCTTGACAGGTCCCATTGGGCATGGAGTGTCGTAATGTTGCTATGGCTGATATGGTCTGTCCTGGGTGAATCCAGCGGCTGCAACGGCCCTACGCCCTTGAATGTAGCGGAAGTACCCGGATTGAAGATTGCGAAGCGCTCGCGGACACCGAGGCGCAGGTCGCCGCCTCGGCCGAGTGTCCGTGAGAACACCACGTCTGCGGTGACTTCATCCAACGTACTGATAACAGCCAGGTTGTTTACTGTCCCGCCCATGATACGGATTATACCCTGACGGCCGGAGAAGTGGTTGTAAGCTACACCGTCCTCTATGCTCCACCTCCTGCCTATTCTACCGTCATGGTGGGCATTCACTATGAGGTTGTCCCAACCCATGCTTTCATAAGAGCTGCTGTAACGGTAGCTATATGCATCCTTGCTGCTGAACACAGAGAGCGACAGGTTGTTGTCATCGTCTATCAGCCATTTCACCTTCGCGAATGCGTCATAGACGACGGCACGGGGCCGGCTGAGACTGTCCAGGGCCCCGCCTGCGGCGGCCTGAACGACACGGAACGCCGGCCCCAGCGGCGACACCCGTACCGAACCAAGCAATGAAACCTTGTTCTTTACCAGAGGCATCGATATTGTTCCGCCCAATATGAACGTACTCGCAGAAACGGAGTAAGAACTCTTCGTGAAACTCCCGGACTCCGTCCTTACATCTATGTGCGATGCTGTTATGTTGCTTTCATCTCCGTGGAAGCCTCCCACCCGGAAACTCAAAGATGACACTATATCAGTCGGATATGCGCTGGTCAGTCCCAGCAAGTGGCTACCCCCATATATCGGCACTCCGTCCAGAGTCGTCAGGTTGCTCCCGATGTTCCCTCCACGTACATATATCGCGGAAGATCCTTCGCCTCCGGTGGATACTCCCGGCAGCGTCTGAATGTACTTGACGGCGTCAGATTCCCCGGTAGCGGACACCATCGTCCGGATAGCCGGTAGTTCTACGATACGGGTTCCGGCGTCCCGGTTCACAACCCTGTCCGCTTCCACCCGGGCAGCGCGCAGTGTATCCTTCAATGCCCCGTCGTAATTCGACGGGCGCAGCGTGTCAAATACCACGGGCGGTTCTTCGTAATCAACCGCCTTATCAGCCCAACACAGAATTATGGTACGGCCGATTACTTCATAGTCGATCCCGCTCCCGTAGAACAAGTCCCGAAGGCTCAGCTTCAACGATATCCGGTCGCGGGCGCTCCAGCACGCAGCGTTCATCGGAAGTGAAGTGTCGTAGATAAAGGTGACATTGTATTTCTCTTTCAGAAACGACATCTCCGATATATATGTCGAACGCGTCTGAGAATGAAGCGGCTGCCCAGGCAGAAGCACCACGAAAGAAACGAGGACCGTCAAGAGGTCTTTAACGTTGAATGCAGGATTTCCCATAATCTAATTTACCAAAAACATGAGGTTATTCCTGCTGATGCCCGCGAAGATACCGATCCCCCCCTTAATGTTCGTATATACCATATCGGTCGAAAAGATACTTGTCAGGTCTGTCTCCAGTTGCCTGTCCTTTATATAGACGCTGCGCAAATATCTGTCGTACTCTTCAGACACGAAAAAGAAATCCAAGTGGTCCTGATATGATTCCTTGTATCTCAACGGACCAGCAAGGAGATGGAAAGGGTTGTTGTCAAGATGGTCTAGGCGGATAAAACCTTCATACAACGGAAGATCCGGCATTCTCCGGCGCATTTCCCTGAATGCAGGCCAGGTATACATCAGATGCGTGTCCGGAGGCACCGGGTCTCCTTCTATCGGAAGGTCTGAGAATCTCAGCCCTGTAGCGTTGACGGGATCAGCATAAGGATGGTCCGTAACCAGTAATGAGTACCTGTTCTTTTTAGACTCTCCGTCAGTGTGCTTGCCCTTGGTGGCGAAAATCCAGACAGGTGCCGTTTGAGAACCATCTTCCAGACCCGTCTGAAAATAGAAATCCTCTATTTCTGCCACTGTATCACTCCATTTCTTGACAACCTCAGGAATAACGCGGTTTGAAGGGACTGTCGTCTCAGCCATAATCATTTCCCTTCCGGGAATCTCTATATACAAAGCATAGGACATTTGTGGTAGAATGGAAAAGAAGGGATCAGGCCGAGTCACCCAGACAGAGCCTTCGGAATGCTTGAAGTCAACGGTCCTTTCAAAGCCTTTCAATTCTTTTATGTAGACCTTTGCATCTTCGACCGGAATGTATTCATCCATCGATTTCCCCTTCACGTACTGCAAATTGAGAGTCAGTTTACTCTGCCCTTGTTCAAGTATACAACTGACAACTACCGGGAGGTTTTCCTCATCGGGATCCATGACGATGGTCTCGACGCATCCGGTTGAGACCATCATCATGAAAAAAAGGAAATATGTCCGTGCTTTCATTTTCGGTTCATTAATATACCTGATCAACTCATTCATTTATTAGTTCACACAAAAATAAACCTTTTTTTTCCGATAAAGAAACGAATAAGGTCACAATTCTTGAGGTCAATTAACTAATAATCAATGCTATAGACGAAACCATAGGTCACATGATATTAAGGAGGCATGGTAAAGAGTCCGTCATCAACTACCAAAGGGCATGGAACATGCCTCCATCTGTTGTAAAGTATTCGCCAGGATTCTCTTACGACGACGGGAGTATGCCAATGAAGTATAAAGCTTGCTTAAACTGCTTCCTTACAGAAATAGCTATTGTTCTTTCGTTCAAAGATTGTCCAGAAACAAACGTTTCTCTTTGGAAAATGAGGAGTCGAGAGCCTCTATCTTCTGCTTGATACGACGCTTGCGTTCTTTGATAGAATGCTCCGTATGATTGGTCAGATAGCTTATCGTTTTCTGCTTCATCCCGGAGAAGTAATAGGGCGCCAATTTAAAGTCTTCCTCTGTCATTCGGATACCACTGGAAGAATCTGCTCCGAAAACGCTCCTGAATCTGCGCATGATACCATCTTTCCACGAGTCAAGTATTTCTTCCATTGATATACAGATATCTTTGTCCTTTCTAAGACTGCGCATCATGTTACGGAACGATTCCACGATTTCATCTCTCAAATGCTTGTGCACCTCTCCATTTCCCGTTTGCAAATAAGCCTCGTCAATCATGTCATACTTATCAGAAAGCGTATGCAGGATATTGAGGCGATTCTCAAAAAGAGTCGCTACTGCACGACCAATCTCTTGATTATCATTACGCAGAGACAGAAGCTCCTGCTCCACTTCAGAAGTTCTGGTCATCTCCTCAACTATTATTGCTCGTTGCCTCCTATTTCTTGATAACAGGTAAAAAGTAAGGATTAGCAAAAGCAAGATGACTGTTCCATAAGAAATGGCTCGAATCCTCGCTTTCATCGCGTTTATACTTGATTCGTTCTGGTAATAGCTCCCTTGATAAAAAGAGATAGATTGCTCAAGCATCTGATAAGATACTGGAGTTTGCAAAGAGTTATAATCCGAATAGAGTTTGTATGCATCTACATAATCTTTTCGCTCAGCCGCAATACGGGATTGATTATAAACAACATACGTTAAATCACTATCAGAGCGGGCTTTTTCTATCGCCTTCTTAATGTAATAATCTGAAGAATCCTGACATCCTGATAATTGCTGGACATATGCCAGATTTGACAATCTGGTTGCGTTCTCTGTTAAAATGCTCCCAATCCTTGCAGATCTGAAATAAAACAAAATGCTGTCTATCGGTGATTCCTCTATTGACAGGCTATTAAGCCCTTTGAGCTCATATATGCAAGCCGTAATGTAAACATCATCCACATCTCTTAGCATCGAATTCAGCAAAGAGTCGCACTCTGCAAAACAGTTTTGTCTCCGAAGAGTTCTAGCCAATGCCAATTGACTATACTCGGTATATTTCTTTTCGCCAGCAGTTTGAAAAGAACTGATAGACTGTTGTATGTAATCTATTGCATGCAAGTCATCCCAAACAGAATTATAAGCATTCGCTATCTCCCTATTTATCAGACCCATATAGTGGTAGTTCGTCAAGGCTTCCGCGTACTCTAGGGCCTTGTTGTAACATATGACGGCCTCGGCGTAATTGCCAGCGTTGAAGCGGATGCGGCCAAGGTAGTACCAGGACTTGAGACGGTGGAGTTTGGAGCCATGCTCACCGTAATACTTGTTGGCGGCCAGGGCGAGGGAGTCATCCGTCAGGTCGATGTAATTCTTGTCGAGGGCTTCGCTGAGGAGGAGGGCGTGGAGCGGGCGGACATGGAGGCCCGGCAAGTCCCGGGGCTGCAAGCCCCGCAGGACTGCCAGGGCACTGTCCGGCCTCTCCGGCATCAGCGCTTCCATATCATTCAGCGTCCGGCGATCCCGTACCGGTGTGCAGGACACCAGCAGGAGAAGCAGACAGGCCGGGAGAACAGTAATCTTGCTCATACTTTGCGTGGAACAGTCATAAAGATACTGATTATCCCGCAAACACACAAAACGGGAGCGGAAAACGCATTTCCACTCCCGTATTCTCCACTTGTCGCAACCGCGACTAATTGATCAGATAAATCTTCTCGAGACCGTGCCAAGTGCATTTGACGGTGGCGCGGCCCTCGACTATCCTGCTGACTTCGAACTTGACGTCAGGCTCGGAAGCCGTGACCTTGAGCGTAGAATTGTCAGTGAGCGGGCCATAGACCTGATAGCGGATCTGGTCGGTGAGGCCGTTGGCGTTGGAGCAGCGGATAGGAGTCGTGGGGATGTTGAGCTGCTTGCCGTCACAGGTGATGGTGACCTGCGGGACGACGGGCTTCTCACAAGGAACGGTGCCCTTGGAGAATCCGATGCCGTGGAGATCGAACAGGCCGATCGGGCGCTGGGGCTGCTGGGGACGGGCTCCGCCAGGACGTCCGGGGAACTGCGGAACCTGAACCTCAGGACCCTCGACTACCAGGTAGATGGCGTGTTTGCCGCTGAGGCCCTCGACCGCAGGGACAGCCACGCGATAGTTGGTGATGGTGCGCGGAGCATCCTCGGGAACATTGATCACGGCGATCTCACGGCCCTTCCAGGTGGAGTTGGCATAAGGGCCGTCAAGCATCACGTGGATCTTGAAGGCGCCGCGGCCGCTCGGGGTCAGGAAGAGGTCGAGGCGGGTGCCGTCGCCCCTGTTGGCGCCGGCGAAGGCCTTGACACCCTTGGTGTCCTGGGCCAGGCCGCCGAAGCCGAAGTACTTGAAGCCGACGATGCCGCCGTTGGTGAGGCCGGCGAGATCCATATTGTTGTTCCAGACATCATGGTTGTCCTGGATCCAGTTCTGGTCGGACATGTAGCAGGCGTAACCGGCTGAGTAATAGTTGTACGGCGGGAGTCCGAAGATCTGGAAGCCCTCGCTAGTGACCTCGGCGCCGGTATAGGTCTCACCGTCGGATGCGGCGGCTACCCACTCATTTCCGGGGAGGAAGGGATCATATCCGGTGATGCGGACCTGGCCTCCGTCTGCGACTTTCTTCTGGTCCCATTCGATCTTGACGGGAGCGACCATCGACTGGCGGGCATTGCCGAATCCGCGGGGCGGACGGTGATAGAACACGTACCACTGGCCGTTGATCTCCTGGAGGGAGCCGTGGGTGTTGTGGGCGGCATTGGTGGTGATCAGGTGCTCGCCGTTCTCGTCAGGAACGACGCCGCGCGAGTCCACGAGGACTCCGCCGGAGCGCCACGGGCCCAGCGGCGAGTCACCGTAGGCGTAACGCAGGGCGGAATTGGTGGAGCTGAGGCCATAGTCCGGACCGCTGTAGCCGGAGAATACCATCACATACTTGTTGCCGACCTGGCGGATGCTGGAAGCCTCGAAGAAATTGAAGCTGCCTGGATCCTGATCCTTGTAGAGATACTTGTACTCGGTTCCTTCCGGGTCGCGTACCACGCCGTAGCGCGAGCTGGCAGGGAGGAAGAAGTCGTGGATCTCCGTGCCGGGACGCATGGAATACATCGTATTCTGGTCAAGTTCCACGGCCGTGGAGTGCTGGAAGCCGTAATAGACATAAGCCCTGAAACCCTTGTCATAGTCGGGGTCCTTCTTGTCCGTGATGTTCTCGATGAATACTGAAGGGTCGAAGTCGATGAGCGAGCCGGGCAGGCAGCCGCGACCGTCTTCGGTGACATTGATGGGGACGAACGGCCCGTCGGGGCGGTCGGACTTACAGACCGTGGCTATACGGCCGCGGCCGCGGGAGTGCGGATACAGGTAATAGGTTTTCTTGCCTGTAGCCTTGTCCTTGACCTCCACGAGGTCCGGGGCGTACATGGTGTCCCACTGGCCGTCGACGAACCAGGTGAAGAGGGGACCTTCGTCCCTCCACTGGCTCAGGTCCTCTACCGGAGCGGACCACATGCGGATATCGCTGCCGCAATAGGCGGTATATGTCAGGTCGTGCGATCCGATGATATAGGCGCGGTACTTCCCGGGATTGTCGGGATCTTCGAAGACGCGGGGTTCTCCGTCAGGAATATGCTCCCAGAGAGGGAGATAGGGGTTCTGGCCCCAGAGCGCGGTGGCGGCGAGGAGCGTCAGGCAGGAGAGAAGGAGTTTTTTCATGACTGCAGTTTATTGGTTTTACACAAATATAGCATTATTACTAGAATTCGAACGACCTCGGCTCGCCGGTGAAAGAGCTGATCGTTGCGTGGGCGTTGCGGCAATAGAGGACGATGGTGTTGTCATCGGTCTCACTGTACATACCACGCAGGGAAGGATTCTTGTCAAGCATCGCTTTCTTGGCCTCGACTGTGTCGTCGGGAATAAGTTCGCAGGAGATACGTATCCACTCCATACCGGAGTATCCGCAGATCTCGGCCTTGGGGTTGGCGAGAAGCTGCTTGTAAACGTTCTTGACCTTTCCTGTCTGGATGTAAAGCTTTCCGTCGATGATCTCGGCAGTGCCGAAAGGACGTACGCGCGGTTGGTCGCCTTCTACTGTGGCGAGATAGTAGGTACCGCATTTCTTCAGGAACTCCTGCGCGATGGCAGCGTTTTCAGGATTGGGAGTAGTAGGTGTAAGCATGGTGGTAGCCGGAGTGGTTTGGTCCGCAGCCGGGGCGGAAGTGTTGGTATTGCATGCAACGGCAAGCATCATCGCCGCAGCCGCCAGAAAGATAAAATGCTTCATAATCAGGTTTGTTTTTCTTTTGTACAAATATAACGATTTTCCATAGAATCACATATAGCTTCCCGCTGTTCGAAGGTTATGGGCAAAATGCGTATATTTGTAGTATGAGACGATGGATGACGGTAGTTCTGGTGCTGTTGCCGCTGCTGGCCTGCGGGCAAAACCGGCAGGCTGGGCAGGCCGGGCCGGAGGTCCCCTTCTGGGTGACCGGCCCGGCGGACTCGCTCCTGGCGGAGCGGATCCTGGCGGAGCTGGCTCCGCACTCCGCTGAGCCGGTCCCCGCGTTGATGGTCCGCGCCGGAAAAGCCCTGGAAGGGCAGCCTTACGTGGCGGGGACGTTAGATGAGACTCCCGGCGAACAGCTGCGCATTTACCTGACACGCACCGACTGCATCCTTTTCGTGGAGGCCTGCCTGGCATTGGCTCGGACGGCTGCACAAGGCGGTGATTTCCGGACATTTGCAAACGAGGTCAGACAAAGCCGGTACCGCGACGGATGCGTGGAGTCTTATGCAGACCGACTGCATTATACCACCGAATGGGGCATGCAGGGAGAGGTCCGGGGCGCACTGAGAAATGTCACGCAGGAACTCGGTGGGATAAAGCTCGACCACCCGATAAACTACATGTCCTCCCATCCCGATTCCTACCCGCTGATGGACGATGTCGCCGCTATCCGCGAAGCGGAGGACAGGATCAATTCGGTTCCCCGCTACTACATTCCCAAAATCCGGCTCGGAGATGCCCTGGACGGCATCCGCTCCGGAGATATAATCTGTCTCGTGACTTCAGTCAAAGGCCTTGACATCTCACACGTGATGATGGCAGTCGTGGAGAACGGCGCAGTCCGTCTTCTACACGCCTCCACCGGACCCATGAAAGTGGTCATCGACTCCCGTACACTGCCCGAGTACCTGGCAGCCCGGTCCTCCGTCACCGGCATCCAGGTCCTCAGACCACAAGCATTCCAACGATGAAAAAAGTATTTCTCAGTTTCCTTTGCATCGCAGCATGCATCTCGTGCGGCAACAACAAGTACAACATAGAAGCCGTGTATACCGCCCCCGACGGGACGGACATCTACCTTATCGACGTCGCGGGCAACGATACCCTCGCCGTCACCACGGTGAAGGACAACGCATTCTCTTTCACCGGACAGGCTGACGAGGGCGTTTTTGCCTATGTCGGACACGGAAACGACCGCGTCCACGTCATCCTCGAGCCCGGAACCATCAAGGCGGACCTCGACGAGAGGACCGCCAGTCGGAGATGAGTCCGAAGGATTTCAGCGACGAATGGGACCGCCTGAACGAGAAGTACGCCGCACTCCAGGTGGCGCTGGCCGACTCCGTCGTACGGGCATGGCCTGACAACCTCGTGGGCGCCCTGGCGCTCGACGACATGGCCTACAAGGATACGGCACGTTTCATGAGACTGTACAACGAAACCTCAGACATGGTCAAGAGCTTCCGCTATGTCGCAAATGACTACAAGACTATCTCTATCCTGAGCAACACTGCGCCAGGCAAGATGTTCCTCGACTATACCGTCAAGGGTAAATACATCCTGCTCGACCACTGGGCATCATGGTGCGGTCCCTGCAAGGCCGAGATCCCTGCCATACGCAAAGCCTACGACGCATTCAAGGGCGACAGGTTCGACGTTGTCAGCATCGCCTGCAGCGACAAGAGGGAGGATACGGTCAAGGCTCTGTCCGAGCTGGACATGCCTTGGAACCAGATACTTGACGCGCAGAAGATCCCCGTCGAACTGTACGGAGTCGCGACCATCCCGCACCTGATCCTTTTCGCGCCGGACGGCACGATACTGAAACGCGGACTGCGTGGCGAGCAGATATACTCGACCCTTCAGGAATTGCTATAAAGAAAGGCGGTACGCTCCGTACCGCCTTTTCCGTATTACAATGTGAACACCGTCTCTTTTATGATTTCCGATACTGTGGGGTGAGGGAATACAACCTCTTTCAACTGCTCCACCGTCATACCCTGCTCGATGGCGATGCAGGCGCTGTGGATCATCTCCGAGGAAGGATTCCCGAGCATGTGAACTCCAAGGACTTCATGGCTCGAGGGGCAAACAAGTATCTTGCAAAGACCCTCTCCCCTTTCATTCTCCGCCACGAAGCGACCGGAATAAGCCATTGGGAGCTTGAGGACCGTGACATCGATGCCTTTCCTGGCAGCCTCGTCCTGCGTGAGTCCGACTCCGGCCACTTCTGGATTGGTATAGACAACTCCAGGAATGGCTTTATAGCTCATCTTGTCGTCACGTCCGAGGATATCGTTGACGGCCACCTCGGCCTCGCGGACTGCGGTATGCGCAAGCAGGGAGAATCCCGTCGCATCACCGGCGGCGTAGACACCCGGCACGTCGGTCCGCATGCGGTCGTCCACCTTGATACCGTAAGGGCGGCCGGCGGGCGTAAGGGCGAGGGAGACGCCCAGCGTCTCCAGCCCGTAGCCCTCCAGGCGGGCCCGCCGGCCCACGGAGACGAGTATCTTGTCCCCGTGAACCCGGCAGACATTCCCTTCGGGATCCTCGTACACCACGGTGTCCCCTTCTATTCCTGTGACCTTGCAGCCAAGGCGGAACTCGACTCCTTTCTTGGCATACTGCTTCTGAAGGAGTTCGCTTATCTCGGAATCCATCGGACCGAGTATCTTCGGCATCATTTCGATTACCGTGACCTTTGAACCGATGCTATTGAAGAAACTGGCGAACTCCATCCCGATGACGCCGCCGCCTATGACGACGAGCTCTGCCGGAGGCTCTTCCAGAGCCAGTATCTCGCGGTTGGTAACGATGACATCGCCTGCCTCCTTGATACCGGGTATGGGCGGCACGACCGCCTCGGAACCAGTGCAGATCAAGAGCCTGCTTGCAACGTACTCAGTCCCGCCACACGAAACGACGAAACCTCCGGCCACAGACCCCGCGATGACTGCCTCCCCGCCGACAACGGTCACTCCGGAGTTCTTCATCTTCAGCTTGACGCCTCCGACAAGTTTCCGCACGACCTTGGTCTTGCGTTTGAGTATCTTGGAATAATCGAAGGAAGCACCTTCCACGCTAACACCATAAAGGTCAGCATGCCTGGCATAGTCAAATACCTTGGCACTATAGAGAAGAGTCTTGGTGGGGATACACCCCTCGTTGAGGCAAACTCCGCCGAGTTCATTCTTCTCAAACAGCACGACGGACAGTCCGGCCGCGCCAGCGCGCTCCGCCGCGGTATATCCGCCCGGCCCGCCTCCGATAATCGCTAGATCGTACATAAAAAGAGTCCAGTATGATAAGGCTTAGAGATCGACCTTATGGCACCAGCCGTGGGTGTCCTCGATCTCGCCGAACTGGATGCCGGTGAGACGCTTGTAGAGGGCGTTGCAGGCAGGTCCGACAGTATTGTCAGGACGGAAGATGAAGCTCCTGGTAACCTCCTCCGCGCCGAGCACGGGCTTGATGTCGATGCGCGCCATAGGCGTGATGACGACAGCCGTACCGCAGGCGCCGGCCTCCTCGAAGGTATCGAGCTCGTCAAGAGGTATGGGGCGCTTCTCGACGGTCATGCCGAGGTCCTCGGCGACCGTCTGCAGGCTCTTGTTGGTGATGGACGGCAGCACGCTGTCCGAGAGCGGGGTGATGTATTTGTTGTCCTTGATGCCGAAGAAGTTGGATGAGCCGAACTCGTCCACGAACTCACGGGTACCGGAGTTGAGGAACAGGAGCTCGGTATAGCCCTGGTCATGGGCCATCTTGTACGGGCGGAAGGTAGCTGCGTAGTTGGCGCCAACCTTGTAGCTGCCGGAGCCGTGGGGAGCGGCACGGTCGAAGTCACCGGGGATCACGGCGGTGAAGGTGCGTAGATGCTCGCCGTAGTAAGAGCCCGCAGGGGCGCACATCACGGCGAAAACGGCCTCAGGATACGGTACAAGCTGCATCTGAGGGTGCACTCCGAAGAGCAGCGGGCGCAGGTACAGCGACGCCTTGTGGCCGTAAGGGGGAAGGAACTCGAGATTGCCCTTGATACAGTCCTCGCACATCTTGATGAACATCTCCTCCGAGGGGCACGGCATGCCGAGATAGTCGGCGGTACGCTTCATGCGGCGGGCGTTCTCTTCCGGACGGAAGATAACGACCTTGCCGTCTTTCTGCGTGAAGGCCTTGAGGCCTTCGAAGCAGGAGATCGCGTAATGGTTGACCTGTGCGAACGGGTCGAGGGTGAAGGAGAACGTTTCGGTTGATTCGACAGGCGACCACGCGCCGTCCTTGAAGTGCGACTTGACCACCGTCCTGGTGCGGTATGCGTCAAATCCCAGGGAATCCCAGTCAATCTTGGACATAATATCGTGAATTTAGTTGTTAAGTATCTACAAATATAACAAACCGGAGGAATAAAAGCAAAGCAAGGAATAATTTTTGTATCTTTGTAGGACGCGCCGGAAAATATACGGCGGCATATCGGAACACTCTTATCAGCCATTTTACTTATGGGAGCATTTCACGCATACGACATACGCGGAATCTACGGTGTGGATTTCGACAAGGAGACAGCCTACAAGGTAGGTTATTTCATCCCCGGACTCCTCGGAGCCGAAAAGGTACTTGTGGGACGCGACTGCCGCGTCTCCTCGAAGGAGATCCACGACGCCCTGCTTGAGGGTATCACGGATGCCGGAGCCGATGTTTACGACATCGGCCTGAGCAGCACGCCGCTGGTGTATTTCGGCACGGCCAATTACGGCTTCAAGGCCTCGGTACAGATCACGGCATCGCACAACCCCGCCGAGTACAACGGCATGAAGGTCTCGCGCGAGAACGCCCTTCCGGTCGGATTCGACACCGGCCTCGGGCTGATCAAGCAGTGGATTGACGAGGGACGCCCGACACCTCCCGCCGTCCGGAAGGGCGAGGTCCACGAGATGGAGATCCTCAACGACTACCTCGACTTCATGATGAAGTTCAAGGGCGACTACAGCGGCTTGAAGGTCGCCTTCGACCTGTCGAACGGCATGTCATGCCTGTTCGCCAGGAAGGTCTTCGGCGACGGCCCCGCCTACATCTTCGACGAGATCGACGGCCGTTTCCCGAACCACGAGCCCAACCCGCTCGTGGCCAAGAACGTCGAGCCGCTCAAGGAACTCGTCGCCCGCGAGAAGGCCGATGTCGGCGTCATCTATGACGGCGACGCCGACCGCGTGATGTTCGTGGACGAGAAGTCCCAGTTCGTGGCTCCCGACCTCGTTATCGCCCTGATGTCCGAGTACTTCATCAAGGAGCGCGGCGAGAAGGCTCCGCGCGTCCTCCAGGAGATCCGCAGCTCCAAGGCCGTGGGCGAGTTCCTCGCCCAGTTCGGCGTGGAGCTCTATACCTGGCGCGTCGGCCGCGCCTTCGCGGCCCCCAAGCTCCGCGAGATCGACGGCCTGTGGGGCGGCGAGCTCGCCGGCCATTACTATTTCAAGGATTTCTTCTACTCCGACAGCGGCCTGCTCGCATCGATGATCGTGCTCCGCATCGTCGCTGCACTCAAGAAGGAAGGCATTACTCTGAGCGAGGCCATCGCCTCCATTGCCAAATACCAGAATTCAGGAGAGATCAACTTCAAGCTCGAGGACAAGAAGGGCGCCATGGACGCAGTCAAGGAGCACTTCATGGCCCAGGAGAAAGCCACTGCCTTCATGGACTTCGACGGCTACCGCGTCGAGTTCCCCGACTGGTGGTTCAACATCCGTCCTTCCAACACCGAGCCCTACCTCCGTTTCATCTGCGAGGCTTCCTCCGAAGAGCTTCTCCAGAAGAAGGTTGCGGAGGCCAAGGATCTCCTGATAAGGCGTTTCGACGCCATCGTGTAACTAAAACCAACTCTTTATGTCATTAAGAAAAGCACTGGCAGTGATGCTCTTGCTGGCCGGAACGGCAGTATACGCGCAGATGGCTCCCATGGAGGAGAACGTCCCGCAGCGTCCTAAGTTCACCAAATCCCAGGCGGAGCTCCTCATCCCCAGGCCGCTCCTCCAGCCCGTAAGGTCGATGATTCCCAGCAATGCCGGAGCCATCGATACCCTCGATACCGCCAACCCTCTCGTAAAGCTCGTCCTTTACAGCGACAATACATGGAAATACGTCAAGGACGGCAATCTCCTCAAGCAGGAAGACTATTTCACCAAGAACTGGGACAACCAGTCCATGGACCCCTACGGAGTCGACTTCAAGTCGCTACCGGACAAGGTCACGCTCTGGCTGATCGACAATCCTACCGACTTCTGCTGCCCCAACCAGGTCAAGGTCTTCTCCAAGTTCGGCTTCCGTCACAAACGCCGTCATCAAGGCTGCGACCTGCCGCTCAAGACCGGTGATCCGATCCGCGCCGCCTTCGCCGGCAAGGTACGCGTCTCCGACTGGTCCCGCGGCTACGGCAACCTCATCGTCATCCGCCACGAGAACGGCCTCGAGACGGCCTACGGCCATCTCTCCGCCCGCAACGTCAAGGAAGGCGACTGGGTCAGTGCCGGTGACATCATCGGCCTGGGCGGCTCCACAGGCCGCTCCAGCGGCCCGCACCTGCATTTCGAGACACGGTACATGGGCTATGCCTTCGACCCCGAATGGCTGATAGACTTCGAGACCGGCACGCTGCGCAGCGGCGTCTTCACCCTAAACAAGCGCTACCTCAACGAGAACAGCAACTACGTCCCCGAGTCCGAGCAGGAAGAGGAGGACATCCTGCTGGCCGAGGTCGAGGACCGCGAAGCAGAGGCCAAGAAAGCCGCCGAGCAGGCCGCCCGCCAGTTCCACACTATCAAGTCTGGCGATACGCTCGGCGCCCTGGCGGTCCGTTATCACACTACGGTGCGCCAGCTTTGCGCCTGGAACGGTATCAAGCAGACCACTACCCTGCGCATCGGGCAGCGCCTCCGGGTCCACTGATCCCATGCTCAATATAGCTGAACAATACCCTGCGGGATTTCACCCGCAGGGTATTGTGTTAATTGTCCGACAATAAGGAAGTTTTTTAAAATAATTTACATATTCTTCGTATAAAATTGCTATTTTGTGCTCAGATTTGCTTAGGACAAATTCTCACTTAAATATTATTATGAGCAAACTTGAACAACAAGGTGCACTCTCTGCACAAGAGTCTTCCTTTGACCAGAAGCGACACATATTCGGTGCCATCTTCGGGCCGATCTGTGCTATTCTGGTTTACCTCATTCCAATTGCCGGACTGTCTCCGGAAGCCCACAAGCTTCTCGCAATCGTCACATTCGTGGCCTTCTGGTGGATCTGCGAACCGGTTCCCATTCCTGTAACCTCCCTTATCGGTCCTACTCTCTGCGTCATCTTCGGCGTTGTATCGGCGACGGATGCTTTCAAAGCCTTTGCCAACCCGATGATCTTCCTGTTCATGGGCGGCTTCCTCATTGCCAAGGGCATGATGGTTAACGGTCTCGACAAGCGTATCGCCTACGGCATCATGTCGATGAAATGGGTGGGCGACTCGCCGCGCCGCATCTTCCTGGCCATCGGTCTCGCGTGTATGCTCTGCTCCGGCTGGATCAGCAACACCGCTACCGCCGCCATGATGTTCCCCATCGCCCTCGGTCTGCTTGAAGCTATCCGTGAGATGATGGCCGCCAACGGCAAGGAGATTGACCTCAGGAACTACAAATATGCCACCGGTCTGATGCTCATGACCGCGTACGCCTGCTCCATCGGAGGTGTGCTGACTCCGATCGGAACTCCCCCGAACATCATCATGATCGGTTTCATCAGGGAGCTCGCACCCGATGCTCCTCAGATCACGTTCTTCAACTGGATGATCTGGGGCTTCATCGCCATGGTGCTCTACTTCCTCGTCACTTACTTCGTACTCCAGAAGATGTTCCCCGCCGACGTCAAGCATATCGACGGCGCACAGGAGTTCATCCAGGAGCACAAGAACGCTCTGGGCAAATGGACCCGCGCTCAGAAGAATACCCTCATCGCCTTCATCATAGCGGTTGTGCTCTGGGTGCTTCCGGGTATTTTCAGTGCAATCCAGAACATCTCGCCCAACGCCATCGATCCCGACTTCCTCAAGTCATATAACGCTCACTTCCCTGAAGCTATCGCCGCAATGGTCGGCGGTCTGCTGATGTTCCTCATGCCTACGGACATCAAGAAGGGTGAGATGACTCTGAGTTGGAAAGACGGTGTCAAGGGTATCGACTGGGGTACGCTGCTGCTCTTCGGCGGCGGTCTGGCCATCGGTGGCATGGTGTTCTCCACCGGTCTGTCGCAGTGGATCGGAGAGTCCCTGACCAACGCCCTGGGCGGTCATCCTTCCGAGTACATGTTCCTCACTCTGTTCGCAGTGACTTCCCTCCTGCTGTCGGAGCTCACCTCCAACACCGCAGTTGCCAACCTCATGGGCCCTATCGCCATCGCTACGGCAGTTTCCCTGGGCTTCAGCCCCGTCCCTGTCTGCGTTGTCATGGCCCTCTGTACGTCGCTGGCATTCATGCTGCCGGTCTCGACGCCGCCGAACGCCATCACCTATTCTTCCGGTTACATCCCGATCACGAAGATGATCAAGGCCGGCGTTATCCTCGACATCATCGGAGTGTTCGTCATCACCGTTCCGCTCGTGTACTTCCTTGTCAAGACCATCATGGGCGTATAAACGATACATTCAACGAAACAAAAAACCCTGCGGAATCCCGCAGGGTTTTTTATTGCATCAAAACTTCAGGCTAGAAGTTGCTGCTTTAGAAACGGATATAAGTCATGAGCCAAAGATCATTGTACTGAGGCATCGCCAGCAACTTGTTGTCATGATGACGGAACTCCATCTGGAAGTTCAGGTTCTTGTGAAGACGAAAGTTCATACAGGCTGAATACATGTCATGGCTGCTCTCCGAAGTTCCATGGGCACGGAACTCATCCCACTTGGCATAAACCTTAAGCCAGTCCGTAACGGGTATGCCAGCAGTGAAATACAGCGCATCGGCCGCACCGGTCTGTTCCTTTTCGCCGCCGATGGTGGTTGCATACTCGGCACGAAGCGTCCAGTTATTGACATCGTATTTAAAGCCGGCGCTGAAGCGCTCACGCTTGAGGGTAGCCCCGGAAGCGTTCACCCAGTCTCCCTTCCAACCGAAAGCACCTATATACAGGCCCTTGATAGGCTGGATCTGGATGGTACCGATGATGTCCTTCGCCCTGTTGGCATCGGCCAGATTGATGCCCTGACCGTTATACAGACCCAACTGATAATGGAGCAGGCGATACTGGTCATTCGCCATGGGGAACAGGTCTCCCTGAACTTGAATACCCTGGTCACGGCCGCCCATATTGGCTTCTCCGAGACGGTCTCCCATTCCGGCCATCTTCTGGACGAGGAAGGAGAAATCACCCACGCCCACATCCCAGGGGTTCATCGGATTCTCAAATGTGAAAGCACGCTTGAACTGGCCGAACTTCACGGAAAACTCCTTATACTTCGCCCACTCGATGAAGAAATCCTTCACATGGGGGCTCGTACCATTCGCCTGGAACTGGATGCGGTATTTGAAGTCGTTGAAAATACTTCCGTCCACATACAGGCGGATAAGCCTGCAGTTGAATCCCGGACCGCCGTGTGCACCCTCCTGGTCCGTGTATTTGTAGCTGCCGATGATGTAGCCGCCAACCTTGGGCGTGCTCATGAAATCTGACACTTGATAGCCATACTGTTTCTGGCTCTCCTGTGCGGAGGCAGAGAAAGCAACGGCGGACAAAAGCGTCGCCAATAAAACGATAGTTTTTTTCATATACTTAAAGTGTATTGATTAAGCGAATGGGAATATCTTGGTGAGCCAGAAGAATCCGAAAACCAGACCGATGACACCGATGATACCGCCGACCTTGATCATGTCCTTGGTCTCTACGAGGCCGGTAGAGGAAGCGATGGCATTCGGAGGGGTGGAGATCGGGAAGAGCATTGCGATGGAGGCGCATGTGGCGATGAAGATAATCATAGCCTGGGAACCGCCCAATGCCATGAACGAAGCGTTGTTGGCGGCGGAGGGGTCTGCCATGCCCTCAGCGACGACGATCAATATCGGGATCAGCAACGAAGCCGTAGCGGAGTTGGAGATGAAGTTGGACAGGAAGTAGCAGACGAGGCCCGCTATGATAAGCACGACGACGACCGACATGGAGCCGAAAGGAATAGCCTCGATGAGGACCTCGGCCAGTCCCGTCCCCTGAAGGGCGGTACCCAGGGCGAAGCCTCCGGCGACGAGCCAGAGGACGGTCCAGTTGATCTCCTTGATGTCTTCCTTGGTGAATATGCCCGTGCAGGTCAGGACTCCCAGCGGGATAAGCGCGACGATGTTTGAATTGATACCGGTCAGCTGCTCGGTCGCCCACAGGAGTATGGTGCCGGCGAAAGTGATCCAGACGACGGTGGTCTTCCAATCCTTCTTGCGCGTGTTCTCGGGGATGTTCAGGACGATCTCCTCGGACTTGAAGGGGAAGAACATCTGAAGGAGCACCCATGCGATGAGGACCATGATGATCACGAAGGGGATCATGTGGATGGCCCATGTATCGAAAGACACCTCGTGGCCGGCCTCGGTCAGGAACCTGACGGCGGTGGCGTTCGGAGGGGTACCGATGGTGGTGCCGATACCGCCAAGGTTGGCGGACACGGGGATAGAGAGGGCAAGACCGACACGGCCCTTGTCATCCTTCGGAAGGGATGCCAGGACGGGGGCGAGCAAAGCCAGCATCATGGCCGCGGTAGCGGTATTGCTCATGAACATCGAGAAAACGGCGATGACGATGAGGAATCCGAGGAGGACCATCTTGGGCTTCTTGCCGAAAGGCTTCAGGAGGACACGTGCCAAGGTCACGTCCAGACCGTACTTGGATGCCATGATGGCGAGCACGAAACCGCCGAGGAACAGCATGATGACTGGATCGGCGAATGCTGACATCAGGCTCTTGTAGTTGACAAGGGTGCCATACTCGGGCTTGCAAAGGAAGCTCAGGCCTTTGTCTGATACTGTCAGGAGCGAAAGGACGATGACGAGGAGGGAAGTCGTCCAGTTGGGGACGATTTCGAACATCCACATGAGGGCGGCGAAAACAAAGAGCGCGATAACACGCTGCTGGACCGGAGTAAGGGCATCGATGCCGAAGAACGATGTCGGAACGGCCCACAAGAAGATTGTGATGACCAGCACGATAGGCAGGAATACACAATACTTCACATTGAACTTGCTGTTTACCATCTTATGACTTTAACCGGTAATACTTTGTATTAAAAGTCCGCAAATTTAGCCATTATTTACGAATAAACAAATCACTCGCACTACACACACCTGATACTCAGACAGGCGCACCGGTCGGTCAGAAAGTCCAGCCGAGTTTCAGGAGAGCGGATGCGCGGCTGGTACCGTCGGGGAAGGTACCGCCAAGCGCCTGCAGGAAACTGCCGTCCAGCTGGATGTATATGCCGTGGGAGAAATTGCGGCGCAGGAAGGCGGAGACCTCCGCCTTTGGTGCCGTGAGGTAATCCCTTTCCATGTCGTACCAGTCCTGAAGGCGGAACGGTGCTGTCAGTACGCCGCTGTCCTCTGCCGACAGACTCAGCTGATCCTTGGAGACCGAACCGCACATGAAGCCCAGGTTCCCTCCGAAATCCCAGTCACCCCTGTACCACGCAGGAGCAAAGGACACCTCATACGTAAACCAGTCAGACTCTGCTACAAAGGGATACATATGCGAGGCCGTCGCCGCGACAGATTCCGTCCCTACGGCGACGATATACTCGAAGCCAGGCCGGACGACCTCCACCTCCAGACGGCCGCGGCTGACCTCCCTGGCGAATATCCGGTTGGAGCCAAGTTCCTCAGTGACGGTAACGCCTCCGGAAACGACTTTTTCCAGCACGGTCTCGGCGTTCGTCTGATAACGCCACCCGTAGGTCCCGCGCAGGTATACCCTCCTCATTCCGATACCGAAGAGGGAAGCAGCGCGGACATTGACATTGTGGCTGGGGAAACGATACCAGACGGTCTGCTTCTCCCCTGCCTCTCCGAATCCGTACAGGTATTCGATGTCCGCATAGAAGGAATTGCCGGAACTCATCTGCAGGCCAGCCCCGTGGAAATGCTCCCTCTGCGGGAAGCCCTGCACTCCGGCCTCGTCGAGATGTACGCCGCTGCCGCTCCATACTTCGTATTTGCCATACATCAGGCCTTTGTCTAGGAATGCGTAATAGGACGATGCGCCCGTACCGACCTGCTCGGCAACGAGGCTCTCGCTGGTCTTCCGATAGATATAGCTTGCTCCGAGCGTGAGGTCTCCGACGGGATTGGTATATGTCAAGCCGGCCGTCGCTGTCATATCCAGCAGGTAGTTGGTGTGGCGGAGATCCTTGCGCTTGGCATAGTTGGCGGAGGTGAAATCCATCGACGCGCCGATGCGCAGGCCTTCCGTCAGGTCTACGGACACTGCGCCGTCGAATGCATAAGTCTGCCCGGTCTTCTTCCCCGGGGTGAACTCAAGCACGTCCAGAGGAAAATATCCCGGGCGGAGGGACATCGAACCGCACATCCCAGGACCCGACATCTGACTGAAAGAGAATCCGCCCTTCATGGAAAAGCGTTCCAGATGCTTGACGGTCCTGGCCTCGGCTCCTGCCTCCCAGGGAGAATCTGACTCCCAGCTCCGGTCGAAACCGCCCCGTGAAGCCCCCGTGTACAGCTCGACATACGATATGTCAGGCGTGACAGTGGAGCGCAACGCAGCGGCGTTGGTACCGTCCAGCCAGGGATAGTCCCTGAGGGAACGGTCGTACAGGCGCGTCTGCGCCGCGGCGGCGAGCGCGAAGAACAGCGCCGCCGCGACGGGCAGCGCCCGCCTAATCATGCAGTGACTGTGTCTCGCGTTCATAGAAATCCACGGATGAATTGTTGGTATCCTTCAGGACCTCGTACCCCGCCGCCACGCTGAGTTCCTCATCCGTATGGCGGAACAGGGTATGTCCCAAATAAGTGTCTGATAATGTGACGTATCCGGCATCGAGAGACGGAGCCAGACGCTTGGAGTTCGAAGATGAAGTGCCGCTGAAAACCTCCACGGCATCCACGACCCATTCCAACGGTACGGCCGCCACTTGCGATGTGGAACCGCCGGGAATGGGAATCACCGCCCCTTCGGTCTGCACCCATTCCCTCATGGTCATTCCCTGTGCCCTGTACAGCACCACGGCCGGGGAATTGATTGAGAAGGTGTAAGCGTTGGCCACTCCGGTCTTGACCACGACTTCAAGGTAGCGGTCACTGGAAATGTTCACTCCCGGAGTGGGATGATAAGCGGTATTGGTGAAATAAGTGCTATTGTAGCATACGAAGTACCCTGGTCGGTCGAGGTTGACCGAAAGCGGGAACTGAGCGGAATGGTCGATGGCGCCTTTCAGGCACACCACGGCGTCCTCACCCGGCTGGAGCGGGAACGAAGTCCCGTCCCCGCCGAACTGCCATACGGCCTCCGATACCGGCACGAAAGCCGGGAACACCGACTCGCCGGATGCGGCGTCCTTAGACACGAAGGGATTGGTGGCCATGGCATTGTACGGATGGAGCGAACCAATGCACAGCCCGTCCAGATACTGCACCCTGAAATCGTTGTTGTGCAGTATCAGGTACTGGTCGTACTGGTAGTTGCCCTCCTGCGGCAGGCGCTTGCAGCCGCCGCAGTATATCTCCTTGATGACGATCGTGCCCGCCTTGGAGTGCAACAGATTGAGGGACAGGACAGTACCCGTTCGTCCGGCACGCACCTTGTCGGCCGAGCCGTTGAAAATGTCTTCCCCATCCATATCGCTCACGCTCACCCTGTAAAGCCCGGCAGGGACGTTGAACACCGCCACTCCCGAAGCATCGGTCTCCTTCTGGTATCCGGTACCTAAGTTGATCTCCTCGACCTTGACCGGTACCCCTTCGCGTATCCTGTTGGAATACCCCGAAGGGTACAGCGCCCTGACGGTCAGCATACAGAGCGTATCCTCATAAGGATCCCCGTCCGAAGGCAGGACACAGGACGTTGCCAGCAGCAGGAAAAGATATGCCAGGAATCTGTTCTTCATGTATCTGTCCTCCTAGAATTTCAGCCGGCACGTGAGGCCGTAATAGAATGCGGGGGTGAATATCGCCCCGACTCCCGTGGCCTTTGAGACCACGTAAGGCCGGGAATTGGTAAAGTTGTTGGCAAAGAACGACAGGCTGGCATGGTCGCCAATCTCCTTCGTAATGCTGAGGTTGGCAGACATGTACGCACCATAGCCGTCCTGAGCGAAAGTCCTTGTATTCCCGGACTTAAGGATAAGGTTCGAGAATGCCGGCTCAGAAGCCTCGGCTGCCGTGAAATCCCGGACGGTCCCGTCCAGGTCCATGTAGGCAACGGGCCATATCGCAGTATATGAGTCGCCGTCATGGATATTGCCTCCGGTCGGCGCCTTGCCGTCGTTCGAGACGGTGAATGCATAGTCGGTCCCGTTGCGGACGGAGAGATTGCGGGAGCGCGTCAGGAGTGACGCCTCCAGACGGCAGGTGACGATGAGCCTGGCCTGCGGGATGTGGGTGATGACCGTGAGGTTGGCGTCAAGGTTGGAGGTCTCGCGTCCGTTAGCCACGGACGTTCCGTTACCGCCGTTGGCGTAAATGCCTACATACGGATAGGAACGGTCCGGCAGCGAGGGATGCGACCATCCGTTCGCATAGTAGTACGAAAGCGACTCGTCCACGGTGTAAGTCCAGACATACGAAGCGTCAAGGCGGAACTGAGTGAATATCGGCTCTATCTGAGGGAAATCCACTGTCAGCTCCACTCCTGCCCTGTCCATGTCAGCGCCATTGTCCTGCCGTGTGGAACGCGCGAAACTCCGGTCGGTGACCTTGAGGTCCATGGGCAGCCATTCACCATCCCTTTCCTGGACATACACTGCACCTGTCTGGCTGTCCACCCGTATCATGGGATCCTCGGAGGCGACGAAGCCGCCCGGGCGTTGCATGATGTTATACGAGAACGGCTCGTACAGGTTGGAGTACTTGTAAGGGAACGAAGTGCGGTTGTAGAATCCCACCAGCGAGACCTTCGTGCGGAGGAACTCCGCATCTATACCGACTTCGGCATTCCGTCCGCGCTGCCACTTGAGCGAGGGATTGAACACCGTGGTATACGGCTGGGTGTAATACACATAGGAGGAAGAAGCCCCATGGGAGAATCCGAATGTCTGGATATCGCGGTACTCCTGCCTAGGATAAAGGATGTAGAACGAAGGGAGTTTCTCGGTGACACCCCAGCCTCCCCTCACGGAAAAATGCTCGGAGAGTTTCCACTTGGCATTGACGCGCGGCGATAGTGTCTGCATGTCGTCGTAGCGGGACCCCGCGACATAGACGTTCTCGAAACGCAGGCCGGCGACAAGCTGGAGCCTGGTGCCGCCGAGCGGGATTGTGAGGTCCTCCTCGGCATACAGTGAGACGTTGTGCATGAATGGATAGTCCGTGTATGGCCTTGGTCGATACCCGTTTGCGGCCAAAGCCGGATCCTCATAGTATTCTCCGGCACCGACGTTGCCGTTGGCCTTCCACTGCACGCCTGCCTTGAGGTTGCTCTTCCATTCGTCCCAGCGCCTGTTCAGCGTATACTTGAAAGACGCTGCGAAGTCAAGTTCCTTGGAGTCGGTTATCTGGTCGGAATAATAAGTCAGGGGCAGGCGGTCGGCAAGCCAGTATCCTTCGGATACGGCGTGCACCGCCGGCTGGTTCGACCCGAAGGTGTTGAACCTCCTGGCGTGCGAGAGGTTGTCAGCGTAGTTGACGGACGCATCCAACGCCAGATTGGTCGCCCAGGGGCGGTTGAGGAGCCAGGTCAGGGACGAATTGGCCCTGAAGGCGTTGTCCCTCACCTTGGTAAACTCCCCGGAGAAAGCGTCGGGATCGTCCTCGGAGTTCATGCCTCCGAGGTTGCCGGACGCCCCGGCCTCGAAACGGAACGCATCGGCGAAAGTGTTGGAATACGTCAGCGTTATGCCCCGACGGGTGTAGGACTCATAAGGCGAGACAAGCTTTTTCGTGGCCCTGGCCCATTCCGCCCCGATGTTCAGGACTCCGCGCCCTTTCTGAAGGTCCAATCCCTTGGAAAGGGAGGTCTGCCAGGTGCGCGGATTGACAGTGAAGGACACGTTCAGCGGAGTACGGCCCTTGCGCGTATGGATGCGGACCATTCCGCTGTTCAGGTCGCCGTATTCGGCGGAAGGGACACCGGTGATGACTTCCACCGACTCGACGTTGTCCACGGAGATACTGCGGGTGTCTACTCCCGCCATGGCGCCGAAGCCGGCGTTGTTGCCGAGCCTGACGCCGTCCACCTCCAGTGCGGTTCCGAAGGCGGCGTTGGCCGCTCCGGACCCGCCGGAGCGCAGCGCGAAAGCGCTCCCGCTGGTCAAGTCGGGATTGGAGGTTTTCCCTCCGGGCAGAAGGGCGGCCATGTCAGTCATGCTCGAAAGCTGCAGATGGTTCAATGCGTCACGGCCGAGCGTATGCGACGTGCCTACCCCCTCCTTGGGATTCTGCGCCGTCACCACAACCTCTTTCAACGCCAGTGAATGCTCCTGCATCCTGATGACAAGGCCGGTCACGTCAGCCTTGACCTCCACTTCCGACGGAGTGTCGACATAGCCGAGGCAGGAAGCCGTCAAGGTATAGGTCCCGGGCTGAACTCCCTTGATGGAGAAACGCCCTTGATCATCAGTGACAGCCCAGAGGCCTCCGTCGAGGCTGACGGCGGCGCCGGGCAGAGGAATGTCTCCGGCCGCGTCAAGGACACGGCCGGAAACGGTGTACGACGCCGGCGCCGCCGACGACCACACGGTCGCCGACAGTGCCAGCAAGAAGGCTATGGCAATCCTTCGCAGCAAGGATTAATCCTTTACGCAACGCACTGCAGCGGCGATGCGGTAACTGAGCTTGGAGCCGTTGGCGGTGAATTCGGCCTCCGTGGCCTTGTTGGTCATGGGCATGAGGCCGAAGAACTGGATGTTTGTCAGGACATCATCCTTGACAGTGCACCCGGCATAGGTCGAACCGCAGATGAATCCGGATGATATATAGTCGTAGTTGGCCGCCTTACCCATGAGGGTGGCGGAAGTCTTGGTATTGTCCTGGATGGAGACGGCGCCGCAGGCAAAGAGGTTGAAGCCGTCGGCGTTGAGCATCTGGATGGATCCGTTCTTTCCGTCATAGTACGGAGCATCGGCAACAGTATCGGCACCGACGGACTTGCCTACCAAGCCGAGATAATCGCTGAGGGTCGGGATATGCCATCCATCGGGGCAGATGCCCTGTGCGCCCTCCAGGGCCATGGCATCCTGCACGGACTTGAGGTCACCTACATTGAGGCCGAGGGCGACTTCGGACTGATAGAGATAGCCCTGCCTCTCGATGTCAGCCTTGTCGGAGCTGAAAGCGGCTTTGCCGTCAGCGACCACCACGGGGAGATACACGCCGCTGTCAACCTTGTTCAGGTCGGAACCGGGGACATAGCCCTCGGGGACATAGCGGAGGTTCTCGGTCATCCAGGTCTTGCCGTCCGCCATCTTGGCGATGCCGTAGATCTCACCGCCGTACTCAAGGCCGGTGCACTCAGGCACGAGCGGCACGAAGGCGGAAGATATCTCGGACACTCCGTCGGAGATCACGATGGCAATGGCAGCTCCGGCCTTGCCGGCGAAGAAGTCTTCGCCGAGCCCGGAGGCATTAACCTTGACAGTCAGAAGGCCGTCGGGATCGATGCTGAAGGACCTGCAGGAAAGCTCCGTAACCTCATTTGCCAAAGAACGCGTAGCTATGGAAGTGGCGAACGGGAGGATCTTGACGGAACCGGCCTCGACAGCCTTCATAAGCGCTGTGGTAGCGGATGCAGGACGGACCATGAACTTCATCGTTGCAGTGGCGTCCTCGGCTTTCTTGTAGCTGACGGTCGCGCTTCCGTCAAAGAAATCGGGAATATAGGTGAGCGACTTGACAGCCTTCAGGGGATAATCATCCGCAAGCGGAATCCTATATACGGAACCGTCCACGAGGGTGATCACGACGAAACCGTTCTCGGAAGAGATGCTCTTGAGGATAGCGTCACCATCCTTGCCGTCAGCACCGTTCTTGAGGCTGATGGTGCTGCCGTCGGAGAGGGTGATGGTATAACCGGTAGCGGTCTCGTTGAAATCTGTTATAGTATATTTCTTGTCTACCGCGGCCATGAGTTTCGCGACATCGGACTTGAGGGCGGAAATGTCCGTCTCGGCCACTTTCATGCGGGACTCGAGGTCATTGATCTTCTGGCAGCCGCAGAGAAGGGCGGCAGCAAATGCCAATCCAACAATAATTCTTTTCATGATGCTTGATTTGTTAATGATTATTCTTCAGGAAGGGCCTCATGGCCCAGGGCGACGACGCACAGCACGCTGTACTCGTCGCGTATGCCAAGCAGGCTGCGCAGGTACTCCTCAGCCGTACCCTTGGAAGGGTCGGCCTTGGAGCGCAGCCGGTCGCGTACATGCACCCAGCAGCTGCCGAGGTCCATGGCCGTGGCCGCCAGCTGTATGAAGGTGGCGGAGATGGAGGCATTCTCCACCCAGATATCGGTCTTGGTGTGGTCGCCCATGACGACGATGGCAGCAGCAGCGTCCTTGACGAAGGCGGAGCCGCGGTCGCGCATCTCGGAGATGGCCGAGAGCGTGTCCTTGTCATCGACCACCATGAAGGCCGAACTGTGCGAATTCTTTGACGAAGGTGCGGTCGCGGCGATGTCGAGGATCGCGTCGAGCAGCTCCCTTTCGATGGGTTCACCGGTGAACTTCCTCACCGAATGGCGTTTCTGTATGACTTCTATGAATTCCATATTATCAGATGTTTAAAGTCCTATTTCTTCGAGTATCCTGTCCATGTGCGCATAATTGCGGAGCGTCCATATCACGAAACGGATGTCGACGTTGACACACATGTTGTACCCAGGTACGCTCCTGACATCGCTTGCGAGCGACTCCTTGTTGCCGTCGAACGCGAGGCCGATGAGTCTGCCGCGGGCATCCAGCACGGGCGAGCCGGAATTGCCTCCGGTTATATCATTGTCCGTCAGGAAATTGACGTCGAAATACATGTCGGTCCCAGGATGTCCGCAATACTCTTCGAGCAGGGCCCTCCAGTCGGGCTTGAGATTGAAGTCGTACGAATCGGGGTCGTATTTCTCCAGGATGCCCGCGGGCGTCGAGTGCCAGGAGCACCAGACGCCGTCGCGCGGCTCATAACCCGAGACCGTACCGTAGCTAATGCGCATGGTGCTGTTGGCGTCAGGATACTGGGAAATACCCTTGTCGAGACGCATGTTGTATAGGGCGCGGGTATACTCGCTTCCGAGCTGGCTGACCGTCCTGTCTCCGGGAGTGGCAGCTATGGCGTCGTTGAACACCGTCACCGCGACCTCGGTTAGTAACCTGTACAACGGATCGTCGTAAAGGGGATCCATCTCGGATCCTTCCATGGTCAGGAAGCGGACGATGCCTCTCTCGTCAGTCATCCAGCTCTTGTCCCAGGTATTGGCGCAGAACGCTTCCATGTCATCCTTGTACAACTCGAAGAGCTCCTTCTGGAAAGGTCCCCAGTAACAACTGTCTACATTGGTGTAGTATGTCCTCGCGGCATAACGGAACAGGTCACGCTCCACCCTGAGGTCCATTTCAGCGTACTGGGCAGCGTCGGTCAACTGCATCTGTTTGACACGCCTGCTGTCGCCGAGAGCATTCCTGATGGACTTGAGACGCGTGGCGATGACTCCCAGGCGGGTGCCGCGAACCATCGTCTCCCGGTAGCACACAAGGTTGGCCTCCGCCTCCGAAATGGCGGCGTACTTGGAGTCAAGCTCCTGCAGCAGGCCTCCCCATTTCGCCTTGCGGGCCGGGTCTGCGTCGATCCATGCCTGGAGTTCCTTCTCCTGCCCGCGGCGCTCGTCCGCTACTCCGAAACGGGTGAGGCATTGCACCATGCCCTCGTTGTTCTCCTGGACATTGGACAGGCTGAAATAGTAGTCTGAATACTTGAGACGGACTTCAGGATCGGCGTTCATCCAAGCGTTGACGATGGCCATCTGGTCAGCGCGGATGATGTTGCTGACCGGATAGCTGACATTCTCCAGATAGCTTATCTTGGCTGAGGAGGCGTAACGGTCCGTGCGGCCGGGATAGCCTATGACCATGGCGAAATCGCCTTCCTTGTATCCGTCAAGAGATATCTCCAGCTTGCGCGCAGGCTTCAACGGGACGTTGTCCGGCGAATAGTCCGCAGGCCTGCCGTCAGGACCGGTATAGATCCTGTAAAGGGCGAAATCGCACTTGTGCTGCGGCCACTCCCAGTTGTCTATGTCGCCGCCATAGGCAGAGATACTCACCGGAGGAGCGGCGACGAGACGGATATCCGTATACACCTCATACAAGGCAAGATAGTACTTGGAACCGCTCCACATGGAAGAAAGGGATGCTTCCAGTCCGGTCTGCTCCGAATACTTCTTCTCAATCTGGGAAGACATCCTGCGAGAGCCCAGCGTCTGTCCGCTGCGTTCCGCCTCGGCGTACATCTCCCCTACCTCATCCGTCACGTCAAGTACGCGCTTGAGGAAATAGATACCCTTGCCGCGGATAGGCTTTTCATCCCGGGAGGTCATGGCCCAGAAACCGTCCTCCAGGTAATTGTGCTCCGGAGTGCTGAGGGCATGGACGTCGCTGTAAGCACAATGATGGTTGGTAATGACGAGGCCGTTGTCGGAGATGATACTGCCGGAGCAACCGAAATCCAGGGACAGGACGGCATCCTTCAGGGAAGCTCCTTCGGCATCTGCATTGTATATCTCGTTCGCATCGAGTTTCAGGCCCTTGGCCTTCATGTCAGCTTCCAAGGCTTTGGAGATGGCATTTATCATCCACATGCCCTCGTCCGCGTACGCGGAGAAGGAGCTGAGCAGCAAGGCCGCGAGCAGCGGCGCGATACGGAGAAGGGCGCGGGGTCGCATGGCCGGGATTATTTGCCGGCTACGGCGTCGATCTCCACCAGTGCGCCCATGGGCAGCGCCGCCACCTGGTAGCAGACGCGCGCCGGCTTCATCTCCGGGAAGAACTCCGCATAGACGGCGTTCATGGCTGCGAAATCAGCGATATCTTTCAGCAGGACGGTGGTCTTAACGACATCCCCGAATCCGAGTCCCGCCTCCTCGAGGACGGCGCCGATATTGGTCAGGGACTGCCTCGTCTGGGCGGCTATGCCCTCCGGCATCTTGCCGGCCTGCGGATCGATGGGCAACTGCCCGGAAAGGAAGAGGGTGCCGTTCAGTTCGACGGCCTGCGAATATGGCCCGACCGCCTTGGGGGCCTTGGGCGATGCAACGGTGTTTTTCATTCCGATAATCTTTTGTTAAGTAACAAAGTTAAAAAAATCTGCGCTAAGTTGGACACTCAGCGCAGAAGAATCCCAATAATTGGGTAGATATGGAAATCCGGCACCAGCCGGATACGGAAGCTAGATCGTACCCTGCTCGAGCATGGCGGTGGCGACCTTCATGAAGCCGGCGATGTTGGCGCCCTTCACGTAATCGACGCTGCCGTCAGGCTGGGTGCCGTACTTGACGCACTGCTCGTGGATGGACTTCATGATGAAATGGAGTTTCTCATCCACTTCCTTGCCGCTCCAGGAGATATGCTCGGCGTTCTGCGTCATCTCAAGGCCGGAGGTGGCGACACCGCCAGCGTTGACGGCCTTGCCGGGGGCGAAGAGGATGCCGTTGTTCTGGAAGAAATGGATGGCTCCCGGCTGGCAGCCCATGTTGGAGACCTCGCAGCAGCAGAAACAGCCGTTGGCCTTCAGCTCCTTGGCGTCATCCTCGGAAAGCTCGTTCTGGAAAGCGCAAGGGAGGGCGATGTCCACAGGGATGCTCCAGCTCTTCTTGCCTGCGGTGAACTTGACCTTCTCGGGGAACTTGTCGGCCATGTCCTGGACCTTGTCACGGTTGGAGGCGCGCATGACGAGCATGTAGTCGATCATCTCCTTTGTGATGCCGTCAGGGATGTGGCAGACACCGTCCGGTCCGGAGATGGCCACGACCTTGGCACCGAGCTCTGTGGCCTTGGTGGCAGCACCCCAGGCGACGTTACCGAAGCCTGAGAGGGCAACGGTCTTGCCCTTGATGCCGATGCCGGCCTTCTCCAGAAGGTGATGGGTGAAATAGAGGGCGCCGAAGCCGGTAGCCTCGGGACGGAGGATGGAACCGCCCCAGGTGCTGCCCTTTCCGGTCAGGACACCGGTATTGTACTGGCGGGCGAGTTTCTTGTACATGCCATAGAGGAAACCGATCTCGCGTCCGCCTACACCTACGTCGCCGGCGGGGATGTCCTGGTCGGGACCTATGCAGTTCCAGAGCTCAAGCATGAAGGCCTGGCAGAAACGCATGATCTCGTCATTGGACTTGCCCTTGGGATCGAAGTCCGAACCGCCCTTGGCGCCGCCCATAGGAAGGGTGGTGAGGGCATTCTTGAAGGTCTGCTCGAAACCGAGGAACTTGAGCATGGAAGGGGTGACAGCCCTATGGAAACGGAGACCGCCCTTGTAGGGACCGATGGCGCTGTTGAACTGCACACGGTATCCGGTATTGGTCTGGACCTCTCCCTTGTCATCCACCCACGTCACGCGGAAGGTGAAGATGCGGTCGGGTTCGACCATGCGTTCGACTATCTTAGCCTCTTCGAATTCGGGATGCTGGTTGTAAACGTCCTCGACGGATTCCAAAACCTCCTGCACCGCCTGGAGATATTCGCTCTCTCCCGGGTACTTGGCCTGGAGCCTGGCCATGATTACAGATGTTTTCATTACTTGGTTATAAAGTGTAATTGTGGTTGTTATGATTTGTTATCAGGTATCATTCGACCTCCCAGGTGGAACCGCTGTGGAGCAGCTCGTCCATGGAGTGTATCTTGGACTTGACCATCACGTCCTTGACCTGGTCGCGGACACCGTCGTCGTAGGTGATGTCCTTGACGTCGCGGATCACGCCGAGGGCAACGGGATAGTCCGGTCCCTTCATGTCCGCGAGGGCCATGTGGATGCTGATATTGTCCTTGTGGGCGTCGTGGACGAGAATGTCCTCCTCGGTGAAGCCGCCCTCGCCGATACGCACGACGCGAAGCTTCTTGCCGTCGTAGACAAGGCCCTTGTCCTTGTTCTTGCCGAATATCATCTTCTCGCCCTGGCGGAGCACGATGGTGTTGTCGGCGCGCAGGGCGGGGTCGGACAGCGACTTGTGCGCGCCGTCGTTGAAGATGACGCAGTTGGTCAGGAACTCCATCACCGAACAGCCGTCATGCAGCGCTGCGGCCGTCATGATCTCCTCGTTGAGCTTGAGCTCGACGTCAAGGGAACGGGCGAAGAACGTGCCCTTGGCACCCAATACGAGCGAACCGGGATTGAACGGATGTTCGACGGTGCCGTAAGGAGAGGTCTTGGTGATGGCGCCGAACTTGGAGGTCGGAGAATACTGGCCCTTCGTCAGACCGTAGATCTGATTGTTGAAGAGCATGATATTGATGTCGATGTTGCGACGGATGGCGTGGATGAAATGGTTTCCGCCGATGGCGAGGGCGTCGCCGTCGCCGCAGGCCTGCCACACGGTCAGGGTAGGATTGGCCACCTTGATACCTGTGGAGATGGCCGTTGCACGGCCGTGGATGCTGTGGAACCCGTAGGTGTCCATGTAATATGGAAGGCGTGACGAGCATCCGATGCCGGATACTACCACATAGCGTTCCTTCTCGTAGTTGAGGGCCTGGCTCACTTTCGGGAGAGCCCTCTGGAGGGCGGCAAGCACCGCATGGTCTCCGCATCCGGGGCACCAGCGGACTTCCTGGTCACTCTTGAAATCCTTGAATGTCAAATATGCCATAGTCTTACAATGCCTCGTTGATGGCGGAGACGAGCTCGCTCACGAGGAACGGCTGGCCCTGCACCTTGTTGAACTGGAGATAATCGAACTGCGGGTAAACGCCGCGCAGATAATTCACGAACTGGCCGCTGTTGAGCTCGCACACGATGACCTTCTCGAAATGCGAGAAGACTTCGGCGGTGTTCTTAGGCAGCGGGAGTATGTAGTCGAAATGGGCGAAGGACACGTCCTTGCCGGCCTCGCGCAGCTCGTGCACGGCGGAGAGGATGTGGCCGTAAGTGCCGCCCCAGCCCACTACAAGCAGTTTTCCGGAAGCGGGGCCGTCGACATCGAGGGCGGGGATGAAATCCGCGATCTTCTGCACCTTGGCGGCACGCTCGGCCACCATCATGGCATGGTTGGCGGGATCGGTGGATAGGACGCCTTCGTGCGTCTTCTCGAGACCGCCGACGCGGTGCTCGAAGCCTTTCTGGCCCGGGAGGGCCCAGCGGCGCACGAACGTCTCGGGATCGCGCTGGAAAGGATAATACCTCTCTCCTTCGGAAAGGACACCGTCAACGAACGGCGGCTTGATCTCGGGATAATCGGCCATCGAAGGGATGCGCCAGGGCTCCGAACCGTTGCCGAGGAAGCCTTCGGAGAGAAGGATGACCGGAGTCATGTGCTCAAGGGCGATCTTGGCGGCATTGAAGGCGGCATCGAAACAGTTCGCGGGCGAATGGGCGGCCACGATGGGGATCGGGCATTCACCGTTGCGGCCATAAAGGGCCTGGCCCAGGTCGGTCTGCTCGGTCTTGGTCGGAAGACCGGTGGAAGGGCCGCCGCGCTGCACGTCTACGACGACGAGCGGAAGCTCGGCCATGACGGCAAGTCCGAGGGCCTCGCTCTTAAGCGAAAGGCCGGGGCCGGAAGTGGTGGTGACAGCGAGATTGCCGGCGAAAGCGGCGCCGATAGCGGTGCAGATGCCCGCTATCTCGTCCTCGGCCTGCAGCGTCTTGGCGCCGAGGCTCTTATGGATGGCGAGTTCCTCAAGGATAGCCGTAGCAGGCGTAATGGGATAGGAACCGCAGAACAGCGGGAGGCTGGACTTCTCGGAAGCGGCGAGCAATCCCCAGGCGGTGGCCTGGTTGCCGGTCATATTGCGGTAGGTGCCCTTCTTGAGTTTGGCGGGGGCCACCGTATAGGTATTGGGGATGGCCTGCACGTTGGCGGCGTAGTTGAAGCCGTCGTTCAGGACCTTCTTGTTGGGCTCGATCATCTCCGGGTGCTTCTTGGAGAACTTGCGCTCGAGGTACTGGTAGATGTACTCGAGGGGCCGGCTGTAGATGTAGCAGGCCATGCCGAGCGTGAACATGTTCTTGCACTTGTGGACGGCCTTGGAGTCCATGCCGAAATCCTTGAGGCTCTCCTCCGTAAGGGAGGTGATGGACGCTACGAGGAGCGTCCTATCCTCGACGTGGAGCTCGGTGAAGGGATCCTCGGTCTTGAATCCGGCCTTCTTCATTCCGGCCTCGTCGAAAGCGTCGCCGTCAACGAGGATCATGGCCGTGGGCTTGCACCATTTGGCGTTTGCCTTGAGTGCGGCAGGGTTCATGGCGACCAGAAGGTCGCAGAAGTCTCCCGGCGTATTGACATCCGCGCTTCCGATATGCACCTGGAAGCCGGAGACTCCGGAGACGGTGCCGTGCGGCGCGCGAATCTCCGCAGGATAGTCCGGGAAAGTGGACAATTCGTTTCCGTAGATGGCCGACATATCGGCAAAGAGAGACCCGGTGAGCTGCATGCCGTCACCAGAATCCCCCGCGAAACGAATTACAACATCTTTAGTATCAATTACCTTGTGTTGCATTATGGGTTAGTTGGTTATGTAATTATGTGGTAAAAAGGGGCGGAACATCCCGTTCCGCCCCTTATGGTTCAGTTATCTACTGCTGCAACTGGGCTGCAGCCTGAAGCTCAGCCTGCAGGGTCTCGAGGGTCCTGCCCTCGGGGATATTAAGTGCCTTGCGTGCGGAAGGAGTCAGGTCAGTGCTCTGCGCGGGGTCGATATAAAGCATCTGCTGTGCGTCGAACACATAGATGTAACCACCTGCCTTGGCAAGGGAATTGACAGTCTCCTGGGCCTTCTGCACGAGGGGTGCCATCAGCTCGTTCTGCTTGGCGGCAAGCTCCTGCTGGATGCTCTGCTCGAACTCCATGAGGCGCTGCTGGATATCGGAGAGTTCCTTCTCCTTGCTCTCACGGATGGTCTGGGTCCAGGTGGAGGCCTTCTGCTGATACTGGTTGGCCTTGTTCTGATACTCGTCGATCATAGTCTGGTAGGTCTCCTGCGCCTCCGCGGTGGCGGCGTTGAGGGTAGCCCTGGCTTGGTCGGCCTCAGGCATGAGCTGATAGAGCTCGGTGAAGTTCACATGGGCGAACTTCGGCTGTGCGAAAGCCGCAGCGGAAATCAATGCCATTGCGGCGAACAAAAGGATTCTTTTCATATCACAAACAAATTTTAGATTATTCTTTAGAACTGCTGTCCGATTACGAAGTGGAACTGGCTCCTTCCGTTCTGGGCGTCGTCGAAGCCCCAGCCCCAGTCGACACCGAGAAGTCCGACCATAGGGAGGAAAACGCGCACGCCGGCACCGGCGGAACGCTTGATTTGGAACGGGTTGAAGTCGTGGATGTCAGCCCAGCAGTTTCCTCCTTCGAGGAAGAGCAGGGCGAAGATGGTGGAAGTCGGCTGGAGGATCACAGGATACCTCAACTCGACAGTGAACTTGTCATAGACGTTGCCGGAGTACGTGACGTTGGAAGTATTGTACTTGGAAATCGTCTGCGGAGTGAGCGAATAGTTCTGGTAGCCGCGGAGCGAAACGACCTCGGTACCGTAAGTGGAATAGCCCGACATGCCGTCGCCGCCGACCATGAAGCCCTCGAACGGGGAATATCCCCAGTTGCGGTTGTAGTATCCGAGGTATCCGAACTGTGCGCGGGTCATGAGCACGAGGTTGTCAATGAGCTTGGTGTAAGTGGCGCCGGAGAACTTCCACTTGTGGTACTCCGTCCACTTGTAACGCTGCTGGGCAGTGTAATTGTCATAATCGATGTCACGCCAGGAATTGACCCTCATGGGGTTGCCGTTGGCGTCGAGGCGGCTGATGTCCTTCTTGCGCAGCAGCGAGAAAGGAGGGGTCAGCTGCAACGAAACGGTGAACTCGGAACCCTGGCGGGGATAGATCTGCTGGTCCGTCGACGTCCTGTTGAGCGTCACCGAGTAGCTGATGTTGTGGGTAAGGCCGTCGTCGAAGATGAAGTATCCGGAATACCAGTCGGTCAGGCGGTATGTCTGCCAGCTGAGTCCGTTGTACAGCACGAAGTAGTTGTCAGGCCACTTCAGGCGGTTACCGAGGGATGCGGAGAAACCGAACACCTCGAAGCTCCTGTCGGCGTTGAACATGCTGTCCCAGTAAGAACCGGAAGCATCATAGATACCGCCGTAATACTGTGCGTAATAGGGATTGTAGTTCGTCTGCTTGGTGTAGTAGAGCGATAGATTGAGCGAAGTGGGTTTCTTGCCGAACAGCCAGGGCTCGGTGAAGCTGGTGGACAGGGCTGTGTAATAGCGTCCGTTGGTCTGGAAGCGGAACGAGAGGTTCTGGGCGTCGCCGAGCGGCACGGGCCGCCAGGCGCCCTTCTCGAACATGCGCTTGGTGGAGAAGTTGTTGAAGCTCACACCGGCAGTAGCTACGAAAGTGCGTCCGCCCCATCCTCCGGAAAGTTCAAGCTGGGAAGAAGGCTTCTCCGTGACGTTGTAGACAAGGTCGACGGTGTTGTTCATAGGGTTGGGAAGGACGGAGTAGCCGCCCTCGCTCATGATGGCCTCAGGGTCGAACTGTCCGAGCGAAGCGATCTCACGGACGGAACGCTCGAAGTCTGTCTGGCTGAAGAGGTAACCCGGACGGGTGTATATCTGGCGGCGTACGACCTTTTCGTTGGTCAGGTCATTGCCGTTGATGACGATGTTGTTGAGGGTGGCCGGCTTGCCCTCGGAGATGCGGATCTCCACGTCAACGGAGTCGTTCTGGATATTGAGCTCGACCGGAGAGACGTGGACGAAAAGGTATCCGTTGTCGCGGTAGAGCTTGCCGACACCGTAGTCGGACTCCTTCTCACCGCCCTCCAGGCGCTTCTTCATGGTCACGACGTCATAAACGTCGCCCTTGCTGATAGCGAGGAGTTCGTTGAGGTTGTCCGTGGAATATACGGAGTTGCCAGTCCAGGTGATGTCGCGGAAATAATACTTGTCACCCTGGTCGAACACGAGGTCGATGCCGAGGCGGTTGTGGTCTACGTAGTACACGGAATCCTTCACCAGTCGTGCATCGCGGTAGCCGGCTTCGTTGAAGGCGCTGATCGCAGCGACCTTGTCGTTCTCGTACTCCTTGCTGTTGAACTTCTTGCTGTGGAAGAAGTTGTATAGCTTGTTCGACTTGGTCTTCTTCATCTGCTTGGCGATCTTGTACTCCTTGACATCGTCGTTGCCTATGAAGTTGATGGTCTTGATACGGATGCGCTCTCCCCTGTCGACATCGAAGTTGACGCGGACGGCGCCGCGGACCAGCGTGTCACGCGTCACCTGGGGTGTGACCACGGTATTGATGAAGCCTTTCTCTGCATAGAACCTCTTGATGATGTCCGATGAGGTCTTGGACACATAGTCCGAGAACTCGCCGCCACGGCGGAAATTGAGGCGCTCCTCGATATCCTTCTTCTCACCGCTCTTGACTCCGGTGAAAGTCCACCTCGACATCCTGGGACGCTCGAGGATGGTGATCTTGAACCATGCGGAATCACGCGAGGCGTTGAGGCTGTCGATGCTGACCGCCACGTCCTCGAAGTAGCGCTGGAGCCAGAGGCGGTTGACAATGGCGGAGATATCCTCGCCAGGCACGGTGACGGTCACGCCCGTCTGCATGCCGGAAGCGGATATGACCTGCTGGTCACTGTAGGTGGTATTGCCATCGACGGTGACGCCCGCGATGACATACTTCTGGGGATTGTTGTAATCTATCACGATACCTTCCGGCTCCTGTGCCCGGACCGTGAAAGGCACGAGCATCATCAGAAGCAGGCTGGCTATCCTTATATGTCTCATCAATCGAGTATTCATTTAACAATCCGCAAATATACGCCAATTATTTGACTTTTCCATACCGTCTGTCCCGCTTTGCGAACTCTTCGAGCGCAGCGAAGAACGCTTCCTTGCGGAAATCCGGCCACAGCAGCGGGCTGAACAGGAACTCGGAATATGCGCTCTGCCACAGAAGGTAGTTGCTCAGGCGCTGCTCACCGGAGGTCCTTATGATAAGGTCGGGGTCCGGGATCCCGGCCGTCACCAGACGCGAGTCTATATCCGCAAAATCCAAACCGTCAATCTTTTCCGGGCAGGAAGCATAATCCTTGGCCATGGACTTTGCGGCCTGGAGGATATCCCATTTGCCGCTGTAGCTGAGGAAGAGAATGAGTGTGAGGCGGTCGTTGGACGCAGTCCTTTCCATCATGTCGTCGATGGCGCCGTTCAGGGTGTCGGAAAGCCTCGAGCGGTTGCCGAGCACGACGAAGCGCACGCGGTTCTTCATGAAGGTTTCGAACTCCTCCACCATGGACTTGAACATCAGCTTCATGAGGGCGTCCACTTCGCTGTCGGGCCTGCCCCAGTTCTCCTCCGAAAAGGCGAACAGCGACAGGTAGCGCACTCCTGCCTCGACAGCGGCCTCGGTGCATGCGCGCACGCTCTCGACGCCTTCGAAATGACCGAAGACACGTTCGCGGCCCCTTTCCCGGGCCCATCTGCCGTTGCCGTCCATTATGATGGACACGTGAGTGGGGATTCTCTTTTCCTCTTCCATTCTATAAGTTTCTGACATCCTCCCCCCAGAAAAGCTTGCTCTTGAGGGCATGGATGAAGTTTGACCTGTCGAGGCGAATCGTCTTGAGCGAAAACTGTGCCACTGACACGGAAATCACGGAGGAAACGGGGAGGATGAGGTTGCGGTTGTCCATGGTGGCCATGATCTCCTGCTCCCTGGAGCGGAAGGAAAGGTCCACTACGGATGTCTCCGGCACCACGATAGGCCGTATGTTGAGATTGTGAGGTGCGATGGGGGCGAGGATGAGCACGCGGGTCTCGGGCAGGCAGATGGGGCCGCCGACACTGAGGGAATAGGCCGTCGATCCCGAGCTCGTAGCCACCAGAAAGCCGTCCGCCCAGCATGTGGGCAGCGACTCGCCGTCGATGGTGACATCCACGCCGAGCATGGCTGCACCCTTGCGGTGGACAGTCATCTCATTCAGCGAAATATCGGTCAACCCGCTGTCTTTCACCTCCGTACGGAGGAGGGAACGGTTCTCGACAGTGTAGGCGCCGGACAGCAGCGGGGCGACGACATCATCGGGCTTATACTCCGAGAGGAAGCCGAGGCGGCCGAAATTGACACCGAGGACCGGCACGCCGGAGTCTCCGACGATGCGTGCCGCGGACAGGAAAGTGCCGTCGCCGCCGAGGCTCAGGAGGGCGTCGGTGTCCGGAAGGATGTCCTCTGCGGTCCTGACGTCGTATAGCACGCAGCCGCCGGCCTTGAGCGCCTCGCGGAGCGCATCGATGCGGGCGTCTCCCGCTAGGGAACGTTTTTTGATGTATAGCGCAAGTCTCATAATCAGATCGGGACGTCAAAAATAAAACTTTATTTAATAACTTTGAAATTATTGACTATTTTTGTTGCGCCGCCGGCGGCTTTGCCGGCTGAAACTTAAATGATTGGAACATGACAAGACTTAGTGTCAACATAAACAAGATAGCCACCCTCCGCAATGCCCGCGGAGGCAATCTTCCGGATGTCGAAAAGGCCGCGAGGGACTGCGAAAGGTTCGGCGCCGAAGGCATCACCGTGCACCCCCGTCCGGACGAGCGTCACATCCGTTATTCGGACGTCCGTCTCATACGTCCCGGCATCACCACGGAGTTCAACATCGAAGGCAATCCCATCGGGTCGTTCATCGACCTGGTATGCGAGGTCGTACCGGACCAGGTCACGCTGGTTCCGGATGCGCACGACGCCATCACCTCCAACGCCGGCTGGGACACCGTCGCCAACCGGAAGTTCCTGACTGACGTCTGCGCCCTGTTCAAGTCGAAGGGTATACGGACCTCGATATTCATCGATCCCGACCCGCGCATGGCCGAAGGGGCCGCCGAGTGCGGCGCAGACAGGGTCGAGCTGTATACGGCGGGGTACGCCGAGCGCTTCCCGCAGGGACCGGAAGCCGCTGTCGCGGACTATCTCCGCACTGCGGAGAGGGTACGGGAGCTCGGCCTGGGCCTCAACGCCGGCCACGACCTCAATCTCGACAACCTCGAGTATTTCATCCGCACGATTCCCTGGACCGACGAGGTCTCCATCGGCCACGCCCTCATTTCAGACGCCCTGTACATGGGCCTGGAGAAAACTATTGGGGCATATCTTTCGAAGATCAAGATTTTTTGATTACTTTTGCACTTTGCGAATCTATAAATTCAACAACATAAAATGAAGAAGACTACTTTGTTCCTCAGCGTTCTGGCCGTGGTGGCCGGCATCGCTACCCTCAACTCCTGTCAGACGACCGCTCCCACAACGGAAGCCAACAACGAAGAGAAGACCGACAATTCCGCCCCCAAGGGCTCCATCGTATACTTCAACCTTGACAGGGTCATCAACGAATACGACATGGCCAACGATCTCGGCAGCGTCCTCCAGAGCAAGCTCCAGAGCATCGACCAGGAAGTCACCCGCAGGGGCAACAAGCTCCAGAGCGATGTCAACGCCTTCCAGGAGAAGATCGACAAGGGCCTCCTGACCCGCTCGACCGCCGAGGCCCAGAACGAGAAACTCGTGAAGCAGCAGAACGACTTCCAGACCTACTACAACCAGAAGCAGCAGGAAATGCAGGAGGAGCAGGCTGTCACGATGAACCAGATCGCCAACGCCATCAAGGAGTATATCGACAAGTTCAACGAGGAGAAGCAGTACGCCCTCATCATCGCTACCCAGGGTGACATCCTTCCCCAGCCGATCGTCGCGGGTGATCCCAGCCTCGACATCACCGACATCCTGATCGAAGGCCTCAACGCCGAATACGTAAAGACCAGGAACGAAAACAACTAGCCTTGAAAATAGCCATACTGTCTTGCTTTTACCCGTACAGAGGAGGGATCGCCCAGTTTAACGCCAACCTGTTTGAAGAACTGGGCAGGCATCACGATGTCAAAGCCTTCAACTTCAAGAGACAGTATCCCGACCTTCTCTTCCCGGGAAAGACACAGTATGTGACACCTGACGACGAGGCCGTATCCATAGAGTCGCAAGCACTCCTGGATACGGCCGGTCCGTTATCCTACGGCCGTACCGCCCGCGCCATCCGCGCCTGGGACCCCGACATCCTGGTCATGCGGTACTGGATGTCGTGGTTCGGCCCGTCGCTGGGATACGTGGCCAGGCACATGAAGGACAAGTGCAAGGTCATCGCCATCCTGGACAATGTCATCCCCCATGAGCCCCGTTTCTTCGACAAGCCGTTCACCAAATACTTCCTGTCCGGCTGCGACGGTTTCGTGAGCATGTGCTCCGAGGTTGACAGGGATCTCCAGTCCTTCGGCACCGGCAAGCCGCACACCATCATGCCCCATCCCCTCTATTCGCATTTCGGGGAGCGCATCCCGCGCGAAGAGGCGGAGGACGCCCTCGGGCTGGAGCACGGCAAAAAGAACATCCTTTTCTTCGGCCTGATACGCAAGTACAAGGGCCTGGACATCCTTCTCAAGGCTTTCAACGGGCTCGGAGAGGACTACCAGCTCATCATCGCCGGAGAGCCTTACGGCTCGTTTGCCCCCTACCGCGAGCTGATCGATGCGAGCCCGGGCAAGGACAGGATCAAGATCTTCCCCCAATACATCAAGGACTCCGAAGTCAAGAAGTATTTCTCCGCCGCAGACGTCACGGTACTCCCCTACCGGAGTGCCACCCAGAGCGGCATCAGTTCGGTATCATACCATTTCGAAGTGCCGATGATCGTCACTGCTGTAGGCGGTCTCACCGAGACCATCGGCGAGAGAGGCACGGGGATTGTAGCTGAGGAAGTCACTCCCGAGGCCATTCGCAGGGAGATAGAGAGTTATTTCAGCAACGGCGCCATCCGGAAATACTGCGTCGAGCATATCCGGGAGGAGAAGAAACGCCTTAGCTGGGCAAAGTTCGCCGAAGACCTTACGGACTTTGCAGGATCGTTAAACAGGACGAAGTTATGAAAAAGCTTTTCATGGTCTGCCTTGCTGCGGTGCTGCTCCTCGGAGCGGGCCGGCTCCATGCGCAGGACACCGAATACAAGGCCACTCCCGTGACCATTTCCCGGGACAAGGTCCGGGAAAACGGCAAGCTGTACTATTCGCACGTGGTTCTTGAGCGCCAGACGCTGTTCTCGATAGCCAAGGCGTACGGCGTATCCATCCAGGACATCTATGACGCCAATCCCACCCTCAAGCTTGAGACCGAAGGCCTGAAGACCTACCAGATCCTGCACATCCCGTATGTGGAGAACGCCCCCGGTGCCGAGAGCCAGGCTCCGGCCCAGGCCGCCCCTGCCGACAAGACCGTTTCCGTCCCTGCCGCCCAGCCCGGCGACTATACCATCCACACTGTCAAGTGGTACGAGGACCTCGGTGCCATCGCCAAGAAATACGGCGTCACCAAGGAGGCCATCATGCGGGCCAACGGCATGACTTCACCCCAGGTGACCCGCAAGCAGAAGCTCCGCATCCCGCCCGCAGGCGTGGATATAGCGGAAGAAGTTCCCGTTGCTCCCGTAGAGGACATAGCCGAGGCTGAGGAGCAGGAAGAGGACAAGCCCAAGAATATCTTCGAAACCATCGGAGAAGCCATCTCCGAGAAGGCCGATGAATTCCTCTACGCAGGCAAGAAAGACATCACGGCAGCGCTGATCCTGCCTTTCAATGCCGCCAAATCTCCCAACGAGAACAACCTCGAGTTCTACAGCGGCGTCCTGATGGCCGCCAGGGACCTCAAATCGGAGGGTATCAACGTCGACCTCAGCGTCTATGACGCCGTCGGTGGCAACATCCCCGTCACTGCGGACAAGCTCGGCTCCTGCGATGTGGTCATCGGCCCCATCTCCACCGCCGACCTCTCCGGGACTCTCAAGATCAGTCCTTCGGGCACCCCGATAGTTTCCCCTCTTGAGCCCAAGGCCGTCGAACTCGCCAGGGTCTACAACAATCTCATCCAGGCTCCGAGCTCGGCCGAGAACCAGAGCGAAGACCTCGTCGACTGGCTGGCCGAAGAATGCCGTCCCGGCGACCGCATAGTCCTGCTTGTCGAAAAGAATGCCACCAGGACGGCTGCAGCCAACGTCATCGTGGAGAAGATGCAGCAGTCAGGACTCCAGTACAGCACCATCACCTACGGACCGCTCGAAGGCCGCAACCTTTCCAACAGCATCGAGAGCCCGTCTTCCGGCAACTCCATCCGTCTCATCGTCGCATCCGAGAGCGAGGCGTTCGTCAATGATGTCGTGCGCAATGCCAACCGCCTGGCACTCAGGAACAACCGCAGGGACAACGTGGTCCTCTACAGTCTTTCCAAGATCCGCTCCTTCGACACTATCGAGGTCGAGTACCTCCACAACGTCAACCTGCACGTATCGATTTCGTATTTCGTGGATTACGACTCACCTGCCGTGCAGCGCTTCCTCCTGAAGTACAGGGCGCTCTTCAATGCCGAGCCGGGTCCCTTCGCCTTCCAGGGCTACGACACCGCATACAACTTCATCAAGATGGGTTCGAAGTACGGACGCCGCTGGCCGGACAAGCTCGACGGTGAGAGCATGCACGGACTTCAGTCCAACTTCAACTTCGACCGCCGTGGCGGACACGTCAACAAAGCCGTCCGACGCATCGTCTACGGCCAGGACTTCAGCATCAGGCTCGTAAACTAGCGCTTCCTATATCCCCCCCCCCCCACTCGTTTAACCTTCGGCAAAATGCCGAAGGTTAACAAGGAAAACGGCAAAAAACGCGTTAACCTTCGGCTTTTTGCCGAAGGTTAAAAGCTACCGCATCAGTTTCTGAAGCCCGATGATTCCCCCAGCTTAAACCTCAGGCCGGCAGAGACCGAGAGCATGGTCGGATTTGAAGTTCTGAAGGTCTTGATTGCCGGATGATCCGGCAAGAAATAATGATACAACTCCGGTTGCAGATATAGGCCGGCCCATGGCGCGAAGTCATATTGAATCCTGAATTGCCCTCCGGCGGAGAGATTAATCCTGTCATCCTTGAGGGGCTGTCCATCAAGATTGGCAGCAATGCACCTGTCCGCCTGAACTCCGACTCCGGCGTATGCGGAGAAGTGTTCTACGGAGACGAGCTGATAGTCGAATCGCAACGGAACGCTGAGATAGGAGGCAGTTTGCATTGCCCGCTCTTCTTTTCTCGTTACGGTACTTTTGAAGATCAGCAGGTCAAGACCTGAACTCAGAGTCAACTTCCCACCGAGCGGGTATCCTATTGAAAACCCGAATTTCAAGGGTGGAAGATGGTTATAGATGACTTCATATATATGATTTATATCTTCTTCAAATGAATATGAGATACCCAGCAGTCGGGTCAGAGCATTCGGGCCATCATCAACCACTCCATAACTACCTGATGCACCTATCAAAAGCGGTTTTCTTGTCCTTTCAGGTACGTCTTCCCGGGTGAGCACCGCCCATACATCGTTCTCTTCATCCGGTATGTCTGAAACCTCTTTCTCCTCCTGCGTGACAGGCTCGTTGACTTCGTCGGAATCATTTTGGGCAGGAGTATCTTTGCCAGGCTGCTCAATTACCGTATTCGCTTTGGCAGGTTCTACTATCGCCGGGACTTCTTCTGATTCCGTATTGACAGGTGGCTCCGTCGTGACAGGGCTCCTTTTGGTGGCGTTTGCCTCTGCAATCAATGGCTTAGCCGATTCTATCTGACTTTCAATGCGTTCATCCTCCCGAATCTCCTCTGTGCTGTTCTTCTGCTCGGCAATTATCTGCACCGGTTCCGGTGTTGTAGGGGCATTGTCTGGAATAAGGAGCAACAAAGCGAGTGCGGCAGCCGCGGCAGAGGCTCCGGACCAGCCGAAGATGCGCCTGCGTCTGCTTCTGGCGGCAATGTCTGAGGCAAGGGTCTCCCAACTTCCGTTGGGCATCTCACCGGAAGCATCCTTCAACCTCGAAGATACTATGTCAGTCCAGTCTTTCATGCGTTGTCCTTTATCCATTCTTTGATTTTCGCGGCAAGTTCCCTCCTGGCCTTGAGAAGAGTGATGGTAGAGGCGTTCTCAGAGATTCCAAGCTCTTTCGCAATCTCTGCATGAGACCAATCATCAATGCAGAACATGTTGAACACCGCCCTTCTCTGAGGCGGCAGAGAGGATATCAGCGAGACAAGAACGTCGAGCGGGATATCCTTGGCCTCTTCTTCGGTAGGCTCCGGGACGTCGGCGATATCCAGCGACTCCATCTTCTTCTCATCTCTCAACCTGTTCAATGCCATATTCACCGTCAGCCTCGACATCCATGCCTTCAGCGACCCTTTGCCGCTATAACGGAACTTCCCGATCTTGTCGAAAATCTTCATGAACGCGTCATGTGTCAAGTCCTCGGCATCCTGAGTGTCAGGCATATACCTTCGACATATACACAATATCCACCCCGAGTACAGTTCGTACACAGTTCTCCTGGCAGCCTCGTCTCCTCTTGAGCACAAAGCCGCCAACTCTCTCTCGTGTGTTTGAACCTCTGTACTCACACTCTGGTAAATAAACACTGAAGATGGCAAAACCTTTCCGACTAATATCGGAAAATAATAGCATTTTTCATCATTGTCGGAAAGATTTGCCCTTGGCGTGTGTTTATATGGTAAAACGAAACCAATGAAGAATATGAAACGTCCTTTCATTTTGATTCTAATTGCTTTGCTACCAATGGTGAGTACTGTAAGCACCGCGCAGTCAAAAAGTTTTGATAAGTATGAGATTAGGGCAGGGACAGATGTATATAAGTGGCTGCTGGCTACAAATGAAACTTCGTATCGCGACCTTGGCTGGGCTGTCGACGCAGCATACCACTGGGGCCTGGAGTCCACATACGATCTGGCTCTCTCCTTCTCCCTGCAGGGAGGACGGCGCAGGCACCATAGTGCGTACAACCTTGATTTCATCAATCCATCGCTTATCATGTCCGCATACCGCAATATACCTCTTGGAACAAAATCGAAGATCTATGCCGGCATCGGTGCCGGGACATCGATGTTGTTCGAGAGAGAGTTATTTGCAGATGACTTCAAAAGTGCAACCGGAGTCATTCTCTCGCCTCAGGCTGGATTACAGATCGGCCGTCATTTGAGGGTCGGAGTGGATCTGCGTTATATCCACAATTTCGGTATAAAAGGTTTCGAGGAAAGATCCCAGAGAGGCGGCTTCTTCGATCACGAATTTTCCAGCAAGGGTATCCGCCTCGGCTGGGTGTTCTAGTATTGTGTGGCCAAGTTGGGACAGAATCCGACTTGATCGAGATACCGACGGAATGATCTGGTGCTTTTCTGATGCCATCAAATGACAATCCGAGACTGAGATAGGGGAAAAATCTCACATCGGGCTTTCCGTTGCTGAATATGCAATTGGGCTTTATCCCCGAGCCGAAGGTGAACCCTTATTGCTTCTGAAAGCGGTATCCAATGTCTCCTTAGAAGTTGTAGTCCCAGTTTATCTCATAGTCTTCGGTCGGCTTCTTGATGGCCTAGACGTAAGCTAGTCCGACATATTATCAGAGCCCGGGACTGAATACACCAGATGATTCAGTTATTAATCACCTTAAAACAGTTATAAACAATGAAACACTCAAATTTCCGCAAGGTTATGTACTTTGCCATCGCAGTCAGTATGGTTGCCTGTCAGACCATAGATGACCCTATACTTGATCCTAATCAGATCGGAACAGTAATTGAATCAGACAACGAGTTTATCACCACTGAAGGACAGACTGTCCTTGGAGATGCCATCGACATTCCATACTCGATAGAGAACCTTTTAAAGGCTTACGAGAATCTTCCGGCCCAGACGAAATCAGAGATTGATCCGAAAGATATCCAGCCGACTCATTATTATGTCCGATTCTATCCAAAGTCTATCGAAGAGCAGGATATTCTCCGTAACATCAAGCCCTACGTTTTCCTGAGTGAAACCCCGTTAGACCGCAAGGTAGTTGTCGGTGGCTCAAGCTATCACGACCCTTCCATTCCGGAGGATCTTCCGACATTCCAATATACCGTTGTGCCTGTAGAGCGTTGGAGAGAGCTTGAAAAAACTGTTCCGGTTGAAGCAGAAATCCTCATAAAGGCATATATCCCGGACTATGACGAGGCATACACTACCAAGTCGGAAGAACAGTATGGAATTCCGGCTCATGCCTATGACGCTCTCCTGAAAGAAGCCTATCGTATCACCGGAAACGAATACTTCCCGGAAACAAAGGCCTCCTGGACGCCCAGTGGAAGGATCCGTGCATACGACAATGTACACAACGCCATGACTCCTGTCCCTGGGGTGAGAGTCCGTGCCACTCACTTGCTGAAAGTAAAGGAAGGCCTGACAGACAATGAAGGCCGATTCACACTAGCGTCATTCAACAGCTCTGTAACGTATAAAATCATTTGGGAATCCAATGACTGGGACATCAGGGACGGCCTTACAGGGCAAGCAACCTTTGACGGTCCAACGTTAAGCACCTCATGGTTCCCTGAGATTGGAACAACCCATGAAAAGAATGTTCGTTATGCGGCAACCCAGAGAGCGGCATATACGTTTTATTTCAAGGATATCGAAGGAATACTCCGGCCAGCTTTCAATAACAAACTGAAGATATGTCAGCATGATACGAGTAATTCATATCCAAGTGTGTTTACCAATGCCAATGCAATGGGGTATCATATTGAATCCTGGATTTACGATATATTTGGTAGTTTACATAGTATAGATAAAATGTATTATGTTATAGCGCATGAACTAGGGCACTCGGCTCATTATTCACATAACGATAACGATTATGGTAGTTACAGCACAGCGGTAAAAGAAAGCTGGGCGTTATTCTCGGGACTTATTGCATACAATAAAGAATATGGGAGCCAGAATACTGATGGTTTTATTTATTATAATGTATACGAAAAAGAATGGCCTGGCACAAGCAGTGGAAACAGCATCGAATATACCCCTATTTTCCTCGATTTATACGATGACTATAATCAGCATTTAGATAATACTATTCCTAATTGTTCATCATTACCAGACGATAGTGTTAGTGGTTATACTGGATTGCAGTTAAGCGGTATTCTGAGCAATAACACATACACCCTCTCAAACTTAAAAACCAAAGTTAAATGGTCAGAACCAGTGGGTGTTACAGACTCAGATATAGACACTTTGTTTGAATTATATGTGACTAATAGTGTTGATGACTTTATAAACCCTAATTAGCAATGCATCATTACTATTATTATACATCTATTAGTATAACGCTAATCCGTAAAACTTGAAGAATATGAAACGTCTGGTTTTATTGATGATGATTGCACTGGCTCCTTTAATTGATGGGTGCACAGTACATGAAGATATCGGAGAGGACTTTAACTTTCCTGTTGAGTATAGGTATTATAATGATACTCAGCATTCCCTACATCTGAAAATGTCTGCGAGTAAATTGCATGGCAATCAATGGGAAGAGAAGGAGTTCCTCTCCGCGGACATCCCTGCAGGAGGTGTAACCTACTTCACTCATCGAGTGGATCATGGAGTCGGGACTTTCTCCTCGTGCTCCATAATATTTGATGATGGAAAAGAATTGAAATACCATGTAAAGGATGGAGAAAAAAGCACCGATCCGTTAAGTCCACTTTCAATGATTGCCTATTCAATAGAATGGCTCTCAGGAACCAAGGTTTTTTCCATTTCAATCACCGACGAGCACTATCGGCTGGCAGAATAGACGTTTCGTATGAATATTTCTAAAAAGTGGCTTTTGGCAGTCGCGGCGGCAGTTCTTGCCGCTGCGACTGTTCAGGCCCAGGAGCTGCAGGACACGCTGACGGCTTCAAGGGTGTCCGCGGACCGTCTCAGGACGGTGATGCGGACACAGACAGGCCTCACGCGGCTCAGCGGGGAGGAGCTGAACAAGGGCTTCGCCGTGTTCAGCACCCCCGACCTCATCAAGACCCTGCAGCTACTGCCGGGCGTCGCCTCCGGGACGGAGCTCATGTCCGGCCTGTTCGTCCACGGCGGCACAGGTGGGGACAACCTGTTCCTTCTGGACGGTTCGTCGATATACAATACAGGCCATCTCATAGGACTGTTCTCCGCGTTCAACTCGGATGTGGTCGACGGAGTGGACTTCTACAAGAGCGGTTTCCCTGCGCGTTACGGCGGCCGACTGTCTTCGGTAGTGGATGTCACCACCAGAGACGGCGACCTGTATGACTATCACGGATCGTTCTCGATCGGACTGATAGACGGCCGGCTGCAGTACGAGGGCCCGCTTGTGCGCGGCAAGACTTCGTTCCAGTTCGGTCTCCGGCGGACGTGGATGGACACTGTCACCATTCCTGCCCTCGCATACGTGAACCATAAAGATGCCAAACATGGGGAAAAGACCCGCGGGCACTATGCCTTCTGGGACCTGAACCTGGGCATTACGCACCATCTGTCCAACCATGACGTGCTGCGCTTCCGCCTGTTCAACGGGATGGATCGTCTCAGAGGCGGAAACGATCAGCAGAGCAGTGATGACGATGGCGGCGTGGTCCATATCGGCGATGACAGCCTCGACGGGGTGTTGGCCTGGGGATCGACCACAGCCGGACTCACACTGAACCATACTTTTTCGGACAAGCTGGCTTCCCGACTGGGCCTGTACTATTCGTTCAACCTGTCCAAGGTGAAGTACGGATCGCGTTTCTGGAGCTGGAACGGGAGCAATGACGTATATTCCTGCATGGAAGAGTCAGATCTTTCGGGCATTCACGGCATCAGGCTGGGAGCCGACTTCGACTGGGAGCCGTCCAGGACGCACCACATACGCTTCGGAGCTTCAATCGAGCATCATCTCTACATGCCTGACCGGTCGCTCCGTCAATGGTCAGAGACCGGCAAGACTTCGGAGGAGATCTCCAACTGGGCTATCGGAAGCCGCTACAGCGGAGAGGAGCCCTCGATATATGTCGAGGACGAGATGACGCTGCTGCGCGGCCTGACGGCGAATGTCGGCGTGCGCGCGGCGCTTTTCCTTGTAAAGGGAAAAGCCTATGCGCTGCCTGAGCCGCGCGTCGCGCTGCGCTATGATGCCTCGGACGTGGTCGCTCTGAAGGCGTCATACACCCTGATGAACCAGTTCGAGCACAGGCTCCAGACCACCTACGTGGACCTGCCGACCTATCTCTGGCTGCCTACAACTGCCAGCATTCGTCCGATGCACTCGCAGCAGGCGGCAGCAGGCGTATACACGCGCCTGCCGCACGGCATGCATCTGGACATCGAAGGATTCTGGAAGACGATGGAGCATATCTACGAGTATTCGGGTCCGGCGGCGATCTATCCGCCGGTGGACCGCTGGGAAAGCGCTTTCACCGAAGGCCGGGGCCGTGCCTACGGTGCGGAAGTGGCTTACGGATGGGAGAACGAAAAGACTCAGGTGGATGTGGCGTATACACTGTCCTGGTCCGAACGATTCTTCCCGGAGTTCAGCGACCGATGGTATCGCGACCGTAACGACAACCGCCACAAGTTCAACATCACGGCAACGCACAAGTTCAGCGAACGTTTCGAGATCTACGGAGGGTGGGTGTACCACTCCGGCAACCGGATGACCGTAGGTTCGCAGGGCAAGTACCAGGCTACGATTCATCAGGACAATAAAGTTTTCTATTCTTACGACCGTGTGTACACCGGTCCCAACAACATCAAGCTTCCGGACTACCACCGCCTTGACGCCGGCATGAACTTCATCAAGCATCGCAAAGACGGAAAGATACGGACCTGGAATCTCAGCATTTACAACGCCTATTGCCGTATGAACACCGTCTATGCGGATGTGGAAGTGAAAGACGGCGAATACACAGGCGTCTCCTACGGCTTGATCCCCATCATTCCCACCTTCAGTTACACTTTGAAATTCTGAGCCATGAAACGAGTATTGATGACAGTCATTTCTCTTGCGGTCCTGTGCGGCTGCGACCGGACTTTCGATATAGCGAAGCAGGTGGGAGACAGCACCATCTGGATGACGTTCATACCTTCCAACGAATACGATTCCACTTATTTCTATGTGCAGGCCACTACTCCTCTGTTCGGTAAGGCCGAGCCTGTCACCACTGCCGGAGAGAGCGTCGAGGTCCGTGTGAACGGCCAGACCCTGACATTGAAAAAGAGCAGGAGCCGTTCAATCCCGGACAGGATGCAGTGCTATGTGACCGGTCATGTTTTCCAGCCGGGAGATGTGGTGGAGACAAGTGCTTCCGTGGCGGGAATCGGCACTGTAGAGGCTTCCTGCGAAGTGCCTGAACCATTCCCGTCATACACATGGAACGCCAGAGTGGTGAAGAGGCCGAACAAAAGGAGTATGACGCAGGTGGACATCGAATACGATGACCCGGGCGACGGAGGGTATTATGGGGCCATCATAAGGCAGTATGTAGAGACGGACGAGCAATATCAAAGTCGTGATCCCGAGACAGGTGAAATGATTTGGGGCGAGGTCCAGCATTCCGCCGGCACCGCTTACCTTACCCCATGTGCAATGGCCGATACGGATGGGCTTTCTGCCGGAAGCGAAGACCCGGTAATAGCTATTCCAAGGTATTACAACTTCCTCTCCAATAAATCAAGGGAACGGATAGTGCAGATATGGAGCGATGCATCCAGCCCCTCTCAGAAGGACAGTCGCAGGCGTATGACCCTCACATCGTATAACTTAGCGGACTCTGGACGGATGGATTATACAGATGGTGAATATCATGGTTGGGTCGAACGGAGTATCAAATACTCGCTTGTACTTTACCGATTCTCAGAGAGCTATTACAACTACCTCAAGGCTCGGTATAACAGCGACCATAATGACTTCTCGTCGCTCGGCATGGCGCCCGCGTCGTTCGTGTACACGAACGTCAGCGGCGGCGCCGGCGTCTGCGGCGCCTACGTGGTTTCCGAGACCGACTGGATAGAATTGGACGATTAGGGCTTCAGAAGGGCCTTGGCATTGGCGACGGCAGCATCGGTGACGGTGCTGCCGCTTAGCATACGGGCCACCTCCATTACGCGCTCCTCATCGTCGAGACGGGTGATGGAAGAGACCGTGCGGCCGCCTTCATCTTCGGATTTTGATACGAGATAGTGCGCATTGCCCTTTGCCGCGACCTGCGGCAGATGGGTGATGGCGAAGACCTGCATGTGCTGTCCCATGTCGCATATCATAGAGCCCATGCGGTCGGCAGCACTGCCGGACACGCCTGAGTCTATCTCGTCGAAGAACAGGGTGGGCATCTCGGTATAGCGTGCCATCATGGCCTTGAGACTCAGCATTATACGAGAGAGCTCGCCGCCCGATGCGCATTTGGAGAGTTCGGCCTGTCCGCGGCCGTCGGCGGAGAAGAGGAAGCTCACGGAGTCGCTCCCGGCAGGGCCGGGCGGGACGTCCGAGAACTCCACCGAGAAGACGGCGCGCTCCAGCTCCAGGAAGCGGAGCGAGTCCATGATGGCTTCGGAGAAGGGGCCGGCGGCGCGCAGGCGGGCGGCGTGGAGCTCCGCTGACACGCCGTCCAGGCGCGCCGCCGCCTCCCCCACCGCCTTCTCCAGTTCCTCCTTGCGCATTTCCAGCGAATCGCTGTCGAAAAGCGCATCGGAATACTTGTCCTTCAATGAGATAAGCTCGGATACAGTCCTGCAGGAATATGTCTTGAGCAGCCCATAAATGGTCGAGAGACGCTCCTCAACCGCTTGCAAACGGTCCATGGACACCTCGAAACGGGAATTGAGCGAAGCCACCTCCCCGGCGATATCCGCAATCTCGATGCGGGCGGAAGAAAGCCTTTCCTGTAGCGGTCCGGCTTCCGGCAGGAAACGCGAGAGGCGGGAAAGGATCTGGACGCAGTTCCTGAGGCCGGCATCGGGAGAGGGCGTATCATCCCCCGGAGAGAAGAAGGACTCGAGCAAGCAAAGGTTCTCCTTGATGTCCTCGGCATTTGCAAGACGCTCCTGCTCCGCCTCCAGCTCCTCGAGCTCGCCGTCCTTGAGCGAAGCACCGTCCAGACGGCGGAACACGGACTCATTGTAGTCGCGCTCGGCATTGAGGCTTGCGAGGCGCGCGGACACCTCCGAGAGCTCCGAACGGAGCGCGACGAGGTCGGAATGCGCCTCCCTGCAGATCTCGAGCAACTCCCCGTTGCCGGCATACAGGTCCAGGGCGGAGAGCTGGAAACGATGGTCCGCCAGCAGAAGGTTCTGATGCTGTGAATGTATGTCTACAAGACGCCCGGCTACAGCCGTAAGCAAGGGAAGGTTAACCGGAAAGTCGTTCACGAAAGCACGCGACCGTCCCGAGCGGTTCACCACCCTGCGGAGGATCAGGCTGCCGCCCTCACCCAGGTCGTTCTCCTTCAGAAGGGCCAGCAATTCAGCATCACCTCCCGTTTCGAACTCAGCTTCGACCGAACAGGTCTCGGCTCCTTCGGCGATGGCTTCAGCGTCAGCCTTGGCTCCCATCAGCAGGGACAGGGCGCCCAGGATGATGGACTTTCCGGCTCCGGTCTGTCCCGTAATAATGATCAGACCCTCCGGGAAATCAATCTCCAGAGAGTCTATCAATACGTAATTCCTGACGCTTAAAGCCTTGAGCATAAGGATTAATCCTCCTGCTTGGCCTTTCTGTAGAAGAGCTCGTCGTTCTCGAATTCGGAGATGGCCACGAGGTCGGGCTTGGGCTGCCTTTCGTAATATTTGGAGATCTCGATCTGCTCCTTGTTCTCGAAGACCTCTTCCATGGTGTCGCGCTCGTTCTTGAAATCCTCGAGCTTCTTGTTCAACTCTTTCTTCTCTGCCAGTGCGATCTGGTTGGCGCGCTTGTAAAGGATCACCACCGTCTCATAGATGTTGCCGGTCGGGGCTGCAAGATCCTTGACGTCACGTGTGATGGTGTTGGTGGGGACTTTCTTTGTCTTTTCCATATCTTTTTCTATTCTCTTACATCTTGAATACTCCGCGTCGTCCGCGGAAAGTTTCATTATTTTTCAATCTCCTCCACGGCGGCCTCATCGTCAAGCTCCACTCCCGGAACGGCGGTGTTGCGGCCGAGGGCGCGCTGGGCACGCTTGTAAAGCCCGTCCAATTCGCCGCGGTAGTTAGACTCCGGATACTCGCCCACGAAATTGAGATAGTCGTCGACGAAGATGAGGTAACGCTCCTTCTGCTTGTTCTGGACGCTCATGGAAGCGTATTTGTAGGAAGACATCGCTATGTAATACAGGATATCCTCCCTGTATATGTTCTCGGAATTGTCCTTCAGGACATTTCTCAGAGCGACGGATGCCGCCTGGTAATCCTCCATCTTGTAGTACAGGCGGGCGTTCTCATACGCCTTGCGGTCCAAGCGTCCGTTAAGCTCGGTAGTCATGTTCTCACACAGCGGACGATAAGGACTGTCGGGATTCTCGACAAGATAACGGGCTATGGCGGACAGGGCGTTGCGCGTAGGCTTCTGGTCAAGCTCATAGCGAAGCGTCTGCCGGTAGAGGCAGTCGATGCGGAAGAATCCAGCATCAGGAGCGAACGGGCTGAGGGGGTACGTGGCGATGAAGTTGGTAAAATTGGTCTCGGCCGTATAGTAATCCCTGTAGCGGTAATTGCTGAGTCCCCAGTAATACTGCACGGTGTCGCCGCGGTCGGTGCCGTTCGTAAGGGCCGACAGCGACTCGAAAAGCTGTGAAGCCCTCTGGTATTTGCCCTGGTTGAAATACTCGAAAGCGGCGGCGTACTTGGCGTCTACGTCGTTGCCCTCAAGAAGCAGCTCGTACTCGGACTTGCAGCCCACTGCGGCAAGCAGGCCGATGACGAATGCTGCGATAAGCTTCGGATTTTTCATCTTGCTCAATTAAATTCCCAATAAATATTTCTCGGCGTCCAGTGCAGCACGGCATCCCGAAGCTGCGGCATTGACCGCCTGGCGGTATGTGGGGTCCTGCACGTCTCCGGCAGCGAAAACGCCCTCGACGCTCGTACGGGAGGACTTCCCGTCCGTAACGATATAGCCCAGGGCGTCGGTCTCCAGCCACTCCTTGAACAGGTCGGAGTTGGGATGGTGCCCGATCGCAAGGAAGAAGCCGTCGATGCTGATATCAAAAACAGTACCATCCTTCCTCAGGAGCCTGGCGCCGGTGACGCCGAACTCGTCTCCGAGGACCTCCTGGGTATTGCAGTTCCACAGGACTTCGATGTTGGGAGTGTCCGCTACCCTCTGCTGCATGGCCTTGGAGGCGCGGAGGACGTCTCTGCGCACGATCATGTACACCTTGCGGCAGAGACCGGCAAGGTAGGTCGCCTCCTCGCAGGCGGTGTCGCCTCCGCCCACCACGGCGACGTCCTTCTTCCTGTAGAAGAATCCGTCGCAGGTGGCGCAGGCCGACACGCCCATGCCCCGGAACTTGCGTTCCGACGGCAGGCCGAGATACTTGGCGGCGGCGCCGGTAGCTATGATGACTGCTTCAGCCTCGATCTCCTCTCCACCGTCCAATGTGAAGCGGAAGGGCTTGGAAGAAAGGTCTGCCTTGACGACCGTGCCGCGCCTGACGTCCGCACCGAGGCGGACGGCCTGGGCGCGCATGTCTCCCATCAGCTTGTTGGCGTCGACTCCATCGGTAAAACCGGGATAATTCTCGACGACGGTGGTTGTGGTGAGTTGCCCTCCCGGCTCCATGCCCTCATATAACACGGGGGAAAGCGCTGCACGCGAAGCGTATATGGCTGCGGTGTATCCGGCGGGACCTCCACCGATGATCAATAGCCTGATTTTCTCCATATTCCAGTTTTATGAACTGCAAATATAAGCATTTAATCTTTTTTTGATTAACTTTGTGAGGACAGATTGTCCGGATTATGAACGCACAGACGAGAGACACCTCCTCCATGGACCGCTTCAAGTCGGTCCTGAAGCGCTATTCGCTCAAGGCCACGCCGCAGCGCCTGGCCGTGCACGAGGCCATGCTGAGCCTCGGGCACGCCAGCGCCGACCAGGTCCGCGAGTGGCTCGAGGACCGGGGCGGCACCCGCGTGACGGTGGCTTCGGTGTACAATATCCTGACACAGATGTCCCTGCTCGGCGTGTATACCCACCGCTTCAGTTCCAACAACAAGATGTATTTCGATGTGAACAATTTCAAGCACATCCACCTGTATGACACCGTGAACAACGATTTCAAGGACGTCATGGACGATGAACTGCTGGAAATGGTCGAGTCGCGCATCAGGAGCAAGCGTTACAGGGGATACAAGGTCGACGGGGTCGACATCCAGATCATCTGCCACCCAACCGTAAAAAAGAGCACAGTTACAAGATGAAATCATTCGTATCCAAAGCTATTTTCGTCGCTGTCGCGGCCTTCCTTCTCATTTCGTGCCTTCCTGACAGGGATGTCCTGTTTACGGACTCAGGTATGTGTACCCCGATTGGAAGGGAAAGGCTCCAGACCGACAGCGGCAACATCTACAACATCGTGGAGAATGACAGCGGCTCCCTCATCCCCGACACGCTCAAGCGAATCATGATCTCCTGCGACGTCCTTTCTGCCGTTTCAGGCAAGTCCAACGAATACAACATCCGTATCATAGACTTCAGGGGAGCTTTATGCGAAGAGCCCGTCATCGCTTCATCCATTCCCCTCGACACTTTGGGAACAGATGGAGTCAACGTCGTCCAAGCCTGGGTTTCAGGTGGTTACTTGAATTCTTTCCTCAACGTTGCCATGAAGAAGAACTCCGATACCGTCCATGATATCAATCTTTTGTTCGACGACTTCAAGAGCAATGCCGACACGCTTTATCTCAAAATGCGCCACAACGCTCACGGAGAGAGCCCCGAGAATCCCGAGGAGAGCTTTAACAACCTCGTATTCGCGGGAGTCTATGCTTCTTTCCCGCTCGACAATATCCTGCCGATAGGCGGGAAATACCCTGTAATACATCTGGAATGGGACTGGTACACGGATGAGTACAGCCCCGGCTCGCGTGAGAAATCCACCCGTTCCGGTAACCTTAAAGTTGAATAGGCCGAAGGGCCGCACCTGAATTTTGACATAATGAAAACCTGCATCAAGTATTTCGCAGCGGCCTTCGCCGCCATTTTCCTGGCCCTCTCGGCAGCAGGTCAGGAAACGGGCGTGACCACCCTGCATGGCCACGTTCTGGACAGTTCAAACTCAGAGTCGCTGTTCTTCACCTCGGTCAGCCTCTCGGGCAGCACGATCAGCAACGTCTCCAATGCCGACGGTGTCTTCTCCCTCAAGATTCCGGAGAATACCCCGGCTGACGCCAAGATAACGATCAGCCACCTCGGGTTCATGACCCGCAGCCTGACTGTCGGAGATTTCGCCGGCAGCACGCAGGAGAAGCCCCTGGTCATCCAGCTCGTGCCGATGACCATAGAGCTCGATCCCGCCCGCGTCAGGGCCATGGACGGACAGGCCATTTTCCGCGCGGCGTTCCTGAAGGTCCGCGACAATTACCCGACAGACAGGGTGGGCATGACCGCATTCTATCGCGAAATGATACGCAAGGGTACAGCCAAGTACCTGGTGCTCAACGAAGCCGTCATCGACATCGACAAAGCCTCATACGGCGGTTTTGCGTCTGACAAGGTTGGCATCTACAAGGGACGCGGCAGCCTCAACTACGACAGTTCCGATACGTTGCTGGTGAAACTCCAGGGCGGCATCAACACCGCGCTGAACATCGACATGGTCAAGAATCCCTTCGTCGGGCTCAGCCTAGACGAGATGATGACGATGTACACCTTCGACCTCACCGGCACTGCGGTATACGACGACCGTTCATTCTACGCCATCAAGTTTACGCCAAACAACCGCGAGGACGGGATACTCTTCAAGGGCACGGTCTATATCGAGACCGAGAGCCTGGCCATCGGCCGCGTGGAGTTCTCGCTCGATTTCGAGGGCAGGGCCGAAGAAGCCGCACACATCTTCATCGTCAGACGTTCCCAGGGCATGAGATTCATCGTGAACCGCGCGGACTATGTGGTCAGCTACCGCTGTGTAGATGACAAATGGTACTATGACTACTGCCGTGTAGACCTCGGATTCAACGCCCGCAAGCAGCACTCGCTGTTCCGTTCCAATTTCACCGTGACCGCCGAGATGGCCGTCACCGACCACAAGGAAGGCGGCATCGCCATCGACCCTGCGGACCGCGTCAAGTTCAAGGACATCCTCTCCGACCAGGTCAGCGCTTTCGCCGATGACAATTTCTGGGAGGATTACAACATCATCGAGCCCGACCAGTCCATCGATGTCGTCATCCGCCGCATCGTCCGCCAGCTGAACCGCCGCGAGAGATAACAGACATAGGCATGAACACCAAGAATCTTCTGATTGCGGGAGTCCTGCTCCTCGCTTCCATGGCCGCCGGAGCGCAGACCGTCAACCTCAGCCATCAGGGTATACTCACCAGCGGTTATTCCTGGGCCTACGGCACCTGGCACGTCAAGGAGACCGTACCGGACAATGACGCCGACATGTACGATTTCTACATCTCCGTCGACAAGTATCAGATACGCATCAAGGACAGGAGCCTGCCCGATATCCCTGTTTCGGCCATACCGGAGACCAATTATACCTATAACGAGATGGACGAAGACATGTTCGGGGTAGGCCCTGACGAGAAGCTCCTCGAGTTCGTGGGCAGGTACGGAGAAGACACCTACCTTTTCATCAACCGCAAGGACAAGACCCTGTCGCATTTCAACGAAAGCGACAGGAAGGAGCGCGGCATCACCGTCTCCATGGAGAAGGTCGATGCCGGCGCGCCTGACCCCGCATACCTCGCTGCCCTGACCTCAAGCCCGCTCGTCGGGACCTGGCAGGACATGGAAGACCCTACGGTTGAGCGTGTCTTCACGCCCGAGAACGTCACCCATCAATTCATCCCTGCGGCCGACGGTGGATGGGAGCATTACCTATGGGGCCTGATATTCACCTATGACGCCGAGAGCGGTCTCCTGACCGCCCGCAGCCCCTTCGACACCGAAGGCCGCCGCGCCAAGACCTACAAACGCGTCAAGTAGATCCATAAGCCGTAGGAGCCAGGCGAGGATCTCCCGAAACAACTAGAAACTGTTGGAGACCGTATCCTTATACTTCCGGGATATGGGCAGTTGGATGTCGTCGATGTACAGGAGGTCGACATCGACTTTGGTTACCGCGGTCCTGTTCACAAGGAAGGAGCGATGGATGCGGATGAAATGCGGCCAAAGCGTAGCTTCCCATTGGGAGATGGGAGTGTAGTTCTTGAAGCGCCGGCCATCAGAGGCGACTATGCACGTTGCGTCGTCGTTCGATTCTACGTAAAGGATTTCGTTCAAAGGCAGCGTCATCGGCTTCCTGTCCGAGATGAAAGATATGGTGCCAGGCCGGCTCGGGTGCTTCTTGTCCAGCCACGCTTCGAAGAAATGGCTGCCGGCCGCAAGGGCAGTCAAGATGACGGCGATGAAAACAGGGTTCGACAAGATGTGAGGAAGGTCGGGCAGATCCACTATAGGTCCGGGAAGGTCCCCTCTGAAGGAGAGAATGCAAAAATGGGCGATCATGAACAATAGGATCTCCCCCAACAAGATCCCAAGCACAATAAAGATTGTCTCCCCGATACCGGACGACTTTTTGCTGTAGTTGACCTTCGGGAAGAAATACCTGGCCGCCAGGGCACCGGGGAGAAACAGCGTTCCGATAAACAAAGCTTCCAGGAACGTGTATTCGAGACTGCTGAGAACGACCGCCACCAGAAGGATGGCGATTATCCAATAGGATATGGTCAGAAGCCGTTTCATTCCCTGCACAAATATAGCAAACGGACCGGGGTTCTGCCAAAATAAAACGCGACATTGGGGATTTAACTTCCGTGCATGGGGATTCGGCTTTGGAAAAGGAGAGCCGTTCCTTACATTTGTTACAGAAAGTCAAACCCGTAAATCTTTTGTACCATGTTCAAGATTTTCATGCAGGGAGGAGCCGGATACATGACCATCCTCACCATTCTTCTGGTTGCCATTTTCTTCGCCGCCTGGAAAGCCCCCCGGTGGATCAAGGAGATCGGAACCTTCGCGCTTGTTTTCGGATTCCTGACCTACCTTATCGGCATGTACCAGATGTTCCAGGCATTTCAGCAGGTTGCCTCCGACCTGGGAGGAGGGGTCAGCGGCTTATTCGACCTGATCTCCCCCAATGTTTTCTTCGGCGGGATGAGAATCGGCCTGATTCCGGTCTTCTACGGCATCATCATCTACCTGATCTCCCTCATTGTCCGAATCGTCAAGAAGCCGCGGCTGTAAAGTTTCGGGGCTATTTTATAATCCCCACTTCAGGTGGGATCAGAATGAGTAGCCGACATTCAAGGCGGTGGCGGCAGCTATGGAATCCCAATGCTCCATGTCGAATGCGAGATCCGTCTCAATTGCGACACGGAAGCGTTTTATATGAAGGCCAAATCTCGGTCCTACGGTCACGAAAAACCACTTCTTCACGGGAGATACTGTCCAACTGACTGTTGAGAGGTCTCCGATGCGCTCTTCCTTAATAAATCCTGCTCCGACACCGACACCGATGAATGGACGGACAACCCGTGAGGGACGCATCTTGAAGTCCGCCACAGCTTTCAGATTAACCTGATTGAACCGGAGCTTCCATTGACCGAAATCAACAAAGTAGTCGGACTCTCCATTTCCGAACCTGTAGTTCAACTGTGCCCCGATGTCGAAACGCTCCGCGGCTCCATAACGGTATTCGCCATATATCCCCGGACTGAAATACCTGTAAGGGCCACCCATGGCACCTAAAGTCCCGTATAAATTCAATCCTGCACCTATTTCAAAAACGCTGGAGCCTGCCTCCTGCCCGGAAAGGCGGGTCAAGCCGACAAGTATCGATAATACCGAAAACAACAGTTTTCTCAAGATGACTCTCATGCCGTTTTAAGTTTATATCATATTTGATGTCATTCAGTCTGCCCCCACATACAGCTTGTACAACTATATCCTCTCTAACTGAATAGTCTTGTACAAGCTGTATTGTTTTTCCAGGATTCAGTTGTTTCTGCTAACATCTTGTACACATAAACCCACCTCATTATAGTTTCCTTGTACAAGCTGTATACTGGCGGAGGGAAACCAAACGGATTTAAGGGAGAGGGAAAGCCGTGCGGATTTCAGGCGTTTTTCCGCACGGATGCGGCCAATCAGGAGAATCGGTGCGGATTTAGGGCGAAAACTCGCACGGATAGGGAATGGAAGGGCGCGACGCACTACAACTTATAAAAAGGGGACGACCCGCATGAGTCGTCCCTTTTACAGTTGGGGTGCGATGTGGGGCTCGAACCCACGACACCCAGAACCACAATCTGGTGCTCTACCAACTGAACTAATCGCACCGTGTTAGGACTGCAAAGGTAGTGAAAAAAATCGATTGACAAAATATTTTGTTGGGGCTGCATAAAAAAACTGAACAAAGTCCACCCTGGCGTCGGATATGGTGAGATTTTTTGCTATATTTGTATGATTACGGCTCAATAAGAATCTTTAATAAAACTGATATGGCACGTGAAATAAAATTCTCCCTCGTATACAGGGATATGTGGCAATCCTCCGGAAGGTACCAGCCCAGAGTGGACCAGCTCGTCAAGGTGGCTCCGGCCATCATCGACATGGGCTGCTTCGACCGCGTGGAGACCAATGGCGGAGCCTTCGAGCAGGTTAACCTGCTCTACGGCGAGAACCCCAACCGCTCCGTACGCGAGTGGACCGCTCCTTTCCACAAGGTGGGCATCGAGACCCACATGCTGGAGCGCGGTCTCAACGCCCTCCGCATGTATCCCGTCCCGGCAGACGTCCGTGAACTCATGTTCAAGGTCAAGAAAAAACAGGGCACCGACATCGCCCGCTCATTCTGCGGCCTGAACGACCACCGCAACCTCAAGCTCTCGGTCGAGTACGCCAAGAAAGCCGGCATGATCTCGCAGGCCGCCCTTTCCATCACCCACTCCCCCGTCCACACCGTGGACTATTATATGGGTGTCGTGGACAAGCTGGTGGAATACGGCGCCGACGAGATCTGCCTCAAGGATATGGCAGGCATCGGACGTCCTACCGCCCTCGCCGAGATCGTCCGCGAGATCAAGAAGAAGTATCCCCACATCAAGGTCCAGTACCACGGCCATACCGGCCCCGGTTTCTCGCCCGCCTCTATGCTCGAGGTCGCCCGCGCCGGCGCCGACTACCTCGACGTGGCCGTCGAGCCCCTCTCCTGGGGCAAGGTCCATCCCGACGTCATCACCATCCGCGAGATGATGAAGGCCGACGGATTCCTCGTCAAGGACATCAATATGGACGCATATATGGAGGTGCGCCGCCTGACCCAGTCGTTCATCGACGACTTCCTCGGCTATTGGATCAACCCCACCAACTCCCAGATGACTTCCCTGCTCGTCGGCTGCGGACTCCCCGGAGGTATGATGGGTTCGATGATGGCGGACCTCATCGGCTTCAAGGATGCCATCAATGCTGCAGAGCGCTCCCACGGAGAGCCCGTCAGCAGCCTCGACACCCTGATGGTCAAACTCTTCAGCGAGGTCGAGTACGTATGGCCCAAGCTCGGCTACCCGCCGCTCGTGACCCCGTTCAGCCAGTATGTCAAGAATACCGCGCTGATGAATCTCTTCAACCTTGCCAGCGGCAAGCCTCGCTTCTCCACCATCGACAAGGACACCTGGGGAATGATCCTGGGCAAGATGGGCAACCTCCCCGGTCCCCTCGCGCCTGAGATCATCGATCTCGCCAAGGAGAAGGGAATGGAGTTCCAGACCGGCAATCCTCAGGACAACTATCCCGACGAGCTGCCCAAGTACCGCAAGATGATGGATGAGAAGGGCTGGGACTACGGCGAGGACGATGAGGAGCTCTTCGAGCTTGCCATGCATGAGCGCCAGTACCTCGACTACCGCTCCGGTGTCGCCAAGGAGCGTTTCCTTAAGGACCTCGAGGCCCTTAAGGAAAAGGCCGGCGCACCGAAGGTCGTCACCCGTCCCGTCGTGGAGATGCCCGAGTTCGACATCGACTCCTATGTGGCAAAATATCCCAAGGCCACTCCCGTCCAGGCTCCTGCCAAGGGCAAGATGCTGTGGGAGGTGGATGTCCAGGACGACTCCAAGGCGCCAGTGGCCGGCACCGCCGTCAAGTCCGGAAAGCCCATGGGCTATGTCCAGACCTGGTACGGATTGGAGGAGATCGTCCCCGCTGTGAGCGGACGCGTCGTTGCGGTCACCGCCAAGCAGGGAAAAGACGTGGCGAAGGGCGAAGTGATCGCCTTCGTCCAGGAATAAAGCTAGGCCAGCCTGCAGAGAAGCGTGGCGGAAGTACAGTCGAGAACCTCGACCTCCACGTAGTCACCGGCTTTGTGGGCCGTGTCAGGCCAGACGCACATTTTGTTATTGGAAGCCCTTCCGCACAGTTCGGAAGGGTTTTTCTTTGAAGGTCCCTCGACGAGGACCTTGAAACGCTTCCCAATGTCGCGGCGGTAACTCTCAAGGCTCTTGCGGTTCTGCAGGGTGATGATCTCGTTCAGGCGGCGGGTCTTGGTCTCGATGTCCACGTCGTCCGGCCAGTGCCTGGCGGCGAAAGTGCCCGGACGCTCCGAATAATAGAACATGAAAGCTGTGTCATAGCCGACCTCCTCAAACAGGCTCAGCGTCTGCTTGTGGTCCTCTTCGGTCTCCGTGCAGAAACCGGCGATGACGTCGGTCGTAATGCCGCAGTCGGGGATGACATTGCGGATCTTCTTCACCCTTGAAAGGTACCACTCGCGGGTATAGCGGCGGCGCATCTTCTCCAGCATGCGGTTGGAACCGGACTGTACGGGGAAATGGATGTGCTTGCAGATGTTGTCGTATGCAGCCATCGTATAGATGACCTCATCGGAGAAATCCTGTGGATTGGATGTGGAGAAACGCACGCGGAGTTCGGGGCTGACAAGGGCTACCTTCTCGAGGAGTTGCGCGAAGGTAACCTCTCCGTCTTCGCCTGTCCAGTGGTACGAATCGACGTTCTGGCCGAGCAGGGTGACTTCTCTATACCCGCGGCTGAAGCAGTCGCAGGCCTCCCGCACGATCGTGCGGGGGTCGCGGCTGCGCTCCGCGCCGCGGGTATACGGCACCACGCAATAGGAACAGACATTGTTGCAGCCGCGCATGATCGAGATGAAGGCGGATACGCCGTTGGAGTCGATCCTGACGGGATTGATGTCGGCATAGGTCTCCTCACGGGAAAGCATGACGTCGATCTGGGGGTGTCCGTCGGACACTGCCTCCAGCAGCCTTGGAAGGCTGCGGTAGGCGTCCGGGCCGGCCACGATGTCTACCTTGCGGGTGTCCAGGAGCTTGTCCTTCAGGCGTTCGGCCATGCATCCGAGGATGCCGATGACCACGGGACGGTCCCTGCGCTGGAGGTTGAACTGCTCGATACGGCCCCAAATACGCTGTTCGGCATTGTCCCTGACAGAACAGGTGTTGGCCATGATGACGTCGGCCTCGCCGATCTCCGTGGTCCTTTCATACCCTTCCTTTGCAAGGATGGAGAACACGACCTCGGTGTCATTGACATTCATCTGGCAGCCATATGTTTCGATGTAAACTTTCTTCATAAGACCCTTTTGGCATGACCCTTGAGGAAATGCAAGGCAAAGATAGGATTTTTTTGTATCTTTGCGAAGAAAGCACATTCCGGCATGAAACGACTGTTCCTCCTCGTCACGGCCGCGCTGGTCCTGTTCCTGGCGGCCGGATGCTCCACGGAGAAGGGCTTGAACGTAACGTCCTGCTCCGTGGCGTCAGTTACGCCCAACGGCCTCCGGGCCCTGAAGGCCGTCCTCAAGGTCGGCATAGTCAATCCCATGTCCAACCTTACCATCTCCCGCATTGACGGTGTCATCAACGACTCGGGCCGCGAAATCGCCAATTTCACCACCGGGAAGATCAGGGTGGCCAGGAAGAGCAACAAAGTCTATCCCCTCACCTGCGAGGGAGCCATCGCCAAGGATGTCGGCCTGACGGACTTGCTCAAGTATGCCTCCACCCGGGATTTCAGCGGGATGACAGTGGATCTCAACGTCAAGGTCCGCTTCATGCTCGGAATATGCAAGACATTCAGATTCAAAGATTTGAGAATTACCGACCTGATGGAGCCGAGTGTGGCCGCCGCCTATCTCGACCTCATTGTCCAAGAGACCATGATATGAAAAGACTTTTACTTTATATGATCTTCCTCGCGGCATTTGCCGCGGCTCCACTGCATGCGCAGAATGTCGAGGAGACGGCATCGGCCGACTCCCTCGTCTACGTACCCGCGGCCAGCCTTGACGAGAGCCTTGTGGGCACGAACGTGTTCAATTCCGTCACTGTCCACCAGTCCCAGTCCATAGCCAACGCGATGAGCGCTAAGATAGAGCGCAACAAGAGCAGGAAGATCGCCGGATACCGGGTGAGGATATTCTTCGACAACAAGCAGAACGCCAGGAGCGCCTCCGAGGCGGCCATGGGCCGCTTCAAGGCCGCGTATCCCGGACACGGGGCTTACCGTTCCTTCGCCAGCCCTTATTTCAAGGTGACTGTCGGAGACTTCCGGACCAAGTCCGAGGCCATGCAGATGATGCGCCGCCTGAAGGCGGACTTCCCTTCCGCGTTCGTTGTCAAGGAGAATATCAACTATCCCATCGTTGACAGGAACCACGCCTATGTCGTGGACACCATAGCCGTCGCAAGACCGTAGGAACCCCCTCATGATCAAGCAAGGACTAGAACAGAAACAGGTTCAGAAGCTTTCACCGCTTCAGATCCAGACCATCAAGCTCATCGAACTCCCCATCCAGGAACTGGAACAGCGCGTGAAAAGTGAGTTTGAGGACAATCCTGTGCTGGACGACGGTCCTGTCGAGGGACGCGATGACGATGACGACCAGCCCAAGGACATATCCATCGACGAGCTGGACGCAGACGACCCCATCCCTTCCTACCGCCTGCGAGTCAACAACTACGGCAAGGACGAACGTCCCGAATACAACACCTTCTCCGTCAAGGAGAGTTTCACCCAGAGCCTCCTGACCCAGCTCGGTTTCCGCAACCTGAACGAGCATCAGATGGCCGTGGGACGCTATCTGGTATGCAGCATCGACGAGGACGGCTATCTCCGCCGCGACCTCGACAGCATCGTGGACGACATAGCCTTCCGGGAGAACATCGAGACCTCTTACGAAGAGGTGTCCGAGCTGCTGGGCATCATCCAGCAGTTCGATCCGCCGGGGGTAGGCGCCCGCGACCTTCGCGAATGCCTCACCATCCAGCTCCGCAAGATGAAGCAGACAGAGGACGTGACCAACGCCCTGTGCATACTCAACGACCATTTCCAGGAGTTCACCAACAAGCATTTCCAGAAGATCATGTCCCGTATGGGCATATCCGAGGAGCAGCTCAAGGCCGCCATAAACCGTATCGTGAAGCTCAATCCCACACCTGGCGGGCAGGTCGACGACTCGTATACCGAGCAGGCCCAGCAGGTCGTCCCGGACTTCATGCTGGACATAGTTGACGGCGAGCTTCACCTTACTATGCCGCGTTTCTCAATCCCGGAGATCAGGGTGAACAAGAAGTACGCGGACATGCTTGTCGAAGCCAAGGGATCGACTGACAAGAAGCAGAAGGAAGCCGCGACTTTCGTCAAGCAAAAGATCGACTCGGCCAAGTGGTTCGTCGAGGCTCTCAAGCAGCGCCACAATACCCTCGAGAGCACCATGCGGGCCATCATCGACTACCAGCACGACTACTTCATGGACGGTGATGAGTCACATCTCAAGCCCATGGTGCTCAAGGACATAGCCGAAGTCACCGGCTTCGACATCTCCACCATTTCGCGCGTCGTGAACAGCAAGTACATCGAGACGCATTTCGGCATCTATCCGCTCAAGTATTTCTTCTCCGAGGGTCTCGAGAACCAGGCTGGCGAGGAGGTCTCTACACGCGAGCTGAAGAAGGCCCTTCAGGAGTGCGTGGACGGGGAGAACAAGCGCAAGCCTCTCACGGACGACCAGCTGGTGGACGAGATGAACCGAAAAGGGTACAAGGTGGCGCGCCGCACCATCGCCAAGTACCGCGACCAGCTCGGCATACCCAAGGCCCGTCTCCGCAAGGAGCTATAGTCCTCTCAGCCTCTATACACCGTTTCATCCGCAAAACTGTAGTAGCTGTCGTCAGCAAAGACGACATGGTCGACCAGTTCTATGGAGAAAGGCTTGAGTGCGGCCCGTAGCGCCGCAGTCTGCCGTATGTCTTCCGACCCAGGCCTGGGATTGCCGGAAGGGTGGTTGTGGACCAGGACCAGCGCCTGGGCCTTACGGTCAAGGGCTGAAGCCACGATCCTCTTGCAGTCCATGATTGTAGCATTTAGTCCGCCGGAACTCACACACTCCTTCGAGATGACGTACTTGGCGGCATTGAGATATATCACCCAGCACTCCTCAGTCTCCAATCCTTTCAACTCCGGCTTCATCATGATGTAGACCTGCGCCGGAGCGATGACAGGTATCTTCTCCAGCCTGGATTCCTCCGCCATGAAGCGACGGCCGAGCTCCAGCGCGGCAATGACCGGCAGCACCTTGGTGCCGCCGAGGCCGCGCTGGGCGCGCAGCCTGTCCACAGGTATTCGCGAGAGCTGCATGAGCGAGCCTCCGGCCAGGGCCAGCATGCGCTGGGCCAGGTCCACGGCGCTCTCGCCGCGGGTGCCGCTGCGCAGCAGGATCGCCAGCAACTCTCCCGTCCCGAGACTTTCCGCCCCGTACTCCATCATCCTTTCCCTGGGTCTCTCCCCTTCTGTCAGTTCCTTTATTTTCATGCCGCAAGAAACGAAAAAACGCAATGGAAGGCATTCAAAAAGATACTTATCTGAGGGGTAGGATATGAATTGATATGGGCAGGTATGTTTTCAACATAATATTGTGGAAAAATTTGGAAAGCGGTGGAACAAAATGGAAAACTTTTTCTTACCTTTGTGGCAATCGCGTGAAACAAGTTACAGAAACCATGGTCACATTCATCGGAAACTATACATCCAAGCTCGACGACAAGGGGCGGCTCGTCTTCCCCGCGCCGTTGAAGGGTATGATGCCCGATGGAAGTGACATGCGTTTCGTCATCAAGAAGGACATCTTCGCAGACTGTCTCGAAATGTACACTTTCGAGGAGTGGGAGAGGCAGTCGGCCGAGGTCAAGTCCAGACTGAATTTCTTCAACGAGGAGCACGCGAGGTTCTGGAGAGCCTATATGCGTGACCGCGACGTTGTGGAGCCGGATGCCAAATTCGGACGCATATCGATCTCAAAGGAACTTCTGGATCGTATTGGTGCAACCAGGGAAGTGGTTTTTTCCGGCAATGATTACAAGATCGAGATCTGGGCCAAGGAGAAATACGAGGCCTCCAGGATCTCCAACGACGAATTCGTAGCCATAGCCGGAAGACTGCCCGAATCGAGGTAGGAGGCTGAGGCTATGTCGGAATACCACGTCCCGGTACTTCTCAAGGAGAGCGTCGACGCCCTCATCACCAACACTTCAGGAACTTACATTGATGCCACATACGGTGGCGGCGGACATTCCGCGGAGATCCTTTCGAGGCTTTCCCCGGATGGGAGGCTCATAGCCTTCGACCGCGACAGCGATGCACTGGCAGGAGGGGTGGACGACCCGCGTCTCACCCTGATCCACAATAATTTCCGATTCGTCCACAATTTCGCACTCCTGGAGGCCCACAAGGCCGCACGCGATTTCCGGGAGTGCGGTGTGGACGGTATCCTTGCCGACCTGGGCGTATCCTCGCACCAGTTCGACACCGCGGAGAGAGGATTCTCGTTCCGCTATGACGCCCCCCTGGACATGAGGATGAACACGCAGGCCGAGCTCACCGCCGCCGACGTAGTCAACACCTATGAACAGGACGAACTGGAGCAGATATTCCGCCTTTACGGCGAAGTGGAGAACTCCCGCAGGCTGGCCGCGCTGGTGGTCGCCGCGCGCGAAAAGGGGCAGATCCGCACCACGGGCGACCTGGACGCGGCCATAAAGCCGGTCCTGCCCCCGTATGCGGAGCATAAATACCTCGCCAAAGTGTATCAGGCACTTAGGATCGAGGTGAACCAGGAGATGCGCTCGCTCGGGAAGTTCCTGGACGGCGCAGCGAAGAGCCTGAAGCCCGGCGGCAGGCTCGTAGTGATCACCTACCATTCCCTCGAGGACAGGATGGTGAAGAACTTCATCAAGTCCGGGAACGTCGGCGGAACCGTCGAGAAGGACGTCTTCGGGCGGAGCGAAACTCCCCTGCGGGCGCTGGACCGCAAGCCGGTGCTGCCGCAGGAGAGCGAGATAGCGGCCAACACGCGGGCGAGGAGCGCCAAGCTCCGCACCGCGGAGAAGCCGCTGCCCGCAGGAAAAGAAAGGAGGAAGCAGGATGGCGGAAGGTGAGAAATGGAAGATCCAGGATGTAGGAAGGCTGCTGAAGGAAAGCTTCAAGGCCATCCTTCACGGTCAGTTCCTGCTCAGGCTGAACGTGGGAAGGTATTTCATCCACATCGTGTATACCTTCTTCCTCTTCGGCATGCTTATCTGGTTCAGCCTCGGCGTCGACTCGACGCTAGCCAAGGTAGAGAAGAACCAGGCTGCTATCAAGGAGCTTGAGATAGAGCATGCCAACCTTGAGTTCGAGCTCAGGACACTCAACCGCAGGGCAGCCCTGAACGAGATGTTGAAGGAGGCCGGTTCCAAGGTAACGGAACCCCAGAAGCCCGCAACTGTATTGAAGAAGTAACGCTATGGCAGAAAACGGAAATAGAGGACAGAGGGACAGGATCGGAAGGATCATGTACATCTTCTACATCTTTTTCCTCATCGGGGCGGTGGTCCTGGTGGGCCAGCTCATTCGCGTCCAGACCTTCTTCAAGCCGGACCCCGCCATCGAGGCTGAGCTCACACCGCCTGTCACCAAGGATGTCATGCGTCCGGCCAGGGGGGCGATACTCGCCCGCGACGGCCGCATGCTGGCCATCTCCTTCCCTTCCTACACCATCGCCATGGATCCTTCCGTCCTCAAGGACGAATTCTCCAAGGACTCCCAGAACGGCAAGGCACGCGAGCAGGAATGGCTTGGCAAGGCCCGCGAACTGTCCGCAGGACTGGCGCGGTTCTTCCCTGAGAAGACCGCTGACGAATACTATGAGCAGATACGCCGGGACCGCGAGAACGGCAGACGCTACCGCTCCATAGGCACACCTGTGGATTACGATACGCTGCAGGAGATCAAGCAGCTCCCGCTCTTCCGCGAAGGCCAGTACAAGGGCGGACTCATCGTGACGCAGAAGGACGTCAGGCAGTATCCTTACGGTACCCTGGCCCGCCGCGTCATCGGTTTTGTCCGCGACAATACCGATGCCAGCACCAACAACTACATCGGCATCGAGGGCAAGTTCAACTCCAAGCTTCACGGCGAGGAGGGTTACAGGTATACACGCAGGAAGGACGGACGCGAGACCGTGCAGACATTCGACAGCACGGCCGTGAAGCCCGTGGACGGACTCGATGTCCGCACTACCCTGGACGTTGACATCCAGGACCTTGCCGACCGTTCGCTCAGGGCCCAGATCGACACCAACCGCAAGATCGAAGGCGGCTGCGCGATCGTCATGGACGTCGCCACCGGCGCGATCCGCGCCATGGTGAACCTCAAGCGCGATCCCAAGACGGGCAAGATGGAGGAGTCCTACAACTACGCCATCGGCCGCGCAGGCGAGCCCGGATCGGTATTCAAGGCCTCCACCATCATGACCCTGCTCGAGGACGGATACATACACTCCCTCGAGGAGACCATCCCAACGAACCATGGCAAGGAAGGCACACTGCCTCTCGACCAGCACATCTACGATTACGAGCGCCAGTACGGCACCAATGAGATAACAATCCTGAAGGGCCTTGAGATGTCCTCGAACTACGTGTTCGCCCATCTCGCAGTCGCCAACTACTCGAAGCATCCGAAAGACTTCATCGACAAGCTGTACATGTACAAGCTTGGCGAGGCGTTCGACTTCGACCTGGACGGCATGGCCACTCCGTCGGTGCCTTCGCCTGACAGGGATTCCTGGAGCATCACCAGCCTCGGCACGACGGCTTACGGGTATTCCGTCACCGAGACCCCCATGCACATCCTGACTTTCTACAACGCGATAGCCAACAAGGGCAAGATGATGAAGCCGTACCTGGTCGAGGACATCGAGAAGAACGGCGTCGTGAAGGAGAAGCTCGGACCGAGCATCCTCAACGCATCCATCTGTTCCCGCGCCACGGCGGACACCATCACCCGCGGCCTCACGGCCGTGGTCCAGAGCGGTACCGCCACCCGCCTGAAGAACACCAAGTTCAAGGTGGCCGGAAAGACCGGCACGGCACGAATAGTCCTGGACGAGCAGGACTCCAAGACCGCTGCGGGCAGGTACAACGACGAGTGGGGCCGGAAGAAGAACCAGGCCACTTTCGTGGGATTCTTCCCGGCCGAACAGCCGAAGTACTCGTTCATCGTGGTCATCTACTCGATCCTCAGCGGCGAGAGCTTCTACGGAGGTACGCTCCCGGCACTGGCTGCCCGCGACATCGTCGACGGCATCTGGTCTATGGATCCTGTATGGATGGAGACGCTCGAGCCCAAGGCTGGAGTTCCGCCCATGCCTGCCGGGGAGATGCTTGCGCAGACACTTGACTCCCCTGTCGTTCCCGACCTTTCGGGGCTCGGATTGAGGGACGCGTTGTTCGCCATCGAGAACAGCGGGATGAAATGTGAATACACGGGAACGGGCCATGTCGCCACCCAGTCCCCAAAGGCCGGAACGGCCGCAACCAAGGGCGGCACAGTAAAGATCACCCTGAAATGAGACTCGAAGACATCATCAGGAATACAGGTGCGGAGATAATCCGCGGAGAGGTTAATACGCAGGTCACTTCGATATGCAGTGATTCGCGCAAGGTAGTGCCCGGCGCGCTGTTCGTGGCCGTGAAGGGCTTCGCCACCGACGGCCACAAGTACATCGACGCGGCGCTCGAAGCGGGCGCGGCGGCGGTCGTCTCCGCCGACCGCAGGGGCCTCGCCCTCTGCGCCGCCAACTTCTACGACCACCCGTCGGAGAAGCTGCAGCTCGTAGGTATAACCGGAACCAACGGCAAGACTACGACCGTCACTCTCCTGTACCACCTGTTCATGGGTCTCGGATACAACTGCGGACTGCTCTCCACCATAGCCAACTATGTGGGGACAGAGCGCCTGGAGACCGACAACACCACTTCGGACCCCATCACCATCAACTCCCTGATGAGCCGCATGGCCGACGCCGGATGCGAATATTGCTTCATGGAAGTCAGTTCCATCGGCATCGAGCAGGAGCGCGTGGCCGGGCTCAAGTTCAAGGTGGGGATATTCTCCAACCTCACCCATGACCACCTCGACTATCACGGGACCTTCGCCGAGTACCTCCGCTGCAAGAAACTGTTCTTCGACGGACTTCCGGCCGATGCCACCGCCATCACCAACATCGACGACCGCAACGGCATGGTGATGGTCCAGAACACTGCGGCCAAGGTGGTCACCTACTCCTGCAGGAGCATGGCCGACCACACCTGCCGCATCATGGAGGAGAGCTTCGAGGGCATGATGCTCAAGATCGACGGAGTGGAGGTCTGGACAAGGCTCATCGGCCAGCACAACGCCTACAACCTCCTCGCCATATACTCGGCGGCGCTGGCAGTGGGCGCGACGCAGGACGAAGCCCTGCTGTCGCTGAGCCGCCTCGAGTCAGCCAAGGGCCGCCTCGAGAACATCCGCGGTCCCCGCGGCATCTCGGCCATCATCGACTACGCACATACCCCGGACGCCATGGAGAATGTCCTCAAGACCCTCAGGGACATCGCCCCCGAGAAGCAGCTCATCTGCCTGTTCGGCTGCGGAGGGGACCGTGACAAGACCAAGCGTCCCGAGATGGCCAAGGTGGCGGAAGAGTTCTCGGACCGCATCATCGTGACCTCGGACAACAGCCGCACCGAAAGGACCGAGGACATCATGGAGGATATCCGCAAGGGATTCACTCCCGCCGGCGAGGCCAAGGTCATATTCATCGCCGACCGCAAGGAAGCCATCAGGACGGCCATACTGACCGCCAGCGAAGGCGCGACAATACTGCTCGCCGGCAAGGGCCACGAGACATACCAGATAATCGGAAAGGAAAAACGCCATTTCGACGAGAAGGAGATCGTCGAGGAGATATTTGCAAACATAAAAGCCTAGAACCATAAACCTACAATGCTCTATCATCTTTTCGAAGCGCTCAAAGACTACGACATTCCCGGACAGGGCCTGATGGGCTACCTGTCCTTCAGGGCCATGCTGGCCAATGTCATCAGTATGCTCTTCGCATTCTTCGCCGGAGAGCCGATCATCCGCTGGCTCCAGCGCCGGCAGATCGGCGAGACCATCCGTGACCTCGGCCTCGAGGGCCAGATGCAGAAGAAAGGCACGCCCACCATGGGCGGTATCATCATCATTGCAGCTACCCTCGTGGGAGTACTTCTGGTCGCCGACATGACCAACATCTACACCCAGCTCCTGCTCCTCACCACCCTGTGGTGCGGAGGCGTAGGTTTCGCTGACGATTATATCAAGGTGTTCAAGCACAACAAGGAAGGCCTCAGCGAGAGGATGAAGATGCTCCTGCTCTTCGGCCTCGCCTTCGCCATCGCGCTGATCGTCTGCGTCAGCCCGTCCATCCCCACAGACAACCTCGTGACCACCATACCGTTCTTCAAGGCCAATGAGTTCGACTATTCCTGGCTGTCACCCTTCAAGGGGCAGTTCGGAGTGTATTGCACCTGGGGTATCTACCTGGTGCTGATCATCTTCGTGATCCTGGCCTGCTCCAACGGCACCAACCTCACTGATGGCATGGACGGCCTTGCCGCCGGCACTTCCGCCATAGTGGGCGTAGTGATCGGTGTACTCGCATGGCTCGGCGGCAACATCCTCAACGCCGAATACCTGAACATCATGTTCATCCCCGGATCGGGTGAGGTCGCGGTATTCATGGCCGCGTTCGTGGGCGCCCTGGTGGGCTTCCTTTGGTACAACTGCTACCCCGCCCAGGTATTCATGGGCGACACCGGCAGCCTTACCCTCGGAGGCATCATCGGCGTGAGCGCCGTCCTCATCCGCAAGGAGCTGCTGCTGCCCATCCTTTGCGGCATCTTCCTAGTGGAGAGCCTCTCGGTCATCATCCAGAGGGCTTATTTCAAGAAGACCAAGAAGAAATACGGCGAAGGCAGGAGGGTGTTCAAGATGACACCGCTGCATCACCATTTCCAGAAGGAAGGCATACCGGCGCTGATACAGAAGCCCGTACGCGCCCTGCCGGAGGCCAAGATCGTCGCTCGCTTCTGGTTCGTGGAGATCATTCTCGCCATCGCGACACTGGCATTGCTGAAAGTTAGATAAAACAAGAAACGTAATATATGTCTAGGATTGTAGTATTGGGTGGAGCTGAAAGCGGAGTCGGAGCCGCAGTGCTTGCCAAAGTGAAAGGATTCGACGTCTTCCTCTCTGACAAGGGGAAGATCGCGGACCATTATGCCGACACCCTGAGGGAATGGAAGATCCCCTTCGAGGAGGGACAGCACAGCGAGGAACTCATCCTCAACGCAGACGAGGTAGTGAAGAGCCCCGGCATCCCTACCGCGGCCCCCATGGTCCAGAAACTGATGCAGCAGGGCACTCCCATCCTCTCGGAGATCGAATTCGCAGGGCGCTATGACACTGCCAAGAAGATATGCATAACGGGGTCCAACGGCAAGACCACCACGACTTCGCTCATCTACTACCTGCTGCAGCAGGCGGGTCTCAACGTCGGCCTCGGCGGCAACATCGGCAAGAGCTACGCCTTCCAGGTAGCGACGGAGCATTTCGACTATTATGTACTGGAGATCAGCAGTTTCCAGCTGGACAACGTATATGATTTCAGGCCGGACATCGCCATCATCACCAACATCACCCCGGACCACCTCGACCGCTACAACTACAACATGGAGGAGTATGTCAAGGCCAAGTTCCGCATCACCCGGAACCTCCGTCCGGAGGACTGCTTCATCTTCGACTCCGACGACGCCATCACCATCGACCACCTGAACAAGATCATCATCCAGGCAAAGATGCTGCCCTTCACCCAGAACGGGAAAGTGGACCAGGGAGCCTACCTTGAAGGCGAGAAGATTGTGGTCAAGTACGAGGAGTCCGAGAGCGAGATCTACCTGAAGGAGCTCGCCCTCGGCGGAAAGCACAACATATACAACTCCATGGCCGCCGCGCTGGCCGCCAAGGCCGTGGACATCGACGATGAGACCATCCGCGGCAGCCTGGCCACGTTCGAGCCCATCGAGCACCGCCTGGAGCCTGTGCTGAGCATCAAGGACGTGCTCTACATCAACGACTCCAAGGCCACCAACGTCGATTCGGCATGGTACGCACTCGAGTGCCAGACCAAGCCTGTCGTCTGGATCGTGGGCGGCAAGGACAAGGGCAACGACTATTCGGTGCTGACCGACCTCGTCAAGGAGAAGGTCAAGGCAATCGTATGCCTCGGAGTGGACAACTCCAAGATACATGCTGCTTTCGAGGATATCGTCGGTTCGGAGAACATCACCGACACCGGCTCGGCGGACGCTGCAGTCAAGGCCGCCAGCCGCTTCGCGTCCCCCGGGGACGTGGTGCTGCTGAGTCCCTGCTGCGCGAGCTTCGACCTCTTCAGCTGCTATGAGGACCGCGGCGAGCAGTTCAAGGCGGCGGTAAGGAACCTGTAAACCGTTAATTGCGAAATGGCGCAGAAAAGCAGGATATGGAACTTCTTCGACGGCCTCAAGGGTGACAAGGTCGTCTGGATGATCGTGCTGACGCTGATCATGTGCTCGGCCGTCTGCATCTTCTCGTCCACCTCCACTACCAAGGAGGTGATGAGCGGTACGCAGACGCGCGTGGACGTGATGGTGGACCTCATCAAGGTCATCATCTTCGGCATAGTCCTCCTGCTGGTATGCTACAATTTCATAGGAGTCAAGGGATACCGGGTACTGGCGCAGCTGGGATTCCCGGTGTCGGCACTGCTGCTGCTCGTGGTGGTGACGCATTTCGACAGCCTGTCCTTCTTCAAGGCCGGACAGATCAACGGCGCGTGGCGCGTCATCAAGATCGGAGGACTGCAGCTGCACATATACGAAGTCATCAAGGTGGCCATGGTCATGTACCTGGCCTGGGCAGTGGACGCTTTCCAGAAGAAGGAATACCGCATCGCGAACCTGCTCTCGAGGCTTCCGCATTTCCACTGGCTCGGCAAACCCGGCTGGCAGAAGATCATATATATCTATGCGCCGATGTTCTTCGTGATGGGCTGCGTAGCCCTCGGAAGCGGTTCCAGTGCAGCTTTCATAGGGTTCATAATGTTCGTGACCATACTCGTAGGAGGCCTCAGCATGAAGGAGCTGATAGCTCCTGCCTTCGCCTTGGTCGCGATCATAGCCGGCATACTGCTCATAAACAAGGTCACGGACGGAAAGATGCTCGAAGGCACCCGTATCGAGACCTGGGTAAGCCGTCTGCAAGGCAGCGGGGACGCGCTGGAAGACTTACACGCTGCTAAGCCGAAGTCAGCCGAGTACTACGCTGCCCTCGACAAGATCCGCCAGCCATACAGTGCCAAGATCGCCATCAAGCAGGGCGGCCTGCTGGGCAAAGGTGCAGGACAGAGCACCCAGCGTTATGTGGTCCCGGTCATGTACGAGGATTACATGTTCAGCTTCATCGTCGAGGAATACGGCCTCATCGGAGCGCTGATAGTCATCATCCTGTACGTCAGCCTGCTGGCGCGCGGGTCGGTGATAGTGCGCAACTGCAAGGACAATTTCGGAAAGATCACGGTAGCCGGCCTGATCCTGCTCATCAGCGGCCAGGCGATGATGCACATGCTCATCAACTCCGGCATAGGGCCCCTGACCGGACAGACGCTGCCGCTCATAAGCTACGGATCCTCATCCTTCATAGTATTCTGCATAGCCTTCGGCGTGATCCTGTCGATCAGCCGCGAGGCATCGAAGAAGATCGACAGGGAGACCAGGACGGCCGAGCCGCTCAAGATGACCCATGAGGGTATCCAGGGCGAGCTCGATGCATTGGACGAATTTGAATCGGAGATATAAGGATATGGAATACAGACCATTGAGAGCTATCATAAGCGGAGGGGGCACGGGTGGACATATCTTCCCTGCCATCTCCATCGCGGACAAGTTGAAGGAGTTGAATCCGGAAAGCGAGATCCTGTTCGTCGGTGCCGAGGGCAAGATGGAGATGGAGAAGGTGCCTGCCGCAGGCTACGAGATCGTCGGCCTGCCGATGCTCGGACTCCAGCGCCAGTTGAACTGGAACAATATCAAGAACGATGTGAAGGTGCCGTTCAAGCTCCTCCAGAGCGTCCGTAAGGCCGGAAGGGTCATCGATGAGTTCAAGCCCGAAGTCGCCATCGGCGTGGGCGGTTACGCCAGCGCTCCCCTGCTCTGGGTAGCGACCCGCAAGGGTGTTCCCGCCCTTATCCAGGAACAGAACGGATTCGCCGGCCTCACCAACAAGATCCTTGCGAAAAAGGCCGGGAGCATCTGCGTGGCGTATGAAGGCATGGAGAGATTCTTCCCCGCGGACAGGATAGTGTTCACAGGCAACCCCATCCGTAAGGAAATCGTCCCGGTTACTCCGGAAATGAAGGAGGAAGGGCTTGCATATTATGGATTGAACCCCGACAAGAAGCATATATTCATAGTCGGCGGCAGCCTCGGCAGCCGCACCCTCAACGAGGCTATGAAGAAATGGATCTCGGACGGATGTCCGGGAGGAGAGGACATCGAGGTCCTCTGGCAGTGCGGCAAGTATTACAAGCCGCAGGTCGATGCTTTCATGTCGGAGGCGCGCAAGGACAACCCTCTCGAAGGTGTGAAGCATTCGGATTTCATCAAACGGATGGATCTGGCTTACGCCGTGGCCGACGTGGTGGTCTCCCGCTCCGGCGCCAGCTCGGTGTCCGAGCTATGCGCCGCCAGGAAGGCCTCCATCCTCGTTCCCTCCCCTAACGTGGCCGAGGACCATCAGACTCACAACGCCATGGCGCTCGTCCGCAAGGACGCGGCCGTGCTGGTGAAAGACGCGGAAGCGTCCGCAAGGATGATGGCCGAGGCCGTATCGCTTGCGCATGACCCCGCCCGGATCAAGGCGATGGAGACCAATATCGCGCCTCTGGCGCGCATGGATGCGGCAATGGACATTGCCAAGGAAGTATACAGACTTTTGGAAAAATGAAGAACGTCTATTTCATAGGAATCGGCGGCATAGGCATGAGCGCCATCGCCCGTTACTTCAAGCGCAAGGGGCTTGAAGTGTCCGGGTATGACCGCACCCCGTCCGAACTGACCTCTAAACTGCAGGAAGAGGGTATCGGAGTCCATTTCGAGGATGATCCCGGTTTCATCCCCAAGGATGTCGCGGAGACGCTCGTCATCTACACTCCGGCCATTCCCGCGGACAACGCGGAACTGACATATGTCAGGGAGAACGGCTACCGCGTCGTGAAACGCTCGCTGAGCCTCGGCGAGATCACCCGCGGCCAGGAGTGCCTCGCCGTGGCCGGCACTCACGGCAAGACCACTACGAGCACGCTCGCCGCCCATATCCTGACGGAGAGCGGCGACGGCTGCTCGGCTTTCCTCGGAGGCATCTCCAAGAACTACGGTACGAACCTCCTCGTCAGCCCCGTCCCCACCGTAGTGGCCGAGGCGGACGAGTTCGACCGTTCGTTCCTCCAGCTGTATCCCGAGGCCGCAGTTATTACGGCCATGGATGCCGACCATCTGGATATTTACGGCGACCTGGCACACGTCCAGGAGGCATTCCGCGCGTTCGCCTCCCAGGTGAGCCGTGTCCTGATCAAGAAACTCGGGCTGCCGGTTACGGAGAAGGACACCAATGCCAAGATCCACACTTACCACTATGACGACCCCGCCGCCGACTTCCATGCGGAAAACATCCGCAGGGGTGAGCTCGGACACTATACCTTCGACCTGGTATATCCCCGCGGAGTCATCCGTGACATCACCCCGGGCGTTCCGGGATGGATATACATCGAGAACAGTATCGCAGCCGCAGCGCTCTGCCTGGTCCACGGAACGGACCCGGAGGCCGTAAGGCATGCGATCGGTACGTTCCGCGGAGTGCAGAGGCGCATGGACGTGCATTTCAACACTCCGGAACTCACGTACATCGACGATTACGCACATCATCCGAAGGAGCTTGCAACGACCATCTCCTCCATCAAGGGCATGTTCCCGGGCAGGAAGGTCACGGCCGTGTTCCAGCCGCACCTATATTCGCGCACGCAGGACCTTGCGCCCGAGTTCGCCGAGGCGCTGAGTTCGGTCGACAAACTCATCCTTCTGGACATCTATCCCGCCAGGGAGGAGCCCATCCCCGGAGTCACTTCCGAACTCATCTTCAAGGACGTGAAGGCCCCGGAGAAGGTGCTTATCACCAAGGAAGAGTTGATGGAGACACTTTCGAAAGAGACCCCCGAGGTGCTGGTGACCTTCGGTGCAGGCAACATAGACCGTTTCGTCGAACCCATTACACAGATGCTGGAAAGCCGATATAAATGAAAACAAAAGTCCGTATCCTGATCTCCGTAGCCGCGCTTGCGGCCCTCGCAGCGCTCTGCGCGCTCATCCACGCCGCCACGGCGCGGGAGAGGGCGCTGCATACATGCGAGGGCATCCGCGTGGAATACGCCGACGACTACAGGTTCGTGACCGAGGAGGACATCAAGGGATACCTGGACAAGCATTACGGAGCGTACATCGGACAGAGGCTCGACAGCATAGCACTCCACAAGGTGGAAGCCATCCTGGACGTGCAGAGCGCCGTCCTCAAGACCGAAGCATACACTACAGACGACGGCATGCTCAACATCCGTCTCACCCAGAGGGAGCCTGTGATACGCTTCCAGAAAGGCTCCTACGGCTTCTACTCCGACGTGAACGGCTTTATCTTCCCGCTGCAGGAGAACTACACCACCCCCGTGCCCATCATGGACGGGGCCGTATGCATCACAGCTCCCGAAGGATACAAGGGAGCGCCGGAAAGCGAGAAAGAGAGGGCATGGCTCGCCGGAGTCATCGCCATGGTGGACTATATGGACAAGTCCCGCATCTGGGCAGAAAATATAGTCCAGATGCATGTCAACGATGACGGGGACATCGTGATGATCCCGCGCGAGGGCAAGGAGCGCTTCATCTTCGGAAGCCCTGCCGACGCCAAGGCCAAGTTCGACAGGATGTCGGACTACTACCGCTACATCCTGCCCGAGAAAGGGGAAGGTTACTACAGTACAGTGAACGTGAAATTCGATAAACAGATAGTTTGTAAAAAATAAGGGATATGGACGAGAGATACATAGCGGCCGTCGACCTGGGAACGTCGAAGATAGCCGTTACAGTGGCACAGATCAGCAGCAAAGGGGTCCAGATGCTTTACTACCGGGAAAGCCCTTCGGAAGGCATCCGGAACTCCTATGTATTCAACCCCCAGAAGGCCGCGGAAAAGGTCAGGGCGGCCCTGGCCGACGCTGAGGACGAGCTGAAGATCAAGATTCACCAGGTGGTGACCGGCCTCCCCCGCTACGAAGTCAGCCAGGTGAACGCCCGTGCCGAGTTCGAGCGTTCGGACAGCGAGAGTTCCATCACGCGCGAGGAGATCGATTTCCTCAAGAACAACGCCATCGACACCTACCCGCTGCCCGATCCGGAGAAGCAGATCATGTACGGGGTGGTGGCACAGTCTTTCACAACGGAGGAGTATCTCAACGCCCGCGAGAGTGACATCGAGGGCATGGTGAGCGATACGCTCGAGGGCAATTTCAAGGTGTTCGTCGGGCGCAAGAGACACAGTGACAACGTTGACAGGGTGATGAACCAGGTTGGAGTAGCCGTGGCCAAGAAGTATTTCCTGCCCGAGATCACCGCCGCAGCGATCCTCTCCGACGAAGAGCGAGAGAACGGCGTGGCGCTGATCGAGATAGGTGCGGGAGCGACCTCCGTCACCATTTACCACAACGACATCATGCGCTACTATTCCTCCATTCCCTTCGGAGGCAAGAGCATCACCAACGACATCAAGCTCGAGTGCGGCACCTCCGAGGGCCTTGCCGAGAACATCAAGCTGGGATACGGCGCCTGCATGCCGGAGAAAATACTCACGCTCCGCGACAAGATCATCCAGATCAACAATCACGAGTCCGGATCATGCAAGCAGCTGTCGGTCAAGTACCTGTCGGAGGTCATCACCTGCCGCGTCAGGGAGATCATCGACGCCTGCCTGTACAAGATCCAGGAGAGCGGTTTCGGCGGGAACCTGCGCAACGGCATCGTCCTCACCGGAGGCTCGGCCGTCATCCCCAACCTCTCGACCTATGTCAAGGAGCTTTCCGGCTACAACATCCGCATCGGATATCCGCGCCAGAAATTCTCCTTCGTGGGCTGCCCCGAGATCAACGACACCAGCGCAGTGGCTTCCGTGGGAATGATCATGGCGGCCAAGGAGAACAAATACCTGAACTGCCTGTCGGAGCCCCCGGCAAGGTACGACGAGGAAGAAGAGGCCGCTGCCGCCGCTCCGGAGGAGCCCGTCGAGGAGGAATTCATCCCTTCCGAGGAGCAGGTTTATGAGCAGATTCCCGTCGAGGATATCCAGGAGAATGCGGAACCGGCCGAAGAAAAAGAGAAGAAGGAATCCGGCATCTGGGCCCGCCTGAAAGAGAAGGACGAGGAACGCAGGCAGCGCGACGCCGCCCGGGAGGAAGCCAGGAAGAAGAAGGAAGAGGAGAAGGCTAAGAAACGCCCGAAGATCGTATGGAAGAACCCCTTCGACGCGTTAACCAAGAAAGTCGGTTCGGCAGTGGGCAAGATCATCGACGACGGCTACGACGGAATGGAAGAATAACGGGAGGACAGCATTATGAACGAGATATACAAAGGCATCGAATTAGACGGCATAGAGATCCAGCCCGCGAGCTGGGTGCCGGCCAAGGAGTCCAAGATCTCCGTCATCGGAGTGGGCGGCGGCGGTTGCAACGCCGTGAACTACATGTTCAAGCAGCAGGTCCAGGGCTGCAACTTCATAGTCTGCAACACTGATTCGCAGGCGCTTGACGGCTGCGAGGTCCCGACCAAGATCCAGATGGGACGCGGCCTCGGCGCCGGCACCAATTCCACCGCCGGCCGCAACGCCGCGCTGGATGCGCAGGACCAGATCGCGGCCGTGGTTTTCGGCACGCCCATCGACATGCTCTTCATTACTGCGGGCATGGGTGGTGGCACCGGCACGGGCGCCGCGCCGGTCATCGCCAAGATGTCCCGCGAGCGGGGCATCCTGACCGTGGCGGTAGTGACCCTGCCCTTCGAGAACGAAGGTCCGGAGGCCCTCGGACGCGCCATCGACGGCATCAACGAGCTGAAGAAGAATGTCGACAGCCTCCTTATCATCAACAACGAGAAACTCCACGAGCAGTTCGGCAAGCTCCTCATCCAGGAAGCCTTCCCCAAGGCTGACGAAGTGCTCGCGACCGCTGTCATGAGCGTTGTGGAGATCATCAAGAAGAAGGGCTATGTCAACGTTGACTTCGAGGATGTCAAGACCGTCATGAAGGACAGCGGCCTCGCCCTGATGGGCTGCGGCGTCGGGAAGGGCCAGAACCGCATCGACGACGCCATCGAGGCGGCCATCAACTCCCCGCTGCTCAACGACTTCGAGGTCAACACCGCCCAGAAGGTCCTCCTGAACATCACCGTCGCCAACAACGAGAACGGCATCGAGATGGATGACCTCAACACCCTGACCAACAAGATCCGCGACGCCCTCGGAAAATTCACGATGTTCAAGCGCGGCATCATCTGGAACGACGATCCCGACGCCGACGACACCATCCGCGTGACGGTCGTTGCCACTGGATTCGAGTACAACAAGCTCAACAAGATCACCAACGTGGACCTCGGCAACCTCATCATCCTCGACAACGACTATGTCTTCGACAAGAAGAGGGTGATGGACAGCGAGGAGGGACGCAGCCTTCCCGCCACGGAAGGAAGCGTCATCCAGACCATCGGTTTCAACACCCAGAACAGCCATCCGGTGTTCGACGAACAGAACAAGCCCGTCCTGCTGATGGAGAACGGAGAAGATTTCAGCACGCTGGAGAACATTCCTGCCATCCGCAGGAGCACCCGTAACGAGAAATAGTATGGAAAGAAGAACGAGAGTGAGATTCGCGCCGTCCCCGACCGGCCCCCTGCACATGGGCGGGGTCCGTACGGCGCTCTACAACTACCTGTTTGCCAAGCAGAGAAAAGGCGATTTCATCCTCCGCATCGAGGATACCGACTCCAACCGTTTCGTGCCCGGTGCAGAGGAATACATCATCGAGGCGCTGAAATGGTGCGGTATCGTACCCGATGAAGGAGTGGACTCCGACGGCCGCGTCGTAGAGACGCCGTCGGAGCGCCATCCGCACGCGCCGTACAGGCAGAGCCAGCGGCGCGGCATTTACCGCAAGTATGCCGAGCAGCTCATCGCCAACGGCTATGCCTACTACGCCTTCGATTCTTCCGAGGATCTCGAGGCGGCGAGGGCCGCTGCCGAAGGGCGCGGCGAGACTTTCACCTACAACCAGAAGTCCCGCCTGTCGCTCTGCAACTCCCTGACGCTCAGTCCCGAAGAGACTCAGCAAAGGCTGAAGGAGACCGCCAACTGGACCATCCGCTTCAAGATGCCGGAGAATACCGTCGTCGCAATGGACGACATGATCCGCGGACACATCGAGGTCAATACCGATACCCTCGACGACAAGGTCCTGTGGAAACGTGCAGACGAACTGCCTACATACCATCTGGCAAACATTGTGGATGACCATCTGATGGAGATCACCGAGGTCATCCGCGGAGAGGAATGGCTGCCTTCCCTGCCCCTGCATTACATGCTCTACAAGGCATTCGGTTGGGAGGACACGCGTCCGCATTTCGCACACCTGTCGCTGCTGCTCAAGCCCGTCGGGAACGGCAAGCTGAGCAAACGTGACGGAGACAAGCTGGGCTTCCCGGTATTCCCGCTGCGCTGGGTCAATGCTGAAGGGGAAGCTTCTCACGGATACCGTGAGGACGGGTATTTCCCCGAGGCATTCGTGAACATGCTGGCCATGCTTGGGTGGAACCCCGGCGACGACCGCGAACTGTTCACACTGGACGAACTGATCCAGAACTTCTCGATGGAGAAGGTCCAGAAGGCCGGAGCGAAGTTCAATCCGGACAAGGCCAAGTGGTTCAACAAGGAGTATCTCAGGATGAAGTCCGACGAGGAACTGACTGACTTGTTCGTCCCCATACTCGAAGAAAACGGTATCAAGGTAACGGGCTGCTACAAATGCCCGGTCAGCCATGATTTTGCTGCCGCTTCCGTGTCAAAGAACTACGTAAAGGGCGTGGTGGCGCTGATCAAGGAGCGCGCAACTTTCGTGGCAGATTTCTGGACCATCGCGCCATACCTTTTCAAGGCTCCGCAGGAGTACGTGGAGAAGGATGTGGCGAAGTTCTGGAAGGAAGAGAATTATACGCTGGCCTTCAAGGCCGCGGAGCACATGGCCTCGTACGAGGGTCCCTGGACGGCCGAGGCCGTCGGGACCGAGCTCGAGGAGTTCATCCGCGGCAACGAGTGGCCGATGGGCAAGGTGATGAACTGCCTGCGCCTGGCGCTTTCGGGCGCCTCCAGCGGCCTGGGCATCGCCGACATCCTTTCCTTCATCGGGAAGGAGGAATTCCTGGCCAGGATATCCCGTGCCGGGGAAAAGTTGGGAAAATAAAACGCATTTGGCTATGAAGATAGGTATTTGCTCGGATCACGCCGGAGTCGAATACAAGGCACGGCTGATCTCGTATCTGCTGGGTAAGGGATACGAAGTGGTGAATTTCGGTACCGACAGTACCGAGAGCATGGATTACGCCGACGTGGCGCATCCGCTGGCCACCGCCGTCGAGAATGGCGAGGTGGACCGCGGCATCGCGCTCTGCGGCACCGGCAACGGGATGGCGATGACGCTGAACCATCATCGCGGCATCCGCGCCGGCCTGGCTTGGAACACCGCTGTCGGCAAGCTCGTCAAGGAGCACAACGACGCAAACGTGCTGGTGATGCCGGCGCGCTTCATCAGCTACCGCATGGCGGTCAGCATCGTGCGCGCATGGCTGCTGACCGAGTTCGCAGGCGGCAGGCACAAGAGAAGGATCGACAAGATCCCTGTATAGCTGCGCCGCTTTGGCTTAAGGCCCTGACAATCTGACTATGGCAGCACTTGTGGCACGCCGGGGAATGACCCTGACGGACAACATCGACGACTATCCGGAAGGGATAATCCTCCCGGTGGACAAGCCATACAGATGGACCTCCGCGGATGTCATCCGCAAGGTCAAGTACCAGGCCATCAAGCATTTCCACAAGAAGAACCTAAAAGTAGGACATGCCGGTACGCTGGACCCCCTCGCTACCGGGGTGTTGCTCGTGTGCATCGGCAAGGCTACGAAACTGGCCGAGGAACTTCAAGCGTCGCCCAAGCAGTATCTGGCCGGAGTCACCTTCGGGGCGACTACCCCGTCATACGACCTGGAGAAAGAGATAGACAGTCTGTTCCCGTTGGACGGGGTGTCGGAGGCGGCGCTGCAGTCCGTGCTGCCCGACTTCGTCGGGGAGCAGGACCAGGTCGCGCCGCTCTTCTCGGCGAAGTCCGTCGACGGCATCCGCGCCTACGAGATGGCCCGCAGGGCCTACCGCGAGGCGCAGCGCACCGGCACGGCCTTCGACCATGCCGCCACCGACCTCCTCTCCCGGCAAAGGATCAACATCTACTCACTTGAACTTGAGAGATTCATTCCAGCCTCTTCTTCTATCTGCCAGCCACCTCCGAACAGTTTGACTCCTCACGATGACTTTGTTCCCAAAGCCGAGGGTATGGGTCCCGAAAATTGTGCCACCCTCGGCAACATAAGAGGGAGGGGCCCATCGCCTGCGATGGGAGGGGCCGAACGAAGTGAGGCATTTTCAGGACCCATACCCTCGGCTGGAGATGGAAACGGCAGGAATAACAGGATCCATGTGGCGGACATCTCGGCTTATAACCTGCCGACGGCGATGGTGCGGGTGGACTGCTCGAAAGGCACGTACATACGTGCCCTGGCGCGCGACCTGGGCGAAGCCCTGGGCAGCGGCGCCTTCCTCAGCAGCCTCCGCCGCACCCGTAACGGCGGCATCCCCGTCGAGGACGCCCTCTCCCTCCCGGACGCCCTCGCCATCCTTCAATAACCTCAGCCTCCCTATTGCCTCCTTCCTCATCGCCCCTGTTACCTCGCCTTCAAATAAGCACAAATACAGTTGTTTTGTGCTTATTTCACACTAACACCTTCATTTTAAGCACAAAACTCCAGCATTTGTGCTTTATTTGCTCCCACTTCTCCATTTTAAGCACAAAATGCTCCCTTTTGTGCTTGTCATATAGCCGGGAGGAGGGAAGTTTGGGATTGTCGGGAAGAAGGACTATATTTGGAGAAAGGGGTGGAAGTTAGTAAGGGAATGAGGGGGGAGCATTCTGCCGAAGTTTGAACAGAGAAATTATATATTGACATATGAATAAAAGATTTATCCTCACGGCCATTGTGATGATGGTCGCTACCACTGCCGCAGTTGCGGAGAACATCCGCTTCGCGTCGCATCCGTCGCTTTCCCCGGACGGGAAGCAGATATACTTCAGTTATGACGGGGATATCTATACCGTTCCCGTCGGGGGCGGGCAGGCGACGGCCGTCATCACGATGCCGGGCGTGCAGGACTCGCCCCTCGTCTCCCCCGACGGTAAGTGGCTGGCCTTCAGCTCCGACATCCAGGGCAACAACGATGTTTACGTCGTGCCAGTCAATGGCGGCCAGGCCGTCCAGCTGACCTTCCACGAAGCGCCGGACGTCCCGGTGAACTGGTCTGCCAAGTCGGATTTCGTCTATTTCGAGTCCACGCGTGCCAGCGCCCGCAAGACCACCTTCAAGGTGGCCGTAGCGGGCGGCACGCCGCAGCTGATGTTCGACGGATACTTCAACACCATAGTCAACCTCGCCGAGAATCCCAAGACAGGAGAGTTCCTCTTCAACGAGTCGATGGAAAGCATCAGCTTCCCGACCAGGAAACGCTATGTCGGAGACCACAATCCCAACATCAAATTGTGGAATCCGAAGAGCAAGGCATATACCGAGCTTACCGACTATATAGGCAAGGACCAATGGCCTATGGCGGACAAGGACGGCAACATCTACTATGTCAGCGATGAGCTCAACAAGGAATCCAATATCGTCAAGTATGTCAAGGGTGGAAAGCCCCAGCAGTTGACGAGTTTCGACAAGTCTGTCCAGTATCCTTCCATCGCACATAACGGTTCGGCCATCGTTTTCCTCAAGGACTACGAGATCCATGTCCTGGAGCCATCTACGGGTAAAGTATCTGTCCCTCAGATCAATATAGCATCAGGAAGCGTCGAGGTCCGCAGGTCGTTCGAAGGGCAGACGCCCACCGCCGCGGATGTGTCTCCCGACGGGAAGAAGTTCGCCCTGGTCATCCGCGGCAGGCTGTACATCTCCGACACCAAATGCAAGTATCTGCAAATGCTTGACACCCCTTCCGATGAGCGGGTGGACCAGGTCGTCTGGGGCAATGACAGCAAGACCGTCTATTACACCAGGACCGACAAGGGGTGGACCAACCTCTACAAGATATCGGCCGACGGCAGCTCAGGCGAGACGCCGGTATTCCTGTCACAGAACAACACCAAGAGCCTGGCCGTCGACAAGAAGCGCGAGAAACTCGCCTTCATCGACGGCAGCCGTGCAGTGATGCTCCACGACATGAAGGCCGGAACCACCGTCAAGGCAGCCGAAGCAGAGTTCTGGTCATTCCAGAATTATGACCTCGCATTCTCGTATGACGGCAACTGGCTGGCGTTCGATGCGATGCACATGTTTGAGCCTGATATCTTCCTCTACAACCTCAAGGACGGAAGCCTCAGGAATTTCACGAACTCCGCGTCAGTGGAGGAAAGCGCCGTGTTCACCCCTGACGGGAAATACATGTATCTGCTGGCCAATCCGACGGCAACCTCCTATCCGCGCGGTGCGAGGTCTGCGCTGTACAAGCTGCCCCTGCAGAAATACGATACCCCCTTCAAGTCGGAGAAGGTCGATGAGCTGTTCCGGGACAAGAAGGACGAGCCGAAGAAAGACTCCGTCGTCGTGATCGACTTCAAGGACATCCATGAGAGGATGACCCGCGTCGAGCGGGAAGGGAGCCAGGGCAGCCCTTATATCTATACTTCAAAAGGCAAGGACTACCTACTGTACCGTTCCATGGGATCGGGAACTCCGGGAGTATTCTCCCTGGAAATCTCCGACCCGGACGCCAAGCCGAAGCAGGTCAAGGACCTGAACGGAGGTACATTCTTCAGCTGCAAGGATGCGCTGTACTGCCTGGCTTCCGGCGCCATCTACAAGGTGGACCCGGCTGCCGCGACAGCGACAAAGACCGAAGTCAAGAAGGATGTAGAGGCAGTGCTGGACGATGAATTCAGGCAGATGTTCTACGAGACCTGGGCAGTGCTCGAGCAGAATTACTATGATGTCAATTTCCACGGGGCGGACTGGCCCGCAGTGAGGGATTATTACGCTTCGCTCCTTCCTTACGTCAGGACGCGTGCGAACCTCAGGACCCTCCTTGCGGACCTTCTGGGCGAGCTCAACTCCTCGCACCTGGGATTCACGTCCACCGGTTCCGAGGAGAAGAACGAGACCAGGATCCGTACATACGGAACCGGTATCGTGTTCGACAACGCATCCCCGTACAAGGTCGCCGGGATCCTTGCGGACTCCCCTGCCGACAGGCACGGGATCGACGTCCGCAAGGGTGACGAGCTCATCGCCGTGAACGGAGTGCGGGTGGACAAGGCGCAGAACCGCGAGAAGTATTTCTCGGGCGCCGTGCCGGCGGACGAGCTCAAGCTGCGGTTCAGCCGCGGCGGCAAGGAATTCGATGTCAAGGTGCACACCACCACCTTCTCGAGCATCAAGACGCTGGCCTACAAGGAATGGGAGGAGCAGCGCGCGGAGATCGTATCCGACAGGACCGGAGGCCGGGTCGGATACATCCATATGCGCGCCATGGGAGCGGAGGACCTCGATTCGTTCCTCCTGAAAATGCACACGGAAGTATATGACAAGGACGCCCTGATCCTCGACCTGCGTTACAACAACGGAGGCAACGTCCACAAGGAAGTGATTGATTTCCTGCGGGGGCAGGCCCATTTCGAATGGGCGTACAGGGACTTCCCGAAGGCTTCGCACCCGAACGTGGCTCCCGCAGGAAAGCCCATAGTCGTGCTTGTCAACGAGCACAGCCTCTCCGACGCCGAAGTGACTTCCAACGGCATCAAGACCCTTGGCATCGCCAAACTCGTAGGTACTGAGACCTACCGCTGGATCATCTTCACCTCCTCCGTCCGCCTGCTGGACGGCTCCACTTGCCGTATGCCCGCCTGGGGCTGCTACAGCGTCATCGACGGCTCCGACCTCGAGAATACAGGCGTCAAGCCGGACATCTACGTCAAGAACACCTTCAAGGACAGGCTCGAGGGCAAGGATCCCCAGCTTGACGCCGCCATAGCCGAAGTTATCAGGGAAATGCGATAGTATCTTTAACAAAAACGGCCCTGGACCGTCTTATAATAAAGATTTCGCATATGAAAAAGATAAGCATACTCCTCCTTGCGCTGGCCGCAATCGGCTTCAGCTCCTGTAGTACAGACTATTACGAGCCGGTCTTCGGATATGACAATCTTCCGACCGTGATTCCCGCAGAAGGCGGGACATACATGATCCGCTACGACTACGCCTACTATGATACAAAGGCGGATGTCAAGTATTTCGACTGGCAGTACCGCATCATCATCGACGGACAGATAGCGTCCGTCGCCGATGTTGCCGGTTCCAAGGGCAACACCTTCCCCGTCACCATCGCCCCGAACAGGAGCGCATATCCCAAGTCGGTGCTTGTAGAAGCGAGCACGCATGTCAGAATGTACGACGAAGACTGGTGGGGCGACTGGACCCCTATCTGTTCGGGAGTGCAGCTGGCCTTTTAAATAAGTCTGTATCCCTTCAACTCACGGGCGAGGGCACGGTGGCCGGGGCAGATGCTCTCCAGCAGGGCATGGAACTCCGGACCGTGGTTGAGATAGCACAGGTGGCAGAGCTCGTGCAGCATGATATAGTCCTGCAAGTGCTCAGGAAGGCGCATTATGTTGAGATTGAGATTGATGTTGCCGAGCTCAGAGCAACTGCCCCAGTTGGAGACATTGTGCTTGATGCGTACCTGGTTGTAGGTGAAGCCATGGCGGGCGGCGAGCTCGGCCAGGCGGGGCGGCAGGGCCACCTTGGCCTGGATGCGCAGCCGCTCCACCTCTGCGGCCTGTTCGGCCGTCAGGGGTTTTCTTTTGCGCCTGCGTCTGCGGATAAAGAAAAACATAGTGTCGGAGTTCCTGGGCAAAGATACTGTTTTTAGGAGAAAGCTGGAACAATTTATGCAGTTCCATGCCCGGACCATCCAGACTGACAAGATGACACCCAAGGATATCGAGAAATACCAGAACCGGTACAACGAACAGGACTTCCTCAAGAAAGTCACCAGAGCCGCCAGGAAGGCCGGCATCAAAGTCGTATATCTAGCCCTTATATTGTATTATGTCCTGAAAAGTCCCAAGGTCAAGACTGCCGACAAGGGCAAGATCTGGGGCGCGCTGGGATATTTCATCCTGCCGATAGACATCATCCCCGACTTCATCCCTGTAGCAGGATATACCGACGACCTGGCCGCCCTGCTCTGGGCATTCTACGCGGTGGCCAAGAACGTCACTCCGGAGATAGAAGCCCAGGCCAAGCAGAAGCTGCATGACTGGTTCGGCGACTACGACGAAGCGGAGATCACCATTGAAAAGAATCCTAAGGATGGCGGCGATGTCGACGTCCAGGGCTGATGCCTAAAAGACCTTCGCAGTAACGTCGGAGATCATGTCCTTGCGGTCCTCCGACTCCTCCATGTATGATTTGTCCAGTTTGAGTTCACCGGGCTTCTGGCCCGACGTGACGGTACCGGTGTACGTAACTACGCTGTTTCCGTTATAGGTAGCCTCTAGATAGACGCGGTAGGTACCCTTGGCAACCGGCTTCCCGGCCTGGTCGGTGAAATCCCAGGTGAATGTTTGAACGCCGCTCTGGGCAGGCGTTGCGCCGGTGAAGGCGTCCATCTGCTCGTCCGTAAGGCTCTCGGCTCCAACGTGTTTCACCCAGGTAGGCATGCACGAAGTGCGGTATGTGTAGCCGCGCGCAGGCTTTGAGCCGTCGCGGCTGCGTCCCTTGGAGGTGAACTCGGTAACGAAGAGTGTTTTGACTACCTTTCCAGCGGCATCCTCGATCCAGACGGCGTACTGATTGGAGCCGGGACCGGCCTGCTTGGTATAGTTGAAGGACAGTTCGACCGTTCCGGGCTTGGAAGCGCAGGATGCGAGCAGCGTGGAAACGGTGCAGACAAACAAGAGGGAAATGATCTTTTTCATAGTGAAAACCTTTGATTTCTACAAAGATATGAAAAAGTCCCGAACCGGCAAGCCTTCAAGGCATCAGAGCGGACGGAAGGAATACCCGAGGCGGAACAACTCGATGGAAGCGCCGATCTGGTACATGACCTTGACGCTGCGGATAAGGACATAATAGGCCTCGACGCTCTGTGATTCGAAGCCCTCACGACGGATGAGCGTCAGGACCAGTGCGGCGCAACGGCTGAGCATCGAAATGATGGCCTTGGCCTTATCGGAATCAAGTGCGTAGCCCAGGACATCTCTCAGAACATGCTCGTCCATGTCATCATATCCCCTGCTGCCGTAATAGGAAACGTATTTGTCGGAAGAATGCCTGCGCCAGTCCTCGTCCCAATGACGTGCGACGCCCATGCCGAGGAAAGCAGCCCAGGCAAGCGATGCTTCGGGATATGCATTGAACTCATGGACAGCATCGATCATGTAGTCGCGGGCGAATTCGTCCCACTTGGCATCGATATCGTCCGAGTGAAGCAGCTGCCCGTTCATCATCTCGTATTCAGTACAGAGTTTTATGAGTTCCCTCCTCAGGCTGGCCTCGAACCTGTCGTATGTCGCTATCCTGCTGTCGTCCATTGCTTACCTTGAAATTGCTGGCTGCAAAGATAGCAATTCCGCCGATTATTCTTACATTTGTCTACACCCCGCCCGCAATTCTGAACAAAAACGCTGATTTCGTGCAGAAACGGCTGAAATAAGGGCAATTCTGAACAAAAACCGCGGTTTTGTTCAGAAACGGATGTCAGGCAGGGAGAAAGAATATGGGAAAAGGAGAATTTGAACTGATAGGCTGGATAAAGGAGCAGTTCGAGGTGCCGGAAGGGATCCTGGGCATCGGGGATGACTGCGCGGTCATGCCCCAGAGGGACGGGCTGGAGACGCTTGTCACAACCGACATGCTGGTGGACGGGATACATTTCCTGATGGAAGACATCGACCCCTACAGTCTGGGGTGGAAATCCGCTGCGGTCAACCTTAGTGACATAGCCGGAATGGGCGGGAAGCTGGTCGGGACCTTCCTCAGCATCGCCCTTCCGAAGAATATTCACGACGGCTTCACCGAAGAATTCATACGTGGATACAAGGATATATCCGACCGTTTCAACTGCCCCCTGCTTGGCGGAGATACAACCGCAGCCAAGGACCGCCTGTGCATCAACGTCACGGTGCTGGGCAGCTGCGGGGCCGGGCAGTCGCTGAAGCGCTCCGGTGCCCGGCCGGGCGACCTCGTCTGCGTGACGGGCACGCTCGGTGACTCGGCCGCCGGACTAAAGCTCGTGCTTGAGAGACAGTCCGATGGTTGCGGGAGCCCTGAAGCACCCGATACAGAGAGAATCCTGGTGGACCGCCATTACCGGCCGATGCCACGGATAGCGGAAGGACTCAGGCTGGCGGCGACTACGGGAGTGAACGCCTGCATGGACATTTCAGACGGTATCGGATCCGACCTCCGGCACATACTGGAAGCGTCGGGCGTCACAGCGCGCGTCGATGTCCGGAGCCTGCCGCTTTCAGCGGAGCTCCGGGACCTTTGCGCGCGCCGCGGCTGGGACCCTGCCGAACTTGCACTGAGCGGCGGCGAGGACTACGAACTCCTCTTCACCTGCCGCCCAGGCACGCCCGTCAGCATCCCCCACACTGTCATCGGAGAGATCCTCGCCGCCCCGGAAGGATCAGAAACGGCAGGACCAGTCATCATTTGGGAAGGTACGGACAAGGATTTCACAGGCTTCAGGCATTTCTGACCCCCTCTCATTAAGTAACAAACAACAAAACCATATGATTATGAAAAGGCTTATCATTGCAGTGGCTGCGGTCGTGATGCTGGTGTCTTGCGCATCGGACAAGAAAATGTCCCAATCGAACGGTTACCCTATCACACCCGTGCCGTTCACTTCGGTTAAAGTGACCGACGACTTCTGGGGCCAACGGCTCCAGGCCTCCAGGGAAGTCACCATCCCCCTGGCGTTCAGCAAATGCGAGGAGACCGGCCGCTACCAGAATTTCGTGGAGGCCAGGCAGCAGATGGACGCCGACCACAACCTCGGTTTCCGCGTTGTCGGATTTCCGTTTGATGACACTGATGTCTACAAGACCATCGAAGGTGCGAGCTACCTCCTCCAAACCTACCCGGACGAGAAATTAGAGGCCTACATAGACAGTGTCCTGGTCCTTGTCGCCGCCGCACAGGAGCCGGACGGTTACCTTTATACAGCCCGCACGCGCAATCCCGAGCACCCGCACAGATGGGCCGGCGCGGAGCGCTGGGCGCAGATCGAGGACAGCCACGAGTTCTACGACCTCGGACACATGATCGAAGGTGCCATCGCACACTATCAGGCCACAGGAAAACGTAACTTCCTGGATATCGCCATCAAATACGCCGACTGCGTATGCCGTGAGATAGGTCCCGGCCCCGACCAGCAGGTCAAGGTCCCCGGACACCAGATCGCAGAGATGGCCCTGGCCAAGCTATATACCGTGACCGGTGACAAGAAATATCTCGACGAGGCCAAATTCTTCATAGACCGCAGGGGTCACGGAGAGAAAGGCAGTGAGGAATACCGCCAGTCCCACGTCCCCATCACCGAGCAGGATGAAGCCGTAGGCCACGCCGTCCGCGCCGAGTATTTCTATTCCGGCCTGGCCGACGTTGCAGCCCTCACCGGAGAGCAGTCCTACATCGATGCCATCGACCGCATCTGGGACAACATGGTATCCAAGAAGACCTACATCACCGGCGGAGTCGGCTCCAAGCATGGCGGGGAAGCGTTCGGCGACAATTACGAACTGCCGAACCTGAGCGCGTACTGCGAGACATGCGCCGCCATCGGCAACGTATATACCAACTACAGGATGTTCCTCCTCCATGGAGAGTCCAAGTACTATGACGTGCTTGAGCGCAGCCTTTATAACGCCCTGATTGACGGTGTATCCCTTGACGGAGGCGGATTCTTCTACCCCAATCCTTTGGAGTCCGACGGCAGCCACGAGCGCCAGGCATGGTTCGGCTGCGCCTGCTGCCCTTCCAACATCTGCCGCTTCATCCCGTCAGTCCCCGGCTATGTCTACGCTGTCAAGGACGACGCCGTATTTGTCAACCTCTACATGTCCAACAGCATGGATGTGAAGGTCGAAGGCAAGGCCGTATCGCTCACCCAGACTACAGGCTATCCCTGGAACGGAGACATAAGCATCAAGCTTGACCGCAACTCCCATCGCAAGCCCTTCACCCTCAAGCTCCGCATCCCCGGATGGGTCAGGGGTGAAGTCATGCCCGGCGGACTTTACCACTATTCCGACGGCAAGCAGCTCACATACGGCGTGAAAGTGAACGGTGCCGACGCAGAGGGTTCCCTTACCCCTGACGGGTATTTCACCATCACCCGCAGCTGGGCGGAAGGCGACGAAGTGACCGTTCACTTCGACATGGAGCCGCGCACTGTCGAGGCGGACAGCCGGGTCGTTGACGACCTCGGCCGCCTCGCCGTCGAGCGCGGCCCCATCGTCTACTGCGCCGAATGGCCGGATAACGCTTTCTCCGTCCGCGAGGCACAGATCCCGGCAAAGCCTGAGTTCAAGGTCGAGGCCAAGCCTGGCCTTCTCGAAGGCATCACCGAACTTGTCACCACGACCGCTGACGGCCCGCTCACCCTCATACCATACTACGCCTGGGCACACCGCGGCCGCGGCGAAATGAACGTCTGGTTCAAGAAAGGCGAATAAAGGGCTCCGACCGTAGCAAAAATGAATCATGAAAGGAAATGCACCTGTCGCCGGGTGCATTTTCTTTCATTTTTAGTTCACATTCGTGCACTATCGGCCGCTGACTTCCTTTCTCCTTATGGAGAAAAGGGAAAAAAACTTATATTTGTGATGATATACACGGAACGATAACCAATATTACGATATGAACAATTACAGAAGACTCATCGCGCTGGCAGTCATCTTCACTGCCGGCATCAGCCTGTCTGCACAGGTCAAGGTTCACGTCAAGGACAGTGAAGCCAACGGACAGATCATCCCGAAGGAGATCTACGGACAGTTCTCCGAGCATCTCGGCAGCTGCATCTACGGCGGCCTCTGGGTTGGCAAGGACTCCCCCATCCCCAACAAGGACGGATACCGTCTCGACGTCCTCAATGCCCTCAAGGAGCTTCAGGTTCCCGTCATGCGCTGGCCGGGCGGATGCTTCGCCGACGACTATCATTGGATGGACGGCATCGGCCCTGTCTCCGAGCGAGCCAAGATCAGCAACAACAACTGGGGCGGCACCCTTGAGGACAACAGCTTCGGTACGCATGAGTTCTTGAACCTCTGCGAGTTGCTTGACTGTGAGCCCTACATCAGCGGCAATGTCGGAAGCGGCACCCCCGAGGAGCTTGCCAAATGGGTTGAATACATGACATCCTCCAGCCACAGCACCGTGGCCGAGATGCGCCGCGAAAACGGCCGTGACGAGCCTTGGAAAGTCAAGTTCCTCGGCATCGGCAACGAAGCCTGGGGCTGCGGCGGCAACATGACTCCGGAGTACTACTCCAACCTCTTCCGCCGTTACACCACCTACACCCGCGACTACAACGGCAACCGCCTGTACAAGATTGCCAGCGGCGCCTCCGACACCGACTACAACTGGACCGAGGTCTGCATGCAGAACATCGGCGACAAGATGGATGCCATCGCCGTCCACTACTACACCTGCATGACCTGGACGGGCAGCAAGGGCTCCGCCACCAATTTCACCGACCAGGAGTATTACCGTGCCCTCGGCCGTGCAGTTGCCATCGAGCCTTGTATCCAGAAGCACATCGCCATCATGGACAAGTATGACCCCGAGTGCAAGGTCGACCTCCTCGTGGACGAGTGGGGTACCTGGTGGGACGTCGAGCCCGGCACTGATCCCGGCCACCTCTTCCAGCAGAACACCATGCGTGACGCCATCGTCGCCGCAGTGTCCCTGGACATCTTCCACAAGTACACCCGCCGCATCAAGATGGCCAACATCGCCCAGGTCGTTAACGTCCTCCAGTCGATGATCCTCACCCGTGACGACCAGATGGTCCTCACCCCGACCTATCACGTCTTCGAGATGTACAAGGTCCATCAGGACGCCGAGTTCATCCCCGTGGACTACAGCACCTCGGAGATCGCCAACAGCGACAAGGGTCCTGTCCCGTCGCTCAGCGCCACCGCTTCCCGCAAGGGTGACGTCATCAACGTTGACATCACCAACATCGACCTCAAGAATGACCAGGAAGTCCTCCTGACCTGGGACGACCTCGGAAAAGTCAGGAAGCGTGACGTCTCCGCCCGCATCCTCACCTCGAAGAAGATCACCGACTGCAACGAGTTCGGCAAGAAGGCCAAGGTCGCTCCCGAGGCTTTCAAGGACTTCAAGGTGACCAATGACGGCATCGAGCTCAAGGTCCCCGCCATGTCCATCATCGCAATCGAAATCAAATAACCAGTTCGATATGAAACACATCAGAATCGTAATTGCAGCCGCGATGGCGGTCCTCGCCGTCAGCTGCGCCCAGAAGGAGAGCGGCCTCACCAAGTCCGGCCTCGATCCCCAGAATTTCGTATCCGAGTACAACGGACAGCCCACCGCCCTCTACACCCTCACAAATGCCAACGGCATGGAGGTGTGCATCACCAACTTCGGCGGCCGCATCGTCTCCATCATGGCTCCCGACAAGGACGGAGCATTCAGGGACGTAGTCCTCGGTTTCGACAAGGTCTCCGACTATTTCCCGGAGAACAACGCCAGTGACTTCGGCGCCGCCATCGGCCGCTATGCCAACCGCATCGCGGGCGGCAGCTTCGAGATCGACGGCACCGTCTACAACCTGCCCAAGAACGACAGTGAGAACACCCTGCACGGCGGTCCTACCGGCTGGCAGTACCAGGTCTATGAGGTGGTCGAAGCAGATGCCAGCCACATCAAGATCCTTCGTGACTCTCCCGACGGGGACAACGGTTTCCCGGGCCATGTCAAGGCCTATGTGACCTATACCCTCACCGACCAGAACGCCATTGACATCTATTACGAGGCCACTACCGACAAGCCGACGGTCATCAACATGACCAATCACTCGTACTTCAACCTCGACGGCGACCCTGCAAACAACGTCCTGGATGACATCCTCTACATCAAGTCCAGCACCACTACCCCTGCAGGCCCCGGCCTCATCCCTACCGGAGAGATCGTTTCCCTGCTCGGAACTCCCATGGACTTCAATACCCCCAAGAGGATAGGTGACGACATTAACAAGCGCGATTTCGAGCAGATCGAGCTCGGCAACGGTTACGACCACAACTGGATCCTCGACACCAACGGCGACATCACAGTTCCGGCGGTCACCCTCACCAGCCCCAAGACCGGCATAAGCCTCGACGTCTACACTGACGAGCCCGGCATCCAGGTCTACTCCGGCAACTTCCTCGATGGCTCCGTCACCGGCAAGCATGGCATCGTCTACAACCAGCGCGCCGGCATCTGCCTCGAGAGCCAGCACTATCCGGACACCCCGCACAATCCCGACTGGCCGTCCGTGGTGCTCCGTCCCGGTGAGAAGTATACCAGCCACTGTATCTTCGCCTTCTCAGTCAAATAACAAAACCAAAATAATATGCTGTTGAATTTCATTCCTCTACAGGCTGCGGACCTGAACCGCATCTCACTCGCCTCCTGGGACTGGATCGTCATCGCGATCTTCTTCCTGGCGATGGTCTGGATCTGCTATGATGTCTCCCGCAAGAAGAAAGAGACCTCCGGAGACTACTTCCTGAGCGGCCGTTCCGCGACCTGGATCGCCATCGGCGCATCCATCTTCGCATCCAACATCGGTTCCGAGCACCTCATCGGCCTCGCCGGTACCGGCGCCTCCGCAGGTATGGCCCAGGCCCACTGGGAGATCCAGGGCTGGATGATCCTCATCCTCGGCTGGGTCTTCGTACCGTTCTATGAGCGCAGTATGGTTTATACCATGCCCGAATTCCTCGAGAAGCGCTACAACAAGGAGAGCCGCGGCATCCTCACCTGGCTGTCCCTCGCCAGCTACGTCCTCACCAAGGTTTCCGTGACCGTCCTCGCCGGCGGCCTCGCGCTGAACACCCTCCTGGGCATCAACTTCTGGGTTGCCGCCCTCGCACTGGTGATCATCACTGCCATCTACACCGTCATCGGCGGTATGGAGTCCGTCCTCAAGACCTCGGTCCTCCAGACCCCTATCCTGTTGCTCGGCTCGCTGGTCATCCTTTGGCTCGGCCTCAAGGAGCTCGGCGGATGGAACACCATGATGGACATCTGCAACTCCCAGCCGGTCAACCAGTATGGAGATACCATGACCGACCTGATGCGCAGCGGAAAGGATCCTGAATTCCCTTGGTACGGCGCCCTCTTCGGCTCCGCCATCATCGGATTCTGGTACTGGTGTACCGACCAGTTCATCGTCCAGCGCGTCCTCTCCGGCAAGAACCAGAAGGAGTCCCGCCGCGGTACCATCTTCGGCGCATACCTCAAGCTCCTCCCCGTGTTCCTGTTCCTCGTCCCCGGCATGATCGCTTACGCTCTGACCAGGACTCCTGACTCCGCCATCGGACAGCAGCTCGCAGTCGCTCTCGGACTTCAGGCTGACGGTACGGTAGCCAATCCCGACATCGCATTCCCTATGCTGGTCAACACGCTTCTGCCTGTCGGCCTCAAGGGAGTCGTGATCTGCGGTATCCTCGCCGCCCTGATGAGCTCCCTGGCTTCCCTGTACAACTCCTCTGCAATGCTCTACACCATCGATATCTACAAGCGCAAGCACCCTGAGACCGAAGAGAAGAAACTTGTCCGCATCGGCCGTATCGCCACCGTCGTGGTGGTCGTGCTCGGCGTCCTGTGGATCTTCGTCATCCAGAGGATGGGCAAGAGCCTGTACAATTATATCCAGAGCGTCCAGAGTCTCCTGGCCCCGGCCATTGCTGCAGTGTTCCTCCTCGGTATCTGCTGGAAGAAGACCTCTCCCAAGGCCGGTATGTGGACCCTTATCGCAGGTCTCGTGCTGGGCGGCACCCGTCTCGTGACGATGATCGTCAACCCGCAGGCACACAATGTCTTCACCTTCATCTTCAACGAGCTGAACGTGTACGCATTCTGCGTCTGGATGTTCCTCTTCTGCTGCCTGCTCCTGTTCATCATCACAAAGTGCACCCCGAAACCTTCCGAGGAGCAGATCCGCGGCCTGTGCTTCGGCACTGCCACTCCTGAGCAGAAGGCTGAGACCCGTGCCTCCTGGGGCACCTGGGACATCATCCACACTTGCATCATCCTCGCCTTCACCGTGGCGTTCTACATTTACTTCTGGTAGTCTGCCATGCTTGAAGAGCTTAAAGAAAAAGTATTTCGCGCCAATCTCGACCTGGTGAAGCACGGGCTGGTGATCTTCACCTGGGGCAATGTCTCGGCCATCGACCGGGCAACGGGCCTCGTGGTGATCAAGCCCAGCGGCGTAAGCTACGAGACTATGCGCGCAGAAGACATGGTGGTGGTCGACCTTGACGGCAAAGTCGTCGAGGGCGACCTCCGCCCTTCTTCGGACACTCCTACGCACCTTGTCCTGTACAAGGCGTTCCCCGAGATCGGCGGAGTCGTGCACACGCACTCGACATACGCCACCGCATGGGCACAGGCCGGGCTTGACATCCCCAACATCGGCACCACCCACGCGGATTATTTCCACGATGACATCCCGTGCACCCGCGATATGAAGAAATCCGAAGTATTCGGAGAGTATGAGAAGGAGACGGGCAACGTCATCGTAGAGCGTTTCAAGGGGATGAATCCCGTAGACACCCCTGCAGTGCTGGTCAGGAACCACGGTCCCTTCACCTGGGGCACGGATGCTGACAATGCGGTGCACAATGCCGTCGTGCTGGAGCAGGTTGCCAAGATGGGTTTCGTCGCCGTGACACTCAACCTCTCTACGCTTGACCTTGTGAACCACAAGCCCTCGATGAACAAGCTTCTCATCGAGAAGCACTATAGCCGCAAGCACGGCCCCAACGCCTATTACGGCCAGAAAAAGAAATAATCAACACTAAATCAATAACACTTATGGCATTTGAAAATATCGAATTATGGTGGGTGACCGGTGCGCAGCTCCTTTACGGAGGAGACGCCGTGGTCGCCGTCGACGGACACTCCAAAGAAATGGTCGAAGGCCTCAACGCCTCCGGAAATATCCCTGTAAAGATCGTTTATAAAGGCACTGCCAATAGCAGCAAGGAAGTCGAGGCAGTCATGAAGGCCGCCAACAACGACCCCAAGTGCGCGGGTATTATCACCTGGATGCACACCTTCTCCCCTGCCAAGATGTGGATCAAGGGCCTTCAGGCCCTCGAGAAGCCGCTTCTCCATTTCCACACCCAGTACAACGCGGAGATTCCGTGGGACAAGATCGACATGGACTTCATGAACCTCAACCAGAGCGCTCACGGAGACATCGAGTTCGGTCACATCTGCACCCGCATGCGCGTGCCGAGAAAGGTCGTCGTAGGCTATTGGAAGGATGCCGAGGCACAGAAGAAGATCGCCGTGTGGGCCCGCGTGGCCGCCGGTGTCGCCGATGCCAAGAATGTCCGCTGCCTCATGTTCGGAATGAACATGAACAACGTAGCAGTCACCGACGGTGACCGCGTCGAGTTCGAGCAGCGTCTCGGATACCATGTGGATTACTATCCTGTATCCTCCCTCATGGAGTATTACAAGAAAGTGACCGACGCCGAGACCGACGCCCTCGTAGAAGAGTACAAGAAACTCTATACCATCAAGATCGACGAGTCCGGTGAGGAAGTCTACTGGGAGAAGGTTCGCAACTCCGCCAAGGCGGAGATCGCCCTGCGCCGCGTCCTGAAGGACGAGGGCGCCATGGCCTTCACCACCAACTTCGACGACCTCGGAGACGCCGACATCGACGCTCCGGACTTCTGCGGCTTCGACCAGATCCCCGGCCTCGCTTCGCAGCGCCTCATGGATGAGGGCTACGGCTTCGGCGCCGAAGGCGACTGGAAGACCGCCTGCCTCGTCCGCACCCTCTGGGTGATGTCCCAGGGCCTGCCTAAGGGCTGCTCTTTCCTCGAGGACTACACCCTCAACTTCGCCGGCGACCGCAGTTCCTGCCTCCAGAGCCACATGCTCGAGATCTGCCCTATGATCGCTACCGGCAAGCCGAAGCTCGAGGTCCATTTCCTCGGCATCGGTATCCGCAAGCAGCAGACCGCCCGTCTGGTGTTCACCTCCAAGACCGGCTTCGGCATCAAGGCCACCGTCGTGGACCTTGGCAACCGTTTCCGCCTCATCGCCCAGGATGTGGAGTGCATCGAGCCCAAGCCGATGCCGAACCTCCCTGTCGCTTCGGCCCTGTGGGTACCTCAGCCGACCTTCGAGATCGGCGCAGGCGCCTGGATCCTCGCCGGCGGCACGCACCACTCCGCATTCAGCTATGACATCGACGCCGAGTACTGGGACGATTTCGCCGAGATGACCGGCATCGAGTTCGTCCATATCAGCAAGGACACCACCATCGAGGGCTTCAAGAAGGAACTCCGCACCAACGAGGTGTACTACATGCTCAACAAAGCCCTGAAGTAGTATGGACGCAAGAAGAACCATCGAATCCGGAAAAGCCGTCCTCGGCATCGAGTTCGGTTCCACCCGCATCAAGGCGGTGCTGGTGGACGAGGATCACGTCCCTATCGCACAGGGCAGCCACGAGTGGGAAAACCAGCTCGTGGACGGCCTTTGGACCTACAGCAACGAAACCATCTGGTTCGGCCTGCAGGACTGCTACGCTGACCTGCGCAACGATGTCCGCAAGCGCTATGACGTGGAGATCGAGCATCTCGCCGCCATCGGCATCAGCGCCATGATGCACGGCTACATGCCTTTCGACAAGGAAGGCCACCTCATGGTCCCCTTCCGCACCTGGCGCAACACCAATACCGGTGAGGCCGCAGCGGCCCTCTCGAAGCTGTTCGTATACAACATCCCCCTGCGCTGGAGCATCTCCCACCTGTACCAGGCCATCCTGAACAAGGAGGAGCATGTCCCCCAGATCGCCTATTTCACCACCCTGGCCGGCTATATCCACTGGAAGCTCACCGGCGAGAAGGTGCTGGGAGTCGGCGACGCATCGGGCATGATACCCGTCGATCCCGAGACCGGGAACTACAGGACCGACATGGTCGAGAAGTTCGACAATCTCGTCGCGCCCTACGGATTCCCCTGGAAGCTTGGTGACATCCTGCCGAAGGTTCTGCCCGCAGGCGCGCCTGCAGGCGTGCTGACCGAGAACGGCGCGAAGCGCCTCGATGTCTCGGGTCACCTCCAGGCCGGCGTCCCTCTCTGCCCTCCGGAAGGAGATGCGGGGACCGGCATGGTCGCCACGAACGCGGTCAGGCCGCGCACCGGCAACGTTTCGGCCGGTACCTCCTCCTTCTCCATGATAGTCCTGGAGAAGGAGCTCTCCAAGCCGAACGAGATGATCGACATGGTCACCACTCCGGATGGCAACCTCGTCGCCATGGTCCACTGCAACAACTGCACGTCCGACCTCAACGGTTGGGTAGGTCTCTTCAAGGAGTATGAGGAACTGATGGGAGTGAAAGTCGATATGGGCAAGATATTCCAGCGCCTGTTCGACGCTGCCGACAAGGGCGACCCGGACTGCGGCGGCTTGATATCTTACAACTATATCTCCGGCGAGCCAGTCACGGGATTTGCCGAAGGACGTCCGCTCTTCGTCCGCTCCGCGACCGATAGCTTCAACCTGTCCAACTTCATGCGTTCGATCCTGTACGCCACCGTAGGCGTGCTCAAGATCGGCAACGACGTCCTCCTGAAGGAGGAGAAGGTCAAGGTTGACCGCATCACCGGCCACGGCGGACTGTTCAAGGTCAAGGGCGTGGGACAGCGCGTCCTCGCCGCCGCCCTCAACTCCCCCATCTCCGTCATGGAGACGGCAGGCGAAGGCGGCGCCTGGGGCATCGCCATCCTCGGCTCCTACCTCGTGAACAACCCCGCCAAGCTCCCGCTTCCGGACTTCCTGGACAAGATGGTCTTCGCCGGCAACACCGGCACGGAGATCGCCCCCACCCCGGAAGACGTCGCAGGCTTCGAGGCCTACCTTGAGAACTACAAGGCCTGCCTCGCCGTCGAGCGCGCCGCCGTCAAGGCCAAGAAGTAACTGCATCCCGATAATTATTGAATACTCCCCGCCTCTATCGTGAAGCGGGGAGTATTTTTGTTTTTCCGGATTTGTTATATATTTGTAAAAAAGTTATACAAATGGAAGGAACAAGAACAGTACAGACCGCGTTCCGCTTCAGCCCCGAGCTTGTCAGCAGGCTGAAGAGACGCGCCCGGCTCGAGCGGAAAAGCGTCAATGCCTATGTCGAGGGCGCCATTCAGAATGCCCTCGATAGCGGAGAAGACAAATACGCCCGCCTGGAAGCAGAACTCAAGGAGATAAAAGTCCCGAAGGAGATTTCGCATGAGATCCAGGCTCTCTCCTCCTTCAAGGTCGAATTCACTGACGAAGAGCTGGCAGCTGATGACCGGCTCGCTTATATCCTCGGGAAATGAAGGTATTCCTTGACACCAACGTCCTGCTCGACCTCGTTCTGGACAGGGATGGAGCCGATGACGCCCGACGTATCATCAGCATCGGTCATGAAGATGAATGGACCAGAGTCTATGTCTCCTTCCTCACTATGGCGAATATTGCCTATGTACTGCGCAAAAGACCGATGGACGAAGTCAAGGCCTGCCTGTCCAAACTTTATAAGTTCTGTGAAGTCCTGCCGATGAACGACTCCCAGATGGTGACGGCGATAAGGAATTGCAGCAGCCCCGACTTCGAGGATTCCCTCCAGATCATGTGTGCCGAAGAAAAGCTCTGCGATGTGATCGTCACGGACAACACCGCGCATTTCCGGGACTTCACCGACATCCCGGTCCTCACTCCAGCCGAGTTTCTGGCACAGTGTAATTAAAACTCGAAGTACCGCTTGGCGTTGTAGTAGGAGATGTCCTGGACCATGCGGCCGATGGAAGGGAGCTCGGACACGGGCAGTTTGCCCTCGTCCAGGTCGCGTCCGACAAGGTCGCAGAGGATCCTGCGGAAATACTCATGGCGCGGGTAGCTGATGAAGCTGCGCGAATCTGTCAGCATACCGACGAAGCGGCTCAGCAGGCCTTGCATGCTCACGGTGTTGAGCTGCTTGCGCATGCCGTCCTCCTGATCGAGGAACCACCAGCCGGAACCAAGCTGCATCTTACCCGGGACACTGCCGTCGTTGAAGGTGTAGGCCATGGCCATGAACACCTCATTGTCCTTGGGGTTAAGGCAGTAAAGGATAGTCTTTGCGAGTTTGTCCTCGGCAGCGAGTCGGCTGAAGAACTTATGTCCCGCAGCGGCTACCGGCAGGTCGCCGATGGCATCGAAGCCTGTGTCGGGACCGATCAGCTTGAACATCTTTTCGTTGTTGTTGCGCAGGGGGCCGACATGGAATTGCTGCGCCCAACCTTTCTCCGCATCCATGACCGCCATGTCATGCAGGAAAGCGCTGCGGAATCTGCCCAGATCAGCGGCGTCCGGAGTCTTGCCCATAAGCACCCGTTTGAATATCATCTCAATATCACGCTCGGTATAATCCGCGGCATAGAAAGTATCGATGCCGTGGTCGGAAAGCTTGCAGCCCATCGAAGCGAAGTAGCCGTGCCGCTTCCTCAATGCCTCGATAAGTTCTGCATAAGAATCAATGTTCATATCCGCAGCCTCGCCGAGCTTGTCCAAATACGCGACATAAGCCTTGGGATTCTCGATGGCCATCGCCTTGTCCGGTCGCCATGCCGGAAGGACCTTGGTCCCGAAAGGCTCCAAAGAGATCCGCCTATGCCATCTAAGGTCATCCGCTGGGTCGTCGGTCGTGCATACAACCTCGACGTTGAACTTGCGGATGAGTGCCTGGCCGCGGAACTCCTCCGTAGCCAGCTTGGCATTGCACTCCTCATAGATGTCACGCGCTGTTTCCGGCTTGAGGATGGTATCGATGCCGAACACGCGGCTGAGCTCCAGGTGCGACCAGTGGTACAAAGGGTTGCGATAGGCATGGGACAGGGTATCCGCCCATTTCTCGAACTTCTCCCAAGGGCTGCGGTCACCCGTGATATAGTCTTCCGTCACGCCGTTTGCACGCATCGCGCGCCATTTGTAATGGTCCCCGCCCAGCCACAGCTGGGTAATGTCGCGGAACTGTATGTTCTCCGCTATTTCCCGGGGATCGAGGTGGCAGTGATAGTCTATGATGGGCAGTCCCTCTGCACTCCCGTGGTATAGCTCACGTGCATGGTCGCCAGTGAGCATGAAATCTTCATGGATGAAACTCATGGCATGTTTTAGTCAATTACGATCGGTTTGTAGTTAGGAACGAGGGACTTCATGACCGTCCACGCGATGAGGTACGCCACACCGCAGAAACAGAATACGATGAAATAGCCCGCAGGCTTGCCTTCGAAGCCCATGAAATGGAAAGCCGGACCCGCATTCTCTGCGTAGGTGAAGAGGTTGCCGGCAACCTTCTGAACGATCATCGAGCCGATACCGCCAGCCATGGTGCCGATGCCGGTGATGCTGGCGATGGTGCTCTTGGGGAACATGTCACCGATGGTCGAGAAGAGGTTGGCGGACCAAGCCTGGTGTCCCGCGGCGGCAAGGCCGATCAGGATGGCCGGCCACCAGGGGTTGTTGAAATTCAGGCCGAGCGGCTGCGCGAATAGCGCGGCTATCGGGAAGAAAGCGAATATCAGCATTGCGAGCATGCGCCCTGAATAAGGGTGCATGCCTTTCTTCTCAACGAAGAACTTGGGGAGGTAGCCACCGATGATAGACACGACCGTCACGATAGCGTAAAGCGTGAAAATGAGTCCCTGCCCAAGCGGTGTGGAAGCCGGAGCGTTGAACTGGTCATGGAAATACGCAGGAGCCCAGAACAGGAAGAACCACCACACACCGTCCGTGAAGAACTTACCGGCTATGAACTGCCATGTCTGCTTGAATGTGAAGCACTTGAAGAACGGGATGGCCTTCTCCTCGGAAGGCTTGGCAGCGGGCTCATCGGCATCATCCTGATGGATGTATTCGAGTTCGGCAGCGTTCACGTGCTTGCTGTTCTCGGGCTTGTCATACATGAACGCCCAGAAGAACATCCAGATGAAGCCCAGAGCACCGATAATGATGAAGGCCATCTCCCAGCCGAGGGACTTCGCCAGCACCGGTATGCAGAGCGGAGCTGCGAGCGCACCCACAGATGCACCGGCATTGAAAATGGAGGTCGAGAAAGCGCGGTCCTTCTTCGGGAAATACTCGGCTGTCACCTTGATGGCGGCCGGGAAGTTGCCTGACTCACCCAGGGCTAGGATGCCGCGGCAGAGCATGAACAGGTAAACCGAAGTCGTGGAGACTGCAAGCGCAACGTTGCTGCCGGCCTCGAGGCCCTTCAGCGCGGCGGCGTTGGGCACGCCGTCCACAAGGGCGGCCGTAGCCCAGCCGCAGGCCGCGTGCATGCACGCACCTACCGACCAGACGCCGATGGCGATGAGATATCCCTTCTTGGTACCCATCCAGTCCACGAACTTGCCCGCAAACAGGCATGCAACGGCGTAGAAGATGGAGAAGAAAGATGTAATGGTGCCGTAGTCAGCATCGTTCCAATGGAATTGAGGCGCTATGAACTCCTTGTAGGTCAAGGAGAGAACCTGGCGGTCGAGGTAGTTGACAGTGGTCGCCACGAAGAGCAGCGAGCACAGCCACCAGCGCCAGTTGGTCATCAGTTTAGCTTGAGTGGACATATCGTGTGGTTGGTTATTTTACTTCTTTTACGATGGCGAGAGCGTCTCGGCAGAGACTGGCTATCCTGTCCCAGTCCCCTGCCTCGATGGCATCCTTGGGAAAGAGGTTGGAGCCCATGCCGACGCATGTCACTCCGGCCCTGAACCAGCCCTCGAGGTTTTCCCTGGTGGGCTTGACGCCTCCCGTGACCATCACCTGGCTCCAGGGCATAGGAGCGCGGAGGCCCTTGACAAAGGCCGGGCCGAGCACCTCACCGGGGAACACCTTGCAGACATCGCAGCCGGCCTCCTGGGCCATCCCGACCTCGGTCACGCTTCCGCAGCCGGGCATGTAAGGGATGAGCCTGCGGTTGCACACCGGAGCAACGGCGGGGTTGAAGAGAGGGCCGACAACGAAGTTGGCTCCGAGCTGGATATACATCGCGGCAGTAGCCGGATCCACGACCGAGCCGATACCCATGATCATGCCGGGCAGTTCAGCCTCGGCGTATTTGACAAGAACGCTGAACACCCCCTGGGCGAAATCCCCGCGATTGGCATACTCGAATACGCGGATGCCACCGTCGTAGCAGGCCTTGAGGACCTGTTTGGCGACAGCCGGATCGGAATGATAGAAGACGGGGACGATACCCGTCTCCTTCATGGCGGTCAAGACTTGGAGTTTATTGTACTGTGCCATAATGCTTTCGTTTTATTTCCCGGGGAAGAGACGCTTGATGTGACGCTCACAGAGATTGGCCGTGATCTGCTCGCCGATGACGTCGGTGTGCTTCTCGAGGGCCGGATAGAACTCGTCGCCGAGCTCGGCGGCTATCTTGTAGCTGACATGGATGAGCTGACGGAAGGAAGGGTTGTAGAGCGGGTCCTCCTGATTGTGGCGGAGAGTGCGTGCATATGTGTCGGCGTCCCAGCCTGCGACCTCCTCCGGTAAAGGAAGCTTGGACTCATCGATGTCAATGACAGTGGCGTACGGTACTGCCAGTTCCTCCATGCGGCCGAGGGCGTTCACGTAGATCTTCTTGGCGAGCACCAAAGCGGCAGGGTCGGCGACAGCCAGACCTATGTTCTCCTCGAGCCATGTCGTACCGGCAGTCTTGATGTGGATACCGGCGTCATGCTTGCGGATGAGACGGCCCATGATGGGATAGATGGAGAACTTGTCCGAACCAGAGTGGATCGAGAGCTTGAGGTTTGCGGGAAGGCCGTAAGCCTTCACGGCCTCGGCGATCACCATCAGATCCTGCTCGAACTCCTTCTCGAACAATGCGAGGTCGCCGCGGTAGTCCACTCCCTTGTTGAAACGGCCGGTGAACTTGGGCGCTATGGTTTGGAGAGGGATTTTCTCTGCTGCAAGCTCCTTTAGGATGTACCTGAGTTCCTCCGGGGTCTGAGCCTTGTCAACCTCATCCATGGAGACTTCGGTGACGAAATTGCCCGCTCCCTTGCACTCTGCGATGTGGCGGTAGATCCTTCCGGCCTCTTTGATAGCCGGGAGGAAACGCTCCTCCATCGTACCGGTCTTGCCGATATAGTCGGCAACGTCGATCGTGAAGAAGTCGGACGCCTCGATGAAACGGTCGACGTTGGTAAGGTTGATATGGTCGGCGTCGACGAAATACCTGTCCTTGTAGCCGAGCGCAGCCACGGCCTCATCGGCCTCGCGGCGGGTCTCGGCAGGTTCGGTGCCGACTATCTGATGCTCGCGGTTGGACTTGTTCCACACCGGGTCGAAATGTACGCCGAAACGCTCCTCGGCCTCTATGAGGGCCTTGAGCTGATTGACCCCTTCGTGCGCGAAGCGGTCTCCGATTCCGAATGAATATTTGCCGATCTCCATCATTGTCTTATGCATTATAGGTTGAAGAAACTGTGTCACCTCCGTGACCGGTCCAATTGGTATGGAAGAATTCTCCGCGCGGACGGTCGGTACGCTCGTAGGTATGGGCCCCGAAGAAATCGCGCTGAGCCTGCAGCATATTGGCAGGCAGGCGCGAGCAACGGTAGCCGTCATAGTACTGAAGTCCCGCGGTCAGGCAGGGTGCGGGAACACCGTTCTGGATGGCCGTACAGAGGACATTGCGCCAGCCCTGCTGGGCTTCGGCGAGCTTGCCGCTGAAATACGGATCCAGAAGGATGTTGGCAATGTCAGGATCCTTGTCGAACGCCTCCTTGATGCGGCCGAGGAACACGCTGCGGATGATGCAGCCGCCGCGCCACATCAGGGCGATGCCGCCGTAGTTGAGGTTCCAACCGTACTCCTTGGCGGCGGCGCGCATCAGCGCGTACCCCTGGGCGTATGATACGACCTTGGCGGCGAAGAGAGCCTTGCGCAGGTCCTCGAGGAAAGCGGTGCGGTCGCCGGCGAACTTCGCGGGCCTGGGCCCCTGGAGGATACCGGAGGCGGCGACGCGCTCCTCCTTCTGGGCGGAGAGGCAGCGTGCGAAGACGGACTCGCCGATAAGCGTAAGCGGAACGCCCTGGTCGAGGGCTGAGACAGCCGTCCATTTGCCAGTACCTTTCTGGCCGGCCGTGTCAAGGATATAGTCAAGCACGTAGCGGCCCTCGTCATCCTTCTTGGCGAGGATGTCCCTCGTAATCTCGATGAGGTAGGAATCAAGGTCGCCCTTGTTCCATTCTGCGAAAGTCTCATGCATCTCCTCGTTGGTCATGCCGAGGATGTCCTTCATGATCTGGTAGCACTCGCAGATGAGCTGGATGTCTCCGTACTCGATGCCGTTGTGGACCATCTTGACGAAATGTCCTGCACCGCCTTCACCAACCCAGTCGCAGCAGGGAGATCCGTCTGCAACCTTGGCGCAGATACCCTGGAAGATAGGCTTGACATACGGCCATGCAGCCGGAGAGCCTCCGGGCATCATCGAAGGACCCTTCAGGGCTCCTTCCTCGCCGCCGGACACTCCCGTGCCGATGTACAGGAGACCCTTGCTCTCCACATATTCGGTACGGCGTGCGGTGTCGGGGAAATGGGTGTTGCCGCCGTCGATGATGATGTCACCGGGCGACAGCACGGGTATGAGCTTGTCGATGAAAGCATCGACGGCGGCGCCCGCCTTGACCATGAGGAAGACCTTGCGCGGAGCCTTCAGCGACGCCACGAAATCCTCGAGGGAATGGGCGCCGTAAATGTTCAGGCCCTTTCCGCGACCTTCCATGAACTTGTCCACCTTCTCGACGGTGCGGTTGAACACGCTGACACGGAAGCCTTTGCTCTCCATGTTCAGCACTAGGTTCTCGCCCATAACGGCGAGACCTATGAGTCCGATATCCGATAATTCCTTCATATTATTGTGTTTTAACTTTGAATCCTATCCTTTCAAGGCGGGACGCGAGGTCCCCGGTGCCGTGCAGGAGTGTCAGCGTGAACGCCGACGGCTCCCTCCGCACCCAGTAGTCGCCGCGCAGGCGCTCGAACGAGCCGGGCGCGGCGCGCAGCGCGTCGCTGTCGCGGCGCACGTCGTAAGTATGCAGGACGGCCTCGATGAGGACTTCCTGCACGGTCCTGCCGGAGGCGTCGACCGCGAATTCCAGCGCCTGCTCAGGTGCCGGAATCCCCGATGCGGTCCACTCCGTAAGGGGCAGTCCGAGTTTCGAAGCGAGGTAGCGGACACTCATCGTCGTGCCGTTGGCCTTGCCGTCGGCACTGTAGCCGGCTATATGCGGAGTCGCAATATCCAGCAGACCAAGCAGTTCGATATCGATATCCGGCTCACCTTCCCAGACATCGAGCACGGCGGCCTTAAGTGCCCCCTTGTGCAAGGCGTCCTTCAACGCGGCATTGTCCACTACCGGACCGCGGGAGGAATTGATGAGGACCTGCGAAGGGCGCATGCGCTCGAGGCGGGCGGCGTCGAACAGATGCCATGTGGCATCCTCGCCGCCGCGCGTCAGCGGCACATGTACCGTGACGATGTCGCTCTCCCTGAGAAGAGTATCGAGATCCGTGAATGCCTCACCGCCCTCGGCACGGGCACGCGGCGGGTCATTGAGAAGGACCCGCATGCCGAAGGCGCGGCCGACTTCGGCTACCTTGGAGCCGACGTTGCCGACGCCCACGACACCGAGTGTAAGGGTGTCAAGCTGCAGGCCGTGACGCTCTGCGAGCACGGCCAGCACCGACGAGATATACTGCTTGACGGACCAGGAATTGCACCCGGGAGCATTGCTCCAAGCAATCCCGTTGGCTTCACACCACGCCGTATCTATATGGTCGAAACCTATCGTGGCCGTGGCTATCGCCCGGACGGACGACCCGATCAGGAGGGATGCATCGCAACGGGTACGCGTGCGCGTGACTATCGCGTCGGCATCCTTCACCACCTCCGGCGTCGTCTCGGCACCAGGCAGGTATACGACTTCCGCGTAAGGCTCTAAAGCCCCGCGCAGGAACGGTATCTTGTTGTCGCAGACTATCTTCATGGCTCAGTCCTTGAACCTGTCCGGATGGGCCCACAGGCCCAGGGCCGGATTGGATATATAATAGATATCCTCTCCCCCGACGGTATTCCATCCGTCCTTGAGGGAAGGCACATCGTATCTTTCCATCATTTCATCGAGAGGCGCATAGTCGAATCCCACGCCTTCAATCTCCTCGCGAGTCATACCGGGACCGGGGCAATAGGTGATGCGGAAACGGCCCTCGGACGATCCATGGATGAGATGCGCAGGAGCGCTGAGGTTGTCCTGCAGTTCCCGGTTTGCACGCGTGGCCTCCAGCGTATGGGGCGTGCCCTTGTAGCCGTACTTGCGGATCAGAGCGTCGATGTCGGGATCCTCGCCGAACTCCCTAAGGCCGGGGGCAAGGACTATCAGTTCTGCACCGTCAGCCAATGCCATCCGGGTACGGTATATGGATTTGTTGCCCAGCCAAGTACTCTTGAACTCATCAGGATCCAGCCATACGATGCACTTCTTCAACGGCCTGTCAACCATTATGAAATTGGTCTCAAGGGAGAGCTCCGCCGCACGGCGGAAACACTCGAAGTCATCTCCGATGAACAGTCCCTTCAGGGCCATTCCGCCCGTCACGGGGTCCTTGGCCATGACAGTCTGGACATAGACTATAGGCAACTGAGGTATGAAATGCGTACGGGCATACTCCATCACGTCGCGCACCGGGCTCTTGGCCCTGCCCATTATGCGTTCCATGCCGTAAGTCGCTCCAAGATAATGGCTGAGATTGATGCCGGAACTCCCACCGACGCCGACGAAGATGTTCTTGGTATAGTTGGCCATGCCGATGACCTCGTGAGGTACTACCTGGCCGATGGACAGGATGAGGTCGAACGACGGGTCGAGCAGGAGCTTGTTCACCTGGGCCGGCCAGGAATAGTCCACGCGTCCTTCGGAGACCTCGCGGACATATTCTGCCGGGACCTCGCCCACTGTCACCACATCGTGACGCCAGTCGTGTACTCGGAACCTGTCCCGGGGTACACGGCCGAACATCGCCGATATCTGCGCGTCGGTCATGGGAGAATGCGTTCCCAGCGCAGGCATGACATCCGTAAGGGCGTCTCCGTACCAGTCAAAGACCATCTCCGTCAAGGGACCTGCATACGAGTTGAACCTGGTGAAATCCGGAGGTATGGCCAATACGCGCTTCCTTGGTCCCAAGGTGCGGAACACGCCGGAGAGGGCCTCCCTGGCCTCCTCCGGCGTGATGCTGTCCTGCCTGGATCCTCTCGCGTAGTATAGCATGTCCTATCTCTTTACACGTGCATTGCCTTTCCAGGCGCTCCAGACCTGCTCTTCGTCGGCGGGCTGTACATAGTCCGTCATGAAAGTCGTGGCAAGGGCTCCCGTGGCCCAGCCGAACTGTACCCACTTCTCGCTTTCCCAGCCGCGGAGGATGCCGTACAACAGGCCTCCGACGAAACCGTCGCCGCCACCGATACGGTCCAGGACGTGGATCTCGCGGGGCTCGACCACGTGCCACTCGTCACCGGCAAGCATTATGGCTCCCCAGTTGTGGCTGTTGGTGTTGTTGACCTGACGCAGAGTAGTGGCAAACACCTGGGCTCCGGGGTACTGTGCACGCACACGGCCGATCATTTCCTTGAATCCGCCGATCTTGGCCGCTACATCCTTGCCACCGGCCTCAGGGCCTTCGATGTCCAGGCAAAGCTGGAAATCCTCCTCGTTGCCGATAAGGATGTCGGCGACCGAGCAGATCTCGGAGAAGATGTCATGCAGCTCCTGCTCCCTGCCTGCCCAGAAGGACGCGCGGTAGTTCAGGTCGAAGCTGATGCGCGTGCCGTAGCGCTTGGCAGCCCGGGCGATCTCAAGGCAGAAACGCCCCGTCTCGGGGCTCAGTGCCGCGATAAGGCCGGACAAATGCACGATCTGCACACCCTCCACGCCGAAGATGCGGTCGAGGTCGAAATCCTTGACGTTCAGCGTACGGCCGACCTCGCCGGCACGGTCGTTCCAGACGCGCGGTCCGCGCACACCGAACCCGCTGTCGGCGATGTTGATCTGATGGCGGTACCCCCAGGGGCCACCCTGGGGCACCTCCGGACCTTCGAAGTCCATGCCGCGGGAACGGAGGTTAGACTTGATGAACGCTGCGAACGGACTGTCCTTGACGAAGGTCGTGAGGACCTTGACCGGAAGGCCGAGATACGACGAGATGCTTGCGACATTGGTCTCGGCGCTGGTAGCGTAGAGATGGAAGACGTCGCTGCACTGTACCGGCTGTCCGTTTTCGGGGGTGACGCGGAGTCCCATGCTGGTCGGGACGAGAAGGGCGTACTTGCACCCCTGTCTGAGATTGAGTTCCATTATATGAAGTGTTGTGTTAAGGTTATCTTGATACCCTGCCGGAGCCGTCCCCCTTCATGAGGTTCTCCACTTCGGCGACGGTGACCTGGTTGAAGTCACCGAAAATCGTATGCTTGAGGCACGAAGCCGCAACGGCGAAGTCAAGGGCGCGCTGGTCGTCACCCTTGAACGTCAGCAGGCCGTAGATAAGTCCGCCCATGAAGGAGTCACCGCCTCCGACGCGGTCCACGATGTGGGTGATGTCGTAGCGCGGGGACTCGTACAGGGTGCTGCCGTCAAACAGCACGCCTCCCCAGGTGTTGTGGTTGGCGTTGATGGAACCGCGGAGCGTGATGATGACCTTCCTGGCGCGCGGGAAGCGTGCCATAAGCTGCTCGGCCACGCTGCGGAAGCGGCCCTGGTCGATGGCGCCGGCAGTCGCGGTGACATCGAAGCCTTCGGGCTTGATGCCGAACACCTTGTCGGCATCCTCCTCGTTGCCGAGGATGATGTCGCAGCCCTCCACGAGGGCTGGCATCACCTCAGAGGCTTTCTTGCCGTACTTCCAGAGGTTCTTGCGGTAATTGAGGTCGCAGCTGACGGTCAGGCCGAGGCGGTTGGCGGCACGGACCGCCTCGAGGCAGACGTCCGCCGCGCCCTGGCTTAGAGCCGGCGTGATGCCGGTCCAGTGGAACCACTCCGCTCCTTCCAGGACCTTGTCCCAGTCTATCATGCCCGGCTCGATGGTGGCGATGGACGATCCCGCACGGTCGTAGACGACCTTGCTCGGCCTCGCCACGGCGCCGGTCTCGAGGAAGTATATCCCCAGGCGGTCACCGCCTGTGATACAGTCTCCGGTATCCACTCCGTACGAGCGGAGATCACGGATGCAGCTCCGTGCAATGTCATTGTCAGGAAAGCGGGTGACGAATCCGACATCCACACCGTAATTGGCCAGGGAGACGGCGACATTGGCCTCTCCGCCCCCGAAAGTGGCATCGAACTGCCTGGCCTGGGAGAATCTCAGGTACCCCGGAGTGGAGAGCCTGAGCATGATCTCACCGAAAGTGATTACCTTGGGCATATACGTCTATTATTTTTACAATGACAAATGTAATTATTTTTTCGCAATTTCCGTGCTCGTTCACGGAAAGTTTGCGAAAAAGCATTATATTTGTTTCAGATTATTCTGACAGCTATGGACAAGAACGGGAAAGTCACCATCATCGACGTGGCCAGGAAGGCCGGGGTTTCCAAAGGCACGGTGGACCGTGTGGTACACAACAGGGGCGAAGTGTCCAGGAAAAGCGCTGAGAAGGTCAGGAAAGCGATAGAGGAGCTTCAGTACAGGCCCAATCTCTATGCTTCCGTGCTCGCCACCAGGAAGGCGCACATGATCGCATGCCTGCTGCCCATTTTCTCCAAAGGAGAGTTCTGGGAAAAGATGCATGCGGGATTCCTGCGCGGAGGTGAGTCCGTTTCCACCCTCAACGTTGTCACCCAGGTGTTCCTTTTTGACCAGTACGATCCCGATTCATTTCATGCCGCGGTTGCCGAAATGCTTGCCTCGGAGCCGTCCGGAGTGATCCTGCAGCCGCTCTTCAAGAACGAAACTCTCGAACTGGCGGTTAGGCTGAGGGAGCTTGGCATACCCTACGTATATGTAGACACCAAGCTCGAGGATCCGGGGTATTTCGCCTATTATGGCATGCCCAAGTACAAGAGCGGCCGCCTTTGCGCCCGCATGCTCACGGAAAGGCTTGATCCGGAGGAGGTAAGGGACGTAACAGTCGTGCGCATAACGCGCGACAAGTCCAGACGCTCCGACCCCACCATGGAGCGCCGTTCCGGTTTCAACGATTTCATGGACGAACATTTCCCCGAGTGCAGGATACATCAGGTTTTCATCGACCCCAACAAGCCGGAAAGCATCCCGGATACCCTGGACGCCTTCGCTGCAGACCATCCGGACATGAAGATGGTGGTCATGTTCAACTCACGTATCCACCTCATTGCCGACTGGCTCAAGGCGCATCCCGTCAAGGGACGCAGGGTGATCGGTTTCGACAATATGGAGAAGAACCTCGAAGCAGTACGCTCCGACATCGTGTCCATACTCATAGCCGAGCATGTCGAAGACCAGACCTTCAAGGCCGTGCACGCCTTGTCAGACTACATCCTGATGCACAAGAGCATCCCCATGCGCGACAACTACATGCACATGGACATCCTCACGAAGTACAATCTGGAGTATTATTGATCCTTTCCTAAGGCAGGGACGTTCTCACATACTGCGGCGCACCGTCGGCATCGAAGCCTTCCACTACGGCTTCGAAGCGGCCCTGGTAGGCCGGCAGGCAGTATTCGAGCACGCGTGTCTCGCCCGGAGCGAGCTCCACGAGCGGATGCCACAGCACGGTCTGCCGCATGTCTGCCACCCCTGAAACGGAATCCGGCATGTATGAAACGACCGGATAGCTCTCACCCTGGAAATCCAGAACCCTGGTATTGTCACCGAAATGGTACGAAGGAAGGTCGTGCCTATAGGTCACGAAATTGACGATTCCCGAATAAGTGCGGTACCCGATATTGGCTGAATGGGGGTAGATGACGATCCTCTCGACGAGAAGAGGGTCGTATTCGTATATCCGTTCGTGCTCAGGCACAGGGACTCCGTCAAGGAGGACCAATGCCGGGAACTGCGCATCCGTTGCCGGTTTGAAAGTGTCGGCGACGTTCACGGTGACCGTCCTGAGCTTTCCGATGCGCCTGGTCCTAATCTCGGATATGAACTCGATAAATAGCTCCTCCATCAACGGGAACCGGGTATAGTCGTCAAGTTTGTATTCCACCGAGTCGGCTCCGAACAACATGTCATGCGGGGTTTCGAGAACTGCATAGAGAGAGTCGGAGCGGGATGCCTGGCGGATCTGCATGGCAAGGCTCCTGGACAGGATCCTGTCCTTCAGGCCTTCGCTCAGGGGGAGCGCCTCAAGACCGGATGCACGGACGCCGGCAAAAGGAGAGACAATCTCAAGATGGCTCGAGCCATACCCGTCCCCGAGCTCCAAGACCGCCTCCGTATTGCCGTAAACATTATGGGTATAGAACGTGGCGATGCCGTCGTCACCGATCGGAGCCGAATAGAAATCCGAAGACCTCCCTGGCACCGAGAAGAATACGGTCGACCCTTTGAGAAGCTCCATCTCCTCCTCGGTGGCATCCTGTACCCTGGCGCGGATGACCTCACCTTCATAATCCGTCACCCGCCTGGCAGTGAACGAATCCCCGCGAGTGGCTCCGGCAAGGAAAGTGGCGGGAGTCGCAGACGACGGGGACACGATGCCGTCATCATGGAAGATGGAGACGCTTGCGCTCACCGGCCTGTCGGAAGCGTTGGTCACGGTCAGCCGGCCGCCGGAGGCGCTCACGCGCAGCGAGCCGGCTGACGGCCGCTCCGGAGCCTGCAGGGCCTCATAATCCTCGTCGGAGAGTATCGCTACCCCCGATTCGGAGCGGTCCGTGGTGAAAGGATTGATGATGGACAATATCCTGGCATTTTCAAGGAAATCATATCCGTCCTCGTTGAAGCACTGAGCAGTATAAGCCACAAGCTGGTAATTGCCCGTAGGGATGGTATTCAACAGCCGGATGGCTCCCCCTCCCCTGCCGTTGTCCAGCGCAAGCTTGGCAGTCTGGACAGGCCCGGAAGGAGAGACTATTTCAACATAGGCGGTCTTGCTGTATCCGGACAGAAGCCCGGTCTCCATGTCCACGCAGAATGCAGAGAGGAAGAGTTCGTCTCCGGACACGTAAACATCCCTGTCCGTCGAGACATACACTCTCTCGCTGAGATGTCCCTGGGCAGCGCATGCAAGCGCCGTCCAAGCGAATATGACAAGTATCGATGCTATCCTTTTCATGTTTGTCCTGATCAAATGGGCCAGTCTTCTGGCTGCTGGGTAGTACCTCTTCCCTTTATGCGGCAGTCAACGCACCGGGAACGCGCCCAATATGTCTGAGAGACATCCCCGGGTACCTCATAATACGAGTAGGGAAGATAACCGTCCTTATAGTACTGATACCATTCACCCCTGTTCACTACTACCGGCTCCTCATAAGGATGGCTGTCCTTGTAGAACCTTGATTCCGAATGACGGATCAAAAGCGCCTTGTGGGCCCGGCTCGTAACGCTTATGTACCCCATGACCATCTCATCGGGGTCCTGTTCGCAACGGATATTGCCGATCATCTCGCTGGGATTGGGGGCGAAAAGGTTGCCGTTGTATTCGGAGTTGGCCTTGACATTCTCCCAGTAACGGTAAGCATCCTCGGAAAGCGGCTCAAGGTAGACATCGATGTGGTAACGGTATGATATCCTCAGGTCATCACGAGGGATGGGACGGAACTCGAGGTCTACGAAACGGTCGTCGGTCTGACGCTCCGTGGAGAAGATCATGATCTCGGACGAGGTAGCGGTGTCATAGCATAAATAAGGCCTCTCAGAGTAGGGTTGCTCCTCGATGTTACCGTCTCCGTTGACGCCCCACCATCCGATACTCGGCGGGATATACTTGAGCTCGGCGTTGTAATCGGCACGGTACTCCCATTTCTCCACGTAATTCCACTTGAAGAAGCTTCCTCCGCGGGAATGCATGCTGAGGGCGACATTCAGCCGGGAACGTTCGAAATCAAGGTTGTAGGACAGCGAATCTATCTCCGGGACGACAGGACTCTGTCCCCACCCGGAGACGTACTCCCTTCCGTCGTCAAGCCGGACGACATGCAGTCGATAACGCTTGTCAGCGGATGCATTACGTGTATCGATACGGAAATATCCCTCCCGTTCGAAACTAGTGACTCCTTCATAATGCGTCCCGGCCTCGTCCTCGACCCAGACCTTGCAGGCTGGAGAATCGAAAGCTCCTGCCTGGGCATCGACCGGAGCGGTATAGGAAACCGTGACATCGGTATAGTCACCGAGAAGTATATCACCCTCGATCACGAGCGCTCCGGATCCGTCCTGGACCTCAGGAGTGAACGGATAGATGCATGATACCGCTGACAGTGCAACGAGCACGGCCAGAACGAAAACGCAGATATGGATCTTCTTCATCATCATCCGAATTTAAGGTTGAGGGTAAGATAGGGTATTTGTGTAGCAAACACCGAGACCATGTATCCCTTGACAGAGGTCCCTCCCAACGTATTGTAATACACCGAATAAGGGTTTTTGCGGCCAGTGACGTTATACACGCCGAGGGTGAAAGACATATGGGTGAGCTTGCGGAGATAGTGGCCGGGGTCTATGTTGAGCGCCATGTCCATACGGAAACAATCCGGTATCCGGTAGCCGTTCCTTGTAGAATATGCCAGGCGAATGCCGCCACCATAGTTGTATACGGCGACCGGGATGGTAACCGGCCGTCCTGTGGAATAGTCAACGTTGACCGACAGGCTGTAGCGGTGGGTGAACTTGTAGTTGCCCACCAGCTTGAAGTCGTGAGGCTTGTCGTGAGGCGCACGATACCATGCGCCGCCGTTTATGGTCTCCACCCCGCGGTCCTCCATCTCCTTGAGCAGGGAGCGGGAATACGTGTAAGAGACCCATCCGTTGAGCTTGCCAAGCGTCTTCTTGGCCATAAGCTCAACTCCATAAGCCTTGCCGTACGTCTCTACCAGATCAGCGGCGAGATTCTCATTCATGATCAGCACGGCTCCGGACTTGTAGTCGAGGCTGCGGGAGATACGCTTGTAGTAGGTCTCGAGCGAAAGGTCTATGGTGTTGTCACGGACGGTCCAGTAGAGGCCGGCCGCGGCCTGCCAGCCCTCCTGGGGGCGCATGGAGGCCCCGGCCAGGCGCCAGGTATCCATCGGCGACACCGAAGAAGTGTTCGAAATCAGATGGATGTACTGGCTCATGGAATTGAAACCTGCTTTCACCGACAGATTGTCCCTGAATGAATACTTGGCTGATGCACGCAGTTCAGGAGCCCAGTAGAACTTGGACGGGGCGAAGGCGTTGAATGCCGAAATACGCAGGCCCAGGTCTACGGAAAGCTTCTCGTCGGGTTTCCAGCCATCGCTGACATACAGTGCTGACTCGACAGCCCTTTCCCTCGGCAAGAAGCGTTCATCGACGAGCGAGACACTGCTCAGCGGGGACATATGCCCGGGATTGAGGTCGTAGTAGATGGCGTTCGCGCCATAGGAAAGGGTATGCTTCTCGTCAAGGACGGTCTTGAAGCCGCCTTTCAGGAACGCCTGCCCGACCTCGGTGGCCAGGCTGTATGATGAGACGTCGTTGAAACTGTCATCGACGATATTGGAATAGCGGTCGTAGCCGGTCACAGCCGTGAATCCGGTACGCTCGGAGATGGTGTGGCGCCATTTCAGCGATGCGTTGATGTTGGAATAGCGGAAAGTGGTGTCCCTGGCGAAGGAGAATCCGTCCCTGGACCAGTATGCATACGCCTGCAGCGTGTTGCGTGCATTGACCCTGTGCGTGACGGAAGCGTTCAGGTCGCTGAAGGAGGCCTTGCCGCCGGAGTACGCGCTGTTCTCCGGTATGAGGTTGAATATCCAGTTGGAATAAGTGGTGCGCCCGCCTACGATGAAGGTCGTGCGGTCTTCGACGATAGGCCCTTCAATGTGGAAACGGCTGGTCAGGAGGCCGAGGCCGAGCGAACCCTGGACCTTCTTGGCATTACCCTCGCGGCCGCGGACGTCAAGCACGGACGAGATGCGGCCGCCGAACTCGGCAGGGATGGAACTCTTGTACAGTTCGATGTCGTTGATGACGTCGGTGTTGAAAGCCGAGAAGATGCCGAAGAAATGGCTCGGATTGTAGATGGTGCCGTCATTGAAGAGGACGAGGTTCTGGTCTGAGGATCCTCCGCGCACGTTGAATCCGCTCGACGCCTCACCTACACTCTTGACACCGGGGAGGGTCAGGACGACCTTGATGACGTCCGCCTCTCCGAAAGCCGAAGGTATCTTGTTGATGGTATTGATGCGGACACGCTCTATACCCATCCTGGAGTCACGGTGGTTGACCATGCTCTCAGCCGATACGACGGCTCCCTTCAGGGAGGTGACCTTCTCCTTCATCACCACGTCCAGACCTCCGTCACTGTCGACATGGACGTTGAGATGAAGGTCCTCGAGGGAATACCCGCTGAAACCAAGGACATTGTCCCCCAAGGGGAGCCTGATGCGAAAACCGCCGTCATTGTCAGTCATGGTATAGGAGCCGGTCTTGTCGTCGAAGACGGCGACTCCGGTAATGGGCTCTCCCGAAAGGATGTCGCGGACAGTGCCGTTGACATAGGCGTGGTCTCCCCTGGCATTCTCAGGCTGGCCTATCTGGTATACCTTGTTGGCAAAGGTGACCATCTCGTTTGCCGCGTTGATGAGCCGGAGGAGTTCGTCGTCCACAGCCTTGTCCTTCCCGTCGGAGAAGAATCCCGGAGGCAGCGAGGCGTATACGGTCTTGTCACCTATCTTGAAATCGCCGGCGGCGGGGTCCGGAAGAGGGACGGAAGGGATGTCGACCGTAGGGATGCGGAGTTCCGGCCCTGTCTTCGACACGGCGGGGCTCAGTGCCACGGCCTTCTTGGAGGCGAGGGCGGAAGTGCCAGGATCCCGTCCTGCGGAAGGATTGAGGAGGAAACGACGTGCCTTCCGCTTGCGGACCGGTGCGATGCTGCCGTCCTTTTCGATATAATAGCTCTCGGTGGTATCAAAACTGTCTATGGCATACCCTGCGGTCATGCCGGCCCCGGAATAATCGCTCGTGATCTTCTTGTTCACCACCCGGTACAGGGTGAACGGGCCTTCGTACGCCACTTCGTAGAAGCCTACGGGCACATCGTAGCCTTTTTTGCGGAGATTGACGAAACGCGTTTCGCCCATCGTGAAGAAGTCTATGTGGTCGCGGTCAATCTCGACCGCCGGACGGCCGGGGGAAGGGATGGCGACCAGCTGCTTGCCGAATGCGTCGACATTGAGGGTGACGTCGTCGTACCACCTGCCGTCGTACATCACTCCTCCCACCTCGAAATCGGGGGAATACCAATAATAGGTGCCGTCATACGACATGTTGTACCGCAATGCCTGACGGGCCCTGAACAGCAAGGAATTGTCGGAAGCCGACTTCTGGAAGGCCTCGGACTCGGCATATTCCTGAGCTGCCGCAGGGACAAAGGCCAGCGATAGGAACAACAGGGGAATAAGACAGGGTTTAGTCCGTTTCATACTCTTTCATAGCGATTCCGTATCCTATAACGGGGATACCATCCGATTACTGCACGGAAGCGTTCATAATAATCGCACATAACCGGACTTACAAATATAAATATTTATTTGACAATCTATTGATATGTCGGAAAATTTGTCTACCTTTGCCCCACTTTTGCCGAAAAAGCGAAAGTGAATGACATAATTTTACAAACCCCAAAATTTTTTGCACAATGGCTGAATATTTGATGCCTGAGAAGAAGCAAGAGATTTTCGCGAAGTACGGGAAGTCCAATAAGGACACCGGCTCCCCGGAGAGTCAGGTTGCTTTATTTTCCTACCGTATCGCTCACCTTACCGAGCATGTGAAGAATAACAAGAAGGACGTTGTCACGCGTCGTGCCCTTCTCCGCCTCGTCGGTAAGAGACGTCAGATCCTGGACTATCTCCAGAAGATCGACATCGAGAGATACAGAAGCATTATCAAGGAGCTCGGTCTCCGTCGATAAACGGCATAGGAAAACCAAGGGGAAGGATTCCATAGGGAGTCCTCCCCTTTTTTTTGAAAAATCCGGGACGCGGACGGTCCGCTTCCCTGCAGTAATAAAGACGTAAAGAAAACAGTAATGAACGTTATCACGAAAAAGATCGAGCTCGCGGACGGCCGCGTGATCGAGATCGAAACCGGAAAACTCGCCAAGCAGGCGGACGGTTCGGCTGTCGTGAAGATGGGAGGCACCATGATCCTCGCCACCGTCTGCGCAGCCAAGGAAGTCAAGGAGGGCACCGATTTCATGCCCCTCACGGTGGACTACCGTGAGAAGTATTTCGCCGCGGGAAGGTATCCCGGCGGCTTCATGAAGCGCGAGAGCAAGCCCTCTGACTACGAGATCCTCATCGCCCGTCTTGTCGACCGTCCCATCAGGCCTCTCTGGCCGGACGATTTCCACCTCGAGGTGTTCGTCTACCTCAGCCTTATCTCCGCTGACAAGGACACCCAGCCCGATGCACTCGCCGGCCTGGCTGCTTCCGCAGCCCTCGCCACTTCCGACCTGCCGTTCGGCGGCCCTGTCTCGGAAGTCCGCGTGGCCCGCATCAATGGCGAATTCGTCATTAACCCCAGCTTCTCCCAGATGGCCGACAGCGATCTCGAACTGATGGTCGCCGCCACCGAGGAGAACATCATGATGGTCGAGGGTGAGATGAACGAGGTCAGCGAGCACGACATGCTCGAGGCCATCAAGTTCGCCCACGAAGAGATCAAGCGCCACTGCCGCGTGCAGAAGGAGCTCATCGCCGAGCTCGGCAACGAGACCAAGCGCGACTATCCTCACGATGTCGAGGATGAGGAGCTCAAGAAGGCCGTCGAGGCTTTCTGCTATGACAAGTGCTATGCACTCGCCAAGTCCGCCAAGCCGAAGCACGAGCGCGAGGACGGTTTCACCGCCATCAAGGACGAGTTCCTGGCCACCATCCCGGAGGAGGAGCTCGAGGAGAAGACCCCGCTCGTAGAGAGATATTACCATGCCGTCGAGAAAGAGGCCATGCGCAACATGATCCTCGACGAGGGCATCCGCCTGGACGGCCGCTCCTGCGACCAGGTCCGTCCCATCTGGTGCGAGGTGGATTACCTCCCCTGCGCACACGGTTCCGCCATCTTCACCCGCGGCGAGACCCAGTCCCTTGCTACCGTTACCCTCGGTACCAAGATGGACATGAAGGAGGTTGACGAAGTCCTCATCCAGGGCGACCAGCAGTTCGTCCTGCACTACAACTTCCCTCCTTTCGCCACCGGCGAAGCCAAGCCCATGCGCGCCCCCGGCCGTCGTGAGATCGGCCACGGCAACCTCGCCATGCGCGCCCTCAAGCCCGTCGTTCCGCTCGCTCCCGAGAATCCCTACGCAGTCCGCGTGGTCAGCGACATCCTCGAGTCCAACGGTTCGTCCTCCATGGCTTCCGTCTGCGGCGGCTGCCTCGCCCTCATGGATGCAGGTGTGAAGATCAAGAAGCCGGTCGCCGGTGTGGCCATGGGCCTCATCACCGACGCCGAGCGTCCCAACGACCGCTACGCCATCCTCACCGACATCCTCGGTGACGAGGACCACCTCGGTGACATGGACTTCAAGGTCACCGGTACCGCCGACGGTATCACCGCCACCCAGATGGACATCAAGGTGGACGGTCTGTCATACGATGTGCTCGAGAAGGCTCTTGAGCAGGCCCGTCAGGGTCGCATGCACATCATGGGCGAGATGCTGAAGACCATCAGCGAGCCGCGTGAGGACTACAAGCCGTTCGTGCCCCGCATCATCCAGATCCGCATCGCCAGCGAGTTCATCGGTGCAGTCATCGGAAAGGGTGGCGAGACCATCCAGAAGATCCAGAAAGAGACCGGTACCACCATCACCATCGACGAGCAGCCTAAGGAAGGCGGCTCCCAGGGTGAGACCGAGGGTATCGTCGACATCTTCGGCACCGACAAGCAGGCCATGGATGCAGCCCTCGAGTGGATCAAGGGTATCTGCGCAGTTCCGGAGCCGGGTCAGGTCTATCACGGCCGTGTGGTCAGCATCCTCGAGTTCGGAGCATTCGTCGAGATCCTTCCCGGTAAGGAAGGCCTTCTCCATGTGTCCGAGATTGCTTGGAACAAGACCGAGAACGTCGAGGACGTCCTCAAAGTCGGTGACGAGATCGATGTCAAGCTCCTTGAGATCGACGCCAAGACCGGCAAGATGAGGCTCTCAATGAGGGCTCTCACCGAGAAGCCGGAGGGCTATGTCGAGCCTAAGCGTCCCGAGCGCGGACCTCGCGGCGGCAACGGCCGCGGCGAGCGCCCCGAGCGCGGTGAGCGCGGACCGCGTGGCAACGGCCACGGTGGAGACCGTGGCGGCCATGGCCGCGGCGAGCGTAGCGAGAGGCCCGAGCGCCCGGAGCGCGGCGAGCGCAATGACCGCGGCGAGCGCCCTGAGCGCGGCGAGCGCAATGACCGCGGCGAGCGCCCTGAGCGCGGTGGCGACCGCGGACCCCGCAGGACCTTCGGTCCGAAGCGCGAGGCCCCGGCCCCGACCATCGACGACTACCGTGAGCCTACCGAAGAGATGTTCTAACCAAGACTCTATAAAACTTTCAGCCTCCCCCATTATTTGAGGGAGGCTGTTTTTTAGTCGCCGTCTTCCAAACTGAAGATATCCTTAACGTCACATTCGAAAAGCGCCGCCATCTTCAAGGCGAGCTTTACGGAAGGGTTGAACCTGCCGGATTCTATCGCCATTATAGTCTGTCTGCTCACGGAAAGGATGTCCGCAAGCTCCTGCTGGGTCAACCTTTTCCTGACTCGTTCCAGCCTGATCGAATTCTGCATCGCCTTACCTCCTGACCTTGATCTTGAAAACGATGAAATAGAGGACAGCCATCTGGATAATGAAATTGCCGTTACGGAACATACGGATGTTATACACCTCCATATCGTCTGGACCGTCATACAGTTTTACCAAGTTGATGATATTCATGACTATGGCTACCAGGAACGCTATAGCAGCTACGATCGCAACCGATTGCAGGCGCATTTTCGAAATATACTCGTCCTCGCGTTTCTCGCGGGAGAAAAACGACACGCGTTGCACCCAATGCGGAAAAAGCATCTTATCCATAGTTCTCTTATCTTGTTTCCGCAAATGTATACAATTATTTCCATTATGTCAAGTATTATATACATTATCCTTCGGCATTTTTCCGAAGGATATCTAGTAGAACCCTCTCATCCTTCGGCAAAAAAGCGAAGGATGACGGGGGACACCGACACATGAGGATGACTAAAAAGTCCTATGGACTTTGAGGTCATCCTCTTTTTTTAGTTAGTTGTCGTTCGCGGGCAGGGTGCCCTGCAAACCTTCCGCTTCGCTCCATCCCTCCCACGCCTGCCGGCGCGGGCCCCTCCCGTTCACGAGGCCACGGGCGGCCACGGGTTTGCCCGACCACCCCTCCCGACTCCCGGGAACAGAACCGACGCATATATTCCCGAGGAGCAGATATTCCGGCCGTGATTTGTAAGTGTTTGAGAGACAACAATATAAGCAAAACCTCCCTTGCGGAAAGTGATAGGGAGATTTTGCCTTACTCTCTCATTATGAGTCACTTACAAATCACGGGCAACTGAGGGGCTGGGGAGGATTGAGAAAAGAATGGTAGAAGAATGAGGAAGATGGAAAGGCGGAAGGCGGAAGGTGGAAGAAAGAGGACGGAAGGGAGGACGGATGGATGCAAGGGCGGAGCAGTCAGGCGGAGCAGGAGAAGAGAGATGGATGGAAGGAAGGGGGAACTACCAGGAGGTGAAGGGGTGGTGGGAGAGGAAGGAGTTGTAGTAGCGGCGGTCACCGGTGACTTCGGGACCGAGCCAGGAGGGGCGGTCGAAGGGCTCGTCCGGGGCGCCGAGTTCGATCTCGGCGATGACGAGCCCGGCGTTGGCCCCGTCAAACTCGTCCACTTCCCAAGTATGGATTCCGTCAGTGTTGTGGACGAGATGCCTGGTCTTGTCGATGACGACAGGCTCGGCGAGGGCAAGGAGTTCCTCCGCCTCGCCGGCCGGGATCTCCTTCTCCCATTCGAAACGCGAAAGGCCTCCGTCGAACGAAGGGCCCTTGATGGTCAGGAAACCCTGGTCGTCACGGACACGGACTCGGACTGTACGGCCGGGAGTCCTGCAGATATATCCCTGAGATATGCGGTAGGAGCGGAAGACTTCCGGCTTGAAGTCCCCGACGACGAGAAACTTGCGTTCGATTTCCTGAGCCATGGCGAGATTTGTTTTCAACAACACAAATATAAGAGATTTTTCGCGTAAATTAGTGGAGCAAAACACCACGGAAATGAAACGCAGGGAATTCATCAAGACTACAGCGCTGGCAGGACTGGGAGCAGGACTGGCAGGGTGCACGGCAGGCAGGAGTAAAGAGACGAAGGGGACTTATGACATGAGCAGGATCGGCGGGAGCGCACGGATGCATCTGAGTTTCTTCCCGTATGAACTGCAGTTGCAGCATACGTTTACCGTGGCGTCGTACTCACGTACTACGACGCCGGACGTGCAGGTCGAGATAGAATACGACGGGTACGTCGGCTACGGCGAAGCCTCGATGCCGCCGTACCTTGGCCACACGGTCGAGAGCGTATGCGCATTCCTGCAGAAAGTGAATCTCGAGCAGTTCAGCGACCCGTTCCAGATGGAGGATATCCTGACGTACGTTGACGGCCTGTCCGAAGGCGACGCGCCGGCCAAGGCCGCCATCGACATTGCCCTGCACGACCTAGTGGGCAAGCTGATCGGCCAGCCGTGGTGGCGCCTCTGGGGACTCGATGCGGCCAAGGCGCCAAGCACGACATTCACCATCGGCATCGACACTCCGGAAGTGGTGCGCGAGAAGACCCTCGAATGCGCCGACCGTTTCAATATCCTGAAAGTCAAGGTCGGACTGGACTCCGACGAGGAAATGATCCGCACCATACGGTCCGTGACGGACCTGCCCCTGGCGGTCGACGCCAACCAAGGTTGGCAGGACCGCCAGAAGGCCCTCGACGAGATATTCTGGCTCAAGGAACAAGGCGTCGTGATGGTGGAGCAGCCGATGGCCGTAGACAGGCTCGACGACATCGCGTGGATCACCGAACAAAGCCCGCTCCCCATCTTCGCCGACGAGAGCATTCAGCGCCTGCGCGACATCCCCTCCATCAAGGGGGCATTTACAGGCATTAACATCAAGCTGATGAAATGCACGGGCATGCGCGAAGCATGGAAGATGCTCAACTACGCCCGGGCCGAAGGCATGCGCGTCATGATAGGCTGCATGACGGAGACCTCCTGCGCATGCACCGCCGCAGCGCATCTATCCCCTGCCGTGGATTTCGCCGACCTCGACGGCAACCTCCTCATCTCCAACGACCGCTTCACTGGAATGACAGTCCGGGACGGTCGGATGGTACTCCCGGACCGTCCCGGACTGGGACTCATCAAGCTCTAATCAGTATTACTCGCAGAGTATCTGCTCTTTTCCGGGCGTCACGCCGCTTTCGTTGAAAGCGTCCACCCGGAAATAATAAGACTGCCCTACAGAGAAAAGGCCTAACTCCACTTCGGGGGTTTCGCTCTGACATGTCAAGTAAAGCTCGTCAGGGTCTGTCCCCCATCGAAGCACATATCCCTGGGCTCCATCGGACGCCGGCCAGGAAACGCGTCTGCGGCGGGGATCTTCACCGCGTTCAGCGCTCAAACCTGTTACGGCTTCCGGTTTCCGGCCGGAAGCCAGCCCGAATACACGGAGATCGAATACCGAGAATCTACCCGTCAGTCTCTCCAGGTTCAGGACTCTGACATAGCGGGCTTTGAGTGCCTTAGGAAGAACAAGAAGCTCGTGCGGGTTATCTTTGGAGGCATCGCTGCGGTCGAAGACCTCCCGCCATGCTTTGCCATCCCTGGAGACCTCTACTTTATAACGGTAAGGTGTCTGCGGATGCTCAGGGCTATAAAAACAGAAGTCCTGATCTGCGAAATTGGGTTGGACTGCATTGATCCGGCAAATCTTTCCCAAGTCCACGCAAACCCATTCTCCCGGATCTCCGGTAGCGGCACTCCACCAAGTCTTTATGCTGTTGTCGGCTGCCTTGGAAGCTTCATGTCCTTCCAATTCACTTGACACCGTTACCGTTTTGTGAATGGAGAGATCCATCCATCCGGTCCAAGGCGCCTTGACGGAGAAATCCTGTGGTCCGTCCGGCAGGACATATGGATAATCGGACCACTCGGTCAAAGCATAGATATGCCCCTTAGGAGTCATTACCATAGGGAAGAAGCCGATACGACGCTCGAAATTCATACGCTGGCTGATGACCGTAGAGGCCACATGCCACCAGTTGCCGTACTTGTCCAAGAAGGTATCGCCGTGGCCGGCACCGGTCATCCAGCCTCCGGGTTTGACACTGACGGGAGAATACTCAACATGCTCGAAAGGCCCGAGCGGGCTGTCGCTCACATACAAGCCGTCACCATAGGAGTCGTATTGCGTGCCCGGGGCGGCATAGTGCAGATAATACTTGCCTTCATGCTTGAAGATGTTAGGACCTTCGTTATAGCCCGGGGCCGCCATTTCATTCTTGTCTCCAGGCTGTTCCCAGCCGAACTCCTTCTCACGGTGCGTAATCAGCACCACTTCCTTTCCAACGGGGGCGAAGCAATCGTCAGGGTCCAGCTGGATACCGGAAATGACGTCGACGTTGCTGCAACCCCAATAAAGGTATACCTTGCCGTCATCGTCTACGAACAGGTCGGGATCGTGGCCAGTTTTTTCCGGCTGGTCAGGATAGAGGACAAGATGGTCCGTGACAAGTTCCCAAGACTCCCCGTCCTCGGGATCCGTGGTCTTGTAGAGTTCATTGATGTCCGACACCATCCAGTACAACTCGCCCTCATAAACCATTACAGTCGGTGCATACAAGTCGATAGGAAGCTTTTGACACGGGACATAATCCCAATGCTGCATATCTGGGGAACTCCAATATCCTTTGCTCTTGGAAGGAAACAGGTAATACCGGTCATCATACAACTGAACCACGGGATCGGCTGCTTCGCGGGTACCGCTCTCTCCTCCCAGACGTGCCCGAAGCATGGCTATCATTTGTCCCTTCTGTTCCGGAGTAACCTGTGACAAATATTCTTCCGGGACAGAGGAGAGTAAAGACTCTTCAGTATCCTCCACATGGAAGGCATAATTGAGGTCGATAGGGTTGGCAACCACACGCTGTGGATTGACTGGTCTCCCGCAGGAAACCACGGCTAACGGTACAAGCCACAAAAGAGTTTTAATTATCTTCATTCCAAATCGATTATTGAATGGTTAAACTTCCATCACCAGCCTGGCCTTTTTCCAATTGCCGTAACCGAGATCGGAAACCTTGATCTCGAAACGGAGCGTGCGCTGCGGGTCAAGCGGGACCTGCAACAGGCTGACATACCCCTCAGGGGCGTCGCCGAGCATGCGCAGGCCGCCGAAGGAGCCGTCGCAGGCCGAGAAGGCCAGGGCGACGGCCTTCTGCGACAGCGGCTCGTCGTCCTCGTCCACCTGGACGACGCTCTTGAATGTCTCCATGTTCACCGCCTTGGTGTATTTGACCAGGGCATGGCCCTTGGGCCACTCCCCCGGCCCGTGACTGATGCCTGTCTCGTATCCGAGAAGGTCATCTATGTCGGCGAAGAAATACAGCATCCCGTCGTGCGGCAGGATACCGTCCGGATCCAAAGGAGCTATATCGTAGCAGTCCACCTGACACAAAAACGTGAGAGGACGTCCACCAAGCATAGGATACTCCATGTCGGGGGCCATATCGGGATCGCCCCAGAACTTGCTTTCGCAGAAAAGGTTGCGCTTCTTTTCAATCAAATCCAAACGGATAGCCATGGCTGATTCATTTTTTGGAAAGCCGCGCGGCCTCCTCCGCCCTCTGGCGGCAGATGTCGGACCACTTCGGCATCGATTCGTATTTCTCGGTCAGTCCTGCGAGGATGTCCGGTATGGGTATGCCTTGCGGGCAGATCTCGGCGCAGGCGCCGCAGGCGAGGCAGGCCGAAGGACGCTTGTCCTCCGGCAGGGCTTCGATGCGCATCATCGGAGTGAAATTGAAGCCGAGGGAAAGGTCGTTGTACGCCGAGATGAGCATCGGGATGTCCAGCTCCATGGGGCAGCCGTCGCAGCAATAACGGCAGGCCGTGCAGGGAACGCGGGAGCGCAAAGGCGCGACCGCGTCCATCAGCGCGGCCTCCTCGGCTGCCGACAACGGCCGCTCCGCCTCGAAGCTGCGGACATTGTCCGCCATCTGCTCCAGGCTGGACATGCCGCTGAGGATGACGGTGACGCCGGGGACGGACTGGAGCCAGCGGAAAGCCCAGGCCGGGACGGACTCGTCCGGCCTGAGGGCCTTGAGCGAGGCGTCGGCCGCGTCGCCAAGGGCGGCCAGGCGGCCGCCGCGCACCGGCTCCATCACCCAGATCGGAAGCCCGTGCGAACGTATGATATCGCATTTCTCCTTAGCCTTCTGCAAGGTCCAGTCGAGATAGTTGAGCTGAATCTGACAGAACTCCATTTCCGCGCCATAAGGCGAATCGAGGAAAGCCTGCAACGCTTCGAGATCGGCGTGCGAGGAAAAGCCCAGATGCTTGATGCGGCCGAGGCGACGCTGCTCCAGGAAATAGTCTACATATCCCTTGGAAGGGTCGAGATAGTAGCAGAGACTGTTCTCGCAGACATTGTGAAGGAGGTAAAAGTCGAAATACTCCACTCCGCATTTCTCCAGCTGCTGGGTGAAGACCTCCTCCGGAGTAAAGGCAAGGTGGTGCTGATGCCCGGGGAACTTGTCGGCCAGATACCAGTTCTCGCGCGGCCATGACTTGAGCGCCTCCCCCAGGACGACCTCCGACAGTCCGGCATGGTAAGGGAAAGCCGTATCAAAATAATTGATGCCATGCTCCATGGCATAGTCCACCATCTCCTTGACCGCACCACGGTCGATGGTCTTGCCGTCCTCGAGAAGCGGCAGCCGCATGGCGCCGAATCCCAGCTTGGACAGCGTCAGGTCCTTGAATCCAGAATATATCATACCCGCATAGAGCTTAGTTTTCAATCTGTTTGGGAGTCTGCTCGGACAATTGCCTACGGAACTCGGGGAAAGACATGAAATCGCCCTCCGGGCGCCCCTCGATGGTGATGATGCTCAATCCGGGACGGCCTACGAGCATTTTCAGCATATCAGTCACCTGCTGCGAGATCATCGGTGAAAGCCATTCGAACTCGGCGATCTTCCTCTCGTCGATCTCCTTCTCCAGGCCATCCCGCAGTTCCTTGCACATCCGTGCCGTATAAGCCTTTGCAGCGGGATGGCTGGCGGAAACGAAACTCCGGCCAAGGATGGAACGGGACGCAAAACTGTTGGCGATCTCCCAGCTCAGCTGCTTCTTCGAAAATGAGATCAACCCAGGATGGAAGTTGGCCAGGTATAGCGAGTTGTTCTCAGCGTCATAACGGAATCCCACGTCCTCGAGCTTGATGCCATATTCGGCGCAGATATCAGCCCTGAGCGCTCCGTTGAAGGTCAGTCCGGCATCCTCATCCTCGCGTATGAAAGTGCGTACGAAGGAGGAATCGATATTCATCACTGCCAGATGGAGGATTGGCGACAACTCGACCACGTTGAGCGGCGAACGGCCTTTCTCCTCCAACTCGCGGTACAGTCCGGCAATCTCCTTCTTGAGACTGGTAACCTCCTCCTCGAGCTCTTTACCTTTGCGCTCCGAGCGGCGCAGGTCTTCGCGACCGTTCTTGACGAACGCCTTCCACACAAGGAATGCGATAAGGCCTGCCAGAAGCAGTGCGAGGCCTATCCAGAGAGTCTCACGGTAGAAAATGAACCTGAGGGCTATCAGGAGGATTATCACGGCAAGGGTGATAATGCCTATTCTCTTAAAACTGATTTTCTTCATATCCGGTATTTCACTCTTTACAAATATAAGTAAATCCAAAAAAAATGACTACTTTTCAGCAATAATAAGCCGCCTGAAATGTTAGATGCCTTCATATTGCTCCTTCCCGCCTTCGTCTGCATGACATGGGCGATAAGGCTTCTTTTCATCAGGAAGAAAAACCGCAGTGAAGCGCTCAGGCTTCTCTTCCTGACCGCAATTTCCGGCGGCATTACATTTTTCATAGACAGTTGCCTGCTGTCACCGCTCACCGACAGCCACACCATTGTCATATTGTTGATCGCACTGCAAGCGGCACTTTTCACGATGTTCCCGTTCATCACCGGCTACACCCTGCACATCAGCGGCAGGAAAGTCCGTCCTGCAGTCGCTTTCGCCTCTTTCCTGCCTGCTGTAATGATGACAGCCGCAACGGTAATAACCTGTTCCCACGCGGGCATCGACGCCATCGCCGGCCATCTTGACGAAGCAGGGCTGAAACAGATGATGCCGGTCAGGAATGACCCTGTTTTCCCTTTTGCCTATACGACCACGTACGTACATCTGTTCGTCCTGGGCGCTTGGCTGACCGTCTGCTGGGGGCTCCTGCTCCACATACTCATCAGCAGGGGAACGCGGTTGAAGGATATCCTCGAGTTCCTCAAGGCGAAAAAGACCGAATCGCAAGTCAGCCTCAACTGCATGGTTATCCTGCTGTTCATCATAGCCTGCAGTATCAGGATCATAGTAGGCAGGCATATCCTCATGGAGAATGTCCCTGCGAGGTGGATCCTCGAGATCAGCCTGGGTATACTGGCTGCGATAGCGTTGAAACTCGGCACGGAATACGGCGAGCAGCAGGTCTCGATGCCCGGAGTCATAGCGGAGAGTATGGACAAAGGCGGTGATTCAATGGACGAACTTGAAAGACGACTGACTGCTTACATGGAGGATGGCGAGGCATTCCTCGACCCGCATCTCTCCCTGGAAGGCGCTGCATCTGCGCTGAACACCAACAGGACCTACCTGTCTGCAGTCATCAGGGATAGCAAAGGAGAGACTTTCAGGAGCTATGTCAACCGCCTGAGAATAGAGGCGGCCAAGCGGGAAATGATGATGCACCCGGAAGATGGTCTAGAGGCAATCGCCGCCAGGACAGGGTTCATAAGCGACACCCAGCTGGTCAAGAAATTCACGGAGGTGACCGGCGAATCCCCGCGAAAATGGTGCAGGGGACAAAAATGACACTGGCGGGCATATCCCGCCAGTGTCACATATCATCCTTCATAAATAATGCTCGGACCGATGGACAGGTTCCCATCCCGTCCGCATTGGCAAAGATATGACAAGGGTGTCTCAAACGCGCACAGATTCATACAATAAAAGTTTCCAAAACTACAAATAGTTTCCAAAATTTCAAATTTCCGCCTCAAAAGTGGCCACTCCACGCTCAATAAAGCCACAAAACTACTGGATTCACCAAGTATCGGGCAATTTCACCTTAACCATAAAAAACGCTTTTTCCCAAGGTTTCTTAAGTCGCTAACTTTGCGGCGAAACTAAAACCTCAGGAAATGATTAAAATTGACAACTTCATCAAGCTTTTCGAAGGAGCGGTCAGAGACAGCTGGGAGAACCCCGCACTGTCTGATTTCCGCAAGTCTACCATCACCTACCGCGAACTGGCAGAGCGTATCGACACCCTGGACCTTATTTGGAAGAAAGCGGGCCTTAAACGAGGCGATAAGATCGCCATCAACGCCCGTCCGAGCGCCATGGGCGCATCCCTCTACTATGCCGCTGCCTGCAAGGGCTATGTAGCCGTAGAGCTTTACAATGCATTTACCCCTGCTGATACCCTGAAACTTGTCAACCACTCTGACTGCAAGATACTCTATACCGAGAAGAGGACTTTCGATGCCATGGATTTTGAGCAGATGCCGAACGTGCTTTGCGCTCTGGACTGCATCACAGGTGAGATACTTGCAAGCCGTGAAGGCGTGGATGAGATATACAAGAGCGGTGAACAACTGCTTGCGGAACGTTATCCCAATGGGATGAAGCCGGCCGACTTCAAAGTCATCGACGTCGATCTCGACGATGTCTGCGCCATTCTGTATACATCCGGCTCGACGGGCAACCCTAAGGGCGTCATGCTTACCTACCGCAACGATACGGCCAATGTCCAGGCGATCCGTCCCGGTTTTCCCTTCCACAAAGGAGGCAACTACCTAAGCCTGCTGCCGCATGCCCACAGCTTCGGTCTCATGTGCGACGTCGTGATCCCCCTTACCATCGGCATGCATGTCACCGTGCTCGGTATGCCCCCCATCCCCATGACCGTCCAGCAGGCCCTCATGGAGGTAAAGCCGAACATCTTCTACGGCGTACCGCTTATCTTCGTCAAATTCGCCGAGTACGTGCTCGGTTCGGATATCAACTCACCGGAAGGCAAGGCCAAGCTGGCCGATTACCAGAATCACCCGGAGTACTGCCAGATGCTGCATGACAAACTGATGGCGGCTATGGGCGGCAATATCGAAGTATTCGCCACCGGCGGTTCCGCCATCCCTTCAGAAGTGGAGTCGCTGTTCGTATACAAGCTCAAGGTTCCGTTCATCACCGGCTATGGCCTGACTGAACTGGCCCCTATCGTCTCCTACGGCAAGCTCGGCAAGTACGTGCCCAAGTCATGCGGCGAGTACATTCCCGAAGTGATGGAAGTCCGCATCGACTCTCCGGATCCGGAACATATCGCCGGCGAACTGTACGTCAAGGGTGATGTCGTGTTCTGCGGCTATTACAAGAATCCCGAGGCTACCGCCGAGGTCCTCAAGGACGGCTGGTTCCGCACCGGAGACATCGGCACGATCGACAAGAACAACAATGTGTTCCTGCTCGGACGCTCCAAGAACATGATCCTGACCGAGAACGGACAGAATGTCTATCCCGAGGAGATCGAAGTCGTCCTCAACGAACTGCCTTACGTCGCAGAATCCATCGTCCTCCAGCGCGAGCACAAGATCATAGCCCTGATAGTCCCGAACATGGATGCCCTTGACAAGGCCGGACTCGGAGCCGACGGTCTCGATGCCGTAATGAAGCAGAATATCGTAGCCTTGAACAGCAAACTCCCCGCGTATTCCGCGGTCAACGACTACGAACTCCGGTTCGAGCCGTTCTCCAAGACCCCTAAGGGCAGTATCCGCCGATTCATGTACAAGTAGTTCCTCCAAACAAGAATTATTAGTATCTTTATTGGATAATTCTGAGATATGGAAAGAGAGGAACTGAAAAAGTATATGGCCCACCGCGAGCCTATGCTCCTGGTGGACAGGTCCGAGATGGTGGAAGAGAACCATGTGGTCTCCGAATACACGATCACGGGCAAGGAAGAATTCGTCAACGGTCACTTCCCGGGCAATCCAATTGTCCCGGGAGTGATCCTTTGCGAAATCATGGCCCAGTGCAGCATCCTTCTTATGAAGGACGAACTTGAAGGAAAGCTGCCCCTGTATGCAGGGCTCGACAAGATCCGCTTCAAGAGGGTTGTCAAACCCGGTGATAAAGTCGTCGTGAACGCAAGCCTGAAAGTCAAGCGCAGCACTGTCATAGTAGTAGATGCAGTGGCCACTGTCGAGGGACAGCTCGCCTGCAAGGGCGATCTCTCATTCTATCTCGTACCAAAGGAATAAAATATGGCACACCAACTTCTGAAAGGCCGCAAGGGCCTCATATTCGGAGCATTGAACGACAAATCCATCGCATGGAAGGTCGCGGAACTCGCCGTAGCCGAAGGAGCTGAAATCGTCCTTACCAATACTCCCGTATCCATCCGCCTGGGCGAGATCAACCGCCTCGCGGAGCAGTGCGGCACCATCGTCATCCCCGCCGACGCTACTTCGGTGGCAGATCTCGAGGCTCTCGTGGACGGAACGATGGAGCATTTCGGCGGTAAGTTTGACTTCGTCCTTCACGCTGTAGCCATGTCCCCGAATATCCGCAAGGGTCGGCCTTACACCGATGTGAACTACGACTTCTTCCAGAAAACCGTGGACATCTCCGCAATGTCGTTCCACAAGCTCCTTCAGACATTATACAAGAAGGACGCCCTGAACGAATGGGGCTCAGTGGTAGCCTTGAGTTACATAGCGGCCGACCGCGCGATGCCCGGCTACAACGACATGGCCGACGCCAAGGCGATGCTCCAGTCCATCACCCGCAACTTCGGCCTGATCTACGGCCGTGAGAAGCACGTGCGCATCAACACCGTCTCCCAGTCCCCTACCATGACCACAGCCGGGCAGGGTATAGACGGAATGACCGAAATGGTCGGATACGCCGACCGTATTTCCCCGCTGGGCAATGCCACTGCGGAGGATTGCGCCGGATATGTCATCACTCTCTTCTCCGATCTCACCCGCAAGGTCACGATGCAGAACCTGTACCACGACGGAGGGTACTCATCCCTGCTCCCTGTCATGGAATAGACCATGAAGACGGGGGCGGTACTGGCGGTCATCCTCTTATATTTCCTCGCACTTTTCCTTGTCAGCGCCCTGACGGCGGGACGTAGGAAGGAAGTGCGGGGAAAAGACTTTTTCGACGGAGGCCGCAAGTCGCCTTGGTGGATAGTGGCCATCTCGATGGTCGGGACCTCGATCTCCGGCGTGACATTCGTGTCTGTGCCGGGAATGGTCGAGGCCTCCCTGTTCTCGTATATGCAGATGGTCCTGGGCTTTGTCGCAGGATACGTCGTCATAGCCTATGTCCTTCTGCCACTGTACTACAGGCTGGACATGACCAGCATCTACGGCTATCTGGGAGAGCGCTTCGGAGGGCGCAGCCGCCTGTCCGGATCCGTGCTTTTCCTCGTATCGAAATACCTGGGATGCGGAGTACGCATGTACCTCACAGCCTCCATCCTTCAACTAATACTTTTTGATGCGCTCGGAGTGCCGTTCTGGGCCAATGTCGCCGTAACCATGCTGATAGTCTGGGGCTACACCTTCCGCGGCGGCGTGAAGACGCTCGTCTGGGCGGACATGCTCCAGACGCTCGCGATGGTGGGCACGGTCATCCTTTGTATCTGGCTCATAGCCAAGCAGATGGGATTCAGCTTCGACACCATGTGCACAGCCATCAAGGACAGCCCGATGTCACGGATATGGTTCTTCGACGACCTCAACGACAAGCGTTTCTTCTGGAAGCAGTTCCTCGCCGGCCTGTTCACCACAGTTGCGATGACCGGCCTCGACCAGGACATGATGCAGAAGAACCTGTCCTGCCGGAACCTCCACGAAGCGCGCAAGAACGTCCTCTCCTACGGAGTGGCGTTCCTGCCCGTGAACCTGCTGTTCCTCGCCCTGGGCGTGCTCCTGTACATGATGAAGGCTTCGCTTGAGCTTGACATTCCCGTGGCGGACAATCTCTTCCCTACCATCGCTACGCAACACATGCCGCCGGTGGTGGGAGTGCTGTTCGTGCTCGGACTCGTCGCGGCGGGCTTCAGCAGCAGCGGCTCGGCGCTCACAGCCCTCACGTCCTCGATGACGCTGGACATCCTCAAGGCCGACCGCCGCGACGGGGGGCGGAAGCTGGACAAGGTCCGCTTCCGCATGCACATCCTCAATGCCGTCGCCATGGGCCTGATCATCTGCGCCTTCCGTGCCATCGGCAGCCAGAGCGTCATCAATGCCGTCTATACCATTGCCGGATACACTTACGGGCCGCTTCTCGGCCTGTTCATATACGGAATCGTGTCGCGGAGAAATGTCCGCGACACGATAGTTCCTTTCATCTGCGGCGTATCGCCGCTTATTACTTATGTCTTGGCGATGAACAGCGAGCGCTGGTTCAGTGGCTACCAGATGGGATTCGAGAACCTTCTGGTCAACGCCGCCATCACCATGCTCCTGCTGTTCGCGACCTCCCCTACTGGTTCAGCGCGTCGGCGCTCTTGATGAACTTGGCCAGGTCCTCGTCCGAGACGTGGTAATTCTGCATTTCGCCGGAGAAATACTGGTCGTAAGCAGCCATGTCCACGAAGCCGTGGCCTGAGAGGTTGAAGAGGATGGTCTTCTGCTCGCCGGTCTCCTTGCACTTGAGAGCCTCGTTGATGGTGGCGGCGATGGCGTGGCAGGACTCCGGCGCGGGGATGATACCCTCGGTGCGGGCGAAGAGCACGCCGGCGGCGAAGGAATCCTTCTGCTCGATGTCTACCGCCTCCATCAGACCGTCCTTCATCAGCTGGCTGAGGATGACGCCAGCTCCGTGATAGCGGAGGCCGCCTGCGTGGATCGAGGCGGGTTTGAAGGTGTGGCCGAGGGTGTACATCGGAAGGAGCGGGGTCATACCGGCCTCATCGCCGAAGTCATACTCGAACTTGCCGCGGGTGAGCTTAGGGCAGGAGAAAGGCTCGGCAGCGATGAAGCGGGTCTTCTTGCCGTCCTGGATATTGTGACGCATGAACGGGTAAGCAATGCCCGAGAAATTCGAGCCGCCGCCGAAGCAGGCGATGACGATGTCCGGATACTCGCCGGCCAGTTCCATCTGCTTCTCGGCCTCGAGGCCGATGATGGTCTGGTGCAGACAGACGTGGTTCAGAACGGAACCCAAAGCATACTTGCAGTTAGGGGTGGTCACTGCAAGCTCGATAGCCTCGGAGATGGCGCATCCCAAAGAACCCTGGTCGTTGGGGTTACGGGTGATGATATCCTTTCCGGCGCGGGTGGACATGGACGGGGAAGGAGTGATGGCAGCGCCGAAAGTCTGCATGATGCTGCGGCGGTAAGGCTTCTGCTCATAGCTGACCTTGACCATGTAGACGGCACAGTCGATGCCGAACTTCTTAGTCGCGTAGCTGAGCGCACCGCCCCACTGGCCTGCTCCGGTCTCGGTGGTCAGGTTGGTGACGCCCTGTTCCTTGGCGTAGTAAGCCTGGGCGATGGCGGAGTTGAGCTTGTGCGAACCGGCAGGCGAGACACTCTCGTTCTTGAAGTAGATGTGCGCGGGAGTGCCGAGGGCCTTCTCAAGTTCATAAGCGCGTACAAGAGGAGTACATCGATAGGCGGAGTACTGCTCGCGCACTTCCTCGGGGATAGGGATCCACTCGTCCGTCTGGTTGAGCTCCTGATCGGCGCAAGCCTTGCAGAAGATGGGGTAAAGGTCCTCGGCCTTGAGGGGCTCCTTGGTGGCGGGGTTCAGGAACGGCATGGGCTTGTTGGGCATGACGGCCTGGATGTTGAAGAAATGGGTCGGAATCTCTGACTCCGGAAGCATGAACTTTTTCTGTTTCATAACGTGTCTTTTGTTAAGGTTAATATTAATTGTTACTTGCTATTTCACACAAAAAAGGGCTGTCCTTCGATCGGACAGCCCTCGATATTTCAGCCCGGTATCCACCGGTGAGATTTGCGCAACATCTTAAGAGTCTGACCGATCTATTCGCTCAGACGCCACCAGAAAAACAGGTTGGATATGTTGCTTTCAAGTCTCATTCTTTGCCAAAGGTAGGGAATGGAATTTTAATATGCAAGGGTTTTGCAGATTTTTTAAAAACTTTTTCTACTTCAGCATGAACACAACTGGGAAAGTGAAGGTGACAGGCACAGGCTTTCCGTCAATGCGTCCGGGCTCCCACTTAGGTGAATTGGAGATTACCCTGAGCGCCTCGGCGTCAAGTTCTTCATTGGCTCCGCGAAGGATCTTTACGTTTCCGACTGTTCCGTCCTTGCCGACGGTAAACTGAAGTGTGACGCGGCCCTGCGCACCGGAAGCCTTGGCAGCCTCGGGATACTTCAGGTTTGCATTTACCCATTTGGAGAACTCGTTCGCATCGCCGCCGTTGAATGTGGGCTTGTCCTCAAGGAGTTGGAAAGGGACGGACTCACCTCTCTCGACGGCGGCTTTGACATCATAATCGTCGGATTTCAGGCTTTTTGCAATCTCATTGCTTTTTTTCATGAATGCGAACCAGATATCACGGAGCGCGTCCTTGTCAGCGTCATCCTTTCCTTTCAATTCTCCATATTGCCTAAGGAGATCGCGAAGAACTTCCAAGTCTGCTTTGTCTGCATCCATGCTTTCGAGTGTACCCAGGATATCAATCAGTTCCTTGGGAGCATCGATGCCTTGGACGGCCTTGGTTTCGAGTTGTTCAGGAGCCGGAGCCGGTTCCTCTTGTTCGCGGGCGGGGTTGCAGGCGAACATCAGGGCGGCCAGCACAGGGAGGACGGCCACATATGACAGGCGCATCCATCCGGAAGTGTGTGGTTTGATCATCATGTTGATTCTGTTTTTGAGTTTGGAGTGCTGGAAGCCGTTGGCCAGGGAGAAACGTTGCTCTCCCACGGCTTTCTTCACCATAAGAAGTTGATATTGAGTTGCATCAATGCCGTTTTGAATAACTGCTTCGTCGGCTTCGTACTCGTGAAGGAGCTTGAGCTCGGAGAGTGTGATCCATACCAGGGGGTTGAACCAGTGCAGGACAGTGACTGCCGAGAAGAAGGCGATGTCGAGTGAATGCTTTTTCGTGACGTGCATCCGCTCGTGGGTGAGGATGGCGGGGCTGGACTCGAGGTCGTCACGGCTCATGACTATGTGGCGGCCCCAGCTGAAAGAATGCACGCCGCCGTCCACGAGGGTGAGGCGATAGCCGTCCTCCCGAGTGGTGTGGCCCGAGCGGATGGTGCGGGCGAGCCGCAGGGCCGAGAGGCCCGTGAAGGCGAGCACGGCGGCGGCTCCTGTGACGTACAGGAGCAGGAGCGGTAGCGCCGGGGCCGCCGGACCGGCGGCCTGGAGCGGCTCCGCCGCGACGCCGACGGCCGTCAGCGGCCCGGCCGCGGCGGCTCCCGCCGCCACTGCCGCCTCCGTCCTCAGCCGCACCAGAGGCAGGACGAAGCACGCAGCCGTTCCCGCCAGAAGCACGATGCGGTTGAAGCTGAACAGCGATGTCCGCCGCATCACCAGCAGGAAAAACGCGTAGAACACAGCCAGGTACAGGCTGCTTCTGCCGATATATAATAAGAATTCACCCATAGCGTCCGTTTACTTATTATTCTTTTTATCCCTTCTTTCCCTCTGACACTTCACCTTTCCTTTCATCACACCGCGCCGTTGTCACTGGCCTCTATTGTCCCTGTGGGCTTCGATCCGTGCGATAAGTTCCTTCAGTTCGTCGAGATCCATCTTGTCCTCCTCCACGAACTGTGAAACCAGTTGAGAGTACGAATTGCCATAATACTTGGCGACGAAATCCCCTATGGTCGACCCGCGATACTCCTTCTCGGATATCAACGCAGTATACTGGAAACTGTTCGCCATCGGACGCCTCCCCAGGAAACCCTTCTCCTCGAGGAACTTCACCTGCGTCGCCACAGTGTTGTAGTTCGGTTTCGGCTCCGGCATCCGGGCAACGATGTCGCGGATGAACATGTCACCGCCATCCCACACTATCTGCATGATGGCCTCCTCTTTCGCTGTCAGTCTCGATTTCATATATATATCAGTTTTAACATTCTTTCTTCATCGCCCCTCGCATTCTCCCCACTTCAGATATCCGATAACTCACCACCGCGTACATGATTCAGGCAATGATTCCGATACAAAGATAAGCAAGTTTTTCGAAACTCCTAATTTTTTTAGTAGAAATATTAACTTTTTTCGGACACTTCCCTGCCAGTCATTCTCCTCTGGCGATTTCGACTAAGTGCACAATCGGCCTTTCAACGGCAAAAATGCGGCAGATGCGACATTACAATCCCGCATCTGCCGCGAAAACCGCCACCAAATGCAGAAAGTGCTCTTGAAAGGAATTGAGAAACACGGCTAAACCAAATCTGGCCACCGCCCCATACCTTTTTGCCCCCATTTTACCTAAATAACACTCAGGAAAACAACTCTTGATCAACCCCGGAGGCCCTTTTTGACCATTAGCCATTTCCATTTTGTGTAAACGGATAGCGAACCCTATCTTTCGGACAAAAAAGGAGATGGAAGAAGAAGTAAAGGATATATGGCACGTCTATTCTGACGGAACACGGGCGGACATACCGTTCGACACTACCGAAGACAAGGTTTATACTTGGAACAGTGTCGCCATCAGTGCAGAGACAGCGGGTGTAAAGGTATTGGTCCTGACGATTAACGATACGCACCTTCACTGCCTGACAAAAGGAGATACGGAGAGAGTGGCCCATTTCAAGAAGGTGCTGCGGCAGCGTCTGGCAAACCGTTTCGCCAGGATACATTTCGCATGCAGTCCTGTCCGGACGAGGAAAGAAGCGATGGCTAAATTCATGTATGTCTACCGCAACTGCCTGGACTTCTACAAGAAACTGCCCGGGGAGTATCCCTGGGGGTCGGGCAATATCTATTTCTCTGAGCACAGACCAAATCCGGCAGACCATCGCATCGGCGACTACTCGCTGCGGGAGCAGTACCGTATGTTCCGGACCAGGATGAAACTGCCGGAAGGATGGATGGTCGACACTTACGGGCGCATCCTCTCGGACAGTTTCATTGACTATGTATCAGTCGAGCAGTTGTTCGTCTCGGTCCGTTCCTTCATCGCCTTCCTCTACGTCCGCCGGGAGGATGAGGTCGCACTTAAACAGGAGATTCACCGTAATTACCTGGAGTCCAGGAGTATCCAGGACCTTCGGAGGATCGGAAACGAGTACTGTGTCCAGGCCTGCGGCAAGACTCTCGTGAAGGTCAATGTCCGGGTACGGCTGGCCATCGCGGCCACGATGATCCGCGAGGGCATCGCCGGCCGCTCCGCCAGCCTCGCCAAAGCTCTGCTCCTGAAACCGGACGATCTAACCTTACTTATATGATGGTCGCCCCTGCCTGAATGATACCCGATCTGCCCCGAACAACACCATGCAAGCGCACTTTCGGCCTTGCAGGAGCAAAAACGCGGCAGATGCGACATTGCAATGTCGCATCTGCCGCACTTCCCACCGTAGAATGCCATTTATGCTCTTGGTCGATATTGGTTCATAATCGATTTGGCTCTTGATCGGTTTTCGCAGGCATGATTGCCCTTTCACGATATTGACTCGGACCGGTTTACTCTACTAAAGGTGACCATAATCCCTCTCTCAACTTGGCCAGGTCACTTCCCTCCTCCTGTCTGTCCATTTGAGACAGGCGAAAGGGCCTCAAAATTTGATAGGGCGCCCTTACTGGGGGGGTGCGGAAAGCCGGAATGATGTGACAGCTATTTGCAATATCATGCAAGCGCACTTTCGGCCTTGCAGGAGCAAAAACGCGGCAGATGCGGGATTGCAATGTCGCATCTGCCTCATTTTCTGCCGTAGAATGCCATTTCTGCTCTTGGTCGATATTGGTTTGGACTGATTACACTGCTCCCGTTGGCGGAGGAGGGATGGACAAAGGTTAACTACAAGGGGTGAGGGAGGGTCAGCGCTCGAAGTGCTGGTAGTCTTTGCTGCGGGTCCAGGAGCCGCCCCAGTGGAAGCCGTGCTCGAGGAAGAGGCGGTGGCAAAGGTCGCCGCGCTCAATCTTGTAGGGGAAGTCGGCGGAGCGGTCGACATACGGTGCGGCGGAGGCGGGCTCGACGATGCGGGCGCCCGCTGCGGTGACCCTGTAATAGGGATTGTATAAGGGATTGATATCCACTGCTTCTCCGTAAGCGTGCCTGGAGACGGAACTCATGTGGGCCTTGCGGCGGTAGTTGAAACAGGAGGTGTTGTTGGCGAGCATGGAGGCCTCGTCATCGCCGTCATAATCGTCGATAAGCCGCATCCGCTCGATGGGATAGCCCGCATCATACAACTCACGGAATATCTTCAGGAGGTCGTCGGCGATGGATTTGTTGGCGACCATCTCGCCAACCAGTGTCCGGCCGGACAAGTCACTATGCAGCACGCGCAGATACCGGAGGTCCTCCAATGCGACGGGACAGCCGTCCCTGTAGGACCGGCCGGACATACGGGCGAAGACCGCGCTGTCGACCGGGACGGCGGAGAAAAACGCGGAAGTGTCCATCCCGTCAAGAGCACCTATTGGAATGATATCGCCGGGAACGAAAGAATCAGGACTTACTTCCGCCGGAAGGATATCGGAAACAGAGGCGGAGACAGTTGAAACGCCTCCGCCGTTTCGACGGCAAGCGACCAGCAAAAGCATCGCTGCCATCAAAAAAGCCGATAACCTGAACGCCCTGCCCATCAGTCGATCATTCCTGACAGATCTTCGAATTTTGCCATCATAGTGGGATTGCCCTTGGTCAACTTCTTGATCGTCAGCGCATCAGCCTTGTCATTGGCGATGCGGAGATTGTTCTCCGACCCTATCAGCGCTTCCTTGATCTTCTGCAGATGGGCAATCGACTTGTCGATCTCATCGATAGCGGTCTTGAACTTCTCACTGGCCAGCCGGTAATTGCGGCCGAACGAGTCCTTGAACGCCATCAGCTTGTCCTCGAAATTGGTCACGTCGATGGACTGGCTGCGTGCCTCGGCCAGCTGCCGCTGGTAGTCCACAGTCTTGCGCGCAGCCCCCACAAGCAGGGTAATCATGGACTTGAAGAACTGCGGCCGTATCACATACATCTTAGGATAGCGGTACGATACATCCACTATGCCGCCATTGTACAGCTCGCTGTCAGGCTCCAGCAGCGACACCAGGACGGCATACTCGCATCCCTTGGCATTGCGGTCAGCGTCCAGCTTCTTCAAGAAATCCTCGTTCTTGTGCTTCGTCGCCGTCTCATCCATCTCGTTCTTCATTTCGAACATTATCGAGATGTACTCGAATCCGTCCACGAAGTCGCGGAAAATGAAATCGCCCTTGGAACCGCCCGAGGCGTCATTGTCCTTCTCGAAATAGGCATTAGGGAACATAGGACGCATCTCGCCGTTGAAGATCGTGCTGCAATGCACCTCCAGCGTCTCGCCCACCATCTTGGTGGAGAGACGCGTCTTGAGGTCCTTGTAATAAGCGACCTGTTCCTCGGCCGCCTTCAGCTTGCCCTCATAGGACTCCTTGATACTGTTCTCGCGTACGGCGGCCTCGGACTTAGCCAGCTGCGCATCAGCCTTCAATTGTGCAATCTCATTCTCCTTGGTCCGCAGAGTATCGTTCATTCTCTGCTGCTCCTGCATCACGGCTATGCGCAGGGCATCGGCATTGTGGTTAACCACAGCCTTCAGCTCGGCAATCTCCTTGTCCTTGCCGGACAAGGCGGCAACCGCCTGCTGCTCGCGCTTGAAAAGCTCGTTCTGCCAGGCTTGCTCGGCCTTTGCTGCGCGCGCCTGTTCCTCCGCCTGCTGCTGGCGGTGCAGCTCTGCGAGCCGCCGCGACACCTCGGCGTCGAACTCGGCGCCCTTCACCTGACTCAATATCGAGGCATAATCAGCCTCGTCCACGGAAAAAACACTTCCGCATTTGGGACATTTCAATTCTCTCATACTCTTATATACCGGACCGACGGTCAATCCTTACAAAGTTAATAGTTTTTTCTGTTCAAAACCTGCCGCGAAGCATCATAAAAAACTGGAAGATTCCAGTTATTTTCGTATATTTACTTGTTTTTTAGCAAACATGTAGTGTATATATGAAAACCAACAAGATCGACGTAGTGCTCGGGCTCCAGTGGGGCGACGAGGGCAAAGGCAAAGTCGTTGACGTATTAACTCCTGATTACAAAGTCATTGCAAGATTCCAGGGAGGCCCGAACGCAGGGCATTCGCTGGTCTTCGGCGGCGACGGATTCGTGCTTCACACGGTCCCGTCCGGTATTTTCCGCAAGGACTCGGTCAACGTCATCGGCAACGGCGTGGTCATCGACCCCGTCATCCTGATGGACGAGATCCGCGCCATCGAGCAGAAGGCCGGCGACATCACCGGCAAGCTCCTTATCTCCAAGCGTGCCCACCTCATCCTCCCCACGCACAGGATGCTCGACGCCGCCAGCGAAGCCTCCAAGGGCAAATCCAAGATCGGTTCTACCCTCAAGGGTATCGGCCCCACCTACATGGACAAGACCGGCCGCAACGGCCTCCGCATCGGAGACATCCTCTCCCCCGAGTTCCAGAACCGCTACAATGCCCTGAAGCGCAAGCACTTCGGCCTGTTGTCGCAGTATGACTTCCAGTTCGACATCACCGATTACGAGAAGCAGTGGATGCAGGCTGTCGAAGATCTCAAGCGCTTCCAATTCATCGAGAGCGAGCTCGTCATCAACAAATACCTCGACGAGGGCACACCCATACTCGCCGAAGGCGCCCAGGGCTCCATGCTCGACATCGATTTCGGTACATATCCCTTCGTCACCTCATCCAATACCATGACTGCCGGTGTCTGCACCGGCCTCGGCGTCGCCCCCAACCGCGTCGGCAAGGTGATCGGCATCTTCAAGGCCTACTGCACACGCGTAGGCAGCGGCCCGTTCCCGACCGAACTCTTCGACGAGACCGGCGAGAGCCTGCGGCAGATAGGCCACGAGTTCGGCGCCACCACGGGCCGTCCGCGCCGCTGCGGCTGGCTGGACCTCGTGGCGCTCAAGTACGCCGTGATGATGAACGGCGTCAGCGAGCTCATCATGATGAAGGCCGACGTCCTCAACACCTTCAAGACCATCAAGGTAGCGACCGCCTATGAGATCGACGGCAAGCAGGTGGACTACTTCCCCTTCGAGAGCGGAGAGGAAGTCACTCCCGTATACAAGGAGTTCCCTGGCTGGGAAAGCGACATCTGCAATGTCCGCGACTACGCTGACTTCCCGCAGCAGCTCAAGGATTACATCGCCTTCATCGAGAAGGAGACCGGCTGCCCGGTCAGGATCATATCCGTCGGCCCCGACCGCGAAGCCATCGTCGTCCGCTAGCCCTTTCGCCACGCTCAAACTTACAGGGCGCTCAGAATAAAAGCACAAATCGCGTTGATTTGTGCTTTTTTTGATGGTCTGAGGACAAAATAAGCACAAAAGACTGTGGTCTGTGCTTACTGAAGGCCTTCCATCCTCGTTTCAGGAACAGAAATGGCATTTCTGTTCCTGAAAGTCACCGAGCATCGGCGGTTTCACCCACCAACGAATTTTAATGAAGAAATCTACGAAAAGATTTCGTAGTTCAAAATAAATGTCTATATTTGTCGTGAGGACCAATCCATAAGGCGCTATGAAACAGAAACTCACGGCAAAGGAAGAGGAGATAATGAACATCTTCTGGCAAAAGGGAGAACTGTGCATCAGGGAACTGGTGGACTCCTTCCCGGAGCCGAAGCCAGGCTATACCACCGTCTCCAAGCAGGTGGGATTCCTTGAAGAAAAAGGATTCCTGCAGCGCAGGCCAATAGCCAACACCTTCCTTTACAAGCCCGCCATCAGCGAGCGCGACTATCACGGCATCACCATCGGAGATGTCGTAAACAAATACTACGGCAAATCCTACTCCAGCCTGGTCCTGCACTTCGTCGAGGACAAGAAGATGGACCTGGACGAACTCAAGGAGATCATCGACCTTATCGAGCACAAGGACAAATAACCATTCCCCATGCTGAACCTTGTCATATACGAAGCCAAAGTGGCGCTGCTGCTAGCGGTGTTCTATATCTGCTACCGCGTCCTGCTAAGCCGTGAAACACTTCACAGGCTCAACCGCATCGTGCTCACAGGCAGCGTGCTGGTCTCATTCATCCTCCCGTTCTGCGTGCTGACCTTCCACCGGACGGTGGAAGTGGCGGCGGGGGCGGCCATGCCCGCGGCGGCGGTTTTGCCGGCCCTGCCGGCTTTGCTGCAGGGGCCGGCGGCGACCGCGGCGGCCGCCGCCGCGCCGGAAGCCGCCACCCCTTACGTCAGCTGGCTGCCCGTCGCCCTGGCGATAATTTACTGCGCCGGTATATTATTCTGCCTTATCAGGATAGCGGTCGAACTGGTCCAGGTCCGCCGCATCATCCGTTCCGGAGAGAGTCTCCTGCAGGAGGACGGTACGGTCCTCGTCATCGGAGACCGTGACATCGCCCCGTTCAGCTGGATGAAATGGATCGTACTCTCAAGGGAAGACTATGAAAGCGGCAACACACATATACTTAAGCACGAGCGCGCGCATATCCGCCTCGGACACGCGCGCGACCTCCTCATCATAGACCTCCTCTCCTCCATGCAGTGGTTCAACCCCGTGATGTGGATGCTCAAGTCGGACCTCAGGGCTGTCTACGAATACGAGGCGGACGACGCAGTCCTCCGCGAAGGTGCAAACATCAAGGAATATCAATACTCACTAATAAGAAAAGCTGTCAGTGCGAGCGGCTACTCCATCACCAACAGCTTTAATCACAGTATCCTTAAAAATCGTATTACTATGATGTCAAAACCAAAAAGCGTGACATTGCGGGGGCTGAGAGCCCTCTATGTCATCCCGCTCGTCGCAGCGGGCCTGGCCTGCAACTCGCAGACCGTCACTGACTACAAAGTTAGTGAGAATCCTGCGGAAACCAAATCCCCCGATGAGGGAAAGAACGTTATCCTCGTGGAACTGAAAACAGACGACGCCGGAGAAGTCCGCTGTTTCGTCGATGGGATCGAAACAGGCTTCGGTGATGCCTTGGGAGAGAGCGTATCGACGAAATGGAAAGGAGACGGATTCGATGTCGTGGCGCTCAAGGCTGAATCCGATACTCCGTTCGGGTTCGTCGACGATGTCAAGAATACCCTTCGAAAGATCCAGGCGCTGAGGGTGATCTATTCCAGCCCAAAGACAACGGATGTAAGCAGGGTGCTCCCTCCTACCCCAAAAACCTCCGAAGAGGCGGGATTGACCTATGACCCCAATCTTGCCGGCATCCCGAGGGAAAACATCTTCGTAGTGAGAATCAATTCGGCAGACAAGCTCCTTTACAGTACGTCGGAAGGAAAAATCGTCGTCGCTGAGGACGGAAAAGCCGGAATGGACCGGTTCGTGGCCGACGCAGCAGAAACCATCAGACAAGTGGAAGGGTGCGTCTACTCTTTCCAATGCGACCGCGGGACAAGCTACAGCAAATATGTGGAATGCCAGAACGCCCTCCAGACCGCATACGACATTGTCCGTGAAGAGTATTCCATGGAGAAATACGACAAACCTCTGGACGCACTGTCCTCCGAAGAACATGCAGATGTCCTACGCGCTGTTCCCGTCAGGATATTTGAAGCCGAGACCAAAAACCGTCCCGCACGCTAGATCCCTACGCGTCCGAAGATGTAGTCGACGTTCTTGAAGTAGTAGTCGAGAGTGAAGCAAGACTCCAGTTCCTCGACGGTAAGGAGCCCCATCACAGCATCAGACTCCTTGAGCAGGGTCTGATAGTCCAAGCCTTCCGTCCAGGCCTTCATCGCGATGGGCTGGACGGTGTCGTATGCCTGTTCGCGCGAGAGGCCCTTGCCGATCAGCGCGTTCATGACACGCTGCGCGAAAATGACGCCCTTTGTGCGGTAGATATTGGCAAGCATAGTCTCGGGATAGACCACGAGATTGTCGAGGATGCCCTTGAAACGGGTCAGCATGTAGTCGAGCAACTCGGTGGCGTCCGGGAGGATGATGCGCTCGGTGGACGAGTGGGATATATCCCGCTCGTGCCAGAGCGCGACATTCTCGTACGACGCCGCCATGTAGCCGCGCATCACGCGGGCGCAGCCGCAGATATTCTCGCTGCTGATAGGGTTGCGCTTGTGGGGCATGGCGCTGGAGCCCTTTTGGCCCTTGCGGAACGCCTCCTCCACCTCGCGGACCTCGGTCCGCTGGAGGTTGCGGACCTCGAAGGCCATCTGCTCCAGCGTAGATGCGATCAGCGCCAGCGTGCCTATATAGTAGGCGTGGCGGTCGCGCTGCAGCACCTGCGTGGAGATATTGGCGGAATTGATGCCGAGCTTCTCGCAGACATAGTCCTGGATGAAAGGAGGGATGTTGGCGAAATTGCCGACGGCGCCGCTCATCTTGCCGGCCTCGACGCCGGCGGCCGCGGTCTTGAAACGCTCGATATTGCGCTTCATCTCCTCGAACCACAGGGCCCACTTAAGACCGAAGCTCGTGATGTCAGCATGTATGCCGTGCGTACGGCCTATGCACGGGGTGGACTTGAACTCCACCGCCCTGCGGCGCAGTACCTCGAGGAATTCCTCCAGATCCTTCAGGAGGATCGCATCTGCCTGCTTGATAAGGTAGCCGTTGGCCGTGTCCACAACGTCGGTGGAAGTCAGACCGTAATGGACCCACTTGCGCTCCTCGCCGAGGCTCTCGCTGACGGCGCGGGTGAACGCCACGACATCGTGGCGGGTCTGCTCCTCTATCTCCTTTATGCGGTCGACCTTGAAAGTCGCATTTGCCCTGATCTTCTCAACGTCCTCCGCCGGGATGACGCCCAGCTTGCTCCAAGCCTCGCAGGACAGGGTTTCGACTTCAAGATAGGCGCCGAACTTGTTCTCCTCAGTCCAGACATCCCGCATGATCTTCCTGGAATAACGCTCGATCATCTTACCTCATCTTTTTAATGAATCCCTCGATATTGGCATAGATGCGGGAGAGGACGTCGTCGCACTCCACACGCTCGAACTTCTCACCGGTAATATGCTCGTAGAGCTCGATGTAGCGGTCGGTGATGCCGGAGACCACTTCCGGTGTCATCTCCGGGACCTTCTGTCCCTCGAGCCCCTGGAAGCCGCCAGCCATCAGCCACTCGCGGACGAACTCCTTGGAGAGCTGGCGCTGGCGCTCTCCACGCTCCAGCCTCTCCTCGTACCCATCCGCGTAGAAATAGCGCGACGAATCGGGAGTATGGATCTCGTCCATCAGCATGATGCGTCCGTCCTTGCGACCGAACTCGTACTTCGTGTCCACGAGGATGAGGCCGCGCTTCGCGGCAATCTCGGTGCCGCGCTGGAACAAAGCGAGCGTGTAACGCTCTAGCTCGGCGTATTCGTCGGCCGGCACAATGCCGCGAGCGATAATCTCCTCGCGACTGATATCCTCGTCGTGGCCTTCGGCAGCCTTGGTGGTGGGGGTGATGATAGGCTCGGGAAGCCTGTCATTCTCGCGCAGGCCGTCAGGCAGCGCGACGCCGCAGAGCGTGCGCTTGCCGGCCTTGTACTCGCGCCATGCGTGACCGGCGAGGTAGCCGCGTACCACCATCTCGACCTTGTAAGGCTCGCAGCGCAGGCCTATGGTCGCCATGGGATCGACCTCGGCGATCTTCCAGTTGGGGATGATGTCCTCGGTCAGGTCGAGGAACTTGGATGCTATCTGATTGAGTACCTGGCCCTTGTAGGGAATACCCTCGGGCAGGACTACGTCGAAGGCGGAGATGCGGTCCGTAGCCACCATCACGATATAGCTGTCGTCGATGCTATAGACGTCACGCACCTTCCCGGTGTACTTCGACACCTGGCCGGGAAGCTGGAAATCGGTTTTGGTTACTGCTTTCATTGAATGGACAGATTAAATCATACAAAGATAATCAATCTTTAGTATTCTTCCTGCGGTTTCATGCCACAACCGCCACGGAATTCGTCAACGAGGTTGATGGAGTAAGCCTCCTCCCGGGACACTTCCGTCTTTGTCCAGTCAATCTCCCCTTCGTGTCCGGCGTAGTCGCTGATACGCACCGAGCAAAGATAGCCCTCGTCATTGCGCTGATAGGCGCTGCAGCCGGACATCGCTATGCGGTTGCGCTCCTGCTGGCCCTGCTTTGACACTATGTGGCACCACTCGATCACGCAGGTCCTGCCGTCGTCGATGATGGTCTCGTAACGCATTCCCACGCATGCGGGGATATAAGTGGCAAGGCCGTAGCCGAAGCGGTGCGCGTTACGAGACATCTCCTCCTTCGGAGGGATGGGAGTTCCCCACGGGTCATAGCCGCCGATGATACAGTCATCGGCGAATGCCGCGTGGATCTTGTCCGGGTCGCAGTAAGGAGCGTGATGCAGCGCCTCGTAGTAGGCGCGCATCGCGCCCGTGAGCAGACCCGGATCCCCCATCTCGTAATGCGCCGGCATGAAGATCGGCTTGCGGTAGGGAGTCTGGTCGGGGACGAAGCTGTAGTGCGTGTACATGCGGATCTCCTCCAGCAGCTTAGGAGTGCGCAGGTCGGCGATCACGAAGAAAGGCACCTCCTCGATCTCACCGTCCACGACGAATTTGAACACGCCCTCCAGAGCGATGCGGCCGCCGCCCCTGGTCTGGAAAACCGGTGTAAAGCTCGCGGCGTCCGCCTTGAACTTCATCAGGAATCCCGCCGCGAAATCCCGGATACCTTCCAGGCCTTCGAAGCGCCCGTAGGGCGTATCCACGGCCGGAAGCTCGTCCCAGAACATCTTCTTCTCCCGGAAAAGCCCGACGACCTCGTCGACGCGCCCTGCAGAAAGCGCTTTCGCGAAAAGCATGTCGGGAGTATCCTCCAGGATGTCCCCTCTCTCCATACCCTCGTAAAGCCTCTCGAGGTTGCAAGGTTTCCTGACAGGAAGCTCCGCAACTTTATCATTATTATTTCCGGAAGGCGTTCCGCACGCTTGCAGGATCAGCACTGCAAGTGCGATCATTTGGATTCTGCGCATCATATCTGACTGAATTGATTGATTCTCCTTCAAATGTACGACTTTTTCCTGTGTTTTTTCATTATATTTGTTGAAGCCGCTAACCCCTTAAACATCAACCGCTATGCTTTACACCTACCTGAAAGACATCAAAGACCTGACTGAGAGGAAGCGCACGATCAAGCACCTCATCATGCTGCGCAAGCAACTCGACGAGGAGATTCCTCAGAAGAGCTCCGAAAACTCCCTGCTCCTGGCCACCTGGAACATCCGCCAGTTCACCGACAACCGCAAGCAGGAGAGTTACATGTACATCGCTGAGATCCTCAGCCGTTTCGACCTTATCGCCGTCCAGGAAGTCAAGGAGAAGATGAGGGGACTGGAAAGGGTGAAGAGCATCCTTGGAAAGAACTGGGACTACATCGCCACCGACGTGACCGACTCGACTGACGGCGGCAACGGCGAACGCATCGCATTCCTGTACGACACCAACAAGGTCAGCTTCAAGAACATCGCCGGAGAGATCGTACTCCCCCACACCGAACTGATCCAGGGTATGCAATTCGCGCGCACGCCTTTCTGCGTCGCCTTCCAGGCCGGATGGTTCAAGTTCAACCTCACCACCGTCCACATTTTCTACGGTAAGGAAAGCAAGGCGGCCGACCGCGAACGCAGGCAGGCCGAGATCAAAGCCATCGGCTCCTACCTCTCTGACCGCGCCACCGCCGAAGAGTCCAGCTACATCGTCCTCGGCGACTTCAACATCCCCAAAGTCGGCGACAAATACATGGATGCCCTGGAGAGCACCGGCTTCTGCATCCCCGCTCCCATCAAGAAACACCCCACCAATTTCGGCAAGGAGGTCAAGCACTATGACCAGATCGCATTCAACCTCAAGCTCGAGGAAGGCATCAAGGTCTATGACGACGACACCGTCCGCTCCGGAGCGTTCAACTTCACCAAGTCCGTCTACCGCGACGAGGACTACGAGGAGTACATCCCCCTGATGGAGCAGAAGACAAAGGTCGCCAGGACCGGAGACAAAGCCAAGGACTACTTCTGCGGCCACTACAGGATCGACCAGATGTCCGACCACATGCCCCTTTGGCTCGAGCTGAAGGTCGATTTCAGCTCCCAGTACATCGAGAAGCAGCTGAAGTACGTCCTGGATACCGAAAACAAGAAGAAGAAGTAGTCGCCAATACCGACCAGGAGCAAAAACGGCATTTCAGGACGCTTCTCGCGGCAGATGCGGGATTGTAATCCCGCATCTGCCGCATTTTCGGCCCTCGGTGGCCGTTTTTGCTCCTGGTCGGTATTGGAATGCCAGATAAAAAACTAAAAAGATAAATAATAATATAACATTTTTCAAATATCTTTTGAATTTGTTATAAATTATTATATCTTTACATCACCTAAACGATAGAACCATGAAACGCTACAAAGTACATGAGGTAATAGAACTCCTTCTGGCTGACGGCTGGTACCTCGCGGGCCAAAAGGGAAGCCACCGACAATTCAAACACCCGACAAAGAAAGGGAGGGTGACAGTAAACGAAAGGCCATCGGCTACACTTGAACAGGAAATCCTTAACAGTATCTGGAAACAAGCGGGATGGAAATAAACCAAATGTCAAACTTTAAAGAAAACCAACACCAATCACTATGGGAAAGATTATAATTAACGTAGATTATACAGACAACTTCGCGGCAGCCCCGGCAAACGAGGATATCGCATGCGTCTCCACCGGCCGCACTCTTGATGAGCTTAAAAAGAATATGGAAGAAGCCCTCCATTGGCATATTGATTCAATGCTCGAAGATGGTGAAACCATTCCGGCCGAGTTTGAGGGGGAGTGGGAATTGGAGTGGAATCTGACCGTAAAAGCACTTCTCCATTATACGGAAGGACTCGTGCCGAAATCGGCTATTTCCAAGGCTACGGGGATCAACCAGCAACAACTTACCCATTACTCCACCGGATATCGCACCCCTCGCCCGGCGATGAGAAAGAAGATCATTGATGGAATCCATCTGATCGCCCAAAAACTATCTGCTATCTCCTAATGCCTTAGGTTTACTGCGACTATTTTCGTATATTTGGTATCATCAGATCTTGCACTTTAGTTAAGGATTCACACGTCAGAAAGATTATCGCATGAGAAAACGTATCAACGAGATAATTGAGCCCTCCAAGGAAGGCGATAAGGCCAGTCTGGCATACGACATCATGATGCTTCTGGCGATCACCGTGAGCATCATCCCGCTGATGTTCGTGGAGGACAACAAGCTTTTCCGTATCACTGAGGCAGTTACGGTCACGATCTTTATCATTGACTACATCCTGCGCTGGATAACGGCTGACTGCAGGCTCCAGAAGAAAGAGATGTCGTTCGCCCTTTACCCGTTCACCGGATGGGCGATCATAGACCTGCTGTCAATCCTTCCCGGACTGAGCCTGATTGGAAGGGGGTTCAAGATCTTGAGGATAACCAGGCTGATGAGGATCCTCCGGCTTTTCAAGTTCATCCGGTATTCCAATAAGTTCCAGGTTCTCGGCCGCGTGATCCGGAAAGAGAGAAGAGTCCTTCTGAGTGTGCTGGGAATAGCTGTTTTCTATGTTTTCCTTACAGCGTTGATAATGTTCAATGTCGAGCCGCACATCAGCCCAGTGACGGGCAATGTGACTTTCGCCGACTTTTTCGACGCCCTGTATTGGGCGACCGTGACCCTCACTACCGTCGGGTATGGGGACATGGTCCCGACTACAGACGTCGGGCATTTCATCAGTATGCTCTCCTCCCTGTTCGGAGTTGCAATCATCGCGTTGCCTTCCGGCGTAATTACTGCCAGCTACCTTGATGAACTGAGGGAAGAGAAGAACAAGGCAAAGGAAGCCTCTGAACAAGACGAAAAAAAGACAGCCTGACGGGCTGCCTTTTTTCGTTCGTACCGCTGCGCGGTTTATTTGTTCTTCTTGAAGTCGCGGACTGTGTAGTAGACAGGCTTGCGCTGATACTCGCTGTCGAAAAGGAGCGGGTAGTTGTTGGCGCCAAGCCAGGAGTCACGGTCGCTGAGGTTCCAGAAGGTTACGCAGGAAATGTTGTCCTTGTACTTGCGCATGATCTCAAAGAGGTCCTTGTACTTCTTCTCCTGCATCTGCTGGATCTCCTCGGTATACTGCTGGCCCTCGCCACGGCTGAACTGGAGTCCGCCGCCGGCCTCTTCGTTGATACGGATGTCGAACTCGGTGATCTGGATGTCATCGACAAGCTCGAGATACATCTTGATGGCCGTCTCGAAATCCTCAAGGGTAGGGTTGTCGAAGATGTTGTAGTGGCCCTGCATACCGATACCGGTGATAGGGGCGCCCTCAGACTGGAGTTTCTTGACCATATTGTAGATATAGGTCCTCTTGGCAGGAGTCCAGGCGCTGTAATCATTGTAGAACAGACCGGCATTGGGATCAGCCTCGTGAGCCCAGATGAAAGCGTTCTTGATGAATTCGTCACCGCAGAGCTGATATGCCTGCGACTTGCGGAATGAATCCTCATACGGAGCATCGATGTTGTTGGCATCGCTCATAGCCTCGTTGACGACGTCCCAGCAATAGATGACATCCTTGTAACGGTTGACCACGGTGTTGATGTGAGACCTGAGGGAATCGTAGAACTCCTCCTTGCTGGCTGCGACATACTTGGGGACCTTGGTCATCTGGACGGCAGGAGCGCCGGGAGCGCCTTGCGGGCGCTGGCCGCCGAAGCCGGGGAAACCGCCGAAACGGCCGAATGCAGGCCTCTCGACCCACACGGTATCACCCTTCTCGTCAAGCTCGACGACAGGGTTGCCGTTCTCGTCATGCTTGGTGAACATCCATGTTGCGAACTGGCTGTGCCACACAAGGTTATGGCCACGCATCTTAATGCCGTGCTCGCGGCAGAAGTTAGCGATGATGTCTGCCTTCTCGAAGTTCCAGACACCTGCCTGAGGGTGGATCTCACCAGGTTTCATGCAGTTCTCAGCGGTGACGCTGTTGAACTCCTTGAGAATGATGGCTGCCTGGAGGGAGTCGGAAACGTTACGCTCGGTAACGGCGACACCGATCTTGAAATAGTTCTTGTAAGCGTCCTTGAGACCCGGGTCCTTGGGGCCGCATGCACTCATCAATGCGACAGAAGCGATGAGGGCGATGATTGAAAACTTTTTCATTGATAGATAATAATGGTAAATACTACTTGGAAGTGCAACGACTTCAGCCGCCAAAGTTAGACATTATTAAACAATTATCCAATGGAGATTTGTCATGTGCCATACCTTGGCCCATGTTCCAGCTATCTTTGGGAGCATGGTCACCTACTACTGCATATCCCTGGAAGAAGCTTTGCGCAGGGCGAAGGCCGCCGGGAAAAGGCCAGGATGCTACTACGGCGGCATCACTCTCCCCAGCGGCAAGCGGGGATTTGCCGTATATAGGGAAGGGAAAGTGGTTGAGAGGTATTCGGTTATGGCAAATACGGCCGCGCTGGATGGCCGTGGGCCCGGACGCGAAAACACTCCCGTGGCGTGACAGCCGCGACAGAGGACCGGGGCAGTCTGCGCCTTCCCGAAGCTGTGCTGCCGAATACCGACCAGGAGCGAAAACGGCCACTGAGGGCCGAAAATGCGGCAGATGCGACATTACAATCCTGCATCTGCCGCGAAAACCGCCCTGAAATGCCGTTTTCGCTCTTGGTCAGAATCGGGATGCGGCCTGTGGCCTAACACAAAAAAAACGCTTACATCTCTGTAAGCGTCTTTCGTGGTCTGGATGACTGGACTTGAACCAGCGACCTCCTGGTCCCTAACCAGGTGCGCTACCAACTGCGCCACATCCAGAGGTCGTCCAAGGCCCTTCGGCCTTTTCGGGACTGCAAATGTACGGATTTTCGGGGATAATCCAAACTCTGAGAGGATTTTTTTCTTATCCGAAACATTTTTATCTTTAAATGTCGATTCTTTTGTAGTTTTTCGCGGGGAATTGCGTCTAATGAGCAGAAACCAACAAGACAGACAATGACTGAACGAGAATTCGAAAACCTGGTGAGAGAACACCGCAGCACGATCTACACCGTCTGCTACATGTTCTCGACCGACAAGGACGAGGTGGCAGACCTCTTCCAGGAAATCCTGATCAACCTCTGGCGGGGCTCCGGAACCTTCCGAGGCGACAGCGCGCTGAATTCCTGGATATGGAAGGTCGCCCTCAACACCTGCATTTCTTCCGAGCGCAGGAAGAAGCGCGGCATCAAGGCCGAACCGCTGTCGATGGACATCGACCTGTTCGACGATGCCGCCGAGGACACCCGCCAGATAGGCCTTCTGCGCGAGCGTATCGGCAGGCTGGGCCCCTTCGACCGCGCCATCGTCCTGCTCTGGCTGGAGAACCTCAGCTATGAGGAGATAGGCCAGATCGTGGGCATCACTCCCGGCAACGTCTCAGTCCGTCTTGTCAGGATCAAGGAACAACTCAAAAAAATGCAGTAAAATGGAAACTACAGATAACACCCTCCTCGAGATGCAGCAGCAGATGAAGCAGCTGCGCGAAAAGCTTGAAAGCCAGAAGATCATCAACGAGCGTATCCTCCGCAAATCCTGCGGCCGGACCATCGACCGCCTGAGATTCAAGTCAAATGTCCCCGTCTTCGCCGGGGCCGCCGGCCTGGCGCTGATTCCCTTCCTCCATCATCAGGGATTCTCAAACCTCCTCCTGATCGTAACCGGAGTGTTGATGATTGCCGGCATATCCGCCACGCTCATCACGAAACAGTACATCCCCAATCTGGACAAGGACCTGGTTTCCGCTACGACCGAACTCTCCAAATTCCGCAGGATCAACGCGGACTGGATCAAATACGGGCTTCCCGCCCTGTTCGTATGGCTGGGAGTGCTCATCTGGGACGTGGCATCCAATCAAATGTTCAGTGGATCGGAACTGTACGGTTTCATAGCCGGAGCGTCCGTAGGACTCGTCATCGGACTCATCCTCGGCCTCAAGAACCGCCGCGACATCCTGAACGCCTCTGACGATCTCCTGTCGCAGATCGAGGACTTGAAGAAAAACTGACAAGATTTTTTCCTATCTTTGTCTTCCAGTAGTGTAAAGTTGAAGGTTATGACAAAGATACAGATGACCACCCCCCTGGTGGAGATGGACGGAGACGAGATGACCCGTATCCTCTGGAAAATGATCAAGGATGAACTTATCCTGCCGTTCGTGGACCTCAAGGTCGAGTATTATGACCTGGGCCTGGTCAAGAGGGACGAGACAGGCGACAGGATAACTGTCGAGGCCGCCGAGGCTTGCAAGAAATACGGTGTGGGCGTGAAATGCGCCACGATCACCCCAAACGCGCAGCGGATGACGGAGTACAAACTCCACCAGATGTGGAAAAGCCCCAACGGCACCATCCGTTCCATCATGGACGGAACAGTCTTCCGTACGCCCATCACCATTCCTACGATACATCCAGTAGTCAAGAACTGGGAGAAACCCATCACCATAGCACGTCACGCCTATGGTGACGTGTACAAGAACTCCGAGCTGAGGGTAGAGGGCCCCGGCGTCGCCAAGATCGTATTCGACGGCGAGGACGGCAGCCATCAAGAAGCCGTGATCCAGGAGTTCAAGGGTGCCGGCGTAGTGCAGGGAATGCACAATACGGACAAATCCATCCGTTCCTTCGCCCACTCTTGCTTCAAATACGCCATCGACACGAAGCAGGACCTCTGGTTCTCCACTAAGGACACTATCTCCAAGACCTATGACGCCCGCTTCAGGGAGATCTTCAACGAGGTCTACGCCGAATACGAAGCGAAGTTCAAGGAGCTCGGGATCACTTATTTCTACACCCTCATAGACGACGCTGTCGCCCGCGTGATCCGCAGCAAGGGAGGTTTCATCTGGGCCTGCAAGAACTACGACGGAGACGTGATGAGCGACATGGTGTCCACCGCCTTCGGCTCGCTTGCGATGATGACCAGCGTGCTGGTAAGCCCTGACGGCAATTACGAATACGAGGCCGCCCACGGCACGGTGACACGCCACTATTACAAATACCTTCAGGGAGAGGAGACTTCCACCAACCCTATGGCGACCATATTCGCCTGGAGCGGCGCGCTGCGCCAGCGCGGCGTGAAGGACGGCCTCGAAGGGCTCGTCCGCTTCGCCGACGCGCTGGAGGCCGCCTGCTTTGACACCCTTGCTGACGGCATCGCCACGAAGGACCTCGTAAACCTGATGGAAGGCGTAACGCCTACGGCCGTCAATTCCGCGCAGTTCATCGCTGCCATCCGCGAACGCCTTGAAAGGAGGATAGCATGAAAATGGTCTTCCTAGATGCCGGCACGATGGGTCCAGTCTCACTGGACCCCATCGCCGCATTGGGAGATCTGATACTTTATCCGGTTTCGACTCACAAGGAGACTTGCCTAAGAGTGGCGGACGCCGATGTCATCCTGACCAACAAAGCCCCCGTGGACGATGCCGTGATGGCCGCAGCGCCAAGGCTTAAGCTTGTCTGCGTTGCGGCCACAGGCCTGAACCACATAGACTTGGAGGCCGCCGACAGGCGCGGCGTAGCCGTGCGCAACGTCGCCGGCTACTCCACGGAATCGGTGGCGCAGCTGACATTCACCCATATCCTCTCCCTCTTCTGCCGGCCGGCATTCTATGACGCCGAAGTCAAGGATTTCACTTATTCGCGCAGCGGAGTGCCGAACGATGTGCGGGAGCCATTCCACGAACTCAATGGCAAGACCATCGGCATCATCGGTATGGGAAACATCGGCCGGAGGGTGGCGCAGATAGCCTCCGCCTTCGGGATGAAGCCGGTGTACTATTCCACCTCTGGGACATCGCACTGCAAGGAATGGCCGTCGCTCAGCCTGGAAGAACTGATGGGAAAAGCCGATATAGTCAGCATACACTGCCCCTTGAACGAGCGCACCCGCGGCCTGATCGGCGCACGGGAACTCGGACTTATGAAGCCCGGAGCATACCTTGTCAATCTCGGCAGAGGGGCGGTCGTGGACGAGATCGCCCTGGCGGAAGCGATTGACAAAGGCCGGATAGCGGGCGCGGCTCTGGATGTATTCTCTACCGAGCCGCTTCCCGAAGACCATCCGTTGCTGCACACCTCACACCCGGAGCGCCTGCGGTTTTCGCCGCACATAGCCTGGGCCAGCCATGAGTCTCTCGACCGGCTGGTCCGGATGATGGCGGATAATATCCGCGAAACTATGTGTGTCTAAGAAGCATCCGCCGCTTTTACGGCCAGCATGGCACCTTGCGTGTCACGGCTGTTGGGGCCGATCATGATCTCGAAGTCCCCGGGCTCGCATACCCACTCCAAATCGTGGTTGTAGTAGGACAACTCCTCTTTCGTAAGCGTGAAATCGACCTGCACCGACTGCCCGGCTTCGATGTGTACTTTCCTGAATCCCTTGAGTTCCTTGACCGGACGCGTAGAGGTGGCATAGACGTCATGGATGTAGAGCTGTACGATCTCGTCGCCGGCACGGGAACCCGTGTTGGTAACGGTCACAGATGCCTTTACAGTCCCGTTCAGAGGCATTTCACCAGCACTCAAGGTCACGGGGCCGTATTCGTAAGTGGTATAGCTGAGTCCGTAGCCGAAGGGATAGAGCGGAGCGTTGACTTCATCGATATAGCAACTGACAAACTTCTTGTACGGAGCGTCGTCCGGATGCGGGCGGCCCGTGCTCTTGTGGTTGTAGTAGAGCGGAAGCTGGCCGGCGCTGCGCGGGAAGGAGGTGGTGAGCTTGGCCGAAGGATTGGCATCACCGAAAAGAACATCCGCTACCGCGTATCCTCCTTCGGAGCCGGGGCTCCAGACATTCAGGATGGCGTCCATCTGCGCATCCTCCTCGACGAGCGTGAGGGGGCGGCCGGTTACAAGCACCATGACGACAGGCTTCCCAGTGGCTTTCAGCGCCTGCAGGAGTTCCCTCTGGGCATCCGGCAGGCTGATGTCGGTACGCGACGCTCCTTCACCGTTCATGTTGGGGACCTCACCGACACAGGCCACGACGACATCGGCCTGGCGGGCCTTGGCAACAGCTTCTGCAATGAGCGCAGACTGAGGCGTCGTGTGTACGGGCGGTATCTGCATGCCGGGAGCAAAAGCCCTAAAGATGCTGTGGCGCACGGCATCCTCCAACTCTGCATCCTTGTAGAGCCAGGAGCCTTCGGCATAGGAAGCGTTTGACACCTCGGAGATACCCTGCCAGAGAGTAACGCAGGGCTTGCGGGACATAGCCCAGGTCCCCTTCATGGCATCAGAGTCCTTGGCAAGGGGGCCGACCACGGCTACCTTGGCACCCTTGGAAAGCGGAAGTATGCCATCGTTCTTCAGCAGCACCTGGCACTCACGGGCCATTTCCCTTGCTGCGGCGCGGTTCTCCTGCGTATAGACGGTCGAATTGTAACGCGCGTCATCAAGGTAGCGATAAGGATCCTCGAAAAGTCCCAGCCTGTACTTAGCCTCCAGAATGCGGCGGCATGCGCGGTCGATATCGGCCTCCTTGATACGGCCTTCCTCAAGCGATTTCTTAAGGGTGCCGATGTACCCGTCGCTGTTCATGTCCATGTCCAGTCCCGCCTTCAACGACCTGGCCGATACCTCCTGCAAGTCACCGATGCCGTGATTGACCTCCTCGGCAATTGCCGTGGCATCGGAGACGATGAATCCGTCGAAGCCCCATGAGTCGCGGAGGATATCCTGCATAAGCCACGTATTCATGGAAGCCGGAATGCCTTCGAACTCGTTGAAGGAACTCATATAGCTGGCGGCTCCCGCCTCGCAAGCGGCCTTGTAGGGATTCATATAGCCGTTCAGGGCCTCCTGGCGGCTAAGGAAGACGGAATTGTAATCCCGCCCTGCCTCGGCGCCTCCATAGAGGGCGTAATGCTTCACGCAGGCAAGGACTTCGTCCGTGCCGACCGAAGCATCCCTGCCCTGGTAGCCATAGACCATGGCCCTGGCGATCTCACCGCCGAGATAAGGATCCTCACCGCCGCCTTCCACGATGCGGCCCCAACGCGCGTCGCGGCAGATGTCCACCATGGGGCTGAACACCCAGTTGATGCCGCTCGCTGCCGCTTCAGTAGCAGCGATGCGGGCTGACCTCTCGATGAGGTCCATGTTCCAGGAGGTGGACAGCGCCAGCGGCACGGGGAATACGGTTTCATGGCCGTGGATCACGTCCATTCCGAAGATCAGCGGGATGCCGGCGCCGGATTCCAGGGCAATCTCCTGGCACTGCCTGAGCAGTGTCGGATTGCCGGAGCCGTAGATACCGCCAAGCAGTCCCTGCCGGAGCAGTTTGGCGTTTTCGTCCTCCTCCGTCACCCTCTCCGCCGATATGAATCCCGGCGAAGAATGGAGGTTAAGCTGACCGATCTTCTGCTCCAGCGTCATGCCGGCCATCAGATCGTCTATAAATCTATCCATCTCCGACTTTGGAGCGCAGGATGCAATGACAAGTCCTGCAAGAAGGATCAGAACGCTGTGTCTCATAGAGTTTTGTGTTATTTTTTATCGAAAGCTACGAAGTCCTCGAATGTTCCATTCCAACTGTTGCCGTATGCCAGTTTGTGGATACGGTACCAAATTGTATATCGCGAAGGCGCATTGAATCCGCCGCGGTTGTCATTCATGATGCTGTTCTCAGAAGGACGCCATACACCGTACTGATAGGTAAATCCTCCTTCATACATACCCACCTCATCCTTATAGCGGTCATCGGCCAGGAACTTCGCCCATTTCACCTTGGCACGGTCTGAAGTTATGTCCACATTGGAATACCACATGTGGGCCGAGCGTGCCTTGATCAGATCCTTGTCACTCGAAGAGACCGTACCGGAATAGTGATACTCATCCGCCAGTTTGGCGAACCCATGACCACCGGCTTCGTGCCTCAGCACGTCGCCCGTCCTTTCGAACGACTCGTCCTGTTTCGTGAAATACGTCACGGCTGGACCGCAGGCATAATCCCTTCCCGTCCACGTCTGGGGCTCGTAGAAAGTGCAGGAACCGTTGAGATAGACTATACCCGAAAGGTCCTGATTGCCGCAGACCAGGACCAGGACTTCATCCATCCGCTTGTCATCCTTGACAGCCTTGCGGGCAAGTTCGAAGCACTTGTCATTGTTACCACCCATAAACGTTACGTTGCCGAAATAAGTTCCGAGGCTCCGGCCGCCCCTCTCATATCCTTCCGTAGCGGAAACGGTTGTGACGAAATAGATATTGAAAAGCTTCCGGAACGATTTGTATGGCTCTACGGCGAAGAACTGCTCGACGCAGGCCTCCATATCGCGGCGGTACATGCCGTTCGCTACCTGACGGTCGGAATAGGCGTCCCCCATGAAGACAATGTCAATGCCGTTCCCTTCCGAAGCCTTCTGATAGACAGTCACCTCTCCCTCCTTGGAATAATCACTGGACAAGTAAAAGTCAGGTTCGGGCAGATCCTTGTACTCATACGGCTTCATGACATCCCAATACTTCTCCCACTGCTTGTCCTCTGTGTAGAGTTTAATGGCCCGGTCAGGAACGTAGATGGTCAGTTTGGGATTCTCAGTCCCCTGTATCGAACTGACAGTAGGCGGAAGGATACCCCGGAAATAAACCGATTCCAGTTCCCTTGAGCGCAGGAAAGGATTGTGTCCGATTCTATTCAGATTGGCAGACAGGGTAACTGTCTTGAGCGCAGGGCAATTCGAAAAGACATAGTCGCCGATGGAAGTGACCTGGTCCCCCATGGTAACGGACTTGACATTGCTCCTGCCGGAAAAGATATTGTTGCCGAGTGCGGTCACCTCATCAGGGACTACATAATCATCGCTGATGGAGGACAACAGGAATTGAAGTTTGCCGTCGGCCACGAAACCTTTGCCGTCCGAAGTGACATGTTTCCCATGCAGGGACTCAAGATTGACGCATCCCTCAAACGCCACTCCCCCGATGTATTCGAGGCTCTCCGGGAAGGTCAAGCTTTTGAGTTTACTGCAACCGTGGAAAGCATAATTCTCTATGGAACAGATCCCTTCCGGAATCTCATAGGAGACATCGTCACGCCCGGCGAAGTAGAAGAGCGTCATCGGGTAAAAGGCTTCCGCATCGTAGAGGAATTTCCTGTCTGCAGAGATGAAGTGACTGTCACCCTGCAGATCCTTAAGGTTCGGACATTGCAGGAAAGCATATAGATCCATTGCATTGACGGATGCGGGGATCGTGACTGATTCTATGTTCGAATGGCCGAAGCATTCCCGCTCCAATGCCGTTACCCCTTCGGGGATGACTACGGATTTGAGTTCCTGAGTCAAAGCGAAGGCACCCTCGGCAATACGGACTACGCCGGACGGTATTTCGTACGAAGAAACGCCTGCGGGAGCGAAGGCATAGAGAATGCCATCGATGATGACACAGCGTCCGTCTTCCGAGACATGGTGGCCGGTAAAGCGTTCCAGAGATGTTTTATCCAATGATATGAGCGCTCCCGTGGATGTAAGGGAGGAGGGAATCCTGAATTCCTTGATGTTTGGGACTCGAAGGAGGAAATCCTTCCCTATACGCTCCACCCCTTCCGGAATCAGTATGCCGGTCAAGCGTAAGCCATCGTCGTCGTTGCTCGTCAGGGGGACCTCGATACTGGTCAAAGGACCCTGGAAACTCAGGACACCCATTCCTTTGCTATAAGTATTGGAAGCGAGGATACAGGAGCCCTGGTCATTGACAAGGGCAATCGGCTTGTTATCACTTGTCGTATACCATATCTCATTGCCTGGCGGCAGTTCTCCCTCAGGGAAGCCCCCATTGACCACCGTAACGGTACAACTGGCTTTCTTGTCACCCGCTGCAGCAGTGATGGTCGCTGATCCGAGGGCAATACCCTTGACGGTTCCGTCGGTGACGGATGCAACGTTGGAGTCTGAACTCGACCACGTCACGTTCTTGTCCGTTGCATCACTTGGTGACACCGTAGCCGAAAGGGTGACCGTCTCACCGATGACAAGGTCGACCGAGGTCTGGTTCAGAGAAACCGAAGATACCTCGACCGGTGCAGGTGTGGGAGTGGGAGTCGGTGTGGGTGTAGGATCTGGCTCGGAATTGTTCGGGCTTTCGCACGCCCATGCCAGTATAAGCAGGGATGCCGTCAGGAGTCTGGTCAGTTTACGCATAATCTTGATCAAGTGAATACTGTTCTGGAAGCTAACAAGTCAAATTTAAGCATTTATACACAATTTATCATCACAGCCAGTTCCATTTTGTTCCCGTAATTGGTATTCCACAGGCATTGGTTTTACGTATTTCGTATAATTCTTTTATGTTTTTCGTAAAACTGGCATTATCTTTGTCTTTAGGCATCCCGACTGAAAAATAGACAACGATATGAAAAATACGACTCAAAGGAGCATCAAATGGCTTTCCTTCGCCATCTTGTTTTTTGCGACGCTCTACTTCGCTTTCATCTATGCCAAGACCATCGACCAGCTTTGGATCCACAAGACCATTGTCTGGAATCAGGACAAACTCGCCTGGCAGATCTTCATCATCGCCGGCAGGTTCATCGCCACGGCCATTCTCTATGTCTTCTGCTGCATCTTCCTGATCCGCACGAACCGCTCGTTGAAGAATGGAGATATCTTCCCCAGGTCCAATGTCTCCCTCCTCCGCTGGACCGCTCTGGTCGTCGCCCTTGCGACATTCGTGCATTCCAATTACGACGATGTGATCAGCGGATGCCAGATGTCCACCTTTGATGGAAACACCTTGTTCTACCCCCTCATCGTACTGTTCTTCGCAGGACTCTACAAGATCGCCTACCTCACCGCAAAAGACAGCAGCCTCGCGATATGATCACCGTCAATCTCGACAAAATGCTCTGGGAACGCCACATGAAGCTCTCGGAGCTCTCCGAAAGGATCGGAATATCCATGACCAACCTTTCCCTGCTCAAGACGGGGAAAGGCCGTGCCATCCGCTTCTCGACGCTCAACAAGCTCTGCAAGGTGCTTGAATGCGTCCCTGGCGACATCCTGGACTACCAGCCCGACCCGGAAGGCGTCGAGAAGGAAGATGATATCTACTCCGAATGACATGCCATATGCGGATCAGACTGATACTGACGCTTTTGCTCCTTCCCGCCTGCATTTACGCACAGGAGCGCTTCCCCATTCGCGGAAGGATCGTCGATGAAAAGGGCGAAGCCGTCGAATATGTCCATGTGGGAATCCCAAGACTCGGCATCGGTACCGTCTCGACTGTAGACGGCCTCTTCGAAATCGAAGTTCCTGCCGATACACTGGAATTCCACCACGTATCCTACCAGACCGGCTATTATCCCGTTTCCGCTCCGGATAATGACCTGGTAATTGTCCTCAAGGAATCCGAGTTGCCTCCGGCCGTTTTCATCGGCGGCGACACAAAGGAAAAATACCTTCTCCGTCCAGGAACAAGATTCGTGGGAGCCCAAGGGGGCTTCAACGCCCGGGACGGCATAGACAAGGGAAAGGAAGTGGGATCTGTCGCAAAGGCACGAAAACCGTTCCTGATCAAAGATATCCTGTTCACCGTTACGAGCAACAGGATTCCCGGATGTGTCATATCGATCAACATCTATCGCATCGAGGGAGAGCCGAAAGAGTTCATCAACATCCTGCATAGACCTATCTATGTCGACGTCGCTTTCTCCGACGGCAGACAGGATTTCGACATCCAACCCAAAGAATCCATTCTGCTGGAACCGGGGAGCTATTTTATATCCTTTTCTCTGGTCGACTGCGATATGGACGCCGTCCGCAGGTTTCAGGAGATGCCCGAGTCCGAGCGCAACCCTACGGACATGGAATTATACACCAACATCTATTTCAAGAGCAGCTATTATCGGGAATCCTCCCTGGCTGGGCTCGAGTACATCCCCGTCAACATCGGCATCTCCGTCAAAGGCCTGGAGTACCAGTAGAACCGGTATCCACAAAAAAACGCTCACCGAAGTGAGCGTTAAAGTGTCAGTCAATGGCTTCCAGCAACTGGTCACAGATACTTTTCATTCCGGCGATGGACGGATGGCCGTTCTGCTTCTCGATATCATGGAGCTCGATGAGCTGTACATTGAAATGCTTGCAGACCTCGCGCATAGATTCATTGACCTCTTCCTGCAACTCGGAATTCAGGATGGAGTAAACCGTCGCTTTCGGATAGCGTCTCTGAAGCATGTCCAGCAGGCAGGCAAGGGCTGGACGGAAACTCTTGCAGTCATCTTTCGTCCAGTCTGAATACTGGTACTCGCCCATAGGTGCCCTGGCCCAGGCGTCATTGGTCCCACCGAAAACAAAGATGATGTCCGGGTCGCCCAACATATCCACGCGGGATATGAAATACGAGTTGAAAACATCCCTGTGGAAGTATCCCGTGCCGCAGATGGTCGTGCCGCCCCATGAATTGTTCTTATCCAGCTCATACCCTTTCGCTTTGATAAACAGGCTCCACCAGGTCTGCTCTACCTCCTTGACATCATTGTTGGCGTCAGGATAAAACGGAGCGTATCCTTCGGGATTGCTGCCCTTAAAAGTTGAATAGGAGTCTCCCAGTACGGAAACTTTCTTAGTCTGCGCCGATGCCGTTATCGCAGCAAGGACCAGCAGTGCAAATAAGACGATTCTTTTCATGATTACTATTTTCGAGGAATCCTGTTAAATGGATATGGTTAATCGTAAGACAAATATAGTTATTTTTAGGGAATCCGCAGAGAGAAGGGTATCAAATGCGTCCGACTGCAGAAGAATGCTGACGGCAGGGTTTTTGCGAGCCGGAAGCGTTGGAATGAAACCAATCCTATCCATCCTTCTATATGTATGGCAACTCCCCCAGAACATTCTAGGAGAGATACTTTCATTGTATTACGGAGCGCGCAAAGGCCACGACTACCGTGGCGTAAGGCTGCATTATTCTCCCAGCATTCCAGGAGGGATCTCCCTGGGGCGGCACATCATCATAAACGACAGGAATCGTAACGACGAATATGAGAAGATGCACGAGTGGGGTCACACACGCCAGTCCCTGATGCTGGGCTGGCTCTACCTTGCCGTCATCGGCCTTCCATCCATATTGTGGGCAAGCCGCCCGCGTCGGGATTACTTCTCGTTCTGGACAGAACGCTGGGCCGACACCCTCGGCGGCGTCCGACGCTAATCCAGAGTTCCATCCCCCGCTGTGACATAATGGGGGCCCTCAAGTGACGTAGACGGTCCACAATCTGGACCTTCTACGTCAAAAACGCCCCAAAACGTCATAGACGGTCCAATTGATGGACCGTCTACGTCACTTCGGAAAGGTGCCCCCCACTCACCTGGCATGTTTGCACCGCCAAGCCCTCACTCACCTGAGGGATTCCGCTTCGCGGCCTACGGCCGCTTGCGCTATCCCTGCCCGCCTGCGGCGGGCTTTGCCAAGCATCAGAAAAACAGCGCGATCGAGCAAGCTCGTCGCGCTGTTTTCTTCGCTTGGCGGTGAGTGAGGGATTCGAACCCCCGGAACCTTGCAGTTCATTGGTTTTCAAGACCAACGCCATCGACCACTCGGCCAACTCACCATATTTGTGCGTGCAAAGATATATAAATTCTTTTGCCCGGCAAAATCAGTCTTCGCTCTTGGCGAAGAACTTCCACTGGAACAGGATCAGATAGAAGGCCCCGACGGTGACACAGCTGTCAGCGAAGTTGAAGACCGGCTCGAAGAAGATGCTGCCTCCAAGGAGGGGCACCCAGTCGGGCCAGGTCCACAGGGGGAAATAGAACATGTCGACGACCTTGCCGAAAAGTACCGGCGCATAGTCCCAGATAACGCCGTAGAATAGGCTGTCGATGATGTTGCCGAAAGCGCCGGCGGTGATAAGCGTCAGGCCGACCAGCACCCCTGCGGGGATGGGCGCGGCCTGACCGTCCCGCCGGGCCGCCGCATTCTTGCGGCACATGCTCCTGATCCAGAACACCAGCGCCGTGCAGAGGCATATCCGGAAGATGGACAGGATAAGTTTGCCGACTTTGCCTCCGAAGGCCCAGCCGAACGCCATGCCTTCGTTCTCGACAAACAGGATCTTGAACCAGTTGCCGATGACATCGAAATGTTCGCCCAGGCCCATGTTGGTCTTGACCAGGATCTTGATGATCTGGTCGATGACCACGAGCACGACGCCCAGAATGACGAGTTTCCTGCCTTCGGATCCCTTCATGGACGACTACCTCTTGCCGTTCTTGGCCAGCATTTCCTTGGCCTCGACAGTCAACGTTGCATGCGGCACGAGACGGAGACGCTCCTTGGGGATGAGCTTGCCGGTCACGCGGCAGATGCCGTAGGTCTTGTTCTCGATACGGGCCAGGGCAGCCTCCAGATTCTGGATGAACTTGTACTGGCGGGCAGCGAGCTGGCTGGCCTCCTCCTTGGAGAGCTGGTTGGCTCCGTCATCCTCTACGGTCTTGAACGAGGGAGAAGTGTCCTCGATGTCGTTGCTGGAGGTGCGCATCACGGTACCGCGAAGCGTAGTGTACTCAGCTTTGGCCTTGGCGAGCATATCAAGGATGATCTCCTTGAACTCAGCGAGCTCCTCGTCACTGTAACGGGTCTTCTCGATGGTCTCCTCGACCTTCTTGTTCTGTTCAGTCATATACTTATCAATAGGTTGGTTATTCATTTTGGTAACTTTGATACGGATAGTACCGTCATTCCACTCGACCTCGGAGGCGTCGGCGGGGGCTGCGGCCAGGGCGTCGCTGTCCACGGACAGCGCCAGCGTCTGGCCGGAGAGATACTCGCCGAACGACGCGAGGGACTCGCGGATCTGGGCGAGTTCTTCGCCGTCGGCGTAGATCACGACGCCGACCTTGTCGGTGACATCGAAGCCGCTGTCCTTGCGGATGTTCTGGATGCGGTTCACGAGCTCGCGGGCGGTGCCTTCGGCACGAAGCTCCGGCGTGATCGCGATGTCGAGGGCGATTGTCAGAGAGCCCTCAGACGCGACGAGCCAGCCCGGCATGTCCTCGGAAGAGATGATATAGTCTCCGGGGTTGAGCACGACATCGCCGCCGGCCAGGGAGAGCGTGTAAGGCTGCGCAGCGGCCTCCGCCGACTGGATGTCGGTGATGGCCTGCTGCGAAAGCCCGCCGAACGCGGCGGCGATCTCCTTCATCTGCTTGCCGTAAACCTTGCCCAATGTCTTGAAATTGGGCTTGATCTTCTTGGTGATGATGCCGGTGGTATCCTGGATGAACTCCGCCTCCTTGACATTGACTTCCGTCAGGAGGATGCCCTTGACCTTCTCGAGATTGTCCTTGACAGCGTCGTTGATGACGGGGATGAGAAGGCGCGCCAGAGGCTTGCGGACGTTGATGCCGGCCTTCTTGCGAAGGGCGAGCACCATCGACGAAGCCTGCTGCGCCAGCGCCATCCTCTCCTCGAGGGCTGTGTCTATGAGCGAAGCGTCGCTCTTCGGCATGGGCTGGTAATGCACGCTATCGGTGTCGGGCACGAGGTCACACCAGAGATTGTCCATGTAGAACGGGGAGATAGGCGCGGCGAGCAGCGCAACGTCTTTCAGGACCTCGTAGAGGGTCTGGTACGCTGCGAGCTTGTCCGATGCGAGCCCGGAGCCCCAGAGGCGCTTCTTGTTCAGGCGGATGTACCAGTTGGACAGGTCGTCTCCGACGAAATCCTGGATCAGGCGACCCGCCAGAGTAATATCATAGTCCTCATATGCAGCCACGACACCCTTGACAAGGGTGTTGAGCCTGCTGATGATCCATTTGTCGAACTCCGGTCTCTCGGAATACGGCACCTGCGGCGCCGAAATGTCGAACTTGTCGATGTTGGCGTACAGAGCAAACATCGAATAGCAGTTGTACAGGGTACCGAAGAACTTGCGGCTGACCTCGACAACGCCGGCCTCGTCGAACTTGAGGTTGTCCCAAGGCTGGGCGTTGGTGAGCATGTACCAGCGGAGGGCATCGGGGCCGTAAGTGTCGAGGGCCTTGAAGGGATCGACGGCGTTGCCGAGACGCTTGGACATCTTGTCGCCGTTCTTGTCAAGCACAAGGCCGTTGGAGATCACGCGCTTGAAGGCGGGGGTGCCGCTGACCATCGTGTGGATGGCGTGAAGGGTATAGAACCAGCCTCGGGTCTGGTCGACGCCCTCGGCGATGAAGTCGGCCGTACAGCCGAACTTCTCGCTGCCGAGGGCCCGCAGGCCCTCCTGCGCGTAAGGCATAGAACCGGAATCGAACCAGACATCGATCAGGTCGCTCTCGCGGATCATCTTGCGGCCGCTGTCGCTGACCAGGAAGATGTTGTCCACGTAAGGCCTGTGAAGGTCAATCCTGTTGTAATTCTCCAGGCTCATGTCCTCGGGATCGAATCCCTTGTCAGCCAAAGGATTGGAGGCCATGATGCCGGCCTTGACGGCCTTGTCTATCTCATTGTAGAGTTCCTTGACGGAACCTATGCATTTCTCTTCCTTACCGTCCTCGGTACGCCAGATCGGCAGCGGAGTACCCCAGTAGCGGCTGCGGCTGAGGTTCCAGTCCTGGATATTCTCCAGCCATTTGCCGAAACGGCCGGTACCTGTGGCCTCGGGCTTCCACATGATCTGCTCGTTGAGAGCCATCATCTGCTCGCGAACGGCCGTGGCCTTGATGAACCAGGAGTTCAGCGGATAATAGAGCACGGGCTTGTCGGTACGCCAGCAATGAGGATATGTATGGACGTGCTTCTCGATCTTGAAGGCCTTGCCCTGGGACTTGAGCATCACGCTGAGGTCGATATCGAGAGTAGGGTCGTCCGGTCCGAGGGACGGATCATAAGCGTTCTTGACGAAACGTCCTCCCCATTCGGCATAGTCCGGGCTCACGCAATCCTCCACATACTTCGGATCGAGGTCCTCGATGCGGAAGAAGCGGCCCTGATAGTCCACCTGGGCCTGGGGGTCGCCGTTACGGTCGATGACCATGAGCGGCGGGACGCCTGCAGCCTTGCCGACCTTCATATCGTCCGCACCGAAGGTCGGAGCGATATGGACGATACCCGTACCATCCTCAGTGGTGACATAGTCGCCGGGGATGACGCGGAAAGCGCCGTCTTCAGGACGGAACCAAGGGATAAGCTGCTTGTAGCGGATCTCCAGCAGGTCGGTACCCTTGTACTCGCCGGGCAGCACCTCGTACGGGACGAGCTTGTCGCCGGGCTTGTAGGCATCGAGCGGAAGCTCGGCCGCCTTGGCGTTGAACCATGCGGGGACAAGGGCCTTGGCCAGCAGATAGACGGCTTCCTTGCCCGAGTAGGGATTGAAAGAGCGGACGCGGACATAGTCGATGTTCGGGCCGACGCAGAGCGCGGTGTTGGACGGGAGGGTCCAAGGCGTGGTGGTCCAAGCGAGGATGAAGAGCGGGAGATTGCCCTCAAAGAGGGCCTCGGAGCGCCCGTCACGGATAACCTCGAACTGCACCGCCGCGGTCGTGTCCTTCACGTCGCGGTAGCAGCCCGGCTGGTTGAGCTCGTGCGAGCTCAGGCCGGTGCCCGCGGCGGGCGAATACGGCTGGATGGACTTGCCCTTATACAGGTAACCCTTCTGATAGATATCCTTCAGGAGATACCAGAGAGTCTCGATATAGCGGTTGTCGTAGGTGATGTAAGGGTCGTCCATGTCGACCCAGTAGCCGATGCGCTCGGTGAGGTTGCGCCACTCGGCGGTATATTTCATGACTTCCTTGCGGCAGGCATCATTGTAGTCCTCTACACTGATCTTGGTGCCGATGTCCTCCTTGGTGATGCCGAGCTTCTTCTCGACACCGAGCTCGACGGGGAGACCGTGGGTATCCCATCCAGCGCGGCGGTTCACCTTGAAGCCGGACTGAGTCTTATAACGGCAGATCGAGTCCTTGATGGAACGGGCCATGACATGGTGGATGCCAGGCATGCCGTTCGCAGACGGCGGTCCCTCGAAGAAAATGAACTCCGGAGCTCCTTCCCTCAGTTCGAGGGACTTTTCGAAAGCGTGATCCTTCTTCCATTTCTCCAGCGTCGCGTTTCCGACAGAGACCAGATCCAAGCCCTTATACTCTTTGAATGTCATATTTTTTGTCTAATTTTGCATCCCGGACACCGTCCGGCGGCAGTCTGTTTTATAGTCTGCAAATATACACATTCCGAGCGTTTTTAACAAAACAATGAGCACACCCGACATCATTATTCTGATATGCTTCCTTCCTGCCATCATAAGCGGGATCATGAAAGGTTTCATCGAGCAGGCCATAGCACTGGTTTCGCTGATACTGGGAGCATGGCTGGCGTTCAAGTTCTCGACAGTGGTAAGTGGCTGGTTACAACCATATTTCGAGGTGTCCGAGACTGTACTGAACGTCATCAGTTTCGCAGTGATCATGGTAGCGGTGGTGCTTGTCCTCTTCGTCCTGAGCAAGATACTGACGGGAGTGACCAAACTGGTCATGCTTGGGTGGCTGGACAGGCTTCTGGGACTGGTGTTCGCCCTGCTGAAGGCCGGGCTCCTCATCGGTATAGCGATCATCCTCTTCGACACCATCAATGTCAAGTTCGAGTTCGTGGAGGAGAAGGTGCTCGACGAATCGGTGCTGTATGCTCCCATCAGGGACATCGCCTATGTGATATTCCCCTACCTCAAGGAATTGTTGCTCAAGCAGTAAGACATGGCAAGGATCATTCTCATAGAGACCTCTACCGCACTTTGCTCCGTCGCTCTCGCCGAGGACGGGCGGATCGTGGCGTACAAGGAGAGCGAGACGCCGCGGGCGCAGGCGTCGCTCACGGCGCCGTTCGTCAAGGATTTGCTTGACGAACGCGGCATCGGCGTGCGCGACTGCGACGCCGTCTGCGTCAGCAAGGGGCCGGGGTCCTACACCGGCCTCCGCGTCGGCGTCTCTACTGCCAAGGGCCTCTGCTTCGGCGCGGGCATCCCCCTCATCGCCGTCGGTACCCTGGACACCCTTGTCTACCAAGCCGCCGACTCATCCCTACTGTCCGTTGCCCCTAAAGATCTCCCCTCCGGCACATCCGTCTCCCCCAGCGCCTCCGGCACATCCGCTCCTTTCGCCTCCGGCTTCCGCTACATAGTCCCGATGGTTGACGCCCGCCGCATGGAGGTCTATACCGCCGTCTTCACCCCCGATGGCCGCCAGCTCACCGAGACCCGGCCCCAAGTCATAGAATCGCTCAGCCAGGTCATCGGCACCCGTCAGCCTTCCTCCCCCGCTGATCCTGCCGCCGGAACCCCCATCGCTGTCGCCGATCTGCTGGCTGAGGGCCCGGTACTGTTCATAGGCGATGGCGCCGGCAAATGCCGCGAGGTCCTGGCACATCCTAACGCGTATTTCTCCCAGTGCTGCCCGAAGGCATCTGCTATGCTCCGCCCCGCCTTCGCCGCCTGGGACGCCCGCCGCTTCGAGGACACCGCCTACTTCGAGCCCTTCTATCTCAAGGACTTCATCGCCACCGTCCCCCGCAAGAAGCTCTTCTGACACCAGCTCCCTAGCTTTTCCCATCCGCGATCACCAATGAAGCGAAGATCTGCTCAATCCCCGCAGATCTTCCTTTCCCTTCGCGTTCCTTCACGTTCCTTCTCTTCGTTTTATTTCCCGACACGTCCCTTCACATCACGTCCCCTCACGTCTCTTCGTCTCAGTTCCCTTCGCCTCACATCACCTCACTTCCTTTCATCTCACTTCCCGCACACAGTCCCCTCCGTTTCCACGCGCAAAAACGGTAAATTCGTGCGCGAGAAACGGGAAAACAACCCATTGGCGCACAAAAATGGCAAATTTGTGCGCAGGAGATGAGAAAAGAGCCCCCTCGCGCACAAAAACGAAAGATTCGTGCGCGAGGGACGGAAAAATGACCCTCTCGCGCACAAAAACAGCAAATCCGTGCGCGAGAAACGGGAAAACAACCCATTGGCGCACAAAAATGGCAAATTTGTGCGCGAGGGACGGAAAAATGACCCTCTCGCGCACAAAAACGGCATATTTGTGCGCGAAGGACAACCATCACGCGAGGAAAGCCAAAGCGGGGGGCAAACAAAGAGAGGGAAGCCAAAACGAGGGCCAGACAAAGAGGGTGACCAACGATAGGCACAATGAAAAACCGCGAGATTCGGGGGAAACTCGCGGTTTATTAATCAGTGATGGGGAGGGGCGCCCGGAGGGAGCGGAACGTGTGGGCTCCGGCCCGGAGCAAGCATGCGGACAAGGTCACTTCAAGACCTTGTCAAGCTCGCGGCGAAGGGCCTTCTCGCCCTCGACCCTGCGGTCGACGATCTTGCCGTCAAGGATGAGGTAGGCACGGGGCAGGGACGTAACGTTGTAGAGCGTCGCTGCCGGGGAGGAAGCGCCGAGGCCGTCGTTGACATTGACCCAAGGCAGTTCCTGGCTCTTGACCACGCTGGCCCAGGCGGCCTTGTCGGTATCGAGCGAGACGGCGAAGATCTCAAGTCCCTTGTCGTGATAGTCCTGATAGACAGGCTTGTAGGTCTCCTGGTTCAGGATCTTGCTCTCAGGATCGGTGACGGTCCAGAAGAAGAGGATGACAGCCTTGGAATCAAGGGCCTGAAGCGAAACTTCGTTGCCGTTTATATCCTTTGACTTGATGTCGGGATACTCTGCTTCGGAAGCCATGCTGAGCCTGGAGTCAAAGCCGAGGATGCCCTCGCGGCGCGTGGTCTCCCTCTCGAGCGCCTTGACATACTTGGAGTCAGGATACACTGCCGAAAGCGAATCCAGCGCATTGCGGAAATGGAGTGCATCCGTGGTCTGGCTGAACACCGGGAGGTCAGGATTGACATTCTGGAACAATACAGGAACCACGGTCAGGGAATGAGGATTGTTCATGACATACTTGACCGCTTCCCTATAGTACTGGATGTAGGAACGGCGGAAGGCGGCGTTGTCCTCAGCCTGCTCGGCCTCGCGCAGGAACTCGGCGAACTTGCGTTCGACCTCCTGGAGGCGCTCGCTCTCAACGGAGCCGACGACGCTGCCGCGGCCGAGCGTGTCGGTCACGACCTTCACCTCGTCGCCCTCCTGCAGCAGCAGGGAAGAGATCTTGGTGTCGCCATAGTACAGGTACACGAACTCAGGCTGCCCCTTCTGCACCGGGACATTGTACGAGTACCGTCCGGCAGCATCGGTCTTGACTGAATCCAGGACCTTGTAGTTGTTGATATCCAGAAGTTTGACAATGACCTGCCTGTCAGGGGCGTCGGTCAGGGTGCCGTCGATGCGGGCCGAAGGCTTGGCGCATGCGGCGGCAAGCAGGGCGCAAAGGCCCATGAGAGCTATCCTAGAGCTTTTCATATTCACTTAAGATTGAAGCGGCTATCCTTTTCATCTCATCCTCGGGCACGACAGGCTTCTGCTTGCGGAAATCGAGGTCGCCCTCGGTCTGCAGAGGCACGAGGTGGATGTGCGTATGGGGCACTTCCATGCCGAGCACGGCTACGCCGACGCGCTTGCAGGGCACGGCGGCCTTGACGGCCAGCGCGACCTTGCGCGCGAAGGCCCACAGGCCCTCATAGGTCTCTTCGTCCAGATGGAAGATATAGTCGTCCTCCACGTTCTTGGGGATGACAAGGGTATGGCCCGGAGCGAGCGGGCTGATGTCGAGGAACGCGTAGAAATCTTCGCTCTCGGCGCACTTGTACGAGGGAATCTCGCCCTTCGCGATGCGGGTGAAAATCGTTGCCATAATCTTAAAGACTGATGTCGAGAATCTTGAACTTGAGGACCCCGGAAGGGACCTTGGCTTCCACGATCTCGCCCTTGGAATGCCCCAGGAGGGCCTTGGCGATGGGCGTGGTGACGGCGAGACGGCCCTTGGAGAAGTCCGCCTCGGTCTCGCCTACGATGACGAACTCCATGACGCGTTTCATGGTAAGGTTCTCCACCTTGACCTTGTTCATCATGGATACCTTGTCGGTGCCGATCTGAGACTCGTCGATGACCTTGGCGTTGGCCACCTGGTTCTTGAGGTTGGTGATCTTGACCTCGAGCAGGCCCTGCGCTTCGCGGGCCGCGTCGTATTCTGCATTTTCGGAGAGGTCGCCCTTCTCCCTTGCCTCGGCGATGGCCGCCGAGATGACCGGGCGCTGCGCCAGTGCGTCAGCCAGCTCCTTCTTGAGCTTCTCCAAACCGTCCGCGGTCATGTAATGGATGTCTGCCATAATCAGCTTAAATATAGTTATCAATAAAGTCCCGTCCGGGACAGGGTCAGTCAACTAAAAGAGAGTCCCGCCGCGAGGCGGAACCCTGTGTCAACAATGCAAATATACAAAAAATTCAAATAAAAACCGCCTTGCAACTTTTATTTTGCAAGCATTCCGCGGCATAACGCTTCATCGGCCGCAAGCTGTTCTTTCAACGCCTCCAGCGACTCGAAGCGGCGCTCGTCACGTATCTTGGCAACGAAGCGCAAGCGGATGTCCAATCCGTATATCAGCTCGTCAAAATCGAATATATGCGTCTCGATCGTCCTCGCTCCGGCTCCGGACACCGTTGGCCTGACACCGATATTGGCCATGCCGTAGCAATGTCTGCCAAGAGTTTCAACCTCAACGAGATACACGCCGTTTGCCGGCACCAGCTTCAACGGCTCATACAACTGCATGTTCGCCGTCGGGTATCCGATTGTACGACCGAGCCTGTTCCCGGCCACCACGACACCGTGAAGCCCGTACCGGTACCCCAGCATCGCCTCTGCTTCCGCGACCTCTCCCCTCTCCAGCGCCGCCCTTATCTTCGTCGACGAAATCGCCTTTCCGGAAGAGATGGATTCTTCGCTTCGCTCAGAATGACGGGGAAAGCCTTTCAAGGGAGTTATGTCTTGAATGACGCTTTCCGTGGAGGAGGGGGCCTCCTCGGAAAACCGTGCCACCCTCGGCATCGTAAGAGGGGGGGACCCAAGCTTATTGCTTGGGGGGGGTCCGAAGGACGTTTTCTGAGGAGGAACCCCTCCTCCTGAAGAAAAGATGGCATCGCACTCGACGACGTCGAGCCCGAGGGACTTCGCCAGAGGGGCGATGGCGTCGTGCGCGAGGCCGTCGGAGCCCATGCGGTTGTCGTAGCCCAGCACGACGGCCGTGCCGCCGAGCCGGCCGACAACCCACTCCCGCAGGTATTCCTCAGCCGTAAGGCGGCTGAACTCCCGTGAGAAGGGCACAACCTCCACCCTGTCGACGCCGAGAGCGGACAGCATGGCGCGCTTCTCAGCCAGCGAGCTGAGAAGCCGCAGCTCACGCGCATCCTTCTGAAGGACGGTGCGCGGGTGAGGCCAGAACGTGACGACCACACTCTGCTCCCCGCGTTCGCGCGCGGCCCGGAGCAGAGTGTCTATCACGAGTCGGTGTCCGAGATGGACACCATCGAAGAATCCTGTAGCGACTACAGCCATTTCACGAGCGGGAAGTCCTGCCTGTGCGGCAGGAGCGCATTCTTCGGATAGATGCGCGTCGCCACCTGGTACATACCGGTACGCTCCGGCAGGATGGAAGCCTGGAACTTCGCCACACCGTCGGCGAACTCCACGAGCGAGAACTCGCACTTCTCCTGGATATGGAGCCTTCCCTTGCGGTCGGAGGTCACGAAGAGCATCTCCACGCCGATCTCCTCGGGGAGGATATCGCCAAGATTCAGCACCACCTCGCTCTGCATAAGGGCTCCACCGGAAAGCGTATACGATGCCTCAGGCTGGGTGTAAGACACCACCTCGAGGTTCTGCCACTGGCGGCTGATGCGCTTCTTCCAAGCGGCAATCTCGCGGGCGAGCTTGAAATCGTCAGCCCTGAGACTCTTGGCGCGGACGGCCTGGGGAGCGTAATACTGGTCGATGTAGTCGGTCAGCATACGGTTCGTCGTGAAATTGCAGGCTACCTTGGCAATGGTATTCTTGATGTATTCGATCCAGCGGGGCGACAGACCCGTGGCTTTGTCGATATCATAGTATGCAGGGACGATCTCGTTCTCAAGGATATTGTAAATGGTCGCGGAATCCAAGTCGTTCTGGAAGCCCTGGTCGTCGTAGGTACGCTCCTGAGGCAGAGCCCAGCCGGCGCCCGGCTTGTAGCCCTCGACCCACCACCCGTCGAGAACGGAGAAATGCATCACGCCGTTCATCGAAGCCTTCTCACCGGAAGTTCCGGAAGCCTCCTGGGGACGCGTAGGGTTGTTGAGCCACACATCCACGCCCTGGACCATACGCTTTGCAAGCGTGATGTCATAGCCGGGCACGAAGACGATCTTGCCGATGAAGCGGTCCTGCTTGGAGATCTCGACAATCTGCTTGATCAGGTCCTGACCGGCCTTGTCGGCGGGATGGGCCTTTCCGGCGAAGATGAACTGCACGGGACGCGCAGGGTTGTTCACGATAGCGTCGAGCCTGTCGAGGTCGGTGAACAGAAGGGTAGCGCGCTTGTAGGTCGCGAAGCGGCGGGCAAAGCCGATCGTCAGCACATCGTCGCGGAGTGTCTCCTTGATGGTGACGATCTGGCGCGGCGAATAGTGCACGGAGACCGTCGGGTCGGACAGGCGCCTCTTGATATTGGACACAAGGTTGCCCTTGAGCTTCTTGCGGACAGTCCAGACCTCCTCATCGGTAAGTTCGTACACTCCGTCGAAGCATTTCTTGTCATAGTGATGTGTTTGGAACTCGGGGCCGAACACCTTGGCGTGCAGCTGCTTCCATTCCTTCGCCGCCCAGGTGGGATAGTGGACGCCGTTGGTCACGTAACTCACGTGAAGCTCCTCCGGGAGATAGCCCGGATACATATGCGCGAAGATGTCCTGGCTGACCTTGCCGTGCAGCATAGACACGCCGTTGACGTTCTGCGAGATGTTGGCGGCGAGGATGCTCATCGAGAACTTCTCGTTGATGTCGTTGGGATGAGTCTTGCCCAGCGCCATCATAGCGGTCCAGTCGATCTTGAGCAGGGCGGGATAATGGCCGATGTACTTGCGCAGCAGGCCTTCCTCGAAAGCGTCGTGGCCGGCGGGCACGGGAGTGTGCGTGGTGAAGAGCGAAGATGCGCGGACGACTTCCATAGCCTCTCCGAACTCGAGGTTGTCATTCTGGACATACTCGCGCAGACGCTCAAGGCCGATGAATGCGGCGTGGCCTTCGTTGCAGTGATAGATATTGGTATGGATGCCGAGAGTACGCAGGGCGCGGATGCCGCCGATACCGAGCAGGAGCTCCTGCTTCAGGCGGTTCTCCCAGTCGCCTCCGTAAAGTTGATGGGTGATGGAGCGATCCTCGGGGAGATTGGCCTCCCAGTCGGTATCGAGAAGGTAGAGGTCGGTGCGGCCGACGGCCACTTTCCAGATGCGGGCGACGACGTTGCGTCCGGGGAAAGCCACACTCGAAGTCATCCAGTTGCCCTCGGCGTCAAGCACGGGCTGTGCAGGGATCTTGAGGAAATCCTGCGGCTCGTACTCGGCCACCTGGTCACCATAGGCGGTAAGCTTCTGGGTGAAGTAACCGAAGCGGTACAGGAAACCGACGGCGACGAGGTTGACGTTCATGTCACTCGTCTCCTTGAGGTAGTCGCCGGCGAGGATGCCGAGACCACCGGAATATATCTTGAGCGAGGTATCCAGACCGTACTCCATGCAGAAATATGCGATGGACGGGTCGGTCCTCTCCTCCTTGGCCGCCATGTAGGCGTCGAACTCGGCCATCACGGTGTCGAGCTGCTCAAGGAAAGCCTCATCCTTGGCCAGGGCGTTGAAACGCTTGATACTCACCTTGTCAAGGATATACATGGGGTTGTGGCCGGACTCGGTCCACATGGCCGAGTCAATGGTCTTGAACAGGGCCTTGGCGCTGTCGTTCCAGCACCACCAGAGGTTTTTACACAGTCTTTCAAGTCCGGAGATCCTCTCCGGAAGGTGACGGGTTACCATGACGCTCTTCCAAGACGGAGCATCTATATTGAAACTCGGATATTGCATTTTCTTTTCTTCTTTGACGGACGGATACTCTCCGATCCTGGCTATAACCTTTTCGATGGCCTTCGAATAGGCTTCATTGTAAAACTTGATCTGATTCTCCCAGAGAGCGATGTCAGCCACATCCCTGGCAGAGGTACGGTAGCGGAGCCTCCCGGCTTCGTCGAGACCTGCGATCTCCCGCACACGCGCGGCGACCGCATCGACCACCTCGAAATAATTGTCGTCGTCCCTGTCCACCACGGCGATGCCGGGGTGGTCCTTGCCGTAATAGTCCCTCACCCACTGGCCGAAGCCGGCCAGCGAAGTGGTGAGCGTGGGTACGCTGAAAGCGAGGCTCTCAAGCGGGGTATAGCCCCAGGGCTCATAGTATGACGGGAACAGGGTGGCATCCAGACCTACGAGAAGGTCATAGTACTTCATGTTGAAGATGCCGTCTGTGCCATTGAGGTAGGAGGGCACGAAATAGACCTTGACGTTGTCTCCGGGAAGGTTGCAGAGGCCGACCTCGTCGAAACGGCGGGTGACCGTATCCCACTCGGGATTCATCAAGGCATGGGATACCTGCGTGGTATAATCGCCGGAGCCGGACGAGAGCTTCTGCATGAGGCTGCGGTCCGGACCGTTGTGTCCGCTGGGGATCATGATGAAGGCGTGAACCTCCTTGCCTCCAAGGTCGGTACCTTTCAGTTTAGCGAGAGCATCGATGAACACGTCGATACCCTTGTTGCGGTACTCGTAACGGCCGCCGATGCCTACGAGGACCGCGTCCTTAGGGACTTCGGCGCCGCACATGGCAGACGCTACGGAGATGAGCCTTTCACGTGCCTCGGCACGCTTGGCTTTCCACTCCTTGTCCGAAGCGGGCGTAAAGCTGTTCTCGAAGCCGTTGGGGGTCACGATGTCCACCGGACGGCCATGGAACTGCTTGCACTCGCGCGCAGTGATGTCGCTCACGGTAGTGAAGACATCGGCATTGCGCGCGGACATCTTCTCCAGCGAGTGACGGGCGACGACGCCGAAGCGTCTCGCCATCTCGTCGCCGTCATAGTCCTCTAGGTGCTTGTAGAGGGGAAGGTTGTTGCCGCAGATACAGCGGCCCATCATGGTGGCATGCGTGGTGAACACCGTGGCTACGGGGATGCCGGCATCCTTGATATAGAGGAGGCCGGCTCCGGTCTGCCACTCGTGGAACTGCGCCACCACCTTGTCGGTGGAATAGAGGTTGAAGCGGTAGAAGCTCACTATGACCCTTCCCGCGGCATAGCCGAAGAGGGCGGACTCCTTGTAGTCCCAGTTGCCCGTCAGCGAGTCAACTCCGAAACGCTTCCAGTACTCCGTAAGGACATCGTCCTGCTTGGGCAGGAACTGCTTGTAGTCCACAAGGATGGCTATAGGCTTGCCGGGGACGTTCCAGCGGCCGATGCGGACGCGGATGCCCTCCTCGGAGGCCTTGAGTTTCCAGTTGCGATACAGTGACGCATCCTCGGTGAAATCGGGATTGTCCTCGATGTTCATCCACACGTCGGGTCCTATCATAATATGGTGTCTTCCAAGCATAGCCTTCTGGTGAAGGGCCTTGGTGGAGATCACCGTATAGATCCCGCCTACCTTGTTGCAGACTTCCCAGCTGACTTCGAACAGGTAGTCGGGGCTCAATAGCTTTTTATCCATCAATTGTTTTCAGCTGTTTTAAGTTCGTATGCCTCGTCCGTACGGATAATGAAGTCGCTCAACACGTTCATGTAGTTGATGAAGGCTTCATAAGGGGTGTCATACGGATTGAAGTATTTGTGCACTTCCCCGTCGGAGAAGAATTTGGTACACATGTAATACAGGTGGTCGCTCTCCTGGAGGTGACCGAAATCCGACCACAGGACGGGATCGTTCAGGATCGAAAGTTTCTCGGTCAAGCCATAGAGCTTGGAGAACGCATCGTTCTGGAGCTCGTTGCCGAGCCATGCGGTCACATCGCGCTCCTCGTCAGCCCACGAGATGGCCTCGGGAACCGAAAGGGCGTCGATGGCTTTGTGCTTGCGGGAAGCGCGGGCAGGGGTGACGAACTCGAAAGTACCGTCGGCGATGACGGTTTTCGGAAGGGCACGCATGAAGTCGAAGATGCCGCTCTGTGCACTCTGGTGCTCGCCGAAGGTCTCGTAGTCCATGAAGAGGTTGATGATGTCGCCTCCGTCTGCAACGGCGCTCTTGAGCCAGTCGACATACTTCTCGGCCGTAAGCGGCCAGTCCTCCCAACCCTGGTTGGAGAAGCGGAATGCGATATCGTCGCTGAGCTGGTAGTTCCTGAGGAGGAGCTTGAGCTTGGGCTGGATGTCATCGGTATAGATATAGTTGGGGCTCCTCCATCCCATGATGTGACGGGCGCCCTCGGTGAGCATGGTCTTGTAGCCGAGGTTATAGACGGCATCGCCGATGGCGTCGGAATAGATAAGCTCGGTGTTGCGGAAGGAGACGGGCTTCACGCCGAAATACTGCTCGATGGCAGCCTTGTGCTTCTCCACCTGGTGCTTGAACTCGGCGTGGGATGCGAGCGAAGCAAGCGAGTGGTAATAGGTCTCGCCGAGGAACTCGACGCTTCCCGTAGCCGCGAGGCGGCGGAAGCTGTCGATCACCTCCGGAGCGTAGCGGTCGAACTGCTCAAGCGCGGAACCGGTGATGGAGAACGCCACCTTGAACGCTCCCTTGCTCTCCTCGATAGCCTGGAGGAGGAGCTCATTCATAGGGAGGTAGCACTTCTGGGCTATCCTCTTGAGGATGGTCCTGTTGGCGAAGTCGTCATAGTAGTGCGAGTCCTTGCCGATATCGAAGAACCTGTACAATCTGAGTCTTGTCGGCTGGTGTACCTGGAAGTACAGACATATACTCTTTTTCATATCAATTGATTTTTGTTGTTTCTTATACCAGGGATTCGTAAACCGCCTTGAGCTTGGCGGTGGCGCCGTTCCACTTGAGGGCGTTGACCTCGTCGTAGCCGTTGGTCGCAGCGAAATGCGACAGGGCGGGATACTGGAGGAGGGCGTAAATGTCATCAGCAAGCATGTCGACATCCCAGAAGTCCACCTTGAATGCGTACTTCAGGACTTCGGCAGCGCCGGACTGCTTGGAGATGATGGAGGGAACGTTGGTACGCATGGCCTCGAGCGGGGAGATGCCGAAAGGCTCCGACACGGAAGGCATGATGTATACGTCCGAGAGGGCGAACATCTTCTGCACGTCGGTTCCGCGGAGGAATCCGGTGAAATGGAACCTGTCGGAAATGCCGAGACGGGCGACGTGGCGGATGGAGCGGTTCATCATGTCTCCGCTGCCCGCCATAACGAAACGCACGTGGTCGGTACGCTTGAGGACCTTGGCCGCAGCCTCGATGAAATACTCGGGGCCCTTCTGGAAGGTTATGCGGCCGAGGAATGTGACGACCTTGTCCTTCACCCCGCGGTCGACGCGGAGGTTCTCCCTGCCGCTGAAGTCCACCGCATTGTGGACGGTGACGACCTTGGCGGGATCGATATGGTACTTGTTCACCACAATATTGCGGGTGAGGTCGCTGACGGTGACGACACGGTCAGCGGCCAGCATACCGCGCGTCTCGATGTCGAGGACGCGGGTATCGATATGCTGCTCGTCACCGCGGTCGTAGGACGTCGCATGCACGTGAACCACGAGGGGCTTGCCGGTAAGCTCCTTGGCGGCGATGCCGGCAAGGTAGGTGAGCCAGTCATGGGCGTGGATGACGTCGAACTCATCCTTGTGCTGCATTGCGATGGTACCGCCCACCATGGCGTAGCGGGCCACCTCCTCCATGAGGTTGGAGCCGTACTTGCCCGAGAACTTGAACTTGGTCCCGTGCTGTATGGAGAAGTCCTTGACCTGGCGCTTGCGCTCTTCCTCGACGAGGGTTTCAAACTCGTCGGGATTGACGTAGGGCACAAGGCTGCTGTCGATATGTATGAACTTGACCTTGTCGAGGAATTCGTCGACGGAGGAACTGACGGTATCGACCGCAACGTCGCTGGCGTTGATGATGGTCGTGGCGCTCTGGTCCTCGTCTCCGGATGCCGAGGGCATCACGAAGAGAGTCTCTACGCCGTTGTAGGCCAGTCCCTTGACGATTCCTTCACAGGCGGTGCCGAGACCGCCGGCGATATGGGGAGGAAACTCCCATCCGAACATGAGTACTTTCATATCCTAGTCCTCCTTGTATTTGTTGATGATGTAGTCCACGGCCAGGAGAGCGGCGGTGCTGAGGGCGGAGGAGATGGCTCCGTGAGCCTCGTGCGGCGGGTCTCCGTCGTAAAGCTCGGAGAATGCGCCGACGCCGTGCTTGGAGAGGTCCTCGTAGAAGCCCTCGATAAGCCACTGGGCCTTCTTGACGAAGGACTGGCCCTTCACCCTGAAACTGACGTCGCAATAAGGCTCCAGCAGGAACGGGAACGAACAGCCCTGGTGATATGCGAGGTCACGTTCGATCTGAGTGCCTTCGTAAACTCCCTTGTAATTGGCGTTACGGGGCGAGAGGGTGCGGATGCCCCTGCTGGTCACCAGCTCGTTGTCGATGACGCGCAGGACCGAAGCGAAAAGGTCTTCGTCCACAGGTGAATACTTGACCCAGATGGCATACAGCTGGTTCGGACGGATGTCCATGTTCTGTCCCGCACCGTCGACATAGTCGGCGAGGCAGCCCCTGGAGGCGTTCCAGAACATCGGCATGTAGTTTTCCTTGACCATGTCCCTGACCGGGGTCCAGCGGGCAGTGAAACTGCCGTCCTTGGACCCGAAGCGGGACTCCATCTCGATGGCAAAACAGAGGGCGTTGTACCAGAATGCATTGGTCTCGACCTGGTATCCTGCACGCTCGGTGACGGGGATGCCATGGATGTAGGCGTTCATCCAGGTGAGGGCGACGCGGTCCATCTGCGCCCAGAGCAGGCCGTTGGGCTGCATGGACACTTCCTTGCGCTCGCCGGGGCCGTAGCTCTCGATGATGCCCTTGACGGTGCCGCCGTATTTCTTCCACACCTTGGCGGGATCGGCGCCGAAGTCGTCGATGTACTCCTGTAGGATGATGGGCATATAGAGGGGCGACTCGACCTGGGTGGTGCGGCGGAACAGGCGCTCCTGCTCGTCGGCGATGAGGTTGTCGAGGATCTCCTCGAACTCCGCGGCATTGCCGTTGGCATAGAGCGTCAGGCCCGGAAGGGCCACCAGCGTCTCACGGAGGAGGCCGGTATAAAGCCAGGAGAATCCTGCCGTGACCTTCTTGCGGTTGTTGTGGTTGCAGATGAGGGTGTCGGCGCAGCGGACGAGCTGCTCGCGGCTGTTGGTGACTTCGGGAGTCTTCTTCAGAAGGTCGTTGAACTTGCGCTTGATCGAGGCGGGATTGGCTTCGACGGTGGAGGCGGAGAAGACCACGGACTCGCCCTCCTTCATGTCCATTTCGAATACGCCGGGGACCAGCAGGTCCTCGCGGCAGTCGAAGCCGCGGCGGTATTCGTCGGAGTAAGTGACGCCCTCATACCAGTAAGGCATGTGCCTGTAGGTGGCGGACTTGTCGCTCAGCTGGAGGAAGAGGTCCGGGAAATTGGAATACATCCGGAAGGATGCGCCGCCCGGGATCGACGTGTAGCCGATGTTGGCCACGGGATTCTGGACCGTCAGCGAGTGGATGTTGCGGAAAGCGAGGAAAGGCTTGAGCTGCAGCCGGATCTTCGCGGGAGCCTTGACGAGGTCGAAACGGATAAGGACCTGGTCGGTGTCGGGCACCAGGATGATACTCTTGGTGAAAACGACCTCACCGACCTTGTAGGTGATCTGCGGGACGGGGTCGGCCTTGAAATCGACCACGTACTTGTGCCCGCGGGGCTCGTAGATGTCGCCGTAGCAATGGATACCGAGGTTGAACTGCTTGCCGTTCACCACGAGACTCTCGTCGAGCGAGGACAGGAGCAGGAACTTGTCACCGCCGAAGCGGTCGAGCGTCACTGCCAGGAGTCCATGGTAACGGCGGGTATTGCAGGTCACGATGGACGTATTGCAGTAGGCGCCTGTCTTGTTGGCGCTGATAATCTCCCTCTTCAACGAATATGAGAGATTGACCAGCTCGGACTTGTTGAACTTCAAAAAAGCCATAACTATATAGTATTCTAAACTTTATACAATCTTCACCCCTCAGTGCACAAAACCAAAGCGCACCGGCTCGGCAAGTACAGATACAGTGTATCATCCAAATTCTGAGGGCCGTTCGGCGATTTTGCGTGGACCGTGAAATGCTCTTCCCCACGCTTCACGCGTTCAAAACCGTTGAACTCCCTCTGGTCGGTGTCCAGTGTTATCGTATATTTGCCGGCAGGTGCCGCGAATCCGTAATCCGTAAAGGATGCGGTGGGATTGAAATTGAATGCAAAGATACAGTTTCTTCTCCTGAATATCAAGATTTTCTTCTCTTCGTCAGCGACGAGCAGGCTGGGCGCATCGACGAGCAGCGACTTTTTGCGGACGAGATGTATCATGTCCCTGTCGAAGTTGCGGAGGTAACGGTACCGCAGGTAGTCGGGCTCGGCGAGCGACCACTGCCTGCGGGCATGCTGGTAAGACCAGCCGTTGCCCTCGCGCGGGAAGTCTATCCACTCCGGATGTCCGAATTCGTTGCCCATGAAATTGAGGTAGCCGTTGCCGGCCGTGGCGAGCGTGAGCAGGCGTATCATCTTGTGCAGGGCGATGCCGCGGTCCACTATGGGATTGGAGGACTCCATGTTCATGGAGAAGTACATCTCCTTGTCCATCAGGCGGAAGATAAGGGTCTTGTCCCCCACCAGGGCCTGGTCGTGGCACTCAGCATAGCTGATGGTCTTCTCATCCGCGCGCTTGTTGGTGAGCTCGTACCAGATCTCGCCCATGGACCATTGCTCGTCGCTCTTCTCCTTGATCCATTTGATCCAATGGTCGGCCACGCCCATGGCCATGCGGAAGTCGAAGCCGACTCCGCCAGCGGCTATGGGGGCGGCAAGGCCGGCCATGCCGCTGACGTCCTCTGCGATGGTCATGGCGTTGGGGTCGATCTCCTTTACCAGGAGGTTGGCCAATGCCAGATATGTAACGGCATTCTCGTCCACGCCTTCGTTGAAGTAGTTGTCATAGCCGACGAAGTCCTTGCCAAGGCCGTGGTCCCAGTAGAGCATGCTGGTAACCCCGTCGAAACGGAAACCGTCCAGATGGTACTCCTCCATCCAGAACTTGCAGTTGGACAGGAGGAAATACTTGGTCTCGGACTTGCCGTAGTCGTAGCAGCGGCTGTCCCATGCCGGGTGATGGCCCTGAGGGCCGCTGTAGAAGTACAGCGTATCGTGACCGTCGAAATTGCTGAGGCCCTCGAGCTCGTTCTTGACCATGTGCGAATGCACGATGTCCATGACGACGGCGATGCCCTTGGCATGCGCGGCGTCGACGAGTGCCTTGAACTCCTCCGGAGTGCCGAAGCGCGAGCTCAGCGCGAAGATGTTGGAGACCTGATAGCCGAAGGAGCCGTAGTACGGATGCTCCTGAAGGGCCATGATCTGGAGGACATTGTAGCCCAGGTCCGCGACCTTGGGCAGCACATCCCTGCGGAAATCCTCAAAAGTGGAGACTCCTTCCTTCTCCCCGCTCATGCCAATGTGGCACTCGTAGATGAGGGGATTGGGACGCTTGCCGGGACGGCGGTGCTTCCAGACATAAGGCTGGGCAGGATCCCAGACCTGGGCGCAGAACGCCTTGGTGTCGGGATCCTGGACAGTACGGGTGACATAGGCCGGCAAGCGCTCACCGCCACCACCGACCCACTCGATGTAGAGCTTGTACAGGGCGCCGTGGCTGAGGAACATCCCGGGAAGGGTGATCTCCCAGTTGCCACCGCCGGTAGGCTTGAGGGCGTACCCTTCGGTACGGTGCCAGTTGTTGAAGTCTCCGACGAGATAAATCCTGGTGGCGTTGGGGGCCCACTCGCGGAACACCCAGCCTCCGTCCTCCGTACGGTGCAGGCCGTAGAACAGGTGGTTGTTCACCCCGGCTGACAGCGAACCGCCGACGGCCATCTCGTCACGCGTCTGCAGGATGCGCGCGTGACGCACGTCGATGGCCGTGCGGAAAGGCATCAGGTACGGATCGGTATCGTATATCATCTTCCTTTTCATATCCTACTCTTCAAAAGCCGTGTCAACCTTGTCGCGGACCGTGCGCAGATATGCGCGGCACTTGGCGACAAGCTCCCCGGACTGTTTCACGTAACGGTCTATGTCCTCGAGGCCGGTGGACGGGTCCTCGACCTTCTTCGCGATCTCCTCGAGGTCCGCTACCGCCTTCTGATAGTCAAACTCTTCCATATCATGCAAAAGTAGCAATATTTTTACGAAAAAAGGCGCGATTCACGCGCCGATTTAAAACGTTTTGTCATTTTTGCCTGCAATATATCTGCACCGGGCATCCGGTCAGGTCGAAACAGGCCCGCAACTGGTTTTCGAGGAAGCGTTTGTAAGGGTCCTTGATGTACTGCGGGAGGTTGCAGAAGAACGCAAACGCCGGGAACCTCGTGGGGAGCTGGGTAATGTACTTGACCTTGATGTACTTGCCCTTCCAGGAAGGAGGCGGAGTCTCCTCGATGATGGGCAGCAGGGCTTCGTTGAGCTGCGCAGTGGGGATGCGCCTGCGGTAATTGTCCGACACCCGGGCGGCGGCGTCCAGCACGTCCATGACCCTCTGCATCTTCACCACCGAGGTGAATACGATGGGGACATCATCGAACGGGGCCAGGCGGGCGCGGAGGCCTTCGGTGTAGTCGCGCATGGTGTTCTGGTCCTTGATGAAGAGGTCCCACTTGTTCACCACCAGCACGCAGCCCTTGCGGTTCTTCTGGATGATATTGAAGATGCTCATGTCCTGGGCTTCCATGCCTGTGGTAGCGTCGATCATGAGTATGCATACGTCGGCGCGCTCGATGGCGCGCATGGAGCGGAGCACCGAATAGAACTCCAGGTCCTCGTGGACCTTGGATTTCTTGCGAATGCCGGCGGTGTCGACTAGCATGAACTCATGGCCGAACTTGTTGTAATGCGTCTCGATGGAATCCCTGGTCGTACCGGCCACGGGCGTGACGATGTTCCTCTCCTCGCCCAGAAGGGCGTTGGTGAGGGACGACTTTCCTACATTAGGCTTGCCGACGATGGCTATCCTGGGGATGCCCTCGTAAGGGTCCGCGGCGGGAGTCTCCTCCTTGGGCAGGACCCGCACGACTTCGTCGAGCAGGTCGCCCGTCCCGGAGCCGTTGGCCGCGGAGATGCTCCACAGCTCGCCCAGGCCCAGTCCGTAGAACTGATAGGTATCAAACACCTTTTCGCCGGTGTCGACCTTGTTCACGCAGAGGATGACTGGCTTCTTGGAGCGGCGCAGCACGTCCGCTATCTCGGCATCATAATCCGTGATGCCGGTGGCCGCCTCCACCATGAAGATGACGGCGTCGGCCTCCTCTATGGCTATCTCCACCTGACGGCGGATGGCCTTCTCGAATACATCCTCGGAGTTGGAGGTATATCCGCCGGTGTCGACTACGGAGAACTCCGAGCCGCACCATTCGCATTTGCCGTAATGCCTGTCGCGAGTGACACCGGCGGTGTCGTCCACGATGGCCTTCCTCATGCCCACCAGACGGTTGAAGAGGGTCGATTTCCCTACGTTCGGTCTCCCGACTATCGCTACCAGGCTCATAACTTGTGTTCTTTATAGAGCGCGCAGCCCTCGCACGCTTCGGTTATCTCTCCGGAGCAGTGCTCCGGCACATCAGCCTTCTTCTTCCGGCTCAGGACATCCTCCTCATGCATGCAGCGGATGCCGAGACGGCGCATGTCCTTGTTCTTGCTGACCTCATACTCGGGGAACTCCCCGTCCTTGCGGAATATGATGTTGAAGCACATCCCGAAGACGCAGACGAGTATGACGGCAAGTGACAGGAGGAATACTTTCATGCGGGTCTAGAAGATGAATTCGGGGCTGATAGGCTCGTAATTGTATACTTTCCTGATGATGGAGGCAAAGGTGCCGGTCATGCTCAGGACCTTGATCTTGTGCGTATCCTTCCCTGCAGGGAGGGGAATGGTATCCGTGATAAACACCTCGGAAAGCTTCGACGCGTTGATGTTGTCGAACGCGGGGCCGGAGAGTATGCCGTGGGTGGCGCAGGCGCGCACGCTGGCGGCGCCCATGTCCATGAGGACATCGGCGGCCTTGGTGAGGGTGCCTGCCGTATCGATCATATCGTCGACGATGATGATGTTCTTGCCCTCGACCTCACCGATGGCGGTGATCTTCGACACGACATTGGCCTTGGCGCGGGACTTATGGCAGATGATCACCGGGCAACGGAGGTCCTTGGCATAGGCGTTCGCGCGCTTGGCGCCGCCCATGTCAGGGGCAGCTATGGCGAGATCGGGGATGTTCATCGCCTTGATGGACGGGATGAAAACCTTGCTGGCGTAGACATGGTCGACAGGGAAATCGAAGAAACCCTGGATCTGGTCGGCATGGAGGTCGCATGTCATCACCCGGTCGGCGCCGGCCGCACGGAGGAGGTTGGCGGCGAGCTTGGCTCCGATGGAGACGCGCGGACGGTCCTTGCGGTCCTGGCGTGCCCATCCGAAGTAAGGGATGACGGCGATGACCTTGTCTGCGGAGGCGCGCTTGGCCGCGTCGATGCAGAGCAGGAGCTCCATCAGGTTCTCCGCCGGAGGGAAGGTCGACTGGATGAGGAACACGGTGGCTCCCCTGACGCTTTCCATGTAGGCGGGCTGGAACTCTCCGTCACTGAAAGGGGTGACCTCGAGGTTGCCGAGCCGGAGTTCCGGATCCTCCGGGCTCTTGGTCGCGTTCAGTCCTTCGATCACTTTGGCTGCAAAGTCCCTGGAGGCCCTGCAGGCAAAGATTGCCATACGATGTACGTTGTTCATATCAGTTATTGTGATTGGCTAAAACATTGTCTATGTAACCCAGTATCTCTTCCCTGCCCATGCCGGTGGAGGATGAACTCCGGAATGACGGAGGGAGCTCCTCCCAGTCCTGCAGCAGCAGCTCCTCGTCCCGGGCGATCTGCGCAGCGAGCACGTTGGGACCCTGCTTGTCGCACTTCGTGTAGATGATGCCGAACGGTATGCCGTTCTCGCCGAGCTCGGCGATGAAGTCCCGGTCGATACGGCCGATATCGTGTCGGGAGTCTACCAGGACGAAAAGCATCATAAGCTCCTCGGAATTGTGTATGTAATCGCGTATGACCGCCTTCAACTCCTCCCTGGCCTTCTGCGGGAGCTTGGCGTAGCCGTATCCGGGAAGGTCGACGAGATACCAGCTGCCGTTGATCAGGAAATGGTTGACTAGCTTGGTCTTGCCGGGGGTGGAAGAGGTGACGGCGAGCTTCCTGCGGCCGGTGAGCATGTTGATAAGTGAGGACTTGCCGACGTTAGATCGGCCGATGAAAGCGAACTCAGGCAGTTTCTGCTTGGGCTTCTGGCTTGTCCTTGTGCTGCTGCCTGCGAAGCTGGCGTCAGTGATCGTCATGGGGGTCCTCATAAAAACGCGTGCAAAGATAACAATTTTCCAGCAATTATTTTCCTACCTTTGCAATGAAACAAGGCCTATTTTTTATGGAAATGGAGTACATCGATCTCTATACCTTGCAGAACAGTTTGAAACTGGGTCTGGAGGACCTGTTCCCGGAGAAGGTCTGGGTGCGGGCGGAGATCGCGTCCGTCAGCCTAAAGGCCAACGGACACTGCTACATGGACCTGTGCCAGAACGGCCCCGACGGCATGGTAGCCAGGGCGAAAGCCGTCATCTGGAGATCCAAATACTACGCCCTCAACCAGTACTTCGTGGCCGCCACCGGTTCGTCCCTCCAGGCTGGGATGTCGGTGCTCGTCAGGGTCCAGGTGACCTACAGCGAGCTCTACGGCCTCACCCTCACGGTGGATGACCTCGATCCGCAGTTCACGCTCGGCGAGCAGGAGCTCGAGAAGCGCCGGACCATAGCGAAGCTCGAAGCCGAAGGACTCCTGGACAAGCAGAAGGAACTCGTTCCGGCAGCGCTGCCGTATGCGCTGGCCGTCATCACGGCGCGCGACGCCGCCGGCTACGGCGACTTCTCGCGCCACCTGCACGGCAACGAATACGGCTTCGCGTTCCGGACAGACCTGTTCGAGGCGACGATGCAGGGCCCGGCCGCGCCGGAGTCCATCGTGGACGCCCTCGACCGCATCGAGAGTTCCGGAAAGGCATACGATGCGGTCCTCATCCTGCGCGGCGGCGGCTCGGTCCTGGACCTGACCTGCTTCGACGACTACGGCCTCTGCTGGCGCATCGCCAACTGCCCTGTCCCGGTCTATACCGCCATAGGCCACGACCGGGACCGCCACGTGGCCGACATGGTCGCCCATGTGAGCGTCAAGACACCGACGGCCCTTGCGGATGAGTTCATAGACTGTTACATGGCCGAGGACGAGCGCATAAGCGCCTTCGGAGTGCGGCTGCGCCTGGCGTTCCTGAACAAGGTGAACGCCCTCTCGTCGCGCGTCGACCTGCTCGAGGCAAGGATACTCGCGGCGGACCCGCGCACCATTCTGAAGCGCGGGTACATCCTCGCCGCGGACGCCCGCGGTCGCGTCCTGAAGTCCGCGGACGCGGCCTCACCCGGTGACAGCATCTCGCTGATGTTCGCGGACGGAACCCTCGACTGCGAGGTCAAGGGACGCAGATAGAAATGAAAAGCCCCGCTGTCGCAGCGGGGCTTTTCATTTTCATAAACCAACTTATTAACCAAAACAGTCTTAAACGATCTGCTTTTTGATTAAGCAAGTCCCGTGCCAAACTATTGGACCCGCTCGATTTTAAGTTGCTGGATCTTGCAGTCGCCGTCCCTCACGCTGACGAAAATGGTGACGTTGAAGGTCTCGCCGCCGGCATTGAGGGTACCAAGCGCATATTTCATGTTGGGACGGCCGGCTATGTGGCTTATCTCGAACTTCCTGGGGGTATAAGTCTCGAAGAATGACTTCAGTATCTGCTTGGCCTGGCTCTTGCTGGAATTGGTAAGGGACGAGACCACGGAGATCTCGAGATTGTCCGCGAACCATGCGGAGAGGTTCTCCGCGCTTCCCGAAGAAAGGTATTTGGCAATGGGTACGAACATGTCGTTCCCGTCGTTCTGCGCCTTGAGGCTCAGACACATCGAGAGGGCCAGCAGGCATACCGCTATTTTGTACAAAGCTTTCATATCAGGATGATTTTCATTGCAAATATTGAGCCACGTTGCTATCTTTGCGAAGACTGTCTCCGACCGGAATGAAGATCACTCTGCTCACCGTAGGGAAGACCGACGTCAAGTGGGTCAAGGATGGCTTGGACACCTATGCATCCAGGCTGGTACACTATGCTCCCTTCAAGGTCCAGGAGATCCCGGAACTGAAGAATGTCTCTGCCCTGGACCGCGCCCAGATCAAGGCCCGCGAGGGGGAACTCATCCTGAAAAACCTTCGTCCGACCGACGAAGTGGTGCTGCTGGACGAAGGCGGCCGCGAGTTCCGCTCGCTGGACTTCGCGGCCTGGCTGGAGGCGCGGATCTCCCGCGGCTCCAGGGACCTCGTCTTCGTCATCGGAGGCGCTTACGGATTCTCGGAGGAGGTCTATGCCAGGGCGGATTCAAAGCTCTCCCTGTCGAAAATGACCTTCTCGCACCAAATGGTTAGAACGATTTTTGCAGAGCAGCTCTATCGCGCGTTCACCATCATGCGCGGAGAACCTTATCATCACGAGTGAGCATGGGCGGAAAGAATCATACCTGGAGAGATTACCTGTCATGGGGATTGCTGATAATCAGCGTCTTCGTACTGGTATGGGCGACTGCGATCGACCATTCCCCGGGCAATACGGAGCAGGCTGCCAGGCGTGTGGAAAAAGTCCTCGCCCGCCGCATGGCGCGCCTCGACGCCTACATGCAGCAAGCCTTGGACGGCAATTGGAACGAATGGATGGAGCTGGACAACCTCCCTTCGGACATGGTCATCTACCGCTATGTCGACAACGTCGTACAGTCCTGGGACCATACCTTCACAGTCCTGAACGACGACATCCGGTCGCGCATGATCTTCCAGCGCCTCACAGACCCCAACAACAATTTCACCTCGCCTTTCGCGGACCTTTCGGAACAGGTCGTGTACATGAACATAGGGCAGGGCTGGTATCTGGTCAAGATGGTCGCGCGCAACGAATGCAAGGTCATCGGCGGCCTCGAGGTGATGGATGCGATGGACACCCGCAGCTCCAACAACGCCAACCCTGTGTTCCACCTGGACGACCGCTTCTCCGTGGAGCCGTTGTCTACCAGCGGAGGCTCCACGGTCAGCCTGGACGGCAGGCCGCTCTTCAAGATCCTTCAGGAAACGCTCAGAAGCGCCCCGATGGCGAATTCATTCTTCGTGTGGCTCGCCCTTGTGCTGTTCATCGTGTCGATGCTCGTTTTCCTGTCGGCACGCCGCACCAAGAAACGCTTCCTGATAGCGCTCTTCTCCATAATCGCCGCCACCTCTTTCTTCTACGTATGGGGCATCGGTGCCAGGAACAGTTCCTACCTGTTCTCGCCTACGCTTTATGCCGACGGACAGTTCCTGTATTCGCTGGGTGCCGTGCTTATCATCAACATGACCATACTGGCAGTGACGCTGTGCTTCTACCTCATCCGCCGGGAGTTGTTCCGTATCCAGAGGGTGCGCGTCCGCTCGGGCGCGGTACGCGTAGCGTTCCCGCTGCTCGCGGCCACCGCCATGGTGCTCATCGCCATTTATACCCACAAGTCGTTCAGCAGCATAGTGCTCAACTCCAACATCAACCTGGAGTTGTACAAACTGAACGACCTGACGATATACAGCGCCATAGTCTATTTCTCGTTCCTGACGATGCTCGTCAGCATCCCCTTGCTGGCCCAGTTCCTAAGACCGGCGTTCAAGTCCGCCGCGGGACTGCATTTCGACTCGTTCACCGGCGTGAACAGGACCATCCTCGCACTTGCGATAGGCGTGTATTTCGTGCTCACGTCAGCGAGTCTGGGTTTCCGCAAGGAGCAGAACCGTGTAGACGTCTGGGCCAACCGTCTGTCCGTGGACAGGGACATCTCCCTCGAACTGCAGCTCCGCCGCGTGGAGATACCTGTTTCCGACGACTTTTTCATCGCTTCGCTCTCCGTACTGCCCAGTTCGGCGCCGACCATATTGAACCGCATCGTCGACAACTACCTGTACAACGTCTCGCAGGACTACGACGTGTCCGTCGTGGTCATGGGAGCCGAAGAGAGGGATCCGGTCCTGCTATCCTATTTCAATGAAAGGGTACGGTTGGGTGTCAAGATCCACGAAAGCTCGCGATTCTTCTATACCACCTCCATCTCGGGACATCCACGGTACACCGGCCTGTTCACGTATTTCAGCCAAAGATACGGCGTGTCATACGTGCTGGTAGGCGTCGAGCCCAAATCCAGCCGCGAATACGGAGGATATGCATCCCTTCTTGACATCACCGATCCCGGGCAGGTCAATCTCCCCGCACGCTACTCCTACGCCAAGTACAGCAAGCGCAACCTCGTCAGCTACAAGGGCAATTTCGCCTACCCCACGCTTCTGCCGGACGACCTGATGCAGGCCTCGGCCTGGGGCGGTTCCAGTCTCGTCCAGGACGGGTACGTGCATTTCGTCAACGATGTGGAGGAGGATGAGACGGTCATCATCTCCAGGAAAAAGGAGGGAATCATGAACTACGCCGTTGCGGTGGTGTTCCTCGCCCTGTTCTCGTTCCTGCTGTTCTCCCTGGTGGCCTTGACCCGCCGCCGCCAGCGCATTTTCAAGACACTGTACTACAAGAACCGTATCAGCACGGTGCTGATGGTGTCGCTGATCGTCACGCTCATCGCCATGGCCACCGTCAGCGTATTCTTCGTCTACGAGCGAAACGACGCCAACAGGCAGGAGATGATGTCCGACAAGGTCAACTCCATCCAGGCCATGCTGGCGGGCAGTTTCCGTTATGTGGACGATTACCGCCAGCTCAATCCCCAGGAGCTCAACGGCCTGATGGAGAACGTCCGCAACATGTCCAAGGCGGACATCACGCTGTATTCTCCCCAGGGCAAGGCGTTCAAGTCCACGGCTCCCGACGTGTTCGACCGCATGCTGGTGAGCGACCGCATGGACGAGGATGCTTACAAGAATATCGTCTACCGCAACAAGAGGTATTTCATCAACAAGGAGACCATCGGGCAGAAGCGCTGCTATTCGCTATACGCCCCCCTGTTCAATGACAACGGACGCATGGTCGCTATACTCTGCTCCCCCTATACGGACGAGAACTACGACTTCGAGATGGAGGCCGTGATGCATCTGGTGACCATCATTTCGGTGTTCCTGATCCTCCTTCTCCTCGCACGTTTCATGTCTGGCACAATGGTCGACAAGATGCTTGCCCCTATCGTGGAGATAGGCCGCAAGATGAACCGCACGAACATCGACAATTTCGAATACATACAATACGACAGGAAGGACGAGATATCCACCCTCGTGGATGCATACAACCTGATGGTGGACGACCTTGCCGACAGTACCAAGAGACTGGCTCAGGCCGAGCGCGACAAGGCTTGGAGCGCCATGGCCCGCCAGGTGGCGCATGAGATCAAGAACCCCCTGACGCCGATGAAGCTCCAGCTTCAGAGACTCATCCGCCTGAAGCAGCGCGGCGCAGCCGGATGGGAGGACAAGTTCGACGAGGTGGCGAAGGTCGTACTCGACCATATCGACATCCTGACCGATACCGCCAACGAGTTCTCCACTTTTGCAAAGCTCTACACCGAAGAGCCTTCGCGCATAGACCTTGACGCCCTCCTGCAGGAGGAGATATCCATGTTCGACAACAAGGACAACATAGAATTCACTTATGTCGGGATGGAAGGCGCCTCGGTCATGGGACCGAAGCCGCAGCTCACGCGCGTCTTCGTGAACCTGATCACGAACTCCGTTCAGGCCATCGAGATACAGCAGCAGGAGGCCGCCGACGCAGGCCGGGAGCCTCTCGCCGGGCACATCATGATCTCCTTGCGCAATTCTTCCAAGGATGGATTCTACGACATCGTTTTCGAAGACAACGGCCCCGGCGTGAAGCCGGAGAACCAGCCGAAGCTCTTCACTCCGAACTTCACCACGAAGAACGCGGGCACCGGCCTCGGACTCGCCATCTGCCGCAGCATCCTCGAGAAATGCGGCGCCGACATCGCGTACTCCAAGTCCTTCTCACTCGAAGGAGCCTGCTTCACCATCCGTTACCCCAAAGGGTGACGGGGCCGTCAGAGTGAAGTCCTGATTGTCTCCAGACGCTCGATGTAAATGGATTTTAACCTGGCTACGGCCTCGCTGAACGTGAGGTTTTCGTCTCCGTTGATGATGCTGCCTCCGTTCTGGGATGCATCTTCGGCAGGATTCCACATCGCGAAGTTAAGCGATGCGGACTTCTCAAGGGTCTTCTCCATCTCTTCAATGTAATCAGGGATAGTCTCAAGTTTCGGGAGGAGCTCCTCGAACCTGGACTTGACCTTGGCCCGGAAGGCCGGATCCTGGAACAGGCGCTGGTACCAGATGGCCTTGTCATTGATGAGCCCGGTCCTGGCACCGGGGGAGGTCCTGTAGGACAGTATCCCCCAGTCGAAGTCCCAGCACGGGCCTGCTACCAGCTTGCCCCCACGGTCCTTGTGCATGTACACGCTTCCGGGATTGCCGAGCTCGTGGTTGCCCATCACTTCGAACACTATCCAGTAGTCGATGAACGAATCCACGTCGATCCAGGCTCCGTAGCCAGTCTCAGGGTCCTTGAAGCCGTCTCCGTACAGCACTGCAGCGGCATCATCCACATATTTCTTGATGTAAGCCACCTGCTCATCCTTGATCTCATCCTCGTCGGGATACTTGATTCCGAAGGGTATGACGTTGTTGTCGCCCCATGCCCAATAGCCGGAGCGGCCGTACGGGCTGAGCCACTGGTAGGCGTTATCATAATGAAAGTCGAGTTCCAGCAGGTATCCTCCTGTCAGGGCATCTCCGGAGACATCTTCCGGGGTCATCTCGGTGACGGGTACCCTGTCCTTGTCCACCCTCACCTGCTCGATGAGGAGATAGTTGCCGACATGCTTCCCGTTCATGACCAGTTCCACGCTCCGGCAGTGCGGAGTCCAGTCGAGGCCTGTCATGGACGAGACCCTCATCGCGATGAGGTTGCGCATCATGGTGCGGTCCATGAAATTGGCCAGCAGGATGTAACGCTTGTGCTTGGGCATACCGAAGAGCGACTGCTTCTTGTCGAACTTCACCAGATAAGGCTTCTTGGGCCAGGCCCAAGTGGTATTGCCACGGCCCTTCACCTGGCAGGTGACTTCGTCCAGGCCGTCCGCCACGCCGCGGCCGTTGATACGGAACGTACCGCTGACATAGTCCTCCTTGGAGGTCACTTCCTGCTCAGTATTAAGATAGATTATGGGGAGGCCCGTCCTTACGATAAGTCCTTCTGTACCCTCTGTTTTTAGCGTGAAACTGCGGGAGAAGATGCAGTACTCCCCTGCCGTACCCGCGCCGAAACGCAGGCCTATCTGCACTTCGTCGCAATAATCCGGCTCGATACCAAGGTCAGTGACCGTAGCCGAATAGGCGCCGGGGGCACTTCCCTTCTCCACCTTCGTGACGGCATAGTACTCCGGTGTCCTTCCGTCGGAGCGCAGGACCACCTGGAAGGACGGGGAGGAGGCATCATAGTTGAAGGCGAAGTCCGGGTCCTGCACGGAGAAATCAAGTATGACACTCCCTCCGCGGGCGACCGTCAACTCGGTCTGTTCCGGGACGATGTCCCTGAAAACTGGAGTTTCCGGCACGGGCACTTCCTCGTGACCGCATGATGCGAGCGCCGCCACCAGCAGGATGACGGCGCCTCGCAACGATGACGATGGTTTCCTGAGACTCATTCCACGGTGAATTCAACAGGGGTTCCATCTGCGGAATTGCCGGCGACCCAAAGCTGGAAAGCTCCCTCTTCGACGGTGTATTCCATCTCGGAATTCCAGAACGCCAGTTCGCTGACGGGCAGTTCGAAACCTGCATGGACGGTCTCCCCCGCCTTGAGGGTGAACCTGCCGAATCTCTTAAGTTCCTTCACGGGGCGGGTGACGCTTCCGACAAGGTCGCGCACATAGAGCTGCGCGGTCTCGGTGGCATCGTATTTCCCGGTGTTGCTGAGGTCAAATTCCACCTTTATGATGCCGTCCTTCCCGTACCTTGTCGAATCCAGCGAGATGTTGGAATACTCGAAAGTGGTATAGCTGAGTCCGTACCCGAAGGGGAACAGGGGGCCGTAGCCGCTGTCGAGATAGTAGGAAGTACAGCCGAGGGAAGTCTGGCCTGCTGCAATAGGAATGTCCTCGAGGAGGGTCTCTGTGCCGGTATTGGGCCGGCCGGAGTTGGTATGGTTGTAGTACATTGGTGCCTGTCCGGCGGTTCGAAGGAAGGTGATCGGGGTCTTCCCGGAAGGGACCTCTACCCCGCTCAGGAGGTCGGCGATAGCCGGCCCTCCCATGGTTCCCGGATGGAAGCAGTAAAGCATCGCCCCGCAGTTGGCCAGGTCTCTCTCGATGGTGAGGGGACGGCCGGCCATCACCACGACCACGACAGGTTTGCCGGTGGACTTCATCGCCGAGATGAGTCCGCTCTGGGCTCCCTGCAGGTCAAGGCTTGAAAGGGAATGCGCCTCGCCGGAGAGAATGGCCTCCTCACCGACGAAAACCACTATTGCATCGGCGCGCGACGCTGCCTGACGGGCCTTCACGATGCCCGCCATGGAGTTGTCGCGGCTATACGCGAGACCGGGTTCATAGATGACGTTGAAGGACTCCTTCAACGCGGCAAGGGGGGTCACCGTATGCTCGGCTTCGCCGTCAAAGGCCCATGTGCCCATCTGCTCGTAAGGAGCATCGGCAAGAGGGCCGGTGACGAGGATCTTCATGCCCTTCGCGAGCGGGAGCACACCGTCGTTCTTGAGGAGTATGGCCGACTCGACGGCCGCCTGCCTGGCGGCGGCGAGGGTCTCCCCGTCATAAGCGATCACTGCATTCTCATCGACATAAGGGTTTTCGAACAGGCCTAGGCGGAACTTGAGCCGCAGGATGTTGCGCACGGCGTCATCTATCCTAGACTCCTTGACCTTCCCATCCTTGACGAGTTCCTCGAGGAAGCTGATGTATCCGTAGGACATCATGTCCATGTCCACTCCGGCATTGACCGATATCTCGGTCGCATGCTTGAGGTCGGAAGCAAAGCCGTGGGCAACCATCTCTCCGGAGGAGTTCCAGTCCGTGACCACCATTCCATCGAAGCCCCACTCGTTCCTCAGGATGTCCGTCAGGAGCCAGCGGTTTCCGGTGGAGGGGATTCCGTCGTTCTCGTTGAATGAAGTCATCAAGGTCTCGGCACCGGCATCGATAGCGCGCTTGAAAGCCGGGAAATAAACGTTCCGGAGCATCCTTTCGGTCAATCCGGTGGTATTGTAGTCCCTGCCGCCCTCAGCGGCGCCGTAGCCCACGAAATGCTTTACGCAGGAAGCCAGTCCCTCGGAACGGTATCCCTTCACCATGGCCTCACCCATCAGGGCATCCAGATAAGGGTCCTCTCCGGAGCCTTCAGCCACCCTTCCCCACCGGGGATCGCGGGCGATGTCGAGCATAGGCGAAAAAGTCCATTTGATACCTGACGAGACGGCCTCGCGGGCGGATGCCGCCGCACCTTTCTCGACCAGAGCAGGGTCGAATGTGGCAGCCTGCCCAAGGGGTAGGGGGAATATGGTACGGAATCCGTGGATGACGTCGCGGCTCACCAGGATGGGGATACCCAGCCTGGAGTCCTCGACGGCAGCCCTCTGCACCGCATTGATCTCAGCGGGATCCACGCAGTTGAGGATAGATCCGACCTCTCCCTTTGCGGCCGACTCGACTAGCCATTCCCCTCCAGAGAGCTGGTTCATCTGGCCTATCTTCTCGTGAAGGGTCATCTTCGATAGAAGGTCCTCCACCTTCCTGTCGATTTCATCCTTCGGGGAGCATGCAAGGGCAAGCATGGCTGCAAGGACGAGCGCTGTATGTTTTGTCATTGTTCGCATAGTCATATCATTTCTTCTGGAACACGCGGACATAGTCCACCTCGTAGGTGGCGGGGAGACCGCTGTCATTGGTCTTTCCCCCCATGTTCCCGCCCCAGGCCAGGTTCAGCTTGAGGTAGAACGGTGCGTTGAAAGGCCAGTGTTCATAGCCCTGGCCGTCGTTCTTGAAGGTCAGGTGAAGCTCGCCGTCGACATAGAATTTCATCTGGTCGGCCGTCCACTCCAAGGCATAGACATGGTATTCGGACGCAGCGTTGGAAATCTGCTTGACATGGGTCTTCTGCGTCCCGGCAGGCCAGTTGAAAGCCTTGCAATGTATGCTGGAAGAGACCTTGTCCTTTCCCTGGGTGGATATCGCATACTCCATGATGTCGATCTCGCCGTCGTCGGGCCATGCCTTGAAGTTCTGTGGCATCATCCAGAAAGCGGGCCACGCCCCTTCGAGGTCGGACACTTTCAGGCGCGCCTCGAACCAGCCGTAGGTCCAGTATTTCTTTGTGTTCATCCTGATGGAGTACACATTCCCGTCGATCTTGCGGGCCTGGATCTTGAGCGTTCCGTTGGAGACCGTCGCCAATTTGGTCCCGTTCTGGGAACCGGCGACATAGGTCTGGACCTCGTTGTTGCCCCAGCCGCCTCCGCCGGTCTCATACCACCATTCGTTCTGGGAAGGCACGTCACCTTCGTCGAACTCATCCTGCCAGACAAGCTTGTACCCGTCGGGAACGACGATCCCGCTTTCGGTATTCACTCCCTGGCTCACGGTGTACTCCTTGCGGAGAGTACCGGACTTGAAAATGATCGGGGCAGTTCTCGGCTCGCTGCCCTTGTTCTCCTTGAGGGTAAGCCTGACCTCAGTGGTGCCCGAAAGGCCGCCGCCGGGGCTCACCGTCACCCAGTCCGGAGCTCCGTCCAGAGCCACTCCCCAGTCCATGTTGCAAGTGACCGTGAACGTGGAGACCTGGGCGTTGTAGTTAAAGTCGAACGTCTCGGTGGAAATCTTGAGTGAGGGTGTCACCGCCGGAGTCTCCGGTTCGGGTCCGCCGCACGAGCAATCGAAGGAACAAAGGACTGCTGCCGCTATGGGCAGCAATCCTGTGAATCTGCGCTTCGAACCCATCGCCTACTTGTGTTCCTGGAAACAGATGCCGGTGGCCTTGAAGGTCGATCCGATGGGACTGCGCCCGAGATCGAAGATCAGCATGAGGTTCGCGGAGCCCTGCTTCTGGGAGATTGAAGGCATGGTGAAAGTGAACGGGGTATCGGCCTCGAGGGCAACGCTGCCGTTGTAGAAGAAAGCATGGACGTCATCTGACTCCTCCGGATTGGAGGTGAGCTTGACGGTGACGGTCATGTCCTCATCGGCCAGGAGGGTCGCACAGAAGTCATAGACCTTGTCGGCCGAGGTAGCGACATCGGAGATCATCTTGGTCTGGCCCATCCATTCGCTGCCGCCGACACCCTCGGGAATCAGGACGGAGATGCCGTTGCCAGGAAGGACCTCGTAGTCGGGATTGATGCCACCCGACCAGTCACCGGGAGAATACCAGCATTCCATGTTGATGAAAGCGGATTTCCAGAGGTTTCCTGCGCCGTCGACGTCATAGTTGATGGCGCCCTTTTCCTTGTGCTCCTGGAAGAGGATGTCCGTGAAACGGACGGTGGATCCGACGGGGCTGCGGCCGAGGTCGAAGATCAGCATGAGGTTGTCGCCGGACTCCTTCTGCCTGATATTGTGCCTGCGGTAGGTGAAACTCTCGCCTGCTTCGAGCTTGACGCTTCCGTCATAGAAGAATGCATTCGCGTCGTTGGCTCCTTCGGGATCGTTCGTAAGCTTGATGGTGATGGTCATGTCCTCATCGGCGGTGATGGTCACGCTGAAGTCGTACTCCTTGTCGGAGCTGGTGGCGATACCGGACTTGAGCTTGGTCTGTCCCATCCACTCGCCGCCGCCGACACCCTCGGGAATCACGACCGAAAGGCCGTTGCCGGGAAGAACCTCGGCGTCAGGGGTAAGGCCACCGGACCAGTCAGCGGGAGAGTACCAGTACTCGGGGTCGAGTGTAGCCGTCTTCCAAAGGTTGCCGTCGCCTGCGACATCATAGTCGGTGTTGTCCGTATCGTCTCCCTCACCGCCCTTCGGGCGGAAGATGAGCTGCCAGGAGATGCCGGAGAACTTGGCCACGAGGACCATCTTGTCCGGAGTGAGTTCCTTGATATAGAGACGTGTAGGATCGGTCAGGACCGCAGGATTAGGCAGATAGCTGAAGAAGATGCCTGCAGGGAGCTCGATGTATTCCCCGTCCTCGTCGCCTCCGAGGGTATATGTGGAATTCTGGAGAGCGCAAGGGGCATCGTAATCCACCTCGCTGCCGTCCCAGATCTCCGTATGATAGCCGGAGCCCCAGTTGACATAGATCACTCCGTCCTCACCGGGATTGAACACATACTTGCCGTCCTTGAAGAAAGTGAGCTCGTCATCCTTTACACCCCAGGCGTCCTTGTCGTGAGGCGTGGCGGACCACCACTCGGTAGGATTGGTCACGGAAGATCCGCATCCCATATAGCCGGCTGTCTCGTTGTCGAGGACCCAGGTCTTGCTCTCATATCCGTAGAGAGGGTCGGCATCGCCGATCACAGATCCTTCCGGAACGAACTCATAGTACCATGAGATACCGTCAGTGTTGGAAGGAGTGAAGACCGTGGACATCAGCTGTAGCTTCTTCTTCATCGCAGAGGCCTTGGTCTCAAGGACCTGGAAACGGGGATTCTCGACGGCGCTCTTATGAGGGACATACGAGAGGATGCTACCGCGCTCGAGCACGAGGTAGACCTCCTCTATGCCGGCGTCATTCCACTCATTCTCGAAAGAATACTTGGAGGTGTTCTCCTCCACGGGGAAGAGATAGTCCGCACCCTCATTGTACTCGGACATGTATTCCGATCCGGTATTGGCGTATGCGAAACCATCTCCCGGGTTGAAGGTATAGTTGCCCTCGCTGTCGAAGGTCATCACGTCATCATAGAGGAAGCCGTCCTTCTCGCCGGCCTTGCACTGCCACCAACCGAGGGGCTGGCCGACGGGACCGCATCCGAAGTGATTGTCCTCGGTGCTGTTCCACACCCAGCTGCGGGTGGAACCTCCGGAAATGGCGTTCACGTAAGGAGCGGGGTTGAACGGGTCGCGATAGGTCCCGTCCAGGGTGAAGGACATGGTCTTGGAACCCTGAGAGAGGCCGTTGCGGTTCATGGCCTTCACCTCGACGGTGTGCGTTCCCTCATTGCGGAAACGGAGCTTGAGGTCGTTCTGCTGGTAGGCGTACTTCTTGCCCGTAACCTTGGCGCCGCTGGCGTCGTCGATCGGGTCGGTGGCCTCGAAGATCCACACGGGCATCATCCCGGGGTTGTTCAGCTTGAAGGTGACATAGTTGGTGGTCTGGTCGACCGACACTGTCACATCAAGCTCGGAAGCCTGCGGCAGCTTGCTCTCGTCCACGGACTCGATCTGCTCGGGAGAACAGGCAAAGAGGACGGCAGCCATGCCCATCAAGGCGATATTCCTGAAAATATGTTTCATATCTTTTTTCTTTTTGCGGGGTCGGATCAATAGGGATTCTGGGTCAGAGGAGTGATGCTGCGGTCAATCTCGGACTGCGGTATCGGCCAGTACTTCTTGGACTCGGTCCAGTTGTTGGAACGATACTCGTGGCTGGATGCAGTCAGTACGGACGCGGCATTGCCGGTACGGATGAGGTCCCAGTAACGCTTGCCTTCACCGACGAACTCGAGATGACGCTCGTTCAGCACGTTGTCAAGGGTGCAGGAGACTGATGCCAGACCTGCGCGGGAGCGCACCTGGTCAAGATAGGCCTGACCGTCCTGGTTCAGGCGGACGGATAGTTCGGCCGCATTGAGGAGGGTTTCGGAGTAGCGGTAAACACGCTGGTTGTTGCCGTAGTTGAGGTTGTCGGAAGCGACATATCCGTGGTTTCCTCCCTTGCGGGCGATATACTTGTTGAGGAAGAGGCCGGTAGCCTGCCAGCGGGCGGTACTCCAGTCGATCTTGTCACGGAAGTCGAAGATAGTGGCATCGCGACGGGCATCTCCAGCCTCGAACATATCGTAAGTGGCAACCCTGACGGGCTCGAATCCCCAACCGTCCTGATAGACGTCGGTTCCTCCGGGTACTCCGATGAGGACGGGATATACTGTGCCGCCGGTTCCGTTTGCCCAGCCCCAGTCGCGCACGCCACCTTCGCTTTCATAGTTGATCTCGAAGATGGACTCGGAGTTCCACTCACCTTCCTCGAGGAAGATCTTGCCATAATCGCCGACGAGCGAATACTTACCACTGTTGATGATCTCCTTCATATAGTTGAGGGCGGTGGAATAACGGCTCTGGTCGTTCTGGTACATGACCATCTCGGTATAGAGCATATAGGCCATAGCCGTCGTTACACGACCTTCCTCGCCTGCATTGACCTTCATCGGAAGGGCATTCATCGCGATGGCGTCCTCGATGATCTTGATGACGTTGGCATAGACTTCATTGGCCTGGATCTGCTCTGCGGAATAGCTTTCATCGGCAGTGAGATTCTCGTCATAATAAGGGATGTTGCCCCAGAAGTGCCATAGGACGTTCCAGTAGAATGCCTTGAGGATCATGCATTCGGCGACATACCTGTTCTTGAGCGCGGGATCCATTTCGATGCCACCGGCCTTTGCAAGGACGATGTTGGCGCGGTTGATGCCCGAATATGCGACGGTCCAGACCTGGTTGGGTACGTCGTTGGGAGTAAGGGTATAAAAGTGGGTCTTCACGAGGACAGGCTGGTCGCCTTCGCTCGATCCGCCGCAGAACACGTCGTCCGCCATGATGTCGGACACCATGTTCAAGGCGTTGTACTGGCCGAAATAGTCGAACCACTGGAGGGGGTCGTAAGCCGCGACCACTCCGGTATAGAGGCGCTCTGCGGAGTTGTAGTAATCGGCCTCGAGAACGGAGGTCTTGGACGGGACGTCGAGCCAGTTCTCTCCACAGGCGGTCAGCATCACTGCGGCTGCCGCAAGGGTCAATATCTTTGATCTCATTTTCATTTCAAGTTAGAAGGTTACATTGACACCGAGGGAATAGACGCGTGTCTGGGGATAGACACCGCGGTCGATACCGAGGGAAGTACCGCCGGAAGAAGTTTCAGGATCGAATCCGCTGTACTTGGTGAAGGTGAAAAGATTGGTGCCGGAGACAAACAGCCTGAGGGTGTTGATCATGATCTTCTGGGTCAGGCTCTGCGGCAGGGTATAGCCGAGCTGGGCGTTCTTGAGGCGGAAGTATGCCGCATCCTCGACCCAGAGGTCGGACGAACGCCAGTTCTCGTTCTCATCGACTGACTGGGTGTAACGGGGAAGACGGTTGGAAGTGCCCTCGCCGGTCCAGCAGTTGAGCATATACTTGGGAAGGTTGATATAATAGAGGTCGGTACGGCGGATGACGTTCATGGCCTGGACACCGGCTACTCCCTGGAAGATAGCGGAGAAGTCAAATCCCTTCCACGAGGCATAAACGTTGAATCCGTAAGTCCAGTCGGGCATACCCTTGCCGATCATGGTGCGGTCGTCGTCATTGATGAGTCCGTTGCCGTCAATGTCTACGAAACGGGTGTCGCCTGGCTGTGCCTTGGGCTGGATGAGACCGCCGTCGGAATTGACGTAGGAGTTGACCTCATCCCAGTTCTGGAACACGCCGTCGGTCTTCCATCCGTAGAAGAACGGGAAAGGATAGCCGTTCTCACCGCGGGTGAGGGTTCCGATCTTGTGGGAATCGTAGTTGGAGAAACCGGTATCATTACCGAGGTTAATGAGTTCGTTCTTGAGATAGGTGGCATTGGCGCCGAGCTGAACGAACAGGTCACGGAAGTTGTGCTTCCAGCCGAGTTCGAACTCCCAACCGCTGTTATCCATGATTCCGACGTTGCCGGTCGGAGCGGAGTCTCCCGAGTAGGCGGGGATAGGCATGGTCATAAGCATGCCGTTGGTACGCTTGCGATACCAGTCGGCGCTGAAAGTCAAGGCGCTGCGAAGGAATGCAAGGTCGATACCGAGGTCGGTCTGCTCGGACTCCTCCCAGCGGAGGTCGGCATTGGCGAAGCCGTTGGGCTTCGCTCCGCTCTCGACTCCTGCGGTCCCGGCTCCGAACGGATAGTTGTTTCCGGTGGAGATGGTGGTGGTGTACCTGTACTGTCCGATGGACTCGTTTCCGTTCTTACCCCAGGAGACGCGGAGCTTGGCGGTGGTGAGCCAGCTCAGGCCTGCCGACTTGACGAAATCCTCGTTGGTGATATTCCAACCGAGGGAGAAGGACGGGAAAGTGGCGAAACGGTGCGAAGGGCCGAAGTTCGAGGAACCGTCACGGCGTACGGTAGCCTGGAACAGGTAGCGCTCGGCATAATTGTAACTCAGACGGGCGAACAGGGAGGAGATCCTGTGCGGGCTGTACACGCTGCCGCTGGCAGACATGTCACCGTTACTCTGTGTACCGGTCGTGAATGCGATGCTGGCACGGTAGGGATCCTCTTCGACGAGGTATTTGTTGCTGCCGCTGAGGCTGCTGCCCATATTGCTCTGGGCAGACTGGCCGAGAAGCACGGAGAAGTTGTGGTCACCGATCTCCTTGTCATAGGACAGGGTGTTCTCGAGCAGCCATACGAAGGAGCGGTTGAAGCTCGATCCGGCGTCGCTATAGTCCCTGCCGCTCTTGGAGGAATAATAGTATGCGGGAGTCCACCAGTCATTGCCCCAGAAGCTGAGGTCACCGCCGAAGGACGACTTGAAACGGATGTTGTCCCAGATCTGGAACTCACCCCAGAAGTTGGTGACGAACTTGTCGGAGTTTCCGACATTGCCGGGCATGGAAAGCTCGGCGAGAGGGTTGTTCATCTCATTGTAGATAACACCGTCGACGATCGTGAAGGCCAGTCCGTTGCGGGGATCGACACGTGCGGTGGGATGCTCCGCGAGGACCGCTGCAGACTCAGCCTCGGAATACCAGGGATTGAGGGTGGGAGCCATGCCGAGAGCGGAGCCGAGAGGTCCGCCGAACTCGGAGTTGGTGGTGATACCCGTGGACTTGGTACGGGAATAGGCGAGGTTGATACCTGCGGTCACCTTGTTGAGATAGCTTCTCTCGGAGACCTTGTCGAGGAGGCTGTAGTTGGTATTCGAACGGATGGTCAGACGCTGGTAGTTGGAACGGTTCCAGTTACCGCCGACGATACCTTCCTGCTCATTGTAACCGACTGAGAGGTAGTAGTTCACGAAGTCGTTGCCGCCGCTTACGGAGAGCTGGTGGGTCTGCTCGGGGGCATTGTAGTTGAATATCTCCTTCTGCCAGTCGGTACCTTCGCCGAGTGCGTAGGGATCCGCATAAGGGAAAGGCTTGCCATCAGACAGGGCACCCCTGTTCATCATGATGGCGTACTCGGTGGCGTTCATCATGTCGTACTCCTTCCAGGGGTTCTGCCATCCGCGAGTGAAATCATACTGTACGCGCGCGGAACCCTTCTGTCCAGACTTGGTGGTGACAAGGATCACGCCGTTGGCCGCACGGGCGCCGTAGACGGCTCCGGATGCAGCGTCCTTGAGGACTTCGATGGAAAGGATATCACTGGGATTGATGTAGTCGATGCCTCCTCCGATGGGCATACCGTCAACTATATACAGAGGGTTGCTGTCGTTGATAGTACCGATACCACGGATGCGGACCTGCGAGGATGCACCGGGCTGTCCGGACGATGAGGTGACGGTAACGCCGGCGGCGAGGCCCTTGAGGGCATCGTCAACGCGGATGGAAGATGTCTTCTCGAGCAGGTCGTCGGAGACTTTCGCGATGGAAGCGGTGACGACGCTCTTCTTCTGAGTGCCATATCCGATCACGACTACATCGTCGAGGAGCAGGGTGTCCTCCCTGAGGACGACATTGATGACGCTGCTTCCCGCGACTGCGACCGTCTGCGACTCATACCCGATGGAAGAGAATTCGAGAACGGCATTTGTGGGTACTTGGTTCAGGACATACATACCGTCGAGGTCAGAGACAGTACCGACGGTTGTACCCTGCACCATGATTCCGGCACCGACGACAGGCGTTCCAGCCTCATCGGTAACCCTACCCCTCACTGTCTGGTTCTGGGCGAATGCATCTGCGCATCCGAATCCGGCAGCCAGGAAGAGGACCAGGGCGATTCTGTAGCAAAGGTGTTTCATCAGTTTATTTTTGAGTTGTTGATTGATGCTTGGTTGTCAACTGACGGAACAAAGCTATGAAGATTGCCGGACAATCCTGCCACCCCTTCCCATGCGCAGGATTTAAAAGGGGAAAGAAATGGGGATAAATAGGCAAAAGTGGGCTGATTTTCAATAGATTATATCGTTTAAGGCGGCTAAAAAAAGTGGACCGGACCGAAAGAGAGCTTTTTTCTAAAATATTTTAAGTGGATTATCCAAACATAAAACAAAAAAGCGAAAACATTGTAATCCAATGCTTTCGCTATAAGAATCCGTTGTATTTCAAGTGGGGCAAAAAGTGGATGACTAAGCTGAAATGTGTCCACTTAATTGCACAAAAGACGTACTTTTTCCTCGAAAACCTCCTTGTCTACGATGGCCCCCTTCTTGATCTGAGCCCTGTAGTTGTAGATGGTATTGACCGAATATCGGAGCAGCGAAGCTATGCGGGAAGACTGCGTGATCCCCAGTCTTATGAGGGCGAAAATACGGAGTTCGGTGGTCAGGAGCTCTCCTTCCTTGGGCTCTATCCGGTATGCCGGCTTAAGCAGCCCGTTGAACTGATTGACAAAGTCCGGATACAGCTTGAGGAAAGCCTGGTCGAAAAGCCTGTAGAACAGGTTGAGTTCCTCCTCCAGAAGTTTCTGGGAAGAGATCTCACTCAGGATATCGTCGTACTGCCCGTTTACGATACGCTTGCGTACCGAACTCTGGTATTTGCGGGTCTTGTCGATATAGTCCGAACTCAGGCTTACGAAGATGCCGATGTATTCCTCCTTGGCGGCATTGGCCTCGGAGAGTTCGGAATTGGTCTGGGTGAGCCTGTCATTCATCTGCTGGAGCGAGGAGGAGAACTCCTGGATCTGGCGGTTCATCTCGCGCACCTGAACATTGAGCCGGCGCTGTCTCTTGTATGCATTCAGCACCCAGAAGGCTCCCAGCAGTGTGATCAAGGCAAGCACGGACACCGCGATCAGCAGTACCCTGGAACGCGCAATCTGCCTGGCCCGGAACTCCTCGTATCCACGCTGTATGTCCGGGAACACCTCCGCGATCTGCCACTGGCGGAGCCAGGCATCATAGAACCTCGCGTCGTCCAGTGATTTCGTGATATACCTGAAGGCCCTCTCGAGATCGCCGGTGACGAACAGATCCTGTGACAGGCTGCACAGCGAAGCGTTGTCGGTCGTGGCCGTCTTCAGGTCCGCGATTGCTGACCTGATGAACCATGCGTCCATCTCCTCCGTCCGGTCAAGCTGCTCGCAAATCCTGGCCTCGTAGTAGGACCAGTTGGCGTACTCATGACTGTCAGGATCAAGTTTGGAAAGGAGATTCTTGCACAGGAAATCCGCCTGCCCCCAGTTCCCGGCATCCATGGCCTGCCTCACTGCAGTCCCCTGGTACATGACCGAATTCTCGGGAGCGGTGGAAAGGATGGCATTGCGGTACCAGGCAACCTTGGAGGATGTCACGGCATCGCCGCTTTCGCCGCCATAATTGTCCCTGTAGTCGAACCAGAACCGCTGCTGTGCATCCCAATAGCGGATCTTCTGCTCATCGGTAAGGATGGTGGTATCTATCTGTGTCTGAAGGATATTGCTCGCCTCAAGGTAACGTCCTCCCGTAGCATTGATCATGGCCCTGGAGATAAGCACCTCGTTCAGCAGCCGCTTGTCACCTATCTCCCTGGCGGCTGTTTCCTGATTGTCCAGGGCTTCACTGGCCTTCGCGAACTTGTACGTCAGGTATTCCTCATACAATTGCCCGTAGATCGCATACCGCTGTTCGGCACTGATACCCCTGGAATGGAGAGGATTCTCTATGGTCTTGATCCTGACCTCCTTCTTCGCCCGGTATTTGTCGGAATCCGCGATGGTTCCGTCCAGCAGCACAAGCAGATCCTCCATCGGCTGGGCGAAGGAAAAGACCGCTATAAGGGACAGCGACAATATGGCCAGGAGCCGTTTCATGCGGGTCTAATCGGTGTAGTACTTGAAGATCATCGGAGCGAAATTGTTCAGGAACTGCCTCCAGCAGCTCCAGTCCCTTCCTCCGGTCATCACGTAGAAAGTATGGTCCAGGTGGATGTACGAGAGGGTTTCGTGCAGGGTCTGCGAAGGGGCGTAAGCAACCTGGTCGGAGGTGCCGCAACCGGTCCAGAAGAGTTTGATCCCGGCTTTCTTGATCCTGAGGAAATCATCGACTAGATGACCGTTGTCCTCAACCCCGCAGCTCAGGGGAAGCACGAAATCGAAGAGGTTGGTGTACATGATGGCGGTATTGATGACCACCGTGCCGCCGGCACCTATGCCGCAGGCGGCACGGGCGGATTTGCGCGGTATCGCGCGATAGTTGGCCTGGACGAAGGGTATGATCTCGTTCACGAAACTGCTCATGAACACCGATGAGGAAGCGGTGCGGGAATTGTGTACCTCGGGCAGGCCGAGGGTGGGAGCAGCCTGCATGACGGGATCGCAGTTCGGCATGACGGCTATCATAGGCACGGCGCGTCCGGTCTCTATGAGACGGTCAAGCACCTGCGCGATACGCCCCATCGTAAGCCATGCCTCCTCGTTATCTCCCTCATCATGAAGGAGATAGAGCACAGGGTACTGCTGGCGTTTGTCGCGGCCGTATCCGTAAGGAGTATACACGGCCATACGACGGTTTGTGCCCATGAGCTTGCTGTCGTACCACACGAATGAAACCTCTCCCCTGTGCGATGCCTGCACGTAGCCCTGCGAGCGCGGTCCGTCAACGATGAAGAAATTGCGATAATCCGTACCGTGGTACTGGACATTGCGGTTCGAGGGGTCCAGGGAAGGGACTCCGTCCGCAATGAAACGATATGTATAGAAATCGCCTTGCAGCCCGACCAGCCTAAGCTCCCACACTCCTTCGCGCTTGGTCATCGGCACGGGTGCCTGAGCCCAACTGCCGTCCACACGTACGTCGGAGACATACTCGCCCGCAAAGCGGAGTATGACGGTATCACCCGCCGTCTCCGGCGAAACGATACGTTCCGGAATGCGGAAGTTGGTGAATTCCTGGGCGGAAATGGGAAGGATGGCGGCCAGGAGAGTGGCCAGGAGCAGGATCGGGCGTTTCATTGACAACCTTATTTTTTCCAAATATACTTAAAAAGCCCGGATTTATTCCTAACTTTACGGGAGTTAGTAGTTTATTTATGCTCGGAACGATCGTCAACACCGGCTGCATCATAGTCGGTTCGCTCGTCGGGACCTTGTTCAAGAAAGGCCTCGGCGAAAAGTATTCCACCGCACTCTTCCACGCCATGGGCCTCGCATCCATAGCGCTCGGAGCCAATTCCTTCGTTCAGAACATGCCCAAGAGCGAATTCCCCGTGCTCTTCATACTGAGCCTTGCCATAGGTGGGCTCATCGGCACGGCGCTGGACCTCGACGGGCGCGTGAAGCGCCTCGTGGCCCAGCGCACAGGCGAGGGCCTCGCCAAGGGACTCATCTCAGCCTGCCTGCTCTACTGCATCGGCACATTTTCGATAGTCGGCCCCGTACTGAGCGCACTGAACGGCGACAATACTTTCCTGTACACCAACTCCACCCTGGACCTTGTCACCTCTACGGTGTTCGCAACGACTTTCGGCATCGGCATGATCCTGGCCGCTCCTGTTCTGTTCTGCTGGCAGGGAATGTTCTACCTTATCGCTAAACTCGCATCCAACTCCCCCCTCCTGCAGGGCACGCTCGTGAACGAGCTCGCCATCGTCGGAGGAGTGCTTATCATTTCCTCCGGACTCTCCATCCTCGACATAAAGGACTGCAAGACCCTCAACTTCCTCCCCGGGCTGCTGGTACCTGTAGTCTGGTTCCTCATAAAGTCCCTTTTTTAAGACAAATGCCCTCCATACTGCGCGTCAAAAGCGAAAGAATGGTTATATTTGTCCTGCTAAAACTAATAAAGGATGAAAAGACTGTTTATCCTTCTTTCGCTTTTACTTTCCATCCAGGGCTTCGCCCAGGATAAATTCATAGCACCCAGCGTAGACCCCGAGGCGGACTCCCTCGCTATTGCGCGTCTGAGGGCGCGCATGGACTCCATCCGCCAGTACCGCCCCACCGTGGCGGTGGTCCTGGGCGGAGGCGGCGCGCGCGGCATGGCGCATCTCGGCGTCCTGCGCTACATGGAAGAGATGGGGATCCCCGTCGACATGATCGGAGGCACCAGCATGGGCGGCCTGGTCGCGGGCCTCTATTCATTCGGCTACGATGCGATGTACCTGGATTCGCTGGTCCGCGCCATCGACTGGACAGTCATGATGTCGGACAAGGTCCCGGACAGCTACCAGACCTATGAGGTACGTCGCAACAAGGAACGTTTCGCTATCAGCATCCCCTTCCACTATGACGATGCAGACCTTGAGAGCAGGATCAAGAAGCAGCTCAGATACGACAGGAACTACGAACAGAGCGATACCCGTACAGGTGACATGGGCCAGGAGATGATAGCCAAGATCGGCCTGGGTCTTCCTGACGGCTTCCTTTTCGGCTTCAATGTCCGCAACACCCTCAGCTCCGTATCGGTCGGATATCAGGATTCACTTACCTTCGACAAGCTCCCAGTGCCGTTCTACTGTGTTGCCACGGATATGCTGAGCCTCAACGAGAAGAACTGGACAGCCGGCCATGTCGTTGACGCCATGCGTTCCACCATGGCCATACCCGGCTATTTCCGTCCCGTCCGCCTCGAGGGCATGGTGCTCAGCGACGGAGGCACGCGCAACAATTTCCCGGTCGACCTGGCCAAGGCCATGGGAGCCGATATCATCATCGGCTCCGAGATGCCTTCCGTCCGTGACCTTGCCGACCTCGGCGGACTTGCCAACCTTGCCATGCAGAACATCACCCTCATGTCCGCCGACATCAGCGAGAAAAACCGGAGTATGACCGACATCCTTCTCCAGCACGAACTCGCAGGCTATACGATGCTGTCCTTCGACTCCGCGAGCATAGACGACATCATCGCACAAGGCTACGCCCGCGCCCAGGAACATAAGGACGAGTTCGAGGCCATCGCGCGAAGGCTGGGCATACGGCCTGAAGACACGCGCCCGACCGCTGAGAAAGGGCCTCACGCTATCGACATATCCAAGCAGAAGGTCAAGGTCAGCGAGATCAAATACGAGGGCATCAGCCCGAAAGAGTCGGAGTTCATCATCAGTCCAGCCCTCCTGCCGCGTGACGGCATGTACGGCCGTAACGAGATCGAGCATGTACTCTCCGCTCTCTACGGTACCAAGGCCTTCGAGTCCGTCACCTACCGGCTCAGCGGCTCCGAAGAGCCTTACACCCTTATCTTCGAATGCCAGAAAGGCCAGACCCACGAAGCGGGAGTCGGTGTCCATATCGACACCGACGAAGCCGTCTATGTCAGCGCTCATCTCGGACTGGGTACCAGGAAACTATCCGGACTGCGGTTCGTTTCCGAAATCAAGGTAGGCGAGGTCACCGAGGCTGATGTCGAACTGTCATACAAGCCTCTAGCACAGCTTCCCGTTTTCGGCTTCGCTTCCAAGAACTCCTACAAGAGCTTCAGCTACTGGGATGACGGATCCAAGGTCCGTTACAACGGTATCAACACCCGCGCGGAGATCTATGCCAAGGACACGAGGATGATCTATGGTACCACACGTATCGGATTCGCGTACGACACGGAACCGTTCGAGAACTATCTCGACCAGCACATGCAATGGAGGGGATGGGATTTCCGCAGCAAGTGGGCATCGACTTTCGCCGAGATCCGCTACGATACCTTCAACGAGAGTTATTTCCCGACCAAAGGTTATCGTTTCCGCCTGAATACGCGATATGTCTTCGACGGGTACTCCATCTACCTTGAGGATGAAGGCATGGATTCGGAAGACCATTATGAGGGCAAGGTTCCGCCCTACAGCGTAGGCGTAACAAGCTTCTCCAGCGTCATCCCGATGGGAGGACGCCTGCTCGTCCAGCCCACGCTATACTTCGGATGGCAGACCGAGTATCCCGGTCGCATGAACTTCGTGCATACCTTGGGAGTCGGCGGTACGCTTGCCGGCAGGTATATCGACAACCAGATACCCTTCTTCGGATTCAACATCGGATTCCATTCCTGCAGCAGTTTCGCGGCAGTGGCGCAGATGGATCTCCGCTACCGCATCAATCACAAGAATTTCTTCACGTTAAGGGGAGGAGTGTTCCAGGACAAGGATTACATCAAGGAGATTGTCACCACCAGGCCCACGGCCTACGCCTTCGGAATGGAGATCGGTCAGAAATCCATAGCCGGTCCTATGATGCTGGGAGTACAATGGTGCGACATGACAGGATTCTCCTTGTCGCTGTCAGTGGGATTCGACTTCTAGAAGCGCTTGCTTACACGCAGGCCGACGGTCCACCGCATGAATGTTCCGGATGTCTTGATCCCCGGCGTCTTGATTTCGTTGGAAGGGATGGTTGATATCCCCTCGTATGAATAACTGTCGCTGTTCGCGGACAAATTGAACGTGTACAGGTCGCGTGTAAAGGCCACCCCGACGCGATAGACATAGTTGACCATAAGGTTGCCGTTCATCTTGCTCTTCCGTACCGGGGTATATCCCCCGTTCCCTGTGTCATACGCCGTAGAAGTAAACTGGTTGAAGATGGTCACCATGGGTATGGCCGTCACGTTGACGGTCAAGTTCCTGAGGCCCTTCTCCCTGTCTCCTGTCGGTTGTCTGTGCAAGGGGACAAAGTTGTAGGAATATCCGCCTCCGAAGGATATCTGGGCCGAAGTCTGCTTGGAATAACCGGCGCTCAATCCCACAATAATATCATCAGGATCGATATTGAAATCTCCAAGACTCAGCTTGGTTCCGAACATCCAACTGCCGGCGCTGCGGCGCTGAAAGACATTGCCCTTATATGCCGCGGAATAGGCGAATGTCCTGCGGTTGAACGAATAGAACGCATCCACGATAAGGGCGCGCATACGGCCGGGCTCGGCTGTGAAACCGGACATCTTCGAGGGGAAAGGGCCGCTGGGGCCGTCAAAGGACAACGTATACTCCACCGGTTTGGAGAGGTTGAAGAACTGAACCTGCAAGGCATAACCCGCAGACTGGTAATCAAAGGAGAATGTCCTGTTTGTCCCTTGCCCGTGGAATGTCTTGCTGAGTGACAGTCCGAGATTGCCATATCCGGCCTGGATGCCTACGCCGTTATCTACAGCGCCTTGCAGGCGGAGGACAGCTGTAGCGGGAAACTCGGAGACTATCAGTTCACCATCTTCATCCAATACCGCTTCTGATAGTATGAGTTCCTGCTCCTGCGAGATTCCTGCCTGACGGAAGTCGCCAGTGAGTGCAAAGGTCCAGCGGGGCTCAGGCTGATAGACGGCCGACGGATCAAGCTCCATGGACGGGGCAAGCAGACGGTCAAGCATACGACGGACAAAAGGACTGTTGTCCTGCGCAAAGGCATGGAAAGGGACGGCAAAAAGGAGCGCCAGCAAGGGAAAGATACGGAATCGGGACATCTTGAACGGTTTGACCTTACAAAAATAAGTGTATTTTCGCGAAAGATTGTTATATTTGGGAAGCATATATCGGATATGAAAGAAACAACAACAGCCTTTTTCAGGCATCTTCTGTCGGTAGTCCTCGGTATCATCATCACGTTCAGTGTCCAGGGCGTCATCGACCGCGCCCATGTCCGCCGCGAGGTACGCTCCGCCCTCGAGCTGGTCAGAGCCGAGCTTGCCGCCAATATCGAAGACATCGATACCATGTCGGACTATCTCCGCCAGGAGCGCAAGTCCGCGGAGTATTTCCTTGACAACCGCGCCAAGCTCGCCAGCTGTCCGGCTGATTCCATCAGCTTCCACAGCGGTGTGATCTTCGCCGAGGCATCCATCACCCTGAGCCATGATGCCTTGGAGCTGCTCAAGATGTCCTCCCTCTTCCAGAAGATCGGCGACAATGATACTTCGATGAGGATCATCCGCGCCTACGACACCTGCTCTTCCATCGCAGCCAACCTGAACCGCCACATCGAGGCCCGCAACGCCCTTTTCGACAGCTCGATCAACGAACAGACAGCGCGCAAGTTCGCCACCAAGGGCAGCATTGATATCAAGGAGTTCATAAAGACCAACTTCGGCCTCTACGCCGTACGCTGGCTTAGCAACCAGATCGGTCCCGAGTATTATGCCGACGTGACGGATCTCGAAGCCGCAATCTCCGCCATTGACAGATTCCTCGGCAGCAAATAACTTATCGGATATTATTCATAAAAACTCAATAGTCATGAAAAAACCCATCCCTTCAAAAGTCATCATCGTCCACAATCCGCCGCAGGGCGCCAAAGGAGCCCAGGAGAGCACCGAACCCATAGCACAGGAGACAACAGTGAATCCTAATGACCAGAAAGAAAACCAGAAGGAAACAGAACCCGCCGCCAGCTCCGCACCAGTCGTCAAGGAGGACTGACGTTCGCGGACATCATACGCACTTGTAAGAAAAAACAGCTCTGGAGCAATTCCAGAGCTGTTTTTGGTGCGGTAGGTGAGAGTCGAACCCTTGAAAAACGAACCTTCAACAGAATTCAGTATCTATATTGTAATTTATTGATATGACTATATTTGAAAAGATCTTGCCATCAATCGGTTCAGTCAACTCAAATCAAGAAAAAGCAAAATAAATCAATTAAGTCGCCAAAAAGTCGCCAATAATTACTAACTTTGGCGAGTGATATTGACGGATTATGGCGACTATTGTTTACTCTCTTTCGGCCAAGAAAGATAAAACTACGGGGAAGCAGGAGATTCTGATGCGCTTCTTCCATGGCCGGCTTAATCAGCGGGCCAAAACGAATCTATTTACCTTATCAGAGTATTGGGACGAAAAGAACCAGTGCAACAAGATTCCGAAGGTCAGATTCATGTCTGATGAAAAAGCGGCTCTTGTCAAGAGTCTCCAGCAAGTGAATAAAGAATTGGAGGAGATTTCCACCTTCATTCAGGAAGAGTTCATTAAGGCTGGAGCCGGTAAGGTTGAACTCGCGGATAAGTGGCTTTTTTCAAAACTCCTGGATCGCATCAAGATTCCCAAAGGAGAACAGAAAAGTACGGTGGACAATTCGACCATCTCTACTTTGGCACATTTCATTGAGGTACACGATATCTCTGAATCTCAGAAGCGGCAGTATAAAGTCTTGTTTCGGGCGCTGCAGCGATTCACCCTCTATACCGGTACAAGCATTGAACTGGATGACCTGACTGCCGATACGCTTCGGCAGTTCGCTGATTATCTTTCGACAGAACATCAATTCATCGGTAAGGATAAAGAAGGGAAGCCGATTATCATTGACAGCCGTTATCAGGAAGTCTATGACCAAGTCCCCGAGTGTCGCTACCCAAAACCGCGTGGGAAGAATGACATTATTGGAACCATGTCCCGTTTCCGGACATTCGTCAAATGGGCCAAAAAGAATCACCTGACAACCAATGAGCCTTTCGACGAGTACGAAATTGGACAGCCGATGTACGGAACTCCCTTTTATATCACTAAGGAGGAGAGAAATATCCTATACGCGGCAAAGTTCCCGAAGAATCCGGGGCTGGAAGTGCAACGTGACATCTTTGTCTTTCACTGTTTCATCGGCTGCCGGGTCGGTGACCTTCTTCAGATGAAGAAGAGTAACGTGATCAATGGTGCCATCGAGTATGTTCCTCGAAAGACAAAGGAGGGACGTCCGATTACGGTTCGGGTCCCCCTCGGTCCTACGGCGCTTGAAATTCTCGAACGATATCCGGACGTCCCCGGGAATCGCCTTCTTCCCTTTACTTGTGCCCAGGATTATAACCGCAACATCAAAAAGATGCTCCGCCTTGCCGGAATCAACCGACAGGTAACTGTCATCAACTCCCTGACCCGGGAAGAAGAGCAGCATCCCATTTGGGAAGTGGCGTCTTCCCACATGGCCCGCCGCGTCCTGGTCGGGAATCTTTACAAGGAACTCAAGGATCCCAACCTTATCGCCAAGATATCCGGCCACGTCGAGAACTCCAAGGCTTTCAACCGTTACCGGAACATTGATGAGGAAATGGCCAAGGACGTTATTATGAAACTGGAATGACCAATAATGCAAGATAAGCCGATATTCTACAAACTCTATTGTTTTTTAAAAACGAAATTATACGTAATCCTCTCCAACTCATCCTTATTAGGAATAAGAATCTTTAAGACGGACATTTTGCCATATATTTTAAGCACATCCATCATGTGCCTCCAATCCTCTCGGTTTGAGAATGTTCTATCGTCCTGGTCACAGAAAGGAAGTATTGCAAAGATAACAATACCGGACATCTGTATCTCAACGAAAGAGTATGGTAAAGACTTGTCGTTATTATTTCTAAAGAAAACCGTAATACAAGGTTTCTCGTCTTTACTAGGGCTCGGGTCAAGAAAAAAACATAGTTGGGGAAGGTCTGTGGCTGAGGTGCTTTTTTTGATCCATTTTATTGTATCATGGAAATGCGGCAATTGAGCATCTCCCATTACTCCGATAGCATACTTAGTAACCGCTCGATATACATCCTGAAGATTTACCATTTGTGGGTGAGTGAACGACATTTTGATTTGGTCACCTTCCTGTTGGAGAGTCCAATGTTTCAGTTCCGGGTCTTCTTTGTCATGCAAATCAATTTTAATTTGTTTTGGCCCGCTTTCATAAAAGGCAAAACTCTCATCCATGATCTTGCCCTTGCCATTCTTACCAGATATTGACATGAAGGTTCTTAGGGGTGAAAGGTATACTATCAAATCTTGTTCTATCTCTTTCCCAAAGTATTCATTACAGCAATCACATTCATCATTCGTTATTATGCTTTTGTTCCCTAGGCCTTCAGATATCGTGTGCGCCACTTTGCAAAATGTAACATCAGGCATCATCTTCTCGCAATAACGGCATTTGCGTTTTGTCTTATCTGGCTCACCTATCTTTATTTGCTTCTTGCCATTCTCGTAATGGACGGCATCATAGTTATCAATAATACCTTTACAAAACTCCGTCTCAAATTTCTTAAGATCATCATAATCAGGATGATTCAGATGGAGAAGTTCTTCTTTTATCATTTGCTGATCACTTTCACTAATAGTCTGGGTAATCACAGCAAAGTACTCGCCATCTGCCAGGGCAGAAAGAATATTGTATAGCTTCCATAATTCTTGATTATTGCCATGACTTTGAATGAACGTCCTCAAATTCGAAACTAGTTCTGAAGTTTTTTGTTGAAATGTCCTCAATCTGACTGTTAGCCCTGTTTCTATTCGAGTTTCATCTGCAAACAATGAAATAAGTTGTATTGCAAATATCGTCGCTTCTTCACTATTCATTTTGATAGTTAGTGAAGGACTATGCTTCTCACTAATAATTGTTAATATAAAATCCATATCAAATTACGTTTATCCCCAGAATAGGGTTTTCCCATCTTGTTTTTCTTTCCAATTCTTCTCGTTTTTGAAACCCATACCTTTTCGGTACTGTTCATCGAAAACAGATGCCAAATCTGGTGAGCAAACAACGGTTTCATCGCTTTCGGCTAATTCCTGTGTTAAAACTCCTGTCAGAAAACCGCCGCATATTTCTCCCTCATCAGAACAAATGATGTGTCCATGAAGATACTCTCTCATGATGAGAAAATCCACCAAATTATCTGGTTTTTTTTTCATTGCTAGCATCGTTAGCAAAAAGACTTCTAAATCATCAAAGCGAACAGCCCAAGGATAAGCATCATCATCACCAAATGTTATGAACATTGACATATCCACTTGTACTTGTCCAAAGGACTCTTGGTTTACTATGATATAGAAATCATTCCCATCATAATCTTTCGGATTAATTGTTTTTATTATTTGTCCTTTCTTATCTAACAAATCGAATGGCGCCCCCAATTTTATTTTATTCTCAACCCGCTTACATTGCTGATACGCATAGCCTATGCACTTGTTGAAATCGTCTTTAATTCTAGTGAATGCTTTTTCTGTATTACGGAATGGTTCGCGGTTAGTATATGCTTTCGCTTCTATAATAAACAAGTAATCCTTCCAGAGAACCATTATGTCCTGTTCGCAGCTATCAATATAGTAACTGCTGATAATCTCTGCCTCGCCTCCGAAGAATGAACTGAATAACCCAACAATCTTGTTTTCCAAATAGGCTCCTTTACTATGAGTCAATCGTGCTTTAGATGCGTCTTCGCCCTTGCATATTTCTTCAAGAATGAAAAGAACTGCATGAAGCACTCGTTTTTCTTCAAACACTTGATAAATACCATTTTCAAGATCAACAATTGGTCTTGTAAAAAGTGGATTTGCACCTGTAAAGTAGAGGAAGTCTGTTTCTTTCCTCTTTATTGAAAGCAACGAAAGGATAGTATTAATCTTTTCCTCACTCAACCCATTTATTGCCATATCCACAGGTTTAAACCTATACTTAATACCCGGATCTGCCACTAACGTAAGCATTGGTACCCTTTCTTTGTAATACTCTTTAATAAAGTCGGGGGCGTCATCAACACAACCAATCTCCAGATTTGTATACTCCTTCCAGTTATCACGCAATGGATAATCGTTTAAACCCGCCCCAAGTGATTGTAAGTTATACTGACACCACGAATCCATATTCTCATAGAACTTTAAAAATTCATTTGTCGTTAGCCCTGTTTTTGCAACAATCACATCATCAAGACTTGTGAACGTTCCTCTTATTTGCTCAATTATTTGTTCCTCGTAATTAAGCGGTCCAAGGTTGAAATAAGATAAAAAAGTTGGCATGGCGGCACTAACTCTCTTTTTCCATCCTTCTGTCACTTCTTCTGAGGCTGTAGGCAAAAACAGCTTATAATACTCACCTTCAATTACTATTAGCCAATCAACTATCTTTTGCCAATCTTCGGAATCAAATTGTATTTCATTTGTTCCGTCACCTTCCTGTGTGACTAATAACCCAGCCAAATAATATAGTTGGCGCATCGGAGAAGTTAAACGTCCAAGTTCATCCTGTGCCGAGCCATTGCTGATACAAGTCATCAAAAACGACAAGTGCCCAAGAATACTCTGTGTATCGTACCGAGATAGAAATGTTTTCAAATCATTTGATACTCTCTCGAGTATTTCTTCCATGTCTTATTCTGGTTATTTATCCTGGTTTATGTATTAAGAGGTTGAATATTTCAAATATTCCATATTCAAAGATACAAAAAAGACGATACATTCAGCACAAATAAGAGTATCATAGTTGTTTAGTTATTAACTTCTATTGGAGAGTCTTTGAGATGTATTTGGGACAAAAGTTGCTCATTTGGGAAACTTTTCTTACTTTTGCAGAAAAGAGATAACTATTATGAAAACGAAGTTCACGGCAAAGACAGGTTCCAACCTTCTGGGCAGTACTATCCTGGCTGTCCGGAAGAGCAAGAATATTACTCAAGAAGAGTTGGGACGCCGAGTAGGACTAGGCAAAAGTAGCATTAGTAAGATTGAGAAGGGACTTACTCATATCTCTGCTGAAGATGCAGCAATCCTGCTTGAAGCCATGGGTGAAAAGTTGGTATTTTCGGCGTCCGGAATTGATGAAAGCCCTGCTACTAAGGAACAGAAGACGAAGTTTATCACTACTGGTGTATCATGGTTCGCGGAAGAAAACAAGTTGAGTTTTTCGAAGGCTTATCAATTTCTTTTATTGTACAAAGGTATTGATTTCCTGGAAAGTAGTTTCCGTTACGAACAGACACTACCTCGCACCGTTGTCTTACAGGATCTTTCCCGCATCTGCGCGAATAATGGAGGACGCCTATGAGGCTGCTTCACGGCTCAAATGTAGCGGTTAAAAAGCCTGATTTGAATAGATGTCAATCCAAAAATGATTTTGGACGTGGCTTCTATCTTACTCCTAATTGGAATCGTGCTTGGGAGATGGGGAAACGCCGTAAGAATATCAAACAATCAGGCGAAGTCACCGTGAATCCATTCAATTTCAGCTTAAAGAAGGCTAAGGAAAATGGTTTGAAGGTAGCATCTTTCCATGATTTCTGTGTCGAGTGGGCCCGTTTTGTCATCCGAAATAGGGATGAGGAATTCTTTACGCACGATTATGACATCGTGATCGGCCCAGTAGCAGATGCCATCTTGGATCAGGAGATCTTTCGCTACAAGCGCGAATTCCCCGAGACTTATTTGGAAGATCAAAATCTGGAGGTTTTCATCCAGCGAGTATCCCAGTTCGGGAGTAGTTACATACAGTATTGCTTCTGTACTGAAAAAGCAATAAAAGAATTAAAAGCATTATAATATGAGCGAAACAACCATTCGTATTGATACCCTATTGGCAGACTTGAGCGCATTCCTGGTGGCTAAATATGGCATGACTCCCCGTGATGCGACAGGTCTAGTGATGCAGTCCTTCGTGGCAGAACGACTGCGGGAAGAGAATTCCCCTTTTCTGAACTATAGCGTTGAACAGTTGGCTGCACAGATGGTTTAAGTCTGTCCTCCTCCGGAATGGATCGATCAAAAAGATTTGCAAAGCTATTCGGCCAATACTTACCGTCAGCGACTGTATTTAAGTACGGATTGGTACTGCTGTTCATTTGTACCGTGGCAGCATTCGTCATGGCTTATTATCATGACGCATATTCTTCAATTCTGGAATTGAAAGAATTGGCCACGGCAGATGTATGGTTCAAACTGTTTGTCATATTGATGGTTTTAGGAGCTGCGCTCTTTGTCGGCTCTCCTCTTCTGGCAATGGTATTGGCTGGTATTTCGTTATTATTACCTAACAGAGAGCCGGAAGTGGTCGAGGAACAGCCAGCGCCAGAAACGCCTGTAGTCAAGGAAGAGATACCTACTGTTGTTGAGAAAGTTCCCGAAGTCGAGCAACCGGAACGAGTGATTATCAATGAGGCCCGCCTGCGGACCATCTTTGACTCGAAGTTTATGAGTGGTTGGACGGACGAGCCGGGTAAGATGTACATTGACAAGGTTGTCGAAGATTTGCAATTCGTCCGAGATTATTATAAGCAAGGTGCCAAAGATAAAGTGCATTTTTCTGACAAACACATCATCGAAATAGCTGACATCCTTCATAAGAACAGGTACTTTAAGCAAGTTACCAATGCTTTCACTGACTGGTGTTGCGCACTGTTCGAGTGCATGTATATCGACTTACCAAAACGCGACAACATCAAGAAACCTCAAGAGTATTCCAATCTTATCAAGAAGCGTTTTTACTACCTACTTTAAGAGACAATAATCCGGAATTAACTGGGAATAATCCGGAAGTATAATCCGGTCCGTGCCGGCAATTGATTGATTACCATTCAATTGCCGGCATTTTCGTTTAATCCCTTTCTTTGTTCTACCAAAAAAACTATTATATGTTTGTCACGGCCATTCAGGAGCCGTGAGATTTCCGACCACGTGTTCCGGAGGCCCGAAGCCAAATGAGATCCCCATCGGAAAGGGGGTCAAGAGAGGCAGAATTCCAAAACATATTTGACTATGGATATGAAATTGGACTTGTTCGAGCTCCTCCGGGAATTTCCCGAAGCAAACCTGACCGTTCACGCCGGAGACCTGGGCCATTTCGCTAGGGAGCTCCTGGCAGAAGCGCGTCAGGACTACGAACGCGAGCGCGCAGCGGTCGCGGAGGAAAAGAAGGAGGAGTACCTTACCCCTGAGATGGTCAAGACCTTGCTCAGGATTTCGGAGAGCACGCTCTACCGAATGGCGAAAGCAAAGATCCTCATCCCTGTGTTTGTCGGCGGGCAGAAGCGCTACCGGCGCTCCGACCTCGACAAGATCCTAAGCCCCTCGTAGCGATGCTTTACACGATCATCTATGATTTCATGTGGAAAGACCTGCGGCTTCGAGGCGCAGAGAAGGAAGTCTTTGCCGTGATATATGGCTTCTGGAAGAAAGGAAAGGCTACGGTCGAGATCCCGATCCAGACGGTCATGGCCATCACCGGCCTCAGCCGGACATCGGTCATCCTGGCAAAAAGGAGTCTCATCGCCAGGAAGCTGATCGCCGCGCACGAAGTCAGTGGAAAGCCTTCCCGCTATGTAGTCCTGATTCCGGACCCGTGCGAAAACAAGACGGGTACAGAGTCTGAACGGAAACCCGTGCAAAAACAGAACGGGTACCGGTATCAAAACAACACGGGTGCAGAGACCGCACCTAAAATAAACAGTAATTATAAAACTAATTCATATGAACGAAATAAATCAAATTGTATCAGTTCTTGTGAAGAATTCGATACTCCCGACAAGGAATGACCTTGTCTCCAAACTTCCGGCTCAAATAGAGGGAATGGAAAAAGAGACGCTGGTGGAAGCGCTCAGCCAGATCTACCGCAAGGCCGTTGAGTCCCGCGGCATCGAATTCCAGGATATCACAGGGAAAGAGGTCGGCACCAAAATCCAGAAGGTCGCCGAATGGATGATGGGCAGCCCCGTCCGTTCGGGTCTGCTCTTCCAGGGAACCACCGGCTCCGGGAAAACCACCCTTATGTACGCGATGTACGGGCTCTATAAGCAGCTCGCATCGCCCGTGATTTACGTCACGGCCGATGATCTGTACTCCCATTTCAAACGCCAGCTGGAGAAAGAGGCTTCCCGCTACGAGGAGTTCCTCCGGGCGAAGTACCTCTTCCTGGACGAGCTCGGCTCGGAACCGGAGAGATGCCAGAGCTATGGTACGGATTACACACCCGTTCAGAATCTGATCTCCTACCGCTATGACCGGAAACTTCCGACCATTGTAACTACCAACATTGCCGATGACAAGATCCTGGACCGCTATGGCCCCCGGATGATGGACCGCATCAATGAGATGTTCTCCATCCTCCGGTTCAAAGGTGATTCCTATCGGAAGTAGTAAGTGGCAAACTTGACTGTGTTTCGGGGAGGAACCTTCCCTAAACACTATGCAAGTTGTGCCTATGTCGAACAATTCCGCTGCGCGATTGTCCAACTCCCGGCGGGGAAGCCTGCTCGCAAGCTCGCATCCGTGGCGGAATCCAAACACCCTTTATCATGAAAAAGAAGTATTTTGACCCCAACAATTTCAAGGTCAACATGACCTGCAGAATGGCCTTCCGTGCCACTCAGCAGGACCGGATTACCATCCAGGCAAAGGCGCAAGCCTGCGGTAAATCCGTCAGTGAATACATCCGGTGCTGCGCCATCGGCCACAAACCCAAGCTCCGGATGACCCGAAGCCAGGCCCAGGCCTATATCAGCATCAGCGAAGCCCGGGGCGACCTGATCCATATCAAGAACGCCCTGAAAGCAATGCCGCAGGAGGAACGCCTCCGATGTTTCGCAGACCCTTATTTCATGAGGAAATGGATTTCCGGCGCGAACAAGCTTATCAAGCGCTGGAGAGAGATTGAACGAACCTTAACAGAATAAGCCATGATAGCAAGAGCCAAATCAATTGCACACGGCGGGGTATCCCTCGGATACATTACCCGTCAAGGAAAAGCACAGGTAGTAAAACTGAACCACCTCCCGGAGGATGCCAGCCCCCAGGCCATCTATGGGTATATGAAGCTGCACCAGAAACTCCGGGAGGAAGAGTTCCAACGTCGTCCCCTGAAGAACAACATGATCCGGATGGAGATCTCTCCGTCCAGGGAGGAATCCGAGGGTTGGACCCTGGAAGACTGGAAGCAGCTGGCCGAAGATTTCGTCCAGGCCTTCGACAGGGTCCGGCTGCCCGGAGAGGAGGGACGCTACAGGTCTCCATGCCGCCTTGCCAATTCCCAATACATCATCACGCTCCATACGGACAGCAAGTCCGGAACCCCTCACCTCCATCTCGACTGCAACCGCGTCGATATGGATAACTGCCTGAACAGCGACCACCTTATCGGCATCAGGGCCAAGACGGCCGCAGAGGAAGTCAACCGCCTGCGGAACTGGAAACGCACGAAGGAAAGGTTCGAGGAGAACAAGGCACGCATCAAAAAGGATTGCCTCACGGTTCTGTCAGGAATGTCGGCCTTCTCCTGGGAGAAGTATACAGCAGCGCTGGAAGCCAAAGGATATAAGGTCAAACTGAAGATGGATGCTTCGGTGGCGGTCCGTGGATATACGATCCAGAGCGGGAACTCTGTCTATAAGTCATCCGTCATTGGTCGTGACTTGACGCCATCCCGGATCCAGGAAACCTGGAAGAAGATGCGTCCGGAGAACAGATACGGACAGATGACCCCAGCGGAGCGCGTCGCATTTGCATTGTCCGAAGAAGGGAAGAATTACCTTTTCCCCTGGGGTTTCACTATAGATGGGAAACGCTATGAGAAGATGGTTCCCGGAAGAGTTGCACGGGTCTTCGCTGAAGAGAGCAGAGTGACAGAGCAGTCTTATTCGCAGGAGGAGAGCAGTCATATCTTTCGGACCGCATTTCTTCTCTACGCCGGTTACGTCGATGCCGCCACCACCTTCGCGCAAAACTGCGGAGGCGGCGGATCCGCCCCTGACCAGAACTGGGGCCGCGACAAGAACGAAGATGACATCCTCTGGGCCCGCCGCTGCTTCCGCAAGGCACGGGAGATGGTTAGTACGATGGTGATAAGGCGAGGGATGAGGCGGTAATCCATCCTATTATCTATATTCACTGATACCATTGTCTTTGGATAGTAGCATTTCTGCCATTAGAATAACGACCTCTTTTGAAAGAATAGAAAACGATATTATTATTCTATTGAATAGTATGAATATTCGTATTCCTAAATTGCAATGCCCTTCCCATAATCACCGCACCCAGCATGCTACCCCTGTTGATTCCTTATAATAATCTATCGCTTGTCGTAATGCACTAACTGATTTGTTAATAGAAGCCGCATATCAAGACCGCAAGTAGGTTGTAGCATGTGATATTCTTGACATATTTGCCGCCGCCATACTTCCTCATAAGGTAGTTGAAGTGATTGCGGTCTAAGCACAGTTCGGGCCAGCATCTCTACCGAGGTCGCTGGCCCGAATCAATTAGGTATTGTCACTCTTTTCTCCACAACTCCATTAGTTCTCTATTCAACTTCTGGTTGGTGGTAAAGCTTTCAATCTCTAATTCTGGCAGATTCATACTCTTACAGTAATCTTTTACCCCTATCAGTACTTTCCTACAATTATCCCAGGATCTCCAAAAAGGCACACTTCCCGTATAATTCTCTATCCTTTTCCAGGCCAGATAACTCAAACCCTCAACCGAAAGAGCCTCATAAATATAAGGAAGCACCCTCTTCAAGTAGCTAAGCGCAAAACAATCCCGCCAATTGAACGCCAACACATAAATATACACTAACTCATTGGCATCCTTTTGCGTATTCAACTCACTATCCACAAAACCCTTCCAAGTTCTGCTTCCAAAGCTTACCACTGCAGAATCATCCGGCATGATGCATCGCTTGATAGCCGCTCTCAAATCATTATTGATGACCTCTTGTTGCCCCATCCACAATAATACTCTCGATTTCTGTTTCATACACTGATCCAGAATAATCCTATTTATAGGGGACTTCCCTCGGCTATTCCACTCATTCAGTGCAATAGCAACATAATCCGGATCGTGCTTAGCAAATTCTGACAGGATATTGTCAGCTATGAAAGTATCTATCGTCAACAATTTATGATACAATGTATCCCATGCAACAAAACCTTTCGGCTCATTTCTTTGGAAAATAGCAAACAACGATATAAACTGTGGAGGCATCAGGTCAAGCCAGAAATCACCTGCTAGAACTTGATTGTTCATAGTCACAATCGACTTGAATAAGCCCCAGTCCTGATTAAGCAGCATAGCAACTTCCTCTTTGGTCAGTCCTTCAAGTGAATTCGACAACAAAGCTTTACCCATATCATTCAAGTAATCTGCCTTGCTTAGATTAATCAACAAAGACAGATATTCCTCCATCGGATGTCCCTTTCTGAAAGATTCTACGCGCTCGTTATATCCGAAGGCATCATAATCCAGCGATTCCCACTTTTGGATGGTTGCAAGAGTATAGATAAAAGTTTGTTCATCACAGAAATATTTGCTTACCTGTTTTCCTAAAAAAGAGCGTTTCAGGAAGGCCCCCCTTGTTTTTTCTGCAAACCCATTCACAAGATAGTCCAGGATCTCTGAAATAGAGGCAGCATCTCCATTACCCCTTATTCTTTCGTCAAGCAATCTCAAAAGGTTCAATGTTGCTAGGAATTGATTTGAATCGTTACCAATGTCTCCCGAGAATCGATGTAGCATCTGCGCCACATCGTTCCTCCCATCCAGAACAGCATCCATCCAAAATTGAAATCCAGCATCAGCCTTCGGTTTGTTGACATTCGGCGGATATGGTTCCATTAAGGAATCGCCCTTCCCTGCCACGAATTGGAGATTATAGAATCCACCCTCGAATTGTCTAACTGCTGCACTGCCAGAACAAATAGACAACTCTTTCAATATACCATAGGGCATATTCTGAACTAGTCGCATACACAATTCCTCGTAAACCTCTCCCTCTTTCTCAACAGCATATACAGCAGGCTTATGGCGATCTAAGAGCAAAGCGGCCAAATACATAAACCTTGTACTGTCAACCTCCTGGAGACGTATCCTACTCTCAGGTGTGTCCTCCTCTTTCTGTTCGATAGCCTTTGTATAGGACATAAAGTCATCACCGTCCCGGTCTGGCCTCCGAAACAGTTTCAGCAAATCATAGAAATTCGCTTTTTGCCCCAAAGCGTCTAATTTCACCACCAAAGAATGTGTCCAAACACAACCTGGGCGGCTCATTTCATCCGCATACCAACTTTTAGCTATCACATAACATTGTGATTCGAGCAGAGGATAGGCCGTTATATAACTCGTGTCCTTGTCGTAAGGATTCACGTATCCAGACCAGTCACTCAGATACGACATCCGATCCGCATCCTTCAAAGGCAAAGATGCTGAACTGGCTATCAAATGATGGCCATTATTATAACCATGCAAGAATTGATCTATATGCATGTCTATTATAATACCAAATAGTTTAATGGCTTCGTCAAGTCTGGCGAAGGATCTTTTTCTTTGTCAAACACTATAAAGGCTCTGTCGCTATTACGGGCTTTCTGTCTCATCTCTGCCCCTTTTTCTGCCAACTCCTTGTAGTCGAAACCCTGAGCACTAACTCCAAAGAAAACACACTCATTAAAATGATATTTGATAAAGTTATACAATACTGGAGACCTCTGCTTCAAGACTTCTTCTGGGCTCTTTCCCTCTGCCATCTTCACATCCCAAGCAGATAGTCCGATTGCAACTTTTTTCATTTTCGCATGGTTGGCAATATATTTCAACACCATCATGTTCTGAGACGCAAGAAGCATCTTTTCTGGTGCTAAACGTGGTGCTTCATCCTTTTCTTTTGTCCTATCTATAGCATCATCCGCCGGTATAGCCTCATCTTCTAAATCATCTTTCAAGCTATCACTCAACTTATTTATCAGAAACAGCATACGATCTGATTGTGCTATCCAGCTTTGAATACTCTCAGGCAGTGTGTGATCAATTATTTTCTGAAACTGCTCACCCATAAAATCCGGAATATCCAAAGACAGCTCTTCACCGTCTGTTTTTCTTTTCACGTTAATAATAATATCGTCTGGTACAGGTGTCTTTGAACGCTCTATTTTTTTCATACTAACCCAGTAATCCCATATCTCGTTAAGGTATGTTGTATCATCTGGATTCATTGTAAATTGGAGTTCCAACTCCGTGCCACGCCGCTTGATAATATCCCACAAAGCGGCTATGTAGGTCGTTTTGCCCGCGTCTGGCAATCCCGCTATAAAACACTTCTTTTCCATACCCTTATCTCAGTTTTTCTCCAACCCAGTCCAGTACCCTTCTCAATTTCAACTCCTCATTTTTCGACGTATCATCCTTTTTAATAAGGTCATTGACCATGGTCTCAAACCCAGTGTTTCCATGTATATGCTTAGAGTCAATCTCTCTTACATCCAATGAACTTTCTTCAAGTTCCAGTTCTGAGCAGAAGAATTCCACCACATGCGGTTTTTCGCTTTCGTATGCTGATTTTAGGTCTGCGTGGGCATTCACCAGATCAATCTTGTTAAACAACAAAGTAAATGTCGCGTTCTTCGGCATCTTGCCACATTCTTTCAGTCCGTTAAATAACTGACGGAATCTTCCTTCCTGTATATCCCAGCCCGTTTGCAATTGTGTGGAATCTATCATTATAAGAACTCTTTGTGCCCTTGGCAGCGACTCATCTTTCTTGATTGCTTCCTTGACGTTCACATAACTCTTGTATGCCTCTCCAGCTCTATCCGAAAAGATAAGTTGTTTCTTTTCTCTCGTAGAAGGGTTGAACAGTGTAAGTGTCAGCAAGTACCCATCACCCTCCTCTGTCCTTAGGGTTTTTGACTTGGCAGATTCGTCATTCTTGATGTTCCTAAGATAAAGCCTTCGTTCAAATCCGGCAAAGGTGTCAGAATCATATAGTTCGAACCCTCCTACCTGACCTTTTGTCAACAAATAATAATAAAGTGAGCCCACGAAAGTGGATTTGCCATAATCCGAAAACCCTATCAGTACTATCAACTCTGGCTTCACATTATTGAGCACCATATTGATATTCCCATCGTTCATTGCGTCACAATAATACTGCGAGGTGTCAGGAATAGCCGGGGTAAAACCATTATCTACACTTTCCAGGCTGTCTTCAAAAAAGTTCGTTAGACCCTTCTTCTCCTCATGCTGATTCTCTGCTACCATAGTATTCACAAATTATATGTTCCAACAAAAGCTCATAATATACATATACGCCAAACTCCATCACCGTCAGCCTTTTGCTTTTCAGCTCAACCGGTATCTCTTCGTCTTTGGCAATAAACTTCAAGATCAACGACGATTCTTCCAGGCTATCGTATGGTAGGTCAACTTTGGCTTTAGTTAGTTCCCCTATAATACCCTCGATGGTAGCTTGTTTTTTCTGTTCTGCTTCAGTGGTCACATCCAAAAGGATTCTTTTAATGTCATTCTTCAAGAAAGGCCACTTCCCTTCCTCTATAACTTCACAAAGGTATTCATAAACCTTGACGAAAGCGTTTTCTCCTTGCCTTTGTTTGTATTTGTCAGTAATCGCCTGTCTCTTGTAAAGAATGGCCATTTTTGCCAATTCCCGAACCTCTCTTCTTATCATTTCGTTATTATAATTCTCCATTAAGAAATCAGGATTGGAAAGAATACTCGCTAAATGCTCTTTGTCTCCTGTTATTTCAAGATTATCTTTTCCATCAATATAGCTGTCCATCTTATAAAACATCTCGGATAAATGGTTAGGAAGGATAAGCTTTGTTAAAGAGCCTTTTCTATATAGCAAGTAATTCATCAATATAAGTGAGGCTACTGCTTGGTCCATGCCTGTCAATTTGTTAGTAATGGCATATATCGTAATAGTCTGTGCTAATACGATGGCAAACAGTGGAGGTAGCACTAAACTGTCTTCGTCTGGATAAGTCTTGGCATACTTTTCCTCCACTTCCTGTTTAAAATCCCAGTCTGGTTTATTGAACACAAAAGACGCTATATAGCGGTCAATTGTATCAACCTTCACTTCGGCCGCCATTTCATCACACACCACCGCTAAGCGACTGGTAATATTGGGATCGTAAGGTGTCACCACTACATCATTCAATAGTTTTTGCAACAAATCTCCCATATGCTTTTATTTCAGAAGTTCATTCAACTTAGCTAATTTATTCATTTTTTCCAACACGGAAAGAAACTCCAAGCAGTTATCATATTCATTATTACCTGACGGTTCAAAGTCCACACCGGCAATCTTGTTAAAATAGCTCGTTCGGTCATCTTGCTTCATGAACTTGAATTTAACAGCTCTTTTATCTATTTCCGGCGTTTCCATTCTTTGCGTTCCCCATTTGTTTACGTTTCTTTCAACTGTAATTACTTTCTCAAAACTGCCAGCATTGTTATTTACGAACTTATTCTTGTCCCATATTTGAGATATGCCTTTAACTACTACGTGGGTTGCATCTTTCTGAGTAATGTCAATGATATTATACACAGGAAGGTACTCATCATTCTTTCCATCCCTGGGAGGGTCTAACGCTCCTGATTGTACACTCACGCAGTTTCCATCATCTATCGACTGTATATGTACGTGTCCGAATAGTTGTATGTGATAATGGTTATCCAGGTAGTCCTTAACCTCTTCGCCGGATGTCAGGAAAGGAAGCGGATGATGGCCCATAATAATTCTCAACACTTGCTTTTCTTCCTTCTCCATCACATAGGCTCTATGGGGCAACATTTGTCTATGGCCTTTTTGATTATCTTCGTTCCAGTCCCAACCATCACAGTTCAACGCTGTATTCACGCCCCTGATAGTAACATCAATGTCACCCGCTTTCTTCGATAGTTTCTCCTCATAATACAGTTTGTCGCTGTCATCTATAGCGTCTGATTCTTTACCCGTAATACATTTGTTCATCACTTCCTCTTTGCAGAAGAAATTCCCAGCAAAAACATTGTAATCCGTAAAGGCTGCGAACAGGTCTTTCCGCAATACCCCGTTCTTAAGCAGCACGTCGTCAAGAAAAGCCTCATTGTTCGGTTCAAATGCCAACGATGCGTTAATCATTTCTCTTGTCTGATGGCCTGGTGCACTTCTGTTCAGGTCGTGGTTCCCCGGTACTACAAAGACATCTTCTCTTGTCCGTCCTATTATTTTGCAAATATCGTCGATGTACGCCAAGGCCTTTTCATATTCCTCCTTTATTCCTTTATAGGCTATATCACCACAAATGAAGATATAGTCTATCTCGTTTCCTGCCTCTATAAACTCTTTGATATCCACAAGAAGTCTTGCCTTCATTCCTGGGAAATTAGCATTCCAATGGTTGCGCTTCGTCCAGTGTATATCAGATATTTGTAGTATCTTCATTATCTTGTTATTATCCTTTTATTATTAATTCCTTTTTTGCTCTGCTGCAGGATGCTCGACATGAGTTATCCTTCCCCATTAAGGAACAAAAACACCCAATCGCTTTCAGATACTCCATTCCTTTAACGTTATCGTTATTGTTATCGCCAAGGTAGCCATCCTACCCATCATCCTCGTCTCATCCTTAACCCCCTTCACTTCCAGGCCTTGTTTCACTTGGCGCTTTTGTCCTTTTCTCCTAATATGAGAACAGTGAATAGCTTCTTTTCATCTCACAGAAAACGGAATAATTTGCTTTATCACATCTTATCTGTCGTTCGCTACAAGGACCACACATAAAGGTTACCCCCCCCCAAAAAAAACTATTCCTGCGAAACATGCCTGCGCAGAATTGATCTTTTGAATTGTATTCATTTTCATCAGTCACCTTCACTATTATCTGATGCTTGATTAACCACTTCACTTACATTTATCGTTCCCCATGAAGTCTCAAAATAGACTACGGAATTGTCCCCCAATTCCATAAGCGTATTGCTGAGATTCCAAAACACGAAAAAAGATGTTTGTCCACTTTTATTCTGGATAGTCTTGACCCCAGTGCCTTTCCTATGGGTATATATAACTACAATATCTTGAGGTTTTAGCTCTGCATCTTCCAACCATTTAATATCTTCTAGTCTGCTAGATATCCTATGCTCTGCCTTTTTTTGAGCCAATGCAATAACATAATTACCTAGATTGCAAGGTTCTAAAACCGTAAATAGCAAACGTTCATCCTCTGCACTACCGTTATCTAATACTCTATCAAATCTTATTTTCATGAGAATGCTTGTATTTAAGGATTACTGCAACAATTACTGTAATAATACCTACGATGAGGAGTAGAATACCTTGATCTGATTGTGATGCATAGAAGCCTATCAAGATTGAGCCCAATGTTAATAGCAGGCTATATAGCCACTCAAATGTAATAAAACCAGCTATTTTTTCGGTTAGAATCGCAGCCTCTTTGTCTTTAGCATGAAATCTGTCCCTGTAGTCAGATAGCTCGCCTTTACATTGTTCATATTCATCTAACTGCCCTATAAGCATCTTACGAACGCCAGGACTTTTAAGATCTTCTTCTGTAAGGACTCTATTAAGTCGCGAGAAAGGCTTTTCAAGTTGTACGCCCTCTATTTGTTTTGCTCCTGAAACATCATTTGCCGGAACATTCGCCTCCTGAAGAGGACCTTTTTCGTTTTCATTCATACTTCCATAGATTGACTATCAACATATTTGATAAGATAAGCCTTATCGTTTCCCTTATTCCATATTGTCTCATCAAGTCCCCAAAAAAGCAAATACGTTGTAGTATTTGAGTTGTTTCCACGACTTGAATCCTTCCCCGCCTTCGTATATAGCCAAATAAAGTCTCCAGCCTTTAATTGTTTTTTGGGGAATATGTACATATGCCGCCATAGATTTGACAGATTCCCTTCTTCGTCATATGTATTATCAAATAATATATACCACGATATTTCACATGCCTTAATCGCCTTCAGTATTATTCTTTCATTATCCAAATCCCCGGCGTCTCTTACCTTAAGAACTTGAAGATGCATTATTTCTGGATTCATAACTATATATGATTTTTAAACTATTATATACCTTCGCATCCTCTCTTCTCTCCCTATATCCTGTATTTAGTAGTTTTCCAGCTGAGAGGATTACCTTGTTATTAGCCCACCTGTACCTTCATCACCACCTTCTTCACCTGTCCGCATACCCAGCCGGGCGCCATCCTCGGATCGTGGGCATCCTCCAGAAAGACACGGAGAAAAAAGCCATTGCCAATGACCATATCGAAGTCCGGGCTGTCGGCATTGAGTGCAAAATCCGCGCCTCGTTGTATGGGGATGGTCTTGGTAATCTGCGCAAGTGGCTTGCAACGCACCATTTCCGAACCGATGATCGCAACCTGTATGTCGATATACCGCAGATAGGCCTCATACCCCTGTTCGTTCGTTGGCCGCCTATCATACTCGCTACTATGGCCTTGATGACGATATCCAGTGGATGGGTACAGACCTCCGCGTCGGGTATGACACTCGCTACCTTATCCAATGCAAGGACAATTGTCGACGTGAGGTCCTTGTACAGGCCGATGCTCTTGATGTGGTCGTAAATCATGAGTCTGTGTTTTTCCAATAAGATGAAAGTGTTAATCAATCTTCCTACTAAAAGAAGGTAAGATCATTCTCATCCTCATAGCTGAATCTTTATCATATCTGCCAACTGTAGGAAATAGTCATTAGACCAGATGTCAAGGGTGCTAAGCTGGCTTGCGCCGATATAAGGCATGACATCCTTTTTGACATTGTCAATGTCAGTATTGATAATCTTCTCGTGGAGTTGAGCCATGAATTCCTCCAGGTTGACTGCCTCGCCATTGAATTCTCTAATCCTTTCTTGAAGATGCTTGAAATCCAGCGGTACACCATTCCTTACGTACCACTCGAAATCAAACCAATCTCGTCCCTTTACACGACGCTGCCAGGCTCGATAGACTAGCGCATGCATTTTCCCTGCATAGAGGTCGGGAAGGGTAAAGCAGCAGACCATGAATGAATAGGGTTGCATTAGGAGCTTCTGCTCCGTATTGAACATCAAAGGAGGATTCGTGTCGAGTTCGATTATTACTTTGACCGTTTTCTTAGTCTGAAACTTGATGTCATAAGCCTCAGTGCCCTCCTTCAAGAATGCAGACTCGACCCTTCCGAAGGATTTCTTCTCCTTCTTGGTAATCGTAACATCAAAGCCCGCAATATTGAACTCTTCCCGTATTGCATCAAAATAATACTCAAGATGGATATCATCGCGCTTCTCTGTGAGCGAAAAATCCATATCTTCCGAAAACCTCGGAAGCCCATGGAAGAGACGTAGACAAGTGCCTCCATAAAACGCAGCATGATTGAAAAAGCCGCCACGATGCAAGCCCGCCAACGCTATCTTCTGACAAACCTCTTGCTCTGCGTTTGTTGTTGCGGTACCACCCATATCCCTGCCATATGCAGCTAACATAGATTCGTAGGTTGTCATTGCTTGATAATCTTTATCAGGTTTTGAAAAATAAGCGACTTGCGTCCGATGCGTGAGCATTGCTCGATGATTTTGAAATCCAACTCGGTCAGGATATCCATATCAAGTCTAATATCTTCCTCAAGATATGCAGCCAAAGACTTGATGGACTGACGGGGGACAAAATTATCTAGAAGGATTGTATCACATAAAGCCTTTTCCCGGGTAGCCATGAGAAAACTGATACCTTGTTCTTCCTTGCATTCAACGCCTATTGATAAGTATGAAGCGGGAACTTGTACATAATTGAAAATCCCTATTGGCGTTTCAAAAGAACGAGTGCGCTTCGTAGTTGCAGAAGTCATCATGAAAACCTGTTCCGGAATCATGCCATAGTAACGGAGTGCCCATTGAAACGAGACATATGAAGGTCCGTAGATATGGTTGGCACATAGCCTTACATCTGTTTTCTTTCCGGTCAACTCCTGATTGACAATGAATAGATTACGCTTAAGGCGGATCAATTCGCCGCTCTTCTCCAACGCCTGGACCTTTTTCTCCGGTGAAGCAAGGTCCGGGAAGCAGGACCTAACGGCAGCCCCCGACACCGGAATTCCGGCAAATTGCATCAATGGATCCCTTTTGAGCATAATCTGCAAAGTATGCTCTACAAATATATCACAATTTCCACAGAAAGAGAAAAAAATCTTCTTTTTCTATGAAAAAAACACAAAGCTGATAATGTAGAAATATCATTATTTCCTTTGCCTCTTGGAAATTCCGAAGAGTATTGACCCCTTTGTTCCGATTAGTAATGGTCCCCTGGCCATTATAGAGAATCTTTAAATAGAATGCAGGCAGGTGCGGTTCTCTATCCCCACAGTTTGCATTACTGTATTTGATGAAAGGAAATGATAAGGGGGGCCATTCATTGCGGATTCTCCAGCCATGTTTTGGAGTAAGTGGTTTCGTTTCTTTTTCTTTATTTTTGTATATATCAAATGCCCGAGTATGAGAAGCGTTCTTTTTCCATTGTATTTTTGAGTGCCTTGCTTTCGCACACCAGTGCGAGATCGCCGGACGCTGAATGATATGGAGGCGCTGATGCCGCAGGGGCCAGACAGTACCTTGGCAGTTTTGAGGGGCTTGCAGCCCCGAGACCTGCCTGGCTTCCATGTCCGTCCCCTCCACGCACCTCTCCTCAGCGAAGCACTTGACAAGAGCTATGTCGACCTGACAGGCGCCTTCCTTGCCCTAGCCGCCAACCGTTACTACGGCGAACGCGGCACCAACCTCCACCGCCTCAAGTCCTGGTACTATCTCGGCAGCATCGCTTCAATGCCTGCAATTTTGCCGGGGTTGGGTCATTAATTCACTGTTAACCACTGTTTTTACATAATAGAAAGAGGCGGCAAAGATTTTTGATTAGGAAAAATACAATACCTTTGTAGCCACCCTTACGGGATGGCTACAAACTGTAATAGGCAATGCCCATAGGGTTTGTTGATTTCTGTTTGCATATCACATCTTCAGGAGCGACTTCGACCGAGAGAATAATGGGGCTTGCTCCACAGCCAGTCACCATGAAAACAATTGCGGCACAAGAACCAAGCAAATGCTTAAGAGTTTTCATTAGAGAAACAGACCTGTCTGCCCCCGGGATCACATGTGTAATTATCTGGAGTGATATTTTCGACTATACAGATTGGCTTTTCCAACTCATTATTCATCAGAACTTCTATGTTCTCAACGAAGAAACGATTACGCTGGTTGCGAATTTTCTTTGTGACCATAGCTGCACTGGCGGCAATAATCACGCACGTAACGATGCCCTCCTATCATGGAGAGTATCTAATTGAGACTATTCAACGACCTATGAAATAACTTCAGAAGATTATCGTTCAAAGTAGGATCACCTATAAAGACAATACGACCACCAGGGTCTATTAAAAAGGAATGGAACCTGCTGTCTGTAGGGATAAAAGGGTTCGATTCTAAAAAAGAGTTATTTATATCCAGAAAGAAACAGAAAGGGAAATGAAGATGCTTTATTCTGTATGAAATACTTCCAATATTAGTGTCGCTAATAGAGACGATGGGCAACAAAACATAATCATTCGAATCATCAGAATTTTCAAAAAAAGATATGTATCGAGAGAAATCAGTAATCCGACAGGACGAACACTCTGCAGAGTCAATATACACAATTAGTCTGAACTTCTCCACATTAGGATTATCGTCAAAAGGAATATTACCATCGGAAACAGGGATAAGAGTTTCTGGAAGTAAGATCGTCTGATTTATCATTCTTTCATACATTCTTTTGGTACTGTTGTTACTGCAACTGGATACACACAGACAAAGACATAGAAAGAATAAAGACATTCGAGATGGTAAGAATGACGAAATAACATGAGGCATTAAGAATAATCTAAAACTCATATTATAGAGAATAAACCTTAACAACTTCTAAGTAACTGTTGTTAAAGAGCAAATAAAACCCTTAAACTTGTCGATAGGTGGGGTGTTACGGTATTCAGCAATAGAGACATGTTACTTATATGCTTTCCGACTTAGTTTGTTTATATAAACACTCTCATCTATCTCATCCAACTCGGTAACAATATAATAGAGATCACCATCATATTCTGCAAATAAAGTCGATGACCCCATGCTACTCATACGATAATGCTTCGCCGTTGATTTCTTACCATCCAACCTATATAATGAATAGTAGCGTCCATCATTGGATAATCGATTCTTCTCGTCACGTTCGGATACCCCTTCCAATGAAACTAAAATAATCGCGCCCTCTCTTTTGTATATGAATACTGTACGGGAACTACCATTTAATGAAGCGTCAAGTTTTTTTCGATTTCTAAGAAGGTTTTTGTCGTTAATGTCTTCTAGAACGACGAATGAGTCCGATTGTACTGACCCCAGCAGTCTAATCTCATCTGTGTCTAATTCATACGAAAATGCATCCAGTCTATCCTTTGTAGCAAAAAGCAAGTGCCCGTTATTGATATCTAGCGCCATCCCATTAATAGAATGTGACAATGCTTTATGAGCATCTGATGCAGGATGAATTCCATTCAACGTCCCATCTTTTAGATTTAAGATATCTATGACAGATTCATTCCTACGTCCGACCGTGTAAATGAATACTATATCTCCATCAACCCTGAAATCATTCAACGCAGAATCATATTGGTACTGTGATATATAGTTTCCGTCAATATCAAATTCAATGAATTTCAGCTGATCGGCATCCCATACAAACAGATTATCCCCATTACTTCGGACACACCAAGGCATTATATATTCTCCGTTGGCGCGACCTTGATTTCCAATTCTACGAATGAATCTCCCGTCCGAGCCCAACAGAACTACAGAATCGGATGTATTTGCGGCGAAATAGTCTTTGCTAACAACGCAAAAAGAACGCAATTGTCCCAAAGGTTCTGAGTTTGATAATTCACAAATCCTCTCTCCCGGGGCATCTTCAATAACGGCTCCTGCTTCTCTGTCGGTCTTACAACCAATAATAAAAAAAGCGAGGAGAAAAAGGAGGACTCTAGTCTTCATCATCTTCTACACATATCTCACTTCCTCCTTTTGTACAGTTGTAATCTCCATTCTCCCAGTGATGAATTATCCAAATCGGTTGGTTAAGTTCTAGATCCATAAGTGCCTCAATGTTATCATCAAGGATAATAAAGTATTGACTACGGTAAGTCTTGGAAACAATAAAAGTGCTGGCAGCGATAATAATGCACGCGAAAACGTAAATTAATGATTTCTTCTTCATATTCACTACTTATTTGTATATTGATATTAGTCTCTTAGATGTGTTTAATTATAACCGTCTGAAACTTAATACTATCACACATTCGATTAATAAAAGTACCTTGCTCGTACTTTTTATCAAATATATGTCGAATAATTAAAACTATGATGCCATATGATTCTTTACCATGAGATATCGCCTTTCATATACTCTATTTTACTTAAATTATTAATTAACAACGAACTACATACACTATTCTCACTTAAACACACCTCTTTCTTTATTTCATAATTACCAGGTCAATCCACATATATCTATTTGAGAATCGACCTTTTGCACATATTGTCACATAAGAAAGAAATAAGCATGATCCTAATTAACACTTATTTGCCTTTCTCTTTGTGAAGTCCTAACTTTGGAATATGAATCGACACCCTTTATTCTTGGTAATTCTATTATCTGTTCTTATTATTGCCGGATGCAGCAGCAGGCGTGAGATGGCAGCGCACTTGTCCGATATAGCATTGTATATCAATGATAGACCTGACAGTGCTCTCGCACAACTCCGGGCTATAGATACTACCATACTCCGTTCACGGCGGGATAAAGCACAGTACTCCCTTCTCCATGCAATGGCGCTGGACAAATGCTACATTGATGTTACTTCAGATAGTATCATCGCATCCGCAGCGCGATATTATCGCCACCACGGAAGTCCTGATGACAAAATGAAAGCATTGTTCTACGAAGGTGTAGTCTATCAATATAGTAAAGAGTACAATAAGGCCGCGATTCTTTTCTCTCAGGCCGAGAAATGGGCGGGTAAAGCGGAAGACACACATGCTAAAGGAATACTTTTTCTTGCATTTTCAGAAGTTTATAGAAAGGTCCTTAACCTGGACAAGCAACAAGAATATGTTGAAAAAGCTTTGGATGTTCTTGCTGGGACAGGAGATTCTTTATATGATCGGGCATTTGGTCAACTTGCCTTCCCCTATATGTTTCGTCGCGAATGGGCGACTGCCGATTCTTTGTTCCAACGTGCGTTGGAAAAATCCAGAGATAATCCTGCAATGATGAAATTCATCATCTCTGGCTATGGAAGGATGAAATTGCTCAAAGATACACCAGATCCAGAAGGGGCCATAGAGCTGTTTAATCTTAAGATTAAAGAATATGGGGGATCGCTTGCTCCAGAAGAAGCCGGAGCTTACGCATATGCTTCATCTCTTATAGGAGACAACGCCACAACTGATGCGCTGACCAAGCGGTTTCTAGTGATGAAGAAGGATGATTGGATTGCAGTTCTTCCTTGGATGTACAGGATTTCGGCTTGGAGAGGAGACTATCAATCCGCTTTCAGATATCTAAACGAATCGCATATTGAAGAAGAGAGTACTATACAGAACACATTGAAAGATCCTATTACACAAACACTTCAAGATTTTCAAACGTTATCTTTGGAAAGGGAACGTAATCGCAAAAGAATCATATCTTTGTTTTCTGCTTTGCTTTTGCTTATTGCCGCGCTATTTGTATTAATTGCCACCCTTCGTAAGCTCAACATCCAACACGAAATGGATGCGCTCCTTAGTATTCATGAATCCCTGAAAATGGAGCATCAAGCCCTTCTCATAAGCAGTGAGAAGAAAAATGATTCTTCAAGAAACAAGAAAAAGGACAAGATGTATCAAGTTCAAACTCAACTGAGAAAAGAACGAATCGATTCATTTAGGAAAAGGAAAGTGTTTGACTATATGCTTTGGATGAATGAGAATAGACTTTTAAGTGATGCAAACACCCTCAAAGAGTTAAAAACAGAGATCATGTCCTTCTATAAGATTGAACGCAATCAAAAGGAATTAGAAAAGGAACTTGACACCTCTTTGGACGGACTCGTCTCCGACTTAAAAAAGGAACTTAGTATTAATGTTCAGAAAGACGTACATTTCCTTTGTCTATGGCTGCTTGATACAAAACCGATTGTAGTTGCCGAGATACTCGGAATGAACGAGAATGCCGTTTATATCAAACGTAGTCGTCTGAAGAAAAGTATAGCTAGTTTGGGGGGTAAATATAGTTACTTATTGAGCTAAAAATCTTTCATTCATCTAAGATTCACCCCCCCCCGTCATAAACGCCTAATAAACAGCGCGTTATGCCGAATACCCGTCGTTACTACCCTTATAATAGTACGGTGGGGCAACTGTCGTTATGAGCCAGTTAATTCTTCTATTACATTGATAATCAATATTCCACCTGACTCTATTGACTTGAAAGACTATTTCTCGTAAAGCAACTCAAAATCCCAAGTTTCCCATAGAAAAACTCAGTATCTTGCGAAAAAAGACGACCTTATGAAAAAGTTTACGTTACTATTATTAGCATTATTTGCTTTTATGCTTATCCCTGCCCTTAACCTTGGAGCAGATCCAGGTGACGATCCGGCTATTATTATTCTTGGGGATGAATTCCCCAGTGGAGATAATCCCAATCGATCTCCATCCATTATTCCAATAGAATGTCTGTACTACCCTTCTCTTTCGTGTATTGTTGCTGTTTTCCATTTTACGTTAGGTCCTGTAAATGTAGAGGTGGAAAACTTAACTTCTGGCGCCTATTACAGCCAGGTTATAAACGGCACAGCCGGAGCGCATATTATCCCCGCAAGCAATGCCGCCGGATTATATCGCATTACTTTCATACTTGCAGACGGAACAACGTACAGTGGCGAATATACGCTGACATAGAATTATTTATAAGATGCAATCGCTTTTTCGAATACTCGTTATGACGATGATGTCATGTATACTGGTTTCGGGGTGCGTTTTATCCGAAAAGCATACTACGCGGCAACTTCTTAAAAAGGTGATTGGAAGCACAGTTGTTCTAACGGAGAAAGTACTTTGCGTCCAGAACGGCCAGGTCTTCACAATGCAGGAAGAACTATGTTGGGAACAAAATCATTTTAGTGGGTGATCCGATATCTAACGATTCCGTCATATAATTGTTTAATGAAGTCTATATACTTTAATAATATCTTTAATTTTCGCAAGTAGCATATGAAAAGAAAACTATTACTCATTTTTGCTTCCATCACGGTAGTTGTCGTGTCAATCCTTGTTTGCAAAGCTAATAAAACCAATGGAGAAGACAGTGTTTTCCTTGCTAATGTTGAAGCACTTATGTATGAAGAACTCCCCAATGGAGTTATCATAGAATGCACAGACAGCTTTTGTATAATCTTTGACTATAGAAAAAGATGGCTTGTTGCAGGATGTAAAGCGCACCCAGGAGAGACTTGTACAGTACAGAAAACCGAACTGCCAGACATTAACTTTGGATAATAAGATTTCATCCTTCTTCGGTATGAGTTCGGTGTTCTTCTACTCATTCTCCTATAATATGCTCAGAAACGCTATCGGTTTAGTCATCGCTTCAATTGCTCTCCTGACTGTTTCTTGTAATAAAATTGATAAAAGAGCAAAAGTGGTTATTGCTGAGTTAAACAAAGAGACTGAAGTTTCTCTGTTTGAAATTGGCGGGCAAGCTCGTATTGTCCCCATTATTTCGGATCGTGTAATAGGTAATATTACCTGGATTAAAAAATATGGGGACAACATAATACTTTATGATGATAGCCAGAGGCAGATATGGTTCGTTGATAAAGATGGCAAAGCGGTATTGTTTGACCGTCTTGGCCGAGGGCCAGAAGAGTATATTGATATTTCGTGTTTTGCATATTTGGAAGATTCTGATGAACTAGTGATATATAATCGTCACGCAAAGACCATAATGTTTTATTCTTTAACCAGTTACCGTCTTAATCGTTCATTAGCGCTTGACTTTTATATCAACGATATGGAAGTTTTGCCCGGGGGAGGATTGATTATGGCCAGAGAAGGTGACAGAACCACAGGAACTAACGCTGCAATCATCGTACAAAAAGGAATCAATGATAGCTGCGAAGTGCTAATTCCTTTGAAGGAGATACAGGGAGAACTATTTGAAGGCTTTTCATTTGTTCACGGTAAGAATTCCACTTTCTTTGGAGTGACTGGTCCGACGCTCGACCTTTACTCTTATAATACATACTTGGAAGATCTACAAAGCATCGCTTTCGTTCCTGATGTTCTAGGCCGCCGTTTTTGGAACCAAAGGAATTATAACAAACAAGAAGAAATGCTCCTTGAAACAATGACGCTACAAGGAGGTAAAATGGCTGTCGCGCCTATTTTTATCTCCAAGTCAGATGACGCTGTTTGCTTCTGGTACATTACTGGAAGTGGCATTAGTTCACATAACCTTCCGGACAGGAATTGCTGTATTGTCAAAAATGGTACAGCGCAGGTTTACAACGCGATCTCTTGTCCTGAACTAGGAATAGACCGCCTTCAGCCTATAGGGTCGGACGGACGCAGCTATATTTCACTTATCACCGCTGGCGAAGTGACACCTCAGGCTGGCACAGAACTGGGTGATGCATTCCTCTCCTTGAAGGAAGAAGGCACTGACGTTGCACTTCTGGTTTATAATCTACTCTAAGCAAACTAAATAGAAATGAGAAGGAAGAGATCCTTGAAAAGCGTAATATTATTAAATATAGTGGCCTGTATCGTCTCGTGCCAATCTAATCATGCAGAAAAGATGAAAGAGGTTATCGGCCAAACGCTTACATCATTTCCTGAGCTTATCCAGATTACTCCTGAGACAATTCATCCAAACGTTTTCCCAGGTCTTCTTGTAGAGAGTGGGGCTGCCGTTGTTTTCTTTTTCCAGAAAGATGAATGCCAGACTTGTATTATGGAAAAAGTCCCTGACTGGGCGGACAGAATCTCAGAGAGTATTTCTGGTGTACCTATCGTTTTTATCTTTCCGACTTCTGCTGGCAAGGATTTGATTACCTTGGCAAAACTTACCCCCAATGCATATGTAATGCTTGACAAGGAGAATCTCTTCGCAAAGTCAAATAAGTTTATCCCCAAAGAATCTTTTCTAAGGGTATGGCTTGTTGACAATAACGGGAAGATCATCCTTTGTGGCAACCCAGCAGACAACCCAAAACTGGCTGATTTATATAGACGGGAGATAGACAAACGCAGGTGAGACAAACATTTACGTGCGAAGCCAATGTTGAATAATTGGCTGACGGCAAATTCCCGACAAGTTAACGTTCCATACAGTGACGGTAAATGAAAACAACGAGATTATCCTTGTCGGGGACCCTGTTTACAATGAAAAAATAATGGATTTGTTCAATAAAACACTCGGGATATAGAGATATCAAATACTACACGCATAATTAATACTTAAAATTAGAACAATCATTAGTGTTAAACCTTTAAATAACCAGCATTTATAAAAAAAAGACTCCTTTACTTGTATTTGTTGCAATACTATTGTCCACGGGAGCAATCTTTACTACTTACTGTGCTTCGAAACAGAATTCATCATCTTTCATTGTTACAAACCTCGAGGCGCTGTTGGATGGAGAATCAAGAATTGGAATCGGAGGTGTCTGTGCGTATGATCTTAATAGTTGGTGCATATACTATGACCCTTATGAAGAATACCCGGGAACGCTGGTGTTTGATCCAATAATTGGCCCCTGGCAGTAATTGGTATTTGCATCCATATCTTTGAACGATGAGAGGTCTATACAGTATTTCCCTTGCAGGGCTAATAATGATTTCCTTATTAGCCTTGCAGGGTTGTTCAGGATCTACGACTACAGGCGATCTTGTTTTGGACGAATTCATAGGAGTGCCTGAAGTTCTTACGCCTATTCGGTCAATAGATCTTGAACGCTACGGTATATTAATGCCGGTTTCATTAATTAAATATGGGGAGTATTATTTGATTGAAAAGGGACAAGGGAATAATATTGTTGATATACTGTCTTTATCCACAGATGAGATTATTAATTGTTTTAGGAAAGGACGCGGTCCGGGTGAAGTAACGACCGGAAGCTCATTCCAGATAATTGATAATACAATGTACTTGTATGACATCTCCACACAACGTTACCTTTCACTTGATATTGATGAAACAATCGCAAATAGGATAACCATCCCAAATGTAGTATACCGTTTTAACACCTCACGGGAAGACGGAAAGCCACTCCGCCCTTTTGTTTTACATCAAATTGACAATAATAGGTTCATTTCAACGGGGATATTTCCGGAAGATTCCTGGTTTTGTTTAACGGATAGCTGCTATAACTATTTGTCTGGGGGTGATTACTTGGACTACGATGTTGTGTCACAGATGGAACGCGATGACGTAAAGCATTCTTTTCACGTTTCATCTGTATTTGGAGTTCATCCTGATGGGAATAAAGCGATTTGCGCTTTTTGCCCAGTCGCAGCCTTTAGCATCTTCCAAATAGATAAAACCACTCTCGAGGAGAAGTATCGATACATCGTCAATCGCGACCCTGGAGCCTGGTCCCCAGGCTCTTCTATGGGAAATGCCGCTATTTCTTGGAAGCCTGAGAGCATAAGAGGTTATTGGGATGTCTGTGTTGACAATAAGAATATTTATCTTTTGTATTCGGGAAAAAAAGTTGGAGATAAAGAATCTCCTTCTTATGTCTGTAAGCATTTGCTCGTCTATGACTGGTTGGGACGCCCCATAGAGCGTTACTTATTAGATACGGAAGTTAGTTCAATTTGGCTGGAAGAAAACAAACTATTCTGCGTTACAAGCTATCCAAATGCTAAAATAGTTATTTACCAATTATAACACAGTAATGAGGAGATCACTTTTCCCCATACTGTTCTGTGCAATACTTTTAAGCGCGTGCCACAGGCAGGGAATACTTTCGTTCAAGACCGTAGAATACACAGAATCCGTCCCTACTATTTTTTGACTGGGACGGCCATCCTCTTATGAAGATAAATCTTCCATTTCCTGTGACAACGTTCTGTATCGTTCCTGAATATGACGTTATTTATTATATGGATCAAGCCTCTGAAAGAATTGCAACTATAAAACTGGACGGTTTGTTGAAAGAGATAGAATAAAAACATCAAATCCGATATCATACAGGTGAAAATAACAAAATCGATTAGGTTATACTCGCGCCCTTTGTCCGTGGTGATTGTTTTCTTGACACTCTGTGCTGGAGTATCAGGTAGGGATACGGACGTTATTGCCGGGATCGAAATCCAACTGAGAGAGAAATACTCTGCGCCGGAAGATAGCTTGAAATTAAGGGCTGCAGATTACCTGCTTTCAGGCCTGTCCAATCAGTGGCATTATGACCCCAAGCAATTGGAACAGTCCGGAGCCAGAGTAAAGGTAATGGACGTGGACGTGATCGATGCTGACTACCTTGCAGAGAACATCGAGTATGCTTTCAAAGCCTGGGATTTGCCCTGGGCCAGGAAGATCTCCTTCGAGGACTTTTGCCGGTATCTTCTTCCTTATAAGATGGGAAATGAAGCACCGGAGCGATGGAGGGATGAAGTCTGGAATGAGTATTCGTGGGTATTGGAACGTGCGGACGAAAATACATCTCCGTCGGAGATTTGCCGCTGGGTGGATGCCTCTGTTCGCCAGTGGTATACTATTCATTTGGGGTATAATTATCCTTCAGATGCTGGCTACATGAAGGCAAAGGAAGTGAAAGAAGGATCCTGTCAGGGAGCATCCCTGATGATATTATATCCATTGAGGGCGCTTGGCGTGTGCGCGGTCTATGACTATGTCCCCCAATGGGGAAACCGAAGTGACCGCCACAGTTGGGACGCCCTATACGAAGATGGGAGATTGATATCTTTCAACGCACCGGAGACGGACCCAGGTAAACACAAACTGGAGTTCATAGGGATGGGACGGATGCTACGGAAAAGGCCGAAGGTTTTCAGAAAAGACTATATGAGCGCCTCAAGCATAGATGTTACCGCCGAATACATACCTACGGCTGATATCTCCATACGCAGATGGGTAAAACACTTGGGAAAGGCGGAAATGATGGTCTTTGACAACGCCAATTGGCGGAGCGTGTGCGAAGGATCCTGGAAGGGTGGTTATGCTGAATTCAAGGATTTGGCCAGAGGTGTGGCTTTCCTGCCGGCTATTACGGACAAAGGTATGAGCCGAGCCCTATGGTGGCCCCTGGTCATAGAGCGCAACGGCAGACTGAAAGTATTCCGTCCACGCTTAAGGCGGCATACAGTGCGCTTGACCGCCAAATATCCTGAAGACAAAAGCAATGCGATTTTTCCAGGCGAACATTACGAGCTTTTCGTCTGGAAAGGACACTGGGTTTCACTGGGAATGCAGGAAGCCAAGGATACGGTACTCACGTATCATCGCGTGCCGGTAGGTGCTCTTTTGTGGCTCCGTAACCTGGACAAAGGCGTACAGGAGCGCATCTTCACATTTGAAAAAGGGAGGCAGATATGGTATTGAGGACACTTCCAGTATGGATAGTTTCTGCTGTTTGTCTTATATCGTGTGCGCGGGTGCGCGTACACTTGCCGGAAGAAATACCGCTTCCTGACGACCCTGATTGTCTGGTGACAGTTCTTGCCTCTGACAACAATCAGGAATTATCCCGGACATTTCTTCTGAATGAAGAGACAACTGTTCGAATAGTAGGCCAAGGAGAAGGAACATCATTCAGCCTTGTGCCTGGCTTCATCGATTCGTTCTTGAATGATTGCATTGAGTTCTTCATTGACCTTGGGACAGTCTGCCGTCAATACCGCTTCGTATGGGGATCGAGGAAAGTAGAAGGCAACAATGTCGTTATGGATGGAGTGGAGTTCGCCCAAGGGGACCCCTCTCCTACCAGATATGTCTTTGAAATCGCTTTCCCTTGGGAAACCCTTGGATTGTCCGGCAAGCCTGATGAAGATATGATACTGCGCTTGGACATCAGCGCCATAGACAATGATGCCGAGAGCCGCAAGTCCCAGATTGCCTGGAGCGGGACTGATGCTGACCTGTATAAGAATTGGTCCGAGTTCGGAGACTTTCCCCTGGCCGGCAAAAGGACGATAGTCGTCCCTGTCATTGACGGGAACATTGATGAGTGTTGGTCTGAAGTTGAGAGATATGCTGCCACTCACGTAATTATCGGTGAAGTCAGAGATGCTTCCGATTTGTCCGAATGGTTCAGAATCTTGTGGGACGAGACATACCTTTACCTGCTCATAGAGGTGGAAGATGATGTCAAAAGACAGGCGGCCTTCTTCTTTGACCGCGGGTCCATCGTCGATGAAAAGGATCAAGTTATATGGGAAATGCACTTCGACAATTCGATACACGCAGGAGGTGCGCTTAAGAACAGGAGGCAAGAAGATACTCTTGTCCTGGTTCCAGGCAAATACACTGTGCGATATACTACTGACGAGAATCACGCTGCAGGGCATTGGGATGATGTACCGCCAGATGATCCTTTCAGCGGCATAAAACTATACGATCTGGAGAAATGAAGGCACGCTCCATAGTCTCTTCCCTGCCCATCATTGAGATCCTGCTGTCTGTGTTGGCATTGTGGTATTTCATATGCTGGGTTATCTCCGGGCATAACAATGCCGGGCTGGCCCTGATGGAGCGGGTATCACCATATGTTATGGGATACATCGGGCTAAGGCTGTTGTTCTCTTCATTCCCTAAACAAAGTGAAACTATCATCATTTCCGGTATATGTGTATGGGGCATTGTCGAGGCGGGCTGCGGACTGTGGCAGGTTCTTGGACGCGGAATCTCGAATCACACGTTGTATTCCCTGACCGGTCATTTCTCCAACCCGGGGCCGTATGGTGGTTTCATCGCTTGTACGATGGCGGTTGCTTTTGCAGAGATTGTCCGGAACAAAAAGAATTACCTGGCAGCCGTGGCTTTGGCTTTTGGATTCCTTGTATTACCTGCATCTATGAGCAGGGCCGCCTGGCTTGGGCTTGGAGCCTCCGTTCTGCTGGCCATAACGTGGGAAGGGAGATTCTGCAATTGGGTAAAGAGGCACTTTTATATACTGCCTCTGACCTGTATATTGCTTATGTTCTTGCTGGGCGGAGCATTCTTGATGAAGAAAGAGTCGGCAGTCGGACGGCTGCATATCTGGGATATCGAAGCGCGCGCTATAGCCTCGCATCCTATCTTCGGAGCGGGACCAGGCTTTCACCTTGGGGCCTATGGAGATGCCCAGGAAGCCTATTTCCGAAAAAAACTGAATAGCCCCGAAGATAGTTTCAGCAGTCTTCCTCCGATCCTCCAGACTCGTGTCAAGGCTGCCGGAAGTCCGGAGTATGCATTCAACGAGTTTATGGGAATAGGAATGGAGACCGGCCTTCCTGGGTTATCTTTAGCTCTGGCAGTTATGATAGCAGGCATTGTGAAACTACATAGAAGGAGAAGTCCAATGGCAGCGGGATTATTATGCTGGTGCATATTTGCTTGTGCTTCTTATCCATTATCCGTTAAACAGTTATGCGTATTTTCTATACTATTTCTGGCATCAGTCGGAAAGGGTGAACATCCTACTCATATGGCAGAACTAATAATGGCAACCACCCTCGGGCTGTCACTATGCTTGGGAGGAATACTCGTCGCAAAGATGTTGCCTGGCTCCGAACTGCAGCACTCAGTAAACTACAGGGCTCTATACGATGAAGGGCACTCGCTCTTTCAGGCTGGTCGCTACGCGGAGAGTCGGGAAATACTTGACAGAGGTGCACTTCTGTCATCTGACCCGATGTTTGATATCATTGTCGGCAGGGACCTTGAGGCTATGAGTGACTATGAAGGAGCGCGCTCAGCATATCTCAAAGCACACTATATGACGCCTGGTCGTCTATATCCACTGATGCGTCTGATGCGACTTCAGATGGCAGCTGGGCAGGACACGCAGGCGCTTCAGACCGCTAGGGTTCTGCTTGACATTCCAGTCAATCCGCGAAATCTCACTATGCAGCGCCTTCACGACGAAGCCAAGGTTGTTTGCGACTCATTGATATCCTTTACTCTTAAACCAGGTGATTGAAAATGGAAGAAAACAATAAATGGAAGATCTGGTGGCAGAAGCTGGACGAGCCGTTTCGGTCCAAAAGGATGGAGATGGTCGTTACGGTCGCAATATGGGTTATGATTGCAGCAGTGGCGATTCCATTTCTGCACTTTGGCCGGAGAGTGTTCATCAGTGACAGATTCATAGTCAAGGGGGGATCAATGTATCCCACACTGATAACAGGGCAGGCCATATGGGTTCGAAAGTATATTATGGGGCCTCGGATCTATACTTCATTCAATTTCAATAAAGGGGAACCACTTAAATGCAGGCGTCTCCCTGGCTTTAGGAAGATACGCACAGGAGACATTGCGGTCTTCAACAGCCCGGAAGGATGGAACAGACAAGATCGTATCACATTTGAGATAAACTATGTCTATGCCAAGCGTTGCCTTGGTGCTCCGGGAGACACGATTGGTACTATGAATAGTCATTACTATAGTTCAGGGAATCAACTAACCGGAATACCAGAGGAGAGAGAAAACCAGCTTCGCTTGCTTCCCGATTCGACTCTACGTAAAAACTGGGTACTTGATGCCGGATATTTTGCCGAAGAACAACAGAATTGGACGATAAAAGACTTCGGCCCAATAGTCGTACCTACCAAAGGAATGACAATCGTATTGGACAGCATCAATACCGCACATTACGCCAAGGTCATTGAATATGAAGTGGGTGTACGTCCTGTTTGGACAGATGGCCGGACGCTTTTTAATGGCCGTCAGGTCAGTCAATACTCTTTCCGTGAAAACTATTGTTTCTTCGTGGGAGACAATCTCGTGGACTCAAGAGACTGCCGATATTTCGGCTTCGTTCCTGAAGACTTCGTGGTTGGTATCATTAAAGTGCCACGCAACCTTGAACGGTCTCTCCGTCAAGGTTTACGTGCAAATAAAAGGAAAAGATAAATATTGCATTAAAAAGTATTTAATCATTAAACTAACGTCTTATGAAAAAGATATTGCAAGCATTTATAATTGTCATTTTAACTTCTTGTGCAAAAGATAACATATGATACATCCTTTACTATTCCCAATTCTCGGTTTTTTTGTTTTTCTTCTTGCAATATTTTCCTATGCTTTTCCAGATAAAGCTATAGGAAAAATACACGAATACTTTAAGTTCCTTCTTGTCTCCATCGGTTCTTTTTGGGCATTATACATTGTTGGGTGGTATATCACCGACTACCGTTGGGACGGCCTGTTTATGTCAGATAGATGGTTATTCATTTTATTATTCGTATGGATTACACTATTCCACTTGTTTTATCCATTCAAAACAGTTGAACGCAATAGGCTACTCACTGTAATATCTTTATCAATAGTGAATATTATTGTTATCCTCACACTTATTGCTTGGATTGGAATGAGATAAGTACAGTATCTCCTTAAAAGGCTTTACCGTTGTCTGCCGTCAAACATGCGAGGAAATGAAGCAACGGAGCGATGGAAACTGAAGGCTGAGATAACTACTCGTGGGCATTAGAACGCAAGAACAAGAAAACCACTATCAATAAATATTCTTCTTCTCATTGAGATTTATTTTACACTCAGATTGTTAAAGCCATAATGAAATATATAAAAAGAATAAGTATTATTACTGCGGTATTAGGTATTTTATTATCGGGCAGAGATATACTGGCGCAGCCGATGACCCTCGGAGAGGCCATCGGGCAGGCGCGGGCCAGTTCCGTGCAGGCACTGCAGGCCCGCGCCGCCTTCGTCTCCGATTACTGGGCTTGGCGCTCGTACCTGGCCAGCCGCCTTCCGGCGGTATACCTGTATGGCGAAGCCGGCTCGTTCGACAGGTCGCTGCGCCTGCTGCAGAACTACGAGACTGGAGAGATGGTGTACACCAGCAACTACAATATGTCCAACAGCCTGGGCATCCGGGGCCGCCAGAACATCACGTTCACAGGAGGTACCCTCACGGTGTCCAACGACCTCACCCGCATAGACCAGTTCGGCGTGGGCGGGCGCACCTGGTATGCCCAGCCCGTGACGCTGACCTACTCGCAGCCCATCTTTGCCTATAACCAGTTCAAATGGGACAAACTCATATCGCCCAAAGAGTATGAACGGGCGAAGCGCATCTACCTTGAGTCAATGGAGGACGTGACGCTGGAGGCTGTCACCGACTATTTCGAGGTGATGGTGGCGCAAAAGGTCCTGGAGACATCCATAACAAATTACGAGAATACTTCGAGAATGCTCGGTATCGCGCGGGAACGCCTCGGCCTAGGCAGCGTCACACGCGACGAGTACCTCCAGCTGGAGCTGCGTATGCTCAACGACAGCATCTCCATAGACGACAACCGCGTGGCGCTGCAGCGCGCCCGTATGCAGCTGAACTCCCTGCTGGGTTTCGACGAGTCGCAGGAAGTGGAGACCGTCCTGGAGGAGGAGCTCCCCGGCGTGGCGATGGACTACGACCTGGTCCTGAGCAAATGCGAGCAGAACTCATCTTTCGACCTTGAAAATGAGATCAATATCCTGAACGCCGAAGCAGCCATTGCCCAGGCCAAGGCCAACTGCGGCATCACGATGCAGCTAAATGCCCGTTTCGGTCTGTCGAACTCTGCCAAGGACATACAGGAGACATACAGGAACCTTCTCGATCAGGAAGTCGTAGGCCTGTCTTTCGCCATCCCCATTTTCGACTGGGGAGAGGGCAAAGGCCGTGTTAAGAAGGCCGAGGCCGCTGCAGACGTAGTCCGCGCACAAGTCGAGCAGGCAGAGAACGACAAGCGCATCGCGCTGTTCAACGCCGTAGGCCAGTTCAACAACCAGCGCCGTCTATGCGATGTCTCGCGCCGGGCAAGCGACATCGCGCGCGAGCGCTACAGCCTGGTAATGGAACGCTTCAGCGCCGGCACTGCCTCTGTCACCGACCTCAACACCGCCCGAAGCGAAAGCGACGAGGCTTCCCGCAAATACATCCAGGACGTCAGCAGTTTCTGGAACTACTACTATACCCTGCGCAAGCTCACCCTCTATGACTTCCTTGCCGGGGACGACATAATGGTGGACTATAACGAGATGGTACAATGAAACGGTATAAGATTATCCTTATGGCAGCGGCCGTTACCTGTCTGGCTGCCTGCAAGAATGCTGACAAGGCTTCTGAGCTGACTGACGAGTCCAAACTCCAGTACACCCCGGAAGTGAACGAAGTGGAGGTGGTCCCGCTCCAGCGGCAGACCTTCCAGATGCAGTTGCTGGCCAACGGCAAGCTCTCCGCCGCGCAGAAGAGCGCGCTGTATTTCGCCGAGACCGGCCAGATCGTGGCGGTGAACGTGTCCAATGGCGGTTCCGTGGGCCAAGGGGCCGTCATCGCACGCCTGGACTCCCGTGAGCAGGAGTCCAAACTCGAGGCGGCCCGCATCGAAGTGGAACGCACGCGCCTTGAGTATCTGAGTTTTCTGGCGGGCCAGGGCTACGCCGTCGCAGACTCGGCCGCGGTCCCGCAGGACGTGCGGGACCTGGCCGCCATCCGCTCCGGCTACGCTGCGGCGCAGAACAGCCTTGGCCAGGCCCGGAGGGCGCTGGAGGGCACTGTCCTGCGCGCCCCCTTCAGCGGCAAGGTCGCTGACATAAAACTGAAGAAATGGGACCGCACGAACGGAGATCCGTTCTGCACCCTCATAGCTGACCGCACCTTCGACGTGGAGTTCTCCGCCCTGGAGTCGGAGTACGCCTTCCTCCAGAAGGGACAGCCGGTGCGCGTCTCCCTCTTCGGGGATGACGGGCACTCCGTCAAAGGCACCATCAAGTCCATCAATCCAGCCGTCGACAAGAACGGACAGATCCTGGTGACGGCCACCGTCCCGGGCGACGGACGGATGCTCGACGGTATGAACGTCAAGGTCATCGTCGAGCGCGCCCTGCCCGACCAGCTCGTAGTGCCCAAGCGAGCCGTCGTGATCCGCGACAACCTCGAAGTACTGTTCCGCTACAATGAAGGCAAAGCGGACTGGGTGTATGTCAACACCCTCCGGTCCAACAGCGAGAGTTTCGCAATCCAGGCCAACACCGACAGAGGCGCCGAGCTCCACGAGGGCGACCTCATCATCGTTTCGGGCAACCTCAACCTCGCCGACGGCTCCACGGTCGTCCTCAAAGAAGAATAGACGCTATGCTGGACAAGCTCCTGGACAGACTCGTCTCCGTATCGATGGTGCTGCTGGTGTTCATCGTCCTCGGCATCATCGGCATCCGGCGGCTGCCCGTCTCGCTCATCCCCGACGTGGACATCCCTTACGTGACTGTCCAGGTGACATCCCCGGATATGTCCGCCCGCGAGATGGACGACGCCGTCGTGAAGCCGCTGCGCCAGAGCCTCGTGCAGATCGGACACCTCAAGGACATCCGCTCCGAAGCTATGGACGGAAGCGCGACAATGACACTCACCTTCGAGGAAGGCGGTGACATTGATTATTTCTACATCGAGGTCAATGAGAAGATCGACAGGGCAATGGGAGGACTGCCTCGTATCGACCGCCCCAAAGTCTTCAAGGCCAGCGCCACCGACATTCCGGCCTTCTATATCGATATGACGCTCAAGGACGGATCGGATTTCCTCAGGATGAGCGAGTTCGCCGAGGATGTCATATCCAAGCGTATCGAACAGCTCCCGGAGGTAGCGATGGTGGATATCAGCGGAACTGCGGACCGCGAGATCCTCATCGTGCCCGACCAGGAGGCCCTGGCGCGGCTCGGCATCAGCATGGGCCAGTTCGAGAACAGCATCAATTCCGCCAACGTCGTGCTCTCCAACCTCACCATACGCGACGGGGAGTACCATTACAACGTCAAGTTCCGCTCCTTCGCGGCCTCACGCGAGGATATTGCGAACGTCTGGTTCACGGCCGGAGGCAGGCAGTTGCAGATCAAGGACGTCGCGGAAGTGCTCGAGCACGAGGCGCCCCGCACGGGACTGGCCCGCTCGGACGGCTCGCAGGCCGTCGTGCTCGCCGTCATCAAGCAGAGCGAGGCGCGTATGTCCGAGCTCAGGAAGGGCATCTCCGAGCAGCTGGACCAGTTCGCTTCCGATTACCCGCAGATAGCGTTCAAGCTGACCCGCGACCAGACCGAGCTGCTGGACTACTCCATTCGTAACCTTCTGCTGAACATCATTATGGCCATCGTCCTGGTGTGCATCGTCATCTTCCTGTTTATGAAGGATTTCCGTTCGCCGCTATTGGTCTCGATGACCATCCCCGTATCGCTGGTCATCTCGGTGTTCGTATTCTACCTGATCGGTCTGTCGATCAACATTATCTCACTTTCCGGCCTGCTGCTTGGAGTGGGTATGATGGTGGACAATACCATAGTCCTGACGGACAACATCACCGCTCGCTGGCAGAAGGGCGAGGCCCTTCGCAGCGCGGTGGTGGAAGGCACCCGAGAGGTGCAAGGAGCTATGCTCAGTTCGGTGCTCACCACCTGCGCGGTGTTCATCCCGCTCGTTTTCCTGAACGGCCTCGCGGGCGAGCTCTTTTACGATCAGGCCCTTGCCGTGACCACGGTTCTGCTGGTCTCATACGCCGTCACCGTGGTGGCAATGCCAGTCTATTATTGGGCACTGTATCGCAAGCTTCCTGCATTCAAGCCGCATCATACACTGGAGAAGATAAGTTTCTCCGGCACCCTGCACTGGTACGACCGTACCGTCAGCCGGGCGCTTGCGCACAGGTGGATAGCCTGGGCCCTGCCGCTTGCCTGCGCGGCCATAATCGCCATCTGCGGGACAGGTATGAACAAGGAAAAGCTTCCGCCCATCACTTACACCGACGCCATCCTGCACATCGACTGGAACGAGCCGGTGACGCTGGAGCGCAACCAAGTCCGCATACAGGAGCTGGAGGGACTGCTCCAGGGCCGTCTGGAGCAGTCCACGGCACTGGTCGGCGTACAGCAGTTCGTGCTGAACCACTCCGGCGACCAGTCAATGGGGCAGGCTTCGCTGTATTTCAAATGCGGAAGTCCGCGCGAGCTGGAACGGGTCAGGAAAGACCTCGCGGCCTATATCGGACAGCATTATCCACGGGCCGTCGCATCCTTCTCCACTTCGGGCAATATCTTCGATATGGTATTCTCGGAGCGTGAACCGCAGCTGCTGGCACGCCTGCGGCCGGCAGGCAGCGAAGGGCTCACTGTCTCCGGCTTACAGGAGTTTCTTGGCCGCCTCAGGGAGGCTCTGCCTGGCGTCGCGTTCGACGAACCGTCTCTCAAGGAAGATGTGCTATACATCTCGGATCCCGAGCGTATGAGCCTATATGGCGTGACGATGAACGATCTAGTGTCCGTACTCCGTAATTCGCTGAACGGCAACAGGCTGTTCGAGATCGTCCAGGGCTCCCGTTCCGTCCCGGTGGTGCTGGGCACCGACATAAAGGAAATGGAGGAGATTCTCGGGACCACGACAGTATCCGTCCGCTCCGGAGAAGAATCTTTCGAACTGCCGGTCAGCGCGCTGATGCGCCAGACTTTCGAGCAGGACTTCAAGACGCTGGTCTCCGGCAGCGACGGCAACTATTATCCGCTCGAGCTGGAGGTCCCGGCAAAGCAGGTACCGTCCGTGATGTCCACAGTCCGACGGACGGCAAGTGAGGACGGCCATTTCGATGCAGCTTTCACGGGATCGTGGTTCTCCAACCGCGAGATGGTCCGCCAGATGCTCCTCGTGCTGCTGGTGGCACTGGCCCTTCTGTTCCTCATCCTTGCCTCGCAGTTCGAGTCGCTCATACAGCCTCTGATCATCCTGTCGGAGATTGTCATAGACATCGCTTTCTCGCTTCTGGGCCTCTGGGCCCTTGGAGTGAGCATCAACATTATGTCGCTGATCGGCCTGATTGTCATCACCGGCATCGTCATTAACGACTCCATCCTCAAGATCGACACCATCAACCGCCTGGTCCGCCAGGGTATGGAGATCGAGGCGGCGGTGCACGAGGCCGGACACAGGCGTCTCAAGGCCATCATTATGACCTCGATCACTACCATCCTCGCCGTAGCTCCTTTCCTGGGCCGCGGCAATATGGGCGCAGACCTCCAGTACCCTATGGCGCTGGTCATCATTTTCGGAATGAGCATAGGTACGCTCGTGTCGCTGTTCTACGTCCCGGCAGTTTACTCGGCCATCTACAAACGCAGGGGATGATGGCGGAGCGAAGGGGCATATCGTCGTTCTCGGTCGTGCTGCTGATGGCGGTGGCGGCCGTGGTGGGCGTTGCCTGCTTCTCTATGCTGAAGATCCAATATACGCCTTCGCCTACGGCCAAGAGCCTGACGGTCACATACAGCTATCCCAGCGCCTCGGCCCGTATTGTCGAGGCGGAGGTCACATCGAAGCTTGAAGGCGTCCTGTCCGGCATCCGCGCCTGCACGGGCATCAATTCCGTCTCGGAAGACGGTGCCGGGCGCATCACCCTGAATGTCGGGAAGCGCAGCGATATGGACGCCGTGCGCTTCGAAGTGGCATCGCAGATCCGCAACATCTATTCCCGCTTGCCGGAAAGCTGTACCTACCCTTCCATATCGCTCAACACCCAAGGCCAGGAATCGCAGACGGCCATCGCCTACAGCATCCGCAGCCCGCTGCCCTCGCTGGAGATCGCCAAGTTCGTGGAGGAGCACCTGCTTCATCCGCTGTCCATCATAGAGGGAGTGTCGTCGGTCGATTTCTACGGGCAGACCCCGTTCGAGTGGGTGGTGACCTTCGACGCCGACAAGGCCGCCGCCGCGGGTATCTCCGCCAATATGATCAGCAACGCTTTCCGCTCGTACTACACCGAGCAGATGGTGGGCCTGACCCGCAGCGGCGGCAACACCTTCGCCGTCAAACTCCGCTCCGACACGGCGGCGGACTTTGCCGGCGTACCGGTGGCCAATGCAGAGGGACGTATCGTGCACCTGGGCGACATAGCGACTTTCCGATATCAGGAGGCACTGCCCAATTCCTACTATCGTATCAACGGCCTCAACGTGCTGAACCTCACCGTAGAAGCCTCTTCCGACGCCAACCTTATCGCCGTGGTGCAGTCCGTCAAGGACTGCCTCGCATCAATGCAGGAGATCATCCCGGAAGAGATAGGGATTTCCGTGAGTTACGACTATTCGGAGTATATCTCCGACGAACTGGACAAGATTTATTTCCGTACGGGCCTGTGCCTGCTCATCCTGCTGCTGTTCGCCTTCGCCGCCGCACGATCCTGGCGATATATGGCAGTCATCGGGATCACGCTCGCGGTGAATCTGCTGATCTCCATTGCAGTAGATTTCTTCTCCGGCCTGCACATCCACATCTACACTCTCGCCGGCGTGACGGTGTCACTGGGCATCATCATCGACAACAGCATCGTGATGATAGACCATTACTCGCGGACCGGGACGCGGAGCGTGTTCCCGGCGCTGCTCAGCGCCGTGCTCACGACCGTCGCCGCGCTGCTGGTAATCTTGCTGCTGCCGGAGAGCGAAAAGGCCAACCTCACGGACTTCGCCTTCGTCATCATCATCAACCTTGCGGTGTCGCTGCTGGTGTCGTACCTGTTCGTGCCGGCGCTGCTGGACTTTTTCCCGATCCGCTTCGCGTCAGGGAAAGTCCGCTCGCGCCGCCTGCGCCGCACCGTCCGCTGGAACCGCCGCTACGAGCGCTATATCAACTGGGGCGTGCGGCACAAGTGGGTGTACGTCGTCGCCTTCATCGTGATGTTCGGCATCCCGACCTGCCTGCTGCCGACGAAGTTCGGCGACGAGGCCCGCGCTCCGCTGAAAGGCTGGCAGAAGACTGTGAACAAGATACTTGCATGGCGGCCGTATGCCGACAACAAGCCCACGGTGGACAAGATCCTCAGCTCGACCTTCGGGCTGTTCAACAAGGCCATGTCGCACTCTGACTTCTACCGCGAGCCTGCCCGCCAGCGGCTCTCCATCAACGCCGGCATGCTCGAGGGCTGCACCGTCCACCAGCTTAACGAGGTGATGCGCAGCATGGAGAACTATCTGGCTGGGATAGATGAGATTGAAGTGTTCGAGACTCGCGTCACGTCTTATAACAACGGCAATATCTCCGTGCTTTTCAAGCCCGAGTATGAGGGTACTTGGCTGCCTTCGAAGATCAAGGGCGACGTCATCTCGATGGCCGCCAATTTCGGCGGGGCCAACTGGAGTGTCTCGGGCATCGACGACAGTTACTTCAACAACAATATCGTCTCCGGCACCAAATCCCAGTCGATACTGCTGACGGGCTACAACTACGACGACCTGATCCGCTATGGCGAGGTCTTGATAGATCATCTGCGGGGCAACCGCCGTGTCTCAGATCCTGAGATATACGGTACAGGATGGCGCTCCAGCCCAAAGACCGAGTTCAACCTCAGCTATGACTTCGAAGCGCTGGAGCGCTACGGGGTGAGCCCGTACGAGTACTACTCCGTGCTACAGTCCCCGCTCTACGGAACCGTGATGATGCGCCTGCCGCATGAGGGGGATTATGTCAACGTGCGCCTGGAGTCTTCCGCCAAGGACGAGTTCGACGCCTGGCACATTGACAACCAGGCCGTCGCGGTAGGAGACACGCGCGTGAAACTCTCTGAGGTAGGAGGCATCTCCAAGGACCGCACCGGCCTGCCTATCGAAAAGGAGAACCAGTCTTACGCGGTGACGGTCCGTTTCAACTTCATCGGCTCATACCAGCTGGCCAACAGGGCGATCGACGATGCGGTGGACTACATGAACTACCAGGTCCTGCCCATAGGTTTCAAGGCCGATAGCGGCTCCGGAGGTTGGTTCTACTCCAACAAGGAGAAGTACGCCGGGCTTATCCTGCTGGTCATTGCGCTGATCTTCGTCATCTGTGCCATCCACTTCAACTCCCTGCGCTTCCCCCTAGCCATCATCTTCATGATCCCGATTTCCTTCATCGGCCTGTTCCTTGTCTTCGGCATAGGCGACTTTACCTTCGACAAGGGCGGTTTCGCCGCCTTCATCATGCTCAGCGGCATCACCGTCAACGCCGGCATCTACCTCGTCTCAGAGTACCTGCATACCCGTCCTTCCGTGGCGTCCCAAACCCAGCCAGACACTGCAGTTCGCACCTACATCAAGGCCTTCGACCGCAAGATCGTCCCCATTTCCTTAACCATCCTTTCGACCATTCTCGGCCTAGTCCCCTTCCTCTTCGACGGCCCCAAGGAAGTCTTCTGGTTCACCTTTGCAATCGGCAGTATCTCTGGTATGGGATTATCAATCCTCGGCTTGATTCTATTTTTTCCCGCGTTCGTTCTTAAATGAAAATTTGTCTTGATAGAGCTCTATTTTTCTTTCAACAGCTTTCCAATTGTATTACAACTACTTTAATAAGAATTGAAATGTATTTGCATTGATTGGCGTTATGATGACATAGAGAGAAAACAATTAGTGATCAATGTTTTACTATAATTCATATATGAAAGAGTATCTATTTGTATAGACCGTTTGTTTTAATGATTTCTTAGTATTTTTACTTTAGTAACTCTATAATATAGGGGAGGTATTACCATTCAAGATTCTGACATAATACTTTATTTATTCACAATCAATGGCTTTTAACAAGATTAATAGGTTTGTGCTCTTGTTTTGCTTTGCATCATTAATATGCTGCTCTTCTATTGAGAACTTTAACAATAAGCGGAGAGTTTATAAAATGTATGACTCAAATGTTGTTCTCCCATCATCTCTTCTTAAAATTCAGAACGCTGATACGGCAACCATTTCAATAAATATAAAGCATAAAACACTTGTCTACTATTATTCTCCTAGTGATTGTATCGACTGCGCTATTGGCCATTTAAGTGACATCGAACCTATTTTCGAACTTAGAGATTCAATTTCTGCCACTTTTGATATATTACCCCTACTTTCACCAGATCACACACAATTAAGCCATATCACTAGGAGATTAATTAACATTTCGTGGAAATATCCTGTCTTCATCGATTCATTCAATACTTTTGAGAAAAACAATCAAATACCAAAGGACAGCAAATATCATTGTTTTTTGCTAGATGAATCCAGCAGAATCGTCTTTGTTGGTAATCCTTTATCAAATAACGAATTACGCACTCTTTTTTTTCAGGTTATAAACAACTAAAATTCCTTATTTTATGAAACATCGTTTTGTTTACTATCTTTTTTTATTTTGCTTGTTAGCATCTTCTATCGCCGTTACAACCATTGTCAATAAGACTGACAGAGATGCTTTTATTGATGCTAATGTAGAAGCCCTCGCGTCACCTGAATCGGGTACAGGGATGGAAATAGAATGTGATATGTTTAGTTATACGATGTTCTGCCGATACGTATGTCCTAATTGCTTTCGCACGTGGGAGGCAACGAACGGCGGTTATGGACATGGAATCAGACTTAGAGGGACATGTATATGCGGAGCCTCATATTGATAACTCTCACCTTCTTTTCGGCAATCGGATGCTCAAATACTGATTCTGATTATTCAGAACCCTCTTTCCCAAAAAACGATAGTGCGATTTGCCGTTATCTTTCAGATGATCCTCTCGAAATAACATACCCCAAAGATATTATCATCGCTAATGACAATGTTTTAATTCTCTCTTCTAGTCATGGGAAGTGGATACATCGCTATTCTACACATGACGGATCATATCTTGGTAGTTTTGCCGTAAATGGTCGTGGACCGGGAGAGATTCTGTCTGCCGCCTCGATTGTAATGGATAGAGACGGGAAAACATTATCTGTGTTTGATTCTTCTACCAAAAGACTTGTTCATTACGAGGTTGATGGTCGCTTTCTATCAGAAATTCCAGCGGATAGCAGTGCTTCTGTCGTTCGAAGAGCATGGTATCTCAAAAAGGATTCTATTCTATACGATGGACAATTCGATACAGAGCCCGGCGAACAAGGACGTTTTGCCTTAGCTGATAACAGCGGTGTAATGAATGTCTATAATGACTTCCCCGTTGATGACAAGGTGCAAAGGCTTGCCTTTATCAGCACCCCCGTAACTATTTCTCCTAATGGGAAAATGATGGCAACAGGAACATTCATGGGAGCAATTCTCGAAATATTTGCATTGGACAGAGACTTAAGCAAAGTCACAGAGAGAGACATGTATCCACCCTTGGTTGAATTCAAAAATGGTTCTTTATGGGAAACTCCTCAAATGTATTTCGGTTTTTCAGATTTAACCTCAACAGATAAGCGGATCTATTCAATCCTCATTGGGAGCAAGAACCCCGAGGACTTGAATGCTATTTCTGTTTTTAACTGGAATGGTAAAGAATCCATCCATTATTCTATTGACATTCCTGTATTTAAAATCGCAGCACAAAACGATAAAGAACTATACGGCATAAGCATGGCTGACAATGAGTTTTATTTAGTAAAAATAGAACTCCCGTAACTCTGTTTTTTAAGATTAATAATCTTTAATTACTATGATAAATGAGACTAAAAGACGAGAAATCTGGGAAAGATTAAGGTCAATTGAAGGGAAAGAACTAGAAGAGTATCGATTAGATCCTTGTGGGGCATTAATTCAGTGGTCAAAATATGGAGACCGTTCTGACGATTGCGGCTGGGAAGTTGATCATGTTGTCCCCAAAGCTTTTTTGTTAAGTAAAGGAGCCACTGAAGAGGAGATAGACGAGTCTGTGAATCTTAGACCGATGCAATGGGAGAACAATGATGCCAAAAATGTAGATTATCCAGCCTACCATACTAAGATTAAATATGACGGTGAGAGTAATAAAAGAGTTGACGGCATTTTTGAAGTAAACAAAGAACTGCAACGGATTCTTTCCAACAGATATTCAAAGTTCGGCGTATGATATCAGATTTCGCATCATTCATTGAGTTGTTTTCTGCAATCTATTTGACAATAAGCCTTGATGACTTGTTACTTCGTCGTTTTTGGACTCCAGATTACGCGAAAAAACTACGAAATGGACTTGAATCTATCTCAATGCCTGATTTAGCTAAACGACCAACAGTCTATGCCGCTGCAGAGTCTTCTGTTAAAGAAGAAAAAAGGTCAAGGAAACGGGGGACGTTGATGTTTTCATTAACAGTTTTATTATTGATCGTTATTGGGTACGAAAACACCATTTCACAGATAGGACAAGTGGGACAGGCAGGCATATACTCTACACTATTCTTACTCACACTCGTTATTTATGTATTTGATGAAGTGTTTATGAAAACATGGTGGAGAGTGTTATTATCTGCTGGATTCCTTTCTTTATTTGTTTACGTGGTTTATCATATACTGCCAAATATAGATGCTTTTAAACCATATATTAACGGTAATTGTCCAGTGATGGCATCTTTTGCTAAAGCGTTTCTTGTATTTACATTAGTTTTTCCCGTATTTTGGCAGTTACTAAGGAATCGGATATACACTCATTATTATTTATCCTACATTCTTAGCGAAGTAAGCGATAGAGCAAAGGATTACAATGATGCATTAGCGTTTGATACGAGAAAAGGTCATAAAATGTCGAGTGTTGCAAAACCATATCTTGATGTTACCGGTCAAGCAATTTCATCTGGAGACGGTGATCGACCTATAAAACCCTATTTAGATGTTTTGCAAACGGAATTATCATCAATTGTTTATATTCCATCATTACTGCCTCTAATAAAGTACTCATATAAAACGTATAAAAGAAGTCATTATTCAAAACGACAGCTAGACAAGTATTACAAGCTCTATAAATCAAGAAGTCCACTTCCGAAAATGGAAAAGTTTTGTGAAGAGGAAGGCATCAACTTCAAGGCTTTACACGATTATCATTTACATAAGATTAAATAGTGTTTATTTGATTAATACAGTAAGTGCTTTTTTGAGGCGAATCCAGCATTGATGTTAGGTGAATTGTAAGAGGTCACTTTACAGCGGAACTATACCACAAGTCGCCAAAATTTCGCCAAAAATAAAAGAAAATCGGCCTCAGAATCACTCTGAAGCCGATTTTGGTGCGGTAGGTGAGAGTCGAACTCACACACCCCAACGGGCACTACCCCCTCAAAGTAGCGTGTCTACCATTTCACCACTACCGCATGGTTTGGGACTGCAAATATACTGCGAAATCTTGAAAACGCAAATTTTTTGTGTAAAACTGCAAAAAAAGAGGGAGCAAGCCAGGCCTGCTCCCTCTATGTGAAGTGTAGATTATACTAGAACTGGAGGGCGAGTGTCATACCGGGGACGACCCTGGCGCCTTCTCCTGTCATTGCATAGTCGAATGAAGGATACATGTCGAGTCCGACCGCATGCTTACCCAGGCCGTCCTGATAGTACATGTTCTTCACCTTGGCCACCTTGCGTGCATCGCAGATGCTCCAGATGTAATTCGCGACTCCAACGGCGCTGACGCCAATGATCGCACCTGCCCATTTGCGAGCGGCAGCATCGTCGGTATAGACGTATTTGCCGCCATCTTTCACGGGCTTGCCATTAGCGTCGGTCTGCACGTATTTCATGAATTTGTCGGCGCAGAGATTGGCAGCTACTCCGATGGCCAGGTCACCCGCAAAGAAAGCGATGCCGCGGCCGGTCTCACCGTTGATGACCTGTCCGAGTCCGGGCAGGACGAAAGATGCGAAGCCGGACCAACCCGGGGAATACGGGTCATTGGCGGATTTGACATACTCCTTGGGATTGTAGGTATCCTTAAGATCCTTGTATTTCATACGAGGAGCCACCTGTGCTGAAAGTGATGATGCTGCAAAGACAAATGCTGCGATTAAAATTACGATTTTCTTCATAACACTATAATTTTAGTTGCGCAAAGATACATTATTTCACGAAAAAGTAAAAAACCATGAGGCCTATTCGCCGATGACGGACTGGAGATAGGCGCATTTGTCGGGGTTGCCGAGAGTCTTGCCCTTATCGCAGGAAAGCTTGACGCAGTCGTGCCATTCGCGAAGCTCGGTGATGCGGCCGCGGGTGAGCTTGACGACGATGTTCATCGGCTTGCAGTTGACCACGTCGCAGGTCAGGAAGGTGCCGACACCGTAGGAGTCCTGCACGCGGCCGGCGCAATACTTGTGGATCTCGATAGCGCGGTCGATATTGAGGCCGTTGGAGTATACCACCTGCTTGGTGGCCGGGTCGATGCCGAGGGACTTGTACTTGGCAATGATCTTCTCTGTCTGCTCCTCCTCGTTGCCGCTGTCCACGCGGAGGCCTTTGTACATCATGGCCATACGCTTGGAAAGGTTGGAGAAAAACACCTTGTCGCCGAAGCAGTCATAGAGGAAGATACCGTTGTCACCGTCATAGACGTCGCTGAACTTCCTCATGACGTTGAAGTTGCATTCGAATACGCCGCTGACGTTCTCCTCGAAGGAGATGAGCTGGTGCGACATGGTGCCGAGGCACTTGGTGCCGTACTTCATGGCCAGCCAGACATTGCTGGTACCGGTGAAGATACCGGGCCATTTCTGGGACTCATATACTTCCTTCATCGTCCGGACAACCATCTCCTGATGGTCGAAACTCAGGCGGCGGCGCGTGCCCATGTCGCCGAAGGTCAGGCCGTTGGAGAATATCTGCACGGCCTTGTCCCAGGCACGGCGCGCTTCGAGTTCGGGATCATAGGTCTCAAGGTCGCCCTGAAGGGTATGCATCAGTTCGGATATCGAAGAAAGGATGGGCATCTCCCACATGATGGTGGAGAACCATTTGCCGCGGACCTTGATGTCAAGGTGTCCCTCCTCATCCTGGGAGATGTGTACCTCCTTGGGATTGAAGCGATAACCCTTGAGGAAGGTGAAGTACCACAGCGGAAGGAAATAGCAGCTGTCGCGCATGTAGTCGGCCTCCTCCTGTGTACAGACTACGTCCTTCATGCCGTCGACCTGCTCCTGGAGGAGCGCGGCGAAGCCCTTGGGATAGACTGTGTGGTTGCGGTCGAAGAAAGAGTACTCCACTTCGGCGCGGGGATATCTCATCAGGATGTAGTACTGGCAGGTGAAAGTGTAAAGGTCGTTGTCAGTGAAATGGGTTACAATCTGTTTCATCTTTTATCGACTTGATTAAGTACTTGATAGGTGCTTGCAAATATAGAAAAAAACAGTAACTTTGCAGCTACTTTCCTCGGGTAGGAAAGGCTTAAGTACAAACTTTAAACAAAACAGATTCACAATGGCTGTTAAGATTCGTTTACAGCGCCACGGTAAGAAGAATTTCGCATTCTTCCACATTGTAGTGGCAGATTCCCGCGCACCGCGTGACGGTCGCTTCATCGAGCAGCTCGGATCGTACAATCCGAACACCAATCCCGCTACCATCGTCCTCGACGCAGAGAGGGCTCTGGCTTGGCTGAACGTAGGCGCCCAGCCTACCCTCACCGCCCGCCGCATCCTCTCCTACGAAGGCGTCCTCCTCCGTCATCACCTCGCCGGTGGTGTCGCCAAGGGTGCTCTCACCCAGGAGCAGGCTGACAAGAAGTACGTCGACTGGAAGGCCCAGAGGGATGCCAAGATCGCTGCCAAGAAGCAGGGTCTCACCAAGGAAGCTGCCGCCAAGGCCAAGGCCGCGGTTGAGGCAGAGGCCAAGGTAAACCAGGAGCGTGCCGAGGCTATCGCCAAGAAGAAGGCTGAGGCCGAGGCTGCTGCCGCAGCAAAGGCCGCCGAAGAGGCTGCCGCAGCTGCTGCAGAGACCGCAGAGGAAGCCGCCGAGGCTTAATCCCATGTCCGAGGCTCCATCTGACCGTCTCGTCCAGATCGCCAAGGTACTGAAGTCCCATGGCACGGATGGCGGTATCCTCTTAGGATTCCGCGACATCATGCCGGAGGACATCGATCGACAGGAACCGGTGTTCATCGCATTCGATGGGCTGCCGGTTCCCTTTTTTATCGACTCGTTCGAGCGCAAGGGCCGCGACAAGGCAGTCGTCCACCTGACGGACATTGCTTCACTCGACGATGCCGAAGAGATTGTCGGCCGGCCGGTATTTGCCGACCCCGACAGCATTGCAGGATACGACGAGGATGACGACGAGGGCCTCGAAGGCTTCATAGGCATGGTCATCTATGACCGCGACACCCGCGTAGGCGAAGTGACGGACTACGAAGATATCCCCGGCAACCCCTGCCTTTATGTAGAGACCACGGACGGAACGGCGATGATCCCCCTCCATGAGGACTTCATCCTGTCCGTCGATCCGGAAGCCGGAGAGATCGTCATGGACCTCCCGGCAGGACTGATATAACACTAAGAGGAAAAGCCATGGCAGATTTCAACATCACAGGGATCCAGCAGGTCGGAGTCGGCACCGTCGACTTCCGTAAATCCTGGAACTGGTTCATCGAGCATTTCGGATTCGACACCCGCATCCTCGAGGACGACACCGTCGCCGAAAGGATGCTCCGCTATACCGGCAACAAGCCTCAGAAGCGTCACGCCTGCATAGCCATGAACCTGCAGGGCGGAGGCGGGCTCGAGATATGGCAGTACTCCGAGCGTAAGCCTGAGCCCTGCCCCTTCAATGTCTCCATCGGCGACCTGGGGGTGTTCTGCACCAAGATCAAATGCCTGGATGTAAAGAAGTTACACGATGTATTGGCAGCATCCTGGTCAGATGTAGGACGGGTCTCCATGCTACCTGACGGCACCCCCTGCTTCACGGTGAGGGACCTCTACGGCAATCTTTTCCTGCTCGTGGAGCGCAAGGATGTATTCATCCCCCAGGGCAAGCTCACGGGAGGCGTCATAGGCGCATCGGTCGGAGTGACCGACATGGAAGCCTCCATCGCATTCTACAGGGATATCCTGGGATACACCAAGGTCATCTACGACGAGACCGGCATCTTCGACTATTGGTCCGGACTGCCCGGATCCGAGGAGCAGTACCGCAGGGTCCTGCTCGCCCCCTCGAAACCCAGGAAGGGCGCGTATTCCAATCTTCTGGGCGAGGATACCGTCGAGCTGGTCCAGGCCCTTGACAGGACACCGAAGAAGATCTATGAAGGCCGCTTCTGGGGAGATCCGGGATTCATCCAAATTTGCTACGATGTAACGGGAATGAAGGCTCTCAAGGCTTACTGCGCCGAGAAAGGTTATCCCTTCACGGTGGACAGCTGCCCCGACGACACCAGCTTCGACATGGGTGACGCTTCCGGCCATTTCTGCTATGTCGAGGATCCCGACGGGACACTTATCGAGCTCGTCGAGACACACAAGATCCCGGTAGTCAAGAAACTCGGATGGTTCATCGATATGAAGAAGCGTGACCAGTCCAAGTCCCTGCCCAAGTTCCTGTTCCGCATGATGGGACTCGTCTCCAAGGAGAAGGTCAAAGCCTGACGGCCATGGCGACAGTCTGGATCACTGGTGCGTCCTCGGGCATAGGCGAGGCCTGCGCTTACCGCTACGCGGAGGAAGGCGCAAGGCTCGTCCTCACGTCCTCGTCCCGCGACCGGCTCGAGCCGGTCGCCGCAGGATGCCGTGGGAAGGGCGCGGCCGAAGTGGCCGTGCTGCCCTGCGACCTCGGCGATCCCTCAGGCTTGGAAAAGCTAGTAGAAGAGGCCTGGAAAGCATTTGGGGGCATCGACATCGCCTTCCTGAATGCCGGTATCAGCCAGAGGACCTGCATCGAGGACACCTCGATGGAGATGATACGCAAGATCATGGAGATAGACTACTTCGCCCCCGTGGCGATAGCCAAGGGTCTCCTGCCCAGGATGCTTGAGGCAGGCGGAGGCAGCATCGCCGTCACCACCTCCATCGCCGGACGTTTCGGATTCCCGCTGCGCTGCGGTTACAGCTCCGCCAAGTTCGCCCTGTACGGATTCTTCGAGACGATGCAGGCGGAATACGCCTCCAAGGGCATCTGCGTGACCATCGTCTGCCCCGGCAGGGTCAGGACCAACATCTCGCTGCGCGCCCTTGACAAGGGCGGGAAGCAGCACGGGCAGATGGATCCCGGCCAGGCCGGAGGGCTGGCCGCTGACAAGGCCGCGCAGACAATCGTCCGCGCCATAGCCCGCGGCCGCCGCGAAGTCCTCGTCGGCCGCAAGGAATTGGTCATGGTCTATATAAAGAGATTCTTCCCGGGACTCTGCGCGCGTCTTGCCCGCAGGATCAAGCCCGTTTGACAGTACTACATCTGCGGTATCGCAGTCTCGCCGCATTCCGCCTTCAGGTCCTCGTAGAAGGCGGCAATCGTCGTATACATGTAGGGAATCAGCCAGATGAATCCCAGCCCGAAGGTAAACAAGCACAGGATACCCCAACCTATAAAACTGAGTTCCAGATAGAAGAGGTCGAACTTATGCCCCTTCATCATGGCGTTCGACTTGCGGATGGCATCGATGGCGCGCATCTCCGGATGTTCCACAAGTATGAACGGAGTCATGGCATAAGCAAAGGCCTTGATGATACCCGGTATGAACAGGAGAAGACTCCATAGCAGGACTTTGATGCACATCAGGAACATCCCCCAGACATTGTGCAGCCAGTTCGTGAACCCCAGCTTGAACATATTGGAAGTCAAACGGTCATCTCCCTGCGTGTACAGCAAGCGGAAAGCATTGTAGTATCCTACGGACAGAGGGATCGATACGAAGTAACTCAACAGCATGTTCGCACCGGCGATACCCATTATCCATCCTACAGGAAGCGGGAAAAATTCGGTGATACAACCCGGTGATACGATAGCCATGACTATGGCCATGAATACGATGGTGACGACGACGGCCGGCGCCCAACGGCCTTTCAGAGCCTCCAGTGCGGCATTCTTGTAGTATTGATTGTTTTGCATAGTCCGGAATTTTCCGAAATATACGCATTATTCGCCGCAATGGCAATCCCCTCCGCTGTAAGGACAGCCGTCCTTCTTCGAGCAGCTGCCGCAGGAGCAAGTGCCCCCTTCCTTGCGCAGTGCAGTACACAGCGCAAGGACGACGAGGGCGACGACGATAACGATTATGACTATGCTTATGGCGTTCATGCGAATATCAGATATGCGGCCAAGGCGCAAACCCAGGCGATGGCACATTGGAGAAACACGACGAACAGTGCCCATTTACCACCGAGTTCACGCCTGATCGACGCTATGGCTGCGACGCAAGGCGTATAGAGGAGGCAGAAAACTAGCAGAGGCACGGCCGTGGCGGCAGTGAGTGCTGCAGTCACGCCAAGCACCTCCATCGTGGAAACTACGCTCTCCTTGGCCAGGAAGCCGGTGATGAGGGCCGTCACGATGCGCCAGTCACCGAGCCCGAGAGGGCTGAAGACCGGAGCTATCAGGCCGGCAAGCCATGCAAGGATACTCTGGCTGCTGTCTTCAACGAAATTGAGCTTGAAGTCGAAGGACTGGAGTAGCCAGATGACGATCGTGGCGACGAAGATGACGGTGAAAGCCCTCTGGATGAAATCCTTGGTCTTGTCCCAGAGAAGGTGCCATACATTCCGCGCCCGCGGGATGCGGTACACCGGCAGTTCCATCACGAAGGGAGTGGAGTCCTTATGACCATGGAAAATCTTGGAAACCAGCGCTGTAAGTATACCAACAACGATTCCCAGCAGGTAAAGAGACACCATGACGACCCCTGCTCTCCCGGGGAAGAACGTGCTCGCCAGGAAGCCGTATATGGCTATCTTGGCAGAGCAGCTCATGAACGGGATGAGCAGGATAGTCAGGCGCCTGTCATGCGAGGAAGGCAGGGTGCGGGTAGCCATAACGCCCGGCACGGAGCATCCGAAGCCGATGAGCATCGGCACGATGCTCCGGCCGGAGAGGCCAAGCTTGCGCAGCAGTTTGTCGGAGACAAACGCAATGCGCGCCATGTACCCGCTGTCTTCCAGCATGGACAGGAAAAAGAACAGCACTATGATGATGGGGACGAAGCTCAGCACAGAGCCTACACCCCCGAAAATCGCATCTACGACCAGCGAACGCACGGGTTCGCTGACATCCCAGCGCACGAAAGCGGCGTCAACGGCCGCACCGAGACCCTCTATTCCGGCGGCAAGCAGATCCTGCAACCAGAGACCTATCACGTCGAAAGTCAGCCAGAAGATCAGCGCTATGATGGCCAGGAAGGCCGGAATGGCCGTCCATTTGCCCGTAAGGGTGCGGTCGATCTTCAAGCTTCGCTTGTATTCCTTGCTCTCCTGCGGCTTCGAGACCGTCTGCGCGCAGAGGCGGCCGATGAACGAGAAACGCATGTCCGCCATGGCCGCATGGCGGTCAAGTCCGCGTTCCTCCTCCATCTGCGAGATGATGTGCTCCACCATCTCCTCCTCATTGCGGTCCAGGCCGAGGCGCGCCGTCACGGCTTCGTCGCCGCCGACAAGCCGGCTGGCGGCGAAGCGGGCCGGGAGGCCGGCGCGCTGCGCATGGTCCTCGACCAGATGCATGAGACTGTGCAGGCAGCGGTGCACCGCTCCGCCATGGTCATCCTTGTCGCAGAAGTCCTGGCGTTTCGGTTTCTCCTGATACTTGGCGATATGTACGGCATGTTCTACGAGCTCGTTCACACCTTCGCCGGAAGCGGCGGAGATAGGGACGACGGGGATACCGAGCAGACGCTCCATCTCGTTGACACGTACGGAACCGCCGTTACCCCTCAACTCATCCATCATATTGAGTGCCAGTACCATAGGTACATCCAGCTCCATCAGCTGCATGGTCAGGTAGAGGTTGCGTTCGATATTGTTGGCATCAACGATATTGATGATCGCCTTGGGCTTCTCGTCGATAATGAAATTGCGGGAAACCAGCTCCTCGGAAGTATAGGTCGAAAGGGAGTAGATGCCAGGGAGATCGGTGACGCGGGTGTTGGGATAACCCTTTATGACACCGTCCTTGCGGCTTACCGTCACGCCGGGGAAGTTGCCCACATGCTGGTTGGAACCGGTGAGTTGATTGAAGAGCGTGGTCTTGCCGCAGTTCTGCTGGCCGGCAAGGGCGAAAGTCAGGACAGAGTCCTTGGGCAGAGGGTTCTCATCCTCCTTGGAGTGGAACTTGCCTTCCTCTCCGAATCCGGGATGCGCGTTGTGCTCATGCAGGGAAAGATTGTATCCGAAATCCTCGTCCAAAGGCATTTCGGGCGCTTTTTCTTCCGGACAGTTCTTGTCCACAACGATCTTGAGCGCCTCCGAAAGCCGGAGAGTCAGGGCATATCCGTGGACCTTTATCTCCATCGGATCACCCATAGGCGCCATCTTGACGAGACGCACCTCCGCACCGGGGATGATGCCCATGTCCAGGAAATGCTGCCTGAGGGCTCCCTCTCCACCGACTTCCTTCACCACGGCGGACTCGCCTACCTTCAAATCTTTCAGAGTCATAGAATACTGCTTTGAACATGCAAAGTTACGTCATATTTCACAAGAGGTCATCCCCATTTATAGGGATTTTTAATCTTCGCGCGAACCTTATAGCATGAAATGACTTATATTTGCCTTAAGAATAGCGTTTTTAATATGGCATTTGCGGAAATCAATCCCAATATCAAGCTGTACGAGCTTGTCGACCGCAACTTCCAGGCCCTCGGTTTCTTGGAGCGCCTGGGGATACACGGCAATTTCGGCGACAGGACTGTCGAGGACATCTGTGCCTCGCTGGGGATGAACCCGTCGTCATTCATGCTGCTGTACAATTTCTATGTAGACGAGCATTTCAAGCCTTCCGAGAGGATGCTCCGGGACTCAAGCGTAGAGGATGTGATAGAATACCTTCACAGTTCGCACGAATACTATCTCAACACTGCCCTCAAGTCCCTCTCCGACCTGCTGGAGAAGCTTCTGCTGCCTTGCAGCGAGGCGCAGAAGAAGGTGTTCCGCAAGTTCTACGACGAGTATGAGGAAGAGCTGAACCGCCATTTCGGTTTCGAGGAGCAGCATGTCATGCCTTATGCCCGCGACCTGATGGACGGAAACGGACGGAAAAGGTCCACGCTCGAGTCCTTCACGGACGACCACAACAGCATCAACGAGAAGATCTCCGACCTCAAGAGCCTGGTGATGAACTCGTTGCCAGAGGGCTGCGACGCCGCTCTCAGGATGCAGACGCTGTATTTGATATGCGCTCTGGAGTACGACCTCGAGCGGCATACAGCCATCGAGGAGGAGGTGCTGAGCCCTATGCTCGAAATGCTGGAGAACAGCGGCACCTACGGTAAGCGGCGTGCCGCCGAACAGGAACGTGAAGCCCTCTCCGAGAGGGAGAAAGAGATCCTCGTAGGAGTAGCCAAAGGGTTGCTGAACAAGGAGATAGCCGACCAGTACAACATCTCCACCTATACCGTCATCTCTCACCGCAAGAACATCACGCGCAAGACCGGCATCAAGTCCGTCGCCGGCCTGACCGTATATGCCCTGCTCAACGGGCTCATCGACATCAATTCCGTTGAGTGATGGGAAAGAAAAGCGGACTTGTCCTTGAGGTGCCGGGGGGCGCGAAGCGTGTGCTGCTGCACACCTGCTGCGCGCCGTGCTCCTCCGCCATCATAGAGATCATGCTCAAGCAAGGCATTACTCCGACCGTCTTTTATTCAAATTCAAACATTTTTCCGTTGGAGGAATACCTGCACCGCAAGGATGAGTGCACGCGCTACGCGCAGTCCCTCGGGCTCGAAATCGTAGATGACGATTACGGGCACGAGGACTGGCGGAGCTGCGCGGCGCATGGGCTCGAAAACGAGCCCGAGCGGGGCGCGCGCTGCCTCGCGTGCTTCAAGTACCGCCTGCTTCGCGCCGCCCGCTATGCCTCGCAGCACGGCTACACCGTCCTTACGACCACCCTTGCCTCCTCCCGCTGGAAAGATCTCGCCCAGGTCGACGAAGCCGGCCGCTGGGCCTGCGACGCTGTCAATGCTTCCCTCGACGGAGGCGTCCCTGTCACCTGGTGGGGGCAGAACTGGCGCAAGGGCGGCCTCCAGGACCGACGCAACCAGCTCATCCGCGAGCTGAACTTCTACAACCAGCAGTACTGCGGCTGCGAATACTCGTTCCGGGACAAAAAATGACCCTGCAGTCGAGACTGCAAGGCCATTGTTTTTCATGCGATGGGCGGGATACTTAAACCTTGTCCCTGAGGAGGAAATAGTACACGATGAAGCCAATCCAGCTGAAAGCCAGGACGGCAATCGACAGAAGTATCTTGCCGATGATACCGAGTTTGGGCTTCTTGAAGATGTCAAGGACACACCAAATGGCGACAATGATACCAAGGATGTAAACGATCTTTGCCATGTTCTTTAGGTTTTATAGTAAATTACACCTAAAGTTAAGGATTCTTCTTTAATTATCCTCCACCTTTCGCCAAAAAAGTATTTCAACATTGCACTCATCCGCCTGGGTCACAATCCATGAGCCTCAAGGCAGGAGACGGGCGATGATGTCGTCGGAAACGAAGAAATGATCCTCTGGGATACGTACGAAAGGCGCGCATGGAGTGTCTGGGACCGGGGGGACCAGCACGATGGCGCCTTCGGCGAGGAGGGCGTCGACGGCTTGGGCCGGCGAGATGTCCCGCAGGCGGGACAGCGGAAGGCCGGCAGCCGTGCGGAGCCCCAACATGACGGTCTCCTCGGCCGCTTCGCGTTCAGAGAGGACCTCATGCCCGGAGTGCCAGCGGACAAGCCGCCCGTCTGCCTCCCGCCTCGGCAGCTCCTGGCTGTTCCACGACCGTATACCGCCGCTTGAACAAAAAGCATGTTTTTGTTCATTTTTGGGCTGTTCATCACCCACTTCTGAACAAAACGATGCGTTTTGTTCATATCGGGGCTGCAAAGGAACCTCTTGTGAACAAAAACGCGGTTTTTGTTCACCGCGGGGAGAGTGTGGGTCGGCAGAGCCGGGGAAAGCGAGGGAATGGGCTCCGGGGCCGAGGCCGACGTAGGGGACGCGGCGCCAGTAGGCGCTGTTGTGGACCGCTTCGCGGCCCGGGCGCGCCCAGTTGGAAATCTCATAGTGGACATACCCCGCCTCCGCCAGCTTCCTGCAGAGCGTGTCGTACTGACCACGACACTGCTCGTCGAAGGCCTCAGTATACCGACCGTCAGCCACCATCTTCTCCAGCGCACTGTCCTCCTCTATGGACAGCTGGTAAGCGGATATGTGCTCCGGTTCCAATGCCAGCGCCTCGTCAATGGTTGACTCCCATATCGTTCCCGTCAACTGTGACAGCCCGAAGATCAGGTCGATGCTGAGGTTGTCGAAGCCGCCGGCCCTCAGGAGGCGGAACGCCTCACGGGCGCCGGCCGCATCATGACGACGGTTCATCCACCGCAGGATACCGTCGTCGAACGACTGCACCCCCATGCTGACGCGGTTCACGCCCAGCGCGAGCAATCCGGCGACATACTCCGCACCGCCGGCGACGACGTCGTCGGGGTTCACCTCCACGGTGAACTCCCTGTACGTCGCCGGCCCCAACGCGCCTACTATCCGCTCCAGCACCGCCAGCGGCAACACCGACGGCGTCCCTCCCCCTATATACAGAGTATCAAGCGATGTCGGTATCTCCTGCTGCATGGACGTGCCGCCCTCGGTTCCGGGAACAGGGGTGCTGGAAACTGTGCCACCCTCGGCAACATAAGAGGGGGGGACCAAAGCTTGCTTTGGGGGGGTCCGAAGGACGTTTCCGGTACCCCTGTTCCCGGAACCGAGGATCTCTGAAGATGCAGCCTCCGCAGAACTTAGTCCGCGGGCGGCCGAGATCTCCTCCCGTCGGGAGTCAATCTCGTCGCAGAGCGCCTCGGCGTAGTCCTCGAATAAACGGTTCTGCACCTGTTGCGTTTCCTTCCGGGAACAGATCTCGGAATAGAAACCGCAATAGGTGCAGAAACTACGGCAGAACGGTACGTGGACGTAAATCATAGGCCACGGCCTTTCCGCCAGGAACTATCTGAGCATCGTCTCGGCGCTGCCGAGATAGCCCTGTGCCGTATAGGCCTCGACGGTGTAGACGCCCTTGACGCAACGGTCGGTCAGGTCGTTGAGATAGATGCTGAGCTCGACTTCCTTGCCCTCGTAGTCAACCTCGCGGGATGCGGAGGCCGTGCGGGCCTCGCCGCCGCTCTCGAAACCGGTGCTGTTGGCGTTGGTGAGGACGGTCCCGTCAGGAGCCTTGACCACGATGTAGACGCGCACCGGGCCCTTCGGGGCCAGGTCGTTCTCGACGAGGCTGAGCGTCGTCAGCATGCGCACGACGCGGCTGCTGCGGTCGGTGACCTTGTCCTGGGCGCTGTAAGGCTCCAGAATGATGCCGCGGGCCTTGATCACGGAACCGGCCGCCACCTGGCCGCTCAGCTCGTTGACCTGCTTGTTCAGGGCTTCGTTCTGGCGCCTGCTGGAAGCGGCGTCCTTGCGGGCGGCGTCAGCCTCGGCCGACAGCTGCTGGTTCAGCGTATTGAGGGAGTCGATCTGTACGATATAGTTGCGCATGATGCTGCGCAGGGTGCCGAGCTCTTTCTCGTACTGACGCATCTTGGCGCGGTTCGTAGCATCGGTCTGCTTGATCCGCTCCACGAGCTGCGAGACCTCCTCGCGGGAGGAATCGAGCTGAGAATTGATGGCCTCGTAGTCCGAGGAAAGGTTGTCATAATCCTGCTGAAGGGCCACGATCTGCTCGGTAAGGTCCTCCTTCTCAAGGTTGAGGTCCTTCACCAGCGAACTCTTCTGGAACCAGACATAAGCCAGGGCACCGGCAAGCAGGACCGCTACCGCGGCCAGAGCATACATGACGGACTTCAGGCCGCCATTCTTCTTCTCGCGCTCCTCGCGCTCCAGACGCTCAAGTGGATCTTCTTTCATAAACAAGTCATTTTAATTTGTAAATACATCCGCGAAAGTAACAAATTTCGTGCAGATAGCGAAATTTATTATATTTGTGTACATAAAAATCCAAGCCATGAAATACATCGTCAGAGCCGTAAAATACTTCATCTATATCTGCGTCCTCGTCAGCATCATCCTCCTGGTGATGGTATTAGCTCACTTCGTCTCCTCCGACATCAACGTCATGTTCAAGGAGGGCTGGAAGTCCGTCGCCAAGATAGCCCTGGTATTCGCCGGCATCGCCGCCATCTATCCCCTCTTCGGCTACCGCAGGCTCCTGGCGGGCGTGCTCGGCGAGCTCAACGGCCTGCACGACGACGTCATCAAGTGCATGGAGGAGCGCGGCTACCGCCTCGAGTCCGAGGACGGCGAGTCCATGACCTTCCGTTCGCGGTCTCTCCTGAACCGCATCTTCCGCGTCTGGGAAGACCGTATTACTGTCACCAAGACGCTCGGCGGCTTCGAGGTCGAAGGCCTCTCGCGCGACGTCGCGCGCATAGTTCCCGCCCTCGAATACCGTTTCCGCAATCCCGAATAACCGTATAAAACCAGATAACCATGTTCAAGAAAATCATCCTGCCGCTAGCAGCGGCCCTCTCGCTCGGATGCATCGCGGCATCCGCGCAGAACATCAAGTCACTGGAAGGTTCCAAGTACAGCATCACCGCCGGCGACCTCACTTTGACAGTCGACGCCGGCCAGGGAGCCAAGATACTCTCCTTCCAGTACAAGGACAAGGAAGTCCTCTCGCAGCTCCAGCGCCCCAACGCCTTCGGAAGCACCTTCTGGACCAGTCCCCAGACCGAATGGAACTGGCCTCCGGTACCCGAGTATGACACAAAGCCCTACACCGCCGAGCAGAAAAACGGCGCCCTCGTCCTGACCGGAGAAGAGTCGCCCCGTTTCCACTACCGCATCCGCAAGGAGTTCCGCCCCGCCGGCAACTGCATAGAGGTAACATATTCCATCATCAATGAAGCGGCTGTCGAGCGCAAGGTCGCCCCTTGGGAGATCTCCCGTGTCCCCAGCGAGGGCGTGATCTTCTTCGACGCCACTCCTGAGACCATCACTCCTATAGGCCTGCTGCCCATTACCGTTCAGGACAACGCATCATGGTATCAGGTGGACGAGGCCCGCGCCAACCGCAAGATCAACGCTGACGGCGCCGGCTGGTACGCATATGCCCATGACGGGCTCGTACTGGTCAAGAGCTTCGAGGACATAGACGGCACCCAGCCCGCCCCGAAGGAGGCTGAGATCCAGGTCTATGTCAATGCAGGCAAGACCTTCATCGAGCTGGAAGCCCAGGGACCTTACACCAGCCTCAAGCCCGGTGAGGCCCTCACCTGGACCGTCCGCTGGTACCTGCTCCCGTTTGACGGTGACGCCGCTCCTTCCCGGGCCCTCATCGACCTCGTCAAGAGCGCAGTGAAATAAACTGCCGCTTCGCAGCGACAAAAAAGCCAGCCTGAACGGGCTGGCTTTCTTATTTGTCACACAGACAAGTGCTTAGACTCTCTGGCCGTAGGAACGGTCGGTAGTGTTGACCGTGATGACATCGCCGGTGTTGATGAAGAGCGGGACCATGATCTTGGCGCCGGTCTCCAGGACGACTTCCTTGAGGGCGGAAGTGGAGGCGGTGTTGCCCTTGACGGCGGGCTCGGAATAGGTAACCTCGAGGGTCACATAGGTAGGGAGCTCGCAGGTGAGGCAGCGCTCCTCGTCACCAGTGACGAACATCATCTCGACGTGCTGGCCTTCCTTCATCAGGTCGGAGTTCTCGACGACATCCTTAGGGAGCTTGATCTGCTCGTAGGTCTCTTCATGCATAAAGTTGAAACCGTCCTCCTCCGCATAGAGGAACTGGTAGGGACGGCGCTCCACGTCGATGGTCTCGATCTTGGCACCTGCGGTGAAGGTATTCTCCAGGATGCGGCCGTTCTCGAGGTTGCGGAGCTTGGTCTTGACGAAAGCGGGGCCCTTACCCGGCTTGACGTGCTGGAACCATACGATCATGCACGGCTTGTCGTTGTATTTAAGATAAAGGCCGTTCTTGAAATCAGCTGTTGTTGCCATAAATATCGGTTTTAATTAGTATCAAAAGCTTGAATTGCAGGACAATCCATCTGCAAATGTAACAATTTGCCGGCTTACTTGCAAAAAAAGTCTACAGGGCCTCTACGCATGCGGCCACTTTTTCGAGCAGCCACTTAGGCGTGGAAGTCGCCCCACAGATGCCCACACGGTCATTTTCACCGAACCATTCTCCCTTGATCTCAGCCTCCGAGCCTATATGGTAAGTACGGATATTCAGCGACTTGCAGAGGTCGCACAGGACCTTGCCGTTGGAGCTGGACTTGCCGGACACGAAGAGGATGACGTCATGCGAGAGGGCGAACGAAGACAGCCTGTCATGCCTTGTGGCGACCTGGGAACAGACGGTATTGTGTACGGTAAGCATACCTTCGGGCAGCCTCTCGGAGAGCACTTCACATATCTCGGAATACTCCGCCGGACTCTTGGTGGTCTGTGAGAATATCTCGACCGGAACATCCGTACGGATGGTCCCCTCAGCAAGGGCCGACTCGAGCATGGCACGGTTCTCGACCACCACTGCATCGCCATTCACCTGCCCGACAAGGCCGAGGACCTCGGCGTGGCCTATCTTACCGAAAAGCACGACCTGCCCGCCGAGCGGCTTCAGCCGCGCATAGGCGCTGCGTATACTGTCCTGCAGCCGCAGGACCACGGGGCAGGTGCAGTCGATGACGTTGAAGCCGAGGGCGGCGGCGCGGGCATACGTGCCCGGCGGCTCGCCGTGAGCACGTATGAGCAGCGACTCTCCGCCGGCATCCTGCATGTCCGCGAGGTCGTCATAGTCGATGGTCACGAGCCCCTTGCGCCCCAGCCGCGCCAACTCCTCCTCGTTGTGCACGATGGCACCGAGGGAGAAAAGGTGTCTTCCCGGGATTTCATCAAGGAATTTCTCGGCGCTTCCTATAGCCCTGATGACGCCTCCGCAGAAACCGGATCCGGCATCTATTTCTACCTTTAGAGCCATCCGGGAGCTATTCGAGTATACCGAACTTACCCTGGAGCAGGCCGAGCATCCACACGGTCTCCTCATGCAGCGTCATATCGGAATTGTCCATCACGAACGCGTCAGCAGCCCTGGAGAGCGGCGATACCTCGCGATGCGAATCGATGTAGTCGCGCTCCTGGAGATTCTTCATCACTTCTTCCATCACGGGATTCTCCCCTTTCTCGACCAACTCGTCGAAGCGGCGCTGTGCGCGGACCTCGGGACGGGCGGTCATGAAGATCTTGACCTCCGCGTTGGGGAATACCGTAGTACCGATGTCGCGGCCGTCCATGATGACGCGTCCGGCCGCGCTGAAAGCATGAAGCTTGTCATCCACGAAATTCCTCACGAAACCGACGGCCGAGACCGGACTGACCTGGCTGGAGACAGCCATGGTGCGGATGTCCTTCTCCACGCAGCGGTCCCCGATGAAAGTCTTGCAACCATCTTCAGTATGCTCGAAATGGATGTCAAGCCCCTTGTCCAGGGCCTTCTCGAGCGCTTCAAGGTCGATATTGGCGTCGGCGTCGATCATGCCGTTCTCCTGAGCGAACAGGGTGACGGCGCGGTACATGGCGCCGGAGTCAAGATAGAGAAAGCCGAAATCCTTGGCAACGAGCTTGGCAAAGGTGCTCTTGCCGGTGGCGGAAAAGCCGTCGACAGCGATTGTGATGTCAGGCAATGTCATGATAAAAGACTGGTTTAGTATTTGGCGAGTCGTTGTATGGTCTTGCAGATCTGTGTATTGTCGGTACAGGCATTGAACTCGGCAGCCCTGGCGCCGTAGACATAAAGCCCGACGGGAGATCCGGTGTGAGCGCCGTGTGTCCAGAGATATCCGGCCTTGCGGTTGGCATAGAGGATCGCGTCGGAGATGATCCTGTTGCTGGTCGCATAAAGGCTCTCCACGATCTCTTCTTCATTCAGTTCGAAAGCCCGATGGTACATTTCCTTGAATGCTTCCTCCTGCTTCTCGTCCACTTCGATGGTGCTCCAGAGGCCCAGATGCCGGCTAAGGAAATCCTTCACCTGCTCATAGGTAGGAACTACACGGTTGGGAAGAGGCTTCCTGTCGGGACCGACGCCGGCGAGCACCCTGAACTGACTATTGATCTCGTCCTCGCTCCACTTCTGGGTGGTCAGGAGCTCAGGATGCATGATATAGTTCTCGCCGAGCTGGAGGCCGCCGGTCTCATGGTCTGCAGTGACCAGGATGAGGCACTCGTCGGGGTGCTGCTCGCAGAATGAGAGGACCACCTCTATGGTCTTATGGAAATCGTTGACCTCCATAATGTTGGTCTTGGCATCGTTGTTATGTCCGGCGCCGTCGATTTCGCCGCACTCGACCATGAAGAAGAAGCCCTTGCTGCCGAATTTGCCGTAGAGATAGTCGATACCGGCCTGGACCAGGTCGGAAAGCGAAGTGTCGCTACCGCGCTGGTCGATGCCGAACTTGATCTCGGTCGCGGCCGGGTCGCTGTTGAAGCAGATGACGCGGCCTTTCTGGCTGGTGATATTGCGGAACTGCTCGGGACCGCGGAGCACGGCTATGCCGGCCTGGCGGGCCTTGTCCTCATAGTAGCGGCCGGTATGCCCTCCCCTTCTCTCAGTGAGGAAACCGCCACCGGCGGCAAAGTCGATGAAATCGGACTCGATCAACTGGTCGGCGAGCTTGTCATATTCGTTGCGGTTGTCGACATGGCCGTAGAAAGCGGCCGGAGTGGCGTGGTTGACACCTACGGTCGTCGCCACGCCGGTGCCGAAGCCCTTTTCATGCGCCCAGACGCAGATGCTGTTTACGGGATTGTGGTCGGGATCGACGCCGAGACCATTGTTGTAAGTCTTGACACCCGTTGACAGCGCGGTACCGCTGGCTGCAGAATCGGTCACGAGTGAAGACGATGAGAAGGTGGTGACGAAAGTACGGACGGGGAAATGGGTGAAGTTGATGACACTGGGACCGTCACCGGTGACCTGGTTGTAGTTCTGCGCACCGTAAACTTCATTGATGCCCATACCGTCGCCGATCATGAAGAATACGTACTTGGGGGTCGGAGCCTCCTGGGCCTGCTGCTTCTTGCGGGCATCGGCGGGGAGGGTGACGATGACTGACAGGATCGAAAGCACAGCCAGTCTGCGCAACATGCGTAATGTGTTCATAGAAGATAAGATTGGTTATTAAAAAACTCGCGCCTCAGCGGGCCGTAGGAAACAAAGTTAAGTAATTTTTTACTGTTTTAGAGATATTTGTCCGATATTTGTTGACGGAAACGAAAACACTTTTTATGAGAATCCTTGTAGTCGATGACGAAAGGGCCATCCGCAACTCCCTGAAGGAGATCCTCGGTGACGAGGGATTCGACGTGGACGTGGCCGAAGACGGTGCCATCGCCGTCCAGATGGTGGAGAAAGAGAAGTACAACATCATCTTCTGCGATATCAAGATGCCCAACATGGACGGCATGGAAGTCCTGGACAAGCTCAACGCCATGGGCGTGGAGGCGGCCATGGTGATGATCTCCGGGCACGGAGACATCGAGACCGCCGTGGAGTGCATCAAGAAGGGCGCATTCGACTTCATCCAGAAGCCCCTGGACCTCAACCGCATCCTCATCACCATCAAGAACGCCACTGAAAAGGTGTCGCTGGTCAAGGAGACCAAGATACTCAAGAAGAAAGTCTACGGCGCCGACATGATCGGCGAATCCGCCCCTATGCAGCGCCTGCGCGAGATGATCGAGAAGGTCGCCCCGACCGACGCACGCGTGCTGATCGTCGGGCCCAACGGCTCCGGCAAGGAGCTGGTGGCCAGGAACCTGCACCAGCAGAGCAAGCGCAGCACGATGCCCTTCGTGGAGGTCAACTGCGCCGCGATCCCTTCGGAGCTTATCGAGAGCGAGCTGTTCGGCCACGAGAAAGGCTCCTTCACCTCCGCCATCAAGCAGCACAAGGGAAAGTTCGAGCAGGCAGACGGCGGCACCCTTTTCCTTGACGAGATTGGCGACATGAGCCTCGCCGCCCAGGCGAAAGTGCTGCGCGTACTCCAGGAGCGCAAGCTTTCGCGCGTGGGCTCCGACAAGGACATCGAGGTCGATGTACGCGTCATCGCGGCCACCAACAAGAACCTCCAGGAAGAGATTGCCAAAGGCAATTTCCGCGAGGACCTATACCATCGCCTCAGCGTCATTGTCTTCACCGTCCCGAGCCTGGACGAGCGCCGCGACGACATTCCGCTGCTGATCGAGTATTTCAAGGACAAGTATACCGAGGGCGGCAAGCCGCGCAGTTTCTCGCCCGAAGCGGTCAAGCTGCTTCAGGAAAAGAGCTGGCCCGGCAATATCCGGGAGCTGGACAATGTCGTTGACAGGCTGCTTATTCTGGGAGATCCTGAGGTGACTGCCCAGAATGTACGGGACTTTGTAAATCTTTAGCGGCAAGGCGGGCTTCATGCTCCGCCCTCGCTTTTTCCACTGCCACGGAGCGCTTCAGCACGAAGCCGGAACCGAGATACTTGGTGCGGACGTCATCGTCTGCGGCAAGGGCCGTAGGCGTACCCTCCTGGAGGATCGTACCCTCGTAGAGGAGATAGGCGCGGTCGGTGATGGCGAGGGTCTCGCCGACATTGTGGTCGGTGATGATGACGCCGATATTCTTGTACTTGAGCTTGGCGATGATGTACTGGATGTCCTCGACTGCGATGGGGTCGACGCCGGCGAAAGGCTCGTCGAGGAGGATGAACTTGGGGTCGATGGCCAGGGCACGCGCGATCTCGCAGCGGCGGCGCTCTCCTCCGGAGAGCTGGATGCCGAGGCTCTTGCGCACCTTCGAGAGGTTGAACTCGTCGATGAGCGACTCCAGGCGCTCGCGCCTCTCCTCCCTGGACATGTCGGACATCTCCATGACGGACATGATGTTGTCCTCGACGGACATCTTGCGGAATACGGAAGCCTCCTGCGGAAGATAGCCGACGCCCTTCTGGGCACGCTTGAACATGGGGAGGCCGGTGATCTCCTCATCATCGAGGAAAATCCTTCCGGCATTAGGGACAATCTGCCCCGTGATCATGTAGAAACTCGTGGTCTTGCCTGCACCGTTGGGACCGAGGAATCCTACGATCTCACCCTGCTCCACCTCCATGGAAACACCCTTGACAACGGTCCTTACACCGTATTTCTTGACGAGATTCTCGCAACGAAGCTTCATATCCTTTGCCTTTTATTTAATGTCCAACCCCAGGTCGCTGATGATATCGATCACTTCGGGGACGTTCTCCATCAGGTACTTGGCCTTGTCCTCGGGGGTATATATAACTTTCTCCTCCACATACTGCGCAGCCGTCACGAGGAGCTTGACGCCCGGACGGCCAAGCAGCTTCTGGAACTTGCCCTCAAGCTCGTGGAGCTTGTTCGACTCGATCCATGCGCGCTGTGCGTCGTTGGTCACGACGAACGTGACGGTCAGGCCGTCCTCGCGCGAGACCTCCACCTTAGCATTGGACAAGGTGTTGGCGAGGCGCGGCTGGTTCGGATACAACCCTGCCATCTCCTTCCATTTTCCGACTATCTCTTCGTCCGTAAGCTCCGCTGAAACGGAACCTTCCGCCGCAGCCTCACCCTTCGGACCGTCCTCATGCTCTCCCATCAGGGAGTTGAGCGAGAGAGAGGCGCCGGTCTTGACGGCACGGCGGCGCGGCACGGGCTTCGCCTCGGGCGCCGCCGCTGCGGCAGCCTCCGGCTGCACCGACTCCTTCGGAGCTTCCGCCGGCGCGGCCTCTACCGCCTTCGTCACCTCGACCACAGGCGCTTCCGCCTTCGGCTCTGACACCTTCACAGGCGTAGCCGGGGGCTGCATCTGCTGGGACGTGCCGCCCTCGGTTCTGGGAACAGGGGTGCTGGAAACTGTGCCACCCTCGGCAACGGTCGCCCTCACAGGCGAAGTCGGGGGCTGCGTCTGCGGGGACGTGCCGCCCTCGGCACGGGAGAGGGAGGGGCCCAAGCTTGCTTGGGAAGGGTCGGACGCAGTCCGACTCCCCGCAGACACAGCCCCCGCGGAGCTTGGAACTCCCTTCGAAAGGAAAGCCAGCTTCATCAGCGCGAACTCGATGTGCAAACGCTGATTGATAGCGGCCTTGTAGCCAGCCTCGCACTGCGTGGTGATGGTCAGCGCATCGTAAAGGAACTGCAAGGTGCAGGCGTCTGCCTGCGCACGGTAACGCTGCTTCAGCGAAGCGGGCAGATCCAGCAGGGCGTCCAGCCCTGCAGTCCTGCTCACGATAAGGTCCCGCAGATGCGAACTCAGTGCCGAAATGAAATGCTGGGCGTTGAAACCTTTGGCGAGGATCTCATCGAAGGTGAGCATCGCAGAGGCATAATCCCCCGCCCGGAAAGCATCCACCAGCCGGAAGGAATACTCGTAGTCCAGGACATTGAGATTGCGGATCACATCCTCGTAATGGACATCCGCTCCGCAGAAAGCCACGGTCTGGTCGAAGATGGTAAGCGCGTCGCGCATGGCACCGTCGGCCTTCTGGGCGATGATGTGGAGCGACTCATCGTCGATGGAGACATTCTCCTTTCCGGCGATGTCGCGGAGATTCTTCACGATATCGGCTACGCCGATGCGGTTGAAGTCATAGGTCTGGCAGCGGGACAGGATCGTTGGCAGGATCTTGTGCTTCTCGGTAGTCGCAAGGATAAAGATCGCATGTGCCGGCGGCTCCTCCAGGGTCTTGAGGAAAGCATTGAAAGCAGCCTGTGACAACATGTGGACCTCATCAATGATATAGACGCTGTAGCGCCCCACCTGAGGAGGTATCTGAACCTGCTCCATCAGTGCCTTGATATCGTCCACACCGTTGTTGGATGCGGCGTCCAGCTCGTGGATACAGTACGAGCGGCCCTCACGGAAGGAGACGCAGGACTCGCACTCGCCGCAAGGCTCCATGTCGGCGTTGGGATGGGCGCAGTTTATCGTCTTGGCGAAAATGCGGGCAGTGCTCGTCTTGCCGACTCCGCGCGGACCGCAGAAGAGATAGGCATGCGCGAGCTGGCCCCTGAGGATGGAATTCTTCAGCGTTCTGGCGATATTGTCCTGTCCAATCAGGGACTCGAACGAATCCGGCCGGTATTTTCGGGCTGATACGATATACTGACTCATGGCACGATTAGCGTTAGCTTACAAATGTAAGCATTATTTTGTAACTTTGCCCGTGATGAACGAACGAAGTTATTGCATGAAACGCATTTTCAGGATAGCCGGCATACTGCTCATTCTCTCTCTTTTCGCTCCGGTTTATGCTTCTGGGCAGGCGAAGATCAATACCAAGAGGGTGAAGATCGCAGACCTCGCCACGCGCACCACCAAGGTCGTGACCGGATCCGGGGGGATCTTGGACAGCGCGCTGCGTGACGAAGTCTCCGCGCGCTGGCGCATCTCGCCCTTCGAGTTCTGCACCGTTGAGGAATACAACTCCCTCAAGGAGAACTCCGACTATTATTTCCTGCTGGTCGCCCGTTCCGATGAGAAAAAATACAGCGGCATGCTTACGCTGACCCTCATGAAGGGCGGCAAGGCCAAGGCCGAAGACCCGCAGAAGCGCCCGGTGGACGTGGCCAGCCTGCCGCTCTGTCCTTCAGAATTCCCGTCAGGGCGGGAGGTGGTTTTCCTTCCTGCCATGCTGGACATACTTCAGGACTATGTATCCAAGGCAATGCACTCTGACGGAGCAGGTTACGCCGGATTCGACATATATGCGCGCCAGGTCCGCAAGACCGGCATCAAGCGCATCTTCTTCTCAAAGGACGACCTGGTCCCGGACATGGACGAGAGTTTCATGCAACGCTATTTCGACGAAGACATGGTGGTCATGGAAGAGTCCGAGGCGGACAAAGCCTTCCAGAACGCGACCTACAATACTCTCTGCAGCTATGTAGTGGCCCCATTCGATCCCCATAACGGGTCATGGTGCTACAAGATGCTCATTGACGCGGATACCCACGAACTCATGTATTTCCGGCACCACCGCATCAACACGCGCAACTGGGCCGGCTTCCTGCCAAAGGACATCAAATCCATCTATTCCAGACGATAAGGGATGATCACGGGACAGACTGAAAGCGGACTCCGCTACGCCGTAAGGAAAGGCGGTTTCTCGGTAGGTTACTGCGCGTTGAGCATACGCTGCGGTACCCGCAACGAAGAAGGGTACCACAGCGGCATAGCGCATTTCACGGAGCATACACTCTTCAAGGGTACTGCGCACAAGAGCGCAGCGGTGGTCAACGGCTATCTGGACAGGCTCGGGGGTGAGCTCAATGCCTTTACCACCAAGGAGGAGATCGTCCTGCACGCCACCGTGCTCAAGGAGGACCTGCCGAAGGCGGCCGGACTCCTTTTCGAGCTCGCAACCGAAGCCGTTTTTCCTGACAAGGAGATCGAGACTGAGAAAGGAGTCGTCATCGACGAGATCCATTCTTACAAAGACTCCCCCGCAGACGAGGTTTACGACCGATTCGAGGAAGATCTGTACGCCGGGCATCCACTCGGCCGGCCCATCCTCGGGACACCGGCCTCTGTCCGCAGGATCACTTCCGAAGAGCTGCAACGCTTCGTCAAAGAGCATTTCACGCCGGACAGGATGGCTTTTACCATGATGGCCGACATCGACGAAGCCCGCATGGAAAAGGAGATCCGCACGCTCGCCGGGAAGTTCTTTCCGCTTAACGGTGCCAAGGTTGACACGGTTTTCGGGAGCACTGCCGGCACCAAAGGACAAACTGTCGAGACAGCCAGCTTCGACCGGACGGTGGACAAGCGAAACCACGAGGTAAACGCCGTGATCGGCGGGGCCGCGCCGTCGTTGTACGGTGGGCAGGACCGCATCGCGGCCGTCCTGCTCGCCAACATCCTCGGCGGCCCCGCATCCAACTCCATCCTCAACAACATACTGCGTGAGCGTAACGGTTGGGTATACGGCGTCGAATGCGGATACACCCAGTACAGCGACACAGGTATAATGGCCATAAGCCTTGGCTGCGAAAAGGACAACCTTGAAAAATGTTTCAAGGCTATCTCCAAGGCTATCCGCGAACTCCAGGACAAACCCCTCAGCGACAGAAAGTTGAAAGCTGCAAAGAAACAGCTTCTCGGCCAGCTCGCCATCAGCTCGGAGTCCGGCGAGGCCCAGTGCCTGTCGATGGGCAAGAGCCTTCTCGCCTTCGGACGCGTCGCGTCCTCGGCCGAGAACAAGGCCGCCATCGAAGCCGTCACCTCCGCCGACCTCCAGTCCCTCGCCCGCCGCATCTTCTCCCCAGACAACCTTTCCCGCCTCGTCTACCTGTAGTCCCCCTCACAACCTTCTACCTTCGGTCGAAGGAAAGGGTTATCATAGACCGGGAGAATAAGTCTCGGGGGTAAAAGTGGAGGACAGGGCCTGACGGGTGAGGCCGGCCTGGGCAAGGACGTTGCCGAGGACGGCAGCGTCGGCCGGGCCGGTAATCACCGGTACGGCGCATTCGTCTGCGACCAACTGGCAGAACACCGGATCCTGGACACCGCAGAGCATCCGCTCATTAATATCTGTACCGGAAGAGAGGGATGACGGGATGCCTTCGCCGATCAAATACAAGGTCTTGATACGGAAGGGAGTGACACTCTGGAGTTTGACAAAGGTGTCACCGATCTTCTCGGCATAAGACTCATAGATAAGCCGGACAGTGGCGGCATCGTCCACGGGAGCCGCCATACTGCGGAGGGAGCAGTAGCGGGAAATGGCGGCCGGGGCGTCAGGGACGGAGCGCAGCGCCGGATCCTCCGGATCCAGCTGCGCCTTCGTCGGCGCGCCCTCGCGGGCCATCCGTGCCACGTCCTCCGGACTGTAGGCACGGCCCGCTGCGCGCCACGCCTCGAGACACCTTTCCAACAAATCAGTCCCGACGATGCGTTTGAGCAGAAGGTTGACTCCACCAGCACCTATCTCGCTGGAGAAGTTCATCTCGAAAGTCTGGTCGTTGACCATGGGGGCGGGTGTCTCCACGCCAAGGACACTCACCGCGCCAGGCATAAGGAAAGCGGATCCTGACTGATCGGCAGATGAAGCAACTGCTGGAGCAGACACCCCGTAAGGGACTGCAGCGGCGGCTGACGCGATGCGGCTGCCGGAGACGGCTACCACCGGGATGCGGTCAAGTCCGGTAGCCTGAGCCACCTCTTCAGTCAGCCTGCCCGGTTTGTCGCCAGGCTTAACTACCGAAGGGAAACGCTTCGGACGGACCTTGCATGCGGACAGCACGTCCTTGGAAAGCTTCGCGGTCCGGCGGTCAAGTATCCCGGCCGCCGACAAAGAGGTCAGACCACTGAACTTCTTGTCCGTCAGCAGATAAGCAATAGCTTCCGGAATAAAAAGCAGACGCTTTGCTTCTTCCAGCGCTACACTCTTTTCCCTGCGCATGCCGAACATCTGAAGGGCGGCATGCGAGTCGAGGATGTTCACGCCGGTCGTCTCGAACAGGTCCCGGCGCTCCATACGCTTGAAGAACTTGGCCTGGACCGCGCCGGACAACACTTCACCGCACAGGCGCGGAGGGCCGAGGAAAAGACCGTCCCCGGCGACACAGACAACTCCCGGTCCCCAAGCGTCGATGCCTATGGACTCAACGGTAATCTTCCGTGCACCTATCTTCGACAAGCCCTTCATCACTTCCGCATAGGCGGCATAGATGTCCCAATAGTCCTGTCCCCACATGCTTACAGCAGGGAGGGTGAAGGAATGTACGGTCTCCGTAGCCAGTGATCCACCGGTCACGGAAGCGAGAACGACCTTGCCGCCATCTGCAGCAAGGTCTATCGCAATGTACTTCTTAGTATGGTCAGCCATGGTCCTATCCTATCTGCGCACCGTTGTTCAACACCTCCTGAGGCGTAATGAAACGCATCTTGCCGTCTCCCTGACGGGCCATGAGGATCATACCCTTGGACTCGATGCCGCGGATCTTGCGCGGGGCGAGATTGGCCAGGATGCAGATCTGCTTGCCCAGCATCTCCTCAGGAGAATAGAATTCGGCTATGCCGGAAACGATCGTCCTGGTGTCGATACCGGTGTCAATGGTGAGTTTCAGCAGCTTGTCCGTCTTGGGGACGCGCTCCGCCTCCAGGACGGTGGCGGTACGGATATCCATCTTCTCGAAATCCTCGAAGCTGCATTCCGCCTTCTGCGGCTCTATGCGCTTCGCGGCTTCGGCGGCGGCGGCAGCGGCCTCGGCCGCCTCGCGCTCCGCCTTAATGGCCGCAAGCCTGTCGAGCTGCACCTGGATGGCGTCATCCTCGATCTTCGAGAACAGCAGCTCGGCCGCGCCGATCTCATGCCCTGCGGGCAGGGCGGAAGTCCCAAGGGACATCCAGGACAGCATCAGGCCCGTTTCGGGCACGGAGGCGCCGGCATGCACGGTGTGCAGCGCCGCGCCTTCGCCCTCGCGGTAAGTGTTGGCTGTCTCCTGCTCGCCCACCCTGTGGTCGCAACCGGCGTCGAGCCCGACGCGCAGCATGCTGCGAAGCCGCTCCGCGGCGAAAGGAGTGAACGGCTCGAACGCCACTGCAAGGTCAGCGCAGATCTGCAGCGACACGTTCAGTATGGTCGCGCAGCGGGCCATATCGGTCTTGGCGACTTTCCAAGGCTCCGTATCGGAGATGTATTTGTTGCCCACTCGGGCGATGCCCATCGCATCCTTGAGCGCCTCGCGGAAATGGTAAGTGTCAAGATTGTGCTCAAGCGAAGCCTTGAGCTCCGGTATGGCGGCAAGCGCCTCGCGGTCGACATCCTGAAGCTCGCCGCACTCCGGCACGCGACCCGCGAAATACTTGTGCGTCAGCACGACCGCGCGATTGACGAAATTGCCGAAGATGGCCACCAGCTCACTGTTGTTGCGCGTCTGGAAATCCTTCCAGCTGAAATCGTTGTCCTTGGTCTCGGGAGCATTGGCTGTGAGCACGTAACGCATAACATCCTCCTTACCAGGGAACTGCTCGAGGTACTCATGCGCCCACACGGCCCAGTTGCGGGAAGTGGAGATCTTGTCCCCCTCGAGATTCAGGAACTCGTTGGCCGGGACGTTCTCAGGCAGCACATAGTCGCCGTAAGCCTTGAGCATCGAAGGGAACACGATGCAGTGGAACACGATGTTGTCCTTACCGATAAAATGCACAAGCTTGGTGTCGGGACTTTTCCACCACTGCTCCCACGACTGCGGGAACAGCTCACGGGTATTGGAAATGTAGCCGATGGGGGCGTCAAACCAGACATAAAGGACCTTGCCCTCGGCGCCCTCGACGGGCACGGGAACGCCCCAGTCGAGGTCGCGGGTGACGGCGCGCGGCTGCAGGCCGCCGTCGAGCCAGCTCTTGACCTGGCCGTACACATTGGGACGCCATTCGGTATGGCCTTCGAGTATCCATTCGCGGAGCCACTGCTCATAATCCTGCAGGGGCAGGTACCAGTGGGTGGTCTTTTTCTTGATGGGCTCTGCACCGCTGAGCTTGGACTTGGGATTGATAAGCTCCTCGGGGCTGAGCGTGCTGCCGCACTTCTCGCACTGGTCGCCGTAAGCGCCTTCGTTGCCACATTTAGGGCATGTACCGACTATGTAACGGTCTGCGAGGAAAGTCTTCGCCTCCGGATCATAATACTGCTCCGACTCCCGGGTGACGAACTTGCCCTCGTCGTAAAGCTTGCGGAAAAAGCCGGAGGCATTGTCCGCATGCACTGCTGACGAGGTCCGTCCGTAGATGTCGAAATTGATGCCGAGTCCGGTGAAGGACTCCTTTATGATCGCGTGGTACTTGTCTACGATGTCCTGCGGTGTGCAGCCCTGCTGGCGGGCCTTGATGGTGATCGGCACTCCGTGCTCGTCCGAGCCGCAGACGTAGAGCACGTCCTCACCGCGCATCCTGAGGTACCTGACATAGATATCAGCAGGTACATAGACGCCGGCAAGGTGGCCGATGTGGACGGGACCGTTGGCGTAAGGCAGCGCGCAGGTCACCAGGGTTCTCTTGTGATTCTTTTCCATATCTTGAATTATACTTTTTCTCTACCGATCTTGACTTTAACCCGCTTCTGGGCCGCGGAAAGCTTCTGCATCTCGGCCATGATGGCGGTCTGCTCCCCCTCGGGAGCTGTGGCCAGGGACTTGATCAGTCCGGCCATGCGGTCCTCTATCCTCTTCTCGGCATAGACCAGGATGGCCTTGGGGACGAAATTGACCAGCCACGAAGACGTGGTGGTGAGGGCCTGTTCGAAGTTCTTGACAGTCAGCTGGTGCTTCTCCATCGACAGCTCGGCGGCCACGAAAGCCACGGTCCTGTCGGGAGAATTGAGGAGAGTCCGGACGATCTCGTCCTGCTCGTAACCTTCGTCATACTCACGCATATAGGCGTCATACGCATCGCGGAAAGCCTTGTTGGCGAAGGAGATACCGTCAGCCTCCAAGGAAGCCCGGATGAAGTCTGCAACAGTAGGCTTGTCGTCCTCACTGCCGGAGTAATAGTCCGAGTCACTCTCGAAGTCGAGTTCCGAGGTACCGTACGACATGATGAAGGACAGGAGCTCCCGCTCGGCGGGCGCAAGCGTCTTGTTCTCTTCCAGGGAGCTGAGCCCCTGCTCCGCAGGGCGCGGGGTGGGAGCGGGCGTCTCGTCGCGGGCCGGGTCGTAGTCGGGCTGAAGCCCGGCTGCGGCCCGCCGCCGCGCCCGCTCCGCCTCCTTCTGCTCGTCCTCGCGCATCTGCCGCCTGTCGGCGTTGATCCGCTCGAATATGATGCGCGTCTCAACGCCGAAGCGCTGCGACACTGCATCCACGAACACCGAGCGCTTTACTGCATCGGGGATCAGGGCCACGGTGTCGGATATCTCGTTTATGAGGTTGGCCCGTCCCAGCGGATCGTTAGCCGCAACGGGATTGACCAGCGCCATGTACGAGACGAAATCCATCTCGTTCTCAGCGATGAAGGCCTGGACCTCCTCCAGGGTATGTTTGCGGCAGAACGAGTCGGGGTCGTCCCCGTCGGGGAACAGCACCAGGCTGACGTTCATGCCTTCCTTCAGGATCATCCCGATGGCCCTCTGGGCGGCATGTATGCCGGCCTTGTCGCCGTCATACATCACCGTGATGTTCCCGGTAAACTTCTTGATGATGCGTATCTGCTCCTCGGTAAGGGAAGTACCGCAGGACGCTACGACATTGCGCAGCCCAAGCTGGTGCATTGACACGACGTCGACATTGCCCTCCGCCAGGAAACACTTGTCAGCCTTGGAAATCTCCCCCTTGGCCAGCCAGATGCCGTACAAAGCCCGGCTCTTGACATAGATGGGGGTCTCGGGGGAATTGACGTATTTGGCGATGTTCCCGTCGTTGTGCAATGTCCGGCCACTGTAGGCTATGACGCGTCCGGCCATGGAATGGATAGGGAACATCGCCCTTTCGTGGAAACGATCCGTGACGCGGCCGTTCTCGGACTGGATGCAAAGTCCCGCCTCGACCAGATACTCCGCCTTGTAGCCTTCGGCGAGGGCTGCGTCCGTAAGGGCCGTCCATCCGGACGGCGCCCAGCCGAGCCCGAAGCGCTCTATAGTCTCGTCATCCAGCCCGCGGGAATGCAGGTAGGCAAGACCGACATTACGTCCCTCATCAGTATGCAACAGGCTGTTAACGAAGAACTTCTGAGCGAACTCCGATACAAGCATCAGACTCTCCGTCCGCTGCCGTGCGGCAATATCCTCGACCGTCTCCTCCTTCTCCTGGACCTCGATATGATACTTGTTGGCCAGATACTTCAACGCCTCGACATAGGTATAGTGCTCATGCTCCATGACGAAGCCGACGGCCGATCCGGCCTTGCCGCAACCGAAGCATTTGAAGATGCCCTTCGAGGGCGAAACATAGAAGGAGGGGGTCTTTTCATTGTGGAAAGGGCAGCAGGCGACGAGGTTGGCTCCGCGACGCCTGAGCGTCACGAAGTCACCTACCACTTCGTCGATCCTGGCAGTGTCCAGGATCCTGTCAACCGTTTCCTGAGGTATCATACACTTGCTAAGAGGCTATCTCGCAGAGGAACTTGATGCGCACCAGCCGGATCTCCATCTCGTCATAGTCCGCCCCGAGCGCCTTGATCGCGTCCTCTATGGAATCGGACTCAGCCTCGTCCTTGAAGTAATCGTAAATCTCCTCGACGACATCATCGTCGATATTCTGCTCTATGAAATAATTGAGGTTCAACTTCAGTCCTGACGAGACGATGGCCTCTATCTCGGTCATAAGCTCGTCCATCTCCATGCCCTTCGCCTCGGCGATGTCCTCGAGGGACATGCGGCGGTCGATGCTCTGGATGATATAGATCTTGCCGCCGGACTTGTTCGGGGCGGACTTGACCACGAAGTCGTCAGGACGCTCTATCTCATTCTCCTCCACATACTTGGCAATCAGGTCAAGGAACTCCTTGCCGAACTTGCGGGCCTTGCCCTCGCCCACTCCCTGGCAGTTCTTGAGCTCCTCGAAGCGGATCGGATACTGGATGGACATATCTTCGAGCGAAGGGTCGCCGAAGATGATCCAGGGCTGGAGCTTAAGTCTGCGTGACATGTCTTTACGCAGGTCCTTGAGCATGGAGAGAAGCACGGGATCGCCGCCACCGCCGCCGGAACGGATCGCGGCGGATGCGGCCGCGGCCTCCTCGTCCTCTTCGTCATCGGAACCGCCCGAGAACACGCGGTCCTCCACCAGCTCCAGACGCTGCGGATTGCGGAAGAACTCCTCACCCTCGGGAGTGACCGAGATCAATCCGTAGGTCTCGATCTCCTTGTCCAGCAGATGGAGTATGATGCCCTGATGCATGACGGTGCACCAGAAACGCTCGGAGTGGTTACGGCCTGCGCCGAAAAGCTTGAGCGTATCGTGCTTGTACGACTGGATCTTGGAATTGGCCGTACCCGCGAGTATGCACGCCAGATGCTCGATCTTGAACTTCTCCGGCAGGGAATCCACCAGCTCTATCACCAGGCACATCTCCTTGCGGCCGTCGAATGTGGCCTTGGGGTTGACGCAGTTGTCGCAGCAGCCGCAGTTCTCCACCCGGTAATCCTCCCCGAAGTAGTTCAGCAGCAAGCGCCTGCGGCAACTGCTGGACTCGGAGTAAGCGACAACCTCGGACAGAAGCTGACCGCCGATCTCCTGCTCGGCCACGGGCTTGCCCTGCATGAACTTCTCGAGCTTGCGGATATCCTTGTAGCTGTAGTAGGTGATGCAGCGGCCTTCCTGGCCGTCACGCCCGGCACGTCCTGTCTCCTGGTAATAGCTCTCAATGCTTTTGGGGATGTCATAATGGATGACGAAACGCACGTCGGGCTTGTCGATACCCATGCCGAAGGCTATGGTAGCGACTATCACGTCAATCTCCTCCATCAGGAAGGCGTCCTGGTTCTCCGCGCGGGTCTTGGCGTCAAGGCCTGCATGGTAGGGGCGCGCCTTTATGTCGTTGATACACAGCAGTTCGGCAAGCTCCTCGACCTTCTTGCGGCTGAGGCAGTAGATGATGCCGGACTTGCCGGGATTCTGCTTGATGTACCGGATGATGTCCTTCTCCGGATCGACCTTGTCGCGGACCTCGTAGAAAAGGTTAGGACGGTTGAACGACGACTTGAACACCTCGGCCCCGGCAATGCCGAGGTTCTTGAGGATGTCGTGCTGGACCTTGGGAGTGGCAGTAGCGGTAAGAGCGATGATCGGAGCCCGCCCGATCTCGTCCACGAGTGAACGGATCCGGCGGTACTCCGGCCTGAAGTCATGTCCCCATTCGGAGATGCAATGCGCCTCGTCCACTGCATAAAACGAGATGCTTATCTCCTTTAGGATGGCGACGTTGTCCTCTTTGGTCAATGATTCGGGAGCCACGTACAGGAGCTTGGTGCGGCCCGCGAGCAGATCCTCGCGGACTTCCTGTATCTGCGCCTTGCTGAGGGAGGAATTGAGGAAATGGGCTATGCAGTCATTGCCCGACACGAAACCGCGTATCGCGTCCACCTGGTTCTTCATCAGTGCGATGAGGGGTGAGATCACGATGGCGGTACCGGGCATGAGCAAGGCCGGGAGCTGGTAGCAGAGGGACTTGCCTCCGCCGGTGGGCATGAGCACGAAACCGTCGTGGCCTTCGACCAGGTGCTTTACGATACGCTCCTGGTCGGCCTTGAAGGTGTCATACCCGAAGAATTCCTTCAGCTTGGCATGTATGGCTTCTGAATCTATCGACATGTAAGGGAGTTTAGTCCAGTTTGTGAATGGCGAGTCCCGAACGCAGCTTGGGCTCGAACCAGGTCGTCTTGGGAGGCATGATGCTGCCGCTGTCGGCGATGCGCATCAGCTGGTCCATCGAGACCGGATAGAGGGCGAAAGCCACCTTCATCTCTCCGCTGTCCACCCTGCGGGAAAGCTCTCCCAGCCCGCGTATGCCACCGACGAAATCAATGCGGTTGTCAGTACGCAGGTCCTTGATGCCCAGTATCTTGTCCAGTACGAGACGGGATAGGATAGTGACGTCGAGCACGCCGATGGGATCGCTGTCATCGTAGCGTCCGGGGCGGGCTGTCAGGGAATACCACTTGCCCTCAAGGTACATCGAGAAATTGTGGAGCGCATCGGGGCGATAGACCCCGGCGCCCTTGCATTCCACTTCGAAATCCTCGCCCAGGGCCTTGAGAAGGCCCTCGGGGCTGAGTCCGTTCAAATCCTTGACCACGCGGTTGTAGTCGATGATCTTGAGCTGGCTCTCGGGGAAGCAAACGGCCATGAAGTAGTTGTACTCCTCCTCGCCGGTGTGGTGCGGATTCTGCGCGCGCTTCTCCGCGCCCACGCGGGCGGCTGCCGCCGTCCTGTGGTGGCCGTCGGCCACGTAGAAAGCCTCCACCTGCGTGGTGAACACCTCGGTGATGCGTGCGATGTCCGCGTCGTCATCAACCACCCAGAATGTATGTCCGAAATTGTTCTCATCCACGAAATGGTACTCGGGCTCCCCGGCTGCATAGCGCGAGACGATGGCGTTGAGCGCATCGTTGTCGCGGTATGCGAAGAACACTGGCTCGATGTTGGCGTTCTGGATGCGGACGTGGATCATACGGTCGTCTTCCTTGTCCTTGCGGGTGAGCTCATGCTTCTTGATGCGGCCCTCGGCATAGTCGTCTGTATGGGCGCAGAGCACGAGACCGAACTGCGTACGGCCGTCCATGGTCTGGGCATACACGTAGTAGCAGGGCTTGGGGTCCTGTACCAGCCAGCCGCGCTTCTGCCACTCCTTGAAGTTGACGACCGCGCGGTCGTAGACGCGCTGGTCATGGTCGGGCAGGATGGGATCGAAATCGATCTCCGGCTTGGTGATATGCAGCAGGGACTTCTCGCCTGCCATGTCCTTGGCCTCCTGCGAATTGAGGACGTCGTAAGGCGGCGCAGCCACCTCGGTGACGATGTCTTTCGGCGGACGCACCGCCGCAAACGGCTTTACCTTTACCATAGCCTGCGACTATTTGTTGACCTGGAAACGGGTGTTGCCCGTCGCAAAGTAATCCACTATCTGGCGCGCGGCGGCCAGGCCGGCGTTGACATTGGCCTCGGCGGTCTGGGCGCCCATCTTCTTGGGCGTGGCGAAAACGCGCAGACCGAACTTCTCACGGAGCTCCTCGTAGTTGTCCGGCATGACATCCGTGACGTAACGGAGGTCCTGACGCTCCTCGAGAGCCTTCATGAGGCCTTCCTCGTCGATGACCTCCTTGCGGGCGGTATTGACAAGGACTCCACCCTTGGGCATCTTGGTGATGAGGTCATAACCGATGGACTTGATGGTCGCGGGAAGGGCGGGGATGTGGATGGAAACGTAGTTGGAGGTGCTGTAAAGCTCCTCTACGGAATGGACCGGATCGGCTCCCGCGGACGAGATCTGCTCGTCGGTGAGGAACGGGTCGAGGGCGGAGATCTCCATGCCGAGGGCGCGGGCCTTCTGGCCGACGAGCCGACCGACGTTGCCGTAAGCCTGGACTCCGAGGCGCTTGCCGAGGAGTTCGGAGCCGGTCGCGGGGGTGAACTGATTGCGGGCCATGAAGATCATCATGGCCAGCGCCAGCTCCGCGACGGCGTTGGAGTTCTGTCCGGGGGTGTTCATCACCACCACGCCGTGCGCCGTGGCGGCGGCCAGGTCGACATTGTCGTAGCCGGCGCCGGCGCGCACGACTATCTTGAGCTTCGGGGCCGCATCGAGGACCTCGGCGGTAACCTTGTCGGAGCGTATGATCATGGCCTCGGCGTCGGAGACGGCCGCGACGAGGTCGGACTGTTCAGCGTATTTCTCGAGCAGGGCCACCTCGTGGCCGGCTCCTTCGAGTATTTCCCTAATACCGGCCACTGCGGCAGCGGCGAACGGCTTCTGGGTTGCGAGCAAAACTTTCATTTTCAGGGTTATTTATGCAATTTCTCGAAATCCTGCATGCACGCGACGAGGGCCTCGACGTCCTCCTGCGAGCAGGCGTTGTACAACGATGCGCGGAATCCGCCCACGGAGCGGTGTCCCTTGATGCCGACCATGCCGCGCTCCTTGGAGAATGCCATGAACTCGTCCTGCAGGTCCTCATGACCGGGGGCCATGACGAAGCAGACGTTCATGATGGAACGGTCCTCGACGGCGGCGGTGCCGGTGAACAGGGAGTTGCGGTCGATCTCGGCATAGAGGGTGGCGGCCTTGCGGTTGTTGATGCGGTTCATCTCCTCGACTCCGCCAATGCCCTTGAGCCACTTGAGGGTCTCGTTCATCACGAAAATGGAGAACACCGGAGGGGTGTTGAACATGGACTCCTTCTCGATGTGGGTGCGGTAGTCAAGCATGGTGGGAAGGTAGCGTGAGACCTTGCCCAGGGCATCCTTGCGGATGATGGCGAAGATGACTCCGGCAGGGCCGGCATTCTTCTGCGCGCCGCCGTAGATGAGGGCATACTTGGATACGTCGACGGGACGGCTGAGGATATCGGACGACATATCGGCGATAAGCGGCACGGGGCAGTCGATGTCTTCCTTGATCTCGGTACCGTAGATGGTATTGTTGGTCGTGATGTGGAAATAGTCGATGTCGGTCGGGATCTCATACCCCTTGGGGATGTAGGAGTAGTTCTTGTCCTTGGAACAGGCGAGCGCGTAGGCTTCGCCGATGCCCTGGGCCTCCTTGAGGGCCTTGTGGGCCCAGACGCCCGTATCGAGATATGCGGCCTTCTTCTCGAGGAAGTTCATGGCCACGTAGAGGAATTCGAGGCTGGCGCCGCCGCCGAGGAAAACGACCTCGTGGGTATCGGGGATATTGAGAAGTTCCTTCCAGAGGGAACGGCACTCGTTCATCGTGGCTTCCCACTCCTTGGTGCGGTGCGAAATGGACAACACGGACACTCCCGTGCCCTTGAAATCTTTCAGCGCTTCGATCGAAGCATCAATGACAGGCTGCGGAAGAAGGCAGGGACCGGCATTGAAAACATGTACTTTTGCCATAATATGCAGTAAACAATTTTAAGTGATGTGTCCTTAAAGATAACGATATAATATCAATTTTCAAAAAAACTATTTCAAATCTTCACTTCATCTACGTCAACGCCCTCGATATTGGAGACCCTGTCGAGGAAAGCCGCCTCCTGGGAGAGGCGTACCCTGAGCAGCATGCTGCACCTCTCGGCGAAGTACTGGTCCTTCTGCGGCAGCGACATGTCCTTGACGACCTTCATCACGGCGTTCATGGACAAGTAGGGGAAGGAAAGCCTGTAATCCTTGCCCGCAACCTTCTCCACCACGGTCGCTTGTGCAAGTGCATCGGCGGTGGAAGTCTTGTACGCCCGGATCAGCCCGGGAATGCCGAGCTTGATGCCGCCGAAGTAACGGATGACGACAACAAGGATATCGCTGAGCCCCGCCGCGTCGATCTGTCCGAGGATGGGACGCCCGGCGGACCCGGAAGGCTCGCCGTCATCATTGGCGCGCCAGCGGGAACCGTCAAGCCCTAAGCGGTATGCAAAGCAATGGTGCCGCGCATCATGGTACTCCTTCTTCAGGCTCCCGACTATCTCCTTCACCTCCTCCTCACTCTCAACAGGATAGGCCTGGGCGATGAACCGGCTGCCGTTGTCCTTGAACAGGCCGTCGGAGCGGCCGGCTATGCTCGCATATGTGTCCTTGATCAGCATCTGGGCAAATATCCGTTGCTTTTTCAAATTTAGCTAATTTGTACTTTATTTGCAACTCCGATGGCGCGTGTGTTGAAATAATTTGTACCTTTGAGTGACGAAATGCAGAAAAGCGAACGATTATGGTTTATTCCTTCAAGGTGAGCCTTACCGGCATCAAGGGGTTCCACCGGATTTATCATTTGAGCGCGGACAACACCCTGTACACCTTCCACAAGCAGATGAGGGCGGACATGGAGTTCCCGCAGGACCAACTGATCCTGTTCAAGGCCTTCGATGCCTCCGGCGCCGTGGTGGCACGCTACGGTCTGTTCGACCTCGGCAACGGCGCCGTCGACGACATTACCATTGCCGACGTCGTCAAGAAAGGGATCAAGTCCTTCGTGTATTTCTATGATGTGACCAACAAGAAGAGCGTGAATATCAGCTTCGAAGGCGAAGTGCCCGGAGCATCCTCCAAGTCCTGCCCCGTGCTTGCCGACTCCAAGGGACCCAATCCCATCGAGTTCGAGAACGGCTACATAGCTTTCGAGGATCTTCCTGACGACCAGCGCCACCTCCCCAGCGAGAGCGACAAGAACCGCAAGAAAAGCCTTGACGCCCTTCTCAGCGCCCTCAAGGACGAGGACGACTCGGACGAAGACCTGGCCGGAGGAGACGACGAGGACGATGATGACGACGACGAAGACGAGAGCAGCCTCAGGGACGACGAGGACGGAATGGAGATCTTCGACGGCAGCGAGGACCTCACGCTCTGACCTGCGCCGGCCGTGGGCAGGAAGCTGATCATCATCCTCGGACCGACCGCTGTAGGCAAGACCGACTACAGCATCGGGATGGCGCTCAAGTACGGATCGCCCGTCATATCCTGCGACTCGCGCCAGATATACAAGGAAATGTCCATAGGGACGGCAGTCCCTTCAGCCGCACAGTTGTCAGCCGTGCGGCATTATTTCATCCATACAAAGTCGGTGACGGAGTATTACACCGCCGGTCTGTACGAGACCGACGCGTTGGAGCTTATCGGCAGGTTGTTCGACGAGGGGCATGAGACCCTCGTGATGACCGGAGGGTCGATGTTCTACATTGATGCCGTCTGCAACGGCCTTGGCCATGTCCCCACCGCAGACCTCTCAATCCGGAAAGAGCTGATGGAGAGGCTTGAAAAGGAAGGGCTTGAGCCCTTCAAGGAGGACCTCGCCAGACTCGATCCGGCAGCGTATGCCACCATGGACCTGTCAAATGTCAACCGCGTGTTCCGCGCAGTCGAGATATGCCTTACCACGGGGAAGCCTTACTCCAGCTTCAAGGAAAGGACAGAGGCACCTGTCAGGGACTTCGAGATCGAGAAGATCGGCCTTACGCGGCCTCGGGAAGTCCTTTACGACCGTATAAACGGGCGCGTCGTCCGGATGATGGACGACGGGCTAGTAGAAGAAGTGCGGTCACTGGCGGATTTCCGCCATCTGACCGCACTTCAGACTGTTGGTTATAAGGAGGTTTTCGATTATCTGGACGGGGACGTCTCCTTGGACGAAACCGTCGCGCTGATCCAGCGGAACACCCGTCACTATGCCAAACGCCAGCTTACCTGGTGGCGCCGTGACGCCTCCATACGCTGGCTGGAAATCTAGAACGGAAGGTCATCCTCGCCTATCCCGATGTCCATCGGCATATCGTCGATGGTCGGGGCAGGCGCGGCGGGAGCCGCCGGAGCCTGGGGCTGCGGCGCGGCCGTGTAAGCGGCCTGCGGAGCAGCCTGAGCCTGCGGCGCGCCGGCCGCGGACAGCCGCCAGACGCGGAGGTCGTTGTACCAACGGCCGCCGTATTCACGCGCCCGGACGTTGAAGGACACCTTGACGGCATCCCCTTCGCCGAACTTCGCGAGCTCGTCGACGCGGTCCTGTCCCCATGCGGAGAAGCATGCCTCCGACATGTAGTTCCCGTCCTGGTATTCCACGACGAAGTCCTGCCGAGTCCAGGCTCCGCGGGCGCTTGTCCCGCCCTGGGCCGGCAGCTTCGTCTTGATCCTTCCTTCGAGTTCGAGCGTCATGGCTTAGTTCTCAAGGTCGATCTTCGGGTCCGCGTAAGGGAGAACCTTCACGAGCTCCACGTCGAATACGAGGGTGGAGTTGGGCTCGATGCTGCCGCTTCCACGGCTGCCGTAACCAAGCTCGGAAGGGATGTAGAGGACGGCCTTGCCACCCTCGCCGATGAGCTGGAGACCCTCGGTCCAACCGGGGATGACGCGGTCAAGCGTCAGGCGGATAGGCTCCTCACTTGCGGGAACCTCATCGAACACGGTACCATTGAGGAGGGAACCCTTGTAACGCACGAGGACAGTGTCCTGAGGACCGGGCTTGACTTCTGAACCGGGCTCGACGATCTTGTACTGGAGACCGCTCTCAGTGGTCTTGATGCCGTCTTTCTTGGCATTGGAGTCGAAGAACTCCTTCTCCTTGGCGGAGGCAATGGCAGCGTTGTACGCAGCCCTCTTGTCGAGGAAGCCGTTGAAAACGTCGTTCATGAGTTCAGGATTGACCTTGAACTGCTTGACGAAATTGGAATCGGTCTGGTCGCCCTCTGCTCCAAGGAAATCGAGGATACCTTTCTTCATCTCCGCATAGTTGAGGTCCCCACCGAAGTCGTAGGACTTCAGGAAACTTCCGAAGTTGATACCGAGGAGGTAGCTTACGGAATCAATCTGCGCCTTGGAGGGAAGAAGGTCCTTTGCGCTGGTACCATCGGGAAGTTTAGCATTGTTCTGGGAACATGCCACGGTAGCCATGCTCAGAGCGAGGGCTACGATCAGGAATTTTCTTGCTTTCATTTCACTTATTGTTTTTTATTGGTTCCTTACAGCTCCCATGCAAGGGCGGAGGCGCCGAGGATGGCGGCATCCGACTCCTTGAGCTGGGAGAATACTATCTTTACCTTGTCCTTCCAGATATTGAGGACATTGTCGTTCATGGCCTTCATCATCGGCTCGTAGAGGAAATCCTTCGCGCGGGCAAGACCGCCGAAGAGCACGATGGCCTCCGGGGCGCTGAACGCGATGAAATCCGCAAACTTGCGGCCGAGGATGCTGCCAGTATACTCGAAAATGCGGAGTGCGAGGGCATCGCCTTCCTTGGCGGCCTCGTAGACATCCTTGGACGTGATGTTCTCAACCTCGCGGAGAAGGGAAGGCTCGTTGCTCATCTCCAGCCACTCGCGGGCAGTCTTGGCTACGCCGATGGCGGAGCAATATGCCTCGAGGCAGCCGGTGCGCCCGCAACCGCAGGTGCGGCCGTTGTGCTGGACGACGGTGGTATGGCCGAGCTCTCCGGCAAATCCGTCATGGCCGTACACGACCTTGCCGTCGATCACGATGCCGCTGCCGACACCAGTGCCGAGGGTGATCATGATGAAATTCTTCATGCCTCTGGCCGCGCCGTAGGTCATTTCTCCGACCGCTGCGGCATTGGCGTCGTTGGTGAGGCAGACCGGGAGCCCGCCAAGTTTCTTGGTGAGCATCTCGGCGAACTTGACGGATTTCTTGGCAGCCCATGCGAGATTGGGTGCGAAAGCGACCTCTCCGGTATAATAGTTACCGTTGGGGGCGCCTACGCCCACTCCGCGGATCTGGCCTTCCTTGTCCGCTTCCTTGATGACTTTCTTCACGGCATCTGCAAGCGCGCTGATGAAAGCGCCTGCATCATCGCCGTAAGTGTCTGAACGGATCACCGTCTGTGCGAGGACGTCTCCGCGCGCATCTACAACTCCGAGCTTGGAGGTCTGGCCTCCTACGTCGATACCGACGACGTACTGTGTATCCTTTATCTCTTCCATATCTTTATCTTTATCTTTATCTGATTATTAGTCCACCGGGATGTCCTTGTTGACGTTCTTGCAGCCCAGGAGGGCATAGTAGAGGATGTAGGCGAGCATGGCTATCACGAGCCAGTAGGAGGCCATGTAGCCGACATGCTTCGCGATGAAATCCTGGATGAGAGGCATGATGCCGCCGCCGACCACCATCATCATGAAGATGCCGGATGCCTGCTCGGTGTACTTGCCGAGACCCTCGACCGAAAGATTGAAGATGGCGCCCCACATGACTGAGGTGCAAAGGCCGCAGAGCACGAACAGGAGAGCGGTGACCGGGACCCTGTGCATCACGAAGCCCTGACCGGCGATGTAGCCGGGCATGGAGACCATGACGGTCTTGGGCAGGACGATGCCGAGGAATATGAGGAGGATGGCAAGGGAGGACAGCGTGATGAGCTGTGCGCGGGTGCTGACCTTGCCACTGATGAGCGAACTGCAGAGGCGGCCGACCATCATAAGCAGCCAGTACATGGCAGCGATGGCGCCTCCGATGGCGGCAGCTCCGGCCGTACCGGCAGCGAACGCACCCTTACCCGTGGGATCGGACAGGAAGAAGTTCAGCTGCGAAGGGATGCCGATCTCGATGCCGACATAGAAGAAGATGGCGAGGATACCGAGTACGCAGTGGCGGAACTTCCAAGGGCTGGCCTCATACTTGACGGCCTTACGCTCCTGAGCCGGCTCGGGGATCTTCACCAGGGAGATGATGACGAACGCGATCGCAAAGACGGCCATGGCGATGAAGAGCAGCGGAGCCACGTCGGACATCGCGGTCTTGTCAGTGACCGTGCCGATGAGGACACCCACGAGGAACGGGGTGAGGGTACCGGCAAGGGAATTCATGGTACCGCCGATCTGGATGAACTGGTTGCCGCGGTTGCCGCCGCCGCCGAGGATGTTCAGCATCGGGTTGACCACGGTGTTGAGCATGCAGACGCAGAAGCCGCAGATGAAAGCTCCAAGGAGATAGACGGCCAGGGCGAACACATCGCCGCCGACCTTGCTGGAAAGCCACTGCACGAACACGCCGACGAATCCGACGGCGAGTGCGATGAGCGTGGTCTTCTTGTAACCGATCTTCATCAGCATCTTGCCGGCAGGGATACCCATGAAGAGGTATGCGGTGAAGTTCATGAGATTGCCGAGCATTCCGGCATTGGCGAACTTGACCTGCCAGATGTTGCCGAACGGGGCGGCCATGTTGGTCACGAAGGAAATCATCGCGAAGATGAAGCACATCGTGATGATCGCTACTAGATTAGTGTTTTTCTTTGCCATATAGTTTCTCAATAAAAATCATGGGCTGTCGGACAAATGTCCGATAGCCCACGAAGTTACGAATAAATAATGGAAAAGTGGCGTTTTTTGTCAAATTTGAATCTTCTCAGCCCCTATCCGCCGCTCAATCCGGCCTTCCACTTCCCTGCGCACCTCGTCTATCCTGCCCTTGCGCTTGAGAACGAAGTTCTCGACATAGACAGCCCCGCAGGCCAATGCGAAGTACACCATGCCCTGAAGGCAGAGGGCTTTCAACTGGGGTGCAACTATCTCAAGGTCCGCTCCGGCAGTGTTCAGGTCAATGAAGGCCTGGCATCCGAAAGTGGACGGGAAAAGGTACGAGAACCATTTCCAGAATGCAGGGAACGCGGTCGTCGGCCAGCTGCACCCGGTAAGGAAGATGCACACCGGAGACATGAACAGGAACAGGATGAATGCGGACTCACGCCGCGTCACCAACGTGCTCCAAGTCATGCAGAAGAATACGCACACCGTCACGAAGATGGCAAGCAGTGTCATGATATCCCGGAAGCTTCCGCGCTGCGGGAATCCGAACATCGCCGGAACTATCGTGGTCACGTATATGCCTATGACCATGAAAATCAGCCAATAGACAGCTCCGCGGCCAAGTACCACGCGGCCGACGCCACGACCCCTCAGGGTGTCCGGCAACGAAGCGAAACTGCGGTTCTCCTCCCGCATGGTCCCAACCGACATACTCATGCCGTAGAACATTACCTGCTGTATGATGAGCATCAGTATGGCAGATATCAGGAAGATGCTATAGGAAAACGCCCTGTTATAGGGATTGACATCGTCGTACAGGACGGTGTTCACGGAAGCGTCCGCCTGCTGGTCAGTCAGGCCGTCGAAACGGTAGCGTTCGACCTTGATGCCGTTTATCTCGTTCAGCATCACGAACTCCGAACCCATCAGCAGGTTCTTGTAGTACAGGAAACTGCTCATGTCTGCATAGATGCTGAATACCGCTGTCTCCTTGTTCGCCAGACGGTCTCCGAAGTCGGAGGGGAAATAGATGATGCCATTCACTCTCCGGTCACGGAAAAGTTCCCTGGCCTCCTCCATGTCGGTACACCTGTACGCTATCTCGATCTCCCTGGTGGCATCCATCTCGCGTATCATCCGGCGGCTGTCGGTGCAGCCGGCATCGTCCACCACGGCGATGGGGGTATCCTCCAACACTCCGTTCCTGTACACGAAATTGTACAGTATCGGGTACAGGAATCCTGCGACAATGAAGATAATCATCACTCCTCCGTCCCGTAACAGCCGTCCGAGTTCGAGGTTGAAGATGCCCAAGGCATCTTTCAGCCAGCTTTTAACATAAGTCTCTTTCATTGTCTAATTCCTCTCATAATCAAGATATTCATATGCATGGCCAAGCCTCCTCATCACGAGAAAAGGAAGGAAACAGAATAGCATCAGCATAACCACATAGAAAAACCATTGACCGAATCCGCTTCCGAACACGCCCACCTGGACATACATACCGTAATAGTACCTGAGCGGATACATCAGGGCAAGGCCGCGCAGGCCTGCGGGCATGGCCTCGACCGGCAGGGTGAAACCTGTCAGGGAGAGGCCCAGCACGCTGTACAGCGCGCCTATGCTAAGAGCGAAACGGCACACAGGCACTAGTCCGATAATGAAGACAGCCACGGCCTCGGATGCCAGCACAAGGAGGAAACAGGCCAGCAGCATCTGGCCAAGCCGCCCCGCCAGCGGGAAATGCATCCATTTGTAAAGGATCACCTCTATGGTCCAGCCGATCAAAGTGAACAACACTGTATACAGTGCCATCTTCCCGCTGACCGCAGCGTAGATGTCGCCGTCCACAGACTGGAGGAGGTGACGGCCCGTTCCGTATTTGAGTTCGGTGCCGAGCGAATATATGAGCAGGATGATGACAACCATCTGGAGCATTCCCGGAATCATCATGTTGGCGAGGTAGGCTCCGTAGTTCATGGTAGGATTGCCGATCTGGTGGACGTCGATGTCTACCGGCCGAAGCAGTCCCATGATGCTGCTTTCGGGCACTCCCTGCATCCGCAGGACTTCCCTCTGCACGGCTCCTCCAGTGAGGTTGACCATCGTCAGGAGATCCTTCCAGGCGAGCGAACCTCCAAGGAAGTAAAGCCCGTTGATATAGATGCTTACAGTAGGCTGACGCTGGGCCTGGATGTCGCGGTTGAAGCCGTCTGGGATGACGCAGACGGACGTCACCCGGCCTCCCTGCATGTCGGCGCGGGCTGGGGCGAAGTCGTCATAGCGGACGACCCGGCCCAACTGTGTGGCGTCGAGTTGGCGGCAGAATTCGCGGGAGGTGCTCGAGTTGTCGAGATCGACCACGGCGATGGGCACATCGGAAGGGACGCCGTCCCTGAGGAATGTCAGGTAGAAGACCGTGCAGAACGCCATCACGAACACGGACCCGACGATATAGACAGGCCTGCGGACCCAGATCCGGACCTCGCGCCGGACGACGTTCCATATTTTACCTATGAATGTCATTTCACTACAAGTACTGTCATACCGGGACGCAGGCCTTCGACGGTTTCGTTAGGGACTGCCCTGACCTCGAAGGTCTTGGCATCGTACTGGTCGGTCTCACGTGTAGCCTTCCAGGTCGCATAGGACTCACGGACGGCAATATAGTTCACCGTCGCCTGAAGCTTCACGCCGTCGAGGGCGGGAACGCTGAGTGTCAGAATGTCACCGGTATTCATCCCGTGAAGCTGGTCCTCGCGGATGTTGAAGGTAAACCAGATGTCCGACAGATCGGTAACCGTCATCACCGGAGAGCCCTGTCCGACAAGTTCACCCTGCTTGGGATAGATATTGGAGACGATGCCGTCCGCAGGAGCCGTGAGGTACAGTTGCTCCATATAGGAGTCAACCTCCTGGATGGCTCCCTCGGCCTGGCGGACCAGGGCTGCGGCTGCGGCCTTGTCCTCGTCGCGGGCTCCGCTCAGCGCCATGTCGTACTGGCTCTTGGCAGCCTTCGCCTGAGCGACGGCGGCGTCGTACTTCGCCTTGGTCTCATCATATTTCTGTGCGGCGACAACCTTCTGGTCATACAGGTTCTGTATGCGTTCGAAAGACTTCTTCATGACATCCTCCTGAACCAGGGCCTGCTGCCAGAGCTCATAAGCACCGGCTATCTGCTCCTGGCGCGCGCCGTTGCGCGCCTTGGCGCTCTGCGCCTGGGCGGCGCTGCGCGCGGCCTGCGCCTGCGCCATCTTTGCCCTTACCTGGGGGGAATCTATGAATGCGACGGTGTCGCCTTTGCTGATCTCCTGGCCTTCACGGCAGTAGAGTTCGGTCACATGGCCGGGGACCATACATGAAATCCTGTATTCCGTGGCCTCAGCCTCACCCTGGATGATATGCGGCTTAGGCTTGCTGACAAGATATCCTACGAATGCGATTATCAGCACAATGGCCACAAGGGCGGCAAGCCCGATGACCAGATTGTAATTCTTCTTCTTTTCCATATCTTTATTTTTTTATTCGTTATCATTCATATCGCCGTTGGCCTTGCGGAGGTTTGCGGCAGCCATCTGCAGTTCCGTACCCGCGTCTATGAGTTCGGAATTGGCCTGGAGCCAGGCGGTCTGTGCCGCCATCACGGTGTCGGAGTCGATCACTCCGGCCTCGAACCCCACGGTGGCGCTACGGAGATTCTCCTCCGCGCTCTCGAGGTTAGAGGAAGCCATCGTCAGCTTTTCCCTTGCTTCGTCAAAGAGCTTTTCCTGCTGGGTGACCTGCAGAAGGATAAGTTCGCGGGCATCCTCGTACTGGTCCTGGTAGAGCGTCGCCTCAGCCTTGGCCTTGCGGTACTTGTTGGTGGCCTCGAAGCCGTGGAAAAGCGGGATATTCACGCTCACGCCGGCATTGAACATGCCTCCGTTCCAACTGTTGCTGAAGCCGTTGAAGGCATTGGGGTTGGAGACGAGGTAATTGGCGGTCAGCGCTACCTTCGGAAGCAGGTCGGCACGCGCTATCTTCGCTTTCTTCTCATAGATGTCCGAAGCCAGTGAGAGGCTGCGGGTCTCCGGGCGGTCGGCATAGACGCTCTCGATGTCCTTGCCGGTCTCCTTGACGGGGACCGGGATTACCTCGGTATTCTCATCCGCAAGGACGATCTCCGAATCGAGCGGCAAACCTATGCGCTTGCACAGCAACATCTTGGCAAGTGTCAGGCCGTTGCGGGACTTCGTGAGGAGCATGTCAGCTTCGTTGGACTTGACCTTGACCTGGAGCGCATCCGCTTCGGTCATCACCCCTTCATCTACGGATACCCTTATGTCGTGCTCAAGCTGGTGCAGAAGCCCGGCATAGGATTCCGCCAGCCTCTCCTTTGCGGCGATGCTGACTATCTGCCAATATGCCTGGTCCACGTCGATGACGATGTCGGCGTACTCCTGGTCGTAGCGGCTTCGTGCCAGTTCCTCCGCCAGGGCGGCCATCTGGTTGGAATAGACTATCTTGCCGCCCATGAACACCGGCTGCTGGACAGAAACGACTCCCGCGTACACATTGTGCAGGTCAGGGTGAAGCGCTTCATCTATCGACTGGCCGATAGCGTTGATGGGATCGGCTATGGACGGAGCGGCCATACCGTTGAAGTCCATCTGCTGCAGCATCCCCAGGACAGTCTGCCACATTGGGCTGCCCATGTATTCCGCAGCCATGGCAGGGTTGGTCATGATCGCTGTCTGGAGCTGTGCCATGGCACCCTGGGCGGCGGCGCCCATCTGCGCGCCGGCGGCTGCGAAAGCGCCGTCCAGCGCCGCCTGCGCCGCCGTACCCATATTGGTCAGGGCAGCGGACTGGGCATCGCCGATGAGCGCTATGTCGCGGTCGTTGTATTGATACGTTCCCGTCACCGACAGGTTGGGGAAATAGTTGGCCAGGGCGATCTTGCGGTCGTAACCGGCCATCTCGACCTGCGTACGTGCCTGTGACAGCGTCCTGCTGTTCTCGACTGCCATACGGTGGCAGTCCTCCAGCGTCAGGGCTGTCTGCGCTGCCGTTTCAAGCGGCATCAGCAGGCAGGCAAGCGCCGGAATTATCATCATAATCCTTTTCATATGCTGTTTTTTGTCTTTGTTTTCCGGGGCACGGAAAAGAACAAAAACATGGCCAGAAAGGGCGACAACTTCGACTAAAATTAGACCAATTTGGTCATATTTAATGTCAAAAAGTCGAATATATGGCATTTATATCAATCGATTCGACTTTTAAACAATCGACTTTCGGCCTTTTTTCGCATCTTTGCAAAAGACGAAAGCAGGACTGTCATGACAAACTCATTTCACGAACTGGACATACGGAGTCTGAGAAGGGTATTCTCCGCCAAGGACAACGAGAATCTCTCCGATGCCTTCTTCATTTCGGAACAACGTTATGAGGAGAGCATGGGGGCTTTCATGGATGAACCCTGCCGCTTCAACTGCTACCTGGCACTGTTTTGCATAGACGGTGATTTCACCATAGAGATCAACCTCAAACCGGTAAGGGTGAGGAAGAACTCCCTTGTCATCTGCATCCCTGGATCTATCTGCCGGGTATCGGAAGTCGACAAGGACAAGCTGGGAAGACTGGATGTCGTGGTCGTCGCTGTATCCAAGGAACTCATGTCCACCATACGCTTCGACTTCAACAGCCTTTTCAATGAGAGCGTTGCCGCCATTGACACCCCATGCATCACCCTTGACGAGGAGAACCATGCGATATGCAAGCGTTATTTCGACCTGGCCGAAGCGTTGTACCATTCGGAGAACTCCGCATCGCGTGACGCGCTGCGTTACCTTGCATCCTCCATCTTCTATCTGCTCGGCTCCATCTGGACCAGCCAGATCAAGGACGCGCGGGAGCGCAATCCCCGCAGGACGGCCCGGTCGCAGACCATCCTGGACAGTTTCCTCAAACTCGTGGCCGAGTACCACAACTCCGAACGCAAGGTCGCTTTCTATGCGGACAAGCTATGCCTGACACCTAAATATCTCTCCAAGCTGGTCAAGAACGCCAGCGGAAGGTCAGCTCCAGAGTGGATAGACTCCTTCGTAATACTCGAAGCCAAGAACATGCTCAAGTACTCCGACATGCCGGTAAAGGAGATCGTTTACCTGCTCCATTTCCCCAACCAGTCAGTCTTCTACAAGTTTTTCAAGACACATACCGGCCTGACACCCAGCGACTACCGGATAGGAAAAGACAAGTCCTTTTAGTCGTCTTTCTTGCATATTAGTTTATTTTTCTATAACTTACCCGAACTAAACGCCTATTGTACATGAAACTTCCCTTTTTCTTTTCCGCCGGGATACTGCTGCTTGCCTCTCTATGCTGCCGGGCGCAGTTTTACCGATCCTGGGCGGATGGCCCCTTGACACGGTATGACTTCCAGATGCCTTTCCCAGAGAATGCCGGGAACGTCAAAGATGCCTATATCTCCCTTTCACTGATAAGGGAGAACAAGGTTGTCAAGTCCCAGGACATTGTCTATAAGTATCAAGACATCATGGCGTCCATCATCCCCGGCCAGTCATGGATATCTCCGGAGGCAAGGACCGAGGCCACCCTCGCACGGCTCCAGAAGGAATTCGACGTATTCCAGCATTTCGCCTCCCGCTACCGGGACGACTATCTTTTCTACAACGACCTCCGACAGGATCAATATGAGAATTATTTCCCTGAGACGAACAAGCACAAGCTTCCTGAATCCTGGTATTTGGAACAATACCGTCTCGCCGTTCAAGAGATCGGGAAGACTGGTGATGCCAGCCCTTACCCAGTATCACGGGAGGCGTTCGACATTACCAAAGTACCATGCCGCATTGAGGAAGGATCCACCAGAGTGCTTTTCTACCTGATCAGTGTCTTCCCTGGGAGCGCATTGAGGCGGGAGTTTGAACCGGCTTATGGTCTTTCCGGGGGAGTCGCCCATCGGGAAGGGAAAGGGATGTTCGGCACAGAACTTTCCATCGCCGCTGTCGGCCCACACAACTTCGGATACGATGAAAATGGCGGCAGTATTGACACAAAGGGAGCTTTCCTCCGCTTTATGGCCTATTACGGAAGATACCTTTTCTCGGAAGGCAAAATGGGGGTTAACGTTTTTGCAGGGGCCGGATACTCCGCATGGAAACCAGGACTGATCATCGCGGATCCCCTCTTTGCCGGTGCCACCCTTACCCAGGGGGTCAATCTTGAGTTCCCGTTGAAGAAGACGATGAATTTCCTAGCAAAGAAGCCGCAGTTACAGATTCTCAACCTGAACGTCAAGCTATATGTCGACGAACTTTACAATGCATCCGAAAAGATTATTATGCCGACGTTCAATCTCGCCGTCGGACTCGACTACGGATGGCATTTGATCACCAGACCATAAGGAATCATCAGGGATGAAACCAAGGGATTTGCCTGACTGTCAGCGACTACCGGACAGGAAAAGATAAATCGTTTTAAAAAATTCCGGGCTTTTGCTTGGAATATTAAAAATTGTAAGCTATTTTTGCATCGGACATTCGAAATTTCATTTCGTGTCTATTTGTTAAGTTCGTTTTATATACGGAGACCGCGCTTTTGGGGAATGGCGCGGTCTCTATTTTTGTGTATGTTTCCTACTGCTATGCTTCGTCGGCCGGGAACAGGCCGAAGAGCTTGGCGTCGATCATATCCGTGACCTTCTCGAAGTCCTCCGGACGGTTGGCGAACTTGACGTTGTCGGCATCGACGACCAGGAGGTTACCCTTGTAGCCGGCTATCCACTCCTCATAACGTTCGTTCAGACCGGTAAGATAGTCGATGCGGATGCCTTTCTCATACTCCCTGCCCCTCTTCTGGATCTGTGCGACAAGGTTGGGGATCGAGGACTTGAGGTAGATCAGCAGGTCCGGGGGATTGACCATTGACATCATCAGGTCGAAGAGGTCGGAATAGTTTTCGAAGTCGCGGGTGCTCATCAAGCCCATCGCATGGAGGTTGGGCGCGAAGATGCGGGCATCCTCGTAGATGGTGCGGTCCTGAATGATGACCTCGTCGGTCTTGGAGATGTCCACGACATCCTTGAAACGCTTGTTGAGGAAATAGATCTGGAGATTGAAGGACCAGCGCTCCATATCCTCGTAATAATCGGCAAGATAAGGGTTGTAGTCCACCGACTCGAATTTCGGGGTCCAGCCATAGTGGGCTGCGAGCATCTTGGTCAGGGTGGTCTTGCCACTTCCTATGTTTCCGGCAACTGCGATATGCATGGTGTCAAGGATTTTGGTTCAATACAAATATACGGTTTATTCCGGGAAAAGTCCGAACAGGGCAGCATCGATCCTGTCCGTTATGTACGAAAAATCTTCCGGACGGTTCTTGAAGTCGAGGTTGTCGGCATCGATGACCAGAACGTTGCCCTTGTATGAGGCGATCCACTCGTCGTACCTGGAGTTCAGGCCGGCAAGGTACTCGAGGCTGATGCTCTGCTCGTATTCCCGGCCACGTTTTTGGATCTGGGAGACGAGGTGGGGAACGGAGGATTTGAGGTAGATAAGCAGGTCGGGCAGCTTCACCATCGACATCATCAGGTTGAACAGCTCCATGAAGGTGTTGTAATCCCTCTCGGAGAGATTGCCGAGGGCCTTGTTGTTGGCGACGAAGATATATACACCCTCGAAGATCGTGCGGTCCTGGATGACCGTGTCATTGCTGCCGGCGATCTCGAGCACGTCCTTGAAACGCTGGGCGAGGAAATATGTTTCGAGATTGTATGACCAGCGCGGGATGTCCTTGTAATAGTCCTCCAGATACGGATTGTAGGTGACTGCCTCGAACTTCGGGGTCCAGCCATAATGCTCCGCCAGCATGCTGGTGAGCGTGGTCTTGCCGCTGCCGATGTTCCCGGCTATTCCTATGTGCATGTCAGGAGGGTTTTTCTGTTATCAACGCAAATTTAACAAGCTTTTTTTTATTTTTGTAAGTTAGATTTGATTTTCGATGCTTAAGCTTGAATATTTCCGCTGCAACCCTTTGTTCCATGAGAACTGCTGGGTCGCTTATGAAGACGGCGGCGCGGTGCTGGTGGATCCGGGATTCGTAGACGGACAGGAGTTTGCGCCTTTCGCGGATTTCATCCGCAAGGAAGGGCTCCGGATCGAGGCGGTTTTAATCACCCATGGACATTTCGACCACATTTTCGGTGTGAACCGCTGCCTTGACGCATTCGGAGAGATTCCGGTGTACATGCATCCGGATGACGTGGAACTCATCGGGATGGGGAAGCAGATGGCGGCGCCATACGGTTACACTCCCGAAATGAAGTTCGATACCGTCGACGCGGTCGACGGGGATGTCATCAACGCCGTAGGAAGGAAGTGGGAGGTGATTGCCACCCCGGGGCATACCAAGGGCGGACTGAGCTTCTACTGCAGGGCCGAAAAGCTGCTGTTCAGCGGAGACACGCTCTTTGCGGGCTCGATCGGACGTACGGACCTCCACGGAGGGAGTTATGACAAGCTTATTGTCTCCATCATGGACAAGTTGATGGGCCTGGACGGCGATACAGTGGTGATACCCGGCCACGGCCGGCCGACCACCATCAGTGATGAAAGGACGCACAACCCGTTCCTCCAGCCATGGGGAGAAAAGGAGCAGGAAGGCATCGACTGGGACGCAGACGGGATAGAACTCAATGGATAAAGGTGAGTATATCGTCATAGAAGGCGCCAAGGCGCACAACCTTAAGAACGCGGACGTTTCGATACCGCGCCGCAAGTTCGTGGTCATCACGGGCTTGAGCGGCAGCGGCAAGTCCTCGCTGGCTTTCGACACGCTCTATGCGGAGGGCCAGCGTCGCTACATGAACACTCTCTCCCCGTACGCCAAGCATTTCATGGGGATACTGGAGAAGCCCGAGGTGGAGAACATCACGGGCCTCAGCCCCATCATTGCCATAGAGCAGAAGACCACTGTAGGCAATCCCCGCTCCACGGTCGGCACCATCACTGAGATATACGACTTCCTGAGACTTCTGTACGCCCGCGCCTCGCGCGCTTACTCCCCCGTCACGGGAAAGGAGATGGTCCGCTACAGCGACGCGCAGATCGTCGACCTGATCATGTCCGAATATGAAGGACGGAAGTGCATCCTGCTCGCCCCGCTCGTGCGTGGCCGCAAGGGCCACTACCGCGAGCTGTTCGAGCAGCTGCGCAAGCGCGGTTACACCCAGGTGCGCATCGACGGGGAGATAGTCCCTCTCAACGAGGTAGACGCCCTCGACCGCTACAAGGGGCATTTCATCGAGCTGGTCGTGGACAAGCTCAAGCCCGGCGCGGGTGACTCCAAGCGCATACGCGACTCCGTCGTCAATGCGCTCGGCATGGGCAAGGGCGCCCTTGCCCTGCTGGACATGGAGACAGGTGAGCTCCGGCATTATTCCAAGCATCTGGTGGATCCGGACAGCGGCATATCGCTCCAGGAGCCGGCGCCGCATTCGTTCTCCTTCAATTCGCCTGAAGGCTACTGCCCGCACTGCAAGGGCCTCGGCATGATTGTGGACGTCAACATGGACACCATCGTGCCGGACCGCAGCCTGAGCATTGCGGCCGGAGGCATCGTACCGCTTGGACGGATGCGGGAGAACCGCAAGTTCGAAACCGTCCGGGCCATTGCGCGCAAGCATGATTTCTCCCTATTCGCACCGATCGACGAGATCCCGGAAGAGGCCGTGTCCCTGCTGGTTTTCGGCTCGGACGAACTATTCCGCATCGGGGACGGCTCGGACAGCGAGATGGTGGGCTGGGACGGCGTCGTCGAGGACATCGACGACAAGGTCGTCTGTCCGGTCTGCCATGGCACACGCCTCAACGAGAATACCAACTATTTCAAGATAGACGGCAAGACCATCGCGGAAGTGTCTGCAATGGAAATTTCCGAGCTCAAGACTTGGCTCGCCTCCCTGCCGGAGAAGTTCTCCGCCAAGGAGAAGGCCATCGCACGCGACATCCTCAAGGAACTCACCGACAGGGTGGATTTCCTGGTGGATGTCGGTCTGGAGTACCTGTCGCTCGACCGTCCGACGGGTTCGCTTTCCGGCGGCGAGAGCCAGCGGATAAGGCTGGCGACGCAGATCGGCTCAAAGCTCGTCAACGTGATCTACATCCTCGACGAGCCGTCCATCGGCCTCCACCAGCGCGACAATCGCAAGCTCATCGCTTCGCTCAAGAAACTCCGCGACGAGGGCAATACCGTCATCGTCGTCGAGCACGACCTCGAGACGATGCTCTCGGCCGACTGGCTCATCGACGTCGGCCCCGGCCCCGGCGAAGACGGCGGCCGCATCTGCTACAGCGGCCCGGTTCCTTCAGCTCAGCCTGAGGGGTCCGGTCCGAAAAATTGTGCCACCCTCGGCAACATAAGAGGGGGGGACCCAAGCGATAAGCTTGGGGGGGGTCCGAAGGACATTTTTCGGACCGGAACCCCTCAGGCTGAAGCTGGATCCCTGACGCTGGAATACCTGGCGGGAGAGGAGTCGATTCCGGTGCCGAAGGTACGGCGCCGCGGCAACGGTCTCACGCTCGGCGTGCGCGGCGCCTGCGGCAACAACCTCAAGGACCTGGACGTGGACTTCCCTCTCGGCACTTTCATCGGAGTGGCAGGAGTCAGCGGCAGCGGCAAGTCCAGCCTCGTCAACGAGACCCTGATGCCGGTGCTCAAGAACAAGTTCTACCGCTCCAATGTCAAACCGCTGCCCTACCGCGAGATAGTCGGCATCAAGAACATAGACAAGCTCATCGAGATAGACCAAAGCCCCATCGGCCGGACGCCGCGTTCCAATCCTGCTACGTTCACCGGAGTGTTCAACGATATCCGCGCCCTCTTCGAGGACACGCCGGACGCCAAGGTCCGCGGCTTCAAGGCCGGACGATTCTCCTTCAACGTCCCCGGCGGCCGCTGCGAAGAGTGCAAGGGCGCGGGCATCAAGGTCATTGAGATGAACTTCCTGCCTTCGGTCAACGTCGTCTGCGACCAGTGCCGTGGACAACGTTACAAGGAGGACACCCTCGCCGTACATTACAAGGGCAAGAGCATCAACGACGTGCTCGAGATGCCGATCAGCGAGGCATACGAGTTCTTCAAGGGCATCCCGCGCATAGCGCAGAAACTGGAGGCCCTCGTGGACGTCGGCCTCGGCTACGTCCACCTCGGGCAGTCCGCCGTGACCTTATCCGGCGGCGAGAGCCAGCGCATGAAACTCGCCGCCGAGCTGTTCAAGAAAGCCACGGGCAACACCCTGTACATCCTCGACGAGCCTACGACCGGCCTGCATTTCGAGGACATCAAGGTACTGCTCGGCGTGCTTGACAAGCTGGTGGAACAAGGCAATACCGTCATCATCATCGAACACAACCTCGACGTCCTCAAGAGCGTCGACTACCTGATAGACATGGGACCGGAAGGCGGAGCCAAGGGCGGACGCATCGTAGCATGCGGCACCCCCGAGGAAGTCGCCGAAGACCCGGACTCCGTAACCGGAAAATACTTAAAGGAGATATTATGACAAAGATTGAAGCCGCCAGGCAGGAGTACCACGACTGGTGCGAAGCCATCGGGATCGACACTCTCGACAAACTCAACCAAACCCTAGCGGAGGGCAAGGGTATCGAGCTCATCAACCTCTGCGAAGCGCGCCAGGAGCGAAAATATGCAGGCATGGCCAACCAGATCTACTGGCGCCGGCATGTCTCGCGCATCGTGATGATCTCGGGGCCTTCTTCCAGCGGCAAGACCTCATCTTCGCTGCGCATCGCCCAGCAGTGCCGCGTGCTCGGACTCACCCCGAAGGTCATAGAGCTGGACAATTATTTCGTCCCGCGTGACCAGACTCCTAAGGATGAGAAGGGAGAATACGACTTCGAGTCGCTCGGAGCAATGAACATCGAAATGCTCGACTCCAACCTCAACGACCTGCTCGCCGGCAAGGAAGTCATCATCCCCAAGTACGACTTCAAGGAAGGAAAGACCGTCATGGACGAGAGCCGACGCATGAGCCTCGGAGACAAGGACATCCTCTTCATGGAAGGCATCCATGCCCTGAACCCGGCACTCACAGCCGCAGTGGACCAGGACCGCATCTTCCGCATATACATCTCCTCGCTTTCAGCCCTGCCGGGAGGCGAGAAGGTGCACAACTCCACCACCGACAAGCGCCTTCTGCGCCGCATCGTGCGCGACAACCGCGCCCGCGGCATCTCGCCGGAGCGCACGCTGATGCTCTGGCCCAGCGTCCGCCGCGGCGAGACACTCAACATCTTCCCCTACGAGGAGAATGCCGACACGGTGTTCAATTCTTCCACCCTCTACGACACTCCGGTTCTGAAGTATTTCGCGGAGCCGCTGCTCTATGGCATCGCCGAGTCTTCGCCCGTCTACGAGAAGGCGCAGAAGCTCATCGCTTTCCTGAACCATGTCAGGGCTTTCACCCCGGCAGAGATCGCCGCTATTCCCCCGACTTCCATCATGAGGGAGTTCATCGGCGGACAAACCCTTTAGAACCTTCAGACCATGTGGCTGGTAATGACACTCGGCTCGGCTCTGTTGCTGGGCATCTATGACGTCTTCAAGAAACAGGCGCTCAAGAACAACGGCGTCCTGTGGGTGCTGCTGGCCGCCACGGCCATTTCCACCATTTTGCTCATCCCCTTCTTCTCCTCCGGACCGGTCGAAGACCATATGAGACTCCAGCTCAAGGCTTTCATGGTGACCGTCTCGTGGGTGAGCGGGCTCATAGCCCTCAAGCTGCTGCCCGTAACTACGGCCAGTACCATCAAGGCTTCCAGGCCTTTCTTCGTGGTGCTGTTCTCGATCGTCCTGTTCGGAGAGCGCCTCAACGCCTGGCAGTGGGCCGGCGTCGCGCTTGCACTGCTGGCGATGACGCTGCTCAGCGGCGCCAGCAAGAAGGAAGGCATCGCATTCTCGAAGAGCAAGGGTGTCCTGGCCATGGTCATCTCGGTCCTTGCAGGAGTGGCCAGCGCCCTCTACGACAAGCACATGATAGCCGACATGGAGCCGTTGTTCATCCAGTGTTGGTGCAACTTCTACGTCACGGTGATGCTTGTCATCTGCGTGATTGTCAAAGCATTGCATGACAAGGAAAACCGGGAGCGCTTCCACTGGGACTGGATGCTGCCGGTGATAGCCCTGTTCATCGTGGGAGCCGACATGCTGTACTTCTATGCCCTCAAACAGGAAGGAGCGCTGCTGTCTGTCGTCTCGCTCATCCGCCGCTGCTCCGTCGTCGTGACATTCGTGCTCGGCGCCATCGTTTTCAAGGAAAAGAAGATCAAGGAGAAGGCCGTCGACCTCGCCATCCTCCTCGCCGGCATGGCATTGCTGCTCTACGGCTCAAGCATTTAGACGTACAACTCCCGCAGGACCTTCAGCGACTGAACATTGAGGGAAGACTCGGAGTGGTGCGCAAGGTACTTCAGAAGGATTTCTGACAGTGCGTTGCGCACCTCTCCGTTCATGGGGATAATCATGGACTCGGTGAAAGGCGCCTCTATGAACTCCGAAAGCAAGGAATAGTAGCGTCCCGCGAACGGAGCGAGGGCCTCGGCTGACGGGCTGAAGCCCATCGCCACGGCCAGTTCCGTCAGGAAACGGAGCGGATAGTTGGAAAAATCCCTCTCCATGGCATCCAGTGTCAGGATGCTCCGCTCAAGCCATTCGAACAGGCCGTCCTCGCGCGCGCCATCCTTGACCGCCCTGTACAGGACCTCGCTCATGAAGAGTGTCATGGTGTTCTTGTAGATGTTGGAACGGATACCGGTAAGTGGATGCTTGACAGTCACGCGCCCGGCCCGCCAGAGGGTGGTGCGCGTGCTTTCCGTCACGTCCGCCTCGAGGATGTTCAAAGGGAGGAACTGTGACATAGGAGTCTTGCGGGATACCTTGATCACAAAACTCTTGCGTCCGTACTCCCTGCTGATGGTGTGCAGGACTACGGAGCTCTCTCCTAGTTTGGTGAGGTTCAGGACGATCAGGTCGGAATCCATCTGCTAAGCGTATTCGCGGAGCCAGTCCGCCATCGCCCGGAGGGCCTTGCCGCGGTGCGAGATGGAGTTCTTGGTCTCGTCGTCGAGTTCAGCCACGGTGTTGTCGGGATACTCATCAGGGATGAATACCGGATCGTAACCGAAGCCGTTGCCGCCCCTGCGAGCCATGGCGATGACACCTTCGAGCGTCCCTTCGAAGAAATGGTATTCTCCCTTGAAAATAAGCGTTACAACGCTGCGGAAACGGGCTGTGCGGGGCTCACCGGGATGCTTCTCCAGCTCCGCCAGGAGCTTGTCGATATTGGCTTCGAAGTCGTGCCCCTCGGTCGCGTAGCGTGCGGAATGCACGCCCGGCGCGCCCCCGAGGGCATCCACTTCGAGCCCCGTGTCGTCGGCGAAGCAGTCAAGCCCCGTGCGGGCGTGTATGTAATCCGCCTTGATGACTGAGTTCTCGATAAGCGTCTCTCCAGTCTCCTCGACATCCTCGGTGATACCCATGTCGGCAGGGCTCATCAGCGTGAAGCCATCGCCGAGGATCTCCGCGGCCTCGCGGAGCTTTCCCTTGTTTCCAGTGGCAAAAATGATTTTCATAATAGACAAAGATAGCGTAAATTTGTGGAATGGTGTTTGCTGGGAACAGGAATCCGGCGGACAAAGCCTGAAAAGCGATTATTATGAAAAAAACAATATGCATCGTCCTGGCGGCGCTCCTCGCCGCAACTACCCTGTCAGGACAGTCGAAAAGCTTCAAGCTCGGCCAGTGGGTCGAGATACGGAACGGAATCCTCAAGGAACTGAACCGCTCCTATGTCGATTCGTTGCCGCTGGACCGCATCCAGCGTGTATCCATCGACGCCATGCTCGATGACCTCGACCCGTATACCCAGTACATTCCCGAGGAGGATGAGGAAGACCTCGAGATGCTCCTGAGCAAGTCCTACGGCGGCTTCGGAGCAGTCATCTACAAGCCGGACAAGGAGTCCAACGTCATAGTGAACGAGCCTTACAAGGGCTCTCCTGCCGACAAGCTCGGCTTCCGCTGCGGCGACGAGATCACGGCCATCGACGGCGTACCCGTCCAGGGCCTGACCGCCGCTGAGTGTACTACGAAGATGAAGGGCAAACCCGGCACTTCCGTGGTATTCACCGTCAAGAAGGTCTACACCGGCGAGGTCAAGGACGTCACCGTTGTGCGCGAGCGCATCAAACTCCCCGACGTGGAATACGCCGGCATGCTTGAGGACGGCACGACGGGCTATATCCTCCAGTCGGGATTCACCGAGGGCGTGGGCGCGGAGATCAAGGCCGCTGTTCAGCGCCTCAAGGCCCAGGGCATGAAGAAACTTGTCCTTGACCTGCGCAACAATGGCGGCGGCTTGCTCCAGGAAGCCGTAAACATCGTCTCCCTCTTCGTCCCCAAAGGCTCGGTAGTCGTGACAGCCAAGGGAAAGGACGCTGCCGCCACCATCGAATACAAGACCACTGCCGATCCGGTTGACACGGAGCTTCCCATCGTCGTACTGGTCAATTCCGGTACGGCATCCTCTTCCGAGATCGTAGCCGGTGCGCTTCAGGATTTCGACCGCGCAACCATCATGGGATCACGCACTTACGGCAAGGGGCTCGTGCAGTCCATACGCCCGCTCCCCTACAACGGCAAGCTAAAGGTCACGACGGCCAAGTACTATACCCCGTCCGGCCGCTGCGTGCAGGCTATCGACTACTCGCGCCGCAACGAGGACGGGTCCGTAGGACACATCCCGGACTCGCTGACGCGCGAGTTCAAGACCGCTCACGGCAGGACCGTCCGCGACGGCGGCGGCATCACTCCGGATGTCACCCTCAAGAACCAAGAGTACAGCCGCCTGACCTACTCCGTCGTGATGAGCGGCATAGTGGAGCAGTACTCCCTGGAGTTCGTCCGCAAGCATCCTAGCATCGCTCCTCTGGACGATTTCCATTTCACGGACAGCGATTACAAGGACTTCGTGGAGTTCGCCAAAGGCAAGGAATTCGACTACCGTTCCAGCGCCAAGACCTATTTCGACCAGGTCAAGCGCGAACTGGAGAGCGATGGTCTCGCCGACAGCATGAAGGAGCAGATCGAGGCTCTCGACAAGGCCATCGACATGGACAAGGAGACGTTCCTCAACCTCAAGAAAGACGAGATCATCCCGTTCATCGAGGAGGAGATCGCCGTACGTTACTATTTCCAGGAAGCCGGCATCAAGGTGCGCCTGCGCACCGACGAACAGCTGAAGGAAGCACTCGGGAAACCTCTCATCCAGATCTAGACACCCTTTTATGGAAAGACTCAGTTACAGGTTCTGGCTGGCAGTAGGCATACTACTGGCCATTCCCATTGTGATCAATCTCATGAGGAGTCCGGAGAAGACTCCGGAAATGGACAGCAGCGGATTCGTCAACCTCTCCGATGTCGTGCCTGATGCCATCATCGAGGCGCGCTACTTCGCTACCTACAATTTCGTCGGAGCGAGGGTGGACGGCTATCTGGAGCCGGTGGTGCTTTATACCCGTGAAGCGGCCGCTGCGCTGAAGGAAGTCAGCGACGACGTAAAGGCCAGGGGTTACAGGCTCAAGGTCTACGACGCTTACCGGCCGCAGTGTGCTGTCGACCATTTCGTACGTTGGGGAAAGGATCTGGCGGACTCGCTGATGAAGCCTTATTTCTATCCCGAGGTGGACAAGTCGCTCCTCTTCGAGCGGGGATACATCGCCGAGAAATCGGGACATACCCGCGGCTCTGCCATCGACCTGACTTTGTTCGACATGGCGACTGGAAAGGAACTCGACATGGGAGGAGTGCATGACTGGTTCGGCATCGAGAGTCATCCCGACTACGGCGGCAATCCCGATACGGGCGAATACACCGGCGGCGTACAGATTACCGAGGAGCAGTTCCGCAACAGGATGATACTGCGCGAAGCCATGCTCCGCCACGGCTTCCAGCCCTATGACTGCGAATGGTGGCATTTTTCGCTCAAGGACGAGCCTTATCCCGACACCTATTTCACCTTCCCGGTAAAGACTCTGAAGCGCTAGGATTTTTCAATCCAGAGATAGAGCTTGTCGCCGCGGCGCAGCCGCTCCCCGGAGGGGACGGCGACTGAGCAGCGGCTGCCCTTGGGGGCTTCCTGCACCTGCTGGAAGTCCACACGGATGTCTTCTGCCGTGAACTCCACCACACCTGTACCGGAGCCTATGGCCATGACGCTGTCACCCACGCGCAGCGGAGCCGACTCCACCTGTATCTCGGCGACGCCGATACGGGCGAACCAGTTGGTGACTTTGCCGCAGTAGACTTTCGTACGCGTGGCCTGGCTGCCGTAGACATCGCTCCACTGCCCCAGATATGCACCCTGATAGTATCCGTCCCAGAAACCGCGGTTGAACACTTCGGAGAGTTCCGACTTGAGGGAAGCTGCGAGCTCCGGCGTGTACGTGCCGTCGCAGACGGCATCGGCGGCACGCCGGTAGCAGGAGGCGCAGCGCTTCACATATTCAGCGCTGCGCGCCCGGCCCTCGATCTTGAAGACCTTCACGCCTGACTCCACTATCTTGTCCATGAACTCTATGGTACACAGGTCCTTGGGGGACATTATATACTTGTTGTCTATGTCCAGTTTGTACCCGGTCTCGAGGTCGGTGACCTCGTAGCCGCGGCGGCAAACCTGCAGGCAGGCGCCGCGGTTGGCCGAAGCGCCGTAGGCGTGGAGGCTCAGGTAGCATTTGCCGCTGACGGCCATGCAGAGTGCCCCATGGGCGAACATCTCGATGCGGACAAGCTCACCGGAAGGCCCTGTGATCCGCTCACGGACTATAGTGTCGTAAATCTCACGGACCTGGTCGAGGCGCAGCTCGCGCGCCAGCACGACTACGTCGGCGAACTGCGCGTAGAAGCGCAGCGCCTCGGCGTTGGAGATATTCAGCTGGGTGGAAATATGCACCTCCAGGCCTATCTTGCGGCAGTAGAGGATCGCCGCCATATCGGACGCGATCACGGCGCTGACCCCTGCCGCCTTTGCGGCATCCAGCGCCTTATAGGTCTCTTGGAGATCCTCCGGATAGAGTACGATATTGAGCGTCAGATAGGACCGTACCCCGTGTTCACGACATTTCCGGACGACGTCGCAAAGCTCCTCTGGTTTGAAATTGTTGGCCGAATGTGAACGCATGTTCAGGCGTCCCACGCCGAAATACACGGCATCGGCGCCTCCCTGGATGGCGGCCGAGAGGCACTCGAAATTGCCCGCGGGGGCCATTATCTCCAGCTCCTTCCTGTCCATGGCGGATTATTTGGCGCGGGAGACCAGAGAGTCCGCGAAGCGGCGGAGCATCTCCATCCGGACGCTGTTGACATTGACCTTCAGGGCAGCATCCATGGCGAGCGTAGTGAGGCGGGCGACTTCGTCGCGGGCGTCGTCATCCACTCCCAGACGGTTGTAGATATCCTTGACTGCCAGGATCTTGGCAGCCTTCTCTTCATCCGTACCAGACGGCATCGCCATGGCCTCGAAGATCTCTTCCTTGTCTTCTGTCTTTTCGAGGGCCCGGGTGATGAGCCAGCTCTTCTTGTCATTGACTATATCTCCGCCGATAGGTTTGCCGAAAACCTTCTCGTCGCCGTAGGCGTCGAGATAGTCGTCGGCGACCTGGAACGCCAGACCGAGCCTGTAACCGTAATCGTAGAGGAAGTCAGCGTCCAGCTCGGAGGCTCCACCTATCAGGGCACCGATCTTGGCAGAGCAGGCCAGAAGTACGGCGGTCTTAAGGCCGATCATCTTCATATAATCCTCCATCGGGACCTGAGGGAATTTCTCGAAGTCCATGTCCATCTGCTGGCCCTCGCAGACCTCCATAGCGGTCTTGGTAAAAAGTTCCATTACCTTTCCATGCACCCGCTCGGGCGTCATCGCGATACGGCGGTAACTGTCGATGTTCATCACGTCTCCGGAAAGGATCGCGGTGTCCTCGCTCCATTTCTTCCATACGGTCGGCATTCCCCTGCGGAGCGGGGAACGGTCCATGATGTCGTCGTGGATGAGCGTAAACGAATGGAACACTTCCAGCGCGAGCGCCGGTTCGATGATCTCATTGTAAAGGTCGTCCTTGAAAATGGAATAGGTGAGGATGCAGAGCTTGGGCCGTATACGCTTGCCTCCGATCGAAATCATATAGCGCAGAGGGTCGTACAACCCAGCAGGAGCGGCCGGAAACTCGATCTCCTCGAAAATCTCCTTCACCGTCCTGTTGATGTATGCTTCGGAAATCATAAAGTCTGAGATTAGTCTCTACAAAGATAGTCATTTTTCCGGGATAATACGGAGATTGGACATTTCGCGGAAAGTACGTAATTTTGCGGAGATGAAAGGAGAAGCGACAGTTGTCAAGAATGCCGGCAGCCACTATCTGCTGAGCTGCCTGCCGGAGTGGGACCTGTTCCCGGCCGTGCTGCGCGGCCGCATCCGGCTCAAAGGGAGCTCCGCCACCAATCCGGTGGCGGTCGGCGACCGCGTGAGCTGGGAGGCCGACGACGATGCACGGCCCACGCCGGAGCATCCGGCCACCATCACTTCGGTGCACGAGCGGCGCAACTATGTCATCCGCCGCTCCACCAACCTTTCGCGTCAGGCACATGTCATCGCCGCCAACGTCGACGAGGCATTCATCATCGTATCCCTGTATTTCCCCGAGATAAAGCTGCCGTTCCTGGACCGTATACTTGTTACCTGTGAGGTATACAACGTTCCGGTGACTATCGTCCTGAACAAAGTGGACCTGTACAGGGATTTCGCGGCGGAACAGATAGAGGATTTCAAGAGGATATACGAAGGGGCGGGCTACCGCGTCATCGAGACCTCTGCCCGTACGGGCGAGGGTATCGATACGCTGCGCGTCGCCATCGGAACCCGCGTCTGCCTGTTGTCAGGCGAGTCCGGAGTCGGCAAATCATCCATCATCAAAGCCATAGACCCTTCACTGGACCCCAAGGTCGGGAAGATATCGTCAGCTCACCTGCAAGGCAAGCACACCACATCGCTGTACGAGATGTACAGGACCGCCGAGGGAGCATGTATCATAGACTCCCCCGGACTCCGCGGCTTTGGGCTGGTGGACCTGAAAAAAGAAGAGATCGCGCTCTACTTCCCCGAGATGCTCGAAGCCTCCCGCCAGTGCCGTTTCACCCCCTGCACGCACACCCACGAGCCGGGCTGTGCCGTAAAGGAAGCCGTTGACGAAGGCCGCATCAGCGCCGAGCGATACAACTCCTACCTCGGAATGCTCGAGGAGGACACGAAATTCCGCTAGTCCTCCCGTATGAACGCTCTCAACAAGGAGATACTCCGCCTTGCAATCCCAAGCATATTAGCCAATATCACCGTCCCCATCGTCGGGATGGTGGACATAGCAGTCGCAGGGCATCTGCACGGAAGCAGCCTGTTCACCGCCGCCGCTTTCATCGGCGGCATCTCGATTGGCTCGATGCTCTTCGACCTGCTCTACTGGAACTTCGCGTTCCTGAGGGTCGGGACGGGCGGCCTGACGGCCCAGGCCTTCGGCCGGGGCGACCGGCGCGAGTGCGCCCGCATCCTGATGCGGGCCGTGCTGCTCGCGCTCGGCTGCGCCGCCCTCATCCTCCTGATACAGTGGCCTTTCACGAAGATTGCATTCCTGCTCGTCGACAGTTCATCAGAGGTACGGGAACTGGCACTGAAGTATTTCTTCATACGCGTATGGGCAGCCCCCGCCACACTCGGCCTGATGGCTTTCCGGGGATGGTTCATCGGGATGCAGGACTCGTTCAGTTCCATGATGACGGACCTGATGGTCAACGGCGTCAACATAGCCGCGAGCATCGTCCTTACCCTCGGCATAGGCAGATGGGAAGGCCTCGGTTTCCCCGGCATCGCCCTGGGCACCGTCACAGCCCAGTATTCCGGCCTTCTGTACGCCTCATTGAAGACCGTCATACGTTACAGAAGCGTCTTCGACGGTTTCTCAAGAGAAGACCTCCGGAAGTCCTTTGCCGGATCCGAGATCAAGGGATTCATGTCGATGAACAACGACATATTCATCCGCTCACTTTGCTTCACGGCCATCTATATCAGCATTCCGGCCATCGCCGCACACTACGGCGACCTCATGCTTGCTTCCAATACCATCATGATGAAACTCCTGATGATCTTCTCCTTCTTCACGGACGGATTCGCCTATGCAGGAGAGGCCCTCACGGGACGGTTCATCGGCGAGAGGAATCCAGGAATGACGAAGAAGTCGGTCAGGTACGTCTTCTATTGGAGCATGAGCATAGTGTTGGGGTTCATGGCGATATACTGGTTCGGCGGCATGCCCATGGTACGGATGATGACATCCGATCCGGCCGTCATGGATGCCTGCCGGAAATTCATCCCTTGGCTGGTCCTGATGCCGCTGACCGGCTGCGCAGCCTTCACCTGGGACGGCATCTACCTGGGCGCCACGGCCTCCAAGGGCATCCGCGACGCGATGCTTTGGGCGGCCGGCGCATTCCTGGCATGCTGGTTCGCCGGCATCGGCATCCTCAATGCCGTCTCACCGCTGCCCCACGACAGCCCCTCATTCCAGGTCCAGGCCATCCATATCCTCATGGTAGCCTATTTCGCACACCTCCTCGCCCGCACCATCGTCCTGACCCTCCGCTACCACCACGACGTCCTCGACCGCCATTTCTCCATCTGAAGGCCTCGCCCAAAGTAACACCCAGCCTTTCAACTTCCTCCGCCAGGCAATCTGCGCCCTATCCTCCGAAATCTGAACAAAACACGTCTATCCGTTCAGAATCGAGCATTCTTATCTCATTTCTGAACAAAACGGCCATTTTCGTGCAGATAACCGGCCGAAACAGCAGCGAAACGAATTAAGGCCAGCCCTTGCAGTGGCTGGCCTAAGCTATAAACGCCGGGAAATGGCTAATCCTTGTAGAGGCCGTCGCGGGAGAGGAGATGGTTCAGGTTGGCAAGGCCGTAGGCGGTGACGGCCTGAACCACAGCCGAGTGCTCCAGATACTCCGGAATCAGCTTGTCGTAGAGGTCATCCTCGGTGTGCCAGATGTCACGGTAGATAAAGTCGTAGCCGAAGATATCCTGCTCCCTGAAGGAGATCGCCGGAATGCCGTTCATGGCGAAGTAGGCATGGTCGGATCCGCCGGCGCTGGTGGGCCGGGCCTGAGGCTCGCCCTCGCGCTTGATTACCTCGAAGGGGATGTCGGGATTGTAGTCCTTCAGAGGCTCGCATACCTCGGCGAAATCGTCATACATTGCCGGGGGGACGGTGATTGAAACCGCTGCCAGAGGACCGCCGTCACGGTTGAAGTAATTGGAAATCTTGTCCCAAGGGATAGTCTTGTTCTGGACGAAATACTTCGACCCGAGCAGACCGTACTCCTCGGCAGTCCAGATGCAGAACATGATGGAGCGCTTGGGCTTGGCGCCGGCGGCTGCCAGCAGGCGCGCCGCCTCCATGGTCACGCAGACGCCCTGGCCGTCATCGGTGGAGCCGGTAGCAATGTCGTAGGCATCCAGATGGCCTCCCATCATGACATATTCGTCGGGATACTTGCTTCCCTTGATGACCGCGAGGATGTTGTGATACTTCATCGGACCGGGGAAGAAATGGTTGCGGATGTCGAACTCCAGCTGGAAATCCTGCCTGTCGACCACCTTCTGCTTGATCGTCTCGAACTGATGCTCGTCCAGCAGGATGTCGCAGGCCTTGGGGAGAGTGTCCATGGTGAGGTTAAAACACATCGCACGGTTGTAGAGCACCTGCATGGGCATCTTGGAAGGGCGGATGAAACCCAGGACGCCGGCATCGACCATCTGGCGGTAGAACGGCACGGAGACATCCTCCTTGCCCGCGGCGAGCTGCGCGGCGCGCGTAGAGTCCGCCTTGGCGCTGGCATCGATGGCCAGACCGCTGGTAGGGCCGGTCTCAAGCAGCACCCAGGCGCCCTTGAGCGCGCCCTTTACGCGGTCGAAATCGCGCTGGGTCTTCGGCTCCAGCAGCACCCGGCCCTTCTGCGGGCCGCGGGTTCCGGCGGTATACGCCGGAGTACCGAAATGCAGCGTCATGCCGTCCTCGGAAAGCATCCTGCCGGACCAGGGGCCCCGGTCGAATCCCACGCCGATCTCGACGGCCTCCTGCAAAGTCACTTCAAGGCCCCAGGAACGGAACTGTTCCGCCACCCAGTCCTCTGCGTGATGCAGCATATGCGTTCCGACAAGCCGGCCGCCTATGTTGCGGGCGATGTAGTCCGCATGTTCCATGACGCGGTTGTCGGTGCGGCCAAGCTCCAGGACAGCCTTGGTGACCTTGTCCTGCGCGCCCAGCGTGAAGGCCATGAACATGGCCAGACAGATGGTGGTGAAAGTCCGTTTCATAGGTTATTTCTTTTTGGTGGTTCTCTTGGTTGCAGGTTTGCGTACCGGCACCTCCTCCGCAACATGCTCAGGCTCGACCAGTTCGTAGTCCAGAAGGACCTGGTCGAGATTGGCGGACTTGACGCGGATGCGGACAGGGTCGCCGAGGGTGTAGACCTTGCGTGTCCTGCGGCCCACGATGCGGAAATTCTTCTCGTCGAACTCGAAGAAGTCCGAGCGAATGGTCCTCAGCGGTATCATGCCCTCGACCTTGGTCGGCTCGATCTCCGCGTACATGCCCCACTCGGTGACACCGGAGACATGCGCGTCGAACTCCATGCCGACCTTGTCCTGCATGAACTCCACGAGCTTGTACTTGACGGAAGCGCGCTCTGCGTCAGTCGCGACGATCTCGCGTTCGGAGGAATGGACGCACTGCGCCTCGTAGAATCCCTTGTCCTGGCTGTCACCATTGTCCAGATAGATCGACAGCAGGCGATGGACCATGAGGTCGGGATAACGGCGGATGGGCGAGGTGAAATGCGTATAGAACTTGAAAGCCAGTCCGTAGTGGCCGATATTGTCCGTGCTGTATTTGGCCTTGGCCATGGAACGCAGGGCGATGATCTGCAAGGCATCGTAGGAAGGCGTACCCTTGGCTGACGCAAGCAAGCCGCCAATGGACTCTGCAATCTCGGAAGGGCTTCCGATCGGTCCCATCTTCAAGCCGAAGTTGCCGGCGACATCGCGCAGGCCGGCGACCTTCTCCATGTTCGGTTCGTCATGGATACGGTAGACGAAGGTCTTGGCCTTCTTTGACGGAACGCCGTTCATCTTGCCGCCAGTGGCGACATACTCGGCAACGCTGCGGTTGGCCAGCAACATGAATTCCTCGATAAGCCAGTTGGCTTCCTTGGATATCTTCTCGTAGACATTCAGGGGCTTGCCTTTCTCGTCCACTTCTACCTTCATCTCGGGGCGCTCGAAGTTCATGGCTCCGGCCTTGAAGCGGCGGTCACGGAGTGTCAGGGCGAGCTTGTTGAGCACGATGAGGGCCTCCTCGACAGGCTCGGTCGCCTTGCCGGACTCTATGACGGCCTGAGCCTGGTCATAATCGAAGCGGTGATCCGAATTGATGATGGTACGTCCGAACCAGCGGCTTTCCACCTTGGCCTTGGGAGTGATCTCGAAGACTGCGGAGAAAGTGAGCTTGTCCTCGTTGGGGCGGAGGGAGCAAAGCTTGTTGCAGAGCTTCTCCGGAAGCATGGGGACCGTACGGTCCACGAGATATACCGACGTGCCGCGCTCCTGGGCTTCCTTGTCCACGGGAGTGCCGGGCTTGACATAATACGAGACATCGGCGATATGTACGCCGACCTCGTAGCTGCCGCTCTCGAGCTTGCGGAACGAAAGCGCGTCGTCGAAGTCCTTTGCGTCGGCAGGATCTATGGTGAAAGTAAGGGTATCGCGGAAGTCCTTGCGGCCCTTGAGGTCCTTGGAAGTGATCTTGTCTGAAATCTTGTCCGCGGCGTTCTCCACCTCCTTGGTGAAACGGTACGGGAGACCGAACTCCGCGAGGATGGCGTGCATCTCGGTCTCGTTGTCCCCGGGCATTCCGAGGATGTCGACGACATGGCCCTTGGGGCCGAGGTCGTATTTCTCCCAGCGGTCCACGACGGCGGCGGCCTTCATGCCGGTCTTGCCGCCCATCTCGAGGGCCTGCTGCTGGTCGACCTCGATGTCATATGGCATGGACTTGCTCTGCATGAGCACCCATGCCTGCGAACCCATGAAATGGAGTATACCTACGTGGGGGCGGTTCGAGCGTTCGATAATCTCCACGACCTCTCCCTCGCGACGCTTGGTACCGACCTTTTCCTTGGTAAGGGCGACACGGACGGTGTCGCCGTTCAGGGCATTACGTGTCTTCGTCGCCTTTACGAAGATGTCGTCCTGCTCTCCCTCGACGACTACGAAGATGAATCCCTCGCGGCTCATCTGGACCTTTCCGATGAACTGGGGATAGTGCTGGAGGGACTTGGTGCCGCGGCCACCGCCGCCCCGCCGGCCGGCCGAAGGCCGGGGTCTGCGGGCGGCTCCGCCGCGGCCGCTGCGGGAACCTTTCCCGCGGTTTCCTTTACTCGACATATTTCTGCTGTTGATATTTTCTGAGATGTTCGATGAGCGTGGACGAGAACACGGCCTCTTCCAGCTCGGACAGGAACGCCACTTCGATCGGCACCTGGAACAGGCGCTCCTTGAGCCTGTGTGTCACTTTCTGGCAGTCAACAAGGCGCTGTGCATCCTTCTCCGTGGTGGCGATAGCCGCCGTGGGGAAGGACTTGGATGCGGACTCCAGCGTACGGATGTCCGCCTTGGTGTAGTTGTGATGGTCGCTGAACGACAGATGTTTGACTATCTTGTACTTGTCGCTGAGGAACATCCTAAGTGGAGTATCCTTGGCAATACCCGTGAACAGGATTAGTTTCTTAGTATAGACATAGCGTGAATCACCCTCTTCATAGATCTGCTCCAAAGGCTGATAGTTAATGCAGGTGAAATAGACCTTCTGCCGGCCTCCCTTCGCATTTACGGCTTCGCACAAAGCCGGATCGAAGTCCTTGTACCCGAGTCCTGCCAGGAACTCCGCCTTGTCCTCATCCTCCATGTAATGCGGACACTTGGATATGATCACGGCATCGGCCGCGCGCAGCCGCGACGGAAGGTCGCGCAGGCGGCCCAGCGGCAGGAGCATGTCCTTGTTCAAAGGACGGTTGTAGTCCACCAGGACTATATTGTAAGTGGCCTTCAGTTTCCTGTACTGGAAAGCGTCGTCAAGGACAATAAGCTCAGCCGGCTCCATTTCTTTGTGGACGCATTTGCGGGCCTTCTTGGACGTCTGGATAAGGTCAGGATGGCAGAGGAAACTGCAGCCCTCGATACGGTCCTTGTCCACCGCCACCGTGACGGCGGGGAATTTCTTCTTGATCTGTACCGGCTCGTCGCCGTAAAGGGTGGCGCTGGAGCCGCTGACGACCTGCTGGAAGCGCTTGCTCCTGCGCTTGTAGCCGCGCGACAGCACGGCGACGTTGCGGAAGCCCCAGTCGTCGCTGCGCTGCAGCACGCGCAGGAGCATCTCCGTGTGCGGGGTCTTTCCCGTCCCCCCGACGGTGATGTTGCCTATGCAGACGGTCGGCACTTCGGCCTCCCGGGTCTTGCAGATGAATCCTTTGTTGAAGAGAGCGTGCCGGACACTCAGCACGAGGTAGTATGGGAACAGAATAAGTTTGTCTATCATGGTCGCCGCAGCGGATGTTTTACAAAAATACGAAAAAATCAGAGACCGTAGACGCTCTCCGCCCCATCCATCGTCACATTTCCCCATTTTTCTGAAATATAGTCCAGGGTGGCGAAGATTTCGGGGATGTCAGTGCTGGTCACGAGCTTGATCCTGGTCTCCTTGAAGTCCGGCAGGCCCTTGAAATAGCACGACAGGTGCCGGCGCATCTCGAACACACCGCGGACCGGGCCTTTCAGGTCCAGCGACAACTGGAAATGCCTCTTGGCCAGCGCCACGCGGTCATTCACGCTCAGGCTCGGCAAGAGCTCGCCGGTGTCCAGGTAATGCCGTATCTCGCGGAATATCCAAGGATGGCCGAATGATGCGCGGCCTACCATGATGCCGTCCACGCCATACCGGTCGAAATACTCCTTTGCCTTCTGGGGAGAATTGATATCTCCGTTGCCGATAATGGGGATATTCATACGGGGATTGGCCTTCACCTCGCCGATGAGGGTCCAGTCGGCCTCACCCTTGTACATTTGCTGGCGGGTGCGGCCATGTATCGTCAGGGCCTGGATACCGGCGTCCTGCAGACGCTCGGCAAGCTCCACGATGATCTTTGAGCCCTCGTCCCAGCCCAGACGGGTCTTGACCGTAACGGGCTTGGACACCGCATCCACGATCATCCTGGTGATCATCACCATCTTGTCTGGCTCCCGCATCATGCCCGAGCCGGCCCCGCGCCCGGCGATCTTGTTCACCGGACAGCCGAAGTTGATGTCCACCACGTCGCAGCCGTAACCGCCGCAGATCTCCGCGGCATGGTCCGCCATCCTGGCGGCCTCAACCATCGATTCGGGGATGTTGCCGTATATCTGGATGCCCACAGGGGCCTCCTCCGGGATCGTGCGCATCTTGGCCTTGGCCTTGACCGCATCGCGGATCAGGCCGTCCGACGGAACGAACTCCGTATAGACCATCGCGGCCCCCTGCTCGCGGCATAGGATGCGGAAGGACGCGTCCGTCACATCCTCCATCGGCGCGAGCAGCACCGGCCGCTCTCCCAGATCCAAGTTCCCGATTCTCATATCACCGGCAAAGATAATCCTTTTCCATCAAAAAAGACGACCCCCTTGCACAAGGAGGTCGCTTAAAGGATGATTGGGATAATACAGGCCCAGATCAGTATCCGTGTCAGGCCTTCTTTTCCTTCATCTCCTTTACCTTGGCCTTGGCCTTGCATGCGGCTTCGGCAATCTCCTCCTTGGCGTCGGCATAGACATCCTTGGCCTTCTCAGAGGCCTTGGCGGCTACTTCCTTTGCCTTGACTGAGGCTTTTGCTCCAAGCTCTTTGGCCTTGACTGAAGCCTTCGCGCCAAACTCCTTGGCGTCTTCCTTGAGTTCGTCACGAACCTGGTTCGCGGCCTTTTCGATCTTCTCTCCGGCCTTGCCGGCATAATACTGGGCCCTCTCGCCGAGGGTTACCTTTCCGTCACCATTGAGGTCCATGGGTTTTTTTGTCTCTTCTGCCATAGTATTAGTGTTATTTGATTAAAAGCCTAAGTGAATTTTGCCTAGAACACGGCGGAGGCCGTTTGCTCTCACCGTTTTCGAGACTTTACCGGAAGACATTCTCCTGGACGGGCTCATGCTGCCTTGTGTCGAAGTCCCGTTCTTGACGAAATAGGTCGGATAATCGTAGCTGAGTCCTCCGTAACAGTTCATATAAGGATAGAAGAATCCATTCTTGACTTCGCTTTCAGTGGAAAAACCATAGGAGTCGGTGGTCCTCCAGCTTCCGTCTTCCTGAAGGGTGAACGTGATGGTACCGCTGAATGTCTCGAACTCCGCATCTGCATCATCTCCTGCACATTTGTAGAGGATCAATGGCTCTTCGATCTGCCAGAAGGACGCCGTGGCTTCAACTTGCTGGGGTACATCGATGGTGATGGTCTTCATATCAATGGACACTTCGGCACAGACTTCGCCGTGAGGGAAGAATTCTGCGCCAATCCCTTCGGAGAACAAGGGAACGATCTTGTCAATCCAGATACGGGATTTACTGCCCTCATATGGGCTGATTGCCATTTCCCACGAAGCGTAAGTATAAACCAGATTCTCCCTTTCTTCGTCAAAAGCGACTATCGGGGATGTGAAAGTGTAATCTCCAAAAAGGGCGGCAAGGGGGTGTTCCGGCACCTTAGCCTTTACAATCACAGTACAGGCCGCTGATTTCTCACCGGACTTGGCGGTAATCGTGGCGGTACCTTCCTTGACGGCTTCGATCTTTCCGCCGTCGACCGTTGCGACCGCCGGATCGGAAGACGTCCACGTGACGGTCTTGTCCGTTGCGTCATCCGGCTTGACGGTGGCTGTAAGGGTCACGGAATCGCCTTCGGTCAACTCGACTTCAGTCTTGTCCAGCTCTACCGACTCGACGGCTATGACCTTCTTGACCGTAACCTGGCATGTAGCAGACTTCTCGCCGGACTTCGCGGTAATCGTGGCAGTACCTTCCTTGACGGCTTCAATCTTTCCGCCGTCGACCATTGCAACCGCCGGATCGGAAGACGTCCACGTGACTGTCTTGTTCGTTGCATCATCCGGCTTGACGGTGGCTGTAAGGGTCACGGAGTCACCCTCGTTCAGCTCGACTTCAGTCTTGTCCAACTCTACCGACTCGACGGCTATGACCTTCTTCTTGACCGTAACCTGACATGTAGCAGACTTCTCGCCGGACTTCGCGGTAATCGTCGCGCTACCTTCCTTGACGGCTTCAATCTTTCCGCCGTCGACCGTTGCGACTGAAGGATCGGAAGATGTCCACGTGACGGTCTTGTCCGTTGCATCATCCGGCTTGACGGTTGCAGTAAGGGTCACGGAATCGCCTTCGGTCAACTCGACTTCAGTCTTGTCCAACTCTACCGACTCGACGGCTATGACCTTCTTATCAACGGTTACCTTACAGGTTGCAGTCTTGTCTCCGGCCTTGGCGGTAACCGTAGCCGTGCCTTCCTTGACGGCTTCGATCTTTCCACCATCGACCGTTGCGACGGAAGGATCGGAAGACGTCCATGTGACAGTCTTGTCTGTAGCGTCATCAGGCTTAACAGTGGCCGTAATCGTCTCAGAATCCCCTTCTTTGAGAGTCAATTCCTCCTTTGAAAGGGAAATGGAGGCGACATCTACAGTCTTTGCCGAGACTGAAACGGAGCACGACGCCGTGAATCCACCGTCAACGGACTTAACCGTTATATTAGCAGATCCGGCCTTGAGCGCGGTTACTTTTCCGTTCTCTACGCTAGCTACAGACTTGTCGCTACTATCCCATATTACGGTTTTGTCATCCGCGTCCGACGGGGAGACGGTCGCGGTCAGGCTACCTGTCTCTCCTTCGACAAGGGAAAGGGACGTGGGATTCACGCTTATTCCCGTTACCTTGACAGCCTGGGGCTCTTTTTCACAAGCAGCCAACAAGAGCAGACAAATCACTGACAAAAACCAAACAGACCTTTTTTTCATAATTGACAATATTTGTTCACAATGCTTTTCTTAACCCCAAATATAAACATTTTTCTTGTCGGATTCCCATTACTTGATAAGAACTTCCATTAAGGGGCGGTTGCTAACGACTCCCTTGTTCGCCCTATGGGCAAAGCCGAACCGGAAGTAGCACATTTTCCCATAATTGTTTATATTTGTATACCAAAGCAGATTTCAACCACATAATACACTTCGTTATGAAAAGATTCCTCATTCTGGCAGCCGCCGTATTGTTCTCGGCCGGCCTGCTCAATGCCCAGACCCTGGGCAAAGATGCGCGCTACTGCAATCCCCTCCCCATGGAGATCGGGCAGGGAAGCGCCTCGGGAGACGTCAGCGTCTTCCAATGGGAAGGCAAATACTACATGTTCTGCACGGGTGGCGGTGCATGGGTATCTTCCGACATGCTCAACTGGGAGTACCACTATGTGGCCGGCGTACCCGTAGCGCCTGACGTATGCCCCTACAACGGCAAGTTCTACATGACCGGCAACAGCAGCAACGTCTGGGTGGCCGACAATCCCCTCGGACCGTACGAGGTGCTCGGACAGTGGAAAGGCACTCCCGACCGCGAGCACGGCTGGAGCCAGGGCTTCGACCCGCACATCTATGTAGACGAGGACAACCAGCCCTACCTGTTCTGGCCGGGAATGGCCATCAGCGGTATCTATTCCGTCAAGCTTGACCCCAACGACCTCACCCAGTTCGTCGGTCCCGTCACCCACCATTTCAGCTTCAATCCGGACCATGTCTGGGAGCGTCAGGGAGAGCAGAACGAGTTCCCCGATGTCGCATGGATCGAAGGACCGTGGATCTACAAGCTCAACGGTACCTATTACCTCCAGTATTCCGCTTCCGGAACCCAGTGGAGGACCTATGCCGAAGGTTACTACAAGTCCAAGAACGTCCAGGGGCCGTATGAGTATGCGTCTAACAACCCGCTTCTCCGCCGTACGGACGGTATCGTGACCGGCCCTGCGCACGGAAGCATGGTGACCGGCCCTGACGGCAACATCTGGCAGTTCTACACCATCGTCCTCCGCAGCGGCGGACGCCGCATCGGCATGGACCGCGTGACTGTCGACAAGGACGGCAACCTCGTCTGCAACGTGACCGACACGCCCCAGTGGGCCCCCGGTGTAGTCAAGGATCCCGCCAAGGGTGACTCCGGCTCGCTAATCGTATCCGTCGGCAAGACCACCAGGAGCACGGGCGGCGGATCCCCCGGCGCAGCGAAGGTCGCTTCCAGCGAAAAGCCCGGAAGGGGCCCCGAGTACGCGCTTGACAATTCCACCGCGACATGGTGGGAGCCCGCCGATGACGACGCCAACCCGACACTTACCATCAGCCTGTCCCCAGCAGTTGACCGCGACAGGGTTCAGACATTCCAGATCGACGGCTCCCGCATCCTGTTCGGGGGCGGCGGCAGAGGATTCGGCGCTGCAGGAGCTCCCCCTGTGTTCAAATACAAGATCGAGGTCTCGATGGACGGAGAGAGCTTCACCGAAGTACTCAACACATCCGGCAACACCGTTCCCAGGAACGTCCTGTTCGACGAGATCAAACCCGTGGAGTGCCGCTTTGTCCGTCTGACTATGCTCGACTGGCCGAAGACCAGCCCGCTGAGCATCCTCGACTTCTCCGTCTTCGGCAAGGCCACCGGCTATTCTCCTTCACAGGTACCGGTTCCTACTCCGCTTAAAATGAACTAGGCCTATAGTGTCATCAGCGACCATAAACTTATAACCACATGAAACAGAAAGTATTGATTTGCTGCCTCGCCGCCTTGGCGCTGCAGATCTGCCTCCCTTTCGCCTCTTCGGCGAAGGAGGCAGCGCCCCAGCCCGCGATCGAAGCCACCATCCATCTTGACCAGGAAGGTGCTCCCATCCATCCCTTCGTCCACGGCATGTTCACCGAACTCCTCGGCAACATGTTCGAGAACGGTATCTGGGCGGAGATGCTCTCCGACCGCAAGTTCTTCTATCCCGTGGACAATTCCGAGACATTGACTCCCCGGAATTCCAGACGTCACCAGCTTCGCTGGCGTCCCGTTGGACCCGAGTCATCGGTGACCATGGACAAGGACAATCCCTATGTGGGCAAGCAGTCACCCGTCATCAAGCTCGGTTCCGGCAGGAACGGTATCCGCCAGGCGGGCCTGTGGCTTGAGAACGGGCGCGGCTATGAGGGCCGCGTAGTCCTCAAAGCCGACGGCTCCGCCAAGGTATCCGTCAGCCTTGTCTGGGGCAACGGCCCCTCCGACCGCCAGACAGTTGTATTCGACGGTCTGACAAAGGATTACAAGAAGTATTATTTCTCATTCACGGCAGGAGCTGACGTAAAGGACGCCGCCCTTGAGATCGTGGGTGAAGGCAGCGGAAGCTTCTCCGTCGGAGCAGTATCGCTCATGCCTGCTGACAATATTGAAGGATTCCGTGCCGACCTGGTGGGCATCCTCAAGGACATCGGCTCTCCGATCTATCGCTGGCCGGGAGGCAATTTCCTTTCCGGATACGAGTGGCGCGACGGTATCGGCGACCCGGACCAGCGCCCGCCCCGCTACGACTATGCCTGGAATACCGTCGAGTCCAACGACATGGGTACCGATGAGTACATGACATGGTGCAGATTGCTCGGCAGCGAGCCCTATCTTGTCGTGAACACCGGATTCGGAGACGCCTACTCCGCAGGACAGTGGGTCGAGTATGTGAACGGATCCGTGGATACCCCGATGGGAACCTGGCGCGCCAAGAACGGACATCCGGCTCCCTATGGCGTGATTTATTGGGGAGTGGGCAATGAAGGATACGGCGAGTGGCAGCTCGGCCACATGTCCCCCGCCCATTATGTGCTGAAGCACAACTACTTCGGCGAGGAGATGCTCAAGAAGGATCCCAACATCAAGCTCATAGCTTCCGGTGCTTCGGTCCCTGAGCAGAGCAGCCAGTACCGCAACTACCGCAAGCCCTACCAGACTGAGCTTCCTGTTCCGTTCCTCGGCGATTTCGACTGGACGGGACAGCTCCTGAAAGGCTCCCTGGAGTACATCGACTATATGTCCGAGCACATCTATCCCAACTCAAGCGCTTACTTCGACGATGCCACCGACAGCTGGGTCCCCTGCCAGTTCGACTTCCTCGAGTCCATCCGCCTGGCTGCGAACAGGGTGAAGAACTCCGCCGAGTCCATGGACAAGTATGAGGAGATGATTCCCGGCGTAAAGGAAAAGCATGTGCCCTACTGGATCGATGAATGGGCCGGCGGCCGCGGCCGCGGCTTCCAGGGCACCATCGGCGCGGCCGTTACGCTGCACGAAATGTACCGCTACAGCTATTATGTGATGATGGCCGGTATCACCAGTGTCGGCAGTCTTTATACCTATGACGACAACACGGCCACCATCAGCTCTACCGGTCTGCTGTTCAAGCTCTTCATCGAGAAACTGGGAGACCTCCCACTGGGCCTGACCGGCAATTCTCCCCAGAAGCCCATGCGCGGCACTCCTTTCGTGGACATCCCTCTTGAGCCGTCCGGCAGCCCTACCTATCCTCTGGACATCATGGCGACCAAGTGCAGCAAGTCCGGAAAGGTGATGGTATCCGTCGTCAATCCCACCGAGGAAGCTCAGAGCGTCGCCCTGAAGTTCGACGGAGGCAATCCCGACCCCAAGTCCAAGGTCACCGTCTATGCTCTCGCCCCCGCCCAGAGCACGGATGCCAATACCATAGACAATCCGAACGTGATCACTGTCCAGACCCGTACTGAGAAGCTGAACACCAACCTCACAGTTCCTCCGCACAGCGTCATCCTTTACGAATACAACGTAAAATAAACCTTAAGCCACTAAAAATGAACCCCGGGAGTCTGTGACTTCCGGGGTTCTTCATATTGGAGCGAATAAAACTATTTCTGACTCTCCTTGATCTTCTTGGTTGCCCATTCGATGAAATACTTCATGTTCGGGCCGTCGGTATGGCCGCCGTCGTGCTGGCGCCATGCCAGCTCGCCGTCGAGAAGGCCGGTGAGTACCGGCGGCATGGGCTCCTTGCGGTAGTCATTGGACAGGCCGAGGTCCTTGGCGCCGAGCAGCTTGAACACCTCTCCAGCGGCTACGGTAGCCTGCCAGCTGCCGTACTGGTCCAGCCACAGGGCATCGCCCTTCTCAGGAACGCCGTAGCTGATGAACACAAGGCGCGGAGCGCACAGTGCTATGAGCTCGTGAGAATCCACCGGCAGCATGTCGGCGTTCCAGGCTCCCGTCTTGGACTCGGTTGCGCAGTATTTGATATAGTTTCCGGCCATCCAGTGATACTCGCCGGAGTTGGCGAGATTCTCCAGGCCCTCACCGAACAGACGGCGGTGCAGGGTAGCTCCACCCTTCCCGGAGGATCCGATAAGTCCCATGTAGAAACGATCCTCAAACGCGAGTGTCACGAGAGCGGCCTTGCCATATCTTGAGACACCCTCGATACCGACATGCTTTGCATCGACGTCAGGGTCAGTCTCGAGATAATCGAGGCCGCGAGCGGCACCCCAAGCCCAGGCTCGGAGGGAGCCCCAGTCGTCCGGCTTGCGCGGCTGGCCCTTGTTGACGAGGCCGATGATACCGCGGGTAAGACCGGCACCGTTATCTGCCTGGATACTGCTGGGATCTATCATCGCATAGCCCCATCCGGCAGCGAGGAGCTGCTGGTTTGACGGCGGATCCTGACCGGGAGTCTGCTGTGCGGGACGGGCGAATGCCGCAAAAGGATTGGCCGGCTCGAAAGGCTGCCAGGCGGGATATTTCTTCATGAGTTCGGCCGTCTCCGGATCGTTCTCAAGCAAACGGCGCAGCGTCTTGTTGATGACCGCCATGTCAGCTGCACCGGGCTTGACGGGATTCGGGAGATTGGCTCCGCCGAACATCATCAGCACCGGGACCGGACCTTCGGCATTGGCCGGGGTCACGACAACCATCTTGATATCAACGTTGATAGAAGGGCAGGCGCTGTTGTCCACATGGCCTCTGAGCTGCTTGGCCTTGGCCCTGATCATACCGACCGTCTCGATCTCCTCCGCCTCGACAATCCAGGTGACGGAAGGGACATTATCCGGAACGCGGCCGTAAACCTCGCTCTCGAAGCCCTCGACGATCTCCGGCCTGCGGACCTCCCACCACTGTTTGGCGGTGGTCACTTTCTTGCCTGCATTCGTCTTGAGGATCTCCGGAAGCACAGGATAGGGATTGGCCTTGCTCTCATCGTAATTGGCAGCGTGAGGGCTGCTCTCGTCTGCATCAAAGGCATGCCTGATGGATTTGATACCCAGCTGGTCAAGCATGTTCTGGTGATCCTGCTGGGCAGTGAAAGTGACTGGCTGCTGCGCATAGGACGCTGCGCAGAACAGGCAGCCGGCGATTAAAAGGATTATCTTTCTCATATCAAATGGTATTAATCTCCTACTAAGTTAGCTTATTGTTGCCTAAAAAGGAATTGTCCCGATTAAAAAAAAGTAAGAACAGGGAAACAGCCCGGTTAGTCTGCCGGAGTCAGATCCTGGATGTAAATATCTTTGTACCAGACCTCACTGGCCTTACCTTCATGGATCTGGACGGCTATGTATCCGTCCTGTGCTATCGTGCCGATTCGCTCGTACGGTTCTTGAGTGAAAGGCTCCATATAGTCAGTCGTCTTGACTCCGTTTAGCCATATTCGGACACGCGGACCTTCGCATCGGATCACCATGTCGTTCCATTCGCGGACCTGATATCTGTCCGGAACGTCAAGAGCCATCCCTATGAAGGTATTCCTGCGGCTCTCGTCATAGAGGGCTCCTATCCTGCCTTCCATGATGTCAGCCTGGTACCCATACATTTCATAAGGAGTACGGGGATTCTCGGAATGGACGCTGCGGAACTGTACACCACCGTTGTAGGTATTATCGTTCGCTACCACCTTGTACTTGAGGTGAAGCTCGAAATCCCGGTAGAACCTCGTAGTCCTGAGGAACTGGTTGTGCTCGAGGTCCGCCTTCAGGCTACCGCCGACTATCGCTCCCTTCTCGATGCGGAAATGGTCCATTGCCCCGTCGCTGTTGGGCTCCCATCCGGCGAAGGTCTTGCCGTCGAAGATCTGCACTCCCTTGAACCGGCTTATGATGTCCACCGGCTGCGAAGTGGCTTCCATTGAAGTAGGCACCAGCACCAGGGCGTTGACATCGGGAAGGGCTTCGTCCTGCCTCAACCTTCCGTTCTGCCTGTTGCGTTTGAAGCTGTTCTGGATGCCTTTCAAGGTGAGGGTGGTCTGCCCGCCTTTGGTGATGCGGATAACTCCGAGCGGCTGCTCCGTAAAGTCGAACCACGTGAAAGTGGAAGGGATGAGGGAGGCCAGCTCCTCACCGTCAGCGGCCAGCGTCACGGCCGAGCCGGCGAAAGGCTGGGAATAGCGCAGCTTCACCTGGTAGTTGCCCGGCTTAAGACTGGTCGTCCAGGAAATGCTTTGTTCCGGCTTGCTCCAATCGTGGATGGTGGACTTCGCACCGCTGTCCTGGACGCGCAAGTCTGGGGAGATCTGCGCGGCGTCGGCATACAGTAGGACAGGGTCCCCCAGCCGGGCCTTCTCTTCGTTGGCCTTGACGATCTCTCCGCACAGCTGGTTGATATAGTTCACGCTCTGGATAAGGTATGGCAGAGGATTGTCGAAATCATGCTCGTACTCCAGCATGATGAGCGGCTTGACCTGAGTGTCATTCATCATGTTGAATATTTCCCCTACCCTGGCCTGGCCGGTCCCGCAGGGGACATCCAGCCCGTGAGGGCCCCTCTCGCTGACATCGCGCATGTGGAAATGGTAGAGCTTATCGATACCGATATAGCGCCGTGCTATCTCATAGGTATCGAAACCTCCGCGCATATAGTGGCCGATATCGATGGATGCACCGATATTCTTGCCATAGCCCTGGGTATCAGCGACGGTATAGTCAGGATTCCAGTAAGCGGCTCCGCCGTCCTTGGGGTGGTTGGTGAACACCATCTTTACGCCATACTTGTCCAGGATCTCCTCATAGAACGAGACGGGCTTGCCGCCATTGTCAGCGCGCTTGGGATCGGTGACGATCATCCACCCCATCTCCTTGGCAAACTTGACGATGTCCTCGAAGCCCTCTCCGCTGCCGTTCATTCCGCAATAGAAGGAAAGGCATTCCACACCGCTCTCCACGAGCTTGCGCCTGATCTTGTCCTTCCATTCCTGCGGCATATTGGCGGAGATGCGCTGGTCGCTGTCAGCCGTGATGCGTGCTCCCATGTTGGCCTCGATGTAGTGGAGGCCAAGGGCACGCGTAAGGTCGATACCTTCGAAGAAGGTGTACTTGTTGAAAGTGTAGAATTGTACACCTACCTTCCAACCCAGCAGTTCAGCATTGGAACATCCGTCAGCCAGCCGGCCGTAGCTGTTGTAAGGAGGCTGCACTATCCTGTTCAGGTTCAGGTTCTCCGCCGACTGCGCGATGGCCGACGCACAGGATGCCAGGATCAAAAGACCGATGGCAATAGTCTTAAGGTTTTTCATGTTTCACTTACTTGCCGGGAGCAAGGGCGCCGGCGCGAAGCGGGGGCCGTACCGCTCCTCTATTGGAGAGAGACCTTCCTACCGATACTGTCCTCGCCGGACTCAACTTGCTTTGTGCTGCAGCATCTTCGTTCTTGACGAAATATGTCGGATAATAGATGCTGACCCCTCCGAAACAATTCAAGAAATAAAAGTATATATCCTGATCTTCCTTTACAGCAGATTTGGTCGAAAATCCGTAATTATCCTCGGTTTTCCATTTGCCATCTTCCTGGAGAGTGAATGTGATGACACTTGGAGTCGTAACAGCATCAAAATTCTCATCGAACAGATAGAGTATGAACGGCTCTTTCTCATCAAAACCTTCTTCCGCAGTTGATTTTACTGTCTGAGGTACGGGGATGGTGATGGTCTTCATGTCTTCTGACACATCGGCATAGACGTCACCCTCGGATAAGAGCCTGCCATAGACATCCGGTGCCTGGAAGATAGTGACCTTGTCAATCCAGATACGGGAAGGATTGCCCTCGTAAGGACTGATCTTCATATCCCAATTACCGTACATAAAGGCATCTTCATCTTTTTCATTCACACCAAGGACTAAGGAATAGAAGGTATAATCTCCGAACAGCGCCGCAAGGGGATGCTCATCAGCTTTCACCGTCACTGCACAGGTCGCCGTCTTATCACCGGCGGATGCGGTTATCGTGGCCGTGCCTCCCTTTACTGCAGTGACCACACCGCCGTCGACTGTTGCGATCTCAGGATCGGACGAAGACCAGGTAACCGTCTTGTCCGTAGCATCGTCCGGCTTCACGGTGGCGACAAGGGTAGCAGACTCACCCTCAGCCAACTCGAGTTCACTCTTGTCAAGCTCGACAGATTCTACCGCAACGGTATTCTTCTTGACCGTGACCTCGCAGGCAGCCGTTTTGTCCCCGGCCTTGGCCGTGATTGTAGCCGTACCTTCCTTGACGGCAGTGACAACACCGCCGTCGACTGTTGCGACTTCGAGATCGGACGAAGTCCAGGTAACCGTCTTGTCCGTAGCATTGTCAGGCTTCACGGTGGCGACAAGGGTTGCGGAGCCACCTTCGGTCAGTTCAAGTTCGGTCTTGTCAAGTTCGACAGATTCTACCGCAATGACCTTCTTCTCGACAGTAACCTTGCAAGTCGCAGTTTTGTCTCCGGCCTTGGCCGTTATCGTCGCCGTGCCTTCCTTGACGGCAGTGATCTTCCCACCATCGACAGTTGCAACGGCGGGATCGGATGACGACCAGCTGACAGTCTTGTCCGTAGCGTCATCCGGCTTGACCGTAGCCGTTATTGTCTCTGACTCACCTTCCGTAAGCGTCAGTTCCGACTTGGACAGCGTAACGGAACTTACATCAACGGTCTTTGCCACGACCGTTACGGCGCACGAAGCCGTAAACCCGCCATCGACCGATTTTACGGTAATCGAGGTCGATCCCGCCTTGAGAGCAGTGACCTTACCGTTGCTTACAGTTGCCACAGACTTGTCATTGCTGTCCCAAGTGACGGACTGGTTGTCCGCATTCGAGGGGGAAACAGTCGCTGTCAAATCCGCCGAATCACCTTCCGTCAACGAAAGCGAAGTGGGATTCACCGTTATCCCCGTCACTTTTACAGGCTGGGGCTCTTTCTGACACGAAGCGACCAGAAGCAGGCAAACTCCCAATAAGGGCCATAGAATCTTGTTTTTCATAAGCATTGATATTTGATTATAGTCTTATATGTCTCCTCAAATATAAGGTTTTTCATCCTTTTACACAAAACTGATATGCACATAAATGGATAGGGCTCTCCGGTATTTTTCCCTATCTTTAACACCCGTTATTCCAATCAAGAGCGTAATACTATGAGCGAATTGTCACAAGCGCTGAGAAAGAGCGCATCCACCATTATCCTCGGGGTTGCTTTGGCCGGGAGTCTTGCCGGTTTGGGCTATAGCATTCACACCAACAAACAGATGGAGAAGACCTACGAGCACAACATGCACGCGTTGAGCGACACCATCCATTATTACACGGGCAAGAACGGTGTAAACGTCGCGAACAAGGACATATGGGTAGGACCGATCAACGAGGCTTTCGAGGAGCGGTTCAAGGAGTTGCAGCAGCAGTTGGACAACATGAAGGTCAGGAATGCAGACCAGGTCGTATATGTCGAAACCGAAGTTGTGAACGAGGTCCATGATACGACCTACATCATCGACCGCAATCTCGAGTATCTGAAGAAGGAATTCAGCTTCAGCAACAGTTTCAGGGACCTGGAAGGATACATGGAACTGAATGACAACAATCTCGGATTGAATATCACAAGGGACGTCGTACGAGCCGATTACACTCTTGCTATCAAGGATGGCCGGGTATATCTATCCTCCGACAATCCATATGTATTGTACAACGAGATCCAAGGCGTTACGATCCCGAAGCCGAAGAAACCTAAGTTCTCCGTCGGCATAGGTCCCCAACTCGGCTTCGGATTCGATGTAATCAACAGCAAACCAGGCATCTACGCCGGGATCGGTATAAGTGCAAACTATAACCTGCTGTCCTTCTGAGATGCCTGATTTGTTCATTGGGCAGAGTTGACAATGGAAGATATTGTCCTACCACCCGCCGGGTCTGCCGCCGCCAGGGCCGCCGGGGCCGCCATTGCCGCCGGTATAGTTGGAGAGCGATACCGACGATCCTCCGGTGATGCCGTCAACTGCCCAGACGCCATTGCATTTGGCGTCACCGCTCACGCTTACACCCTTGTACCCGCTTGAGAGCGAAGGCGCCGAAACGATGTAGTTTGAGATATTGGAAGGAGCCTTGAATGCCGCGATGAAGGATTTGCCGTCATGAAGGGCGTTCCATGAGCCTGCGGTGCCGCTCATCGAATATACGCTTTGCGATGCGGAATAGCCGTTTTCCAGACCGCCGTAGGCTACCAGCGTAACGCCGTTGTTGATATACAGTTTCTTGCCCCCCTCAGTATTGGCATCGATCGCCACTTCCGGATTGCCCTTCGTACATATTGCCATCACATATCCTCCATTAAGGTTGGTGTTGCCGTTGGAGTCCATCGCATCGTTTCCAGAAGAGTAAGCATATACAAAACCGTTGTTCACAGTCAGGTCTCCCTGGCAGTTGACGGCATCTTCGCTAGTGGAGGAGACATAGGTCTCGCCGCCGTCGAAAGTCAGGTCTCCCTTGACCTCAAGGCCTTCACCGTAAGTGCTGTTGATGAAAATGTTTCCACCGCTTATGACGAGTTTGCCGGCATTTCCAGTTACCTTGGCATGATCTCCGCTGCCGTCCTTGGTCACCCAGCCTATCTTGATTCCCTTGGCGGACACGTCATTTGATTCGCGTCCGGTGGTGGTCACGTTTAGGATGCCGCCGGAAATGAAACTGTCGGAAAGGGTATGGTCCGTCTCATCGAAATCGTAACTTCCTGCGCGGATGCCCTTGCCGCCGTCGCCGGTGTTCTTCAGGGTAAGGGAACCGCCAGTCATCGCGAAATAGTTGTCCGCCTTGACACAAGTCGTGCCGGTATATTCTTCATCCTCTTCGTCATAATCCACGCCGCCGGTTGAAGTGACCATATGCGTTCCACCTTCCACCAACACGTAATCGTCGGTCGAGATTCCCTTTGCCATAGCGGCTTCGATGGATACTACAAGCGCACCTCCCGAAAGCTGGACATAATCCTTGCCCTTCAGGCCATTCCCTGCATCGGCGCCGGAATTCACCTTTATGGTGGGACTGTTCATCACCCTGATGTAATCATCTGAAGAAACGCCGGTCTTGCCCTGTGCGTTCCTGGCATTGACGGTGAGCAGGCCGCTGCCGCTGAAGACCAGCTGGCTCTCGCTGAAAACGACAGCCTTGAGGTCCTCTTCTCCCTCTTTGGCATATGCGGCAGACGGACCGTCCGAGAGGGTGTTGTTACCTTTGACCACTACGAACGTGCGTTTCTTGTTCTGGTTGTTGAGCGCAGCGCCGTCCGGGTTGGTGATATTGACCCCGTTGAGCACGATGGCCTGTTTCTTGGCTCCATACACTTTGAAAAAACCATTGGATGTCGTTCCGGTGAGTTCGTAGATGAGGACTTCGCCTCCAGTGTTGTTCACCGTGACCTTATTGCCGTCCACAGCGACATAGCCGTAACTGTCCCCCTTCACGGAAGCGTCGCCCGATTCGGAATAAGAAATGGTAATCCTCCCCTTGAATGTAGTATTGGAAATGTCATCGTCGGATGAAGGGTCGCCGGTGGATTCGAAACTGAGTGACTCATCGTCGGGCTCGTCGGAGGAAGGACTCAAAACTGTCAGGACAAAGGAATCGCTGGATGCGGAATAAGTCCCGTCCGCCACAGATGAAGCGGAAATGAGGGTGGTTCCATCGGATACAAGCGTGATGACACCGAGCTTGCTGATGGTTGCCACCTCCGGCTTGGAGGATTCGTAAGTAACACCGACACTGTATTTATTTTCAAGCGTGGGAAAAGAGTTATCGGCTCCGATGGAAGCCTCGAAAGAATCAGCGCTCCAAGAGAGGGCCGGATCTTTAAGCTCAGATACTACCTGTTGGTCGTCAAAACCGCCCATATCGAATGGGAAATCGTCGCGTTCACACGACGAAGCGGCGACGACTATAGCTGCAAGAATTATATAAACCTTTTTCATATACTATTGATTTTAGTTCACTGCCCATCCGGTATTCCAACAATTAAACCACTTTCAACCCCAAAAGGCAGGAATTCAGCGAACGCCGCGTGTTCTTCAGCGAACAGGTTCAATATATAAAAAAAAGAAGTAACTTTGAGCAAATGAAAGGGAAATGTTACTGGTTCTTCCATTTCTAATCCTCTTACTGATACACCATTTCTTCCTGGCACGCCTCATCAGGAAGAGATTCCCGCTATATTTATGCCTCACGGCTTTGCTCATCATTTTGTTCGGAGTCTGGTGCTTCCTGCCTTCAAGTCGCCCCCAAGGGCCTCCGCCTCCGCCTTGGACGGAAGGGATGGCCCCTCCTCCCGGTAGTGCTCCCCCTCCTCCGGATCCGGACGGAAGATATCCTGAGCCCCCAAGACGCCATAGACCTATGAGGCCTGAGTTTTCAAAGCTGATAATTGGAATCCTTCTGATCGGCGTGGACTTGGGCGCCTACTACTATGTCGAAAACCGGCGTAGGGAAAAAAGGGTGAAAGCATTGCTGGCTGAGAATTCCCGGCAACGGCTCGAATCCCAGCGGATGCAGGAGGCTCTCTCTCCCAAGGAAGACGAGCTTTTCCTCCACTTCAAGGCGGAGCGCCGCATCGTCAGCGTGGACGTACGCAAGATCGTATATGTCGAGAGCATGAGCGAATACGTCAAGATACATCTGACGTATGCCGATGAGCCCGTAGTGGTCTTATTCAGTCTGAAGAAGCTCATCGGACAGCTCCCCGCAGACAGGTTCATGCGCATCCACCGTTCCTACATCATAGCACTGAACCATATCGCGGAAGCATCCCGCACCAGCGTGAAACTGGACAATGGCATCGTACTCACCGTGGGCGAACTGTACCGGCCAGCATTCTCGGAGTACCTGGAGTCAGCCCTGCATTCTCTGTAATAGAACCTGATGGGGAAGGCGTCCGCGAAGCGTTCCACCATACATATTTTATTAAATATTAGGCATTTACGCAAAATTTGTGACAAGGATGTGATTCAGGACGTTTCTGTCACAAATAATGACATTATTTGTTTGTTTCTCTCTGTTTGGGATTATGCTAAGTTGGTAGGACGCAAACTTGCCAAATGGTTGCAGGTGAGAGTGTTATCCACATAAAACAAATCAACCACCAGAGCGTTTCTGATGGCTGATTGACTGTTTTGGAGCGGAAAACGGGGCTCGGACCCGCGACCTCAACCTTGGCAAGGTTGCGCTCTACCAACTGAGCTATTTCCGCGTTGTTCCCAAACGGGAAGACAAAGGTACGAAGTTTTTTGTATTCTCCAAACTTTTTGTCAAAAAAATGCGGCCGCAACGTCTGCGGCCGCTAAGACTACACTTCGACGGCGGTGTTGAACTCCTTGAGGAAACGCATGTCATTCTCGAAGTAATGACGGAGGTCATTGACGCGCCACTTGAGCATCGCGATACGCTCCAGGCCCATACCGAAGGCAAAGCCTGTGTATTTCTTGGAATCGATGCCGCTGGCCTCGAGGACGTTGGGATCGACCATTCCGCAGCCGAGGATCTCCAGCCAGCCGGTACCCTTGCAGATGTTGCAGCCCTTGCCGTGGCAGATGTTGCAGCTGACGTCCACCTCGGCCGAAGGCTCGGTGAACGGGAAGTACGACGGACGCATGCGGATCTCGGTCTCGGGGCCGAACATCTCGCGGGCGAACAGGAGGATGGCCTGCTTGAGGTCCGCGAACGTCACGCCCTCGTCGATGTAGAGGCCCTCGACCTGATGGAATATGCAGTGCGCGCGGGCGCTGATGGCTTCGTTGCGGAACACACGGCCGGGGCAGATGACGCGGATGGGGAGCTTCATGGTCTCCATGGCGCGGACCTGCACGGAAGAGGTGTGGGTGCGGAGAAGCAGAGGATTGGGATGTCCCGCGGAAATGAAGAAGGTATCCTGCATGTCGCGGGCAGGATGGTTCTGGGGGAAGTTGAGAGCCTCGAACACATGGTAGTCGTCCTCGATCTCCGGACCCTCGGCAACGTCATAGCCGAACTTGCGGAAGATGTCCACGATCTCCTGGCGGACGATCGACACGGGATGGCGCGAGCCGAGCTCGAAAGGATCTCCCGGCATGGAGAGATCGGCCTTGGGGCCGTCGGAGACGGTATCGTCGGCCACTGTATCCTTCAATTCCTCTATCTTGTTCATGGCAGCGTTCTTGAGCTCGTTGAGCACGCGGCCGAACGTCTTCTTGGACTCCTTGTCCATGGCACGGAAATCGTCGAACAACTTCGTGATCTCGCCCTTCTTTCCGAGGAAACGCACGCGGGCCTCCTCCACTTCCTTCCGTGTCTTGCACTTGAGGTCAGCGACCTCGGCAAGGAGTTTCTCAATCTCTTCTTTCATATCTTGAATTCCTTATTGTCAACGCTATCGCTGGGCCTTGGCGCGGCGCTTGTCACGCGACTTCTTGTCGCGCGCCGCGCCGCTCTTGAGGTACTTGGCCCACTGGTCCTCATCGAAAACCTTCTCGTACGCCTCGTAAATCTTCTCCTGCCACTTGTCCTGGACGTCATAATACATGTTGGCGTTCGACACCTTGCGCTCGCTGAGTTCCTTGATCTCCGCCTGCATGGCCTTATAGTCGTGGACTATAATGGAGTCGACGAAGAATATCTGCGCGTCATTGAGATCAAGCAAACGGGTCAGGCGCTCGATCTCCCTCTCGACGGACTCGTAGAACTCCTTCTCCGCCTTGGCCTCGTCGGCAGACTGCGCCTGGGCCGCCAGCCCTATGGAGAAACCGGCGAAAAGAACGGCGCAAAGCACAAATGAACGGACAAACCGACGCATAGTGACAAAAAATTTATAGATTTGTACGAATGAATCAGAATACAAAAATAAACAATTAATAAAAAACTGCAAAATGCGAAGACTTCCTCTCATATTCCTGGCCTGTGCCATGCTGCTGGTCCCGCAAGGGGCTGCGGACGCTTGCACCAACGTCATCATCACCCGCGGCGCCAGCGCCGACGGCTCCTGCATGGTCTCGTACGCCGCCGACTCCCACATGCTGTTCGGTGAGCTCTATTTCCACAAGGCCGCAGACTGGAAAGCCGGAGCCATGCTCCCCATCATCGAATGGGACACCTACAAACCCCTCGGGAGCATCAAGCAGGTCGCACACACCTACCAGACGGTCGGAAACATGAACGAGCACCAGCTCATCATCGGTGAGACCACCTGGGGCGGACGTGAGGAGCAGGTCAACCCTGACGGCATCATGGACTACGGTTCCCTCATCTACGTGACTCTGCAGCGGGCCCGCACGGCACGCGAAGCCATAGATATCATCGTGGCCCTGGCCAACGAGTATGGCTACCCCTCCGAAGGAGAGACCTTCTCGATCGCCGATACACAGGAAGCCTGGGTGATGGACCTCGTGGGCAAAGGAGAGGAGAAGGGCATCGTATGGGTTGCGCGCAGGATACCCGACGGGTACATCTGCGCCCATGCCAACCAGGCCCGCATCACGACCTTCCCGCAGAACGATCCTGACAACTGTATCTTTGCTCCCGATGTGATCTCCTTCGCCCGTTCCAAGGGCTGGTACGAAGGAGATGACGCGGGCTTCAGCTTCCGCGACGCCTACAATCCTCTGGATTTCGGCGGCGCGCGAGCCTGCGACGCCCGCGCCTGGAGCGCCTTCAACATCCTCTGCAACGGGACTTTCACCTACCTCGATGCCGAAGGCCGCGAGGTCAGTGCCCCCGCATCCGACTGGCTCGACTATGCCATGGGATATGACCTGAAGGGAGAGATGCCTCTGTTTGTCAAGCCTTCGCGCAAGATCACTGTCAAGGACGTCGCAGACGTCATGCGCGACCACTACGAGGGTACGCCCATGGACATGACGCAGGACATCGGTGCGGGCGGCAATGCCCTGCCTTACCGCTGGCGTCCCATGAGCTTCACCGTGGACGGCAAGACTTATGTCAACGAGCGCGCCATTGCTACCCAGCAGACCGGATTCTGGTTCGTTGGACAGGCCCGTGGCTGGCTCCCCGACGAGATCGGAAGCCTCATCTGGTTCGGCTGCGACGATGCCGCGACCTCATATCTTACCCCCGTATACGTCAATACCACCGAGGTGCCCGACTGCTTCCGCGTCGGCAACGGCGACATGCTGCACTACTCCCCCACCTCCGCGTTCTGGATGTGCAACCGCGTGGCCAACGCCTGCTACAAGATGTATGACAAGATGGCCCCGTTCGTGCGCGCTGAGGCAGACCGCTTCGAGAACGACCAGATGTTCAGCAAGGTGAAAACGAACGACGAACAGCTTCTCGCCAAGTACAAGCCCGGAAAGAAGTCTTCGTTGAAAAAGATACGCAAAGCACTGACCCGTTATTCTGTAGATACAGCCCAGGAGCAGTTCGCCAACTGGGCGAAACTCGAGGAGACGCTCCTCGTCAAGTTCATTGACGGGAATATCAAGGCCCAGGAGGAGGACGGATCGTTCTCACACTCGGAGTACAACGAAGGTACCCCCAAGGGACTGCAGTACGGCGGATACAATGACCTGTGGAAGAAGGTCGTAGCGCAGGAGCACGGCTCCGTAATAGAGCAGAAATAAAGGACTGACAAGAATAGAAAAGACATAACAACATGAAAGCATTGCAAATCAGCGGTCCGGGAAACGTGACCAACGTGGAGCTGCCCGCACCTGAAGCAAGGGCAGGAGAAGTCCTCCTCAGGATGGAATATGTAGGATTCTGCGGATCCGACCTCAATACATACAGGGGAAGGAACGCCATGGCGAAAAGCCCGGTCATCCCGGGACACGAGATCGGCGCGGTCATCGAGGCCGTCGGGCCTGGAGTTCCGGAGAACCTCAAGCCTGGAATGACGGTCACCGTCAATCCCTACACCGCCTGCGGCTCGTGCCCGTCGTGCCGCCGCGGCCGGCCGAACGCCTGCCGCAGCAACCAGACGCTGGGCGTCCAGCGTGACGGCGCCATGCGCGAGTTCATGGCAGTCCCATGGGAGAAGGTCATTCCCGCCGGGAATCTCGGCACCCGCGAAACCGCCCTTGTCGAACCTATGAGCGTGGGCTTCCATGCCGTCTCACGCGGTGCAGTGACTGACATCGACACCGTCATGGTGATAGGCTGCGGCATGGTGGGCCTGGGCGCCGTAGTGCGCGCAGCGCTCCGTGGCGCCACGGTCATAGCCGCAGACATTGACGAAGAAAAGCTTCTCATAGCCAAGCAGATGGGCGCTGCATACGCCCTCAACACCATGGCTCCGGACTTCACCGAAAGGCTCGCAGAGGTCACCGGAGGCGACGGCCCCGACGTAGTCGTGGAGGCCGTCGGCAGCCCGGCGACCTACCGGCTCGCCGTCGACTCCGTCGCCTTTACCGGACGTGTCGTCTGCATCGGCTACTCCAAGGCAGACGTTACCTTCGAGACCAGGCTATTCGTCCAGAAGGAGCTGGATATCAGAGGGTCACGCAATGCCGAACCCTCGGACTTCAGGGCCGTCATCCGCTACATGGAGCGCGGAACCTGCCCGACGGACACCCTCATCAGCCGCGTCGTTGACTGGGACGAAGCTCCGGAAGCCCTCCGTTTCTGGGATGGTAATCCGGGTAAAGTATTCAGGATTCTTCTAAGAATCGGCTCGGATACTGTCAAAAACGCATAACACCACAAGGATAGGCTTTTAAAAATCCGTCAAATCATTTTAAATTTTGTTCATATATTATATATAGAGCGAAATACTACCGCATTTGACGGAAAAATGAAATTGGTTTAAGGATTAAGAGGTTAAATTAGCGTCGTTAAAACCTTTTAATCCTTTTAACCAAATGAAACAAACGATCCTAAAAAGATCGGCTGTTATCCTGTCTATCCTGCTCATGGGCTTCACAGCTTTCGCCCAGAACAGGCCTCTTTCAGGAAAGGTAGTCGATCAGAATGGAGAGCCCGTCGTGGGTGCATCCATCATGGTGGTGGGCAACTCCACCATCGGAACAGTGACTGACGTTGACGGAAATTACAATTTCAATGTCCCCGTTCAGGCCAGCGTCACAGTTTCCTGTATCGGTTATTCGTCCCAGACCGTTTCCGTCGCCGGACGTCCCGTCATCAACTTTACTCTTGAAGAGGACACCGAGTTCCTCGAGGAGACCGTCGTCATCGGTTACGGTGTCCAGAAGAAGAGCGACCTTTCCGGAGCCGTGGCATCCGTCCGTTCGGAAGACCTCAAGAACCGTTCGACTGCTGACGCCGCCGCGGCCCTCCAGGGCAAGGTATCCGGTGTCCACGTCCTCACC